>NZ_JBICSH010000001.1:0-1933595 GCF_043196965.1 Nonomuraea sp. NPDC049309 | reverse complement strand
TGCGGGTGGGGGCTCCTCGGGTACAGGTGGTTGGCCTGCCGGTGACGGTGGGTCGGGCACGGGTGGTTGGCCTGCGGGTGATGGTCGGTCGGGGACCGGCGGGTGGGGTGTCGGTGACCTTGGTGCCTCGGGTGGCAGCAGGCCTGGCACTGGTAGCTGGTTCATCGGCGAGGAGCGCTCCGCCGGAGACGGCGGTGAGCCCGCGAGCGGTCGTCCGGTCGGTGACGCGGTGCCGGAGGCGGAGGCCGAAGGCGGCAGGAGAGGACGTTCGGCGGGGCGGCGCTCGCGTCGTCACGGCCGGTCGGCCGGCACGGGCACGGACGCCGCTGGGTGGCCCGCGATGGGTGGCGGCACGGCCGGTGACGTCTGGTCGGCCGCCGGGACCGACCCCGGGAGGCACGGCGCCGGGTCGCGCAGCGGCGGCCGGCAGGCGGCCGAAAGCGGCAGGCCGTCGGCGTCCGGTCACGAGAGCGGTGAACACGCGGGCGGTCATGCGGCAACAGAAGCCGGTCCTGCGGCAGCGGGAGCCGGTCAGGCCGTAACGGGCTCGGGCGACATCTGGGGGCCGGCTGCTGCGGGCCGATCCGAGGGCGAGCCGTCCAGCCGTTCCGCGCGCGGCCGGCTCGGGCGCAGGGCAGCTCGCCGGGCCGAGCAGGCCGCACAGCCTGGCAGCGGAGAATGGCCGGTAGGCGGTGCGTCCGCTAGCGGTGAGTGGCCGGCAGGTGGTCCGTCCGCTGGTGGTGAGTGGCCGGCAGGTGGTCCGTCCGCTGGTGGTGAGTGGCCGGCAGGCGGTCCTTCTGCTAGCGGTGAGTGGCCGGCGGGTCGGCCGTCCGCTGGTGGTGAGGGGCCGGTGACCAGGCCGTCCCCCAGTGGGGAAAGGTCGTCGGCTCCAGCGGCTGCCAGTGGTGAGTGGTCGGCGGCCGGGGCGGACGGGGACGGGCGCGCTGCGTCCGGGCGGCGGCGGCCGGCCCCCGAAGGGGGCGACGGGTTCGCGGCCGGTGACTCGTCGGCCGCCCTGGCTGATGACGGCGGGCGTGCCGCCCGTCGAGGCCGGCGGCGTTCGGGCGGCGACGGTGGCCGCTCGGCGATGGGCGGTGACGACCAAGGCCGGGCGGCTCCTGGGCCTGATGGTCGCGCTCGGGACGGCGGTCGTGATGGTGCCGCCGAAGCCGAGGGCACCGGTCTCGGCCACGCTGCCGCTGATGAGGGACGGGGCGGTGGCCTCGGTCACGCTGCCGACGGTGGTCGCCGCAGGCGGGCCCGTGCAGAGGGCGGCGTTGCTGAGGGTGCTGGTCATGCCCGGGCTGCCGAGGCCGAGCTCGATGGGGACGCCGGCGATGCCGGATCCGGTCACGCTGACGGTCGCAGGAAGGACCGCCGGCGGGCTGCCGCCGAGGGCGAGGGCCGGGGCCGAGGCAAGGGCAGGAGCAAGGCCGAAGCCTCGGGTGACGGCGGTCGGGCCGCGGACGGCGATGACGACTTCTGGGCTTCCGGCCCCGGCGTGGACGAGGGCGGTACGCAGCGGCGGCGCTTCGGGCTGCTGGGACGCGGCCGGGGCAAGGGCGACGGCATGCGTTCCGGTGCGGAGTCCGAGGCCGGGTCGCGGGCGGAGAGCGGATCCGGCACCGGCAACGGTCAGGAGGACGGGCTCGGCCTGGGCATGCCGCCGGGCGGCATCGTCGGAAGCCGTAAGCGCGCGGCCGGTCCGGCGGGGAGCGGCGGGCGTACGCGGGACGACGGCGCCGGGAGACGGCCGGACGCCGGCTCTCGGTCCGATGAGTGGCCGGAGGCGGCTTCTGGTGCCGGCGGCCGGTCGGGCGACGGCCCGCCATCCGGCAGGCGGCCGGGGGCGGGGACTCGGCCTGATGGGCGGCCGGACAGCGGTTCGCGGCCCGAAGGGCGGGACGGCGGTCTGGATGAGGGCAAGGCGACCTCGCGCAAGCGGCGCCGCACGCCGCGCTCCGACTGGCAGTTCCCGGTGCTCACCGAGATGGGCATGCCGCCGGAGCGGCAGCGGCTGCTGGTGATCATCGCGACGGTGGTCGGGGTGATCGCGGCCGGGGTGGGGTTCGTGTCCGTGGTCAGGTCGCTGGGGACGTACCAGCCGGAAAGACGGGCCACCGCGGCGGTGCTCACGCCGGACGCGGTGCTGCCCGCGGTGTTCCACGGCTGGGAGTCGCCCAAGCTGTTCGACCCCGTGGCGGAGCGGGCGAAGGACGCGAAGCCGCTGACGGAGAAGGAGGTGTTCAGCCAGAAGGAGCTGACCGTCTCCAAGAAGCTCAAGCTGAAGCTCGCCGCCAAGAAGCTCGACGGCGACTGTACGCAGGCGTTGCAGGGGGAGGACTTGCTGCAACTGGCGGAGGACGCGGGCTGCACCCAGACCGCCCGCGGCCTGTATCTCAGCTCCGACGGCCGCTACGTGGGCCAGTACACGCTGATCAACCTCGAGGACGCCAAGTCGGCGGCCGAGCTGGTGGAGCAGCTGAAGGTGCTTTATCGGGGCGGCTGGGTGCAGCCGCTGTCGTCCGGGAAGGCCGTCTTCCCGCCCGGCGGGTACTCCGAGGCGGGCGGTTACGCGCTCGGCCACTACGTCGGCCTGGTGTGGCTGGGCCGGGTGGACGGCGCCGAGCCCACCGCGAAGGACGACTTCGTCTCGCTCACGCTCGCTCTGCGCGGCGCCGAGAAGGCGGTCTACCGCCGGGTCGTGTCGATCACGGGGCCGTCGTCCTGATGTCCAGGCGCGTGCTCGTGTCCGTGGCGGCCGGCGTGCTGGTGGCGGCACTCGGCGTGGCCGGGTGGCTGTGGTTCACCGCCGAGACGCCGCGCCCGTCCGCCCTGCATGCCGAGGCCACCTCCGCCTTCTACGCGGCCATCGACAGCCGGCAGAACGACGCCGCCCCGCTCACCCCCGACGAGGTCTTCCCCGCCTCGTCCGAGACCCTGGGGACCCTGCGCCGGGTCGCGGCGGATGCGTTCACCGACTGCTCAGAGCTCCTCGTCGGCGCTTCTGCCGAGGGGTGCACGCAGGCGCTGCGGGCGACGTACCAGGGCGGGTCCGTCTCCGGCCAGTTCGTCATCTTCAACCTCGGCGACGGCAAGGCGGCCGACGCGCTGGTGGCGGAGCTGCGCAAGGACGCGTTCGTACGGCAGGACATCCCGTTCGACGTCAAAGGCAGCAGCGCCCAGGTCCGGGCCATGGGGCACTACGTGACGGTGAGCTGGGTCGGCGGCAAGGCGTCCGCGCAGGACCTGGTCACCGCGCTCGTCGCGCTCGACGGCCTGGGGCGGGTGGTCCAGGACCGCATCGTGGCGGCCACCTGACGGACGGTCCGGAAGCCCGGCGCAGGACGTTCAGCCCAGGAACACGGTCAGAAGCACCGGCAGGGAGCCGTCAGAAGCCCGTCAGGAAGGCACGCCAGAAAGCCCGGCTCAGGAGGCCCAGCCAGGAAGCCCGGCCAGGAAGCCCGGCTCAGGAGGCCCTGCCAGGAAGCGCGGTCAGGTCGTGCCGGTGAGCGCGGTCACCGTCGTCTGAACGGCGGACGGCAGCGCCGACAGCCGGTGCAGGGGCGCCTCGATCGGGGTCAGGCCCTCCGACCAGTCGGCGGCCTCGCGGATCAGGGCGCGGGCCTCGTTCTTGGTGAGCGTCGTGCCCTGGGCGCGGGCGACCGCGATCAGGCCCTCGCGCCAGGTGTTGACGAGCTTGCCGTGCCCGTTGTCGAGGATCCTGCGCAGTACCGTCTCGGCCTCGCCGGCGGGCTGAGGGCGTCGTACGGCGTCGACGGCCGTCTCGCTCGCGTTCCGCACCTCGTACACGGTGGAGAGAACGTTTGGGAGAGGAGGCAGAGCCGAGCCGGCGACGCGGACGTGCTCCGCGCGCGTGGCCAGCAGCAGGCGTGGAAGCGCCGCCTCGAGGCCGGGCGGCACGGCGACCGCCACCCGCGACGGTGTGGCCGCGTAGGGCTTGGCGAGCCACGTCGAGAGCCTGACCCGGGGCTGGGACAGCTCCTTGGGCCACTCGCCGACCAGCAGGTCCGGCTCGAAACCCGCGATCGCCTCAGCCGGCGCCACGGACGGAGCCGCGCTTTCGACCGCCTGCGGCCCCTGCGTGTAGATGGCCGTGGACTGGCGTGACAGGCGCGACTGCACGGCGGGGCGGGTCTTGCCGGTGGGGCGCAGGATGTACAGGTCGGCGGCCGAGCCGATGGCCTCCGCCCCGAAATAGCGGTTGAAGTCGGGATAGATGGCCTCGTAGGCGAGGTTGAGCTCGGTCAGCTCCTGCTGAACCTTGAACGCCAGCATCGGCGTGCGCTCGCTCGCCCCGTACGCCAGCAGCACCCGCCCGTCCTCGCGCAGCCCCTCCACCGCGCGCGCCACGAACAGGCCGATGCCCTCCGGCGTGTACGGGGGATCGGTGAGCGCCAGGTCGTGGTCGCGCGCCGAGGCCGGCAGGCCGAGCCGCAGGTCGGCCCAGCGCGTACGGACGCCCAGCCGCTGCTCGTCGATGTAGGCCAGGATGCGCTCGTCGACGTCGACCACGGTCACGTCCGTCTCGGGATGCACCAGCTTCACGGCCAGCGAGGTGAGGTCGTGGTCGCCCACGCACAGCAGCCGCGCCCCGGGCAGCCAGAAACGGGCGCCGAGCAGCAGCGCCCGCCGCAGCACGGTGTCGGGCGTCGCGGAGACGTGGTCGAGCACGTGGCGGGCGCGCGGCGCCTTGGCGACGAGGCCGGTGAGGCGGTCGAGCGCGTCGGCGTAGTGGGGGACGAGGTGCGCGACCGGGTCCTCAGGCGGCGGCGCGACCGCGATGAGGTCCTGGTAGGCGGGCGTGTCGACGGGCGGGACCCGCATCCGGTCGCCGTCCCGCTCCAGCACCAGCTCGCCGAGCAGGGCCTCGATGGTACGCCGTGACGTCGCGGTCTCCCTGACCAGGCCGGGCAACGTCCACCACTGGCCGTCGCACAGCAGGGCCAGGGCGTGCCTCAGCCGCCTGCTGCCGGCCCCGGCCTCGGTGAGCAGCCGTTCCACCCCGTCGCGCTCCATGAGCGAACCCTATCGGTGCCGCCGCCCCGGGAATCCGCCTGACGCCGCCCGCGTGCCGGCGTCGGCTCGGGTGAGCTGTTCGGGACGGGGCTGATGAGGTGCGTGGTGACGGTGGGTGAACAGCTGGTGGGAGCGCCTGCGGGCGGCAAGGGACAACCGGGGTGCCGGGGGAGGCGCGGGTGGGGTGGCGGGGGCGAGGCGGTGTGCGGAAACCGCGGCTGGGACGGGGATTCCGCGCCGGGTGTCCGGGGTTTGGGATAGGGAGTTCAGATGCCGGGACCTGCCCAAATGTTCGCAATACGGACGCGGCGGGCACCATTCCGGCAGGGTGAGGTAACCTCTACCCACGATATGCAGCAGGGCCAACGTCGTCCCTCGCCTGTACAGCGGTTCCAGACAGACGAAAGACGACGGGAGGGATTCAATGCCTGCTGCCCGCCTCGGGTTCCCCGAGCCTCAGGGTCTTTACCACCCCGCCAACGAGCATGACGCCTGCGGTGTCGCCATGGTCGCCGACGTCGCGGGACGGCGTGATCACGGGATTGTGGTCAAGGCGCTGACGGCGTTGTGCAATCTCGATCACCGGGGGGCCAAGGGTAGCGAGCCTGACACCGGCGACGGCGCCGGTATCCTCACGCAGGTCCCCGATGAGTTCTTCCGGGCCGGCGTGCCGTTCACGCTGCCCGACGCCGGTTCGTACGCGGCCGGCATCGCCTTCCTCCCGGTCGAGGACGAGGCCAGGGCGGCCGCCGTCCGCCTGATCGAGCAGATCGCGGCCGAGGAGGGCCTGACCGTGCTCGGCTGGCGGGAGCTGCCCGTCGACCGCGACCTGCCGGGTCCGAGCGCGCGGGCCGTCATGCCCCACTTCGCGCAGCTGTTCGTGTCCGACCCCGGCGGGCGTGCCGGGCTCGACCTCGACCGGCTGACGTTCTGCCTGCGCAAGCGGGCCGAGCACGAGGCGAAGGTGTACTTCCCCTCGCTGTCCTCGCGGACGATCGTCTACAAGGGCATGCTGACGCCCGAGCAGGTCGAGCCGTTCTTCCCCGACCTGAGCGACGAGCGTTACAAGACGGCGATCGCGCTGGTGCACTCGCGCTTCTCCACCAACACGTTCCCGAGCTGGCCGCTGGCCCACCCCTACCGCTACATCGCCCACAACGGCGAGATCAACACGGTCAAGGGCAATCGCAACTGGATGCGGGCGCGCGAGGCGATGCTGGCCTCCGCCCACATTCCGGGCGATATTTCGCGACTTTTCCCCATCTGTGACCCGGATGGCAGTGACACCGCCAGCTTCGACGAAGCGCTCGAGCTGCTCCACATGGGCGGCCGCAGCCTCCCCCACGCCGTGCTCATGATGATCCCCGAGGCGTGGGAGAACCACACGGAGATGGACCCGGCGCGGCGCGCCTTCTACGAGTTCCACTCCACGATGATGGAGGCCTGGGACGGCCCCGCCTCGATCACGTTCACCGACGGCACCGTCGCGGGCGCCGTGCTCGACCGCAACGGCCTGCGCCCCGGCCGCTTCTGGGTGACCGCCGACGGCCTGGTCGTGCTGGCCTCCGAGGCCGGCGTGCTGGACATCGCCCCCGAGGACGTCGTCCGCAAGGGCCGCCTGCAGCCGGGCCGGATGTTCCTCATCGACACCGCCCGCGGCAAGATCATCGAGGACGACGAGATCAAGGCGGAGCTCGCCGCCGAGCAGCCGTACGCCGACTGGCTGCACGCCGGCCTCGTCCGCTTCGAGGAGCTGCCCGCCCGCCAGCGGGAGATCCCCACGCACGAGGCGCTCGTCAAGCGGCAGCAGACCTTCGGCTACACCGAGGAGGAGCTGCGCATCATCCTGTCGCCGATGGCGCGCACCGGGCAGGAGCCGATCGGCTCCATGGGCACCGACACGCCCGTGGCCGTGCTCAGCGAGAAGCCGCGGCTGCTGTTCGACTACTTCACCCAGCTGTTCGCGCAGGTCACCAACCCGCCGCTGGACGCCATCAGGGAAGAGCTGGTCACCTCGCTGGCCAGCACGCTCGGGCCCGAGGGCAACCTGCTCGACCCGGGGCCGAGCTCGTGCCGCCAGCTCGTGCTGCCGTACCCGGTGATCGACAACGACGAGCTCGCCAAGATCATCCACATCAACGACGAGCACGACCTGCCGGGCTTCCACCCGTACGTCATCAGCGGCCTGTACGAGGTCGCCGGCGGCGGCCAGGCGCTGCTGAAGCGGCTGGAGGAGATCAGGGCCGAGGCCTCCAGGGCGATCGCCGACGGCGCGCGCATCATCGTGCTGAGCGACCGCGGCTCCAACGAGAAGCTGGCGCCCATCCCGTCGCTGCTGCTGACGGGCGCGGTGCACCACCACCTCATCCAGGAGAAGACCCGCACCAAGATCGGCCTGGTCATCGAGACCGGCGAGGCCCGCGAGTGCCACCACATGGCGCTGCTGATCGGCTACGGCGCCGCCGCGATCAACCCGTACCTCGCCATCGAGACCGTCGAGGACCTGGTCGACAGCGGCGTGCTCAAGGTCGACAAGCACAAGGCCGTGCGCAACCTCATCAAGGCGTACGGCAAGGGCGTCATCAAGATCATGTCGAAGATGGGCGTGTCCACGGTCGCGTCCTACACCGGCGCGCAGATCTTCGAGGCGCTCGGCCTGAGCCAGGAGGTCATCGACTCCTGCTTCACCGGCACCACCTCGCGCCTCGGCGGCGTCGGCTTCGACGTGCTGGCCGAGGAGGTCGCCCAGCGCCACCGCCACGCCTACCCGCGGGTGGAGAACCCGCACCGCAGGCTCCAGGTCGGCGGCGAGTACCAGTGGCGGCGCGAGGGCGAGCCGCACCTGTTCAACCCCGAGACCGTCTTCAAGCTGCAGCACGCCACGAGGACCCGCCGCTACGAGATCTTCAAGGAGTACACGAGGCTCGTGGACTCCCAGTCGGAGCGGCTGATGACCCTGCGCGGCCTGTTCAAGCTGCGCAAGGGCAAGTCGATCCCCATCGAGGAGGTCGAGCCCGTCGAGAGCATCGTCAAGCGGTTCTCCACCGGCGCGATGTCGTACGGCTCCATCTCCAGGGAGGCCCACGAGACGCTCGCCATCGCGATGAACCGGCTCGGCGGCAAGTCCAACACCGGTGAGGGCGGCGAGGAGCCCGAGCGCCTGTACGACCCGGCCCGCAGGTCGGCGATCAAGCAGGTCGCCTCGGGACGCTTCGGCGTCACCTCCGAGTACCTGGTCAACGCCGACGACCTGCAGATCAAGATGGCGCAGGGCGCCAAGCCCGGCGAGGGCGGGCAGCTTCCCGGCCACAAGGTCTACCCGTGGATCGCGAAGACCCGCCACTCCACGCCCGGCGTCGGCCTCATCTCGCCGCCGCCGCACCACGACATCTACTCGATCGAGGACCTCGCCCAGCTCATCCACGACCTGAAGAACGCCAACCCGGAGTCCCGGGTCCACGTGAAGCTGGTCGCCGAGGTCGGCGTCGGCACGGTCGCGGCCGGCGTGTCGAAGGCGCACGCCGACGTGGTGCTGATCTCCGGCCACGACGGCGGCACCGGCGCCTCGCCGCTGACCTCGCTCAAGCACGCCGGCGCCCCCTGGGAGCTCGGCCTGGCCGAGACGCAGCAGACGCTGCTGCTCAACGGCCTGCGCGACCGCATCGTGGTGCAGGTGGACGGCCAGCTCAAGACCGGCCGCGACGTCGTCATCGCGGCGCTGCTCGGCGCCGAGGAGTACGGCTTCGCCACCGCCCCGCTGGTCGTCTCCGGCTGCGTCATGATGCGGGTCTGCCACCTCGACACCTGCCCGGTGGGCGTGGCCACGCAGAACCCCGAGCTGCGCAAGCGCTTCACCGGCAAGCCGGAGTTCGTGGTCAACTTCTTCGAGTTCATCGCCGAGGAGATCCGCGAATACCTGGCCGAGCTGGGCTTCCGCTCGCTCGACGAGGCGATCGGCCACGTCGAGATGCTCGACACCACCGCGGCCGAGGAGCACTGGAAGGCGAGCGGCCTCGACCTGTCGCCGATCCTGCACAAGCCCGAGCTGCCCGCGGGCACCGCGCTGCGCAAGGTCGTCGAGCAGGACCACGGGCTGGAGCACGCGCTCGACAACACGCTCATCCAGCTCGCCGAGGGCGCCATCAACGACGGCACCCCGGTCACGCTGGAGCTGCCCATCCGCAACGTCAACCGCACGGTCGGGACCATGCTCGGCTACCAGGTGACCAAGCGGTACGGCGGCAAGGGGCTGCCCGACAACACCATCGACATCTCCTTCACCGGCTCGGCGGGCAACTCGTTCGGCGCGTTCGTGCCGCGCGGGATCACGCTGCGGCTGACCGGTGACGCCAACGACTACGTCGGCAAGGGGCTGTCCGGCGGGCGCATCATCGTCAGGCCGCACGAGGAGGCGCCGCTCGACGGCCACATCATCGCCGGCAACGTCGCGCTCTACGGTGCCACCTCCGGCGAGGTGTTCATCCGCGGCGTCGTGGGCGAGCGGTTCTGCGTGCGCAACTCCGGCGCCACGGCGGTCGTCGAGGGCGTCGGCGACCACGGCTGCGAGTACATGACCGGCGGCCGGGCCGTGGTGCTCGGGCCCACCGGGCGCAACTTCGCGGCCGGCATGTCGGGCGGCATCGCGTACCTGCTGGACCTCAAGCCCGAGCGGGTCAACCGCGAGATGGTCGCCATCGAGGAGCTCACCGAGGCCGACGCCGAGTTCCTCAAGGAGACCGTCGAGAAGCACTTCGCGGAGACCGGCTCGCCGGTCGCCAAGCAGCTGCTGGCCGACTGGGACGCGGCGCTGGCGAGGTTCGGCAAGATCATGCCGACCGACTACAAGCGGGTGCTCGAGGCCGCCGAGGCCGCCCGCATCGAGGGCAGGGACATCGACGAGGCCGTCATGGCGGCCGCGGTTCAGGGTTAAGGGAGGCGTACCGAATGGCTGACCCGAAGGGTTTCCTCACGCACGAGCGGGAGCTGCCGGCGCGCCGTCCCGTCGACGTCCGCATCAGCGACTGGCGGGAGGTCTACGAGGACTTCCCCCGCGAGAAGCTGACCAAGCAGGCGGCGCGCTGCATGGACTGCGGCATCCCGTTCTGCCACAACGGCTGCCCGCTGGGCAACCTCATCCCCGAGTGGAACGACCTCGTCTACCGCACCGACTGGCGCGAGGCGATCGAGCGGCTGCACGCCACCAACAACTTCCCCGAGTTCACCGGCCGGCTCTGCCCGGCTCCGTGTGAGGCGGCGTGCGTGCTCGGCATCAACTCCGACCCGGTGACGATCAAGCGGGTCGAGGTCGAGATCATCGACCGCGCGTTCGCCGAGGGATGGGTGAAGCCGCAGCCGCCGGCCGTCAAGACCGGCAAGAAGGTCGCGGTCGTCGGCTCCGGACCGGCCGGCCTGGCCGCCGCCCAGCAGCTCACCAGGGCCGGGCACGACGTGGTGGTGTTCGAGCGGGCCGACCGCATCGGCGGCCTGCTGCGCTACGGCATCCCCGAGTTCAAGATGGAGAAGCGGCACATCGACCGCCGTCTCGAGCAGATGCGGGCCGAGGGCACCGAGTTCCGCACCGGCGTCAACGTCGGCGTCGACATCACCGCCGCCGAGCTGCGCGAGCAGTTCGACGCCGTGGTGCTGTCCGGCGGCGCCACCCAGTGGCGCGACCTGCCGGTGCCCGGGCGCGAGCTCAAGGGCATCTACCAGGCGATGGAGTACCTGCCGCTGTCCAACAGGGTCCAGGAGGGCGACTTCCCGGTCTCGCCCGTCTCGGCCGAGGGCAAGCACGTCGTCGTGATCGGCGGCGGCGACACCGGCGCCGACTGCATCGGCACCGCCATCCGCCAGGGCGCCAAGTCGGTCACCCAGCTGGAGATCATGCCGCAGCCGCCCGCCACGCGGCCGGCCAGCCAGCCGTGGCCCACGTACCCGATGCTGTTCAAGATGGAAAGCGCCCACGAGGAGCTGGCCAAGGAGGGCGGAGAGCGCATGTACGCGGTCTCCACCACCGAGTTCGTCGGCGACGAGGACGGCAACGTGCGGGCGCTGCGCCTGGTCGAGGTCGAGGGGCCGCAGACCGGGTTCAAGCCCATCCCCGGCACCGAGCGGGAGATCCCGGCCGAGCTGGTCACGCTCGCCATGGGCTTCCTGGGGCCGGAGAAGGGCCCGCTGCTGCGGGACCTGGCCGAGGTCGCCGGTGACGGCTTCTTCGACGCCAGGGGCAACGTGGCGCGCGACAAGACGTACATGACGAAGATCGACGGCGTCTTCGTGGCCGGTGACATGGGCCGCGGCCAGTCGCTCATCGTGTGGGCCATCGCCGAGGGGCGCTCGGCCGCCTCCGGCGTGGACCGGTACCTCTCGGGCGACACGGCGCTGCCGTACCCGATCCTGCCGACGGCGCGTCCGCTCGTCTGAGCCCGCCTCTTTCCGAAGGCGCCCGCCCTTGTGGCGGGCGCCTTCGCGTTTTCCGGGCCGGCACGGATTGCACGTCCTGCACATATTGCAGACCGTGCAGGACTTGCAGAGTGTGCAAGAGATGCATATAGTGCAAAGCATGGAGAGTCCGCAGGAGCGGCGCGAGCGTCGCCGGGCCGAAAAGCGGCAGGCGATCAGGAACGCCGCCATCCGCATCGCGCTCGACCAGGGGCTCGAAGCCGCCACCGTCGAGGCCATCAGCGCGGCGGCCGACATCTCGCCGCGCACCTTCTTCAACTACTTCGCCTCCAAGGAGGAGGCGCTCGCCCCCGTGTCGCCGTGGACGCCCGAGGAGTTCATCGAGCTGCTGCGCGCCAGGCCCGCGGACGAGTCCGCCTTCCAGGCGCTCAAGGCCGTGGCGCGCACGCTCGCGCAGCGCCTGCGCCCGATCATGGCCGACCTCAAACCGTCCATGGAGCTGCGCAGCCGCTACCCCGAGCTCGCCGCCAAGGCCAGGGCCGTCGACGAGACGAAGCTGCTGGAGAGCCTTCTCGGCGCCGTCAGAGACCGCCCGGGCGTCACCAGCGGCATGCACGCCAGGCTGCTCGTCATCGCCACCTTCGGCGCGGCCGTCTCGGCCGTGCAGGAGTCCGTGGCCGGCGGCGAGCCGGTCGACAAGCTGATCGAAGAGGCGTTCACCCTGCTCGAAAACGGGCTCTGACTCTCCTGAGGACAAGGGCGGCGACCGGGGTGGCACCCCCGATCGCCGCGGATCACTCCTGCCCTCTCGCCAAAAAGAAGCAAGGAGTCTGCTCATGGTAGCGACAATCCCTCAGCGGTCCACCTCGCGACGAACACTCTGGGTGACCATCGGGTCACTCATGCTGACCCTGTTCCTGGCCGCGCTCGACCAGACCGTGGTGGCCACCGCCATGCCCACCATCGTGGGCGAGCTGCACGGGCTCGAGAGCCTGTCGTGGGTGGTCACCGCGTTCGCCCTGACCTCCGGCATCGCCACCCCGCTGTTCGGCAAGCTCAGCGACATGTACGGCCGCCGCACCCTCTACCTCGCGGCCATCGTGCTCTTCCTCTTCGGCTCGGCCCTGTGCGGCATCGCCCAGACGATGGGCCAGCTCATCGTCTTCCGCGCCTTCCAGGGCATCGGCGCCGGCGGCCTCATGGTGCTGACCCTGACCATCGTCGCCGACGTCGCCTCACCCCGCGAACGCGCCCGCTTCCAGGGCCTGTTCGGCGCCGTCTTCGGCATCGCCTCCATCGCCGGCCCGCTCGTCGGCGGCTTCCTCACCCAGCACATCTCCTGGCGCTGGATCTTCTACATCAACCTGCCGCTCGGCGCCATCGCCCTGGCCGTCGCGTTCGCCGTGCTCAAGCTGCCCAAGCGCACCTCGCCGCACCGCGTCGACTGGCTCGGCGCCGCGCTCATCGCCGGGGTGCTCACCTGCCTGACCCTGTTCGCCTCCTGGGCCGGCGGCACCTACGCGTGGACCTCGCCCGTCATCATCGGCCTCGGCGCCGGCGCGGTGGTGCTCGGCGCGCTGTTCGTCCTCGCCGAACGGAGGGCCGCCGAGCCCATCCTGCCGCTGCGGCTGTTCCGCTCGCGCTCCTTCACCATCCCCGTCATCTCCATCGTGCTGCTGGCCACCTCCCTGGTCGGCATGGCGACGTTCCTGCCGATGTTCCTCCAGCTCGCGCGCGGCGCCGGCGCGGCCGACTCCGGGCTGCTGCTGCTCCCGCTCATGGGCGGCATGATCGTCGCCTCCACGCTCGGCGGGCAGATCGTGACCAGGCTCGGCCGCTACAAGTGGATCATCGTGGGCGGGGCCGTCTTCGCCGGGATCGCCGGAATCCTGTTCTCCACCATGGACGTGACCACCGGCCCTGTCGTATCGGGGGCGTACATGGTGCTGTGCGGGCTCGGGCTCGGCGTGATGGGGCAGAACCTCATGCTCGCCGTGCAGACCACCGCGCCCGTGGCCGACCGGGGCGCCGCCACCTCGGCCGTCACGTTCGCCAGGAACGTCGGCGGCGCCGTGGGCGTGTCGGTGCTCGGCGGCGTCTTCGCCGCCGGTCTCGCGCCGGGGCAGGCCTCGCTCACCCCGGCCGCCATCCAGGCGCTGCCCGAGGCCACCCGGCACGCCACGCAGCTCGCCTTCGCCGACGCGATCACCGGGGTGTTCGCGTGGACCGGGCCGATCATGCTGGCCGCCGCGGTGCTGCTGTCCTTCCTGCCGGACGTCCGGCTGGGGGCGGAGGCTGGGGAGGAGGCGGACGCCGCGGGCGTACGGCCCGACCGCCGCGAGCCCGACGCCCAGCCGAGCCGCAACGCCTGACACGCCCGGCTCGCCCGCCTGCCCGTCACCCGGCGACGGGCAGGCTCGCCCCGTCATGCGGCCGCCGCGCTTGCCGGACACCCGTCATGCGCCCCTGAGCCGCGGCACCACGCCGCCACGCTCGCCGGGCCCCTCATACGCCCCTGAACAGCCGCAAGGACGGCCGTCGCGCCCGCCCCCGAGGAGTTGCCGAGGCGCGGCCGGGGGCAGCCGCTGGAAGGCACTCAGGGGCTGCCCGGACGCGGCGCGCCGCGACGCCGCCGGAAAGGCCAGTTGAGGTCCGCTTCGCCCGCCATCAACCGAAATTTCACCACTCGGTTGCATCACTGGTTGACTGTCGGGAAGATTCAGGTTCTGCGGCATCCAGGCGTAGGGGGAGATATGCGGCGTGTCGCCTCGGGGATGACGGCTCTGGCCGCCGCACTCACACTCGCCGCCTGCTCGGCCACCGTCCCGCGCCCGAGCCAGGCCGGCGGCGACCCGGAACCGAGCCAGGCCCACCGCGAGCCGGAAACCGCGCCGGGACGGCCCGAATACCTCGTCTTCTACGCATGGGGCCACAAGAGCCAGGCCAAGGCCGCCGTCGAACGCGCGGGCGGCACCACCCTCTCCGACGACACCAAGCTCGGCTACCTCCTGGCCACCGGCGGCGACGGCTTCCAGACGGCCGTGGGCGACGACCCCTCCGTCGTCGGCGTCACGCCCGACCGCAGCATCGGACGTACCTCAGGACGATTCATCACCGACCCCGCGGCCCTGCCCGACGAGCAGGCGTTCACCGAACGCAACGGCGAGCCGCTCGCCCCCCGCCAGTGGGACATGCGCATGATCGGCGCCGACCGCGCCAACACCAAGGTCCCCGGCAGCAGGAAGGTCCTCGTCGGCGTCATCGACACCGGCGTGGACGGCAAGCACCCCGACATCGCGCCCAACTTCAACCGCGAGCTCAGCCGCAACTTCGTCACCGACCGCCCCAAGGACGACTACGGCGAGACGCTCGACGGCCCCTGCGAGGCCCCCGACTGCAAGGACCCGGTGGACGTCGACGACGACGGCCACGGCACCCACGTCGCCAGCACCATCGCCTCGCCCATCAACGGCATCGGCATCGCCGGCGTGGCGCCCGGCGTCCAGATCGTCAACATCAGGGCGGGCCAGGACTCCGGCTACTTCTTCCTCAAGCCCAGCATGGACGCCCTCACCTACGCCGCCGACATCGGCGTCGACGTGGTCAACATGAGCTACTACGTCGACCCCTGGCTGTTCAACTGCCGCGCCAACAAGTCCGACACCAAGAAACAGCAGCTCGAACAGCGCGCCATCATCACCGGTATGCAGCGTGCGGTCGACTACGCGCGCCAGCGCGGCGTCACGCTCATCTCCGCCCTCGGCAACGGCTCCACCGACCTCGGCAAACCCACGATCGACAGGCAGAGCCCCGGCTACCCCAAAGGCGACGAGAAGACCCGCCAGATCGACAACTCCTGCATCAACGTGCCCGCCGAGTCCAAAGGCGTCATCTCCGTCTCCGCGCTCGGCCCCTCCGGCCGCAAGGCCGCCTACAGCGACTACGGCCTGGAGCAGACCGATGTGTCCGCGCCCGGCGGCGACGTCCTCGACGGGCAGGGCATCAGCGCCACCAGAGGCATCCTGGCCGCCGCACCCGAACACGTGCTGCGCGCCACCGGCCGCATCGGCCGCGACGGCAAGCCCAAGGGCGCCGACGTCGTCCGCGACTGCACCCGCGGCACCTGCTCCTACTACCAGTACCTCGAAGGCACCTCCATGGCCGCGCCGCACGCCACCGGCGTCGCCGCCATCCTCATCAGCCGCTTCGGCAAGCCCGGCAAGGGCGGGCTCGAACTCGCCCCCGACACCGTCGAGAAGCTGCTCTACAAGACCGCCACGCCCAAGGCGTGCCCCACCCCGCGCGAGTACTCCTACGACTCGCTCGGGCAGAACCAGAAACACCTGTGCGAGGGCGGCACCTCCGACAACGGCTTCTATGGTCACGGCGTCGTGAACGCCTGGAAGGCGGCGACCGCCGAGCCATGATGTACCGCCTCCTCGCCGACGCCGCGATGGTGGTGCACTTCGCCTTTCTCGCCTACATGGCCGTGGGCGGCTTCCTGGCCTGGCGCTGGCCGCGCACGATCCGGATCCACCTCGCCGTCGCCGCCTGGGGAGTCATGTCGGTCGTGACAGGCGTCGAATGCCCGCTCACACTCGTGGAAGACTGGTCACGTCGCCAGGCGGGTCAGGACGGCCTGCCCCCTAGCGGCTTCATCGACCACTACATCGAAGGCGTGATCTACCCGGAGGAGTACACGAACTTGGCGCGACTGGGGGTCGCCGTTCTCGTTCTGTTCTCTTATGCCGGGTACGTTCTCCGTCGTCAGTGACTGTTAAGTGGTCTGTACCAATTAAGGTAGGACTCGTGACTCGTCGCGCGAAAATCGTCTGCACTCTAGGCCCCGCCACATCGTCCAAGGAACGCCTCCGCGAGCTCATCGCCGCCGGCATGGACGTCGCACGGTTCAACCTCAGCCATGGCAACCATGACATGCACAGAGAGGTGTACGACCGGGTCAGGGAGGTGGCGGCCGACCTCGGCCGCGGTGTAGGCGTGCTCGCCGACCTGCAGGGCCCCAAGATCCGCGTCGGCACGTTCGAGGAGGGCCCCGTCAGGCTCGGCTTCGGCGACGTCTTCACCATCACCACCGAAGACGTGCCGGGAGACCGCGAGCAGGTCTCCACCACCTACAAGGGACTGCCCAAAGACGTCCATCCGGGCGACACCATCCTCGTCGACGACGGCCGCCTCGTGCTTGAGGTCACCAGGGTCGACGGCGAGCGCGTCATCACCCGCGTCGTCATCGGCGGCATGATCTCCGACAACAAGGGCCTCAACCTTCCCGGCGTCAACGTCAGCGCCCCCGCGCTGACCGACAAGGACGAAGCCGACCTGCGCTGGGCGCTGCGCACCGGCTTCGACATGATCGCTCTGTCCTTCGTGCGCCGCCCGTCCGACGCCGACGTGGTGCGCAACATCATGGAGCAGGAGGCCGTACGCCTGCCGCTGCTCGCCAAGATCGAAAAGCCGCAGGCCGTCGAGCGCCTCCCCGAGATCGTCGACGCCTTCGACGGCATCATGGTCGCCCGCGGCGACCTCGGCGTCGAGCTGCCGCTCGAGCAGGTGCCGATCGTCCAGCGCCGCATCATCGAGCTGTGCCGCGAGAAGGCCCACCCCGTCATCGTGGCCACCCAGATGCTCGACTCCATGATGAACTCCCCGCGCCCCACCCGCGCCGAGGCCTCCGACGTCGCCTACGCGGTCATGGACGGCGCGGACGCGATCATGCTCTCCGGCGAGACCTCCGTCGGCAACTACCCGGTCGAGGCCGTCTCCACGATGGACCGCATCGCCTGCGCCGCGGAGAAGTCCTCCCTGCAGGCCACCCACACCCTCGACCGCATGCCCGAGACCACCGGCGGCGCCATCGCCAGGGCCGCGGCCGAGGTCGGCGCCATCGTCGGCGCCAAGGCGCTGATCGCGTTCACCATGTCCGGCGAGACCGCCCGCCGCCTGGCCCGCTACCGCTCGCCCATCCCGCTGCTGGCCTTCACCTCCGCACCTCACGTGCGCGGCCAGCTCTCGGTGACCTGGGGCGTGGAGACCTTCCACGTGCCGTTCGTGCACCACACCGACGACATGGTGCGCCAGGTCGAGGCGTCGCTGCTCTCGCTCGGACGGCTGGAGAAGGGCGACAAGGTCGTCATCGTGGCCGGCTCGCCTCCTGGCACGCCCGGCTCCACCAACGCGCTCCGCGTCCACACCATCGGCTCCGCCGTCTCCCACGCTCACTGACATCCGCCGCTCCGGGCCGTCCGGCGACCGACCAGGCCCGCCGGACCTGTCCGGCGACGGCGTGGCGCGCGGCCGGGCACGTCCTCCGCACAAGGCCGCACCCCGCCCGGCTCGCACAGCCGAGCAGCCGATTCGCCCGCTCGCCTGGCGGCGGTCTGACCCGCCCGGCGCTCACCCGGCCCGCTTGGTCCCGTCGGCTCCGCCGCGATACCCGCTGAGGCAGCGGCCGGGCATGCCGCTGCGTCGCCGCCGCGGACGGGAGCGTTACGGCCACTGGCGGCGGGAGCGCTGCGGCCAGTGTGGATGGGAGCGCTGCGGTCGCCGGCGCCGCGACGTCCGTCGTAGCGGGCCCGGCAGCCCGGCGCCCGGTATGGCGCAGGCCCGGCACCACCACGCCCGCCGCCAGCAGGCGAAGAACCGGGAGAGTGAACCAGGCCGGTCGCCCTGCGGCGGGCCGCCTGTTCGCCGGCGGCCCGCCGAGAGGTGTCGCCCCGTGGAGCGGGGTCAGTCGTTGGCGTGCAGGGCGGCGTTGAGCTCGACCTTGCCGCCCTGGCGCGGCAGCGCCTCCACGACGCCCGTCTGCGAGTTGCGCCGGAACAGAATCCCGTTGGACCCCGACAGCTCGGCCGCCTTGACGACGGTGCCGTCCGGCAGGGACACGCGGGTGCCCGCCGTGACGTACAGGCCGGCCTCCACCACGCAGTCGTCGCCCAGCGAGATGCCGAGCCCGGCGTTCGCGCCCAGCAGGCAGCGCTCGCCGATGGAGATGACCTGCTTGCCGCCGCCCGACAGCGTTCCCATGATCGAGGCGCCGCCGCCCACGTCGGAGCCGTCGCCGACGACCACACCGGCCGACACCCGGCCCTCGATCATCGAGGCGCCCAGCGTGCCGGCGTTGAAGTTGACGAAGCCCTCGTGCATGACCGTGGTGCCAGGGGCGAGGTGGGCGCCGAGCCGTACGCGGTCGGCGTCGGCGATGCGCACCCCCGAAGGCAGCACGTAATCGACCATCCGGGGGAACTTGTCCACCCCGTAGACCGTCACCGGCCCGCGCCCGCGCAGCCGCAGCCGGGTCCGCTCGAAGTCCGGCACCGGGCACGGCCCGTAGTTGGTCCACACCACGTTGGCCAGCAGGCCGAAGATGCCGTCGAGGTTCACCCCGTGCGGGCGGACCAGACGCGCGGACAGCAGGTGCAGGCGCAGGTAGACGTCGTGCGCGTCGGCCGGAGGCTCGGAGAGCTTGGCGATGCCGGTGCGCACCGCCACCACCTCCACCCCGCGCGCCGCGTCGGGGCCGGTCAGCTCGGCCAGCTCCCCGGCCTCATCGCCGGACAGCCGCCGCGTGCCCGCGGCCGGCGCGTCGCCCAGCTCGGGGGCGGGAAACCAGGTGTCGAGTACGGTGCCGTCAGCGGCGATGGTCGCCAGGCCGGTGCCGAAGGCACCGATCGAGGTCGGGTCGATAGCAGTCACGGGCCCAAAAATACCGGTCCGCAGGTCAGCTCAGCGCGCCCAGGTCGGCCGAGAGCCAATGTTCCGGCCGCATCCTGAACGTCACCAGCACGTGCAGATCGGACCCCTGCACGTAGCCGTCCACGGCGTCGGGCGGCAGATAACGGGAGGAGATCCTGGTCAGGTCCTCCAGCGTCGTCGGCCCCGACCGCACCACCGGGCCCTCCACGGACACGTACCGGTACGTCGGGCTCGAGCGCTGCACCAGCAGCGAGAACCGCCCGGCCTTCGCGATCAGCCTGGCCTTGACGGAGTCGCCGTCGGTCAGGAACCTCACGTCGCCGCCCGGGGTGTAGTCGTACCAGACGGGCACCGTCAGCGGGCCCCGCCCGTCGCCCGACTCCACCGCCAGGCTCGCGATGTGCGGCTCCGCCAGGAACGCCTCCCGGTCAGCCAGGCTCAACGGCATGCCACCCCACCCCCGTGCGTTCGTCGATCTGGAACGGCTATTCCCGCTGCGCGAGATCCCGAAAAGTCCCGAACCCACCATCCTTCGCCTTTCTCTCCCGGGCATCTCCGCGCCCACCCGCCCCAGCTGGCGCAGAAACGGTCAGTATTTCGGGCCGACGTGGCGATCGAGCAGCTCGACGGCTTCCCGCCGCGCCACCGACGGCTCGTTGCGGTTGTTCAACCGCCAGGCCACGCCGAGCAGGTCGAGCGCTTGGCCGCAGAGGGCCAAGATGTCGGGGACTCGTTCTTGAAGTGGTAGCGGGGATAGGAGTACCAGCGGACGCCGCTGGAAAGCTCGCGGCGCACCCGGTTGAGCCCGCGGCAGCCGTCGGAATGGATGAGCCCGCGGACGAACCGGCCTGGATGCGCCCGCACGATCTCCTCCTGTCAGGGGCCAATTTGATCTCTCGCTCGTGCTTCCTTCCGGGGCCGTGCTGCGGGAACAGGCACGGCCGATGTAGGGAATAGCTCATCACCTCGATGCACCCCTGGCGCTGCCGCCGGCTGACCGAGGAGGCAGGCATGGTGAGCGCCATCGACCGGGCCGCCTCGTCGATCAGCCCTGGCCAGGCGTTGTCGCAAAAGATCGACAGCCGGTGCACCGCCCTGACCCGCACCATGTGGCCGTCGCCGAGGTGAAGCCCCAGCAGGTGGGCGTAGGCGACGGCGTCGAGTGCGCGGCCATGGCAGCGGGGGCACCGGTGGCCGCTCGGGGAATCGTCGTCGCGGGCGCGGCGGGCTCCGGTGCGCCGCTTCTGAACCGCGCCGATCGGCACGCCGCATGCGTGCGCCACCCGGCGATCGCTCAGCCCTTGGGCGGACGGACGCAGGGCACGGTCAACAGTTTCTCGAGGATGCACACGCTCAGTGTGGCGAACGTCACCGACAGTTTCCGGGCTGCTACGGTGACGAGCGCGAGGCTAGGTGCCGGAAGCGGGATTCGAACCCGCACGCCCTTGCGAGCAGACGCTTTTGAGGCGTCCATGTCTGCCATTCCATCATTCCGGCTGGTATATCCGGACTTGTCCGGATTCGCGACGAACCTCACCGCCGATGTGATCGGTAGGGCGTCAGCGTGGATCTAATCTACCGGACGTCGGTACTCTTCTGCTCGTGAGTACGC
Organism: Nonomuraea sp. NPDC049309; assembly: GCF_043196965.1. Lineage (NCBI taxonomy): Bacteria > Bacillati > Actinomycetota > Actinomycetes > Streptosporangiales > Streptosporangiaceae > Nonomuraea > Nonomuraea sp. NPDC049309. Next base: position 1,912,831 of record NZ_JBICSH010000001.1, on the reverse strand, counting down.
AGCGGCGAGTAGTGATCGCGGAAGACGAGGCCCTGATCCGCCTCGACCTCAAGGAGATGCTCCAGGAGGACGGCTACGTCGTCGTGGGCGAGGCCGGTGATGGTGAGCAGGCGATCCGGCTGGCCGCCGAGCTGAAACCCGACCTGGTCATCCTCGACGTGAAGATGCCCGTGCTCGATGGCATCTCGGCGGCCGAGCGGATCACCGAGATGCGCATCGCCCCGTGCCTCATCCTGACCGCGTTCTCCCAGCGTGATCTGGTGGAGCGGGCACGGGATGCAGGGGCGATGGCCTATCTGGTCAAGCCGTTCACGAAGGCGGATCTGGTGCCGGCGATCGAGATGGCGATCAGCAGGCACGACGAGATGGTGGCGCTCGCGAACGAGGTGTCGAACCTGTCCGAGCGTCTGGAGACCCGCAAGCTGGTCGAGCGGGCCAAGGGTCAGTTGATGGCGCAGCACGGGTGGACCGAGCCCCAGGCGTTCCGCTGGATCCAGAAGGCGTCGATGGACCGGCGGCTGAGCATGCGCGAGGTCGCGCAGATCGTCATCCAGGACGCGGCGGAGCGTTCCTGAGGGCGGCTCTTTCTCCGGGGGCCGGCCCGGTGTTCCCGGGGCGAGGCCCACGGAAGGCGGGTCCCCGGGTCTTGGGCGGGTGACGCCTGGTCTCCTGCCGTCGGGCGTGGGCGGTCGCGGTCCTCTGCGGAGCGCGGCCGCGTACGCCTTTCGGCGTGTTCCGGGGAGTTTTGGCCGGTACGTAGCCCCGCGGCCTGGAGCGCCGGGGCTGCTCGCAGCAAAACTGGGACAGATGCGACTATTGGGGCTTTTTGTCCCTGGTCCTGATATCTCACCTCCCAGTCACCGGCGCCGGCCATGCTCGTAACGCTCATGAAACATGCCATTACCATCCGTGATTGCGACATTACGAATCAGCATAAAAACACCCGGAGAACTCCCCATTTCACCCCACACCGGGCATGCTGAGCCCCGTTAAAACCCGGCGAAGGCGATCGTCCCTTCGTTGAGATAGGGGGAGTCTCATTTTGATGAACCGCATTGCTCCGGCGGGGCGTGTCCTGGCGGTCGCGGCCGCGGCGAGCCTGGCCTTGACGGCATGTGGAGGTGGCGGCGGCGACACGGCCGCGCAGGAGTCCGCCGCCCCGGCGTCCTCGGCGGCCTCCTCGGCCCCGGCGGCGAAGGGCGACGGCACCTTGACGCTCGGTACGGTCCTGCCCCAGACCGGCTCGCTGGCGTTCCTCGGCCCGCCCGAGTTCGCAGGCGTGGACCTGGCGGTGAAGGAGATCAACGAGGCCGGCGGCGTGCTCGGCAAGCCGATCAACGTGGTGCACACGGACTCGGGCGACACCAGCACGAACATCGCCTCGCAGTCGGTGGACAAGCTGATCGCGCAGAACGCCGACGCCATCATCGGTGCGGCGTCCTCGTCGGTGTCGGAGTCGATCATCGACAAGATCACGGGTGCGGGCATCGTGCAGTTCTCGCCGGCCAACACCTCCGACAAGTTCACCACCATCAAGGACGACGGCCTGTACTTCCGTACGGCTCCGCCGGACAAGCTGCAGGGCCGGGTGCTCGGTGACGTGATCGCGGCCGACGGCAACGACACGATCGGCATCCTGGCGATGCAGGACTCGTACGGCTCCGGCCTGGCCGACCAGGTGACGGCGACCGCCGAGGAGGCCGGTGCGAGCGTGGTGGAGCGGGTCGACTACGACCCGAAGGCGGCGGACTTCTCGGCCGACGTCGCCAAGATCAAGGCGAAGAACCCGAAGGCGATCGTGCTGATCGGCTTCGAGGAGGGCGCCAAGGTCATCCAGGAGCTGGTCAAGCAGGGCCTGACGGCGGACAAGCACAAGTGGTACATGGTGGACGGCAACATGTCGAACACCAACTACGTGAAGATGCCGAAGGGCACGATGAAGGGCGTCAAGGGCACCATTCCCGGTGCCGAGGCGCCGGACGCCTTCAGGGAGAAGCTCAAGGAGATCAACAAGGATCTCGACGACTACACCTACGCCGCCGAGTCCTACGACGCCGCGAACCTGATCGCGCTGGCCGCCGAGGCCGCCAAGGACGACAGCGGCCGCTCCATCGCCTCCAAGCTGCCCGAGGTCAGCAAGGACGGCGAGAAGTGCAAGAGCTTCAAGGAGTGCGTCGACCTGCTGAAGGCCGGTAAGGACATCGACTACGACGGCGTCAGCGGCCCCGTCGAGTTCGACGACAACGGTGACCCGCAGGTGGCGACGATCGGTGTCTACCAGTACGGGGACGACAACAAGTACCCGAGCAAGGCTCTCGAGTACCGGACGGGCAAGATCGCGGGCTGATCTCGCCTGCCGCCGATGACCGCCTCTCCCGCGCCGCGCCCGCGGGAGGGGCGGTTTTCTCATGTCTCACCCGGGTTCCTGTGGCAGGCCGCAGGTGCGGGCGGCGTACAGGATGAGCCGGTCCTGCAGGGGCTTGGGCGGTGAGACGATCACGACGCGCTCGTCTCCGCCGTCGAGCGTGACGCGTACGGGGAACAGGAACGCCTTCTTGGCCTCGGCGAAGGCGTGGACGTCGCAGCGGCCGGGGGAGAGCCGGATCGGGGTCCGGATCTGCTGCGTTCCCGGGTCGAGCACGCCGAGCGGCTGCTCGTGGTCGACGATGTAGTGGGTGGTGCCGCCCATGGAGACGAGGCGGACGGCGCCGGGGCCGCGCCGCGTGACGATGAGGTCGCCCCGCATGATCGCGTCCGCGCCGGAGCCGGTCTCCTTCCATTCCGGCCCGAACTCGATGGTGACGGCCTGTTTGACCAGGTACTCGGAGCATTCGTCGCGCAGCAGCCTGGCCAGCAGCGGGTCGGGGTGCGGCACGGGGAAGGCGACGGTTCTGAGCGGCTCGTCGCCGACGCTGATCCTGGCGAGGATCTTGGCGGGGGCGACCTCGGGCAGGCCCTTCGGCAGGCAGTTGGCGCGGCCGTAGTCGAGGGGGAGGTCGGTGCGTTCGGTTCTGCCGATGACGGCGTCGGCGCGCTGCGGGGGCCGGGTCTCGAAGGACGCCGACACGAGTTGGACATCGGCGAAATAAACGCGTGTTTCATTAATATTTCGGACGGCCACGAGAAGCCGGTGGGCCGCTTCATCCGAGCGATATTGCGCCAGCGAGACCGTCACCCCGGGCGGCGGCTCGGCGGGGGGAGGCGAAGCCGGTTCGGCGGCGCCGCAACCGGCCGCGAGCAGCACCGTCGCGAGTACGGAGGTTATGCGCTTCACCTGTTGCACATTAAGCGTCCTTCCGCAGGTCCGTAAGTTGAGGAGTGATTACGACTCCGCATCCAAGTGCCGACAGTTCCCCACCGCATCTGGTTGGATCATGCGACGGTTTTGTACGTTTCCTGCATTCGATCGGGAACGCTCGGCGGTGCTGACGGATCCCGGCCTGGAATGAAGGAGACACTTCATGATCCGCATTGCTCCCGTGGGACGGGCGCTGGCTGTCGTGGCTGCCACCAGCCTCGCCCTGACAGCCTGCGGTGGTGGCGGTGACACCGCCACGCAGACTTCCGAGAGTGCCGCTCCGGCCTCTTCCGCTCCCGCGGCGAAGGGCGATGGCACGCTCACTATCGGCACCCTGTTGCCCCAGACCGGTTCCCTGGCGTTCCTCGGCCCGCCCGAGTTCGCAGGCGTCGACCTGGCGGTGAAGGAGATCAACGAGGCGGGCGGCGTGCTCGGCAAGCCTGTCGTCAAGCACGACACCGACTCCGGTGACACGACGACGAACATCGCCTCGCAGTCGGTGGACAAGCTGCTCGCCCAGAACGCGGACGCCATCATCGGTGCGGCGTCCTCGTCGGTGTCCGAGTCGGTCATCGACAAGATCACCGGTGCGGGCGTGGTGCACTTCTCGCCGGCCAACACCTCCGACAAGTTCACCACGATCAACGACCACGGCCTGTACTTCCGTACGGCTCCGCCGGACAAGCTACAGGGCCGCGTCCTCGGTGACCTCATCATCTCCGACGGCAACGACACCGTCGGCATCCTGGCGATGCAGGACTCGTACGGCACCGGCCTGGCCGATCAGGTCCAGAAGACCGTCACCGACGGCGGTGGCGAGGTCGTCGAGCGCGTCGACTACGACCCGAAGGCGGCCGACTTCTCGGCCGACGTCGCCAAGATCAAGGCCAAGAACCCCAAGGGCATCGTGCTCATCGGCTTCGAGGAGACCTCCAAGGTCATCCAGGAGCTCGTCAAGCAGGGCCTGCCGGCCAGCAAGCACAAGTGGTACATGGTGGACGGCAACATGTCGAACACCAACTACGTGAAGATGCCCAAGGGCACGCTGAAGGGCGTCAAGGGCACCTTCCCCGGCGCGGCCGCTCCCGACGCCTTCCGCGAGAAGCTGCTCGCCGTGAACCCGAAGCTCGAGGACTTCACCTACGCCCCCGAGTCGTACGACGCGGCGAACCTGATCGCGCTGGCCGCCGAGGCCGCCAAGAGCGACGCCGGCCCGGACATCGCGGCCAAGCTGGCCGAGGTCAGCAAGGGCGGCGAGAAGTGCTCGAACTTCAAGGAGTGCGTCGACCTGCTGAAGGCCGGCAAGGACATCGACTACGAGGGCGTCAGCGGCCCGGTCGAGTTCAACGACGCCGGTGACCCGGCCGTCGCCACCATCGGCATCTACCAGTACGGCGACGACAACAAGTACCCGGCCAAGGCGCTGGAGTACCGTACGGGCAACATCGAGGGCTGAGCAGCACCCGGCACTCGACATTGCGGGCCCGGCCGTCACGGCCGGGCCCTTTCCCGTGTCACGGGCCCTTTCCCGGCACCGGAAGCGGGCGCTCACCGGCGCGGGGGCTCGTGCGTCACCGGGGGCGGGGCGTGCCCCGACCGGCGCGGAGGGCCTGCGGTCACGTGCAGCCCGCCACGATCTGGTCGGCGGCCGCGCGGTACTGCTTGAGCAGCGCCACCTGCCGCTCCCGCGGGACGTCGCTCTTCGACAGGCGGGCGGTGGCGGACTTGACGGTCTCGGCGGCCGGTTGCAGCGAGCCGGGCAGCCGTCCGGCGAACTCGGCCGTGATGCCGTAGGCCTCGGCCAGGCGCCCGATGACGGCGTCTTCGAAGTTCTGCCGTTCCTCCTGGCCCTTCGGCTCCAGCAGCAGGTCGGCGTACCCGATGGCGGAGACCACGCGCGCGCACGGGTCGTCGGTGGGGTCGCCGCCGGTGCTGTACTTGGCCGAGGAGGACGCGGCCTCCTGGCATCCGACGAGGAGGACTGGGACGAGGAGTGCGACTGCCGCAAATCGTTTCACAGCGCACATTAAAGGACGGGGAAGGGCTCCCACGGGAGGCCCTTCCCCGTCTTGCAAATGATCCGTTACGTTACGCCTTCGCGAGCGTGCCGAGGTACAGCTCGATGACCTTGGGGTCGTGGGCGAGCTGCCGCCCGGTGCCGGTGTAGGCGTTGCGGCCCTGGTCGAGGACGTAGCCGCGGTGGCAGATCTGCAGGCAGCGGCGGGCGTTCTGCTCCACCATGATCACGGTCACGCCCGCCTTGTTGATCTGCTGGGCCTGGATGAAGACCAGGTCCTGCAGTTTCGGCGACAGGCCCGCGGACGGCTCGTCGAGCAGCAGCACGGACGGCTCGGTCATGAGCGCCCGCGCCATCGCCACCATCTGCCGCTCGCCGCCCGACAGGGAGCCGGCGCGCTGCTTGCGCCGCTCCTTGAGCGCGGGGAACAGCTCGGCCACGAACTCGAAGCGCTCCTTGAACTTCCCCGGCACCTGGAAGGCGCCCATCTCGAGGTTCTCCTCGATGGTGAGGCTGGGGAAGACGTTGTTGGTCTGCGGGACGTAGCCGACGCCCCGCGAGACCAGGTCGTGCGCCTTCATGTTCGTGATGTCCTCGCCCTTGAGCAGGACGGTGCCGCTGCGGATGGTGACCAGCCCGAACAGGGCCTTCAGCAGCGTCGACTTGCCGGCGCCGTTGGGGCCGATGATGCCGATCAGCTCGCCCGGCTTCACGTACAGGTCGGTGCCGTTGAGGATGTTGACGCCCGGCAGGTAGCCCGCGATGAGCTCGTCGCAGCGCAGCACCGCGTCCTTGGCGCCCTCCAGGTGGGCGCTGCGGTCGGTGACGGCCCGCGCCGACTGCGCCGGGGCGGCCGCCGGGGTGGGCTCTTCGGCCTGCCCGTTCGCCGGGGTCGGCGATTCGTCGGCGCTCACTTCTGCGTCTCCTCTTCGATCTCGGCTTCGAGGGCCTCCTCGGCCTCGTGCAGCTGCGACTCGAGCTCGGTGTCGGACAGCGGCGCGTCATGGTGCGCGCCAAGGTAGGCGTCGATGACGCGCTCGTCCGACATGATCGTCGAGGGCGGGCCCTCGGCGATGACCGCGCCCTGAGCCATGACGATCACCCAGTCGCTGATGTCGCGGACCATGTCCATGTCGTGCTCGACGAACAGCACCGTCATGCCCTGCTCGCGCAGGTCCTTGACGTGGCCGAGCAGCGACTGCGTCAGCGCCGGGTTCACGCCGGCCATGGGCTCGTCGAGCATGACCAGCTCCGGCTGGACCATGAGCGCGCGGGCCATCTCCAGCAGCTTGCGCTGGCCGCCGGAGAGCGAGCCGGCGAAGTCGTCGCGCTTGGCGTCGAGCTTGAACCGGGCGAGCAGCTCCTCGGCCCGCTCGGTGATCTCCGCCTCCTGGTCGCGCCAGAAGGCGGGGAACATGGCGCGCCAGAAGCTCTCGCCCTTCTGCCGCTGGGCGCCGAGGCGCATGTTCTCCAGCACGGTCAGCCGGGACAGCGCCTTGGTGAGCTGGAACGTGCGCACCATGCCGGCACGGGCGACCTTGTGCGCGGGCACGCCGTTCATGGGCTTGCCGTTGAAGGTCCACGTGCCGGAGTCGGCCGTGTCGAAGCCGGTGAGCTGGTTGAAGAACGTCGTCTTGCCGGCGCCGTTGGGCCCGATCAGCGCGGTGATGGAGCCGCGCTGGATCTCGACGTGCTCGACGTTGACGGCGGTGAGGCCGCCGAAGCGGCGCACCACCTTGTCGACCACGAGGATGGGGTCCGGCTTGGGCACGCCCGGGTCGCGGGGCAGGTCGGCGAACGCGGCCAGTGCGGCGGCCTTGCGCTCGCTGGTCGTCGTCTGGGTCTCAGCGTGCATCGATCGCTATCTCCCTCTTGTCACCGAAGATGCCCTGTGGCCGGAAGACGAGCAACAGGATGAGGCCGAGACCGACCAGGACGTACCGCAGGGCGCCGACCTGGTTGACGTCGATGATGGTGATGTAGCCGGCGGCGACGGCCTCGCTGAGGACGCCGTTCACCAGGACCAGCAGCACCCAGAAGAGCATCGCGCCGACGACCGGGCCGAGCACGCGGGCGGCGCCGCCCAGAATGATCATCGTGTACAGGTAGAACGTGGTCTCGGTGCCGAAGACGTCGGGCTGCACGGAGCCGTACGCCAGGCCGTAGATGAAGCCGCCCAGGCAGCCGATGACGCCACCGAGGACGAGCGCCTGCATCTTGTACGAGAACACGCTCTTGCCCAGGCTGCGCACCGCGTCCTCGTCCTCGCGGATGGCCTTGAGCACGCGGCCCCACGGGCTCTTCATGAGCATGAAGACGATGAGGCAGCACAGCGCGATGAGCACCCAGCCGACGGTCAGCACCCACATCGAGCGGTTGTTGAAGAACAGCGGGATGGGGCCGAGGTTGAAGCCGTAGTCGCCCTCGGGGTACGGGTTCAGCGCGTAGAAGCCGTCGCTGAAGCCGCGCTGCCCGTCGGAGCCGCCGAAGATCTCCTTGAACGTCACCGAGCGGAAGATGAGCCGGACGATCTCGGCCGCGGCGATGGTGACGATGGCGAGGTAGTCGGCGCGCAGCTGCAGGGTGGGGATGCCGAGCAGGATCGCCAGGATGATCGCGCCGGCGATGCCGACCGCGATGCCGACCCCGAACGGCAGGCCCATGACGGTGACCATGACCGCCATGCCGTAGCCGGCCACGCCCATGAATGCGGCCTGGCCGAAGTTGAGCAGGCCGGTGTAGCCGAAGTGGATGTTGAGGCCGATCGCGGCCAGGCCGTACAGCACCGTCTCCACGTTGACCGCGGACTTGATGGTGGTGCTGAGAATCGTGATCCAGTCCATTCTGATCCTCCCCCGATCAGCCGATCCGCTCGCGGCGGCCCAGGATGCCCTGCGGCCGGACGAGGAGCACGATGATGAGCACGGCCAGGGCGCCGACGTTCTTCAGCTCCGGCGGCACCCAGAGCGTGGAGACCTGGATGAACAGGCCGACCACGAGCGAGCCGACCAGGGCGCCGAACGCGGTGCCCAGGCCGCCGAGCGTCACGCCGGCGAAGATGAGCAGGAGGATCTCCTGGCCCATCGTGTACTTCAGGTTCTGGGAGAGCGCCAGCATGATGCCGGCCAGCGCGGCGATGGCGGCGCCGCCAGTCCAGATGATCCTGATGACGCGGTCGACGTTGATGCCGGAGGAGGCCGCGAGCGCCGGGTTGTCGGCCACGGCGCGGGCCGCCTTGCCGGTCCTGGTCCGCAGCAGCGCGAACCCGACGATGATCAGCACGACGAGCTCGATGCCCATGGCGACCAGGTTCTTGGGAGCGGCCGAGATGGGGCCGATCTCGATGCCCGGCTGTGCGTTGTACTGGGCGTACGCCTCGGTCTGGCCGCCGAAGAAGATCAGGAACAGGTAGCGCATGAAGAGCGCCACACCGATCGAGATGATCATCATGGCGATGATGCCGGTGCCCCGCTTACGGAGCTTGCCCCAGAACAGCCGGTCCTGGAGGTAGCCGAGCACCGCTGCGGCGAGGACGGCGATGACGGCGGCCGGGATCAGGTGCAGGCCGAGGCCGACGTTGAAGCCGTAGGCCAGCAGGGCGCCCAGGGTGACCAGCTCGCCGTGGGCGAAGTTGGTCAGGCCGGTGGTGCCGTAGATGAGCGACAGGCCGAGCGCGGCCAGCGCGATGATCAGGCCGAGGTTGAGGCCTTCGAAGGTGAGCTGGGCGGCCTGCGCCCAGAACGTGCTGCCGCCGCTGGTGCCGCCCTCCTCCTGCTGCTGCTCGCCGGCCGCGCCCTTGGGCTGGAGCGCGAAGAGGACGGTCGAGCAGTTGCCTTCGTAAACGGTCGGCGTACGGGTGTTGTTGCCGCCGCGCACCTCCGCGTTCTGCGGAAGGGTGCTGACATCGAGCGTGACCTGGTACTTACCCGGTTTGTCGACCTGTACTTCCCACGTGCCCTGGGGATTGGTGGTGACCTCCTCGACGGGTTGCCCGTTTTCGGTGGTCACGGCGATTTTGGCGCCGTTCACTGGCTGGCCTTGGAGTTTGAGCGTTCCCCTCAACCCCTGGCAATCGGCTGGATCCGCGTGCGCGGGGCCGGCAAGCAGGAAGATGAGTCCACTCAGAAAGGCCGTGAACGCGATCACGGCTCTGCGCAATGGTGCTCCCTCAAGTAGGTCAAGGCGGGGTTGTGCCCCATCCATCTCGACACGCGCGCATCGCAGGCACAACTGGGATGCAATGGCGGGAGCTTATTGCGGCTACGCCCGTTTCAGTATCGTTCGTCACCAATTAGTGACATGCGTGTGTCACTGATGTGAGCAAACAACGTGGCAGGTCAGGGGCTAAATCGGGGTAGACACCTGGCGCGCTCGGGGAACGATCGCGTAACGATCGGAAGATGAGGATTGACGAGCCCGCGGGGGCGGCCGTTGGGGCCATGTCAGGCGCCGTCGGCCGTACACGGGAGCACCCCGCATACGCGGGGCCGGACACGTTTTCTACTTGGCCTCCCCGCGGGCTCTGGTGAAACCACCGTAGCGACCCGCGGGGGGCGTGCGCAAAGGGTCGAAGAAAGTGACGTAAGGGACTCTTCGGTCAAGCGTCACGGAGCATGCAGGTGAGGCGCGAGGTGCACAGCCGCCGGCCCTGCTCGTCGGTGATCTCGATCTCGTACGTCGCCAGCGTCCTGCCGCCGTGCAGCCGGGTCGCCACCCCCGTGACCCAGCCCTCGCGGGCCGAGCGGTGATGGGTGGCGTTGATCTCGATGCCCACGGCGATCCGGCCGGCGCCGGCGTGCACCGCCGCGCCCACCGAGCCCAGCGTCTCGGCCAGCACCGCCGAGGCCCCGCCGTGCAGCAGCCCGTACGGCTGCGTGTTCCCCTCGACCGGCATGCGGCCCACCACGCGCTCCGCCGAGACCTCGAGGAATTCGATGCCCATGCGGTCGGCGAGCGTGTTCTTGTGCATATCGCCGATCATCGAGACGTCCATAGGGTCGGTCTGCGTCAAAGTGACGCCTCCACTCTTCCGAGCTCGGGTTTTCTGTCGGAGACGCAGACTAGGCTGCGGGTGTGCCGAAGAGTGAAGTGACCCCCAGCCGCCCGTGCCTGCTGCTGCTCGACGGGCATTCGCTGGCCTATCGCGCGTTCTACGCGCTCAAAGACGCCAACCTCATGACCACCGACGGTCAGCACACCGAGGCGGTCTACGGGTTCACCTCGATGCTGACCAACGTCCTGCGCGACGAGCGCCCCACGCACGTCGCGGTGGCCTTCGACCGGTCGGAGCCGACGTTCCGCCATGAGGAGTACACCGAGTACAAGGCCAACAGGGCAGAGACGCCCGAGGACTTCCGCGGCCAGATGCAGCTCATCTTCGAGCTGCTCGACGTGCTGCGCATCCCGCGCCTGTCCAAGGCCGGCTTCGAGGCCGACGACATCATCGCCACCCTGGCCACCCGCGCGCGCGAGGAGGGCATGGACGTTTTGATCGTCACCGGCGACCGCGACGCGCTGCAGCTCGTCGACGAGCACGTCACGGTCCTGATGACGCGGCGCGGCATCAGCGACATGACCCGCTTCACCCCCGAGGCGGTCCAGGAGAAATACGGTCTGACCCCGGCGCAGTACCCCGACTTCGCCGCCCTGCGCGGCGACCCCAGCGACAACCTCCTCAGCATCCCCGGCGTGGGGGAGAAGACCGCCGCCAAGTGGGTGCGCGAATACGGCTCGCTCGCCGCGCTCGTCGACCGGGTCGACGAGGTCAAGGGCAAGGTCGGCGACAGGCTGCGCGAGCACGTCGCCCAGGTGCTGATGAACCGCCGGCTGACCGAGCTGCTGCGCGACGTCCCGATCGACGTCGAGCCCGCCGAGCTGAAGCAGGGCGCCTGGGAGCGCGAGGAGATCGACAAGCTGTTCGACACCCTGCAGATCCGCGGCGAGCTGCGCGACCGGGTGTTCAAGGTCCTCGGCACCGGCGAGCAGGAGCCCGAGCAGGGCTTCGAGGTCGAGACCGTGCTGCTCGGCCCGGGAGAGGTGGCCGGCTGGCTCGCGGCGCTGCCCGAGGGCCGCGCCGGGCTCGCGTTCAAGGGGGTCTACGGCAGCGGCACCGGCCGCATCGACGCCATCGCCATCGCCTCGCCCGCCGGCACCGCCGCCCACATCGACCCGGTCAAGCTGACCGAGGAGGACGAGGCGGCCCTGCGCGCCTGGCTGGGCGACGACACCAAGCCCAAGGCCGTCCACGACGCCAAGGGGCCCATCCTGGCGCTGTGGGCGCAGGGCATGGAGCTGCGCGGGCTGAGCTGCGACACCGCGCTCGCCGCCTACCTCGCGATGCCGGGCCAGCGCACGTTCGCGCTCGAAGACCTCGCCCGCCGCTACCTCCACCGCGACCTGCGCGCCGAGCACGAGGACAACGGCCAGGCCGCGCTCTTCGGCGACGACGAGGACGCCCCGGCCAAGGACCTCGCGCTGCGCGCCCACGTCGTGCTCGAGCTGGCCGGCGCCCTGGAGAGGTTCCTCGCCGGCCGCGGCGGCACCCAGCTGCTCTCCGACGTCGAGCTGCCGCTGCTGTCGGTGCTCGCCGAAATGGAGCGGACCGGCATCGCGGTCGACCGCGACTACTTCGCCGCCCTCGAGGCCGAGTTCGGCGCCGCGGTCAAGCAGGCGGTGGAGGAGGCGCACCGCTCGGTCGGCGAGCAGTTCAACCTCGGCTCGCCCAAGCAGCTGCAGGAGATCCTCTTCGTCCGGCTCAACCTCCCCAAGACGAAGAAGATCAAGACCGGCTACAGCACCGACGCCGACCAGCTCGCCTGGCTCGCCACCCAGACCGACCACGAGCTGCCCACGATCATGCTGCGCCACCGCGACCAGCAGAAGCTGCGCACCACGGTCGAGGGCCTCATCAAGGAGATCGGCGACGACGGGCGCATCCACACCACGTTCAACCAGATCATCGCCGCCACCGGCCGGCTGTCGTCGGAGAAGCCCAACCTGCAGAACATCCCGATCCGCACCGCCGAGGGCCGCCGCATCCGGCAGGGCTTCGTGGTCGGCGAGGGCTACGAGACGCTGCTGACCGCCGACTACAGCCAGATCGAGCTGCGCATCATGGCCCACCTGTCGGGCGACGAGTCGCTGATCGAGGCGTTCGAGTCCGGCCACGACTTCCACCAGGCCACCGCCGCGCGCGTGTTCGACCTGCCGCCCGAGCAGATCGACGGCGAGCTGCGGGCCCGCATCAAGGCGATGAACTACGGCCTCGCCTACGGCCTGTCCGACTTCGGGCTCGCCGGGCAGCTCAACATCCCGGTCGCCGAGGCGCGGGCGCTGAAGGAGGAGTACTTCGAGGAGTTCGGCGGGGTCCGCGACTTCCTCCAGGCCATCGTGGCCCAGGCGCGTAAAGACGGCTACACCGAGACGATCATGGGCCGCCGCCGCTACCTGCCCGACCTCACCAGCGACAACCGCCAGCGCCGCGAGATGGCCGAGCGGATGGCGCTCAACGCCCCCATCCAGGGCTCGGCGGCCGACATCATCAAGGTCGCCATGCTCAACGTGCACCGGGCGCTCGCCGAGGAAGGGCTGGCCTCGCGGATGCTGCTGCAGGTCCACGACGAGCTGGTGTTCGAGGTGGCGCCGGGTGAGCTGGAGCGGCTCACGCGGCTCGTACGCGAGCAGATGGGGGCCGCCTACCACCTGCGGGTCCCGCTGGAGGTCTCGGTGGGCGTCGGCCGCACCTGGGAGGACGCGGGGCACTAGCCGGGCTCGCCCGGGCCGGGAGCCCGCCGGACACTGCCCCCGGGCCTTGGTGAGCGCCGGAGGCCGGCCCCTGGACGGGAAGCGCGCCGAAGGCCGGCCCCTGGACGGGTAGCGAGCCGGCGGCCGGTCCCTGGACGGGAGGGTGCCGGAGGCCGGTCCCTGGACGGGTAGCAAGCCGGCGGCCGGTCCCTGGACGGGAGGGCGCTGGACGCCGGCCACAGGGACCGGGGAGAGCTCTGGACGCCGGCCGGGCGGAGCCGGGCGGGCTTGGGACGCTAGCCGCGAAAGCCGCGCCGCGGGCGGTTCTGCACTAACCTGTGGAGCCGTCATCACCGAGCGGCCGGGAGTTTCGTGCGGTTACCAGCGTCACTCACGCGGATCATCGTCATCGCGAACGTGGTGGTGATCACGGTCGCCGTCATCGGGCTCGTCCTCATGCCAGGCGAGCAGCGGCCGCATGCCAGGCCCGACGCCGCCGCCACCGTCCAGGGCAGCGCCGAGCCGCCCGCGCCCACCCCCGTCGGGCAGCCGCCGGGAGTGGTGTCCACGCCCGAGTTCGCCAGGCAGGTGCGGGCCAACGAGGCGGGGCTGGTGCCGGTGCTGATGTACCACCGCATCCTCGCCAAGCGGCGCGCCTCGCTCGACCGCACGCCCGCCCAGCTCCGCAAGGAGCTGGAGAAGCTGGCCAAACGCGGCTACGTGCCCATCACGGCGGCCGAGTTCGTCAGGGGCGACATCAGGGTGCCGGCCGGCAAGTTCCCCGTCGTGCTGACGTTCGACGACGGCCACCCCAGCCACTTCGCGCTGGACGCCGCCGGCCGGCCGCGGCCCGACACCGCCGTGGGCGTCATCCAGGAGGTGGCCGCGCGCTACCCGGGCTTCCGGCCGGTGGCCACGTTCTGGGTCAGCAAGGATCCGTTCGGGCTGCGCGACCGCAAGGCGCAGGAGGCGGCCGTGCGGTGGCTCACCGACCACGGCTACGAGGTGGCCAACCACACCTGGAGCCACCCCGACCTGCGCACGCTCACGCGGAAGAAGGTCGAGGAGCAGATCGTCCGGTTGGAGCGGCTGCTGAAGAAGCTCGGCGCGCCGCCGTCCCAGACCATGGCTTTACCGTACGGGTCGCTGCCCCGGGGCAAGAAGGCGGCCAGGAAGGGCTCGTGGAAGGGCACGCGCTACGACTTCGCCGGCGTGTTCCTCGCCGGGGCCGAGCCGTCCGTTTCGCCGTACGCGAAAAACTTCGACCGCGGGGCGATCCAGCGCATCCAGAGCAACGGCAGGAAGGGGGAGTGCCGCAAGTGGTGCTCCGAATACTGGCTCGACTGGCTGGATCGCCATCCCCGCAAGCGCTACGTGAGCGACGGCGACCCGGAAAGAATCTCCATTCCGAAGAAAGCTCGGGGTAATATCGGCGCCAAGCATGGGCTCCAGGTCATCACCTACTGAGACCTCCCCGGATTGACCCGGTGGCGTTGGTCTCATATGCTGATCGCTGCGCTGTGGGCTCGCGCGCGCCTCAGACGGAGCGGGCTCGCGCTCGGTCACGTCGATGTCGTAATTCCTCGGCTTGATGCGGAAGAGGGCCTGCCGCGCATCCGCCACATCGACATCCTGTCCGCGTTCGGAGCAATTCCACACATGACGTCCAGCACTGAGGCCACCTCGAGCACCCCGCAGGTAGCGGTCAACGACATCGGGTCCGAGGAAGCCTTCCTCGCGGCGATCGACGAGACCATCAAGTACTTCAACGACGGCGACATCGTCGAGGGCACCGTCGTCAAGGTCGATCGAGACGAGGTTCTTCTCGATATCGGCTACAAGACCGAGGGGGTCATCCCCTCGCGTGAGCTTTCGATCAAGCACGATGTCGATCCCGCTGACGTCGTGGAGGTCGGCGAACACGTCGAGGCTCTCGTTCTCCAGAAGGAGGACAAGGAGGGCCGTCTGATCCTGTCCAAGAAGCGTGCTCAGTACGAGCGCGCCTGGGGCACGATCGAGAAGATCAAGGACGAGGACGGCATCGTCACCGGCACCGTCATCGAGGTCGTCAAGGGTGGTCTCATCCTCGACATCGGCCTGCGGGGCTTCCTCCCCGCCTCCCTGGTCGAGATGCGCCGTGTTCGCGACCTGCAGCCGTACGTGGGTCGTGAGCTCGAGGCCAAGATCATCGAGCTTGACAAGAACCGCAACAACGTCGTCCTGTCGCGCCGCGCCTGGCTCGAGCAGACGCAGTCCGAGGTTCGCCAGACCTTCCTCAACACCCTGCAGAAGGGTCAGGTCCGCAAGGGCGTCGTCTCCTCGATCGTCAACTTCGGTGCGTTCGTGGACCTCGGCGGTGTCGACGGTCTGGTCCACGTGTCCGAGCTGTCCTGGAAGCACATCGACCACCCGTCCGAGGTCGTCGAGGTCGGCCAGGAGGTCACGGTCGAGGTCCTCGACGTCGACATGGAGCGCGAGCGCGTCTCCCTGTCGCTCAAGGCCACCCAGGAAGACCCCTGGCAGCAGTTCGCCCGCACCCACCAGATCGGCCAGGTCGTGCCCGGCCGCGTCACCAAGCTGGTGCCGTTCGGTGCGTTCGTCCGGGTCGAGGAGGGCATCGAGGGCCTGGTCCACATCTCCGAGCTGGCCGAGCGCCACGTGGAGATCCCGGAGCAGGTCGTCCAGGTCGGCGACGAGATCTTCGTCAAGATCATCGACATCGACCTCGACCGTCGCCGCATCAGCCTCTCGCTGAAGCAGGCGAACGAGGGCGTGGGTGCCGAGGTCGAGTTCGACCCGACGCTCTACGGCATGGCCGCCACCTACGACGAGCACGGCAACTACATCTACCCCGAGGGCTTCGACCCGGAGACCGGGGAGTGGCTCGAGGGCTTCGACAAGCAGCGCGAGGAGTGGGAGCGGCAGTACGCCGAGGCCCAGCAGCGCTACGAGGCCCACAGGCGGCAGATCGAGGAGGCCCGCAAGGCCGAGGCCGAGGCCGGCGAGGCCGCGTCCTCGTCCTACAGCGGCGAGAGCCAGGGCCAGCAGGGCGGCTCGTCCGCTCCGGCCAGCGGTGCGCTCGCCTCTGACGAGGCGCTCGCCGCGCTGCGCGAGAAGCTCGCGGGCGGCCAGAGCTGACATCCCGCACCGGGCATCGGCCGCCGCCTGAGGCTTAGCCGCCTCCGGCTCGTGGCCGAAGAGAAGTGGCGGAAGGCCCCGCACGGATCACCGTGCGGGGCCTTCCGCGTGCTGGGGGAGACTTTTCGCTGTTTTACCGGCCCGGCTTCCCCCGCTGAGCCCCTGGGGCCCCTACGCCAGGCACCCGAGCCTCACCACCAGCGCGACGGCGCACCTGTGCGGCCGGGCGGCGAAGGGCGCGCCGAGACCCAGCAGGTGCGTTAGTGCCCGGCGGTCCCAGGAACCGGCCCAGCCGAGCGCACCGCCCCAGGGCCACGCCCCGGCAGGCGTGCACTCGCTCGACGGGCCAGGTCCCCGCCTGGTCGGGCCTTTGGTGTGAGGAAGGCTCTCGGTCGAGCGGATGGAGCCGAGCGGCGCCTGGGGTGTGTCTCGGCGGGTTCGCCTTGCTCGGCGGGCTGAGATCCCCGCTATATCGGGCATACGGTGCCGGGGAGGGTTTTGGCTCGCTTCAGTTGAGTGCATGGAGTCGAGCGGCGCCTGGGGTGTGTCTCGGCGGGTTCGCCTTGCTCGGCGGGCTGAGATCCCCGCTTTGCGGGCGCACCGCGCTGGAGAGGGTCTTGGCTCGTCTCAGCTGAGCGTGCGGAGCCCAGCAGCGCCAGAGGCATGCTCCCGCAAGCGCGCCGCACTACCCGGCGGGGCCTGGCCCCCGCCCGTCGGGCACGCGGAGCCGGAAAGAGGCACAGCCCGCCTCAGCCGAGGGCACAGCGCCCGACAGCGCCTGAGCCACGCTCCAGCAAGCGCACGCGTTTCCGAGCGGGCGGTGTTTCGGCCGAGCCGGTGGCAGAAGCCAGAGGATGCGTTTGAGGCGAGTGGTCCGGACCCCGGTCGCGGGCCCTGCTCGGTCCCGGGTCTGGCGGTGGGTCGCGCGCTTGGTCCCGGGTCTGGCGGTGGGTCGCGCGCTTGGTCCCGGGTTTGGCGGTGGGTCGCGCGCTTGGTGCCGGGTTTGGCGGTGGGTCGCGCGCTTGGACCGGGGCCTGGCTGAGGCAGGTGCGCAGGGCCTGGCGCGGGCCGGGCTCGTGATCTGGCAGGTGCTGGGCGACTGCCCGGTTCCGGTCGCGTGAATGAAGCCGGTCACGGTCGCGTGATGCGGCCGTTCATGGCGGCGTGCCGGAACCGGTCACGGTCGCGTGGTGGAGCCGGTCACAGTTGTTGCGTGGTGGAGGCGGTCGCGGTTGCGTGGTGCGGAGCGCCAGCCCGCTCGGCTCGTGGGGGACGTAAGCGGGTATTTCCGGACTCTTCGCGCCGGGGCGCGGAGATTTTACTTGAGGGTCTTTGCAAACCTGTGACCTGCGGTGATGGTCGCTGCGACACTGGGCGGCGCTTGGTGGCTGCGACTGTCAGGAGCGACGTACGTGGGCATGGTTCAGCCGGTCATCCGGGCGGCGGCAGGTCTCACGGCGGTCATCGCCGTTCTCGCTGCCGCCGTACCGGCCGCGTCGGGCGCGGCGGACCCGGCGGGCGCGCCGGGAGGGCGTGACGACGGCGGGCTGTGGGCGGAGCCGCCCGGCGCGGCGAGCGGCCGGCTCGGGCGGGTGCGGTGGCGGGAGTGCGGCGACGGGCTCCGGTGCGGGAAGCTCTCGGTGCCCGTCGACTGGAAGCGGCCCGCCGGGACGCGTACGGAGATCGACCTGGCCTGGCTGCCCGCCCGCGACCCGCTCCGCAGCCTCGGCCCGCTGGTCGTCAACACCGGCGAGGGCTCCACCATCCAGGGTGTGCGCGCCCGGCCGGACACCGTGAGCGAGCTCGCCCGGTGGTTCGACGTGGTGCTGTTCGAGCCGCGCGGCATCGGCGACCGGGGAAGCGCCGCCATGGTGCGCTGCTCGGTGCCGCCGCCCGACCCCCGGCGGCTCCAGATGGCCGCTACAGAGGCCGCATGGCGCTCCTACGCCGATGACAACGCCGCCTACGACAGAGGCTGCCGGATCGCCTCCGGGCCCGCCTACGACGGCCTCACGGCCTGGCAGGTGGCACACGACCTCGACGCCCTGCGCGACGCGCTCGGCCGGCGCCGGCTCCGGTACGTCGGCAACGGGTACGGGGCCGTCTACGGGCAGGCGTACCTGGAGCTGTTCCCCGGCAGGGTCGGGCGGATGTACCTGGAGGGCGTACCTGACCACTCCGAGCCCAGCCTGGGCAGGCGGCTCATCGCCCGCGCCCGTGCGGCCGAGCGGCAGCTGCGCTTCTTCCGCGACTGGTGCGCCGCCCAGCCGGGGTGTCCGATCGACGGCGACGCGATCGCGGTCCTGGACGACCTTCTCAAGCGCGCCCCCTTGCCGGTCCAGCCTGGGCACGGGCGCGCCTCTCCGCCTGCCGGTCCGGGACGCGGCCCTGCCACGCCGTCCGTTGGCCCGGAAAGCGAATCACCCGCTCCTCCGTCCGCTGGTCCGGGGAGTGAATCACCTGCTCCTCCGTCTGTCGGTACGGGGAGCGAGCCGTCCGCTCCTCCGTCCGCTGGGCCTGGGCGCGAACGCGCGCCCCTGCCGGCGGGTTCCGCACGTGAGGATGCGGCGCGCGGGCATGTGCGCGCGGGTTCTCCCGGTGGGCCGCGTTCCGCTGCAGGTCCCGATCTGGACGCGCTGCTCGGCAGGTCACCGCTCGTTGCGGAGCGCGGGCTCGGCGGGTTGCTGAGCGGCGCGCCTGCCGTTGCGGCTTCCGGGGTCGGTGGTCCGGCCGGCGTCCCCGCGCAGACGGCGAGCCCTGGCGGCGGTGCCTCGCCCGGCGGGGAGCCGTCGGTGAGCCCTCGCGAGGGTGCCCGGATCGGTGGCACGTCTTCGAGGGCGGGCGCCGGGCCGTCGGCGCGGGGCGGCGGTGTCTCTTCGGAGGCGGGGCTTAGAATCGGTCGGCTGCTCGGCGAGGGGCCGCGGGTGGCGGGGTCCCGGCTCGGGCGGCTGCTCGGTGCGGCGCCGTCGGCCGTCGCTTCTGGGGCCGGTGGGTTGCTGGACGGAAGGCCGTCCGTCATCGCTCCCGGGCGTGGCGGCTCGGTGAAGAGGCCGCCTTCTGGCCACGCTGCGGCGCGAGGCGGGGAGCACAGGCCGTCATCGGGTGACGGGCGGGCGGATGAGGGCGTCCGGGCCGGGCGGGTCATCGACGAGCGGAGGATCACCGCCGCCGTGCTCGCCGGGCTCGAAGCGCGGCGGTGGCCGGAGCTGGCCAGGGCGCTGGCCGCCGCCGAGGAGGGCGATGCCCGGGCGCTGGCGGCGCTGGCCGGGGTGCGGCGGCCCGACGCGCCTGCCACCGTCTCCCGCGCCATGTACTGCCACGACTTCATGCCCGCGGTGCCCGGTCACCGGAGCTTCCTGCGCATGGAGTCCCGGCTGCGCGAGATCGCGCCCCGGGTGGGGTGGCTCACCGCCCGCTACGAGGTCGGCAAGTGCCTGGGCCTGGACACCCGCCCGAGCTGGCGGCCTCACCCCCTGCGGATCGACCGGTCCCGGCTGACCGGTGGTGAGGAGCCCGCGCCGACCGGCGGTGGCGAGGGCCGGCCCTCCCCGGGAGCGGCCGGGGACCGGCCGGCGCGGACCGGCGCCACCGGCCCCGCGCCCTATGGGGAGCCGGAGCCCGGTGCGGTGCTCCCCACGCCCCGAGCCGGTGACGCCCCCGAGCCCAGCGCCCTCGGCGCCTCGCCCCGTTACGGGGACGGCCCGGAGGCCGGTGCCGTCGATTCCTCGCCCCGGGAAAGCGACGCCGGTGGTGCCGGCTTCCCGGGCCGGAGCGGCGGCGAACCGGGTGAGCTCGGAGGCGGTCGCGAGCCGGAGAGCGCTGCCACCGGCTCGGCGGAGGCCGGTGGTGATGCGACGGCGGGTTCCCGCGGCGGTGCGACGGCGGGTTCCAGCGGCGGTGCGACGGCGGGGGCCGAGCGTGGAGGGTCACGGAGCGGCCGGGGATCGCGGCCCGAGGGGAGAGGGGCCGGGGCGGTCGTGCTGGTCGGGATCGGGCGGCTGGACCTGGAGAGCCCGCCTGCCGCGGCGGCTCGGCTGGCCGGGCGGATCCCCGGCGCGGTGGTGCTGTGGCACGGGGACGGGCACGACGCGTACCTGCTGCAAGGGGCCGCCAAGCTGCGGGCCGCCTGCCTGCGGGCACGCGTGCACGACTTCCTGGTGAACGGCGTGGCGCCCGCGGCGCGTACGGTGTGCCCCGGCGAGCTCACGGCGGGGGAGGGCCGCTGAGGGTAGGCTGCGGCGGGTGGTGATCGAGCAGGCGGTGCCCGGCGATGCGGGCGAGGTCCTGACCGTGCAGCGGGCGGCCTACGTCAGTGAGGCCCAGCTGTACGGTGACCCCTACATCCCGCCGCTGGTCGAGTCGCTGGAGCAGGTACGCAAGGTCATCGAGGACGCGGTGGTGCTCAAGGCCGTCGAGTCGGGCCGCATCGTCGGCGCCGTACGCGGCCGCCTGGCCGGCACCACCTGCCTGGTCGGCCGGCTGGTCGTCGCCCCCGACCTCCAGGGCAGGGGCATCGGTACGGCCCTGCTGCGCGCCCTGCACGAGCGGGTGCCGGACGCGCAGGCGTTCGACCTGTTCACCGGCCACCTGTCGGAGCCCAACCTGCGCCTGTACCGCAGGCTGGGCTACCGCGAGACCCACCGCGAGCGCATGGACGACCACCTGACCCTGATCCACCTGCGCATGACGCCGCAGCCGGCGGCTTGAGGAGCCGCTGGGGCGGCGGGCGATAGGCTTTCCCGCATGTTGAAGATCGGGCTCACCGGCGGGATCGGTTCCGGCAAGAGCGAGGTGTCCAAGCGGCTCGCGGCCAGGGGCGCGATGGTGATCGACGCCGACGTGATCGCCCGCGAGGTGGTCGAGCCCGGCACGCCGGGGCTGGCGCGGGTGGTGGAGACGTTCGGCGAGGACGTGCTGCGTCCCGACGGCTCGCTCAACCGCGAGAAGCTCGGCTCGATCGTCTTCAACGACTCGGAGAAGCTGGCGGCGCTCAACGCGATCGTGCATCCGCTGGTGGGGGAGCGGGTGGCGGAGCTGCTGCGCACGGCCCCCGACGACGCGATCGTGGTGTACGACGTGCCGCTGCTCGTGGAGAACGACCTGGCCTCCATGTACGACGTGGTGATCGTCGTCGACGCCCCCGACGAGCTGCGCATCCGCCGCCTGGCCGAGCACCGCGGCATGGCGGAGACCGACGCCAAGGCCCGCATCGCCGCCCAGGCGAGCCGGGACGAGCGGCTGGCCGCCGCGGACATCGTGATCCCCAACGACGGCTCGCTCGACGATCTCGACGCTCGCGTGTCCGAGGTCTGGGACGAGCTGTTGCGGCGCGCCGGTCGCGCCTGAGCCTGGTCGAACGGCTCACGCGCGCCGGCACCGGGCGGCACAGAGCGCTAGAACGGCTCGTCGAGCGGCACCTGCCGCACCTCCGGCAGGTACGCGTCCAGCTCGCCCAGCTCGAACCGCTCCATCCCGACCACGTGCCAGAACTGCCCGCCGGGCTCGCCCTGCACCTTGTAGCGGCCGTCGGGCGCGATGGCCGCCCACCCCTCGGGCAGGCCCAGCAGCGTCGCCAGCCGCCGGTCGCCCTCCCACAGGATGACCACGCCGTCGTCGCCGGCGCTGGCCAGCAGCTCGGAGTCGGGCACGGGGCTGAAGGCGACCGACCAGATGCGGCGGTTGTGCCCGGCCAGGATGCGCCGCAGGTCGCCGGTGGCGGCGTCGTAGACGCGGATGAGCGCGTCGTCGCCTCCGGTGGCCAGCAGCGAGCCCGTTCCGTTGAACGCCGCGCTCCACAGCCGCCCCTCGTGCCGCAGCGTGTGCACCAGGCGCGGCGCCAGGCCGGGCGGCAGCTCCCACACCAGGGCCCGGCCGTCGTTGCCGGCGCTGACGAGGTGGCGCCCGTCGGGGGAGTAGGAGACGGAGTAGACCCGGTCGGTGTGTCCTTCCAGGACGGCGACGCGGCGGCCCGTGCGGATGTGCCAGATGCGGACGAGCGTGTCGTCGCAGCCGGTGGCCACGTAGGCGCCGTCCGGGCTGAAGGCGATCGAGCGCACCCGGCCGCGATGCTCGGCCAGGTTGCCGGAGGGCCGCCCGGTCGGCCGGTACCACAGGCGCACGGTGTCGTCGTCGTTGGCCGTGGCGAGCAGGTCGCCGTCGGGGCTGAACGCCTCGGCCCACACGTGCTCGGTCTCGGCGTTGAGCTCGCGCTCGTAGTCGCCGGTGGAGGCGTTCCAGAAGTGCACGCCACCGTCGTTGCTCGCGGTGGCGAGCACCGGGCCGGCGGGGGAGAAGGAGGCCGAGATGAGCCGGTCGGAGCTGCCGGTGAACTCGCGCAGCCGGCGGCCGGTGCGCGGCTCCCACAGCCGTACGATGCCGTCGTTGCCGCTGGTGGCCAGCATCGAGCCGTCGGCGCTGAAGGCGACGGAGGAGATGCGGCGGCCGTGGCCGCGCAGCACCCGCTGGCACTGGCCGGTCTGCGGGTCCCACAGGCGTACGGTGCCGTCGTTGCTGCTGGTGGCGAGCTGCTGCCCGTCGGGGCTGAACACGAACGGCCACACCGAGCTGCGGTGGCCGGTCAGCTCGATCTTGCCGGAGTCGCCCACGCGCTGCAGCCGCACGACGCCGTTGGCGTCGCCGCTGGCCAGGATCTGCCCGCCGGGGCTGAAGGCGACCTGGTAGACGTTGGTGGCGTGGGTGGCGTGCACGCCGCGAGTCTCGCCGGTCGAGGTCCACAGGCGTACCGCGCCGGCCGTGTCGCCGCTGGCCAGCAGCGTCCCGTCGGGCGAGAACGCCAGCGAGTAGACGCTGCCGAAGTGGCCGGTCAGCTCGTGCAGGCGGGTCCAGGTGGCGGTGTCCCACAGGCGTACGGTGCCCGCCTCGTCGCCGGTGGCGAGCAGCCGCTCGTCGGGGCTGTGCACGACGCGGTAGACGCTGCCGCGATGCTCGCCCAGCGTCTCCTTCATCTGCCCCGATCCGATGTCCCACACGCGTACGACGCCCGCCGCGTCTCCGGTCACGAGGGCCGAGCGGCCGAACGAGGCGGTGTAGATCGGCGCCTGGTGCCCGGTCAGCTCGTGCAGCAGCCGCCCCGTGGCGGTCTCCCACACGCGTACGACGCCGTCGCCGCCGCCCGCCGCCACCAGGTCGCCCGAGGGGCTGAGCCGCAGCGGCCAGACGCCACCCGGGTGGCCGTCGAGGCGGCGCACGGGTTCGCCGGTCAGCGCGTCCCACAGCAGCACCACGCCGTCGCTCGCGCCGGTCGCCATGAGGTCGCCGGCGAACGTCACGGCGTAGACGCGGCCCCGGTGGCCCTGCAGCGTGCGCACGGGCGCGCCGCCGACGCACAGCAGCACGCCGCCGTCCTCGTTGCCGACCGCGATGGTCGCGCCGTCGGGGCTGTAGGCGATCGGCTCCGGCAGGCGGCTGGTCTGGAAGTGGTAGCCGTACGGGACGCCGATGCCGGCCGGTGCGAACTCCACCTCGACCGGCTGCCCCGGCACCACGGCGGCGCCGGGCAGGCGCGGCAGCGTGCCGGTCACGTCGATGAGCGTGGCGCGGTGCCAGCGGGCGCCCTCGACGGCCGCGTCGCTCAGATCGACGCGGGCGAGGCGCGCCCCCGACAGGTCGGCGCCGCGCAGGTCGGCCCCGGTGAGCTGGGCGCCGTCGAGCCGGGCCCCGGCCAGGCGGGCGTCGCGCAGCACGGCCCTGGACAGGTTGGTGCCGACCAGCGTCGCCTCCGACAGGTCCGCGCCGGTCAGGTCCACCTCGCGCAGGTCGCGGGCCGACAGGTCCTCGCCCTTGAGGTTGGCGCCGCGCAGGTCCGTACGCGCGGGCGTGCGCAGCCTGGCGGCGATCTTGACGGCGTTGGCGCGCGAGACGTCGTCCGGCGGCGGGTCGTTCACCCAGGCGCGCAGCGCCCGCACGTCGGCCAGGTCGCACAGGAACTCCACGGTCAGCGCCGACAGCGGCCGGCGCGACAGCAGCTCGGGGTCGTCCATGGTCGCGGCGATGTGGCGGGCGATCAGCCACTCCATCACCGAGGTGTGGATGAACCCGAACATGCCCTCCTCGGTGCGCACCAGCAGGCTGCCCGAGCCCATGCGGAACGCCGCGTGCGCGGCCGTGAGCTGCCCGTCGGCCAGGTCGGTCAGCGTCTCGCCGATCTCGGTCAGCTCGTCCATGCCGAGCAGCGACTCGCCCGACTCCCACAGCCGCACCGCCAGCGCCGTCACCGCCTGCCACAGCTCGTCCACGCTCAGCCCGCCGGTCGAGCCCGGCACCTTGGCCCGCCGCTCCTCGAACGTCAGCCAGGAGGTGAGGATCTCCTCGTACAGCAGGGCCGGGCTGATCGTGTGGCGGGCGCGGGCCACCGTACGGAGGCGGTCGGCGTCGAGGTCGGCGATGAAGCTCAGCATGCGCGGGTTCTGGGCCAGCGCGAGCAGGTCCTCCATCTCCCGCATCAGCGCCATGCGGGCGCTCGCCTCGGCGTCGTCGCCGAACCTGTTGGCGAGGTAGGAGCTGATCTGGTCGGGCGCGAAGTTCTCGACGCCGAGCACCCTGCGCTGCGGCAGCACGCCCACCATCTCGCCCAGCGAGGTCAGCACCTGGCTGTGCGACTTGAAGTGCTGGGTACGGCTGGCCACCACGATCTTCGCCTTGTCCTCGGCGGCGGCGAGCAGCGTGGCCAGGTGGTCGGCCGCGCGGTCGTAGGTCAGGCGGGTCACCAGCTCGTCGAAACCGTCGAACAGCAGCACGATCCGCCCCTGCCGCAGCAGGTAGCGGAAGGCCTTGAGGTCGATGACCTCCTCGCCGTGGCTCGCCAGGTGGGCCGCCACCAGCGCGTCCACCGAGTGCGCCTTGTCGAGCGCGCGCAGCTCGATGAGGATCGGCGTCAGGTGCGGCAGCTCCGTGGGGATGCGGCGGGCCAGCTCGCGCAGCGCGAACGTCTTGCCGTGACCGAAGTCGCCGAGCAGCAGCACGAAACGGCCGTGGTCGGCCGACAGCAGCCGCATCAGCTCGTCGGTCAGGCCCGACTTGACCTGGCTGCCGGGGCGGTCGAGCTCGCGGTAGCGCTGGGGGACGTACAGGCTGGGCGGGTAGCGGCGGTCGGAGGCGAGCCGCGCGGTCTGCTCGGCGACGTAGCCGCTCAGGTCGAGCAGGCCCTGGAACTCGGTGAAGCTGCGCAGCCGCACGCCCTTGCGCATGAGCTCGTCGCGGACCGCGCGCGGCGCGGGCGGCCCCTGGTAGACCAATTCGGCCGAGAGCCCGGCGGCGTGGGCCGTCCGCACGAACGGGGCGGCGCTCTCCACGGTGGGCTCGCCGACGTACGCGCCGATCATGGTCTGCCTGACGAACCCGTCCTCGGGGTGCGTGACCACGAGATGGGCGTCGAACCTGCGGATCCTGGCCCGCTCGTGCCGCGCCTCGCACACCTCGGCGATGCGGTCGAGCAGCAGCTCGACGGGGCTGGGCGCGCGCCGCTCGGGCTCGGGCGCGGGCGGCGGCGCGGGCGGGGTCTGCCCGGTGAACGTGGTCTGCGCCGAGCGCCACCTGGCGCGCACCCGCTCGGGCCGGCCCGCGTCGGGCAGCCACGTGCGCAGCCCGTCGGGGCCGATCTCGATCACCTGGTGGCGTCCGGCGCGCGGCGCGGCGATGTGGCCCTCGCCCGCCGGGCCCGTGCCGCCGTGGAAGAGCAGGTTGATGCGGTGACCGAGGAGCCGCTGGTAGGTGGCGGCGTCGCGCAGCTCGGCCGGCGGGTGGCCCATCGCGCCCAGGCGCAGCCAGGCGCGCTCCTCGTAGGGGCGCAGCCGTTCGGCGAACCAGGCCGCCTGCGCCTCCCCGATCATCGCGTACGCGTCGCGCTCCAGATGGCTCATCGCCATCGTGGAGTTGAGCCCCGCCACGACCACCTGCAGGTCGGGCACCTCGAACAGGGTCCACGGCTGCCCGCCGTCGAACACCCGGTCGTCCAGGCCCTGGTAGACCTCGCCGAACAGGGAGGCGAAGTGCCGCCACTTGGGCCAGTAGGGCGGCTGCGGCGCGACGTCGTCGGCCTCGCAGGTCAGGAAGTAGGCGCTGGCGGCGGCCTTGGTGACGTCGCGCGGGCCGGGCAGCAGGATGAGCCGGTGCGGCTCCAGGCCGAGCAGCAGCCGCAGGTCGGTGACGAACCGGGTGGCCTGCCCGAACTGGCCGAGCGTGCCCGACTCGGTGAGGTCGCCGGCGATGACCATGAGGTCGGGGCGCGGCATGCCGCGGTCGTACATGGCGGTCAGGTCGGCCCAGATGCGGGCCTGCATGTCCTCGGGCGTGAACGGGTCGCCCGGGTCGGGCAGCGCCCGGCCGAAGCGGGGGCCGCCGATGTGCAGCACGCTGATCGTCTCGCGCCCGCGCGCGGTGGCCGCGGCGGGCGGGAACGCCGGCGCGGTGACCGGCCTGCGCCTGGCCCTGGCCGGCTCGGCGGGCTCGGGCAGCGCGGGCGGGGCCGGCGGCGCGGCGGGCACCGACGAGCCGTCGGGGAACGCGGGCGGGACCTCCGGCTTGGCGCGGCCCGCCAGCGCCTCCCTGACCCTGCCGAGCAGCAGCGCCCTGGCCTGGCCCGGGTCGGTGACGCCCAGCAGGTCCACCCAGGTGATGGTGGACAGCAGCCCTTCGAGCGGCACGTCCTCCAGGCGGATGGTGACGAGCTTGTTGGACGGGTTGTCGGGGTCGGCGCGCAGCGCGGCCTGCCACTCCATGCGGCCGTAGCGCGAGCCCAGGTAGTTGCGCGAGAGCACGGCCACGACGAGCTTGGCCTCGCTGACGCCGCGGTCCATGAAGTCGATGAAGTTGGTGCCGGGCACGAAGTCCCACGCCTGGATCATGGTCTTGTAGCCCGCCGCCTCGAGCTCCCACGCGATCCAGGTCGCCCAGGCCGTGTCGGCCGGGGAGTAGCTGACGAAGATGTCGGTCGGCCTGCCGTCACGTGCCATCTGTTCAGTATCTCCTGTGGGATCGGCGTTTCGCAGCGCGTGTGCGATCATCGTCGGGTGTTGCGGCGTCTTGGCGTACTCGACTGGATCAGGATCGGGCTGCTGATCCTGGGGCTGGTCTTCGTGGCGACCGGGCTGCTGCCGTGGGAGGCGGCCGTCGAGAGCCTGAGCGAGATCGGTCCGCTGCTCGTCTTCCTGGTGGCGATCATCGTGGTGGCCGAGCTGACCAAGGAGGCGCAGGTCTTCGACGCGATCGCGGCGAGGATGGCGGTGCTCGGCCGCGGCAACTACGCCGCGCTCTTCCTCCTCTGCACGGCCTTCGCGTCCCTCGTCACGATCTTTTTGAACCTGGACACGACGGCCGTCCTGCTCACCCCCGTGATGCTGGCCCTGGCACCCCGCGCCCGCATCGCCGCCCTGCCTTTGGCGATGACGACGATCTGGCTGGCCAACACCGCGAGCCTGCTGCTGCCGGTCTCCAACCTGACGAACCTCCTCGGCATGACCAAGATCGGTCTTACCACGCAGGAGTTCGCCGCCCGCATGTGGGCGCCCCAGCTCGCCGCGATCGCGGTGACGATGGCGTTCTTGTGGGTGTTCTTCTGGCGCAGGGGCGAGCGGCGCGACCTGCGCTACGTCCCACCGGTGCTGGAGCCGGTGGCCGACCGGGTGCTGTTCGCGGCGGCGGCGGCCGGCTGCCTGCTGTTCATCGTGCTGCTGCTGTTCGGGGCGCACGTCGCGGTGGCGGCCGTGGCGGCGGCGGTGATCGTCGTGGCCGCGTTCGTGGTGCGCGCCCGCGAGCGGCTGACGTGGAGCCTCATCCCGTGGCAGCTCGTCGTCTTCGTGACCGGGCTGTTCCTGGTGGTGCCCACGCTCAGCGGGCACGGCCTGTCGGCGCTGATGACCTGGCTGATCGGCACCGACGACGACCCGCTGCGCATCGCCGCCGTGGGGGCCGGGCTGGCCAACCTGATCAACAACCTGCCGGCGTACAAGGCGGTCGAGATCGTCATCCCGGCGGTCCAGCAGGACCACCTGCTGGCGCTGCTGGCCGGCACCAACGTCGGCCCGGTCATCACGCCGTGGGCGTCGCTCGCCACGCTGCTGTGGTTCGAGTCGTGCCGCCGCCACGACGTGGCCGTGCCGATGCCGCGCTTCCTGCTCACCGGCGCCGGCCTCGCGATCGTGGGCACGGCGGCGACGGTGTGGGCGCTCGTCGCGTCCGGCTGACCAGTTCAGGGCGTCATCGCAGCAGCGCGAGCAGGCCGGGCAGGGCGCGCGGATGGGCCGCCACGTAGCTGCGCTCCTCGGCCGCGCCCTGGATGCGGTCGTCGTACGGGCCGCCGTCCAGCGCCCTGATCTCGATGCCCGCCTCCTGCGCGAGCAGCGCGCCCGCCGGCAGGTCCACCACGCCGGTGCGGTAGCCCACGATGCCGTCGATGTCGCCGCGGGCCAGCATCGCCCACGACAGCAGCGGCGTCCACAGCTGCAGCACCCGGCGGGCGTGGAACTCGAGCGCCGCCTTCAGCCTCAGCACGGTCGCGTCGTCCCTGGCGATGCCGTACCCCTGGATCCAGGCCAGCAGCGGCCCGTGCGGGCTCGGCGCGTACGGGGCCGACAGCCGCCGGCCCGACGAGGACAGCGCGCCCCTGCCCCTGATGGCCGACCACGTCTGCGCCGAGACCGGGTCGTGCACCACGCCGAGCTGCGGCCGTCCGGCCCGGCACAGCGCCACCCCCACCACGTACGCGGGCAGCCCGATGGCGATGTTGTTGGTGCCGTCGAGCGGATCGACCAGCCACGTCCACTCGCAGCCCGCCGCGCCGTTCAGCCCCGACTCCTCGGCGATCACCGCGTGCGACGGGAAGGCCGTCAGGATCCGCTCCAGCAGCAGCTTCTCCGACGCGATGTCGAGGTCGGTCACGACGTCGCCGGCGTCGCCCTTGGCGTGCACCCGCAGGCTGCGCCGCGTGCCCTCCCGGATCAGCGCCCCCGCGGCCTCGGCGGCTTCGACGGCGACCGTGCGAGCGTGGTCCAGGTCCATCGGCGTTGCCCTCTCAGGTCAGATGCGCGGTGATCAGGCGGACGGCCAGCGCCGTCTCCTCGGCGTCGAGCGGCTGCCGCGCCACGTGGTGGGCGGCGCCGTCGAGCGGTCCCAGCGACAGGTCGCGGGCGCCCGGCCTGCCGCGGCCGAGCGCGATGGTGGCCGCCTCACCATCCTCCGGCACGACGCTGCTGTGGAAGCGGTCGGCGGCCAGCGTGTACGTGTCACCGGGCCCGAACACCTCCACCGAGCCCGTCGCGTGGCGCACGGTGCGCCCGGTGGGGGAGATGCGGTCGCCGTCGGCGCCGCTGACCACCTCGTAGACGCGGTGGGTGGCGTCGGCTCCCGCGTCGGTGACGACGACGTGCACGTTGCGGACCTGCCCGTAGAGCACGTGGCTGACGAGGTCCCAGCTGTGGCAGTGGATCTGCGAGGTGGTGACCTCGGTGTGGGCGAGCGACCCGGACCACACGTGCAGGCACACGCCGTCGCCGCCGTCGCGCTCGATCGGCAGGCAGACGAACCCGAGCGGGTGGCGCACCGCGGTCAGGCCGGGCCGCGACAGCTCCGCTAAGGCCCACGACCTCGCGCGCCCCTCGTCCACCAGCCGCCGCACCCCTTCGATGCTCATGCGTACGGGTCCATGGCTCGCAGCGCCTTGCGGGTGATGTCGACGACGTCGCGCCCGTTGTACGACCTGGGCAGGGGCAGGCCCACGCGCTCGAACAGCTCCTGCACCTCCTCGATGGTGGGCTCGTCGCTCAGCGGCACCTTCCGGTACATCTCCAGCGGCACCCGCCGCGCCTGTTCGAAGCTGAGCCGCAGCTCGGTGTCGCAGTTCTCGTAGTAGAAGGTGCCCCTGAGCGCCGTCATGGCCTTGTTGGGGTCCTCGACCGTCATGATCACGCGGCTGGACGACAGATCCCAGCGGAACGTGGTCATCGTGGACGACAGCGCGACGCCGATGTCGAGCAGGCCGTAGCGCTGGCGGTGCCAGAAGGCGGCCAGCACCGTCGCGTACGACTCCTTCCTGACCCGGTCGGTCGTCCACATCTCGCCGGTGCCGTCGGGGGCGTCGGACAGCGAGCGGCGGTAGTGGGCGTACGTCTCGCACACCTCGAGGTCGGAGGGATCGATGACCTCGACGCGGACGGTGAGGTGGCGCTTGTCCCTGCGGGCGGCGGCCACGCACTCCGGCAGCGTGACGGCCCGCAGGTAGGTGCCGGTGCCGCCCTTGAAGATCCACCGGGTGGTGTCGCGCCTGGCCTCGGCGTGGCACTGCGCGATCTCCTGCTTGCTGCCCAGCACGCGGACGAGCTGCAGCGCGTCGAGCGCGTGCCGGGTGCTGTGGACCAGCGTCTCGATCTCCTCCAGGCGGGCCAGCCTGATCGGCAGCTCGGCCAGCGCGCCCGAGGTGATCGTCTTCTCCACGGGGGCCTGGCGGGCGCGGTCGCGCAGCAGCGCGGTGGCCACCAGCGCCATGATCACCAGGGCGGACGCGTTCACGAGCTGCGTCTGGATCTCTTCGCCCTCGGGGCCGAAGAGCTCCGGCGGCAGGATGCCGAGCACGCCCACCACGAACGCCAGCCCGAGCGCGATGGCGCCGTCGGCGTTGCGCGCCCCCCACAGGGCGGTCGTGCGCATCGCCGCCTTGAACCGTCCCATGCGCCCCCGCCCCGCCGTCTCATGATCAGTCAGTGCCTGACGTCATGGTAACGATCGCACCAAGGCCCTGCCAGCTCGCGCAAAGGAGCGAATCCCCTCCTGCGCCGGGGATATTCGCTCGCCCGGCCCGCACGGCGGCGCGTAGGATCCCCAGCCATGATCGAAGATCCCGTCCTCATGGCCTACTACGAGCGCGGCGGCGAGCGTACACGGCTGCGAGAGGGACGCGGCCGGCTGGAGTACTGGCGCACGCGCGATGTCCTGCGCCGCACCCTGCCCCCGGCGCCCGCCCGCGTGCTCGACGTGGGCGGCGGCACCGGCGTGCACG
This sequence comes from Nonomuraea sp. NPDC049309, assembly GCF_043196965.1. Taxonomy (NCBI): domain Bacteria; kingdom Bacillati; phylum Actinomycetota; class Actinomycetes; order Streptosporangiales; family Streptosporangiaceae; genus Nonomuraea; species Nonomuraea sp. NPDC049309. The sequence goes on along the minus strand of NZ_JBICSH010000001.1, from coordinate 1,881,628 downwards.
CCGAATGGCTGGCCGAGGAGGGCTACCAGGTCGAGGTGATCGACCCGGTGCCGCTGCACGTGGCCGAGGCGGGCGAGCTGCCCGGCGTGACGGCGCGCCTCGGCGACGCCCGTGACCTGCCGGTCCCCGACGGCGAGGCGGACGCGGTGCTGCTGCTCGGCCCGCTCTACCACCTGCCCGAGCGCGACGACCGGCTGCGCGCGCTGCGCGAGGCCCGCCGCGCCGCCAAGCCGGGCGGGATGATCACCGCCGCCTTCATCAGCCGGTACGCCGCGCTCCACGACACCGTGCACCTCGGCATCTACCCCCGGGAGGACTGGCGCGCGGCCGTGCACGCCTCGCTGGAGACCGGCATCCTCATCACCGGGGAGGGCGCGGCCGACAGCGGGTTCCGTGCCTACCTGCACGACCCCGACGACATCCCCGGCGAGTTCGCCGACGCCGGGCTGCCCGAGCCGCGACGCTACGGCCTCGAGGGCGCCTTCTGGCTCTACGGCGACGTCAACGACTGGCTGGACGACGAAGGGCGGCGCGAGCTGCTGCTCGACGCCGCCCGCCGGGTGGAGTCCGTGCCGTCGCTGCTGGGGGTCAGCGGCCACCTGCTCGCGGTGGCGCGGCTGTAGGACGCGCTAGAACCAGCCCCTGCGCCGGGCCATCGCCTCCAGGCCGCGCTGCAGCGCCGCCTCCGCCGCCTGCGGCGGGTCGTCGTAGCGCACGGTGAAGCGGTTGTACGCGTCGTGGCCGGAGGTCAGGAGACCGCCCTTCTTGTCGGCCTCCAGGATGACGTCCATCTGCCGCGGCCCGGCGATGAACGTCAGCTCCAGCTCGTTGAAGTGGCGCCGCCACTGGCCTCCCGCGTAGTACTCGATCTCCTGGAAGAACGGCATCGTCGAGCCGTACAGCGTGCCCCGCTCCAGGTCGGCGCTCTTGAAACGGAAGCCCATCCGGTCCACCGCCGCGAGCAGGTGGTCCTGGGCCGGCAGCGGGCTGACGTACAGCGGGTCGAGGTCGCTCTTGTCGAGCGCGCCCGCCAGCGCCAGCTCCGTGTGCACGCCCAGCTTCATGCCGTGCAGCGGATACCCGCCCACCGCGCTGATCGGCGTCTCCCACGGGATCGGCACCTCGAACGGGTGCTGGTGCTGCTCCCCGGCCGCGAGCTGGAACGCCCCGGCGACCTGCGTGCGCTGGAAGCTGTAGCTCGTCTTGTACTCGCTGTCGCCCGACTCGACCTCGACCACGGCCGTGAGGTCGATGACTATGCCCTCGACCTTGTAGTCGGACTTGCCGCCACGGAAGTGGACGACGCCGCGCAGCAGCTCTCCCGGCCGTACGTCCTTGTTGGCCAGCACCGTGTCGACCTCGACGCCCGCGCCGAGCGCGGCCATCAGCCTGCGGAACACCATGGAGGTTCTCCTAAGCGGAAGCGGAAGGCGTGTGACCGTTCACGTTTCCCGCTCCGGCTCCCGAGATGCGGGGGAGGAGCTGGGCGAGCAGGAGGGTGCTGAGCGCGGAGTCCGACTGGCCCTGCTGGGTGCGCACGACCAGCGGCTGCGGCGCGTTCTCCGCGAGCTTGGCGCCCACGTCGAGACGCTTGCGGGCCAGCTCGTACTGCAGCACGGCCCGGTTGTCGCGGTACGACTCGGCCAGCCGCCGCAGCGCCTTGGCCTCGTTCTCGGCGGCGGTCAGCTCGGCCCTGCCGCGCGCCTCGATCTCCCACGTCACCCGCTGCGCCTCGGTCTCCTGCTCCTCCAGCATGCGCGCCACGTCCTTGCGCGCGGTGTTGTAGGCGGCCTTGACCTCGACCACGCGGGCGTCACGGGTCTTCTTCGAGCGCTCGATCTCCATCAGCAGCGTGTCGATGCGGCGCTTGCGGGTCAGCTCCCACTCGCGCTCGTAGGCCGACATCTCCTTGGCGACCTTCTCGCGGGTGGCCAGGTGCTGCTGGTACTGGTCGGGCAGCTGCACGTCGGGGATGTTCGCGCCGGTGATGCGCACGCCGTAGCGGCCGAGCTGGCGGTTGAGCGCGTCCTGCATGTCGCCGACGTCGGAGCCGCGCAGGTCGTAGGCCCGCTCGGTGTGGACCTTGCGGCTGCGCTGCCTGATGGCGTCCTGCACGGCGCTGGAGAGCACCAGGTCGAAGTTGCTCGCGCCGATCGTGCGCACGAATGCGACCGGGTCCACGATGCGGAACTTCAGGAAGAACTCGATCGACTTCAGCGGCACGTTCTCGGCCGTCGGGCAGGCCACGATCGGCGCCGAGTACGGGATCTCCGTCGAGGTGTCCACCACCGCGTCCACCCGGTCCCACGGCAGCCACAGGTAGTGGCGGCCCGGCGGGAGCGTGCCGGTGATGGCGCCCCAGCGGCTGCGCACGCCGGTGGTGCCCTCCTCGATCTCGATGATCGCCTTGCGCCATATCGTGAGCAGCGCGAGCAGCAGGAACACCAGCGCGGCGAACGCCGCGATGAGCGTGAAATCGGTCAGCACGGCCATGCCGGCGAAGTAGATCGCCAGGAAGATGAGCGTCATCCACGCGAAGCCGCGCCGGTCCTTCGGGATGACGACCGGCACGAGCTGGCCCTGCTCGCCGCCGCGCAGGAGCTGGCGGATCTCACCCCAGGAGGCCAGCGACTCCTTGATCTTCGAGAATTCCCTGCTCATCAGATGGCACCCCCAGGCTGTCCGCGGTGCGGGCCGTTCGGCAGCAGCCGCTCGACCGTGCGCTCGAGGTCGGCGTCGGCCGCCGGCGTCTGCGGCGGCGTGTCCGGCGGCTCCTCGACGTCGGCCGCGGCCTTCTGCAGCAGACCGGCGATCTCGGGCTCGCGGGCCCGGACGCGCGCGGCGATCTCGTCGAGCCTGCCGCGGATGGCGGCCATGTCCTCCTCGGAGAACAGCGCCGCGTCCTTGCCGCCCACGAGCTGCTGGGCGAGGGCCAGGAAGTCGATCTCGGTCTCGTCGCCCACCTGCACCACCTGGGGCAGCCTGGCGGCGACGGACTCCAGCTTGTTCAGCAGGTCCTGCTGGAAGCGGTAGTCGAGGATCTCGGGCGCCTCGGCTGCCGACAGCGCCCTGATGTCCAGCGCCTGCGCCTCCAGGAGCGCGGCGTTGGCGTTCGCTTTGGACTCCGCCTCGATGAGGCGCTGCCTGGCCTGCGCGGTCGCCTGGTGGGTGGCGCGTTCGAGCGCGGTGTCCATGCGGGCCTGGTAGCTCGCGATCTCCGCCTGGATGGCGCTCAGCGTCTCCTGCAGCCCGGCCAGCTCCTTGACCAGGTCACCCTCGTTCTGCTCCTTGCGCAGCTGGAGCTCGTACTCGTAGGTGTAGGCCTCCTTGGCGACGCGCACCATCTCGGGCGCGGCCAGGTCCATGCGGTACTCCTGGCTGGAGGGCTCGGCGTGCGTGATGTTGACGTCGGTCAGCCGTACGGCGGGCAGGAACTGCTGGTTGAGGGTCTCCAGCATGCCGACCGTGCTCTCGCCGACGAGGTCGTAGATCTCCTCGGCCCGCTGGGCGTAGATCAGGGAGCGGGTGACCTCGCTGATGGCGTTCTGCAGCTTGGACTGAAAACCGCTGACCGAGCCGAGCACGAAGATGAACTCGGCCGGGTTCTCGATCCTGAACTGCAGGAACAGGTCAACGCTGGCCTTGACGCCCTGCTGCGTCGGCGCCTCGCTGATCGGGGCGTTGAACGGGTACTCGCGCGTGGTGTTGACGATGTAGCTGACCCGCTTCCACGGGTTGAACAGCGTCACCCGCCCGGGGTCGGCGATGTGCACCAGCTTGCCGAACTGCGTGATGAGCGCCTTGCAGCCCTCGGGCACCATCACGACGCTGCGCCGCCACCACAGGAACGCGGCGGCGAGCACCAGCACGATCCAGTAGTGGAGGCCGAAGAGCACGTCGGCGTTGGGGATGATGTTGCCGAGCGCGCCGATGAGGCCGAGCAGCACCAGGATGCTCAGCGGCACGACCACCTTGGCGGTGCTGCTCTTGGGGATCACCACCGGGGAGATGACGTGCATCCCGTTCTCGGTCCAGCTGCGGTTGACGATCTCGCCGGCCTCGTTCAGCGAGGCGCTCCTCGCCTCGATCGACGTGCCCAGCGCCTGACCGCCGTCGCGGGCCGCGGCGAAGTCGTGGGGGTTCAGCGCGAAGCCCTGGCCCGGCTGACCGCCCTGGTTCGGCATTCCTCCGGCCTGGCCGGCCATCTGTCCCATGGCCTGTCCGACGGCCTGGCGGACGTCACCCCCTTGGGCCACCGCTTGGGCTACACCCCGTCCTGCTTGGATCAGTGCCTCTCTGGGTCGTGACATCGAACCTTCCTTTTCCGCTACAGGCGGATTCGACCGTATCGGGTATGGCTTACGGTTCGCTTGCAATGTGATGCCATATGGGTATTGCTGGCTGTAGCGGTGAGGCGACCAACGGCGATCATCACGGCGCCGCATCCCCTGCCCGGTAAGGGATCCCGGCGCGCCGTCGCCGCCGGCGCCCGCGCGGGCCTCCGGCCTGACTTTTTCTGTCGGTCGGGCCGCCTACAGTGGCACCATGCGACCGGTCACTGATTTGCAGCGGAAGGTGGCGCCGTTCAAGGTCGTCACCGAGATGACTCCATCAGGCGACCAGCCGACGGCCATCGCCGAGCTGGAGCGCCGCATCAAGGCCGGGGAGAAGGACAGCGTGCTGCTCGGCGCCACCGGCACGGGCAAGACCGCCACCATCGCGTGGCTGATCGAGCGGCTGCAGCGGCCCACCCTGGTCATGCAGCCCAACAAGACGCTCGCCGCGCAGTTCGCCAACGAGCTGCGCGAGATGCTGCCCAACAACGCGGTCGAGTACTTCGTCTCCTACTACGACTACTACCAGCCGGAGGCGTACGTCCCGCAGAGCGACACCTACATCGAGAAGGACTCCTCGATCAACGACGAGGTCGAGCGGCTGCGCCACTCGGCCACCAACTCCCTGCTCACCCGCCGCGACACCGTCGTGGTCGCATCGGTGTCGTGCATCTACGGCCTCGGCACGCCGCAGGAATACGTCGACCGCATGACCCGCCTGCGCGTCGGCATGGACATCGACCGCGACCAGCTGCTGCGCCGCCTGGTCGACATGCAGTACACCCGCAACGACATGGCCTTCACCCGCGGCACGTTCCGGGTGCGCGGCGACACCATCGAGATCATCCCGAAGTACGAAGAGCTCGCCGTCCGCATCGAGATGTTCGGCGACGAGATCGAAAAGCTCTCCACCATGCACCCGCTCACCGGCGAGGTCATCACGGAGGACGAAGAGCTCTACATCTTCCCCGCCTCCCACTACGTCGCGGGCGAGGAGCGCATGGCCGCCGCCATCGCGGGCATCGAGGCCGAGCTGGCCGAGCGGCTGGCCGAGCTGGAGCGGCAGGGCAAGCTGCTGGAGGCCCAGCGGCTGCGCATGCGCACCACGTACGACATCGAGATGATGCGCCAGATCGGCACCTGCAACGGCATCGAGAACTACTCGCGCCACATGGACGGCCGCCCGCCGGGCAGCGCGCCCAACACGCTGCTCGACTACTTCCCCGAAGACTTCCTGCTGGTCCTCGACGAGTCCCACCAGACCGTCCCGCAGATCGGCGCCATGTACGAAGGCGACGCCTCCCGCAAGCGCACGCTGGTCGAGCACGGCTTCCGGCTGCCGTCGGCGCTCGACAACCGGCCGCTGAAGTGGGAGGAGTTCCTGGAGCGCATCGGCCAGACCGTCTACCTGTCGGCCACGCCGGGGCCGTACGAGCTGGGGCGGGTCAAGGGCGAGGTCGTCGAGCAGGTCATCCGCCCGACCGGCCTGGTCGACCCCGAGATCGTGGTCAAGCCCACCAAGGGGCAGATCGACGACCTGGTCCACGAGATCCGCGAGCGCGCCGAGCGCGACGAGCGCGTGCTCGTCACCACGCTGACCAAGAAGATGGCGGAAGACCTCACCGACTACCTTCTGGAGCTCGGCATCCGCGTCCGCTACCTCCACAGCGAGGTCGACACGCTGCGCCGCATCGAGCTGCTGCGCGAGCTGCGCACCGGCGAGTTCGACGTGCTGGTCGGCATCAACCTCCTGCGCGAGGGCCTCGACCTGCCCGAGGTGTCGCTGGTGGCCATCCTCGACGCCGACAAGGAGGGCTTCCTGCGCTCGGAGACGTCGCTCATCCAGACCATCGGCCGCGCCGCCCGAAACGTGTCCGGCCAGGTCCACATGTACGCCGACAAGATCACCCCGTCCATGGAGCGGGCGATCGACGAGACCAACCGGCGCCGGGCCAAGCAGATCGCCTACAACGAGGCCCACGGCATCGACCCGCAGCCGCTGCGGAAGAAGATCGCCGACATCCTCGACTCGCTCCAGCGCGAAGACGCCGACACCCAGCAGCTCATGGGCGGCGGCCGCCAGCAGTCCCGTGGCAAGGCCCCCGTGCCCGGCCTCAGCGCCCGCCAGGCCGGCCAGCACGCCAAGGCCATCGCGGGCGAGATGCCGCGCGCGCAGATGGAGTCCCTCATCGAGTCGCTGACCGAGCAGATGCACCAGGCGGCGGCCGACCTGCAGTTCGAGGTGGCGGCACGGCTGCGCGACGAGATCAAGGAGCTCAAGCGCGAGCTGCGCGACATGCGCGAGGCGGGCGTCGAGTAACCGACGCGGGGCGACACCGAACGCGGCGGCCCTGGGCGGGGCGGACCCGAGCCGGGTGGTCCCGGGCTGAGCGGTTTCGCGCAGGGGCGGTCTCGGGCCGGGCGGTCCCGGGCTGGGCGGTCTCGGGCCGGGCGGTCCCGGGCTGGGCGGTCTCAGGCTGGGCGGTCCGGTGTAGCGCAGTCCCGCGCAGGGCAGGACTGGGCTGGCGGCGCCGGGCTATTCACCGGATGTGGCGCAGCGTCGCAGGAGACGGCGCCACGCTGCGCGCCGGGCACGGTTCAGCGCCGACCAAGGCGCCCGCGTTCGCCGCCCGTGCATCCCGTGCCCACACCTGTCGCGCCCACCGCTCCTACCTGCCGTGCCCACGCCCGCGTTCGTGCCTGCCCCGTCTCCCGTGCCCGTGCTCGTGCCGGTTCGCCCCGTGCCTGTGCCCGCCGTGCACACCGCTCGTGCCTGTGCCCGCCGTGCCTGTGCCCGCCGTGCCTGTGCCGGTGCTTGCCGTGGTTGTGCTCGGGCCAGCGCTCGCCGGTCGTGCCCGCCGTGTTCGTGTCGGCGTCTGCCGCGCTCACGTCCGCGTTCGCGCCTGCCGCCTCGCCTCCCGTGCCTGCGCCCGTGCTCATGCTCGTGCCTGCCGTGCCCGTATTCGTGCCTGCACCCGCGTCGGCTCGCCCCATGCCTGTGCCCGCTGCGCTTGTGCCGGTGCCTGCCGCGCTCACGTCCGCGTTCGCGCCTGCCGTCCCGTCTCCCGTGCCCGTGATCGTGCCCGCGCCCGCGTCGGCTTGCCCCGTGCCTGTGTCCGCTATGCCCGCCGCTGGTGCCTGCCACCTCGCCGGCTCCCGTGTGCGTGCCCGGATCCCGTGCTCGCGCCTGCTGAGCCGCGGGGATGCCCGAGCGTGGGCGCGGATGGGTGTGGAGGTGGCCGGACACGGGGGGCGCGCTCGGTGACGGCTGGGCGCGGGTCTGCCGGTGGTGCTCGGAGGCGTTGGGCTGTACGGGCACGGAGGTGTGCTCGGCGATGGTCCGGCGCGGGAGGCTTGCCTGGCCGATGGCCGGATGCGTTGGGCCGTCGAGTGCGCAGGCGTGTTCGGCGACGGCGGTGGTGTCTGATCAGGTGCCAGGTGCGGCGACGGCGGCGCGGCCCGATCAGGGTGCCAGTGCGGCGACGGTGGTGACGTCTGATCAGGGTGCCAGGTGCGGTGACGGTGGTGGTGCCCGGTGGGGGCGCCAGGTGTGGTGATGGCGGCGTAAGTGGCAGTTGCGGGTGGGCTGACCTGGGAGAATGCTTTACCTGCCAGCGGGCAGCGTCCAGGGTATGAACAAGTCGATCATCGGTGCCCTGGTCGGCGCCACGGTGCTCGCGGGAGGCTGCGGCGCGGTGACGAGCGAGGCCGAGCGGCTGTCCGTACGGTCGTCGCCGAGCCTCGGCACGCCTACGGCCGAAAGTACCGACACACCGATCAGCCCTGGCACCGCCACGCCGAACGGCAGCCCGGCCACACCGAACGGCAGCCCCGGCACGCCGGGCTCCGCCGAGCAGAGCCTGGAGGACCTGAAGCAGGCCGGGCAGGCGGCGGTGGCGGCCGTGCCCGGCTCCAAGGTGATCTCCATGGAGACCGAGGAGAACGGCAGCCGCTGGGAGATCCAGGTCGTCAGCGAGGACGGCACGGAGTACGAGCTCGACGTGGAGGGCGGCAAGGTCGTCACCGGCCCCACCATCGAGCAGGACGACGCCGACGACAAGGCCGAGCTCCGCGACCGGGTGGCCGCGGCCAAGCTCGACTACGCCCAGGCCGCCGACAAGATCGCCACCGCGGTGCCCGAGGGGCGCATCACGGAGCTGGCGCTGGACGACGAGCGCGACAAGACCGTCTGGGAGTCCGACGTCGTCACGACTGACGGCACCAAGCATGAGGTCACCGTCGACGCCGTCACCGGCGACGTCACCCGCACCAGCCCCAGTCCGTCCTGACTTTTCACTTCGAGAACCCCTTTGGGGCCGCCGCGCACCGACCACCCCGAGCGTGGTGGCGGCCCACCCCCGGCTCTTACGCGCCTCCCGCCGTCTTGCTGCGGTTTGCCCCGTGTCTCTTCGCGCTCCGCGTGTCTTGCGTGGTTCGCCGGCGCCTCTGTGTGCCTCGCGTGTTCTGCGCGGTTCGCCCGTGTGTCTTCGCACCTCGCGCGGCTTGTGGCGGCTCGCTCAATGCCCTTTGCGTGTTGTGCGGCCCGGCACGCGCTCTTCGCTCGTCAGGCGTCAGGTGCTTGCGGAGGACCGGCCCGTGTCCATGCTTTCCGCGGCGGGTCCGGTCTGCGTCTCGCGTGGCGGGCGCGCCCTCGCGGACGTTTGCTCTCGTGGCTTGCGGAGGGCCACTCCTGCGTGACGCGCGACTCGCGGTGGTCCGGCCCGCACCTCCACCGCGGTGCCTGTGGCCGCCCGCCTCGTGCCACGACAACGCGCGGTCACGCCGCGCTGCTCGTGTCTGCCCGCCTCGTACCGCCGTGCGTCTCGCGTGGTCTTTGGTGGCCTGGCCTGCGCATCGGGCGGTTCGAGGCGGGATTCCAGCGGTCTGTTCCGGGGCTTGGGGCGGGGCGTTCGGCGCGGCGGAGGCCGGGGGCGGCTGGGCGCCTTTGGGTCGCGTAGATGTGAGGGCGATGTGCGGCGGTCCAAGCGCCGTGCTGGGGCCTCCTCGCTGCAGGAGGGCGGTTCAACCCGGGGCTTCCAGGGTGGCGAGGGTGGTGCGGAGCCAGGTCAGCTCGGCTTGGCTGGTGGCGTGGGCGATGGTGAGGAGGCCCTGGCGGAACGGGTCGGGGAACTCCTCGGCGGCCATCGGCCGGTCGCCGTCGTAGAAGAAGCTGGTCGGCTCCTCCAGGAAGGCGAGCCGCCGCCGCAGCACCGCCGCCTGCTCCTTCGGCTTCCCGAGGTGCCGCAGGAACGCGAGCAGCGTGAACCACCGGTTCTCGTCGCTGATGTCGAGGTCGGCGGGCTCGCGCAGGCGGCGTTCGAGCTCGGCCTGCCCCTCCGGTGTCAGGTACAGCATGCGGCGGGGCGCCGCGGCCACGCCGGGCTCGTCCTTCCTGAGCACCCAGCCGGCGTCGGCCAGGCGCTTGATCGCGGGGTAGAGGGTGCCGTCGGCGATCGGGCGTACGTGGCCCATCAGGGCGGCCACGCGCGTGCGCAGGTCGTATCCGTGCAACGGCTGATCCCGGAGGAATCCCAGAATGGCCAGCTCCAGCATGGCTCCGATGATACATCGGGGTCGATGTATATTGGCTCCGATACATGAGGAGGGGTGTCATGCACGATGCCATCGTTCATCCCAGCGGCGCCCGCATGCGCTGGGTCGAGCTGCCCGGCGCGGAGCCGGCCCGCGTGTACGTCCACGGCCTCGGCGCCACATCGGCCCCCTACTACGCGGAGGTCGCGGCGCACCCGGCGCTGCCGCGCCGCCGTTCCCTCCTCATCGACCTGCTCGGGTTCGGCATCAGCGATCGCCCGCAGGATTTCCCGTACACGCTGGAGGCCCATGCCGACGCGCTCGCCGAGGCGCTGCGCAAGGCGGGCGTGGAGGGCGCGGCGATGATCGCGCACAGCATGGGCGGGGCCGTCGCCATCGTGCTGGCCGCGCGGCATCCCGGCCTGGTGGCCGACCTGATCCTCGTGGACGCCAACCTCGACCCCTATCCCGCGACGCCCCCGCAGCCCGGCACCAGCGGCATCGCCGCCTACGGCGAGGAGGAGTTCGTGTCGGGCGGCTGGAAGGAGGTGCGCGACCGGGTGGGGCCGCACTGGTGGTCCACGATGCGCCTGGCCGACCTGCGCGGCCTGCACCGTACGGCGGTCAGCCTGGCCCGGGGCACCACGCCGACCATGCGCGAGCTGCTGGTCGGGCTGACGTCCGTCCCGCGCGCGTTCCTCTTCCCTGAAGGCGCCGAGCCGGAGGGGGCCGAGGAGCTGCGGGCGGCCGGGGTGCGCGTGCTGGGCATCCCGGAGTCGGGGCACAACATCATGCTCGACAATCCGGAGGCGTTCGCGCGCACGCTGGCCGGCCTTCTGCCGTCCTGAGAGCCGGGACCGTCAGGGGAGGTCCTTGCGCTCCTGCATCGTGCGGCGGTAGAGGTCGTCGATCTCGTCGAGCGGGTCGGGGGCAGGGCGGCGGGCCTCGATCTCCAGGTCGGCGCGCTGGGTGAGGTCGGCGATGCCGGCCCCGGTGTGCCGGACCTGGGTGTGCAGCAGGTCGGAGCGGAGGCGGGCGCACATGGCGGTCAGCGTGGCCTGGTTCTGGCGCAGCCGGTCGAGCGTGGCGTGATCGGCGAACGAGGACATGCGGCGCTGCTGGGCGTACATGCCGAGCTGCTGGTCGTGGACGTCGGCCTGAGCGGTGAGGTCGGCCAGCAGCCGGGGCAGCTCGCCGAGGTCCCAGCCCTGGCGCTGGGCCTGCTCGATGGACTGGCGGGTGAGCGAGACCTCGCGGCGCATCTCGAGCCGGAGACGCTCGACCTCGGCGGCGTCGCCGGTGCCCATGGCGTTGACGTGGGTCGTGATGCGGGCGGTGGCCTCCCTGGCCTTGTTCGCGGCCTTCTTGGCCAGCTTGACGATGAGGAAGATGCCGATGCCGCCGAGGAGCAGGAGGAACGCCAGGATCACCAGGACGACGATGAGGAACTCGCTGATCGTTGCCACCTCCTGTTGGCGCTGCTGCTTTGAAGGATAGTGCGCGCGGGCGGCTCCGGCGCGCACCGCGTACGGCGTACCCGAGCAAGCTCTTGATCGGCCACGGACACCGTGCCGGCATGGGCGGCAGGGCGGCCATGTTCACATAGGGCGGATCGGCGTTCACATAGGGCGGAGCGGCGTTCACATAGGGCGGATCGGCGGGGCAGGTGCCGTACGCCGCAGGTCGGTCCGGACGTCCGGCTCTTCTGCACCGGCGGCGGCGAGCCGTCGCCGCTGCGGTCAAAGGGCGCGCGCCTCCCGCTTGCGAGCGCGCGCCCGGCGTACCCGCCGGATCAGCAGGAAGGCGAGTACGGCGAGCACCAGCAGCGCGACCAGCACCAGCACGGGCGCGAAGACCGCGACCAGGCTCATCCCGATGGAGCCCGCGTCCTCGGCGGTGCTCAGCACCGGCGCGCCGAACCCCGCCGTGCCCGCGTTGACCACCGGGCGGACGAGTGCCTTGACCGCGTGCACGACCAGCGCCGCCACGATGCCGATCAGCCACCCGGCCCAGGGGTGCTCGCTCATCCAGGCCGAGCGCTCGAACTCGGCGGCGGCGTTGGTGGCGGAGAAGACCACGCCGCCGGCCGCCGGGCGGATCACGGTCTGGATGGCGTCGTTGACGCTGTCGATGGCGGGCACCTTGTCCAGCACCAGCTCGGCGATCAGCAGCACGGCGATGATCGCGAGCACGCCCCAGTTCGACAGCCAGGAGTAGCCGTCGGGCAGGCGTACGGCGTCGGTGACGTTGGCGAGAGCGCCCACGATGAGGAGGGGGATGTAGGCGTTGAGGCCGGCCGCCGTGGACAGCCCCAAACCGGTCAGAGCGGCGAGCATCCCCCTAGTCTGCCCTGACCGCCTCGTCCATGACGCCGCTCGGTGGATTCGGTCAGCGCCCGGTCGCGCTCCTCCATCTCGCGGGTCACTCCGCCGTGAGCCCGCCCAGGCGCTCGACCGCCGCGCCGAACTCGCTGATCATGTCGTACACCACGTCCTTGGCCGGGCGTACCTGGTCGAGCTGGCCGACGACCTGCCCGACGAAGTAGTTGACCAGCTCGATCGCGCCCGGCTCGCCCTTCTCCGCCGCCGCGCCGATCCGTGCCATCGCGCCCTCGGCGAGCAGCAGCTGCAGCGGCATGCCCAGCGGTCCCGGGCTCTCCTCGGCGCCGTCCCACTCCTCGGTCCAGGCGGACTTGAGCTGGCGGGCGGGTTTTCCCGTACGGGAGCGCGAGCGCACGGTGTCCAGCGACGAGGCGGCGAGCAGCTTCCGCTTGACCGCGGGCGACGTCTCCGCCTCCTCGGTGGTCAGCCAGACCGAGCCGCACCACACGCCCTCCGCGCCGAGCGCCATGGCCGCCGCCATCTGCCGGCCGGACGCGATGCCGCCCGCCGCCAGCACGGGGACGGGCGCGACCGCGTCCACGACCTGCGGCACCAGCACCATCGTGAAGATGTCACCGGTGTGGCCGCCCGCCTCCGTGCCCTGAGCCACGATGATGTCGGCCCCGGCGGCGACCTGCCTGCGCGCGTGCTCGACGGTGCCCACCAGGGCCGCCACCGGCACACCCGCCTCCCTGGCCTTGGTCACCATCTCGGGCGGCGGCGGTCCCAGGGCGCCGGCGATGAGGCCGATGCGGTGCTTGAGCGCCACGTCGATCAGTCCCGTCGCGCCGGCCGCGGTCACCCGCCTGCCCATCTCGTCGGCGGTCGCGCCCATCGGCCTGACGGGCGTGCCGACCCCGTACTTGTTCATCAGGTGCGTGACGAAGTCGCGGTGCCGGCCGGGTACGGCGTCCATGAGGTGCACGCGGCGGTCGTGGGCCGAGGCGTCGATCTTGCCGGGGACGAGCACGTCCACCCCGTACGGCCGGCCGCCCACCTGCTCGTCCAGCCACGTCAGCTCGGTGTCGAGCTGCTCGGGCGAGTACGCGACCGCGCCCAGCACCCCGAACCCGCCCGCGTTCGTGACGGCCGCCACCACGTCGCGGCAGTGGCTGAAGGCGAACAGCGGGAACTCGATCCCTAAACGCTCACATATCGCGGTCCGCATGCACCGACGCTAACCGTCAGAAGGTTGTTCGGTCCATGCCCGAACGCGCCGCGGCGCGCGGGGGCCGGAGAGCGAGACCGCGACGGCGGGCCGGGTCTCGGCGTGCGAGGGCCGGGAGCGGCGGGGCTCAGTTCGTGGTGGCGTCCTGCGTGACGGGCGTGTGCCAGCCCAGCTCGGGCGAGTAGCCGCGGATCCGCCTGGCCGGGACCCCGGCGACCACGCTGTGGTCGGGGAACTCGCCGCGCACCACCGCGCCGCCCGCGACCACGCACTGGCGGCCGAGCGTGGTGCCGGGCAGGATGATCGCGCCGGCGCCCAGCCAGGAGCCCGAGCCGATGGAGACCGGGCTGTTGCGCGGCCACTGCCGCCCGATCGGCACGTCGGGGTCGTCGTAGACGTGGTTCTGGTCGGTGATGTAGACGTACGGGCCGGTGAAGACGTGGTCGCCGATGTCGATGGACTGGTGGGCCACGATGTGCGAGCCGCGGCCGATCGAGCAGCCGCCGCCGATGCGCAGGATGGAGTCTGGGCCGAGGTCGTGGCCCGGCACCATGCCGCACGACAGCGACACGCGCTCGCCGACGAGCGTGTGATCGCCGATCTCGATCCACTCCTCGCCGAAGATCGCGCCAGGGGGGAAGGCGATGCTGACACCGTCACCGATGCGCCGGAACCGGTAGCCCGATGGCGTGGACGGGGTGATCGCTCCGGCATGGCGGATCGCCGCGTACGTACGGTGAATCAACGCCCCCAAAGCCCGCCGAACGAGTGACATAGGGACCAAAGTTACCGCTAGGTCAAGCCGTTCGGGCATGTGAAGGGCGTTGTTTGATATCCTGAGAGCCCGTGGACATTCCGACCACACCTCGAGCCACGGGAGCCCCTTTGCGCAGCGCATCGCAAACCAAGCATCTGTTCGTCACCGGCGGTGTCGCCTCCAGTCTCGGCAAGGGGCTCACGGCATCCAGCCTCGGTCGCCTTCTCAAGGGGCGCGGTCTCAGGGTCACCATGCAGAAGCTCGACCCTTACCTCAACGTCGACCCCGGGACCATGAACCCGTTCCAGCACGGCGAGGTGTTCGTCACCGAGGACGGGGCGGAGACCGACCTCGACATCGGTCACTACGAGCGCTTCCTCGACACCGATCTCCACGGCTCGGCCAACGTCACCACCGGCCAGGTCTACTCCAACGTCATCGCCAAGGAGCGGCGGGGCGAGTACCTGGGCGACACCGTGCAGGTCATCCCCCACATCACCAACGAGATCAAGGACCGCATCCGGGGCATGGCCGGTCCTGACGTGGACGTGGTCATCACCGAGGTGGGCGGCACGGTCGGCGACATCGAGTCCCAGCCGTTCCTGGAGGCCGTGCGCCAGATCCGGCACGAGGTGGGTCGCGACAACGTGTTCTTCCTGCACGTGTCGCTGCTGCCGTACATCGGGCCGTCGGGCGAGCTCAAGACCAAGCCGACCCAGCACAGCGTGGCGGCGCTGCGCAGCATCGGCATCCAGCCCGACGCGATCGTGCTGCGCTCCGACCGTCCCGTGCAGACCGCGATCAAGCGCAAGATCAGCCTGATGTGCGACGTCGACGAGGACGCGGTCGTCTCCGCCGTCGACGCGGCCTCCATCTACGACATCCCGAAGGTGCTCCACGCCGAGGGCCTCGACGCGTACGTGGTGCGCCGGCTCGGCCTGCCCTTCCGGGACGTCGACTGGACGGAGTGGGAGCAGCTCCTGCGCCGGGTGCACCGCCCGGCCAAGGAGGTCACGATCGCGCTGGTCGGGAAATATATCGATTTGCCGGACGCGTACCTCTCGGTCACCGAGGCGCTGCGCGCCGGCGGCTTCGCCAACGACGCCCGCGTCAACATCCGCTGGGTCAAGAGCGACGACTGCGAGACCCCCGAAGGCGCCGAGCGCGAGCTCGACGGCGTCGACGGCGTGCTGATCCCCGGTGGCTTCGGCGTGCGCGGCATCGAGGGCAAGATCGGCGCCATCCGCCACGCCCGCGAGAACAAGATCCCGCTGCTCGGCATCTGCCTGGGCATGCAGGGCATGGTCATCGAGGCCGCACGCAACCTGGCCGGGCTCGAGGACGCCAACTCCTCGGAGTTCGACCCCGACACCAAGCACCCGGTCATCTCCACGATGGCCGACCAGGAGGACGTCATCGCCGGCGAGCGCGACATGGGCGGCACCATGCGGCTCGGCAGCTACACCGCCAAGCTCGGCGAGGGCACGCTGGCCCGCCGGCTCTACGGCGGCAAGGCCAAGGCCGACGAGCGTCACCGCCACCGCTACGAGGTCAACAACGCCTACCGTGAGCGCCTCGAGCAGGTCGGCCTGGTCTTCTCCGGCCTGTCGCCCGACGGCCGGCTGGTCGAGTACACCGAGCTGCCCACCGACGTCCACCCCTTCTTCATCGGCACCCAGGCGCACCCCGAGTTCAAGTCGCGGCCGACCCGGGCCAACCCGATGTTCAAGGGCCTGATCGCCGCCGCGCTCGTCTACGCCGACAGCCGCGTCGGCAGCGCCAAGGTGCACCCGTGAGCGGGCACGCCGACGGCCCGCTGATCGCCGACACGCCCGAGTCGTGGGACGTCGTCGAAACGCGGCACCGTTTCAAAGGCCACATCATCGAGGTCGTCACCGACACCGTCAAAATGCCGCGCGAGGAGGTCGCCGAGCGCGACTACGTCGTCCACCCGGGCGCCGTGGCCGCGCTCGCGCTCGACGAGCACGACCGCGTCCTGCTCATCAGGCAATACCGCCACCCCACCCGCCACCTGATGTGGGAGCTGCCCGCCGGGATCCGCGACGTGGAGGGCGAACCGCTGGTCGAGACCGCCGCGCGCGAGCTCGCCGAGGAGGCCGGCTACCGCGCCGAGACCTGGCACACCCTGGCCGACCTGCGCTCGTCGCCCGGCATGACCGACGAGCGGGTCAGGGTGTTCCTGGCGCGCGGCCTCACCAGGATCCCCGACGAGGAGAACGACTTCGTCCACCGGCACGAGGAGATCGGCATGCCGGTCGAATGGGTGCCGCTCGCCGACGCGGTCGAGAAGGTCCTCCAGGGAATGATCCACAATTCCACGGCCGTGGCCGGTATCCTCGCCGCGTACGCGGCTTCGGCTGAGGGGTTCGCCCGGTTGCGCCCCGCCGACGCCCCGGAGGCGTGACGGAAGGACCTGTTCGTGGAGGCGGTGCTCTCCAGCTACCTCGCCCACCTCGCGGTGGAACGTGGTCTGGCTGCCAACACGCTCGCGTCCTACCGCCGTGACCTGCAACGCTATGTCGAGCATCTCCGGGCGCGCGGCCGCCTGAGGCTCGACGAGGTGGGGGAGGCCGACGTCCAGGCCTTCCTCGCCGCGCTGCGCGAGGGCGACGGCGAGCACCCCGCCCTCGTGGCCAGCTCCGCCGCCCGCGCCGTCTCCGCCGTGCGCGGGCTGCACCGCTTCGCGCTGCGCGAAGGCGTCACGGCGCACGACCCCGCCCACGAGGTGCGCCCGCCGCGCCGGCTGCGCCGCCTGCCCAAGGCCATCAGCGTGGACGAGGTCGAGCGCCTGATCGCCGCCTCGGGCCCCGACGGCGCCCCTCTGACGCTGCGCAACCGCGCCCTTCTCGAACTGCTCTACGGCACCGGCGCGCGCATCTCCGAGGCCGTCGGGCTGGCCGTCGACGACCTCGAGGACGACCAGGTGCGCCTGCGCGGCAAGGGCGGCCGCACGCGCATCGTGCCGCTCGGCCGCTACGCGCGCGCCGCGCTGGACGCGTACCTGGTGCGGGCCAGGCCCGGCCTGCTCGCCCACGGGCGCGGCACCTCCGCCGTCTTCCTCAACGCCCGCGGCGGACGTCTGACCAGGCAGGGCGCCTGGGAGGTGCTGCAGGCCGCCGCCGAGCGAGCCGGACTCGACGGGATAAGCCCCCACGTACTCCGCCATTCCTTTGCAACCCACCTTTTGGACGGCGGCGCGGACGTTAGGGTTGTGCAGGAGCTGCTCGGCCACGCCTCGGTGACGACCACCCAGGTGTACACCCTGGTCACGGTCGACAAGCTCCGCGAGGTCTACGCCGCCGCGCATCCGCGTGCCCGGCAGTGATCTATAGTCTTTTGGGACGTGCGCCGCCCACGGCGTGCCGCCTTGCCGCGTTAAGTGGTGACGCCATAGTGTCCGTCCGGACGGTCCGGTTCGGGATCGTCAGGGAGGTTCGAGCTGGTGACTGTGACGACCAACGGTTCGACCCCGGGGACCCCCGACAACCCCTGGGGCGACACCAAGACCAACGCGCCCTCCAACGGCGTCAACTTGGGCCCGACCCAGCGGCCCAGACCCGTGTTCCCCGAGCCGGTGCCTCCCACGGTGCACGGCCCGGCGCGCGTCGTTGCGATGGTCAACCAGAAGGGCGGCGTGGGCAAGACCACCACGACCATCAACCTCGGTGCCGCGCTCGTCGAATACGGCCTCAAGGTGCTGCTCGTCGACTTCGACCCGCAGGGCGCGCTCTCCGTCGGCCTCGGCATCAACCCGCTGCAGCTCGACCTCACGGTCTACAACCTCCTCATGGAGCGCGGGGTCACGGCCGAGGACGTCCTGCTGCAGACCGGCGTCGAGGGCCTCGACCTGCTCCCGAGCAACATCGACCTGTCCGCGGCCGAGGTGCAGCTCGTCACCGAGGTCGCCCGCGAGCAGGTGCTGAGCCGGGTCATCAAGCCGCTGCTGCCCCACTACGACGTCTGCCTCATCGACTGCCAGCCGTCGCTCGGCCTGCTCACCATCAACGCCCTCACCGCCGCCCACGGCGTCATGGTGCCGCTGGAGTGCGAGTTCTTCGCGCTGCGCGGTGTCGCCCTGCTCATGGACACCATCTCCAAGGTGCAGGAACGTCTCAACGAGGGCCTGGAGCTCGAGGGCCTGCTCGCCACCATGTACGACGCCCGCACCCTGCACGGCCGCGAGGTGCTGGCCCGCGTCGTGGAGGCGTTCGGCGACAAGGTGTTCCACACCGTGATCAACCGTACGGTGCGCTTCCCCGACGCCACCGTGGCAGGCGAGCCGATCACGACGTTCGACCCGTCGTCGCTCGGCGCCAACGCCTACCGTGAGCTGGCCCGCGAGGTGCTCGCGCGCTGGCACCAGCCTGCCACAATGGCCAGGTGACCGAAGAGCAGACCGAGCCCCAAGGCTTCCAGGTCCACCTGGACGTCTTCGAAGGACCCTTCGACCTGCTTCTCGGCCTCATCGCCAAGCACAAGCTCGACATCACCGAGGTCTCGCTCTCCAAGGTCACCGACGAGTTCATCGCCTACATCCGCTCGCGGGGGCCGGAGTGGGACCTCGACCAGACCAGCCACTTCCTGCTGGTCGCGGCGACCCTCCTCGACCTCAAGGCGGCCAGGCTGCTGCCGTCCGGCGAGGTCGAGGACGAAGAGGACCTGGCGCTGCTGGAGGCCAGGGACCTGCTGTTCGCGCGGCTCCTGCAGTACAAGGCGTACAAGGAAGTCGCGAAGATCTTCGCCGCGCGGATGGCCGAGGAGTCCCTGCGCTACCCGCGTACGGTGCCGATGGAGCCGCAGTTCGCCAACCTGCTGCCCGAGCTGGTGCTCGGCATCGGGCCCGAGCAGCTCGCGAAGATCGCGGCCAAGGCGTTCGCCCCCAAGCTGCCGCCCACCGTCAGCGTCGGCCACATCTACCAGCCGCTCGCCAGCGTCAAGGAGCAGGCCGCCATCCTGGTGAGCCACCTGCGCCGGCTGCGGCGGGCCACGTTCCGCGCGCTGACCGCCGACTGCCAGGGCACGTTCGAGGTCATCGCGCGCTTCCTCGCCGTGCTGGAGCTGTTCCGCGAGTCGGCGGTGACGTTCGAGCAGGCCGAGCCGCTCGGCGAGCTGCACGTGACCTGGACCGGCACCGACGACGGCGAGGTCTCGGTGGGCGACGACTACGAGGAATCGGCGGAGAAAGCGACCCATGACTGACGACAACCGGCTGCCAGGACCGCACCGCTCGCCCGGCTCCGAGCCGCCGCTGCCCGCCTGGATGACCCTCCCGGGCTCCCTCGCCCAGCCGGGCGCTCCCCGCCCCGCCCCCGACCTCCTCCCCCCCATCACGGGCGGGGAGGACCCGGCGCCGGCGGACCCGGAGCCCGGCGAGCCGCCCGCTCGCCCCGCCGCCGCGGACACCCCTGGCACGGACGCGCGCGACACGGGCTCCGGCGGCGCGGACGCGCCCGCGGAGGGCGGCGGAGACGAGCCGGGCGTGGCGGGCCCGGGTGCGTCCGAGCCGGGCGAGGAGGAGGCCGCGGGGAGCACCGGCGCCCGGGGCCGAGAGGCGCTGCACGACACCGTGCCCGCGTCCGAGGAGCCGACCGTCCCCGCCGCCCCGGAGCCCGCGGCAAGGGCGTCAGCGTCCGCCACGGCGGCCGGACCGCGCACCGCAGCGCCGGCGCCCTCCACCGGCGGAGAGCCGGACGAGCTCTCGGGCGCGATGGCGGGGGCCGCCGGTGGCGGTGAAGCCCTCGGCACAGGGGCGTTCGCCGCCGTCGGTGACGGTGAGCCCCCGGGGGAGGGGGCGGTGCCGCCGGCCGCTCTGGGAATTCCCTCTGCGGCGGGTGCCGGTAGTGCTTCGGGCTCCCAGCGGCGGGATGAGGGCAGGAGAGGCGGCGCTTCGGGGACGTCCGTCGGCGGCGAAGGCGCCCCCGAGGAGCGCGAAGGCGGGGGCTCTGCGGAGGGCCCGTCGTTGGAGGCGGCGCTTGAGGCTATCCTGATGGTGGTCGACGAGCCGGTCGCCGAAGTGACGCTGGCTCAGGTGCTGGAGCGGCCGACGCACGAGGTGGCCGCTGCGTTGCGCGCGCTCGCGGCGGAATACACCGCCGCAGGGCGGGGTTTTGATTTGCGAGAAGTCGCGGGCGGCTGGCGTTTCTACACGCGCGCCGAGTGCGCGCCTATGGTCGAGCGGTTCGTACGCGACGGCCAGCAGACGCGGCTCACCCAGGCCGCGCTGGAGACACTCGCGGTCGTTGCCTACCGGCAACCGGTGAGCCGGGCCCGCGTCTCCGCGGTGCGCGGCGTCAACAGCGACGGCGTCATGCGGACGCTCGTCGCCAGGGGGCTGGTCGAGGAGGCCGGCACCGACCCGGAGAGCCAGGCAGTGCTCTACCGGACAAGCTCATACTTCCTTGAACGTCTGGGACTGCGGGACCTGAGCGAGCTTCCCGAGCTCGCCCCCTTCCTCCCCGACGACGTGGAAAATCTCGAGGAGACGACAAAGTGATCAACAGGCGTAGCACCCCGTCCGGTGATGGACGCGGTCGTGGACGTGCCGGCGGCTCCGGCCGTGGCGGGCGTCCCGCCTTCCGCTCCGGTGACACCCGCGGCGGCGGCACGCGTGGAGGGGACTCCCGTGGTGCCCGCGGCGGCCGGGGCGACTTCCGCGACGACGACTTCCGTGGCCGGGACGACGTCCGCGGCCGTGCGTCGCGCGACTCCCTGCGCGCCGACCGGGGCGGCACCCGCGCCCGGTACGGCCGCGGCGACAGGACCGAGCGTTACGAGCGGTTCCGCGACGAGGGCCGGGACGGCTACCGGTCCGGCCGGCGCGACGACCGTTTCGATGATCGTTACGGTGACCGATACGACGATCGTTACGGCGACCGATACGACACTCGTTACGACGACCGTTACGACGACCGTTATGACGACTGGCGCGACGACCGCCGGGACGAGCGCGGCCCGAGCACGTTCAGGGCAGGACGCGGCGGGCGCCGCGAGGACGTCGCCGCCAAGCCCGTGACCTCCACCCGCGCCCGCTACGGCCGGCGTGACGACGACAGGCCGGGCAGGCGCGACCGGGCCGACCGCCCCGAGCGCGACCGCGACGAGTACGCGGGCCGCCAGGAGCGCTCCGTCAGGCGCGACAGGCCGGGGAGCGTGCGCAGCGGCCGCCCCGCCACGCGTGGCGGGCGCAAGGACGTCGTGCAGACCATCGGCGGCAGCACCCGGCGCGGCGGCGGCACCGGCAGCCCGCAGCGCGACCGCGTCAAGGCGGCCCGCCAGCCGATCCGCGACCGCGACTTCTACCCCGAGGGCTACACCGACGAGCGCGACACCACCGAGGTCCCCGACGGCGTACGCCTGCAGAAGGTGCTCGCCCAGGCGGGCGTGGCCAGCCGCAGGGCCTGCGAGGAGATGATCGGCGAGGGCCGCGTCACCGTGGACGGCCAGGTGGTGCGCAGGTTCGGCGCCAAGGTGGACCCGGCCAAGCAGGTCATCCACGTCGACGGCAGGCGCATCCCGACCGCGCCCGACCTCGTCTACTACGCGCTCAACAAGCCCATCGGCGTCGTGTCCACCATGAACGACCCCCAGGGCCGGCCGTGCCTGGCCGACTATGTCGAGGACCTGGCGCCCCGGCTGTTCCACGTGGGGCGGCTCGATACCGAGACCGAGGGCCTGCTGCTGCTCACCAACGACGGCGAGCTGGCCAACCGGCTGACCCACCCCAGTTACGGCGTGCCGAAGAAGTACTGGGCGAAGGTGCCGGGCCCGATCCCGCGCAGCCTCGCACGCAGGCTCAAGGAGGGCGTCGAGCTGGAGGACGGCATCGTCAGGGTCGACTCGTTCTCGGTGGTGCAGGAGCACGGCCAGCAGGCGCTGGTCGAGGTGGTACTGCACGAGGGCCGCAAGCACGTGGTCAGGCGGCTGCTCGAAGCGGTGGGCCACCGCGTGATCGACCTGGCGAGGATCGAGTTCGGCCCGGTGAAGCTGGGCCGGACGAAGCCGGGCACCGTCAGGGCGCTGACGCTGAAGGAAGTCGGTGACCTCTACGCGGCGGTGAAGCTGTAATCTGGCCGGACGCGAGGAGCCCGTGCGGGAACTCCGTACGGGCTCTACGGCTCTGGAAGGGGACGAAGCACATGGTGCGGGCCATCCGTGGTGCGATCCAGGTGGACGCCAACGACCGCGACTCCATCATTTCGGGCACGACCGAGCTGGTCAGCGTGATCATGGAGCGTAACAGCCTGACTCCGGACGACGTGATCAGCGTGCTGTTCACCGCGACGCCCGACCTGACGGCCGAGTTCCCCGCGCTCGCCGCGCGCAAGCTGGGTTTCCATGAGGTGCCGCTGATCTGCGCCACCGAGATCGACGTTCCAGGGGCGCTGCCGCGCGTGGTGCGCCTGCTCGCCCACATCGAGACCGACCGGCCGCGTTCCGAGATCCACCACGTCTATCTGCGGGGCGCGGTGGCGCTGCGGCAGGACATCGCCCAGTAGATTCGCTCCGCGCCCAAGACCACCGGGCCCAAGACCACCGGGCCCAAGACCACGGCGCCCAGGACCATAGAGCCCAGGAACAGGCACGGCAGGCTCAAGCCCGGGCACGGGACCTGGCCCCCCGGGCACAGGACGCGGCAGGCAGGCCGGCCGCGCGGCACCTCTCAACAGTTCAGCCCGACCAACAGGACATCGAGATGGATCTTCGTACCGTGCTCGTCGTCGGCACCGGTCTCATCGGCACCTCCACGGCGCTGGCGCTGCGCAAGCGGGGCGTCCGGGTGCTGCTCGCCGACCGCGACGAGGGAGCCGTACGGCTGGCACGGGAGCTCGGCGCAGGCGAGGAGTGGCGGCCGGGCACGCCCCCGGCCGAGGGCGTGGACCTCGCGGTCATCGCGGTGCCGCCCGCGGCCGTGGCGACCGAGCTGCACGAGCTGCAGCACATCGGCGCGGCCCGCTTCTACACCGACGTGGCCAGCGTCAAGGGCGAGCCGATCCACCGGGCCAGGCAGCTCGGCTGCGACCTGGCGTCCTACGTCGCCTCCCACCCGCTCGCCGGGCGCGAGAAGTCGGGGCCCGGCGCCGCCAGGGAGGACCTGTTCCTGGGGCGTCCGTGGGCGCTGTGCCCGACGGAGGAGGCCGATCCCGGGGCGAAGGCGGCGGTGCTGCGGCTGATCGAGCTGTGCGGGGCCAACGCCGTCGAGGTGAGCGCCGTCGACCATGACCGCGCGGTCGCAGTCGTCTCGCACGCACCCCACGTGGCCGCATCGGCGGTGGCGGCCCGGCTGGCCGACGCCACCGACGTCGCGCTCGGGCTGGCCGGTCAGGGCATCCGCGACGTCACGCGCATCGCGGGCAGCGACCCCGGGCTGTGGCTCGGCATCCTGTCCGGCAACGCGGGCCCGGTGGCCGAGGTGCTCGAGGCCGTGGCGAGCGACCTCGCCGGCGCGGCCAGCGCGCTGCGCGCCCTGGCCGAGGGCGACGGCACCGCGAGCGACGAGATCACCCAGCTGCTCAAGCGGGGCGTGGCGGGGCACGACCGCATCCCCGGCAAGCACGGCGGGCCCGCCTCCGCCTACGCCGTCGTGCAGGTGGTCATCGGCGACCGTCCCGGCCAGCTCGCCCGGCTGTTCCAGGTGTGCGACGAGGTCGGGGTCAACGTCGAGGACGTCCGGCTTGAGCACGCCCCCGGCCTGCCGCTGGGCATCGCCGAGCTGTCGGTCGAGCCCGGCGCGGCAGACACGCTCACCGAGGCCCTGCACGAGCGCGGCTGGCAGGTGCCCTGACACGCGTCTGCGCCGGGCCGCCCGGCGGCAGGTCGCATCCGGTACCTGGACGTGCATCGGGCGGGACCCTGTGGGGTCCCGCCCGATGGCGTTGCCGGACGGATCAGCGCTTGGTGATCGCCTGGCTGACGGCGTTCGGGCCGTCGTATTCGCGGTCCGGCATGGATTCGAGTGCCTTGAGAATGTCCTCGCTCGCGTTCTGCTCGCGAGCCGCCTTGATCAGATCCTGCTTGCTGGCCGGGTAGTCGACCCCGCTCAGGTGTTTCTGCAGGTCGATCGGGTTCGGTGCGGTTGTCATACCTGCCTGATGCCCTGCAATCACGATAAGTAACGACTTGCTCGCAGAGAGTGGGTAGATCCCGTTTTGGGGTGTTAGTTCCGGCTCTGTGAGACGCGCCCCGCTCCGCGTGCGCCCCGGCCGTCCCGTTGACAGGCCGGGTGGTCTCGCGTACAAAGATCGGTAACAGTGTTACCGACAAGAAACGGCGTTACCGTGAGCACCCCGTACCAGGAGGCCCAGCGCCAAGGGCAGGACGTCGTCCGGGCGACCATCCTCGAAGCGGCCAAGAACCTGCTCATCAACGAAGGGCCGGCGGCGCTGACCGTGCGGCGCATCGCGTCCGAGGCCGGCTGCTCCACGAAGGTCATCTACACGCTCTTCGGCGGCAAGGACGGCCTCAGCGAGGCCCTCTGGCTGGAGGGCTTCGCCCGGCTGGAGCGGCGGCTGCTGGACGTGCCGCGCGACGGCGGCCCGCTCGACCGGCTGATGGCCATGCTGGCCGCCTACCGCGACCATGCGCTGGCCGAGCCCGACTACTACCGCGTGATGTTCCTCGGCGCCCTGCCGGGGTTCAAGGCGGGCGAGGAGGCCGTCCGGACCGCCAAGCGCACGTTCGGCATGCTCGTCGCGGGCGTGGCCGCATGCCTGGAGGCGGGGGAGCTGGCCGGGGCCGAGGCGGCGGAGATCGCCGACCTGCTCGGGATGGCCGTGCACGGGGCGGTCAGCCTGGAGATCTCCAGCTACTTCGACGAGGCCGACGCCCCGGCCCGCTACCGGCTGCTGTGCACCTCGGTGCTCACCCCGTTCATGACCCGGGACGAACGCCGCACCTGATCACGACAGGAGAGGGAGAGCATGAGCACCACACCGTTCACCGGCGGCTTCGCCCCCGCCACCGAGGAGATCACCGCCGTCGACCTGGAGGTCACCGGCCGCATCCCGGCCGAGCTGAACGGCCGCTACCTGCGCAACGGCCCCAACCCGATCAGCCTCGACGACCCGGCCGCCGCCCACATGCTCCTCCCCGAGGGCATGGTGCACGGCATCCGGCTGCGCGACGGCCGCGCCGAGTGGTACCGCAACCGATGGGTGCGCAGCGCCTCCGTCGCCGAGCGGCTCGGCGAGGAGCCGCGCTCCGGGCCGGTGCACGCCGGCCTGGACCTCGCGCCCAACACGCACGTGATCGGGGTGGCCGGGCGCACGTTCGCGACGCAGGAAGGGGGAGCGCGGCCGTACGAGCTGACGTACGAGCTCGACACGATCGGCCCGTGCGACTTCGGCGGGAGGCTGCCCGGCGGCTACACCGGCCACCCTCACCTCGACCCGGTCACCGGCGAGCTGCACGCGATGGCGTACTTCTTCGGCTGGGACCACCACCAGCACATCGTCATCGACGCCAAGGGCGAGGTCGCACAGGTCACCGAGATCCCCGTCCCCGACGCGCCGATGATGCACGACTTCGCGCTCACCGAGCACTACGTGGTGATCTACGACCTGCCGGTGACGTTCAGCATGGAGCAGGCCGAGAAGGGGACGCCGCTGCCCGTCGCGTGGAACGACGACCACACGCCGCGCCTGGGCCTGCTGTCGCGGGCCACCGGTGAGGTGCGCTGGTTCGAGGTGTCGCCGTGCTGGGTGTTCCACACGCTCAACGCCTACGAGGAGGGCGAGGCGGTGGTCGTGGACGCCGTGCGCTACCCCAAGCGGTTCGTGGGCGGCCGGCTGGATCTCGGGGGCGCGCCCACGCTGGACCGCTGGCGCATCGACCTGCGGACGGGGAAGGTGACGGAGACCCGGCTCGACGACCGGCCGCAGGAGTTCCCGCGCATGGACGAGCGCCGCACCGGACGGCCGTACCGCTACGGCTACACGGTCGCCACCTTCGACGTGGAGGAGCGCTTCTACCCCGGCGCCACCGACCTGAAGGACATGCCGGACGCGGCGTTCGACAACACTTTGATCAAGCACGACCTGACGACCGGCACGCGGGAGACGCGGCGGATGGGGCGCGAGGCGTACGCGGGCGAGCCGGTCTTCGTCCCGGCCGGCGACGGCTCCGGCGCGGCCGAGGACGACGGCTACGTGCTCGCCTACGTCAACGACCCCGGCAGGGGAGCCGCCGATCTGGTGATCCTGTCCGCGCAGGACTTCACCGGCGAGCCCGTCGCCACCGTGCATCTTCCGGTACGCGTGCCGCTCGGCTTCCACGCGAGCTGGATCGCCGACTGACCCGGAGGCGGTAGCCTCTTCCAGGCAAGCCGAAA
Organism: Nonomuraea sp. NPDC049309; assembly: GCF_043196965.1. Taxonomy (NCBI): domain Bacteria; kingdom Bacillati; phylum Actinomycetota; class Actinomycetes; order Streptosporangiales; family Streptosporangiaceae; genus Nonomuraea; species Nonomuraea sp. NPDC049309. Next base: position 1,855,110 of record NZ_JBICSH010000001.1, on the reverse strand, counting down.
CGTGAAGAGGGAGAGGCCGTGGCCGGTCTGGTCGTCGCGATGGACGGCCCTTCGGGGTCGGGTAAGTCGAGCGTGTCGCGCGGGGTCGCCCGCGCGCTGGGCCTGCGTTACCTGGACACCGGGGCGATGTACCGCGCGATGACCTGGTGGATGCTGCGCGAGGGCGTGGACCTCAGCGATCCGGCCGCGATCGCGGCCCGCTGCGCCGAGCCCGAGATCGTCTCCGGCACCGACCCCGACGGCCCCACCATCCACGTCGACGGCGTCGACGTGGCGGGGCCGATCAGGGAGGCCGACGTGACCGGCGCCGTCTCGCTGGTGGCGGCGGTCCCCGAGGTGCGCGCCCGCCTGGTGGCGCTCCAGCGCGAGATCGCCGGCGATGGCGGCATCGTGGTGGAGGGCCGCGACATCGGCACGGTCGTCTGCCCCGACGCCGCCGTCAAGGTCTACCTGACGGCCAGCGCCGAGGCCCGCGCCCTGCGGCGCAGCGCCGAGGTGGCCGGCTCGACGGTGGAGGCGCAGCGCGAGGCCATGGCCAGGCGTGACACCCTTGACTCGACACGGAAGACAGACCCGCTCTCGATGGCGGAGGACGCCGTCGAGCTCGACACCACCCACCTGACCTTGGACGAGGTCATCGCGGAAGTGTTGAGACTGGTCAAAGAGCGCACCTGACCCGAAGTCCGGTGCGGGACTCACAAAGGACGATGAACAGTGACAACGGGGGATTGGGTCGAGGCCGACCTCGAAGACCTTGAGATAGGCGAGCACGAGGACAGCACGCCGCTGCCCGTCGTGGCCATCGTGGGCCGGCCGAACGTCGGCAAGTCCACGCTGGTCAACCGCATCATCGGCCGCCGCGAGGCGGTCGTCGAAGACGTGCCGGGCGTGACCCGCGACCGCGTCACCTACGACGCCAACTGGCGGGGCCGCCGCTTCACCGTGGTCGACACCGGCGGCTGGGACCCCGATGCCACGGGCATGAACGCGCGCATCGCCGAGCAGGCGCAGGTCGCCGTCGAGCTGGCCGACGTGATCGTGTTCGTGGTCGACGCCACTGTGGGCGCCACCGACGCCGACGAGATCGTCGGCTCCGTCCTGCGCCAGTCGGGCAAGCCGGTCGTGCTGGCCGCCAACAAGGTCGACAACCAGCAGCTCGAGCTGGAGGCCAGCGCGCTGTGGTCGCTCGGGCTCGGCGAGCCCCACCCCGTCTCCGCGCTGCACGGGCGCTCCAGCGGCGACCTGCTCGACGTCGTGCTCGACCTGCTGCCCGAGACGCCGAAGGTCACCTTCGACGGCGAGCGCGGGCCCGCCCGCGTGGCGTTGCTCGGCAAGCCCAACGTCGGCAAGTCCTCCCTGCTCAACAAGCTGGCGGGGGAGGAGCGCGTGCTCGTCGACCCGATGGCCGGCACCACCCGCGACCCCGTCGACGAGCTGATCGAGCTGGGCGGGCGCACCTGGCGCTTCGTCGACACCGCCGGCATCCGGCGGCGCGACCGCGAGCTGCAGGGCGCCGACTTCTACGCCGCCATGCGCACCCGCGCCGCGCTCGAACGCAGCGAGGTCGCGGTCGTGCTCATCGACGCCAGCCAGCCGCTCACCGAGCAGGACCTGCGCATCATCGGCCTGGTCATCGAGTCGGGCCGGGCCATGGTGGTCGCCTTCAACAAGTGGGACCTGCTCGACGAGGACCGCCGCTACTACCTGGAGAAGGAGATCGACCGGCAGCTCGTCCGCACCCCGTGGGCGCTGCGCGTCAACATCTCCGCCAAGACCGGCCGCCACCTCGACCGGCTCGTGCCCGCCCTGGAGAAGGCGCTCGACTCCTGGTCCACACGGGTGCCGACGGCGCGGCTCAACGCGTTCCTCACCGACCTGGTGCGCGAGACCCCGCCGCCGGTGCGCGGCGGCAAGCAGCCGAAGATCCTCTTCGCCACGCAGGCGGCCATCGAGCCGCCCAAGTTCGTGCTGTTCACCTCCGGCTGGCTGGAGGACACCTACCGGCGCTTCATCGAGCGGCGCATCCGCGAGGAGTTCGGCTTCGCCGGCTCGCCCATCGAGGTGACGATGAAAATCCGGGAGAAGCGCAAGAAGGACAAGTGATAGGGTCGCCGGCAAACGTTGACGGAGACGAGTAGCCGCGGGACCCACGGCCGCAGAGAGCCGCCGGTAGCTGCGAAGGCGGTGCCGTGACCCGCCGGTGAAGACACTCCTGAGTGCGGGGAGGAAATGCCCCGCCGGCCGGCCCCCGTCATCGGGCCGTAACGAGGCCGCCCCCGCTCGCCGGGGGCGGTGAAAGTGCGGTGGCACCGGGAGTCTCCCTTCTCCCCCGCACTCCCAAGGGATCATGCAATCCTTCGCAGGAGTTGTGATGATCTCTCGTGTTCTGTCGGCGGAGCTCGCTGAGCACGCCGGGCAACGAGTGACGATCGCCGGCTGGGTCCATCGCCGCCGGCGGCTGAAGTCCGTGTCCTTCCTCGTCGTACGCGACCGCGCCGGGCTCGCCCAGGCCGTCACCGCGAACGACCCGCCATCCGGAACCCGTCAGGCCGGGCCGTCCGATTGGGGCCTGCCCGCCGAAGAGACGGTGGTCGCGGTCACCGGCACCGTGGCCGCCAACCCGCAGGCGCCCGGCGGCCACGAGCTGGTCGAGCCCTCGATCGAGGTGCTGGCCCGGCCGGGCGCGGCGCCGCCGTTCGACCTCTACCGGCCCGCCGTCACCGCGGCGCTGCCCACCGTGCTCGACCACGCGCCGGTCGCGCTGCGGCACCCGCTGCTGCGGGCGCCCCTGAAGATCGCGGCCGCGGGCGTCGCCGGGTTCCGCGAGACGCTCGACCGGCTCGGATTCACCGAGATCCACACGCCGAAGATCGTCGGCTCGGCCACCGAGTCCGGCGCGAACGTCTTCGCCATCGACTACTTCGGCAGGCCCGCCTACCTCGCGCAGTCGCCGCAGTTCTACAAGCAGGCGATGGTCGGGGTGTTCGAGCGGGTCTACGAGGTCGGTCCCGTCTTCCGCGCCGAGCCGCACGACACCGTACGGCACCTCGCCCAGTACACCAGCCTGGACGCCGAGCTGGGCTTCATCCGCGACCACCGGGACGTGATGGCGGTCCTGCGCGAGGTGGTGGCGGGCATGCTGGAGTCCGTACGCCGCCGGGCCGCGCCCGCCGTCTCGCTGCTCGGCCTGCGCCTGCCCGAGGTGCCCGCCGAGATCCCGGTCGTGCACTTCACCGAGGCGCAGCGGCTGACCTGCTCGTCCGAGCCCGACCTGTCGCCCGCGCAGGAACGGTGGCTGTCGGAGTGGGCCGATCGCGAGCACGGGTCGGAGTTCCTCTTCGTCACCGGTTACCCGATGGCCAAGCGGCCCTTCTACACCCACCCCGACCCGCACCGGCCCGGCTACACCAACGGGTTCGACCTGCTCTTCCGCGGCCTCGAACTCGTGACCGGCGGGCAGCGCCTGCACCGCTACGACGACTACGTCCGCGCGCTGGCCGCCCGTGGTGAGGACACCGGGCCGTACGAGGGGTACCTCCAGGCGTTCCGGTACGGCATGCCGCCGCACGGCGGCTTCGCCCTCGGCCTCGAACGCTGGACGGCCAGGCTCACCGGCGCCGCCAACGTCCGGCAGGTCGCCGCGTTCCCGCGCGACCTGCACCGCCTGACGCCCTGAACCCCGCCGAGGGGCGGCCTCTTCGCGCCGGGCCGCCCCGCAGCGGGGCCGACTCCCGCCCCCGGCGGTCCGCCTCCCGGCGGCACGCCGGCCGTCACCGCCCGCCCGTCAGCGGCGGAGCCGGCACGTGGGCCTTTCAGCGGCGGGCCGGCATGCGGGCGGCCACCGCCGCACCCAGCAGGCAGATGACCGCCGTGACCAGGAACATCTCGGTGTACTCGGTGTGCAGCGCCGCCTGCACCAGCTCGGTGTACTCGGCGAGCTGACGCCGGTACGTCTCCGCGTCCACCCCGAACGGCAGCGGCGTGTCCAGGTGCGCCGTCAGCGACTGGAACCGGGAGAACCCCCACGCCGACACGGCCGCGATGCCGATCAGCATGCCCATCATCCGCGCCACCACGACCGCCGCCGACGCCACGCCGTGCTGGTCCGCCCGGCTCACCCGCAGCACCGCCGATGACACCGGGGCGATCACCAGGCCGAGCCCCAGGCCCGCCAGGACCAGCGTGAGGTCCACCGTCAGGCCCGCCTCGGCCAGGTCGGGCGGCCAGCGGCTCATCAGCGCGTAACCGGCCGCCGCGGGCACCATGCCGGCCACCGCCACCACCCGCTCGCCCAGGCGGCGGGCCAGCAGCCCGCCCACGAACGCCGCCACCGTCAACGCCGCCAGGAACCTCGCCAGCACCAGCGACGCACCCAGCTCGTCCGCGCCGAGCAGGGTCTGCGCGGCGATCGGCACGAACACCATCGTCACCAGCAGCGCCGCCCCCGCCAGGAAGCTGACCCCCAGCGTGGCCAGCAGCGGGCCCTTAGGGGTGCCGGTCAAATCGAGCAGGCGTACGGGGGAGCGCACCTCCCACCACACGAACCCGGCCCCGGCCACCACGCTCGCCCCGATCAGCGGCAGGCCCCACGGCGGGAGCACGCCTTCGGCCGGATCAGGGTTGTAGAGCCCCGCGATCAGCAGCGCCAGCGTCACCGCCAGCAGCCCCCCGCCGACCACATCCACCCGCCCCGTCTCCGCACCCGCCCCTGCGGTCGCCTCCGCGTCCGTGGGTGCGGCTGTCTCCGCGCTCGCGCCTGGGGCTGTCTCGGCGCCCGCGCCTGCGGTCGCCTCCGCCTCCGTGCCCATGCGCGCCTCGCCCGCTCCTGTGGCCGTTGCCGCGAGTGCGTCGGTTCGCCTCGCTCCGTCGGTTGCGACGGGGCGGGCGGGCGCGACGGCTTGAGCGGGTCCGGTGTGTGCGGCCACCGCTGGGTGCGCGGCCGTCTGCGAGGCGACCGGGGTGCCGCTCTCGCCGGAAGGGCTCGGCAGGCGTACGAGGCGGCCGGGTGGGAGAGCGCGGTGGATGGCGAACGCGGCGAGGGCGGCGAGCGGGACGTTGATCCAGAAGATGGCGTGCCAGCCGCCCAGCTCGACCCCCGCGACCACCGTGCCGGGGATCCCGGCGAGCAGGCCGCCGTACAGGGGCCCGAGCGCGCTGCCCAGCTCCTGGGCGGCCCCGACGGCGCCGAGGGCGACGGAACGCTCGCGCTCCTCCCACAGGTCGCCGATGACCGCCATGGTGATCGGCAGCAGCGCACCGCCCGCGACCCCCTGCACGGTGCGCCCGGCCACCACGGTGATCTCCCCGGCGGCCAGCGCGGTCAGCACGGAGCCGACCGCGAAGGCGGCCAGGCAGGCGTGGATGAGCGGGCGGCGGCCGTACCGGTCGGAGAGCCGCCCGAGCAGCGGCATCGCGGCGACGTACCCGAGCAGGAAGCCCGTGACGATCGGGGTGGCGCGTTCGAGGCGGTTGAGCGGGATGCCGACGTCCTCGGCGATGCCGACGAGGACCGTCACCACCACGTACGCGTCGAGCGCGGCGAGCAGCACCACCGCGCCGCCCGCGCCGAGCACCACCCGCCGGGCGCGCCTCACCGCGCCCTCCGGCGAAGCCCCCGCACCCATCAAGCCCTCCCCGTCACGATCAACCCGTCTCGACCAAACCCGTCCCGATCAAACCCGTCTCGATCGGGCTCGTCCCGATCAGGCCCATCTCGATAAGGCCCGTCCCGATAAGCCCGTCAGGATCGAACCTGTCAGGCCCGGCGCGCTTCCGGCCGGAACGCGACCTCACTCCGCGGGCGGCTTGATCGTGACCGGCGCGTCGTAGTCGCTGAACGACACCGTCACCGTGCCGCCCTGCAGCGGCAGGCTGGCCTTGGTGAGCCTGCCGCTGGCCTGGTCGATCCAGATCGTGGCGTTCACGCCCTGCGTGACACCGGGAACGATCTGGCCGACGACGTTGCCGGGGAAGGTGGTGGCGACCCGGTAGGAGCCGTTCTCGACGGCCTCCACCTTGGGGTCGGTGCCGGAGGCGAGCAGCTGCGCGACGCCCTTGGTGGGCTCCAGGATGACGGACGGGTCGTAGATCTGGGCGAGCTGCTGCCGCGTCATCTTCTGGAAGCCGCCCGTGGCGCCCTTGAAGTGAACGGTGTCGCCGACCACCGCGAAGGTGACCTCGAGCAGGTTGCCCAGCGCCTCCAGCGTGATCGTGCCGTCGGCGTCCCCCTCCGCCGTGAGCCGCCCGTCGGCCTTCTTCAGCGGCACGTTCGGCTTGCCCTCGGTCGCGATGGAGAAGGCGGCCGACTTCACCGTCTTCATGGCGTCCACGGCCTTCTTCATCACGTCGGGCCCGGCCGGCAGCTCCTGCCCCGCGCCGCCTGACGAGCACGCCGCCGCGAGCGCGAGGACCGCCACGATCAGTAGCTTTCTGAGCATGACCGGATGCTAGCCAGCGCGGGGATCACGCGTGGCGGCTCGCGCATATCGGTTGGGTGTCAGCGCAGCTTCTTCAGGTGCTCGATGATCGGCGTGTACGCGCTCACGAGCGCGTCGAGCTGGTCGTCGGTGAGCCGGTCGACGAAGTGCTCGCGCACGCCCCGCACGTGGTGGGGCGCCACCCGCTGGATGGTCTCCCAGCCCTCGTCGGTCAGCACCGCGTACGTGCCCCTGCGGTCGTCGCGGCAGTCCTCCCTGACGACCAGGCCCTTGGCCTCCATGCGGGAGATCTGGTGCGACAGCCGGCTGCGCGACTGGATGGTGACGTCGGCCAGCTCGCTCATCCGCATGCGGCGGCCGGGGCTCTCGGAGAGGTTGACGAGGATCTCGTAGTCGTTGAGCGAGAGCGAGTGCGCGTGCAGCTCGCGGTCGAGCCGGTGCATGAGCAGCTTGTGGACCGCCAGATGTGTACGCCAGGCACGTTGTTCTGCAGGCGACAGCCAGCGGGGCTCACTCACGCACTCAATCTAGCGCACGTAAGGTTGGGCGCTATGGGCGAGAAGTCTGGCGAGAGCCTGGGCACGGTGCTCGTGGCGGGCGCCGCGAACCTGGCGATCGCGGCGGCGAAGCTGATCGCCGGTCTCATCGGTGGCTCGGCGGCGATGCTGTCGGAGGCGGCGCACTCCGCCGCCGACACCGTGACCGAGCTGCTGCTGCTGGTGGCGGTGCGGCGGTCGGGCAAGCCGGCGGACCGGCGGCATCCGTTCGGGCACGGCAAGGCGGGGTTCGTCTGGGCCTTGATGGCGGCGGTGGCGACGCTGGTGGGCGGGGCCGGGTTCTCCATCACGCACGGCCTGCACGAGATCGGCCACGGCGAGGAGCTGGCCAACCTCATCCCCTCGTACGTCGTGCTGGCCGTCGCGTTCGTGCTCGAAGGCACCTCGTTCCTCAAAGGGGTGGCGCAGCTGCGCCGCGAGGCCGGCCGGTACGGCATCCCGCCCCTGCGGCTGGTGCGGGTGACCTCGGACACGGCGCTGAAGGCCGTGCTGTTCGAGGACGGCGCCGCGCTCATCGGGCTGCTGGTGGCCGCAGGAGGGCTGCTCGGCTCACAGCTCACCGGCTCGGCGCTCTGGGACGGCGTCGCCTCCGTCGTGATCGGCCTGCTCCTGCTGGTCGTCGCGGTCACCCTGATCAGGACGAACCTGTCGCTGCTCATCGGCCAGGCCGCTCCCGAGAGCGTCGAGAACGGCATTCGCGCCGTGCTGCTCGACCAGCCCGAGGTGGCCGGCGTGGTCGAGCTGCTGACGATGGTGATCGGGCCGGGCGCGGTGCTGGTCGCCGCCAAGATCGACTTCCATGACGAGGCCACGGCCCGCGGCGTCGAGAAGGCGGCCGACGAGGTGGAACGCCGGCTGCGCGAGCGGTTCCCCCAGGTGCGGCAGGTGTTCCTCGACCCCACGCCGACCTGCCGCCGCTGATCACTTCTCGGCGGGCTCGCCGTCCAGGCAGTCCTGGTCCTCCGATGCCGCGGCCACGATCGCGTACGCGGTCGCCTCGCCCAGCGAAACGTGCCCGGCCTCTCAGAACAGGCCATCACAGCAGGCCCGTCACAGCAGGCCCGTCAGAGGAGCCCGCCCATCCAGGACTCGATCTCGTCGGGGTGGCGGGGCAGGCCGTCCGACAGCATGACCGCGCCGTCCGCCGTGATCAGCAGGTCGTCCTCGATGCGCACGCCGATGCCGCGCAGCTCCTCCGGCAGCGTCAGGTCGTCCGGCTGCAGGTACAGGCCCGGCTCGACGGTCAGCACGTTGCCCTCCTCCAGCACGCCGTCCAGGTAGACCTCCGCCCTGGACTTCGCGCAGTCGTGCACGTCGAGGCCCAGCATGTGGCCGCTGCTGCAGAGCGTGTAGCGGCGGTACAGGCCGGTCTCCATGAGCGTGTCCGTCGACTCCTTGAACAGCCCCCACTCGCGCAGCCCGTCGCAGATGACGCGCATCGCCGCCAGGTGGAAGTCGCGGAAGCGGGCGCCGGGCCGCAGCGTCGCGATGGCCGCCGTCTGCGCCTCGTACACCAGCTCGTACACCTGGCGCTGCACCGGGCTGAAGCGGCCGGACAGCGGGATCGTGCGGGTCACGTCGGCGGTGTAGAGGGTGTCGGACTCGACGCCGGCGTCCATGAGCAGCAGGTCGTCGCGGCGCAGCGCGCCGTCGTTGCGGATCCAGTGCAGCACGCAGGCGTGCGAGCCCGAGGCCACGATGCTCTCGTAGCCGACCGCGTTGCCCTCGAGGCGCGCCCGCAGGCCGAACACGCCCTCCAGGTACCGCTCGCCGCGCGAGTGGCCGAACGCCTGGGGGAGCGCGCGCACGACGTCCTCGAAACCGCGCACGGTCGCGTCCACCGCCGAGCGCAGCTCGCCCACCTCCCACTCGTCCTTGACCAGCCGCATCTCCGACAGGAACGACTCCAGCTCGGCGTCGCCGTCGCCGCGCTCGACCCGCGCGTCCACCGACGGGTCCACGCCGCGCAGCACCCGCGCCGGGCCCGTCAGATCGAGGTCGCGGATGTGGGCGCACTCGATCTGGTACAGCTCGGACGCCTCCGCCAGGTCGGGGCGCGGCCCGGCCCAGAACTCGCCGTAGCGGCGGTCGCGGTAGAACTCCTGGCCCTCGGCACGCGGGGCGCGCGGCCTGACGTACAGGACGGCCTCGCCGGACGGCTCGATCACCAGCACGTCGTCCGACTCGTTCGCCCCCGTCAGGTACGAGTACGCGCTGTGCGGCCGGAACCGGTAGTCGCAGTCGTTGCTGCGCACCTTCAGCGTGCCCGCCGGGATCACCAGCCGCTCGCCGGGGAAGCGCTGCGCCAGCGCGGCCCGCCGCTTGGCCGCCCACGGCGCGATCGGCCGGGGCGCGATCTCCGCCCGCCGCTCGCTCGCCCACCCGGTCCGCATGAACGCGGCGAGTTCCTCGGTGACGGGCAGATCATGGCTTCCGGTGTTGAGCCGCTCGGTCATTTCTCACGGTCCCTGAGTGACGTGTCGGGTTCGTACGCAGGCAGCCTACGGGACCGCTCGACCGGCTTCTCACCCGCTTGTTTGCTCTGGACACGGGCCTGGAACACTGAGGGACAGAGGTGGTGCACATGCTCATCGGTACGATCCTTCGGAACAAGGGCAGCGACGTGACCTGCGTGGCACCGTCCGCCACCGTCCGCGAGCTGCTCGCCAAGCTCGCCGAACGCAACATCGGGGCGGTGGTCGTCTCCTCTGACGGGGTGACGATCGAGGGCATCGTCTCCGAGCGCGACGTCGTACGCCGCCTGCACGACCGGGGCGCCGCCATCCTCGACATGCCGGTGTCGTCGATCATGACGACCGAGGTGACCACGGTGGGGCCGCAGGAGAACGTCGACTCGCTGCGCCGCACCATGACCACCCAGCGCTTCCGCCACATGCCCGTCGTCGACCAGGGCCGGCTCGTCGGCATCGTCAGCATCGGCGACGTCGTCAAGAGCGCCATCGAGGAGCTGGAGACGGAGAAGGCCTCGCTCGTCGACTACCTGCACCGCTGACCCGGCCCGTTCAGGGGTGACAGCGTGAGGCTGACAGTGCTGGGCTGACAGTGCTGGGCTGACAGTGCTGGCTGACAGTGCGGGGTTGACAGTGCGGGGTTGACAGGGGTGGCACGCTGAGACCCGTGATGTACGGGCCGCCTCCCCCTGACTACCCGCAATACCCCCGTGCGACGAGCAGCCCGCCGATCATCGTGCTCGTCGCGGGGCTGGCCGCGCTGCTGGGCTTCCTGCTGGGGGTGTTCGTCGGGCTGGGCGCCGGCTCCTCGTCGTCGAGCGGCGAGCCCGCGCCGAGGGTGACGGTGACGGTCGAGAAGAGCCGGACGCCTCCCGCGGACACCGGGCTTCCCGCGCAGCCGACGCAGGGCGTACCCACCGATCCCGCCCAGATCCCACCGGCGCAGACACCTCCTGTACAGACGCCGCCTGCCGAGAGCCCTCCCGGGCAGATGCCGCCTGCTCAGAGTCCACCTGCCCAGGGCCCGCCTGACCAGCCGCCGGCCCAGAGCGTGCCCGCGCGGACGCAGCCCGGCGGCGGGGCGCTCACCAACTCCGCGTCCCTGCGCACCCTCCGCGTCGGCGTCGACATCCAGCCCGGCACCTACCGCACCAGCGGACCGGCCGCCGGGTTCACGATGTGCTACTGGGCCAGGCTGCGCGACGAGAGCGGCGACGTGATCGCGGCCGGCATGCCGAGCGGCGCCGCCGTGGTCACCATCCAGCCCACGGACAAGGCGTTCCAGACCGGCGGCTGCACGGAGTGGACCAAAGCCTGACGCGCCGGGAATCGGCGTGTTTGCTCTGGTAAGGCGGGCGTAGGAGGATGCGGCTCAGCCCTACCAAGGAGGAAGACATGTCGGTGTTGCAGAGCTTCGTGGACAGCGTGCGCAGCGGGGCGATCGAGGTGATCGACCTGACCGCGCCACTCACCGCGGAGACGCCGATCCTCCAGCTGCCCGAGCCGTTCGCCAACACGATCCCGTTCCGGCTCGAGGAGATCAGCCGGTACGACGACCGCGGCCCGGCGTGGTACTGGAACGACATCCACACCGGTGAGCACACGGGCACGCACTTCGACGCCCCCGTCCACTGGGTCACCGCCCGCGACGGGCAGGACGTCTCCCAGGTGCCGGCCCGCAGCCTCATCGCGCCCGCCGTCGTGCTCGACTTCGCCGCCGAGGCGGCCAAGGACCCCGACTTCCTCCTCCAGATCGACCACGTCAAGGAGTGGGAGCGCGCCAACGGCCCGCTCCCCGACGGCGGCTGGCTGCTCTACCGCACCGGCTGGGACGCCCGCTCCGGCGACCAGGCCGCGTTCCTCAACGCCGACGAGAACGGCCCGCACACGCCCGGCATCTCCGCCGAGTGCGCGCAGTGGCTGGCCTCCGAGACGCCCATCCTCGGCATCGGCGTCGAGACCGTCGGCACCGACGCGGGCGCCGCCCACTCCTTCGACCCGCCGTTCCCGTGCCACTCCTTCCTCCTGGGCGCGGGCAAGTACGGGCTCACCCAGCTCCGCAACATCGACCGGCTGCCCGTCACCGGCGCCGTCGTGGTCGCGCCGCCGCTGCCCATCGTGGGCGGCTCCGGCAGCCCTGTCCGCGTGCTCGCCCTGGTGGAACGTTGATCGTCGCGGAGGCCGTCGGCCGCGCCCTGGCCGCCTGCGGGGCCGAGACCGCGTTCGGGGTGGTCGGCAGCGGCAACTTCCACGTCACCAACGCCCTCGTGGCCGCCGGCGTGCGCTTCGTCGCCGCCCGCCACGAGGGCGGGGCCGCCACCATGGCCGACGCCTGGGCCAGGATGAGCGGCCGGCCCGGCATCGTCTCGGTGCACCAGGGCCCCGGGCTGACCAACGCGCTGACCGGCATCACCGAGGCGGCCAAGAGCCGCACGCCGCTGGTCGTGCTCGCGGGCGAGGCCACAGAGCCGCAGTCCAACTTCCACATCGATCAGGCCGGGCTCGCCGCCGCGGTGGGCGCGGTCGCCATGCGGGCCGCCGACCCGGGCGAGGCGGCCGCACAGGCGGCCCGGGCCTACCGGGTGGCGGCGGGGGAGCGGCGCACGGTGCTGCTCAACCTGCCGCTCGGCGTCCAGGCCGCGCCCTGCTCCGGCGACCTCGACGTGCCCGGAGAGCCCGCGGCGCCCCGCGCCGCGCCCGAGATCGGCGAGCTGGCCGCCGCGCTGGAGTCGGCGGACCGGCCGGTGTTCATCGCGGGCCGCGGCGCCCGGCACGCCCGCCGCGAGCTGGAGGCGCTGGCCGAGCGCACCGGGGCGCTGCTCGCCACCTCGGCCGTGGCGAAGGGACTGTTCCGCGGCAGCCCCTGGGACCTCGACGTCTGCGGCGGCTTCGCCACCCCGCTCGCGGCCGAGCTGATCAGGGACGCCGACCTCATCGTGGGCTGGGGCTGCGCGCTCAACATGTGGACCACCCGCCACGGCACGCTCGTCTCGCCCGGCGCCAGGGTGGCCAAGGTGGACCTCGAACCCGCCGCGCTCAAGACCCACGTGCCCGCCGACATCGGCGTCGTGGGCGACGTCGCCGAGGCCGCCGCCGCCCTCGCGCAGGCGGTGCCGCGGCGCGCCGGCTACCGCACGCCCGAGCTGGCCGCGCGCATCGAGGCCGAGGGGCGGTGGCGGGCGGTGCCGTACGAGGACGACGGCGCCGGCGGCAGGATCGACCCCAGGACGCTCACCATCGGCCTGGACGACCTGCTGCCCGCCGAGCGCGTCGTCGCCGTCGACTCCGGCAACTTCATGGGATACCCGTCGATGTTCCTGGACGTGCCGGACGAGAACGGGTTCTGCTTCACCCAGGCGTTCCAGTCCGTCGGTCTCGGCCTCGCGACCGCGATCGGCGCCGCGCTCGCCAGGCCCGACCGGCTCCCCGTGGCCGCGCTCGGCGACGGCGGCCTCCTCATGGGCCTCGCCGAGCTGGAGACCGTGGCCCGGCTGGGGCTGCCGATGGTGATCGTCGTGTACGACGACGAGGCCTACGGCGCCGAGGTGCACCACTTCGGCCCGCACGGCCACCCGCTCGGCACGGTCACGTTCCCGCCCGCCGACCTCGCCGCCATCGCGCGCGGCCACGGCATGGACGCCGTCACCGTCACCCGCCGCGAGGACCTGGCCGGCGTCTCCGCCTGGCTCTCCGGGCCCAGGGACCGCCCGCTGCTGGTGCACGGCAAGGTGACAAGGGAGCGCGGCTCCTGGTGGCTGGAGGAGGCGTTCAAGGGCCACTGACGGTTCCCGCCCGTCCTCCGAGGTCTTGCGCCCGCCGCCGAGGGGCGCCCGTGTCAGAACTTGCGCTGGGTGCGGGCCTCCTCGGCGGCCGCCACGACCTCGGCCAGCGGCTCTCCCGCGCCCGCCGTCACCGCCGCCGCGATCGCGCCCTCGATGAACGGCACATCGGCCACCACCGCCTTGCCCTCATCGGCCAGCAGCCGTGCGTTCAGTACCGAGCTGCCGATGTCGGGGATGAGCACCACCCCGTCGCCCGTGTCGACGCTGCGCACCGCCGCCTCGATCAGCTCCACGCTGCTGCCCAGCCCGCCGTCGGCCGTCCCGCCCGCGGCCGCCACCGGCACGTCATCGCCCGCGATACCCCGGACCAGCCGTACCGCCTCGGTCGCCAGCCCGGCACTGTGTGAGATCAGCACCACGCCCACCATCACAGCGCCTCGCAGCCCAACGATCGCACCGCCTCTCCAGAGCCCGGCCACGAGCGCGCGCCCGCGGCCCTCATCCCGCCACGCTCGCCAGCGCTTCGAGCAGCAGCGCCGCCGAGGCGGCACCCGGGTCCTCGTGGCCGATGCTGCGCTCTCCCAAGTAGCTCGCCCTGCCCTTCTTCGCCTGCATCGGGATCGTGGCCTTCGCCCCCTCCAAGGCCGCGTCCGCCGCCTTGACCAGCGCCTCGTGCACGCCCACGCCGTCGCGTACGGCCAGCGCCAGCGCGCGGGACGCGGGGGTCAGCGCGTCCACCATCGTCTTGTCGCCCGGCGTGGCCTTGCCCAGCCGCTCGATCGCCACCACGCCGTCCTCGAACGCCGCCGCGAACCCCGCGAGCGTCACCGGCGACTCCCGCAGCGCCCTGCCCATCTGCCGGAACAACGACCCGTACAGCGGACCCGCCGCGCCGCCCACCCGGCGGATCAGGATCGAACCCGCCGTCGTCAGCACCTCCGACGGCGAGCCTGGAGGATCGTCGGCCAGCGCCTTGCACACCTCCGAGAAGCCGCGGTCGAGGTTGGTGCCGTGGTCGGCGTCGCCGATCGCCGCGTCCAACCTGGTCAGTCGGTCGCGTTCGCGGCGGATCAGCCTGGCGCTCTCCTCGAACCAGGCAACGAACAGATCGGTGTCCATCATCGCCCCCAGCGCAGTCCCGGCGTCTCGACAGGCGCGTCCCACAACCGGGTGAGCTCGTCGTCCAGCAGGCAGACGGTGACCGAGAAGCCCTGCATGTCGAGGCTCGTCACGTAGTTGCCCACGAGCGAGCGCGCCACCCTCGCCCCCTTGCCTTTGATGTACGCGGCCACCTCGCCGAACACCACGTACAGCTCCGACAGCGGGGTGGCGCCCATGCCGTTGACCATGACCAGCAGGTCGCCGCGCAGCGGCATGTCGCCGTGGATCGCGTCCATCGCCAGGCCCGCGAGCTCGCGCGCCGGCGCCAGCGGCACCCGGCTGCGGCCCGGCTCGCCGTGGATGCCGATGCCCAGCTCCACCTGGCCCTCCGGCAGGTCGAAGATGGGCTTGCCGGCGGCGGGCGGCGTGCAGGAGGTCAGCGCGATGCCGAAGGAGCGGCTGCGCTGGTTGACCTCCGTCGCCACCGCGGCGACCTCCTGCAGCGGCCGGCCCTCCTCCGCGGCCGCGCCGGCGATCTTCTCCACGAACAGCGTCGCGCCCGTGCCGCGCCGGCCCGCCGTGTAGAGCGAGTCCTGTACGGCGACGTCGTCGTCCACCAGCACGCTCGCCACCTCGACGCCCTCGACCAGGTCGGCCGCCATCTCGAAGTTGAGCACGTCGCCGGTGTAGTTCTTGACGATGTGCAGCACCCCGGCGCCGCCGTCCACGGCCGTGGTCGCCTCGATGATCGGGTCGGGCACCGGCGAGGTGAAGATCTCGCCGCAGCAGGCGGCGTCGAGCATGCCGTAACCGACGAACCCCGCGTGCAGCGGCTCGTGCCCCGAACCCCCGCCCGACACCAGGCCCACCTTGCCCGGCCGCGGCCCCGCCGCCCGATAGACCACGTTGTCGCGGACCCGCAGCGACGGGTGAGCCGCGGCCATGCCGTTCAATGCGTCCTCAACGACGGAATCAGCCGTGTTGATGAGCTTCTTCATGGTCAGAACATCTGCCCTTTTTCACGACCGCGCAAGCGTCATGGCGCAGGCGGGATGGATATTCCAGGCAAGGTCATGGCGTGGGTGAGGTGGATGTCGGCCCAGGTGTCGTGGCGTGGGCGGGGTGGACGTCGTGTACGCGACGGCCGGTGCGAGCCCGCAGGCCAGGGGCCGTCCTGGCGCGGATGGCCGGGCTCCCCACGTCCGCCGGACCCGCCCGGGTAGGTTACGGTCTGCTCATGGCTGAGATCGTGTACCCGCCGGTGATCGCCGCCGCGCGGACCCTCTTTCGCGTGCTCGACATCCGCTTCCACATGGAGGGGACCGAGCATGTGCCGCGGTCGGGGGGAGCGGTGCTGGTCAGCAACCACATCAGCTACCTCGACTTCATCTTCGCCGGGTTCGCCGCGCTGCCGTCCAAGCGGCTGGTGCGCTTCATGGCCAAGGAGGACGTGTTCGAGCACCCGATCTCCGGCCCGCTGATGCGCGGCATGCACCACATCCCGGTCGACCGGGGCGCGGGGGCCGGCTCGTACGCCACCGCCCTGCGGATGCTCAAGGCCGGCGAGGTCGTCGGCGTGTTCGCCGAGGCCACGATCAGCCGCTCGTTCACCGTCAAAGAGATCAAGAACGGCGCGATCCGCATGGCCCAGGCCACCGGCACGCCCGTCATCCCCGTCGCGCTGTGGGGCAGCCAGCGCCTGTGGACCAAGGGGCGCCCGCGCAAGCTGCTGCAGCGGCACATCCCCATGACGATCCTGGTGGGCGAGCCGATGTACCCCAAGCGCGGTGAGAACGTCACCGATCACGTCGCCGACCTGCGTGGGCGGCTCACCGAGCTGGTGGACAGGGCGCAGCGCACGTACCCGGAGATCCCGCCCGGCGTCTGGTGGCAGCCGGCCCACCTCGGCGGCACCGCCCCCACCCCCGAAGAGGCCGAGGCCATGGACGCCGCCGAGGCCGAGGCTCGCGCCAAGAAGGAAGGCTGAGGCCCCGACAAGGGCCGGAGCGCCCGTGTCTTGCGCGCCCCCGGAAAGGCGGCGCCGTGTCTTGCGCTCCTCCGGAAAGGCGGCGCGCCCGCGGCTTACGCAGAAAGCCCGCGTCTCACGCGGAAAGGCGGCGCGCCTGCGGCTTACGCAGAAAGCCCGCGTCTCGCGCGGAAGGGCGGCGCGCTCGCGTCTCACGTGGAAGGGCGGCGCGCTTGGGTCCTACGCGCTCCGAAGGGCGGCCGTACGACGGCGGGACGCGCGCACCCCCGGCTCCCGCCTCGGCCGGCGCTCGGCGGCCGAGGCGGGAACCGGAACGGTGGGGTCAGATGGCCGCCTGGTAGGCGCTGGCGCGCATGCCGGCCAGCAGGCCCGCCGTCTGCTCCAGGGTGAACCTGCGCACCGGGTCGTGGTGCAGCAGGCCCTCGATGAGCGGGCGCATGATCCCGGCGCGGCGCGGTGGCGGGTAGGGGCCGCTGCGCGCCATGCCGAGCACGGTCGCCGCGTCCTGGCCCGGGTAGGGCGGCTGGCCCTCGATGGCGCTGTACAGGGTGGCGCCGAACGACCACATGTCCGCTTCCTTGCTGGCCGGCCCGCCGTGCAGGCGCTCGGGCGCCATGAACGCCGGCGTGCCGCGCAGCCGCCGCGACGTGGTCATGCGGATGTCGCCTTCGGCTGTCGCTATGCCGAAGTCGGTGAGCACCACCCGGTCGCCCGTCAGCATGACGTTGGCGGGCTTGACGTCGCGATGGAGCACGCCCGCCTCGTGCGCGGTGCGCAGCGCCGCCAGCAGGTGCTGGCCGATCGCCGCCACCGACTGCGCGGGCAGCGTGCCCACCTGCGAGAGCAGCTGGTGCAATGAGAGCCCGTCGAGGTACTCCATCACGATCCAGAGCTTGCCGCCCTCCTCGATCAGGTCGTGCACCGTCACGATATTGGGGTGGCTGAGCCCGGCGGCCATCCTGGCCTCACGGAGCACCCTCCGGCGCACCATCTCGACCTCGCCGGTAAGGGTCAGCTCCTTGAGCGCCACCGTACGGTGAAGGAGCTGATCGAACGCCCGCCAGACAACTCCCATACCCCCACGACCGGCCTCCTCGTTCAGGAGGTACCGTCCGCCGATCTGCCGCATACCATCCCCTCATGCTCGGGGATAATCATGTCACTTCCGTACAGGCTCTTGGGTGCCTAACGTGATCCGGATATGTCGGAATGTGCGGCGGTGCTGGTCGGAGGCGCGGAAAACCGATCCGACAAAGCACGCCACAGCGGCCCGACAGCCACCAAACATACTCCAGCCGCGCCTGTGAGGACGGCAGGAACCCCGGTGAATTCGGCCACGACGCCTCCGAGAGCCGCTCCGAGCGGCATCGAGCCCATGCCGATGAGCCGGTACGCCGAGTTGACCCGGCCGAGGAGCTCCACCGGGATGAGCCGCTGCCGGGCCGAGATCACCAGGACGTTGACCGCCGCGCCGGCCACGCCCCAGAGCAACGGCGGTGGGGCAGAGGACCCACGGGGACGGCACGAGCACGGGCGCCGGGAGCAGCAGGCTGGAGATCATCCAGCCGACCAGGAGCATGCGGAGCTCCCCGAACCGCCGCGTCGCCCGCTCCGACGGCAGCGACCCCGGTATGGCGCCCGCCGCCAGCGCCGTGGTCATCAGGCCGTACTGGGCGGGCTCGAGCCCGATCGCCGGCCCCTCGCCGACCGCCCAGAGCGCGAAGACGCCGAAGTAGGCGGCGTTGGCGACGTTGGCCGCCCCGGCCGTGAGCGCCAGGCCGCGCGGCACCCGGTGCGACCACAGGAACGCCGGCGCCTCCTTGATGGAGGTCCGCATCGGCCGTACACGGTCGGGTGCGGCCGGCGCGTACGTGCCCCGCATACCCGGCAGCGGAGAGATCGGCGAACACCTCGCTCACTCCGGCCGGCAGCACCGCCGCGAGCAGCACCCGGTAGCCGAGCGAGCCCGTGACCGCGAGCACGGTGACCAGGGCCGGCAGCGCGGCGCGCGCGAGGTTGGCCCGCACCATGATGCGCCGCCGGTCGGTCCTGCCGGCCACCGCGCCCGCGTACAGCGCGAGCAGCAGCCACGGCAGCGTCGTCGCCCGCCGGGCGGCTTCGCCTACGGCGATCGGCCCGGCGACCCCGAGACCGCCAGGGCCCTCGACCACCTGCTCGACCACCTGCTCGACCACCTGCTCGACGACGTGGTCCGCCGGCGGGGGGACGAGCCGGCCCGCCGGCGGCGGATGCGCGGCGAGGCGCCGGAGGAGTGGGTGGCGGTGGCCGGCTTCGGCCGCTCGCCCGTCCACCCCGTTTTGCCGTGGTGCGGTGGGGGCGGACAGGCCGGCTGTCAGGCGGGGACGTCGGTCAGGAGGTGGAGTGCGCGCTCGGGGATGCCTTCCGGGGCGGTACGCAGGGAGCCGGACGTGAAGGGCGGCTCGGGGTCGTATTCGATGGCGAGCTGCACGGCCTGGGCGGTGGCCTCGTCGGCGGCCTGGCCGAGGAGGGAGAGCGCCATGTCGATGCCCGCCGACACCCCCGCCGCCGTGACGATCTTGCCGGTCGTGACCACGCGCGAGCTCACCGGCTCGGCGCCGTACTGCTCGAGGAGGTCGAGAAGCCCCCAGTGGCCGGTGGCGGGCAGGCCCTTGAGGATGCCGGCCGCGCCGAGCAGGAGCGAGCCGGTGCAGACGGAGGTGGTCCAGCGGGTGTGCTCGTGCGCCTGCCGGATCCAGCCGACCAGCGCCTCGTCGGAGAGCACGTCGAGGGTGCCGGTGCCGCCGGGCACCAGGATGACGTCGGGCGTGGGCACCTCGTCGTAGGTGGCGGTGGCCTCGAGCCGGAACGTGCCCCAGTCGTCGGAGACGGGCCCGCGCTCGGCGGCGACGAGCGTGACGGAGAACCCGGGCGCCATGCTCAGCACCGTGTAAGGCCCGGCCACGTCAAGCGCGGTGAAGCGGCGGTAGAGCGGGATGGCGACGTGCATGAGGATTACCTCTCCTTCGACTGGAACCGGCGCCGGTGGTCGCCGGGGGAGGTCCGCCAGTGCCGCCTGAAGACGCGGTAGAGGGTCTCAGGGGAGCCGAGCCCGGACTCCCTGGCCACGGCGTCGAGCGGCAGCGAGGTGATCTCCAGGAGCCGCCTGGCGGTGTCGGCGCGGCTGCGCTCGACGTACCGGCCGGGTGACATGCCGGTCTGGGCGGTGAAGACGCGGGAGAAGTGGCGCTGGCTCATGCCGGCCCGCGCGGCGAGCGCGGGCACGCTGAGGTCGGCGGCCGGGTTCGCGTCGATGAAGCTCTGCAGCTCCCTGAGCGGCTCGCTGCGCGGCGTCAGCGCCCGCATGGCGGTGCTGAACTGGCTCTGCCCTCCGGGCCTGTGCAGATAGACCACGAGCCCGCGGGCGACCTTCCGGGCGAGGTCGTGGCCGTGATCCCGGGCGACGAGGGCGAGCGCGAGGTCCACGCCGGACAGCACGCCCGCCGACGTCCACACGTCGCCGTCCTCGATGTAGAGGGGGTCGGCGTCCACGTCCACGCCGGAGTAGCGGCTGCGCATGTCGTCGGCGACGAGCCAGTGCGTGGTGGCGCGCCGCCGTTCGAGCAGGCCGGCCTCGGCGAGCAGGAACGCGCCGTTGCACACCGACGCGGTACGCCGCGCCCGGGTCGAGATCCGGGCGATCTGCCCGATCAGCTCGCCGTCGGCCAGCCGCTCGGGCACGGACGGCCCGCCCGCCACCATCAGCGTGTCCACCGGTTCGCTGATCCCGGCGAGCGGCCGGGTCGTGACCGTCACGCCGTTGCCCGCCGTGACCTCGCCGCCCGCCGCCGACCCCACCTCGACGGCGTAGCCCGCCTCGGGCCTGATGTGCGTGGCGGTGCCGAAGACGTCGGCCGGCCCGGCCATGTCGAGGAGCTGGAAACCGGGGAAGACGACGATGAGGACTCGTCGCTGCATGCCTTCCATGCTGGTGGCGGCCCTGCGAGGGCGTCAATGACACGATCCTTGCACTTCATGCCATCAGAGCACGCACCGAAGCCGTGCCGGTGGCCGGGAGCCGTGCCGGGATGTCCTGGCGCCGTGCCCAGGAACGCCGAGAGCCTCCCGGGGCAGGACCGGGAGGCTCTCAGCTGTGATGGGCGGTTCAGCCCATGTGCGGGTAACGGTGGTCGGTCGGAGGCACGAACGTCTCCTTGATCGCGCGGGCGCTCACCCACCGCGTCAGGTTGTGGATCGAGCCCGCCTTGTCGTTGGTGCCGGAGGCCCGGCCGCCGCCGAACGGCTGCTGGCCCACGACGGCGCCGGTCGGCTTGTCGTTGATGTAGAAGTTGCCGGCCGCGAAGCGCAGCCGCCGGGAGGCGTCGGCGATGGCGAACCGGTCGTCGGCGACGATCGAGCCGGTCAGCGCGTACGGCGCGATGCCCTCCATCTGGTCGAGCACCGTGTCGTAGTCGCCGTCGTCGTAGACGTGCACGCCGAGGATCGGCCCGAAGTACTCCTTGACGAAGATCTCGTCGGTGGGGTCGGCGCACTCCAGGATGGTCGGCTTGACGAAGTAGCCGACGGAGTCGTCGTACGAGCCGGTGAGCACGTCGATGTTCCCGGCCGCCCGCGCCCGGTCGATGGCGGTCTTGTGCTTGGCGAAGGCCCGCGCGTCGATGACCGCGCCCATGAACGTCGACAGGTCGCCCGCCACGTCGCCCACGGTCAGCGACTCGGCGGTGGCGACGAAGTCGTCACGCATGCGGTTCCAGATCGAGCGCGGCACGTACGCGCGGGAGGCGGCCGAGCACTTCTGGCCCTGGTACTCGAAGGCGCCCCTGATCAGCACGGTGGAGAGCACGGCCGGGTCGGCGGAGGGGTGGGCGAGCACGAAGTCCTTGCCGCCCGTCTCGCCGACGAGGCGCGGGTAGGAGCGGTAGCCGGAGATGTTCTCGCCGACGGTCCGCCACAGGTGCTGGAACGTCGCGGTGGAGCCGGTGAAGTGGATGCCGGCCAGCGCCGGGTGGGTCAGCGCCACCTCGGAGACGGCCTGCCCGTTGCCGGTGACCATGTTGATGACGCCGGGAGGCAGCCCGGCGGCCTCCAGCAGCCGCATCGTGAAGTGCGCGGCGAACTGCTGGGTGGGCGACGGCTTCCAGACGACGACGTTGCCCATCAGCGCCGCGGAGGTCGGCAGGTTGCCGGCGATGGCGGTGAAGTTGAACGGCGTGATCGCCAGCACGAAGCCTTCGAGCGGGCGGTACTCCATCCTGTTCCACACGCCGGGCGAGGAGATCGGCTGGTCGGCGTAGAGCTTGCGCGCGTACGAGACGTTGAAGCGCAGGAAGTCGATCAGCTCGCAGGCCGAGTCGATCTCCGCCTGCTGCACCGACTTCGACTGCCCGAGGATGGTCGCCGCGTTCAGCGTCGCCCGCCACGGCCCGGCCAGCAGGTCGGCGGCCCGCAGGAAGATCGCCGCCCGGTCGTCGAACGACATCGCGCGCCAGGACGGCGCCGCCGCCAGCGCGGCGTCGATGGCGTCCTGCACGTCCCGGGCCGTAGCGTCGTTGGTACGGCCCAGGACGGAGGCATGGTTGTGCGGCTGCACGACGTCGATGGGGGCACCGCCGCCCGGACGCTGCTCGCCGCCGATGGTCATGGTGAGCTCGGCCGTCGAACCGGTCAGCTCCTTGATACGGTCCTCCAGCGCGGCCCGCTCGGGGCTGCCGGGCGCGTAGCCGTACACGCGCTCGTTCGCGGGCACGGGGACGTTGCTGATGGCATCCATTTACTTACCCCCAAGGGCACGAAGGAAGAAGGCGACGTTGGCGGGGCGCTCGGCCAGGCGGCGCATGAAGTAGCCGTACCAGTCGTCGCCGTAGGGGACGTAGACGCGGACCGTGTGGCCTGCCCCCGCCAGGGACTCCTGTAGGTCGGTCCTGATTCCGTAGAGCATCTGGAACTCGTGGTCGCCGATCGTCCGGCCGAACCGGTCGGCGAGCAGCTCCGTGATCGCGATCATGCGGTCGTCGTGCGTCGCCACCATGGGGTACCCCTTCCCCGCCATGAGGATCCGCAGGCATCGCACGTACGCCCTGTCGACCGCGGTCCTGCCCTGGTGCGCGACGGAGGCGGGCTCGCGGTAGGCGCCCTTGACCAGGCGTACGCGGGAGCCCTCGGCGGCGAGGTCGCGGCAGTCCTGTTCGCTCCTGAACAGGTACGCCTGGATCGCCACCCCCGTGTCGGGGTAGTCCTCGCGCAGCTTGCGCAGGATCGTCAGCGTGGAGTCGACCGTGGTGTGGTCCTCCATGTCGAGCGTCACGGTGGAGCCGTTGGCCGCGGCGGCGGCGCAGATCTCGCGGGCGTGCTCCAGCGCCATCGACTCGTCGAGCCGCTGCCCGATGGCCGACAGCTTGACCGACACCTCGCCCCGCCTGCCGAGGTCCAGCGGCCTGATGGTCTGCAGCAGCGTGATGTACGCGTCGGTGACCGCCTCGGCGGCCCGCGCGTCGAGCGTCTCCTCGCCGAGATGGTCGACCGTGACGGCGAGCCCCGCGTCGCGCAGCCGCTCGATGGCGTCACGGGCCTGCTGAACGCTCTCACCCGCGACGAACCGCTTCACGACCCTCTTCGTGAGCGGGAAGCTTGAGACGGAACGGCGTACGAGCCCGCTCCGCGAAGCGGCGAGCAGCAGTTGACCCAGCATGCTTCGAGTCTAAAAAGCCAGCTCAGAGGGGGCCATCGACGCGCGTAACGCCCGGTGTGGGAGGCTGTCGTACAAATGCACAACTCGGCAGACCTGCAAGAGATCGTGGATGAGATCGCCGCCCGGCTGGGCGCGTCCGCGACGCTGGAGGACCGCTCGTTCCGCCTGCTGGCCTACGGCGCGCAGCACGGCGACATCGACACGGTGCGCCAGGAGTCGATCCTGCGCCGCCGCGCCACCGGAGAGGTGCGCGAGTACTTCGAGCGCTACGGCATTGCCCGCGCGAGCGGCCCGGTGCGGATCCCCGCCGACGCCGAGCTGAAGGTTCTCGCCAGGGTCTGCTGGCCGCTGCGGCACGCCGAGGTCACCTACGGCTACCTGTGGCTGCTCGACTCGGGCGAGCTGACCGACCAGCGGCTCGCGTCGGCCGCGCCGCTGGTGGCCAGGGCCGCCGCCGCGCTCGCCCAGGAGGCGCGCAGCCGCCAGGACCTCGGGTACGGGCTGCGCGCCCTGCTCTCGGCCGACCCCGAGGAGCGCGCCTCGGTGTCGCTGGAGGTGACGGGCCCGGTGACGGCCATCGCGGTACGCGAGTCGCCGGAGCGTGTGGCCGCCCTGTGGACGCTGCCGCGCGGCGTGCTCGCCCGTACCGGCTCGCCGGTGGCGCTGCTCGCCCCAGCGCATCTGGCGGAGGAGGTGGCGCGTACGGTGCAGGGCGCCTACGGCACCGCGGCCGGCGTCGGCGCGCCCCGCGACGACCCGGGGGAGGCGTGGCTGAGCTGGCGCGAGGCCCGCCAGGCGCTGCGCATCGCCGAGCACTTCCCGCGCCACGCCCCGATCGCCCGCTGGGAGGACCTGGGCGTGCATCGCCTGCTGGCCCGGCTCAGCCAGGCCGACCTGCGCGAGCTGGCGGCGGAGGCGGCGGCGCTGGACGCCGAGCTCGCCCACACGGTGGAGGTCTATCTCGATCGGGGCGGCCACGTGCAGCAGACCGCCGCGCAGCTCGGCGTGCACCGCCAGACGCTCTACTACCGGCTGGCCAAGGCCGAGCGGCTCACCCGTCGCGACCTGTCGGACGGCGACGACCGCCTGGCCGTGCACCTGGCGCTGAAGGCCGCCCGGCTCCTCTGAGCAGCCGGTGCTGAGAGCGGGCGCTCGTCTTGAGGCTCGTGGCAGGGAGACGGCAGGTGGCTGAGAGCCACCTGCCGGGGTGATCGCGGGGGAGCGTCGATGCGGGGAGTGCCGGGGGAGCGGGATCAGGCGCAGGACTCGTAGACCCGGACGAGCTCCTGGCTCACCCGCTCCCAGGAGTAGCGCGAGCGCGCCCGGTCGGCGCCGGCGTAGCCGAGCGCGGTGCGCAGCGTGGGGTCGTAGAGCAGCTCGCGGGCCAGTTGCGCGGTGCGGGCCGGCCGGTCCGGCGGCACCAGCAGCCCGGTGACGCCGTCGATGATGGAGTCCAGGTGCGCGCCCACGGCCGAGGCGATCACCGGCACGCCGCAGGCCATGGCCTCCAGCGCCACGATGCCCGTCACGGCCTCGCGCGGCACCGACACCACGGCGTCCGCGCTGCGCATCAGCTTCGGCACGGCGGAGCGCTTCACCTGGCCGAGCAGCGTCACCCGGTCGGCGACGCCGAGCTGCTCGGCGAGCGCCCGCAGGCGGCGGGCGTCGCGGTCCTGCTCCAGCTCGTCCGGCTCGGGGCCGCCGGCGATGACCAGCTCCACGTCGTCGCCGAGGCCGGGAAGCGCCCGCACGATCGTGTGCGCGCCCCGGTCGATCGAGAGCGGCCCGACGTGCAGCAGGCGCTTGCGGCTGCCGCGCGTGGCCACCGCGCCCCGGCGCTGGAAGCGCTCGGTGTCGACGCCGTACGGCACCACGGAGATGTTCCCGCGCGGGACGCCGAGCCTGATGAGCGCGGACTCCTCGTCGCCCGAGCCCGCGATGACCGCGTTGGCCCGGCGTCCGAGCGCCCGCTCCAAGTCCTTGTGCACGGCGTCGATCCGGTGGAACGTCTGCGTCACCGGCACCCCGAGGCCCTCGGCGCCCGCCACCGCGACCAGCCCGCCGGTCCACGAGAACGCGTGGATCACGTCGGGGCGGTCCTGCGACCAGCGCTTGCCCAGATGCAGGCCGACCTCGTTCAGATACGGCGCCACCTCGTCGGCGGCCAGCTCCTTGGCGGGCCCCACGTCGATGCTCTCCAGCGTGACACCCGGGGCCACCCGCGTCTTGGGCTTGCCGTCGGCGCTGTCACGGCGGGAGTAGATCGTCACGTGGTGCTCGCGCCCCAGCTCCCGTGCGACGGAGAGAATGCGGTGGCGCTGGTTGCCGTTGGCGGAAGCGACGATGGCGATGTTCATGGCACACCTCAGCATGAAAAAGCAGCTTCAAAGGTGTGCCTGCGTCTTAGGCACGTCGTTCTACGTCTCCGACCATACCCAGCTTTGTCCCATTCGCAAACCCCCGCGAATCAGACACCGCGCAGCGCGAACACCACAATCTCATCCCAAACCTGGCCGCCTGAGAACGCGTGCCGGTCCTCCTCCACCGTCTTGACCACGGCGGACGGCGGCTGGCCCGCGCACCGGCCCAGCACGTCGGCCAGCCGCTCCTCGCCGTACGGCTCGCCGCGCTCGTTGCGCGAGGAGACCAGACCCTCCGAATAGAGCACCAGCGTCTCGCCCGCGGCCACCGTGAGCGTCTGCACCTCCGTCTCGGCCTCGGGGGAGATGCCCAGCGGCACGCCGCCGCCCGCCGCGAAGCGCACCGCGCCGTCCGGCTGCAGGACGGCCGCCGGATGGTGGCCGGCCGACGACAGCCGGATCCGCCGTCCCTTGACGAACCCCGCCACCGCCATCACGAACATGCCGGTGCCCTGCGCCACCAGGGCCTCGTTCACCTTGCGCATGACCGGCTCAGGGTCGGACTCCCACACGCTCAGCACCCGCAGGCCGCCCCTGACCATCGCGCTGACCGAGGCCGCCTCCTCGCCCTTGCCGGCCGCGCCGCCCAGCGCGAAGCCCCAGCCGCCGCCCGCGACCGGGAACACGTCGTAGAACTCCGCGCCCACCGACGAGCCCGGGTTGTAGACGGCCGCCGCCTCGTAGCCCGGCACGTCGGGCAGGTTGCGCGGCGCCACGCTCGCCGACAGCGCGTCCGCCGCCCGCGAGCGGCTCTGAAAGCTCACCTGGGCCCGCAGCGCCAGCCCGAGCTGCAGCCCCACCTCCTGCATGACGCCCAGGTCGGCGAGCCCGAACGGAGGCCGGTCGTGCGCGCGCACGAGCGTCAGCACGCCCTCGCCGTGCCCGATCGGCACCGACAGCAGCGAGCCCGCGCCCATCGCGGTCAGCAGCGGGCCCTCCGCGCAGAACCCGAGCAGCGACTCGTCGTCCACCATCTCCTGCACCACGCCGGTGCGGCGGTCGAGCACCTGCATCACGATCGCGCTGCCCGCCGGATCCGCCGACTCCACCTGCCTGACCAGGTCGCCCAGCGGATGGTTCTTGGGCGCCATGACCGCCGCGCGGTGCGGCAGCCCGTTGCGCAGCAGGTCCGCGATCACCCAGTCGGCCCACTCGGCCGCGAGCAGCCGCGTGGCCCGCTGCAGCGCGCCAGGACGCATCAGCGCGTCCTCCTCCAGCAGCAGCCGCGCCATCCTGCTCAGCAGGTCCTGGCGCCTGGCCGCGGCCAGCAGCAGCGCGCCGTCGTCCTGCTCGGGCCGCCGCGCGCCCGGCTCCGGCAGCTGCACCTCCGTCGGCAGCGCGACCGCCGCCACCATCTGCTGCGGCTCGCCGGGCATCGTCAGCCTGGTCAGCGCCACCTGCACGGTGTGCGTACGCCCCTGATGCGCGAGCCGCGTCTCGAACGCCGACGGCTGCCCCGTCTGCAGCACCGCCGTCAGATGCGACCGGAACGCCGCCCGCCGCGACACGTCCACCAGCAGCGGGAACGAGCGGCCCACGAGATAGCCGTCGGGGCTGCCCAGCATGCGCGAGGTCTCCGGGTTGATCCGCCTGACCACGCCGCCGCCGTCCAGCACGATGACCGGCACGGGAAAGGAGCGGAACACCTGGCGCAGCAGCTTCAGCTCCCGCTGCCCGCCGTCCTTCTTGCCGCCCGGGCGCCGGGGCGCCTTGCGCAGCTCCTCGCGGGCCTCGGCGAGCAGCTCGGTGGCGGTGTCGAGCTCGGCCAGCGCCGCGTCGAGTGTGGGCGCCAGGTCGCTGGGGTAGGCGGCCCTCGCTTCGCGCAGCGAAGCGACGCGCCCGGCCAGCGCGTCCAGCGCTTGTTCGAGGTCCGGCATGGTCATGTCTGAACGCTACGCCACCCGGGATAATGCCAGCCATAAGGGGTAGATGCTTGTCGCTATGGAATCGACCGCGATGATCACCCCCGGACTCGCGCGAGACCTCGCCGCGCTGGGCCGCCTCGGTGAGGACACCTCGACGGAGAGCGTGCTGCGCGGGCTCACCGCGGCGCTGGCGGCGGGCGTCCCCGGCTGCTCGGGCGCCTCGGCCGAGCACTGGCGCGACCACCGGGTGCTGGTCTCCGGTTCGCACAGCGAGCTGATCCTCCTCGTCGAGGGCGAACGCGAGCTGGGCGAGGGCCCGTCCATCGAGGCCAGGCAGAGCGGCGGCCGCGCCACCGTGACCGACGTGCTCACCGAGACCCGCTGGCCCCGCTACGACGCGCTGGCCATCCGCTCGGGCGTCCGCTCGGTGCTCGTGGTGCCCATCGAGGTGCCGCCCGCCCTGCTCGTCGTCGGCCTCTACTCCGTACGCCCCGGCGCGTTCTCGCCGCAGGGCGCGAGCTCGCTCGCCGACATGCTGGCCGAGCAGGTCGGCGTCGCCATGGCGAACATGTGGGAGTTCGAAGAGGTGCGCACCGACGCCGCGCAGCTTCAGGAGGCCCTGGCCGGGCGGTCGCTCATCGACCAGGCCAAGGGCATCATCATGCAGACCAGCGGGTGCAGCGCCGAGGCCGCGTTCGAGGAGCTGCGCCGCATCTCCCAGCACCACCAGGTGAAGGTGGCCGACCTGGCCAGGCTCCTGGTGGAGGAGCACCAGCGCAAGTCGTCGAAGTCGTCGACGTCGTCGAAGTCGTCGACGTCGCCGAGGGCGCCGAAGCGCGGCTGACCCGCCCGCCCGTCCCCGGGGCGCGCGTTCGTGCGGCGGCTACTTGTTGACGGCGGCGAGCGCGTCCTCGAGCGTGTCGTAGATCGGCAGCCGCTGGGCGAGACCGGTGATCCACATCACCTTCGACTTGGTGTACTCCACCCCGATGAGGGCGAACTTGTTCCCGGCCGAGAGGCTGGCCTGCCAGCGATGCACGATCAGCCCCAGCGCACGCGAGTCCATGAACGTCACCCCGGCCAGATCGAGGATCAGATCGGAACCGGCCATGGTGAGATAGTCGGCGAACTGGGCGCGCGTCGTGGCGTCGAGCACGCCGTCGACCCGCACCACGGCGATCCCGTCCACGGTCGACGACGTCAGGCTGAGGGACGCCACGGGCTCCCCGCCGTTCTCCGGCAATGTCACGGAGCAACCCTACTGTCACCAGGGGATCGAGGAATACTTCCGGCGGCATGGGGGACACTGGTTCCGGAAGTCCAGCAGAGGGCTTCGGTCTCGCGACCAGACGAGGCGTGCCTCTGCATGGGCTTTTTTCCTTGCGGGGGCCGCCTGCGATCCATATGAGGAGCAGCGATGGCTGTGCAGGAATACGTCCTCGAGGATATGACCGCGGAAGAACTCCTTGCCGAGATGGTCAAGGAAGAGACGCCCGACAGCCACAGGGAACGCCTGCGCGAGCGCATCGTCGAGATGCACAGGCCGCTCGCCATGGAGATCGCCCGGCGCTACCGCTACCGCGGCGAGCCTTTGGAGGATCTCCTCCAAGCCGCGTATGTTGGCCTGATGAAAGCCGTCAACGGCTTCGACCCGACCCTCGGCCACGCGTTCAGGGGCTACGCGGTCGTGACGATGACCGGCGAGGTCAAGCGGCACTTCCGCGACCGCACCTGGGCCATCCGGGTGCCGCGCCTCTACCAGGAACGCCGCTCGGAGCTCAACCGGCTCGTCGCCGACCTCAGCCAGGACCTCGGCAGGTCGCCGACCGTGGCGGAGCTCGCCGCCAAGATGAACATCACGGAGGAGGACGTCCTGCTGACGCTCGACGCCTCGGCCGCGTACAGCACGCTCTCGCTCGACGCGCCGCTCGGCACCGACGACGACGCCGCCTCGCTCGGCGACGTCATACCGGAGGACGACGACACGCTGAGCACCATGGTCGACAGGGAGGCCGTCAAGCCGCTCATCGACGCGCTGCCGTCCCGCGAGAAGCACATCCTGCTGCTGCGCTTCTTCGGCAACATGACGCAGGCCGAGATCGCCGCCGAGTTCGGCATCTCGCAGATGCACGTGTCCCGCATCCTGCGCAAAGTCCTCGACCAGTTGCGCGCCGAACTGGTCTCCTGACGGAGGCGGTCACCGGGTGAACGAGGACGTGGAGCCTCAGCGGGGCCATACGGGCCCGCCGCCCGGCGCGCCCGCGAAAAGCCTGCGCTTCACGCTGCCGGACCTGCCGCGGGTCCGGCAGCACGCCGAGGAGGAGGCCAGGGCCGCGGGCATGCCCGGCGAGGCCATCGGCGACTTCGTCATCGCCGTCAACGAGGTCGCCACCAACGCCGTCACCCACGGGCACGACCACGCGTTCATCCGCACTTGGACGCACGACGGGGACCTCGTCGTCGAGATCCACGACGACGGCTCGTGGAAGCCCGGCCCGATGCCCGGCTCCGTGGGCGGCATGGGGCTGTGGGTGGCCCGCCTGCTCTCCTCCGACCTGACCCTGCGGGTCGGCGGCGACGGCAGCACGGTCACCATGCGCTTCCCCGCCAAAGCCTGACGTCTCCCGTTCCTTCACGCCGGAAGCCTTCACGTCGGAGGGGCCCGGACGTCCGGGCCCCTCCGCTCGTCCTCATGAGCCCTACCGGCGGGCCCTGCCGCGCCAGCCGCCGGAGCCCGTGCGGACGCCGGCCGTGCCGACCCCCGCCTGATGCAGCGCCAGCAGCGTCAGCCCCAGCAGGACGAACGTCATGCCGGAGAACCCGCCGGGGATCGACGCCCCTACCAGGTCCAGCAGGAAACCCAGGCCGAAGATGACGGCCGCCACGATCGCGAGCAAGGCACGTCACCTCGATCCCAGAACGCTGTGCCGGGGCTCGTCCGCCTGCTGCGGGTCCGGGGAGCCGGAGAGCGCGAGCAGGCGCTCCAGCACGTTCCGGTAGTCGCGCAGCGCCAGCCGAAGCTGCTCGGTCTCCGCCTCGCCCGCGTCCTTCCAGCGGCCGCGCAGCGCCTCCGTACGGCTCGTCAGGCTGCTGGTGAGCGACTCCACCACCTCGCCGACCAGCCCGTCCGCGCGCCGTACCGCCTCGCCAGGGTCGTCCACGAACGACGCCTGCAGGTCGCGCCAGCGCGTCTGCACCTGGATGGTGTCCTGGTCGAACAGGACGATGTCGCCGGGGGCCGCGTGCGCCGGGGCCGGGTCCGCGTAGGGGGCGCGGGCCGGGTCGTCGTCGTACGGAGGGATGCGGTCGGCCCCCGCCTCGGACCGAACCGGCTCGTCGCCGTACGGGGGAGTGCGGTCGGCCCCTGCCGGCTCGTCGCCGTCGCGGACGATCGCGCCGTCGTGCGCCGGTCGTGCGCCGGCTCGTGCGCGATCCCCCGTGGCCCCGCGGTCACGGGGGATCGCGTCGTCATGCGCCAGGCCGGTGCCGTCATGGGTGGTCGCGTTCTCGTGCGCCGGGTCCGCGTGCGCGGTCGCCGGGTGGGCGTTGGGGGCGCGGATGGGCTCGCCCGAGGGATCGCTGGTGGGGTCGCCGGCGTCACCGGCACCGCCGGCGGGCCTGCGGGCCGCCACGTCGTCCCTCAGATCGTCCCTCAGATCGTCCCTGAGGGCGTCTCCGGCGCCGTCCTGGCCGCCGTTGTCGAACTCGTCCCCGCCGTCGCCGTGAGGGCCGCTGTGGGGGTCGCCGTAGGTGGCCTTCAGCTCGTCGTCGCCGTTCATGTCGTGCTCACCGTCCTCGGGTGGTCTCGTGGAGCAGCTCCTCGAACAGCGCGCGGTAGTGCACCATGGCCTGCCGCAGGTCCTCCGTGGAGGCGTCCTCTCTGGCCGCGCGCCCGCTGATCTCGTGAGCCGTCCTGTAGTGATCGAGGGTCTCCGCGTGGCCCACCGACAGGTCGGACAGGCGCTGCTCGAAGTCCTCCGTGGGGTAGCCGCGCTCGGCCATCACGGCCGTCACGAGCTGGTCCGCCTCGGTCACCGCGTAGCCGGGCGCGTCGACGAAGCGCTCCTGCACCTCGGTCCAGCGGACCGCGTACGTCTCCCGC
Source organism: Nonomuraea sp. NPDC049309 (assembly GCF_043196965.1). NCBI lineage: Bacteria > Bacillati > Actinomycetota > Actinomycetes > Streptosporangiales > Streptosporangiaceae > Nonomuraea > Nonomuraea sp. NPDC049309. Next base: position 1,823,700 of record NZ_JBICSH010000001.1, on the reverse strand, counting down.
GACTCCGCCGACAGCGGCCTGATGTCCAGCTCCGCGTGGCGCTGCTCGCGTTCCAGCAGCTCCTGCTCGGCCTCGCGGCGATCGTCGTGCTCGGCGACCGCGCGTTCGTACTCGGGGCCGAAGCGCTCGCGGAGATGGGAACGACGCTTCTGCCGCTGCAGCGCGAGATATCCCACTGCGGCGAGCGCCACCACCACGATCACGACGACGGCCACCCATGCCCAGGTGGTCATGTTTTCGCCTCCGGTCTCTCTGTCGAGGACCAGCGACTGCCCTGAGCGGGTATGCCGAAACCCACGCGTCAGTGAGCTTCGAGTGCCTTCCTGGCCGCCTCGAGCACCCTGGCGACGTGCGAGCCCTCCGGGGAGGCGGGGACCTCGCTGAAGCCCTCCTCGGGGTCGTAGGCCACGTCCAGGCCCGCGTCCACGAGCCGCTGAGCCCACCGCAGCGCGGTGTTCAGCCGTTCGGAGGCGGGCGGCTTGCCCTGGGCCGCCGCCGACAGGTTGCGCAGGTTCGTGGCCGGCCCCGACTGGGAGTGCCTCCTCGCCAGCTTCCACGGCAGTGCGGCACTGTGGTCGAGCATCGGCTTGGCCAGTCCGGCGGCCCGCTTGGCCTGGAGCACCCCCGATTCGCTCACCCCGAAGTGAGCCGCCAGCTGCTGCACCGTCAGCCCTTCCGCGACGAGCCTGGCCAACTCTTTGCGATCGATGCTCGGCCTACGCCCCACTGGCCGCCTCCGCTCCCGCTTTTCGTGTACGCGTGCACCTCCGATGTGCGCTAAGGTTATGACGTCCCGCCCCGCAGGGGGCGGCCGACACAACCACCGGGACGTAGCGCAGCTTGGTAGCGCACTTGACTGGGGGTCAAGGGGTCGCAGGTTCAAATCCTGTCGTCCCGACTGGTGGGAGAAGGGGTGCCAGAGTCTCTGGCACCCCTTCCGCGTTCTCGGGGGGAGCCGGGCGGGGAGCCACCGCCCGGCCCGGCCTGTGACGGGTCCATGAGCACCGCGCCGTCAGGAGCAGGCGCAGCCTCTCATCCTCCGGTGGCCTCGTCCATGCGCTCCCTGGTCCAGTAGGACGAGACGTCTTCTGGAGATCGGGTGTTCTCCACGCCTCTGGACGTCTCCGCGGGAGCCGTCTTCCCCAGAATCACGGCCGCTCCGGGCACGACGAAGGCGGCGGCGATCACCAGCAGTACGACGCCTTTCCGGCTCATACGGCCATCGTACGGCCGACCCGCGAGAAGAACGGGTCGGCGGATTCGCAGGTCCGTGAATCGTTCGTTCCCGCCTCGGTGATTCGAATGCCGGTGGAAATCCCCGTTGCGGCTCCGCTGAACTTCGTCATGGCGATTCTTCGGCGCATCGGATGCCGCCCCGGCACAAACGTGGGGCGATATCAGCGCGGGCCGGGCGCGCCGGTCGTTCGCGCGGTTCGGGCGCTCCCCTCAGGTTCTGATGCTCAGATGAGGCCGCGTTCCAGCGCCACGGCGACCGCCGGGGTGCGGCTGTCCACCTCCAGCTTGGCGAAGACATGCTGCAGATGCGTCTTCACGGTCGTCTCGCTGATCAGCGGGGCGCGGGCGATCTCCTTGTCGGCGGCGCCCGCGGCGACCAGGCGCAGCACCTCCAGCTCCCGCTTGCTCAGCGCGCCGCCGGCGGGGCGCATCCGGCCGATCGGCCGGGGCAAGGACGCTGACCGGTTCTCGCCGGCGTGGCCTTACGGCGTTGCGCACCAGGCGGCATGCGGGCGGATCCGGCGGAGATATTCGGAAGCGCTCGCCGGAGGCTTTCGCTAACCTGGCGGTGGCTCAGGTGCGAATGGCCGCCGGGTACTTCTTTGGGAGAAATTCTCCCGGAGGCCGATTCCGACCTCTGAGCCGCACAACAGAAAAGCACCTTCCCGGTGCGCAGGTGACGGTTCCTTCGATTCTGGTTCGAGTGGTCCGGGTTCGAGTCCCGGCGGGCGGTGAATCGCCGTCCGTGGTGTAAGCGGCAGCACGCTATGCGTCCCGTCGCCGTTTTGATCTCGGGAGGGTCGCCTATCGCAAGTGCGTGCCCGGTGCGCAGGTGAGGATTTCTTCATCCTCAAACCGCGGGTCGCAGGTTCGAGTCCTGCCCGGGGCTTCGGTCCCGGTAGCTCAGAGGGAAGAGCAGCGGTCGAAAGTGCCTCGCCGCTTCTGATCTCGGGCACGTCCTTGTGACCGGGGCCCTCTCGCAGCGATCTCCGAGGGGGCTTCGTCATGTCCAAGTTCAACCGCGCCATCACCCGTCCTGCCGTGTCGAGTCCGGTCAAGACGGAGAGCGTTCCGTCCGGCTCGACCCACGAGGGCGCACCCGGTTACGCGCGGGACGCCAAGAGCGAGCTGTTCCTCCTCGCGGTCACGAACATGGTGGGCGAGGACTCCTTCTACGAAAAGGCCGGGCAGCGCGACGACCGGTTCCGCGACCTCGTCCACCGGGTCGCCGTCGAGGACGGCGAGTGGATGGCGAGGTTCCTGCCGTGGCTGCGTTCCGAGGCGAACATGCGCTCCGCGAGCGTCGTCGCCGCGCTCGAGGCGGTCAAGGCGCGGCTCGCCGCCGGCCGGCAGGGGCTGAACCGCCGGCTCGTGGGCAGCGTGCTGCAGCGGGCCGACGAGCCCGGCGAGGCCCTGGCCTACTGGGCGTCCCGCTACGGCCGCGCGATCCCCAAGCCCGTCAAGCGCGGCATCGCCGACGCCGTCCAGCGGCTCTACACCGAGCGCAACCTGCTCAAGTACGACACCGGCTCCAAGGGGTACCGGTTCGGCGACGTCATCGAGCTCGTCCACCCGGCCCCGGCCGAGGACAAGCCGTGGCAGGGCGACCTGTTCGCGCACGCCCTCGACCGCCGCCACAACCGCGACAACGGCATCCCCGAGTCGCTGGCGATGCTGCACCGGCGCGCGCGGCTGATGGCGGTCCCGGTCGGGGAGCGCCGCGCGATCGTCACCGAGGGGCGGCCTGAGGCGGTCGCGGCGACGCTGGCCGACGCGGGCATGACGTGGGAGGCGCTGGCCGGCTGGCTGCAGGGGCCGATGGACGCGCGGGCGTGGGAGGCCGTGATCCCGGCCATGGGGTACATGGCGCTGCTGCGTAACCTGCGCAACTTCGACGAGGCCGGCGTCGGCGACGCGGTGGCGCAGACCGTCGCCGCCAGGCTGGCCGACGCGGAGCAGGTGCGCCGGTCGAGGCAGTTCCCGTTCCGGTTCCTCGCCGCGTACCGGGCGGCACGGTCGCTGCGCTGGGCCTACCCGCTGGAGCAGGCGCTCGGCCATTCGCTGGCGAACGTGCCGGCCCTGCCGGGCCGCACGTTGATCCTGGTGGACCGGTCGGGGTCGATGTTCGGCGGCGTCTCGGCGAAGTCGGGCCTCAACCGCGCCGACTCCGCGGCCGTCTTCGGGTCCGCGCTCGCCCTGCGGGCCGAGGCGGCGGATCTGGTGCAGTTCGGTACGTCCTCGGCGCCGGTCCCGTTCCGCGCGGGCGAGTCGGTGCTGAAGGTGATGGGGCGGTTCGGCAACTTGGGCGGCACCGACACCGCGGAGGCGGTCCGCCGGCACTTCCGCGGGCACGACCGCGTGGTGATCGTCACCGACGAGCAGGCGTGGGGCGGCCATCGCGGTGCGGAGCCGGCCCGGCAGGTCCCCGGGCACGTCCCGGTCTACACGTGGAACCTCGCCGGTTACCGGTACGGGCACGGCCCGTCCGGGGAGGGCGACCGGCACACGTTCGGCGGGCTGTCGGACGCCGCCTTCCGGCTGATCCCGCTCGTGGAGGCCGGCCGCAACGCCGACTGGCCGTTCTAGATCTCCCGCGTACGAGGTCCCGCTCTCTCCGGAGGGCGGGACCTCCCCCGTGACGCCGGAGCCAGGGCGGGCAAGTTGTCGTATGAATATCGGATTTGTACGATGACCTGCGTACCATGCCCACCTGACCCCGCGAGGTTCCGTCATGGCCGACCGCATCCGCCACGTCACGCTCTCCTCCGTCACGCTCCCCCTCGACGTGCCCGTCAGCGACGCCAAGGTGCTCACCGGGCGGCAGAAGCCGATGACGGAGGTCGTGTTCCTGTTCGCCGAGATCGCGACCGAGGACGGCCACTCCGGCGTCGGGTTCAGCTACTCCAAGCGGGCGGGCGGCCCCGCGCAGTACGCGCACGCCAAGGAGGTGGGGGAGAACCTCATCGGGCAGGACCCCTCCGACATCGGCAAGGTGTACGAGTCGCTGCTGTGGGCGGGTGCGTCGGTGGGGCGCTCGGGTGTGGCCACGCAGGCGCTGGCGGCGATCGATGTGGCGTTGTGGGATCTGAAGGCCAAGCGGGCGGGCCTGCCGCTGGCCAAGCTGCTGGGCGCCTACCGCGACTCGGTCAGGACGTACAACACCTCGGGCGGGTTCCTGCACGCGCCGATCGAAGAGGTGAAGCAGCGCGCCTCGCAGTCCCTGGCGGACGGGATCGGCGGGATCAAGATCAAGGTGGGTCAGCCGGACATTCGGGAGGACCTGCGCCGGCTGGTGGCCGTCCGCGAGCATTTGGGTGATGACGTGCCGCTGATGGTGGACGCGAACCAGCAGTGGGACCGGATCACGGCGCTGCGGTTCGGGCGGGCGGTGGAGGAGATGAACCTCGTCTGGATCGAGGAGCCGCTGGACGCCTACGACGCCGAAGGCCACGCCCGGCTGGCGGAGGCGCTGGACACGCCGATCGCCACCGGCGAGATGCTCTCCAGCGTGGCCGAGCACGTACGGCTCATCGAGGCCCGCGCCGCCGACATCATCCAGCCCGACGCCCCGCGCGTGGGCGGCATCAGCTCCTTCCTGCGCATCGCCGCCCTCGCCGACCACGCCGGGCTGCAGCTCGCGCCCCACTTCGCGATGGAGATCCACCTCCACCTGGCCGCCGCCTACCCGCGCGAGCCGTGGGTCGAGCACTTCGAGTGGCTGAACCCGCTGTTCAACGAGCGGCTGGAGACCCGCGACGGCCGGATGATCGTGCCGGACCGTCCCGGGCTCGGGTTCACGCTGAGCGAGCAGTGCCGCGCGTGGACGACCGAGCGCGTCGAGTTCGGCAAGGCGTGACGGCGGCCGTGGGCGACGCGGTCGCGTCCGTACGGTTCGGCAGGTACGCGGTGCCGCTCGCGACCCCCGTGAGCGACGCCAAGGTGGCCACGGGCCGTCAGCGGCCCCTGTCCAGGATCGACGTGCTTACCTGCGAGATCGGCACCCGCGACGGGCTGCGCGGGCTCGGCTTCTCCTGCACCACCCGCGCAGGCACGCCCGCCCAGTACGCGCACGCCAAGGAGATCGGCGAGAACCTGCTCGGGCGGGATCCGTCGGACATCGGCAAGGTGTACGAGTCGCTGCTGTGGGCGGGTGCGTCGGTGGGGCGATCGGGTGTGCCACGCAGGCGCCGGCGGCCGTCGATGTGGCGTTGTGGGATCTGAAGGCCAAGCGGGCGGGCCTGCCGCCGGCCAAGCTGCCGGGCGCCTACCGCGATTCCGTGCCCGTCTACAACACCTCCGGCGGATACCTCCAGGCGCCCCTGGAGGAGGTCAAGGAGCGCGCCTCGCCGCCGCCTGCCCGCACGAGTCGTGGGTGGAGCACATCGAATGGCTCGCACCGCTGTTCGAGGGAGCGGCTGCGCATCGAAGGCGGGCGCATGCACGTGCCCGGCCGTCCCGGGCTGGGGCTCACCCTCTCCGGGCGGGCGCGCGACTGGCTGATCGACGACGCCGAGTTCCACGGCCGGTAGATTGTCCGCCGTGCCGAGCGACCAGAAGGACACCCCGCAGAAGGCGGGCGGGCGCAGGATCGGGCGGGACAGAGGGCGCGGGCTGGCGCACGAGGTGGTCGAGCGGCTGAAGGCCCGCATCCTGGCCGGCGAGATCCAGCCGGGCGAGAAGCTGCCCACCGAGTCGTCGCTGATCGAGGAGTTCGGCGTCAGCAGGACCGTGGTCCGTGAGGCGATCTCCAGGCTGCAGGCGGCCGGGCTGGTGGAGACGTTCCAGGGCCGGGGCTCGTTCGTGCTGGCGCTGCCGCCGCCCACGGCCTTCTCGGTGGAGGCGGCGCAGGTGCGCACCCACCGCGACGTCCTCGACATGATCGACTTCCGCATCGGCATCGAGACGGAGGCCGCCGGGCTCGCCGCGGAGCGCCGTACGGACCTGCAGCTCAAGGCCATCGAGCGGGCCCTCATCGACCTCGGGCGCTCGGGCGAGCAGCCCGGCCACGCCGTCGAGGCCGACTTCGCCTTCCACATGAAGGTGGCGCTGGCGTCCGGCAACAGGTTCTACTCCGACCTGCTGGCCTCGCTCGGCCCCATGATGATCATGCTGCCGCGCACCCGCCTCGACCACGTCTACACGGTCTCCGACGCCACCCACCTCACGCGGGTGACGCTGGAGCACGAGAACATCTACCGCGCCGTCGCCGACCGTGATCCGGCGGCGGCGCGGGCGGCGATGCGGCTGCACCTGTCCAACAGCCGCGCCCGCCTCCAGACGCCGTAGAACCGGCTACCAGCGGGCGGTGTTCGGGGTGAAGCCGGGCACGATCGACCGCATGTACGCGGTGTCCTCGCGCCCGCGCTGGCCGCACGTCAGGTACTGCTCGTGCAGCGCGGCGAGCGCGTCCTCGTCCAGCTCGACCCCCAGGCCGGGCCCGCGCGGCACGGTCACGGCGCCGTCGCGGAACTCCAGCACGCCCGGCTTGACGACCTCCTCGGTCTTCCACGGGTAGTGGGTGTCGCAGGCGTAGGTGAGGTTGGGGGTGGCGGCGGCCAGGTGCGTCATGGCGGCCAGGCTGACCCCCAGGTGCGAGTTGGAGTGCATGGACAACCCCAGGCCGAACGTCTCGCAGATGCCGCCGAGCAGCGCCGAGCGGCGTAGCCCGCCCCACAGGTGGTGGTCGGAGAGCACGACCTGCACCGCGTCGGCGGCCACGGCGGGTTTGATGTGCTCGAAGGCGATCACGCACATGTTCGTGGCCAGCGGCAGCTCGGTGTGCTTGGAGACCTCGGCCATGCCCTCGATGCCGGGCGTCGGGTCCTCCAGGTACTCCAGGACCCCGGACAGCCGGCCGGCCATCTCGATCGAGGTGCCGACCGTCCAGGCGCCGTTGGGGTCGATGCGCAGCTTGTGCTCGGGGAACGCCTCCGCCAGCGCCTCGACCGTCTCGGCCTCGTGGCGGGGCTCGTACACGCCGCCCTTGAGCTTGATGGCGGTGAAGCCGTACGCGTCGACCATGCGGCGCGCCTGCGCCACCATCTGCTCGGGCGTGCGGCCCTCGCCCCAGTCGTCGTCCTCCTGCCCCGGATGCCCGGCCCACTTGTAGAACAGGTACGCCGAGTACGGCACCCGCTCGCGCACGGCGCCGCCGAGCAGGTCGCTCAGCGGCCGGCCGAGCGCCTTGCCCTGCAGGTCGAGCAGCGCCACCTCGAACGGCGACACCACGGTGTCCACGGCGCTGGAGACCTCCAGCATGCCGCCGAAGCTCGCCCCCGCGCCGCCGGTCGACTCGCCCAGCACCTCGGCGACGACGCGGCGCAGGCCGTGCAGGTCGAAGACGTCCGCGCCGGGCAGCGCCGCCGCCACCGCGTCCAGGCGGCCGAGATGGGCCTGGTCGGCGTACGTCTCGCCGAGCCCGACCAGCCCCTCGTCGGTGTGCACCTGCACGATCGCGCGCAGCACGTACGGCTGGTGCACGCCCACCACGTTCAGCAGGGGAGGGTCGCGGAAGGCGACGGGCGTGACGACGACCCGGCTGACCCGGCCGGCGGAAACGGTCATGAAATCCTCTCCTCCACAGGGTCGGCGGCGCTGGGCGCGGGTTTGCCGCGCATCGCCTTGCGGATCAGCGGCCAGGCCGCGACGATCACCACGATGGCGAGCACTGTGCCAGAGATCGGGCGGGTGAGGAAGCCCGTGGGGTCGCCGCCGAAGATGAGCAGGCCCTGCCGCGCCGAGCTCTCGATCATCGTGCCGAGCACGAACGCCAGCACCAGCGGCCCCGGCTCGAAGCCGAACTTCTTCATCAGGTAGCCCAGCACGCCGAACGCGATCACCAGGAAGATGTCGTACACCTGGTTGCGCACGGTGTACGCGCCGAGCAGCGTGATCAGCACCGTGATCGGGGCGAGGACGGCCGGCCGCACCCGCAGGATCCTCACGAACACCCCCACCATGGGGATGCTCATGATCAGCAGCAGGATGTTGCCGATGTACATCGAGTTGATGACGCCCCAGAACACGTCGGGGTGCTCGGTGACGAGCTGCGGGCCCGGCTGGATGCCCTGGATGAGCAGCGCGCCGAAGATCAGCGCCATCGTGGCGTTGGCCGGGATGCCCAGCGTCAGCAGCGGGATGAACGAGGAGGTGGCGGCGGCGTTGTTGGCGGTCTCCGGCGCGGCCACGCCCTCGATGGCGCCGCGGCCGAACCGCTCGGGCTGCTTGGCGCGCCGCTTCTCCAGCGCGTACGCCGCCAGCGACGACAGCACCGCGCCGCCGCCGGGCAGCACGCCCAGCACGAACCCGACCAGCGAGCCCCGCCCGATCGCGCCCCTGGCCTGGCCCAGGTCGCGCCGCGACGGCCACACGTTGCCGACCTTGGCGGGGGAGTGCGCCTTGCCGTGCCGCTCCTCCAGGTTGTAGAGGATCTCGCTGAGGCCGAACAGGCCCATCGCGATGGGGATGAAGTCGATCCCCTCGGCCAGGTTGAGGCTGCCGAAGGTGAAGCGCTCGGCGCCGGTGAAGGTGTCGCGGCCCACGGTCGCGATCAGCAGGCCGACGCAGGCGGCGATGATGGCCTTGAGCTTGTTGCCGTTGCCGATCGAGGAGATCAGCAGCACGCCGAGGATGCCGAGCGCGGCGTACTCGGGCGGGCCGAAGTCGAGCGCGAAGCCGGCCACGACCGGCGCGACCAGCGTCAGGCCGAGGATCGAGATCGTGCCGCCGACGAACGAGCCGATGGCCGCGATGCCGAGCGCCGTGCCCGCCTTGCCCTGCTTGGCCAGGGCGAAGCCGTCGAAGACGGTCACCACCGACGACGCCTCGCCGGGCAGCCGCAGCAGGACCGAGGTGATCGTGCCGCCGTACTGGGCGCCGTAGAAGATGCCGGCCAGCATGATGATCGCCGAGACCGGCCCGATGCCGTACGTGATCGGCAGCAGGATGGCGATCGTCGCGCCGGGGCCGAGGCCGGGCAGCACGCCGATGAGCATGCCGATGATGACGCCGATCAGGCAGTAGAGCAGGTTGGCCGGCTCCAGCACGACGCCGAAGCCGTCGAGGATCGGGGAGATGTCCATGGGGTCTTTCGGACTTCCTCAGATGAGGCGGGGGAGCGGGATCTGCAGCAGCAGCACGAACAGCACGTAGAACGCGGCCACGGCGCAGATGCTGATCACGATGGAGGAACGCCACGACTCCTTGCCCAGCAGGCGCAGCCAGACGAACATCAGCAGCAGCGCGGGGATCTCGAACCCGATCAGCGGCAGCAGCGCGGCGAGCGCCACCAGCGTCGCCAGGCCGATCAGGGTCTGCAGGCTCGCGCGGGAGAACCGCTCGGTGTCCTGCAGGCCGCGGCCGGTGACGAGGAGCACCACCGAGAGCACGGCGATCACGACGCTGATGGCGAACGGCCACAGCCCGGGGCCGGGCCGGGCCGGCTCACCCAGCCCGAGCCCGTAGGAGCCGATCGCGCCGAGCACGCCGACGGCCAGCGTCACCAGCGCGGCCCCGACCTGGGCGGCCGGCCCCGCGTGCGGCGGCCTGGCCTCCTCCATCTCGGCCGCGAGCCGGTCGGCCTCGGCCTGCAGCAGGGCGGCCTCGTCCGTCTCGGAGGCCGAGGCCGGCGGCCGTACCGGGTCGGAGGCCGGGTCGGACACGGACATGCACACTCCTTCGCAGGAAGGGATCAACCGGCGAGGCTGATGCCGAACTCGTCGAGCTTCGCCTTGTACGTCGAGGCGTCCTTCTGCAGCGAGTCGATGACCTCCTGCGGGGAGACCTCCATCGGCGTGAGCGAGTTCTGCTCGTTGAACTTCTTGTACTCCTCCGTGGCGAACGTCTTCTTGGCCGCCTCCAGCAGCTTGGCCTTGACGTTCTCCGGCGTGCCCTTGGGGGCGGTGAGGAAGCGGTACTGCGTCACCTGGACGTCGAAGCCCTGCTCGATGGCGGTCTTGACGTCGGGCAGGTAGGGGATGCGCTCCTTGGAGAAGACGGCGAGCGGGACGAGCTTGCCGGCCTTGATGTTCTCGATGGCCTCGCCGATCTGCATGGTGGAGACGTCCACCTGGTTGCCGAGCAGGGCCGTCAGGTTGGGCGCGCCCCCGTCGAACGGCACGGCCGTGGCGTCGATGCCGGCGGTCTTGAACGTCAGCGCGGAGGCGAGCTGGGCGCCGGTGCCGACGCCGGTGGTGCCGTACCGGATGGTCTTGCCGGCCTTCTTCATGTCGTCGATCGACGTGAAGCCGGACTTGGGGTTGGTGGCCATCACGTAGTCGTCGCGCGAGACGCCGGTGATGACGTCGAAATCCTCGATCTTGACGGCCTCGGACGGCGACACCGTGAGCGGGGTGATGGTGAACAGCGAGGCGTTCTGCACGGCGAGCTTGTATCCGTCGGGCTTGGCGGCCTGCAGCTCCTTGGCCACCAGCGCGCCGTTGGCGCCCGGCTTGTTGATCACGGGCGCGGAGACGCCGAGCTCCTTGGCGATGCCCTGGGCGAGCGCGCGGCTGATGAGGTCGGATGAACCGCCGGCGGACGCGCCGACGCTGAACTCGATGTTGCCCGACGGATAGTCCCCGTCGCCGCCACCGGAGGAGGTCGTCTTGACGCCACCGCACGCGGTCAGCGTCATCGCGGTGACGACGCCGACGACACCCATGAGGATGCGGCGGGGGGCTGTCCGAGATGTCGGCATGGACTTCTCCTTCATGCGGGCGAGGAGCGCCCGTGGATCTTCTGTGCGCGGAGATGGAGTTGCGTCAGGTTACGGCAAGGTTTCCGCTGTGCGGTTCTCCGGAGACTAGGGACCTGGCTTGATGCCTGTCCAACGTCATTTCGGTATCAAGTGATACTCTTGCGGCATCATGCTGACACTCGATCAGATACGGGCATTTGTAGCGGTCGCGGAGGAGTTGCACTTCGGCCGCGCCGCTGATCGGCTGCGCATGACCCAGCCGCCGCTCAGCCGCCACATCCAGAAGCTGGAACGGGCGGTCGGCGTGAGGCTGCTGGAACGCGACAACCGCCGCGTCGTGCTCACCGACGCGGGCCGCGGCTTCCTCGAGGACGCCCGGCGCATGCTCTCCCTGGTCGACACCGCAGGGGACCGGGCGCGCAGGATCGCGAGCGGCGCGGCGGGCACCGTACGGCTCGGCTTCACCGCCGTCTCCGCCATCAGCATGCTCGGCACGCTGCTGCGCCGCCTGGCCGAGCAGCTCCCCGACATCGACGTCATCCTGCACGAACGGGTCACCGCCGGGCAGGTGGACGGCCTGCTGCGCGGCGAGCTCGACCTGGGCCTCGCCCGCCCGCCGTTCGACATCGCCACCCTCGACTCGCGCATCGTCTTCCGCGAGCCGCTGTGCGCCGTCGTCCCCGCCGGGCACCGCCTCGCCACGCTCGGCCGGCCGCTCGCCCCCGACGACTTCGACGGCCTGCCGGTCATCAGCTACAACCCCGTGCAGTCGCGCTACTTCCACGAGCTGACCGTCCGCTTCCTCACCAACGCGCACCCGCGCATCGAGCAGCAGGTCCACCAGATCCTCACCGCCGTGCTGCTGGTCGCGGCCGGGCGCGGCGTGGCCCTCGTCCCGGCGAGCGCGCGCTCGCTCGGCGTGGACGGCGTCGCCTTCTGCGACCTGGTGCGCGGCGGCGGCGACCCCCTCGACCCGGCCGCCGCCACCGGCGAACCCGTCGAGCTGCACGTCATCTGGGACCGCAACTCCACCAACCCCGCGCTCGGCCGGGTGCTCGAGCTGCTGCCCGACATCGGGGGGCCGCGCGGCGAGTGATGCTCGTACGGCATCACGGGATAGAGAATCGCACTTGGACAGGAATCGCTCCTCTTCCTAGCCTGGCGGACGTCGGACCTTTCAGCCGGTGCGGGGAAACCCCACGGCCGCATGTCAAGCGAGGAGCCTCGTCATGCCCAGTTACTCCCCGCAGGAGTTGGCCAGCCAGCTCAAGAGCGGTTTGCTGTCGTTCCCCGTGACCCACTTCACCGATGACCTGCAGTTCGACGAGAAGAGCTACCGCGAGCACCTGTCCTGGCTGAGCGGCTACCCCGTGGCCGGCCTGTTCGCCGCCGGCGGCACGGGTGAGGGCTTCTCGCTGACCGGCGAGGAGATCGACCGGGTCGTCCGCGCCGCCGTGGACGAGGTGAAGGGCCGCCTCCCCGTGATGGCCCCCGCCACCGGCGGCACCGCCAACGCCGTCGCCCAGGCCAAGGCCGCCGAGGCGGCCGGCGCCGACGGCATCCTGCTCATGCCGCCGTACCTCACCGAGGCCGGGCAGCAGGGCCTGATCGAGCACATCTCCGCCGTCTGCTCGGCCACCGGCCTCGGCGTGATCGTCTACAGCCGCGCCAACGCCGTGCTCAACGACCGCTCCGTCGCCACGCTCGTCGACCGCAACGCGACGCTCATCGGCTTCAAGGACGGCGTGGGGGACATCGAGAACCTCACCCGCATCTACGCCGCCGTCGGCGACCGCCTGGCCTACATCGGCGGCCTGCCCACCGCCGAGACCTTCGCGCTGCCGCTGCTGCAGCTCGGCATGAGCACCTACTCGTCGGCCATCTTCAACTTCGTGCCGCAGTACGCGCTCGACTTCTACGCCGACGTGCTGGCCCAGGACCGCGAGGCCGTCTACCGGCGCATCCGCGAGTTCATCCTGCCCTACCTCGACATCCGCGATCGCATGAAGGGATACGCGGTCTCTATCATCAAGGCCGGGCTGACCGCCGTCGGCCGTCCCGCGGGGCCGGTGCGCCCGCCGCTGCAGAACCTCACCGAGGGCGAGCTCGCCGAGCTGACCGCGCTCATCAACAAGATCAGCTAGGGGGGACCTCCCGAGATGTCGCCCACCATCGAGAGCGTCGAGGTCGTCCCGGTCGCCGGGTACGACAGCATGCTCCTCAACCTGAGCGGCGCCCACGGGCCGTTCTTCACCCGCAACGTCGTCATCGTCACCGACTCCGACGGGCGCACCGGGCTGGGCGAGGTGCCCGGCGGCGAGGCCATCAGGCAGACCATCGAGGAGGCCGCCGCGCTGCTCGGCGGGCGGCCGGTGGCCCGCTACCGCGCCCTGCTGCGCGAGGTGGCCGGCCGCTACGCCGCCCGCGACGCCGGCGGGCGCGGCCTGCAGACCTTCGACCTGCGCACCACCGTGCACGCCGTCACCGGCATCGAGTCCTGCCTGCTCGACCTGCACGGCCAGTACCTCGGCCTGTCCGTCGCCGACCTGCTCGGCGAGGGACGGCAGCGCGACCGGGTGCCGGTGCTCGGCTACCTGTTCTACGTCGGCGACCCCGGCAAGACGGACCTGCCCTACCTGGTCGACGACGAGGGCGAGGATCGCTGGTCGAAGCTGCGCCGCCGCGAGGCGCTCACCCCCGACGCGGTGGTGGCGCTGGCCGAGGCCGCACAGGAGCGCTACGGCTTCACCGACTTCAAGCTCAAGGGCGGCGTGCTGCCCGGCGAGGAGGAGGTCGAGGCGGTCAAGGCGCTGGCCCGCCGCTTCCCCGGCGCCCGCGTCACGCTCGACCCCAACGGCGGCTGGCTGCTGGCCGACGCCGTACGCCTGTGCCGGGGGCTCGGCGGTGTGCTCGCCTACGCCGAGGACCCCTGCGGCGCCGAGGGCCGCTTCTCAGGGCGGGAGACGATGGCGGAGTTCCGGCGGGCGACCGGGCTGCCCACCGCGACCAACATGATCGCCACGGACTGGCGGGAGCTGGCCCACGCCGTACGCGCGGACGCGGTGGACATCCCGCTGGCCGACCCGCACTTCTGGACGATGGCAGGCTCGGTGCGCGTCGCGCAGCTCTGCCACGACTTCGGGCTGACCTGGGGCTCGCACTCCAACAACCACTTCGACATTTCGCTGGCCATGTTCACCCACGTCGGGGCGGCGGCGCCGGGCGAGATCACCGCGCTCGACACGCACTGGATCTGGCAGGACGGCCAGGCGCTCACCACCTCGCCGCTGAAGATCGAGGACGGCGCGGTGCGGGTGCCCGACAAGCCGGGGCTCGGCGTCGAGCTGGACAGGGACGCGCTGGCCGAGGCGCACGAGCGCTACCTCCGCCACGGGCTGGGCGCGCGCGACGACTCCATCGCCATGCAGTACCTCATCAAGGGGTGGACGTTCGACCCGAAGCGCCCCTGCCTGGTCCGCTGACGGCGGGCGGCCCACGGCCGCCCGCCCCCAGCCGTCTCAGAAGAGCGTGAGCGGCTGGTGCGGCTCCGGGTCGGGGAGCGGGGCGAGCTCCGGCACCAGCGCGCGCACCTCGTCGTGGAAGCGGCGGGCCAGCGCAGGCGCGTCCGCGTTGTCCGGGGTGTGCACGAACACGGTCGGCGAGCGGCCCTCGCGCAGCCACGCGGCGACCGTGTCCACCCACGGCCGCCAGCCCGCCACCGTGCGCTCCTCGTCGTCGCGGCCCAGGTAGCGCACGATCGGATGGGCGGTGAGCGCGCGGGTGCGGCGGGGCAGGCGCGGCTTGCGCTCCCACGCCTCACGCTCGGCGTCGCTCACAGGCGGCGCGGCGAACATCACCGTGGTGTCGAACGGCACCCACTCGGCGCCCGCGCCGTCCAGCACCCGCTCCAGCAGCCGGGCCGCCCGCTCGTCGGTGAAGAACGCCGGATGGCGCACCTCCACGGCGTAGCGGTGCTCCCGGGGCATCCTGCGCAGGAAGGCCGCGAGCGCGCCGGCGTCGTTCGGGCCGAACGAGCCGGGCACCTGCACCCAGAGCGCGTGCACGCGCGGCCCCAGCGGCTCCATGGCGTCGAGGAACGCCCGCAGCTCGGCCTCGCCGCCCATCAGCCGGTGCTCGTGGGTGACCGCCTTGGGCAGCTTGACCACGAAACGGAAGTCCTGCGGGGTCTGCGCCGCCCACGACTCGACCGTCGCGCGGGCCGGGGTGGCGTAGAACGTGGTGTTGCCCTCGACCGCGTCGCACCACCCCGCGTACGCCCTCAGACGCTCGGCCTGAGGCAGGTGGGCGGGCACGAAACGCCCCTGCCACCGCGCGTGCGCCCACATCGCGCATCCCACATGAAGCCGCATGCGCACGACGCTACCGGACCCGCGGGCGGGCAAGATCCCGATCCCGTTGCGCCCGCATCGCCGCGGCCCACGTAAGGTTGGCGGCATGGGCATGGTCGGGACGGTCGGGCTGGTGCTGCACCCCCAGCGCGACTCGAAGAAGGCGATCGACGTCATCCTGAGGTGGGCGGCCGACAAGGGCGCCACCGTGCTCGGCCTGCCGGAGGAGGTGGGCCGCATCGACTGCACCGCCGTCCCGGTCGACGCCGACGCCCTGGTCGAGCGGGCCGACCTGCTCGTCGGGCTGGGCGGCGACGGCACGATGCTGCGCACGATGCGGCTGCTCGCCGGGCGGCCGACGCCCATCCTGGGGGTCAACCTCGGCAAGCTGGGCTTCCTCGCCGAGATCGGCGTCGACGAGCTGGCGGAGACGCTGTCGGCCATCGACCGGCACGAGTACACGATCGAGCCGCGCATGGCCATCCGCAGCGCGGTCAACGGCACCGAGGTGACCGCGTTCAACGACATCGCGCTCGTCCGCATCCCCGGCTGCGGGCTGACCAACGTCGCCGTCACCCCGGCGGGCAGCCCGTTCGTCCGCTACTCCTCCGACGCCGTCATCGTGGCCACCACCACCGGCTCCACCGCCTACAGCTTCTCCGCCGGCGGGCCCATCGTCTCGCCCCGCGTGGAGGCGGTGCTGGTCGTGGCGGCCGCGGCGCACTCGGCCTTCAACCGGGCCTTGGTGCTGCCCGCCGACGAGGAGGTGACGCTCACCGTGCTGCCCAGCAGCGGGCGGCTGGCCGTCGAGGTGGACGGCAACGTGATGGGCCACCTCGGCCCCGGCGACAGCATCACCGTGACCGCCTGGCCCGGCGCGGCCAAGGTGGTCCGCCTGGGCACCACGTTCTACGAGCGCGCCCGGCGCAAGCTGCGCGTGGACGGCAGCCTGGAGCCCTGCTGAGCCCGGCCGTCAGGCGCCCGCCCGACGCCGGTGCCGCGCCGCCCGCTGCGGCTCCCCCCGGCGCGGGGGCTCGGCCTCGCGGGGCGTGAAGAAACCGCCGGGCTCCCGGTCCGCGGGGCTCCGGTCACCACGGCCCCGGCGCGGGGGCTCGTCGTCCCAGAAGCCGCCCACGTCGTCCGGCTCGGGATCGGGCCGGTCATGATCACGGTCGTGATCACGGTCGCGGAGGGCCGCCAGGGCGGCCAGGGCCGTCGTGATGGGCACCGCCGCGATGAGCCCGAGCGTGCCGGCCACGCTGCGCACGATCTCCTGCGCGATCACCGGCGTCGTCAGCACCTGGCCGAGGGGCTGCGCGCCGATGCTGAACAGCAGCAGCAGCGGCAGCGACGCCCCCGCGTACGCCAGGATGATGGTGTTGATCACCGACGCGATGTGCGCGCGCCCGATGCGCCCGGCCGCGCGGTAGAGGCGGGCGAAGCCGTAGGACGGGTTGGCGCGGGCCAGCTCGGCCACCGTGACGGCCTGGGTGACGGTGACGTCGTCGAGCACGCCGAGCGAGCCGATGATGATCCCGGCGAGCAGCAGGCCCTGCGTGTCGATGGACAGGCTCATGCCGAGGGTGAGCGCGCTGTCGTCGGTGACGCCGTTCAGGCCGGCCAGGCCGAGCGCCGCGTACGACAGCAGCCCGGTGACCGTCAGGCTGGCCAGCGTGCCGAGCACCGCGACCGACGTGGAGAGCGAGAAGCCGTGCGTCAGGTAGAGCACGGTCAGCATGATCGCCGCCGATCCGACGATGGCCACCAGCATCGGCGGCCTGCCCTCCAGGATGCCGGGGATGACGAACGTCAGCAGCAGCACGAACGTCACCGCGAGCCCGGCCAGCGCCGTCACCCCGCGCCAGCGCCCGAACGCGATCACCGCCAGCGCGAACGCGCCGCCGAACAGCCACAGCGGCATCGACCTGTCGTGGTCGGAGAGCTGGTAGGCGCCGTCGGCGTCGCGCAGCAGGATCACGTCGTCACCGGGCGCGAAGTGCTGCGCCCCAGGACCGCTCGGCAGCCGCAGCTCGACGTTCCTGCCGCTGTCGCGGCCCTCGGTCAGCTTGACGACGGCCTTGCCGCAGGTGGCGGGATCGGGCTCGGGCGCGCCCTCGGGAGCGGCGGGGCAGCGCGTCAGCGTGACGCTCGTGACCGTGCCGGTGAGCCGCTCGACGCCGGACTCCGGCGCGGGCCCCTCGGTCGTGCCCTCCGGCCAGAGCCAGACGAGCGCGGCCAGCGTGATGATCGCCAGCGGCACCAGGACGGCCACTCCGGCCACCACGGTACGCCGCGAGGCGCGGGAACGGGAGACGGCGGTGCCGTGCGCATGGTTGGCGCCCATCGCGTGCAAGGTCCTCCTCGGCCTGACGAAGCAGGACAGTACTGCACCCGGCGGGCCGGGGTAGACGCAACGGCATGACGTGGCTGGTCGGCACCTCGGGCTGGCAGTACAAGGACTGGCGCGGGGTGCTCTATCCGCAGGGGGTGCCGCAGCGGCTGTGGCTGGAGACGTACGCGCGCGAGTTCCCCACCGTGGAGAGCAACAACGCCTTCTACCGGCTGCCGAGCAGGGAGGTGTTCGCCTCCTGGCGCGAGCGCACGCCGCCCGGGTTCGTGATGGCGGTCAAGGCCAGCAGGTTCCTCACCCACATCAGGCGGCTGAACCAGCCCGAGGAGCCGGTGGCGCGGCTGATGGCCGCCGCGGCCGGGCTGGCGGAGAAGCTGGGGCCGGTCCTGCTGCAGCTCCCGCCGTCGCTCAGCGCGGACCCCGCCCTGCTCGACCGCTGCCTGGCCTGCTTCCCGCAGGGCGTGCGGGTGGCCGTGGAGCCGCGGCACCCGTCGTGGTGGAGCGAGGAGACGCGGGCGGTGCTGCGGGCGCGCGGAGCCGCCCTGTGCTGGGCCGACCGGCTGGGCCGGCTGCAGGCGCCGTTCTGGCGCACCGCGCCATGGGGTTACGTACGCCTCCACGAGGGCAGATCCGCCTGCGCGTACGGAGAGCGCGCGCTGCGGACCTGGGCCGCCCGTGTCCGCGACGCCGCATGGCCCGACGCCTATGTCTACTTCAACAACGACCCTGGGGGAGCGGCCGTGCGCAATGCTCGACGTCTCACGGCACTGCTGGCCAGGATGGGCTGATGCACACCCGTCTGTACCGGGGCGGCCGCCTGGAGAAGGAGGGCTTCCCCATCAGGGAGGTCGCCGGGCATCTGGGCGACCCGGAGGCCACGGTCTGGTTCGACCTGTGCTCGCCGACGCGGGACGAGCTGGACAAGCTGGGCGACGAGCTGGGGCTGCACGAGCTGGCCGTCGAGGACGTGCTGGCCGGCCACCAGCGCCCCAAGCTGGACATCTACGACAACCACCTGTTCGTCGCCGCCTACGGGGTGCACTTCGACGGTGAACGCGTGCACGCCGTCGAGGTGGACGTGTTCGTCACCGCCAACGTGCTGGTCACCGTGCGCGAGAGCGCGCACTTCGACATCGGCGAGGTGCTCAAGCGCTGGGACGCCGCCGCCCACCTGGCCGGGCACGGCGTGATGTTCCTGCTGCACGGCCTGCTCGACTACGTCGTGGACACCCAGTTCGACGTGGCGCAGGACCTCGACGCGCAGGCCGAGACGCTGGAGGAGTCGCTGTTCGCCGGCGAGCTCACCGACGACGAGAGCCTCCAGCGCACCCTGTACGTGCTGCGCAAGAACGTCACCAAGCTGCGCCGCGTCTCCGTGCCGATGCGCGAGGTCATCGGCACCCTGCTCAGGCGGGACGAGGCGCTGATGAGCGACCCGGTCATGGCCCCTTACTACGAGGACGTCCGCGACCACGTGCTGCGCGTCGGCGAGTGGGTGGACGAGGTCCGCGACATGCTCGCCAACGTCCGCGACACCCAGCTGTCGCAGCAGGGCTTCCGGCTCAACGTGATCATGAAGAAGATCACGAGCTGGGCGGCGATCATCGCCGTGCCCACCGCGATCACCGGCTTCTACGGGCAGAACGTGCCCTACCCGGGCATCGGCGAGCTGTGGGGGTTCTGGCTGTCCATGGTGCTGATGGCGCTCACCTCGGTGACGCTGTACGTCGTGTTCAAGAAGAACGACTGGCTCTGATCGCTGGGCCGGCCCCGCACGTCGCGGGCGGGCCGCAGCGCCGGCGCCGCCGTGCACCTCGACGAGGTGGGCGACCAGCCGCTCGATGCCGCCCACCACGCTGCGGTGCATCATCACGGGACGCCCAGGCCGAAGCGCCCGGGCTGGAAGTGGCCGGCCCGCACGGTGGACAGGGTGCTCTCGCGGCCCCGCGGGGTAGTGCGCCCAGCGGCCGATCTGTCGTTCGAGCTCCCGCTTGCCCAGCACCGGCGAGTTGACGTGCTGGCAGCCGTTCCTGCGCTCGAGCTCGTGGACCTAGTCCTCGATGGCCTTGTGCACGGCCGCTCCCGCCGGCGGCCGGTAGGGGAGCCCCGAGCCGCGCGGGCACGCGGGAACACGCGCCCGCGTCCGCCGCGTAACACGGAGGTCATCGGTAAAGGGAAGGTCCGAAAACCGTAAATGGTATAAAGGCAGGCGTGGCCCAGATCACCGTTGACGTGCGCCATCTCCAGGCGTTCGCCGAGGTCGGCTACCAGGTCGCGGGCGGTGGGGGCGCCCAGGGCGCGATGGCGGCGCTGCGCCGCGTCGTCCCGCTCGACGCGTACGAGTTCGTCGCCTACGACCCCGCCACCGGACGCCACCACAGCGTGATCTCCGAGGGCCACCCGCGCATCGACCACGACGCGGCCGAGGAGTACGCCGGGCTCGACGCCTACCGCAGGGCGCTCGCCACCCGCGAGCCCGTCGAGATGCCCGAGCCCGACACCGAGCGCTACTTCCGCCGCCACCTCGCGCCCTACGGCTGGCGGGCCGGGCTGACCGCGCCGCTCTTCCTCGACGAGGGCCGCTTCACCGGCCTGCTCCACCTGGCCGCCAGGGAGGCGTTCCCGCCGCGTACCGGCGCGCTGGTATCGGCCGTCAGCCCGCTGCTCGCGCACATCACCGACCTCAACCGGTGCGTGATCGACCCGGTGGGCTTGCCGGCCGGGTTCCGCGCGGTCGCCTTCGACCGGCTCGGCACCCGGCGCGAGGTGCCCGGCCACGAGGTCTCGCCGGTGCTGTGGGACGACCCGGCGATGGCCGCGTACGCGCGGTCCTTCATCGATTCGCGCGAGCTGAGCAGGCACGGCCTGTGGCTCGGCGCCGACGGCGGCTGGCACGAGGTGCGGCTGGTCAGGGCCGGGGTCGGATTCCAGGGCTCGCTGCAGGGCGCGGTGGTGGCCGAGCGGCCCTGCACGTTGCCGTACGACCTGACCGGCCGCGAGGTCGACGTGCTGACCAGGGTCGCGGCCGGCGACTCCAATCCGCAGATCGCGGCGGCGCTCGTGCTCAGCGTGCGCACGGTGACCACGCACCTGGAGCACATCTTCGCCAAGCTCGGCTGCGACAGCCGTACCCGCCTGACCACCAAGGCGCTCGCCGAGGGCCTGTGCCGCCTCGACCTCTGACGTCCCCGCCCCGTCAGACGGCCAGGCCGGTGGGCACCCGCTCGCTGACCAGCTCGAACCAGACCGTCGTCGAGCCCTGCTCGCGGGTGAAGCCCCAGCGGTGGCTCAGCGCCTCGATCAGCGGCAGCCCCCGGCCGGTGGTGTCCTGCGCCCCCGTACGGCACATGCACGGCGGCCGGTCCGATCCCGAGTCCGTCACGAACACCCGTACCGCGCCGTGCGAGCTGGCCAGGCTCACCGTGAACGAGCCCCCCGCACCCGACCTGCTGTGCAGGACGGCGTTCGTGGCCAGCTCGCTCGTCAGCAGCACCACGTCGTCGTAGAGCGGATGATCACGGCCGAGCGCCGACGCCACCAGTGCCCTGGCCCTCGACACCTGCGACGGTTTCCCCGGCAGCCGGACCACATGATCGCTTGGGCCGGGCCGGTAGTCCTCGATCACCTGCTGCCTGTCCGGCGGTGCCACGGCGACCTCCCCCATATCGGTGACGTAGTGAGACGCGCGAACAGCGGCCCGGAGAGTATCGCGAAAAGGTAGGAATCGCCTTGCCGAGGTCGGCTGCACGGCCTGCCGCGCCGACCGAGTACGCTGCGATCGACGAGTCGTCTAGGCCCATGGGGGAGCAGGAGGTCGCGTGAGCAGCCTGGAGGCCGTCTGGGTGCAACCGTACGACCGGCCTGGCGCGGCGGTCGTCACCGGAGTCTTCGACATTCTGCATGTGGGTCACGTGCGCTACCTCGGCGCGGTGGCCGCGCGCGGGCTCCCCCTCGTCGTCGGTGTCGAGGACGATCCGCGGGTGCGCGCCTGGAAGGGGCCGACCCGGCCGGTCAACCCGGCGGCGGAGCGGGCCGAGGTGCTGGCCGCGCTCCGGTTCGTGACGGGCGTGTTCATCGTGACCGGGCCGCCCGAGGCGCACGGGCCCGAGGACTACATCGACCTGCTCGCCCCCATGCGTCCCGGCGCGCTCGCCCACACCGCCGGCGACCCGCACGCGGGGGCCAGGGCCGCGGCGGCGGCCATCCTGGGGGCCGAGTGCTGGGAGATGGAGGCCATCCCCGGCCGCTCCACCACCCGCATCGTCAACGCCGCCTCCCAGGGCTGACCCTCCACGGCCAGGCCTTCGCGGGGGTGTTTCTGCGTGGCCGGGGTTTCGCGGGGGTGTTCCTGTGCGGCCGGGCTTTGGCGGGCCGGCCCTCCGCGGCCGGGGCCTTCACCCACCTCGGCGTCCGACGGCGGGCCGGCGCCTCATCGCCGGAGGTGGGCCGATGGACGGGCGAGGTCAGCGGAGGTGCAGGGGCGGGCCCGGTGGGGAGATGGTGGGTATACGAGGGCTTACCTGGGGTTTTGCCGGGTCGGTCGGGCGGATGCAGGGCATGATCGCGTACTGTTTCGTGACATGACGGCCGAGCTGGTGGCGAAGCGGGTGACGAACATCCTGGCCCCGCAAGTTCTGGTGATCGTCATGCCGCCCGCCGTCGGGCTGCTCGCGCAGGGGTGGAGCGGCGCCGCCTGGGGGCTGGTGGCGTCGGCGCTGTGCGGAGGGGTGCCGGCGGCGGTGATCGCGGTGGGAGTGCGCAGGGGCCGGCTGGACTCGCATCACATCGTGGACCGCACGCGCCGCACCAAGCCGCTGCTCGCGGCCGTGGCGGCCGTGCTGGTCGCGCTGGTGCTGCTGATCCTCATGGGTGCGCCGAGGCTGCTCGTGGCCACGGTGACGGCGATGCTGATCGCGCTGGGCGTGACCGTCCCGATCACGCTGCGCTGGAAGATCTCCTTCCACGCCGCCGTCTCCGCGGGTACGGTCGTGGTCCTCGCGCACGTGCTGCCGGCCTGGCCGGCCGTGCTCGTCGGGGCGGCCGTGGTGGCGCTGGTGGGGTGGGCGCGGGTGCGGCTGTCGCACCACACCTGGTCCCAGGTCACCGCGGGGGCGGCGGTGGGGGCGCTGATCACGTGGGGGACGCTGGCCGCGTTCGGTCTCGGCTGACGCCCGGCGCCCGAGAGCGACGGCGGAGCGCCCGGAAACGGCGAGTGGTCACGCCCGGAAACGGCGAGTGGTCACAAAGCGGCGCCGGAATGGTCCGCGAACGGCGAGCGGTGACCAAGCGGCGGCGAAACATGTCCGGGAACGGCGAGCGGTCAGCAGGGGGCGGCGGAATAGGCGTGCGGGCGGCCGGGTTGCCGCCGTTATGGATGCCAAGAGCCGCGGCCGGGTGCGCGTCGAGCGTACGGCCAAGCGTGTCAGGACCTACCTCGGCGGCCGGGTGGTGGCCGACACCACCTCCGCCCTCCTGGTGTGGGAGGTCCCCTACTATCCCACCTACTACTTTCCGCAGGCCGACGTCGAGGAGTCCGCGCTCAAGCCGACCGGCGCGACCAGGCATTCGCCGAGCCGCGGCGACGCGGTGATCTACGACGTCGTCTCCGGCGCGTCGGAGGCCAAGGACGCCGCCCTCGTCTACCCCGACTCGCCCCTCGAGGAGATCCGGGGCCATGTGCGGTTCGAGTGGGACGCCATGGACGCCTGGTTCGAGGAGGACGAGGAGGTCTTCTTCCACCCGCGCGACCCGTACACGCGGGTGGACATCCTCAGCAGCTCGAGGCACGTCCGCATCGAGGTGGACGGCGTCACCGTGGCCGATTCGCGCAGCCCGCGGCTGCTGTTCGAGACCGGGCTGCCCACCCGCTACTACCTGCCCAAGACCGACGTACGGCTCGACCTGCTGGAGCCCACCGGCACCGTCACGCACTGCCCGTACAAGGGCACGGCCGAGTACTGGTCGGTCAACGGCACGAAGGACCTGGCCTGGTCCTACCGCACGCCGCTGCCCGAGAGCGAGAAGATCGCCGGGCTGATCGCCTTCTACGACGAGAAGGTCGACGTCTACGTGGACGGCGTGCGGCAGGACCGGCCGAAGACCAAGTTCGCCTGATCAGGCGGCCGTGAGCAGGCGGGTCAGCACGCGGGTGCCGAACTCCAGGCCCTCCACCGGCACCCGCTCGTCCTTGCCGTGGAACATGCCGAAGTAGTCGAGGTCGGGGCGGAGCATGAGCGGCGCGAAGCCGTAGCCCTTGATCCCGATCCTGGCGAACGACTTGGCGTCGGTGCCGCCCGCCATCACGTACGGCACCGGCCGCGCCTTCGGGTCCTCGGCCATCAGCGCTCCGGCCAGCTCGTCGAAGAACGGCGACGGGTAGGGCGCGCCCGGGGCGTCCTCCAGGTTGACGAACTCGCGGGTCACCTTCGGGCCGAGCAGGTCGTCGATGACGTCGAGGAACTCCTCCTGCAGCCCCGGCAGGTAGCGCCCGTCCACGTGCGCCTCGGCCGTGGAGGGCACGACGTTCACCTTGTAGCCGGCGTCCAGCATGGTGGGGTTGGCGGAGTTGCGGATCTGGCCCTTGAACAGGTGGCCGAGCGCGCCGAGCCGGGCCGCCTCGGCGTCGAGGCGGTCGAGGTCCACCGGCTGCCCGGTGATCTCGCCGAGGTCCTTGATGAGCGCCGCGACCGGGGGCGTCAGGCGCACCGGCCACTCGTACGACGCCACTCGCGACAGGGCGTGCGCCAGCGTCGCGACCGGGTTGTCGGCCGGCGGGCGGGAGCCGTGACCGGCGACGCCGTGCGCGGTCAGCTTCATCCAGGCGGTGCCGCGCTCGCCCACCGCGATCGGGTAGACGCGGTGCTCGCCCGCGGTGACGCTGAACCCGCCCGACTCGCTGATGGCCTCGCTCACCCCGTCGAACAGCTCGCGGTGCTCGCCCACCGCGTGGCGCGAGCCGTAGTCGCCGGTCGCCTCCTCGTCGGCGAGGAACGCCAGCACCAGGTCGCGCTTGGGCCGCTCGCCGCGCTCGGCCATGCCGAGCACGGTCGCCAGCGTCATGGCGCACGAGCCCTTCATGTCGACCGCGCCCCTGCCGTACACGCAGTCGTCCACGATCTCGCCCGAGAACGGGTGCATGGCCCACTCGGACGGGTCGGCGGGCACCACGTCGAGGTGCCCGTGGATCAGCAGCGCGTCGGACGAGTCGCCGTCGATCCTGGTCACGACCGTGGTCCGCTTGGGCGCCGACTCGAAGACCACCGGCTCCATCCCGGCGTCGGCCAGCAGCGTGGCGACGTACTCGGCGGCCGGTCGTTCTCCGGAGCCGGGATTGGTGGTGTCGAACCTGATCAGGTCCGAGCAGATCTCGGCGACGCTCTTCACGCTCTCCCCTTCAGTGTCAGAGGCGGCACGTCGGGGGTCTCCATGTCGAAGATCAGCCCGTAGAAGGCCAGCTCGGCCTCCAGCGCCGCGACGATGGTCTCTTCCCTGCGCCAGCCGTGCTGTTCTCCAGGGAAGGTGAGCAAGGCCCACTCTTTACCGTGTTTGTCCAGTTCGGCGGTGAACCGCTGGGCCTGGCTCACGTCCACGATCGCGTCCTCGAGACCGTGCAGCATGAGGCACGGGCCCGACGCGCGGGAGGCGTTCAGCAGCGGGGAACGTTCGGTGTAGCGCTGCCGCGTCTCGGGCAGCGGGCCTACCAGGCCGTCCAGATAGCGCGACTCGAAGTCGTGGGTCTCGGCGGCCCAGCTCTCCGGGTCGGTGATCGCGTAGTGCGCGACGCCGCCCGCGAACACGTCGCTGTGCACCAGCGCCGCCACCGTGGTCCAGCCGCCCGCGCTGCCGCCCCTGATGGCGATCCTGTTGGCGTCGGCCACGCCGCGCTCGACCAGCCCGCGCGCCACCTTGGCGCAGTCCTGTACGTCCACCACGCCCCACTGGTGGCGCAGCCGCTCCCGGTAGGCGCGGCCGTACCCGGTCGAGCCGCCGTAGTTCACCACCGCGACGCCGATGCCCCTGCTGGTGAAGTAGGCGATCTCCAGGTCGAGCAGCAGCGGCATGGAGCCGGTGGGGCCGCCGTGCACGAAGATCACATACGGGCCGGGCGCCTGCGCGCCGGACGGCGGGTACAGGTGCGCGTGCACGCCCTCGATCGTCACCGTCTCCGGGGCCGGCAGCAGCGCGCGGTCCGGCAGCGGCTTGGGCGGCGACACCACCTCGTGTGCGCCGTCGTCCAGCCCGACCAGCGTCACCTCGAGCGGCGTGTACGGCGTCCCCTTCACCGCCGCCGCCTTGCCGCCCGCCACCGAGACGGTCGCCGACCAGTGGGTGGCGTCCCCGCCGACCTCGCGCAGCTCGCCCGTCTCCGGGTCGAGCACGCCCAGGCGGCGGTGGTCGGCGGTGCCGTGCACGACGACCAGGCGGCCGTCCTCGGCCACCGCGAACGTGGAAAGGCCCGGCTTCCACATCGCCACGCCGAACTCCGACTCCATCGGGGTCAGGTTGCGGGCGGGGCCGCCGCCGAGCGGCACGAGGTGCACGTTCCACCAGCCGGTCGGGTCGGTCACCGCGTACAGGCTGTCCGCGTCGCGCCACTCCGCCTGTGTCACCGACTCGCTCGGGCCGCCCGCCACCACCTCGTACGGCCCCGCCGTGCCGTCGTCGTGCAACGGCGCGACGCACAGCTCCGTGCCGTCCCAGGGCATGTTCGGGTGGTCCCAGCCGATCCAGGCGACCTTGCGGCCGTCGGGGGAGATGCGCGGGTTCATCAGGAAGTGCTGCGCTTTGACGATGACCCGTACGCCGCCGCCGTCCAGCGGCACCGCCACCAGGTCGCGCTCGTCGTTCGTCTCCCTGACCGCCCACACCTCCGCGCGGCCCGGCGGCAGGTACAGGTCGCCGTAGCGCGACGGGCCCTCGGGCGTGAGCGGCATCGGCGTCCCGCCGTCGTCGAGGCGATAGAGGCGCTGGTCGGACCAGTTCGTGAAGACCAGGCCGCCGCCGGGCAGCGGACGCCAGGAGCGGCCGCCGTACTCGACGAGCCGGTTGCGCGCGTTCCAGCCCTCGGGGAGCGCGTCCGTACGGGTGCCGTCCGGCAGGCGGCGGACCACGCAGCGCCGTCCTCCCTCGTGCGGGCGGGGCTCGTCCCACCACACCTCGACCCCGGCGGATGTGGCCACCGCCTCCACCCATTGGGGTCCGCCGTCGGTTCTGGCCACGTCGATCGGGCTAATGCTCATAACTCACCAATTGCCGTTGGTACTCGGAGGAAGAGGGACGTCTGGGGGGTGCAGCACGTACACGATGCCGCCGCTGCCCGAGCTTCTGAGCCACACGTGCTCGAACGCGGCCCGCGGATAGACCCGCCTGACCTCGTCGTCCGTGGGAGCGGCGGGGTCGTTGACCACGACGTCGCCGCCGGCCGTGAAGCCGGTGACGACCAGGATGTGGCCGTCGGTGCTGTAGCAGGAGCCGGGCAGCTCGTGCGCCTTGAACGACTGCGAGGTGATCACCGGGATGCCGGCCCTGACGAACGGCTCCAGCTCCGCCGCCGATCGCAGCCGGGTCACGAGGCCCCGCAGGCCGTAGCGGCCGGCGTAGGCCACGTTGAACGGCCAGTTGCCGGTGCCCTGGTAGCTCGCGTCGTACGTGCCCGCCGCCGCGTGGTCCACCGCCGGAGCGGGGTCGCCGTCGCCCACCCAGGCCAGCTCGTCCGGCGACGGGCCGCGGCCCCAGTACGCCAGCACCATCGCCACCGAGGCCGGGCTGCACCAGTTGGCGCCGCCGCCGTCGAAGCGCGGGTGGTGGCCCGCGTGCGCATGCTGCGAGTGGCGGGGCACGTCCAGCTCCACCGCGCCGCCGGGGCCGAAGGCGCTCGCTGCCGGCGGGTGGGGCGGCAGGGCCGAGGCCATGACGCCCAGCCCGGTCATCTCGGCGCCCTCGCCGTGCCAGGTCACCCGTACCTGGTAGGCCGTCACCGGGTGCCTGGCCACGAACGTGTCCACCGCGACGTCACCGTCCTCGTCGCCCTGGCCGGGCACCGACGTGCGCGGGTCGCCGTGCTCGGACCAGCGGCCCATGACGTACCACTTGGTCCACTTCTCCGGCTGCGCGGCGGGCCTGGCGCGCAAGACGATCTCGATCCATGAGCCGGGCGGAGTGCGGGCCGTCCACGACGGGATGATCTGGGTGGCGGCGAAGCCGATCGGGTGCTCGTCGCTCGTCCACTCCGCGCTTTCCCGGCTCGCCGGTACGGTGCCTTGCCGCGCCGCCGGGCCTTCCAGGGTCGTCGGTGCGGCGTCGTCCGGGGTCGTCGGTACGGCGAAGCGGGTGAAGGCTACGCGGGCCAGATCGACGGTGAGCACCAGCCACATTGTGGTTTTGTGCGGCAGGTCGCACATCGGATGGTTTACGTACCGGGGATCGCCGGTCCGTGCGTGCCGCGGGCGGCCGGGGCGCCCGGCGGGCGGGGCGTCCTGTGGCCGGCCCGCCGGCCTGGGGACGCAGGACCTGCGCCCCCGGGCCGGTCACAGGTAGAGGCCGGTGGACTCGTCGCCGGGCGTCGGGGTGATCTCGCGGCCGGCGCGCAGCGCGTACAGCTGGGCCAGGGTGGCGCCCGACGGGCCGACGCCCTCGGACGTGCCGAGCCACGCGGTCGCCTCCTCCTTGCTCAGCGGCCCCACCTCGAGCTGCGCCAGGCAGCGGCCGGGGCGGACGACGGCGGGGTGGAGGCGGGCGAGGTCCTCGTTCGTGGTGATCGCGACGAGGACGTCGCGGCCCTGCCCGAGCAGCCCGTCGGTGAGGTTGAGCAGCCGGGAGAGCCCCTGTCCCGCCTGCGCCTTGGCGCCGGAGCTGATGAGCTCGTCGCAGTCTTCGAGCACGAGCAGCCGCCAGCGCTGGGAGTCCTCGTCGGTGTCGTAGCCGACGGCGACCTCCATGAGATAGCCGGGCTCGTTGAACAGCCGCTCGGGGTCGAGCACGCAGTCGACCTGGCACCAGTCGCGCCACTGCTTGGCGAGGGTGCGCAGCAGCGTGGTCTTGCCCGTGCCGGGCTCGCCGTGCAGCAGGATGAGGCGCCCGCTGACGTCCTCCGGCCTGATCGACATGAGCCGGTCGAGCGCGGGGCGGATCTTGGCCGAGTAGTTGCCGCTGATCTCCGACCAGGGCTGCGCCGTGATGGGCTTCTCGGACCGGGTGCCGCCGTGCATGCCGCGCCACCAGAAGCCCATCTCCACGTGATCGGCTTCGGGAAGGGGCTCCTCCGCCCCCTCGATGCTCTCGGCGAGCACGCTCTTGGCGAGGTCCTCGTTGACCGCGGTCACGCTGACCGTCGCCGTCCGGTTGCGGTGGCGCACGACCCGCAGCGTCCAGCCGTCTCCGCAGATGAGCCGCGACTCCGGGCCGTCCTCCACCCGGGCGGTGCGCAGCACCCGGCCGCCGGCGGGGGCGAGCGGGGCGTCGGGGCGCACGCGCTCGAGGTTGGCCAGGCGGGACCACGGCTGCACGCCCGTCGCGAACGGCGACAGCGCCAGCGCGTCGATCACGTCGATGGCGGAGTCGGCGTCGTCGATCCAGATGTTCATCGGGAGCTCAGAGGAGTCCGGGCTGGGGAACGGCACCTCCTTGATCACAGACATACCGTTGATGATCTCCGTCTCGGGGCCGTATGTCGACGAGTTTTCGGCTGGGGACACTGTGTCCCTCTGAGGGTACCCAGCCGGGTCGCGAGGAGGGCGCCGGGCGCGCCAGGCCCTATGGCGTAGGGGATTCGGAGTGCTTCGCCATGCGCGGGCCAACGTCGCCCGGTACCTTGTGACGTCGGGTAAATCAGTGCTTAAGCGGAGGTGTGGGGGAAGTGCCGAAAGTCACGTTCCGCGAGCGGGCGAGGTACTGGTTCGACAACACCATGTCCAAGGGGACCGCCTCGCTCATCGGGTGGCTGGCGATCGTGTCCCTGGCGCTCATCGTGGTCGTGACGGGGTTGACGCTGTGGCTCGCTCCCGGTGAGCCCGACGGTGTGCGGCACGCCGGCGAGATCATGTGGATTGCCCTCATGCACGCGCTGAGCCCGGGCAAGGTGGCCAGCGACGAGGGCTCGGTGGCGTACGTGGGCGTCATGTTCGCCATGTCGCTCGGCGGATTGTTCATCGTCAGCATGCTGGTCGGTCTGCTGTCCAACGGCCTGAAGCAGAAGGTGGACCGGCTGCGCCGAGGGCGCTCGCGGATCGTGGAGTCGGGGCACACGGTGATCCTCGGCTGGTCCGACCAGGTGTTCACGATCATCTCCGAGCTGGCCAAGGCCCAGGCCAGCCAGAAGCACTCCGTCATCTCGATCCTTGCGGAACGTGACAAATTGGAGATGGAGGAGGACATCAGGGAGCGGCTCGGCGACCTCGGCCACACCCGCGTCGTCTGCCGCACGGGACGCCCGACCGAGCCGCGCGACCTGGAGCTGATGAACCTCGCCACCGCCCGCTCCGTCGTCGTGCTCTCGCCCGAGCGCGACGACCCCGACGCCCACGTCATCAAGATCCTGCTCGCGCTGGCCAAGCGCGAGGGCATCCGCCCGCCGGTGGTGGCCGCGCTCACCTCCAGCCGCAACATGGCCGCCGCCCGCCTGGCCGGCGGCGACGACGTGCACCTGGTCGACTCCGACGACACCGCCTCCCGGCTGATCGTGCAGTCCTCCCGCCAGTCCGGCATGTCCGTGGTCTGCATGGACCTGCTGAACTTCGACGGCGGCGAGATCTACCTCCGCACCCCGAAGAAGCTCGTCGGCGTCACCTACGGGGAGGCGCTGCACGCGTACGAGACCGCCTCCGTGATCGGCCTGCGCCGCCCGACCGGCGTCGTGCTCAACCCGCCGTTCGACACCGTCATCAACGCCGACGACCAGGTGATCGTCATCGCCGAGGACGACTCCCACGTCCGGCTGGCCGATGAGGAGCCGCGGATCGATGAGGCGGCGATCGTCGCGACGGAGAAGGCGCCCACCGAGCCCGAGCGCACGCTGCTGCTCAACTGGAACGGCCGCGCCGAGCAGGTCATCCGCTACCTCGACGGCTACGTCGCCCCCGGCTCGGTGCTGGAGGTCGCGACCGACCATCCCAAGGCCGGCATGGATCTCACGGGCCTGCGCAACCTCACCGTCAACGTCAAGGACTGCGCCACCACCGACAGGTTCGAGCTGGAGGCGCTCGGAGTCGGCCTGTTCCAGCACGTCATCGTGCTCTCCGACGACCGCTACGCCCCGCACCACGCCGACACGCGCACGCTCATGACGCTGCTGCAGCTGCGCGACATGCAGAAGACGCTCGGCGAGCACTACTCGATCGTCAGCGAGATGCACGAAGAGAGCAACCGCGCCCTGGCCGAGGTCACCGAGGCCGACGACATCGTGATCAGCGACACGGTCATCGGCCTGCTGCTCGCCCAGCTCGCCGAGAACCGGCACCTCGCGGAGGTGTTCTCCTATCTCTTCGACTCGCGCGGCTCGGAGGTCTACCCGCGCCCGGCCACCGACTACGTCAAGACGGGCGTGGAGGTGTCGTTCTCCACCGTCGTGGAGGCCGCGCGGCGCAGGGGCGAGACCGCCATCGGCTACCGCGACAACAGCGGCAGGAACGATCCGCCGCACTACGGCATCGTCCTCAACCCCGACAAGAGGAAGCCGATCGTGCTGGGCGAGCGCGACTGCGTGATCGTGCTGTCCGGACGCTGATCGCCGCGACGCGAGATTGGGTTACGTTTCTGCCGTGAGGACCATCGACTGGGTGGACGGCGCCGTCGAGATCATCGACCAGACCCTGCTGCCCGACAAGTGCGTGACGCTGCGCATCCACACCGTCGCCGAGTTGGTCGACGCCATCCGGCGGCTGGCGGTGCGCGGTGCGCCGGCGCTCGGCGTGGCGGGGGCGCTCGGCGTCGTGCTGGCCGACGGTGACCCCGGCCAGATCGCCGCGCTGCGCGCCGCCCGGCCCACCGCGGTCAACCTCGCCCGGGGCGTCGACCAGGCGGCCGCCCACCTGAGCGAGGGCCGCGAGGCCGTGCTGGCCGCGGCCCTGCGCGTGCGCGACGACGAGCTGGCCGCGAGCAGGGCCATGGGCGAGCGCGGCGCCGACCTGCTCGAAGGCGACCGCCTGCGCGTCATGACCGTGTGCAACACCGGCGGGCTCGCCGCCGTCGAGCGCGGCACCGCGCTCAGCGTCGTGCAGACGCTCCACGAGCGGGGGCGGCTGGCCGAGGTGCTGGTGCTGGAGACCCGGCCGCTGCTGCAGGGCGCCAGGCTCACCACGTGGGAGCTGGCCAGGATGGGCGCGCCCCACCGCCTCATCGCCGACTCCGCGGGCCCCTACCTGCTGGCGCGGGCCGACGTCGACGCGGTGCTCATCGGCGCCGACCGCATCGCCGCCAACGGCGACACCGCCAACAAGATCGGCTCGTACGCGCTGGCGCTCGGCGCGGAGCGCGCCGGCGTGCCGTTCATCGTGGTCGCGCCCGAGTCCACGATCGACCCCGACACCCCGTCGGGCGACAAGATCGAGATCGAGGACCGCGGGCCCGAAGAGATCGTCTCCATCCGCGGCGTGCGCATCGCCCCCGAGGGCACGCGGGCGCTCAACCCGGCCTTCGACGTGACGCCCCATGACCTCATCACCGCGATCGTGACCGAGCGGCGGGTCATCAGACCGTAAAGGAATATCGGCGATCCCCTGACCGGTTCGCGCCCTCCGGGTTACGCTCAGTTGCCAAGACAGCGATTCTCGGAGCTCACGGTGGCCATCGACCTGGTGTTAAGGCGCGAATGGAACGCCCGCGCCCCGCGCGGCGACTACACACAGCTCGACTCCACCAAAGGAGTCAAGGTTCATTACACGGGCGGCAGGGTCGATGAGGCCATCGTGTCCGACCACGACCGGTGCGTGGCGTTGGTACGTTCCATCCAGGCCTACCACATGGACGGCAACGGCTGGATCGACATCGGCTACAGCTACGTCGCCTGCCCGCACCGCAAGGTGTTCGAGGGCCGGGGCCTGCACCACCTGCCCGCCGCCAACGGCCCCGGGCTGAACGCCGGCCACTACGCCGTGCTCGGCCTGGTCGGCAACGCCGGCCTGGTCCGCCCGCCCGACGGCATGCTGCACGCCATCGTCGACGCCATCGAGTTCGTCCGGCGCAACGGCAGCGCCGGCAAGGAGATCAAGGGCCACCGCGACGGCTACGCCACCGACTGCCCGGGCGAGCCGCTCTACGCCTGGGTGCGGCGCGGCGCGCCCCGCCCGGGCGGCGGCGACGACGAGGGCGGCGCCGCCCCGGTGGCTCCGCCGTTCCCCGGACGGCTGCTCGGCTACCCGCCCGTGATGCGCGGCGAGGACGTGCTCACCTGGCAGGCGCAGATGCGGCGGCGCGGCTGGGAGCTGGACGTGGACGGCGCGTACGGACCGCAGTCGCGCGACATGTGCCGCCGCTTCCAGCGGCAGCAGGGCGTGACCGTGGACGGCATCGTCGGGCCGATCACCTGGCGCCTGACCTGGGAGGGTTAGACCCCGGGGTTACTGGTTTCGGGTGGTTACGCCTACTATCCGAATCATGGAACTGGCAGCGGGGTTCGCTCCCACCTCACGGGACGACTGGCGGGCGCTGGCCGCGGCGGTGCTGCGCAAGTCGGGGATCGAGACGGACTCCCCGGAGCAGGCGCTGTCCAGGACGACGTACGACGGGCTGACCATAGCGCCGCTCTACGACGCCGACGACCTGCCCGGCGACCCGGGACGTCCCGGCGCCGCCCCCTACGTGCGGGGCTCGCGCGTGCGCGGCGGCTGGGACGTGCGGCAGCGGCACGCCGTGCCCGACCCCGATGCCGTGCTCTCCGACCTGGAGAACGGCGTCACCTCGCTCTGGCTGGTCGTCGGCGACGACGCCATCCCGGTGAGCGCGCTCGGCACCGTGCTCAAGGACGTCTACCTGGACCTCGCACCCGTCGTCCTGGAAGCGGGGGAGCAGACCCCCGAGGCCGCCGAGGCCCTGCTCGCGCTGGCCGCCGAGCGCGGCGTCGCGCCGTCGGGAAACCTGGGCGCGTCGGCGGCGCGCGGCACCGGCGGGGCCGAGCTGGCGCGGCGCTGCCTGGAGCGGTACCCGGACCTGCGGGCCGTCACCGTGGACGCCACGCCGTACCACGACGCGGGCGGCAGCGACGCCGAGGAGCTGGCCTGCTCGATCGCGGCGGGCGTCGCCGAGCTGCGCGCGCTCACCGCCGCGGGGCTCAGCGCCGAGCAGGCGCTCGGCCAGATCGAGTTCCGGTACGCCGCCACCGCCGACCAGTTCGCCACCATCGCCAAGCTGCGGGCCGCGCGCCGCCTGTGGGCCAGGGTCGCCGAGGTCTGCGGCGCGCCCGGCGCGGGCGGCCAGCGGCAGCACGCCGTCACCGGCTCGGCCATGATGACCGTCCGCGACCCCTGGGTGAACCTGCTGCGCACCACCCTGGCCTGCTTCGGCGCCGGGGCCGGCGGGGCCGCGGCGATCACCGTGCAGCCGTTCGACGCCTGCCTCGGGCTGCCCGACGGCTTCTCCCGGCGGCTCGCCCGCAACATCCAGTCGCTGCTGCTGGAGGAGTCGGGGCTCGGGCGCGTCATCGACCCGGCGGGCGGCTCCTGGTACGTCGAGCGCCGCACCGACGACCTCGCCTCCGCCGCCTGGTCCTTCTTCCAGGAGATCGAGGCGGCCGGCGGCATCCTGGAGGCGGAGACGCTGATCGCGGAGCGCATCGCCGCCACCCGCGCGCGCCGCGACGACGACATCGCGCACCGCCGCTTCCCCATCACCGGGGTGAGCGAGTTCCCCGACCCGGCCGAGCAGCCGCTGCGCCGCGACGGCGCGCCCGCGCCGCGCGCGTCCGCATCAGGGCTGCCGAGGATCCGCTACGCCGAGCCGTACGAGCGGCTGCGCGACCTCGCCGACGCCCAGCCCGAGCGGCCGAAGGTGTTCCTGGCCACGATCGGCCCGCTGGCCGCCCACAGCGCGCGGGCCACGTTCGCCGCCAACCTGTTCCAGGCCGGGGGCCTCGCCGTCGAGACGTCGGGGCCCGGCACCGACCCCGAGCGGATCGCCGCCGCGTTCGCCGCCGCCGGCACCTCCGTGGCCTGCCTGTGCTCCACCGACCGGCTCTACGAGGAGCACGCCGCCGCCGTGGCCGCCGCGCTGCGCAGGGCCGGTGCGAAGAAGGTGTGGCTGGCCGGGAAGGGACGTCACGAGGGGGTGGACGCGAACCTCTACGCCGGTTGCGACGTGCTGGCCGTGCTCCGCGAGACGTTCGACGACCTGGAGGTGACCCGATGATCCCGGACTTCTCCGGCATCCCGCTCGGCCCCCTGCCCGAGCCCGCGGGGGCCCCCGAGCCGGACGGCGAGGTGTGGGAGACGCCCGAGGGCATCGCGGTCAAGCCGCTCTACACCGCCGCCGACCTGGACGGGCTGGACTTCCTGCGGACCTATCCGGGCGCGCCGCCGTACCTGCGCGGGCCGTACCCCACCATGTACGTCAACCAGCCGTGGACCATCCGCCAGTACGCCGGCTTCTCCACCGCCGAGGACTCCAACGCCTTCTACCGGCGCAACCTGGCGGCCGGGCAGAAGGGCCTGTCGGTGGCGTTCGACCTGGCCACGCACCGCGGCTACGACTCCGACCACCCGCGCGTCGCGGGCGACGTGGGCATGGCGGGGGTCGCGATCGACTCGATCTACGACATGCGGCAGCTCTTCGAGGGCATCCCGCTCGACCGCATGTCGGTGTCCATGACCATGAACGGGGCGGTGCTGCCCGTCCTGGCCCTCTACATCGTGGCGGCGGAGGAGCAGGGCGTCGCGCCCGAGCAGCTCGCGGGGACCATTCAGAACGACATCCTCAAGGAGTTCATGGTCCGCAACACCTACATCTATCCACCGGCCCCCTCGATGCGCATTATTTCGGATATTTTCGCTTATACGAGCGAGAAGATGCCGAAATTCAACTCCATCAGCATCTCCGGCTACCACATCCAGGAAGCCGGCGCCACGCTGGACCTGGAGCTGGCCTACACGCTCGCCGACGGCGTCGAATACCTGCGCGCGGGCATCGCCGCCGGGCTCGACATCGACCGCTTCGCGCCCCGGCTGTCGTTCTTCTGGTGCATCGGCATGAACTTCTTCATGGAGGTCGCCAAGCTGCGCGCCGCCCGGCTGCTGTGGGCCAAGCTCGTCTCGCGATTCGGGGCGAAGAATCCCAAGTCGCTCAGCCTGCGTACGCACAGCCAGACCTCCGGCTGGTCACTGACCGCCCAGGACGTCTTCAACAACGTCGCCCGCACCTGCGTCGAGGCCATGGCCGCCACCCAGGGCCACACGCAGTCGCTGCACACCAACGCGCTCGACGAGGCGCTCGCCCTGCCCAGCGACTTCTCCGCCCGCATCGCCCGCAACACCCAGCTCCTGCTGCAGCAGGAGTCCGGCACCACGCACGTCATCGACCCCTGGGGCGGCTCCTACTACGTCGAACGCCTCACCCACGACCTCGCCGAACGCGCCTGGCGGCACATCCAGGAGGTCGAGGAGGCCGGCGGCATGGCCAAGGCCATCGAGGCGGGGCTGCCCAAGCTGCGCATCGAGGAGGCCGCCGCCCGCACCCAGGCCCGCATCGACTCCGGCAGGCAGCCGGTGATCGGCGTCAACAAGTACCGCGCCGACGAGGACCGCCCCATCGAGGTGCTCAAGGTCGACAACAGCGCCGTACGGGCGAGCCAGCTCGAAAAGCTCGCCAGGCTCAAGGCCGAGCGCGACCCCGACGCCGTGCGCCGCGCACTCGACGCGCTCACCAAGGCCGCCTCGCACCCCGAGCCCGGCCTGGAGCACAACCTGCTCAAGCTCTCCGTGGACGCCGCCCGCGCCAAGGCCACCGTGGGCGAGATCTCCGAGGCCCTGGAGAAGGTCTTCGGGCGGCACGCCGAGCCGGTGCGTACGATCACTGGCGTGTACCGCGATGAGTCAGGCCAGGCCGAGGGCATCGAGCGGGCCCGCCGCGCCTGCGACGCCTTCGCCGAGACCGAGGGGCGCAGGCCGCGCATCCTGATCGCCAAGATGGGGCAGGACGGCCACGACCGCGGCCAGAAGGTGATCGCCACCGCCTTCGCCGACCTCGGCTTCGACGTCGACGTCGGCCCGCTGTTCCAGACCCCTGAGGAGGTCGCCAGGCAGGCGGTCGAGGCCGACGTGCACATCGTCGGCGTCTCGACGCTGGCCGGCGGGCACCTCACGCTCGTGCCCGCGCTGCGCGAGGCGCTCGCCGCGCTCGACGCCTCCGACATCATGATCGTCGTCGGCGGCGTCATCCCGCCCGGCGACGAGGACGCGCTGCGCGCCGCCGGTGCCGCCGCCATCTTCCCGCCCGGCACCGTCATCGCCGACGCCGCCCTGGACCTGCTGGAACAGCTCAGCAAGCGCCAGCGGTGAGAGGGGGCGCGCGAAGCGCCGCCGGCACAAGAAGGCTCGCGGCGCGCCACTCGTCCGCCTGGGGCGCCCTTCCGGACGCGCTCGTGCGGCGCCGGGGAAGGGCGCCGCGCGGCGGCGCGGCCGCCGGGGCGGCAGGGCGACGGATGGCCTCGCTCAGCCGGGCGGCCGGGGGCGTCGGCCGAGGGCTTGAGCGGGGCCGGTGACCTGGGTCGCGTGGGAGGGCCGGTACGGGCGGCTCAGGTGGCGGGCGTCGGCAGGCGCCCCGCTCGCGCATCGGGACTCAGGAGGTGCCCTGCTCGCACATCGGGACCGAGACCGTGCGCTCGACGGCCACCGGCGCGGTGATGCGCAGCGTCACGCGGTGCACGCCGCCGGTGCTGCGCAGGGTGCGGGGCGCGGCGATGTAGCGCTCGCCGTTCGCCGAGATCAGCGCCGAGGAGCGGCCGATCGCGGTGCCGTCGACGAGCCAGGTGTAGGTGAACGACGTCGCCGCGCCGCTGCGCCGTACCAGGGCCTGCAGCGTGACCTGGCCGCCCGACCAGCAGTCGCCGCTCCTAGTGCCGCCCGCCCGCACGTAGACGAGGCTCAGCCGGTTCGCCGAGTTCGACGCGGGCTGCGTCTTGCGGTCGTCGGCCGGCAGGGTGGACGCGGTGACGGCCGGGTCGGCGGTGGACCGCTGGGCGCCGGCGTCCGCCGAGTCCTCGGACGACGACGGCGGCTCGGCCGGCGCGGTGGCGGGCCGGGTGGCCGCGGGCGTGGTGGGGACGTTGCCGGTGGCCGGCACGTTCCCCGTCTTCGGGGTGGGCTCGGTCGGGGTGAGCCAGATGATCGCGGCGGCCAGCACGCACACGGACACGCCGGAGACCGCCGCGATGGCCAGCGTCTTGACCCGGCGCCGCCGCGACGGGCGGGGCGCCGGCTGTTCGTGGCCGCCCGCGCCGTCCCCGGTTCCCTGGTCGCTGTCCTGGCCGTTCGCCGTCTTGCCGCCCGCCTGTCCGCCCGCCGTGCCCTGGCCGACGGCGGCGATGAGGCTGCCCGTCGCGCCGGGCGCGCCCGCGAACCCGCCCGGCGTGGCGCCGAAGCCACCCGATGCGGGGCCACCCGATGCGGGGCCGCCCGAGGTGGGGCCGCCCGAGGTGGGGCCGCCCGAGGTGGGGCCGCCCGAAGTGGGGCCGCGCCCGCTCGCCGCGTCCGCGAAGCCGGGACGTCCGTGCGCCGCCGCGGAGCCGGAGCCCCCTGCGGCCGCGCCCTGTCCGCCCGCCCGGTCGCCGGACCCGGGCCGTGGGGACGCCGGCTCGAAGCCGCGGGCGCCCGCCCTGCCGCCGGAGCCGTCAGGACCGGCGTGGCCGCGGGCCGGCCGCGGACCCGCCGGCGGCGCGTCGAAGGCGACCGGCGCGCCCAGCGGCACGGCGCCCCCTCGCCGATCACGGGTGCCGGCCGGCGGCTCCACCGGCGACGACAGGTCGAACAGCGCCTGCAGCGACGCGGCCGTCCGGCCGTTCTGGGCGCTCACGTCGTGCCCGCCCTGCTCGGGCCCGCGCCGCTCCTCACCCGGGTGCCCGCTCCCATGTGCCTGGACGTCACGGGCCTCGCCGGCCTGGGCCGCGCCCGGACGGCCGGACGGGGCGTCCTGGGCGGAGGGGCCGAGGTCGCGGGTGGTGGCCTCGGCGGGCCTGCGGCGCGGCAGCGGCGGCACGTTCTGCCGGTCGGGCGTGTCGTAGGCGTCGGGGGCGGCGTGCGGCGCGAGGGTGCTCCGGGAGGGCGCCGTCAGCTTCCGCAGCACGTCGCGCATGGACGGCCGCGCGCCCGGGTCCTTGGCCAGGCAGGCGGTGACGACGTCGCGCAGCGGCGGCTCCAGCTCGCCGAGCTCCGGCTCGTCGTGCAGAATGCGGTTGATCACGGCGGGCAGCGCGTCGTCGCCGAACGGCGGCACGCCGGTCGCCGCGAACACGATGACCGAGGCCCACGAGAACACGTCGGCCGCCGCGCCCACCGGCCGCCCGGCGAGCTGCTCGGGCGCCATGTACGCGGGCGTCCCCACGATGTTGCTGGTGGCCTTCATGCCCGAGCCGAGGACCGCGGCGAAGCCGAAGTCCACGATCTTCGCGCCGTCCGGGCCGAGCAGCACGTTGGACGGCGTGAGGTCGCCGTGCACGACCCCTGCCTGGTGGATGGCGTCGAGCGCGGTCGCGGTGGCCGCGGCGAGCCGCTGCAGCTCCGCCCCGCCGCGCCGGCCGGCCTGCTGCAGCGAGGGCCCGTCCACGTACTCGGAGACGATGTACGGCCTGCCGCTGGTCGAGGCGTCGAGCACCCGCGCGAGGCAGAACGGCTCGACCTTGCGCGCGGCGGCGACGGCCGCGGCCAGGCGGTCGTCCACGGCGAGGTCCTCGCGCAGCAGCTTGACGGCGACAGGGGATCCGTTGCGCGCCTGGCCGAGGTAGACGACACCGTGGCCGCCCGCGCCGAGGCGTCCGACCAGCCGGTAGGGCCCCACCGCTGCCGGGTCGCCCTCGCGGAGGGGTTCGACGTTGGGCATGAGGGGAGTGACTCCTGTGACGGCTGTGAAACGAACTCCAGCACCCTACTGGCAAAAGTCAACATTTGTCAGAAGTTAGGCTCATCAACTGCGAAGAAAGGGGTGGTGGGGTGCACGCGCTGGAGGACTACGTCCGGGGCGTACGGGTCGGCTCCCGTACGTGGATCGCCCGCGCGATCACGCTGGTCGAGTCGACCAGGGCCGACCACAACGCGCTCGCGCAGCGGCTGCTCGTCGAGCTCACCCCGCTCACCGGGCACGCCCGCAGGGTGGGCGTGTCCGGCGTGCCGGGTGTGGGGAAGTCCACGTTCATCGACGCGCTCGGCACGAAGCTGACCGGCGAGGGGCACAAGGTCGCCGTGCTGGCCGTGGACCCGTCGTCCACCAGGACGGGCGGCAGCATCCTCGGCGACAAGACCCGCATGGCCCGCCTGGCCGCCGACCCCAACGCCTTCATCAGGCCCTCGCCCACCTCGGGCACCCTCGGCGGCGTGGCCAAGGCCACCAGGGAGGCCATGGTCGTGGTGGAGGCGGCCGGCTTCGACGTCGTCGTGGTGGAGACCGTCGGCGTCGGGCAGTCGGAGACCGCGGTGGCCGGCATGGTGGACACGTTCCTGCTGCTGACCCTGGCCCGCACCGGCGACCAGCTCCAGGGCATCAAGAAGGGCGTGCTGGAGCTGGCCGACGTCATCGCGGTCAACAAGGCCGACGGCGAGTACGCGCTGGCCGCCAAGAAGGCGGCCCGCGAGCTGGCGGGCGCGCTGCGCATGCTGCGTACCGACTCGGCCCCGCCGCCCGTGCTGACCTGCAGCGCGCTGACCGGTGAGGGGCTGGACGAGGTCTGGAAGAAGGTGCTCGACCACCAGGACGGCCTCGACCTGGCCGCCAAGCGGCGCAGCCAGCAGGTGGACTGGACGTGGGCGCTGGTGCGCGACCGGCTGCTCGCCGAGCTGCGCACGCACCCGCGGGTGGCGGAGATCAGCGCCGAGGTCGAACGCGCCGTGCTGGCGGGCGAGCTGACCCCCGCGCTGGCCGCGGAGCGCATTCTGTCCGCATTCACCCGATCCTGATCGGGTAGGGGGAGCAGCTTCGGAACCCCTCAGGTGGAGATACCTCTCCCGGGGATGAGGATTCCCCCTCCGCCCCGCTCCGGCCCGGCGAGACCTTCCTGTGATCCATGCCACGATGGCGCGCAACCGACGTGGGGGAGGGGCGCACATGGGTGCGGATTCGATGCTGCCCGGAAGGGTGACCGACGAGCTCGAGGAGTACGGCCGCCTCCTCGGCCGCCACGGCATCACCTGGGGAGAACCGGAGATCCATTACGTGAAGTTCTTCGCCCGGCGGAAGGTTCTGCCGCCTGCGCTTTTCGACCGCTTCTGGACCCTGGTGCACCAGGCCGTGGCGGACGAGCATCCGGACGAGCCGGGTGACCGGCTCGCCGCCCGGCTCGCCGAGCCCGACTACGACCGCGTCCTGCGCGACACCCTCGACGGGGAGCTGCCGGGACACCTCGTCGCCGTCCGCATCGGGCCCGGCGCGGTCTCGCTGGAGGGCGCGCCGCGCACGGTGCTGGTCACCGCGGAGGACACGGCGGGCAGGCGTGCGGAGGCGGTCGGGCGGCGTGCGGAGGCGGTCGGGCAGTGCGCGGAGGCGGTCGGGCGGCGTGCGGAGGCGGTCGGGCAGTGCGCGGAGGCGGTCGGGCGGCGTGCGGAGGCAGGGGGGGAACCCGCCGAGGCGGCCGGGCGGAAAGGCTCCGCCGCACCCTGGCCGGGGGCGCGGGCGCCGCTGCCGGGACGCGGCGTGGAGCGGATCTCGCTGCTGTTCGACTCACGGCGCGACGAGCCCTGCACGGTCAGCGTGGACGGCGCCCAGCGGGTGCTCGCGCCGCGCGGCGCCTGGCTGGCGGAGGCGGACCGGGACAGCGTGATCACAGTGGACGGCGAGCGCGTACGCCTGGACAGCCTGCTGCGCCCCGTGCTCGCGGCCAGGCTGCGCCTGTCGGCGGGGATGCCGTGCCGGTGGAGCGTGGTGGCCGAGGACGGCAGCGGCTGGTTCCCCGACGGCGTGCCGCACCGCTACGACTACCACGGCCGCCCGTACTTCCACGGCGACGACCTGGTGGTGGAGGTCCCCTGCCTGCCGCTGACCGTGCGGGTGGCGCGGGGCATGGAGTACGGCGAGCGGGAACTGGCGCTCACCCCGGCCCCCGGCACCGAGCGGCTGGTCGAGCTGGCCCCGGAGCGCCTGTACGACGCCGCCGCCCGCGGCTGGTACGGCGGCGACCTGCACGTCCACCTCAACGGGACGGGCGACCTGGTGGCCGTGCCGGCCGACGCGGCCGCCGCGCAGCTCGGCGAGGACCTGCACGTGCTCAACCTGCTGGCGGGCAACGTGTCGGGCCGCCGCGTCTACGACAGGGAGGCGCTCGAACACTGGACCGGGCGCGACCTGCCGTGGTCGGACGCCACGCACGTGGCGAGGATGGGCGTCGAGTACCGCAACGACCTGCTCGGCCACGTCTACGCGTTCGCGCCGCGCGCCGCCCCCGGCCGCTACCACACCGGGTTCGAGGACGACGCCGACTGGCCGCCGAACGCCGACGGGCTGCGCGAGCTGCGCGGTCTCGGGGCGCTCGTCGGCTACAGCCATCCCTTTCAAGGCGCGATCGCCGACGGGGACCCGCCGTCCGGCGTGGTCTCGCCGGTGCCGCGCGACTGCACCGCCCGCGAGCTGGTCGCCGACGCCGCGCTCGGGCTCGTGGACAGCCTCGACGTGCTCACCCACGCCTCCATCCCGGCCACGGCGGCCGTCTACCGGCGGCTGATCGGCGCGGGCAACCGGCTGGCGGTCACCGCGGGCACGGACGCGATGATCTCGTTCACGCGTTCCGACACCCACTCGAACCCGCCCGGCTGGGCCCGCGTCTATGCGCAGGTCGAGGGCGAGCTGACCGCGCGCTCGTTCGCCGCCGCCGTACGCGCGGGCCGCACGTTCGCCACCACCGGGCCGTGGCTCGAGCTGGACGTCAACGGCCACGGCCCCGGCCACGTCATCCACGCGACGGAGGGCGACCGGGTCACGGTCACGGCCGCCGCCGTCGGGCCCGAGGTGGTGGCGGTCCGCATCCGCACCGCCGAGGGGGTGCGGGCGGGGGCCGAGCGGCTGGCCCCCGCCGGCCGCGACGGCGGTGACGACGTGCTGACGGTCACGGCCGAGCTGACGCTGGACGCGCCCACGTACGTGGTGGCCGAGGCGCTCTGCGAGCCGCACCCGCGCACGCTCACCGCCACCGGGTACGCGCTGACCAGCCCCGTCTACGTGAACGTGGACGGCAGGCCGGTGGCCAGGCGCGAGGACGTGCTGTGGTGCCTGGAGTGGCTCGACCTGCTGGAGAAGCTGATCCGCCAGCACGGGCGGCTGGTGAGCCCGTACCAGTTCGGCGATCACATGTCCCTGCTCGAGCAGGCC
Source organism: Nonomuraea sp. NPDC049309 (assembly GCF_043196965.1). NCBI lineage: Bacteria > Bacillati > Actinomycetota > Actinomycetes > Streptosporangiales > Streptosporangiaceae > Nonomuraea > Nonomuraea sp. NPDC049309. Next base: position 1,780,583 of record NZ_JBICSH010000001.1, on the reverse strand, counting down.
AGGACGGTCTACCTCAACCGTCTGGAGCCCTGACCCGCGGCTCATCGAGGACACGGGCCCGCCGCCGGCGGGCCCGTTCGCATGGACGGGGCCTGCGGAGCGGGAAAGCCGGCCGGTTGTGTCAGCCAGGAGAGCGGCGAGTTCCGCGACTTCGACGTCCGCGTCATGGCCGTCACCCGGTCGGCCGCCGTCGCTGGGGCTCGCGGCGGTGACCACCGTGTGGCGGATCCGGGTGCCGATCGGTTCGTACGTGCCCGTGCTCGGCCTGCCGTCGCCCCACTTCCTGCCGCAGCACGCCGCCATGTTCGGGGCCGGATGCGTGGCCTGGCGGCGCGGCTGGTACACCTCCTTGCCCGCGCGCGCCGGCCGGATCGGGCTGATCGCGGCCGCCGTGTCGACCGCGACCGTGCTGCCCGCCTCCCTCATGACGGCCGGGGTGGTCTCGGCCGCGCTGACCGCGCTGTGGGAGACGGCCTTCGCGATCAGCATGATTCGACACGCAGGGGCCGCGCGGGCGCTTCCTCGCCCAGCACGCTTCACCGTCCACATCGTCCACCCGCTGGTGCCGGCCGGGCTCGGATATGCGCTCCGCCCGCTGGAGGCGATCGCGATCGTCAAGTTCGCGATCATGCTGGTGCTCGCGCCCCCGCCGTGCTGGGGCCGGCCTACCTGGTGCGCTCGCCGCCGGGCGCCAAGCGGGTGCTGAGAGCCGCGCCCGGCGGCCGTGAGCGGACCGTCGTGAGATCCTCAGGTTCTCAGGAGTCGTAGAAGCCGTCGAGGACGCTGCCGTAGCGCTCCTCGACGGCCTTCCGCTTGATCTTGAGGCTGGCGGTCAGCTCGCCCGTCTCCACCGTGAAGTCGCTGCCCAGGATGGCGAACTTCTTGACCGTGGCGAAGCTCGCCTCGCCCGCGTTCACCTGATCGATCGCCTTCTCGACCTCGGCCCGCATGCGCGGGTGCTCGCGCAGCTCGCCGGGGTCGAGGGGCAGCGAGTTGGCCTGCGCCCACGGCCGGACCACCTCCATGTCGAGGGTGACCAGGCAGGTGACGTAGTTGCGGCGGTCGCCGTGCACGAACACGTGTGATACGTACGGGCAGGCCGCCTTGATCTTGCCTTCCAGGTAGGCCGGGGCGACGTACTTGCCGCCCGAGGTCTTGATCAGCTCCTTCTTGCGGTCGGTGATGCGCAGCCGGCCCACGTCGTCCAGCTCGCCGATGTCGCCGGTGTGCAGCCAGCCGTCCTCCAGCGCTTCGGCGGTGTCCTCGGGAAGGTTGTGATAGCCGCGCATGACGCCGCGCCCCTTGATGAGGATCTCGCCGTCCTCGGCGATGCGCACCTCGGTGCCGGGCAGCGGCAGGCCGACCGTGCCGAACTTGACCGACTCCGGCCGGTTGAGGAACGTGCCCGCAGACGACTCCGTCAGGCCGTAGCCCTCGAGGATGGTCAGCCCCGCGGCGTCGAAGAACTCGGCGATGTCCTGCGACAGCGGGGCCGCGCCCGAGATGAAGTAGCGGATCCTGCCGCCGAACCGCTCCCGCAGCTTGGCGAAGACCAGCCGGTCGGCGAGCGCGTACTCGATGCGGGTGGTGAGCGGCACCGGCACGCCGCGCCGGCGGGCCCGTACGACCCTGATACCGGTCTTGCGCGCCCACTCGAAGATGCGCAGCTTGAGCCCGCCCTCGTTGCGCATGTTCGCCACGACGGTGTTGTGGATCTTCTCGAAGATGCGCGGCGCCGCCGCCATGAACGTGGGGCGCAGCACGCCGAGGTTCTCGGCGATCTTGTCGAGGCGGCCGTCGATGGCGGTCGGCACGCCCTCGCCGATCGTCACCACCTCCAGCAGCTTGCCGAACGAGTGCGACAGCGGCAGCCACAGGAAGTGCAGGTCGGACGCGGAGATCATGCGGATCTCGCGGATCGCCTCGGCGGTGTAGAGCCAGTTGTCGTGGGTCAGCTCCACACCCTTGGGGCGGCCGGTGGTGCCCGAGGTGTAGATGAGCGTGGCCAGGTCGCCCTGGGCGATGGCGTTCACCATGGCGTCATAGTCGCCCTCGTCCGAGTGGACCGAGCCGAGCGGGATCACCCAGCCGTCGTCGCTGGGCGTGCCGTCGATGACGATCACGTTCGTGACGCCGGGCAGCTCCTTCTGCACCGACCTGAGCTTGGCGACCTGGTCGTCGTTCTCGGCGATGACGAGCGTGCTGCCCGAGTCGCCGATGATGAACGCGGCCTCCGCCGCGGTGTTGGACGGGTAGATCGTGGTCGTCGCCGCGCCGGTGGCCAGCACGGCCAGGTCGCACAGGATCCACTCGAGACGGGTCGAGCAGAGTATCGACACGCGGGTTCCCGGGCCGGAGCCGAGCTTCGCCAGGCCCAGGGCCAGCCCGCGTACCCGGTCGCCCACCTCGCGCCATGTCAGCGAGACCCACCCGTCGTCCGAGGGCACGCGGTACGCCTCGGCGTCGGGGGTGGCCGCGATCCGGTCGCGCAGCAGGGAGGGAATGCTGGACATGCCTGACCTCCTGGGGGGTGGTTGGCCCCGACTGTAAGGTGATCGCGGCCTTTCCGTCGATGGTCGATGAGCCGCTGCGCTGCCCGCGCTCTCCGGCGGAGAAGCGTCTTGCCTGGCCAGAGCTTTTCGCGTAAGCTCCCCCCGTCCTGTCGCCGATCCGTGAGGGCAGCAGATTTGAGGATCTGAGGTCGCGGGCACCGCGCCGTCCCGCCCTGCCGTGAGCACCGTCCCGGGCACCCCGTCGTGGGCTCGCCCCGGCCGCGGGCCGCGTCTGGGCGTGCGCGCGTCACCTGGACCTCCGGCGGATCCTCGCCCTTCCCGGCCGCGGATTCTTCTTTCGAGCCTCCACGCTGGCGCGTGCGCATGCGGTGATTCCCGCAAAGTCGCGAAATTTCCGACTTTTGTGATGGGAGCCGCTTTTTATGGCGTTTTCGATTGTCGTGGATCACGTGTCCTTCTCCTGGCCGGACGGCACGTCCGTGCTCGACGAACTCGACGCGGCGATCCCCGCCGGACGTACCGGGCTCATCGGGCTCAACGGGTCGGGCAAGTCCACGCTGCTGCGGATCATCGCCGGCGAGCTGGCCCCGCGCTCGGGGTCCGTCACCGTCTCCGGGGTACTGGGCTACCTGCCGCAGACCGTGCCGCTGCGCGCCGGCCGTACCGTCTCCGACCTGCTGGAGATCACCCGCAAGCGGGAGGCGCTGCACGCCATCGAGCGCGGCGACGTGGCCGAGGAGCACTTCGCCGTCATCGGCGACGACTGGGACGTCGAGGAACGCGCCCGCGCCGAGCTCGACCGCCTCGGGCTCGGCCACATCGGGCTCGACCGCACCGTGGGCACGCTCTCCGGCGGCGAGGCCGTCATGGTCGCGCTCGCCGCGCAGCTGCTCAAGCGCCCGGACGTGCTGCTGCTCGACGAGCCGACCAACAACCTCGACCTCGACGCCAGGCAGCGGCTCTACGCCGCCGTCACCGCCTGGCAGGGCGTGCTGCTCGTCGTCAGCCACGACAGGGCGCTGCTCGAACTCGTCGACCAGATCGCCGAGCTGCGCGACGGCGCCGTCCGCGTGTACGGGGGGAACCTCAGCGCGTACGAGGAGCAGGTCGCCGCCGAGCAGGAGGCCGCCGAGCGCGGCGTCCGCACGGCCGAAGGCGAGGTCCGCCGGCAGCAGCGCGAGCTGATCGAGTTGCGGACCAGGCTCGAGCGGAGCGCCAGAGCCGGGCGGAAGGCGTTCGAGAACAAGAAGGTGAGCAAGATGGCCGCCGGCGCGCTCAAGCGCAAAGCCCAGGTGACGGCGGGCAAGCAGCGCGCCCTGCACGAGGAGCGCCTGGCGGAGGCGCGCGAGCGGCTGCGCGAGGCCGAACAGGCGGTGCGCGACGACGCGGAGATCCGCATCGAGCTGCCCGGCACCGAAGTCCCCGCCGGCCGCATCATCCTGGACCTGCCCCTCGACCCGCCCGCCGCCCCGCTCGATCCGCCCGCCGGGCCCCACGCCGCGCCTCCCGCGGGCCCTCCCGCCTCACCTCCTGTGGGCCCCTTCGCCTCGCCCGATAGGTCCGTCATCCCCTCGGCCCCGCTCGATCCGCCCGCCGATCCGGTGGGTGCGCCGACCGCTCGGCCGGACGGGGCCGATGGTCCGGTGGACGCGATCGCCGGGCCGCCGGACGGCGCGGGCGGGTCGAAGAACGCGGTCGCGGGGCCGGTGGACGGAGGCGAGGGCGAACGGAGGATCGTGCTGGAGAGGCTGGTCGTGCGCGGGCCCGAGCGGATCGCGCTGCTCGGGCCCAACGGCTCGGGCAAGACCACGCTGCTGAAGCGCATCGTCGCGCACGGCGCGAACGTGCCGGTCCGCTACCTGCCGCAGCGGCTCGACCTGCTGGACGACCGGCTGAGCGTGGTGGACAACGTCCGCGCCGTGGCGCCGTCGGCCTCGATCAACGAGGTACGGGCCCGCCTGGCCCGCTTCCTGTTCCGCGGGGAGCGCGCCGAGCGGCGGGTGGGCACGCTGTCGGGCGGCGAGCGCTTCCGCGCGACGCTGGCCGCGCTGCTGTCGGCCGAGCCGCCGCCTCAGCTCCTGCTGCTCGACGAGCCGACCAACAACCTCGACCTGGCCAGCGTCAGGCAGCTCGCGGAGGCGCTGTCGGCGTACCGGGGCGCGCTGATCGTGGCCAGCCACGACATGCCGTTCCTGGAGACCCTCGGGATCACCCGCTGGCTGCGGCAGGACCGTGAGGAGGGACTGTCGGAATCGTGATTGACGGTTAGGGATCAATCCGGAGATAGTGTGGCAGGTGGCTACACCCCGGTTGATCTCCTGTCTTCTCGCCCTCGCGACCCTCACGACCCTCGCCGCGTGCTCCCCGGCCGGAGAGTCACCGACCGGGGGAGAGTCGAAGGTGTCGGGCGTCGCGGGCGGCGAGGGCACCGCTCCCGCGGAACGCGACGGGACGAAGGCGGCGCTGACCCCCGAGGCGTACAAGGAGGCGCTGCAGAGCCGGCGCAAGGCGATGACCGAGGCGATCAGCGGTCTGGCCAAGGCGCGCGGGCTCAAGGCGCTCGACCAGCGGGTGGGCAAGGCCGAGGAGACGCTGACCAGCGCCGCCGAGGCGCTGGCCGCCATCACGCCGCCCGAGGACGTGCGCGCCCAGCACGACGCGTACGTCGCCAGCCTGCGCGACGTCGCCACCGAACTCGGCTCCACGGCCGGCAAGGTCGGCGCCCGCGACCTGTGCACCTCCTCGGCCGTGCTCGCCGACCTCGGCGACAAGCTGGCCGCGCTCGACAAGGCGGGCCGCGCCCTGCAGGCCGCCGGCGACTACCCGGCCGACGTCGTCAACGTCAAGGCCGGGGAGCGCCGCACGCGGCGGCTGCGCAACGGCGCGTTCGTCCGCAAGGGCGGCACCCTCGACGGCCGCAGCTCGCTGGAGATCGACAACGGCGGAAACCTCGACGCCGTCGTGACCGCGCTGCGGGGCGGCAGCAAGGTGTTCAGCGTGTACGTGCGCAAGAAGGCGACGTTCAAGGTCAAGGGCGTGCGCGACGGCAAGTACAAGATCTACTTCACGCACGGCACCGACTGGGACGGCAAGACCGGCGCCTTCACCCGGAACTGCAGCTTCGAGCGGTTCGAGAAGACCGTGACGTTCAAGACGACGTACACGGCGACGCAGATCCTCTGGCACGACTGGCGGCTCACGCTGCACGCCATCAGCGGCGGCAACGCCCGCACCACGCAGGTGGACCCCGACGACTTCCCAGGCTGATCCGGACCCCGTGAGACGCGGAAGGCCGCGCCCCGGACGGGGGCGCGGCCCGTAAGACGCCCGGATCAGGTGGAGAACAGCATGCCCACCCAGCTGCGGTGGCGGTGGTGACCGTAGTGGCCGTGGTGGGGAGCACCCCAGGCCGGGCCGGGGGCGGGCGGAGGCGGGGGCGCCGCGTGGTACTGGGCCTCCAGGCGGGTCAGCGTCTCGAGCTCGCCGTAGTCGAGGAAGATACCGCGGCAGTTGTCACACTGCTCGATGTGGACGCCGTTGCGCTCGTAAGTCCGCATGTTTCCGCGGCACTTGGGGCACTGCATCTAAGTCGCTCTCCTCAGCTTCCGAGGTCTCAAGGTGAAAGCCATCGCGCGCAACCCCGTCACGCCCTGACGATTCTGTTGCACGCCTCGATCAACGAATGCTCGACCTCGTCCAGTTCCCGGCCCTCGCGGCCGGCGTTCACGACGGCGGTCGCGGCGAGCTGGATGGTGAGCGCCCTGGCCGGCACGTCCAGCCAGCGCCACGGGTCGTCGCCGGGGCCGAGCGCCGGCCCTCCCGAGGCGAGGTAGGCGCCCAGGAACCGCTCCCACACGGCGGGTTCGAGCAGGCCCGCGGCGTACCAGGCGGCGGGCCTGGCGAGGTCCCACGCCGGGTCGCCCACGCCGAGGTCGTCCACGTCGATGAGCAGCCAGCGCTCGCGGTGGACGAGCTGCCCGAGGTGCCAGTCGCCGTGCGTCAGCAGCCCCGGCGCGGGCGGCGGGTCGGGCAGCTCCTTGAACGCCCGCCGGATGAGCTGCTCCACCGGCCCGTCGCCCGGCATGCGACCGACCGCGCGCGCCGCCCTGGCCGGGCCGCCCGCCGGCGGCAACGCGGGAAGCAGCGTCAGCGGGACGGCGTGCAGCCTGGCCAGCAGCCGCGCGCCCTCCTCCCAGGGCGCGGTGCCCGGGTCGTCGTCCTGCGCGATGGGCCGCCCGGCCGGCCACACCGTCACCGCGCGGCCCGCCGCCGACAGCACCTCGGGCTCCAGCGGGGCGAGCATCACGCCGCTCAGCGCGGCGCTCGCCGCCGCGCGCAGCCTCGGCCGCAGCGCCTCCGGGTCGTCGCGCGCCGAGTGGGCCTTCACCACGACCTCGCCCAGCCGTAAGACCCGCACGTCGGTGCGCGTCGGATGCCATACGGGCGTGCCCGTCCCGCCGTACGCGGCGGCGATGCCCGCCAGCTCCTCCTCCAAGCCCACGCCTCCAGCCTATTGCCGCCACTTGCCGCCACCGCGACGATCATCGCGCCCGGCCGCGGCGCACGTGTTCGGCAAGGCCCGGCCGCGCTCGCGGCGGGCGGCGCCGGACTCAGGACGGGCGGCTGTCCAGGGGAGATCTTGTCGGTCAGACTAGGCGTATGAGAGTTGGTTTCGCCGTACCCGTGTCAGGGCCGTGGGCCACGCCGGAGCATGTGCGCCGGGTCGCCGTCAGGGCCGAGGAGCTCGGCTACGCGGAGCTGTGGACGTTCCAGCGGCTGCTCTATCCGGTGGGCAGCAGCATGGGGCCCACCTACCGCGCCGTCCACGATCCGCTGATCACGCTGGCCCACGTGTCCGGGATGACGAGCCGCATCGGGCTCGGCGTCGCCGTGATCAACGCGTACGTGCCGCCGGTCCTGCTGGCCAAGCAGCTCGCCACCCTGCAGACGCTGTCCGGCGGGCGGGTCACGGCGGGCATCGGCCTGGGCTGGCTGCCGGAGGAGTTCGAGGCGAGCGGCGTGGACATGGCGCGGCGGGGGCGCAGGGGCGAGGAGTTCGTCGAGCTGCTGCGCCGGGCGTGGACCGACGAGGTGGTGGAGCACAGCGGCGAGTTCTACCGGGTGCCGCCCGCCCACATCGACCCCAAGCCGGAGCCGGGGCCGCCGCGCGTCCTGCTCGGCGGTACGGCCGACGTCGCGCTGCGCAGGGCCGCCCGGCTGGCCGACGGCTGGGTCAGCTCCAGCAGGGAGGACCTGACGGCCATCGGCGGCAGGATCCGGATGATCAAGGAGGAGCTGGCGGCGGCGGGCCGCGACCCGGAGTCGTTCAGGTTCGTGGTGCGCGGCGTGACGCGGGTGCGGGAGACCGACGAGGAGCGGCCGCTCTCGGGTACGTATGGCAAGATCCGCCGCGACGTGGCCGCGCTGGCCGAGGCCGGCGTCACCGACGTCTTCCACGACCTCAACTTCGACCAGGACATCGCGTCCGCGGACGCCAAGGAGGCGATGCGCAGAGCCGAGGAGGCGCTGGAGGCGCTCGCGCCCTAGCCGCCGTACGCCTCCTCGCTCACCGGGAACGCGTCGTGCGGCGCCGGCACCTCGTCGGCCTGCGCGACGCCGAGCGAGACCCCGTTGCCCAGCGTCACGACGCGGAAGGGACCGAAGGGCCGGCGCCGGCTCCAGGCCGAGCACGTCCACGAGGAAGCCCGCCGCGGCCTCCCGGTCCCTGGCCGGCACGATCGTGTGGTCCAGCTGGACGCTCATGGCCGGCTATGCCAAGGCGACCGGGAGGGATGCGACGCCGCGGATGAAGTTCGACGGCAGCCACGTCACCGGGCCCGTCACCTCGATCGACGACACGGTGGCGCGCAGCTCCGCCAGCAGCGCCCGCAGCTCGGCGCGGGCGAGCTGGGCGCCCAGGCAGAAGTGCGGCCCGTGGCCGAAGGTGAGGTGCCGGTTCGGCCTCCTGCCGATGTCGAAGGTGTCGGGGTCGTCGAAGACGGCCTCGTCGCGGTTGGCCGAGACCGTCCACAGCGCGACCACGTCGCCCGCCGCGATCGCCCGGCCGCCCAGCTCCGTGTCCCGCACGGCCGTCCTGCCGACGTGCGCGGCCGGCGTGGTCCAGCGCAGGATCTCCTCGGCGGCCGGCTCGACCAGGCCGGGGTCGGCGCGCAGGCGGGTCCACTCCTTGTCGTGCTCGGCCAGCGCCAGCACGCCGCCCGCCATCGCCAGGCGGGCCGTCTCGTCGCCGCCGATGATGAGGTTGTAGCAGTTGAGCAGCACCTCCTCCTCCGTCAGGTCGGCGGAGACGAGCAGGCTGATGACGTCGTCACCGGGCGCGTCCCTGCGCTCGGCGGCCAGGCGGGTGTAGTAGAGCAGGATCTCGCTCTGGGCGATCCGCGCCTCGGCGCCCGGCTTGTCGGTGCCGCTCTCGCCCAGCATGGCGCGGCCGGTCAGTTCCAGCACCCGCTGCCGGTCGCGTTCCGGCACGCCGAGCAGCTCGCAGATCGCGCGCAGCGGCACCTGTGCGGCGACCTCTTCGACGAAGTCGCCGCCGCCCCGCCGCACCAGCCCGCCCAGCAGGTCGCGGGTGGCCGCCTCGATCGAACGGGTGATCGGGCCGAGCGTGCGCGGGCCGAAGCCGGGGGTCAGCAGGCGGCGCAGGACCGCGTGCCGGGGACCGTCGGTGACCACGATCATCCGGCCCGCGCCGGGGTCGTGGCCGCGCAGCAGCGTGCGCAGCATGTTGCCCTTGAGCGAGGTGAACGTCTCGGTGTCCCGGACCGCGGCCAGCACGTCGGCGTGCCTGGTGACGCTCCAGAACCCGGCGTGCCTGCGCACCGGGTCGTGGGCGCGCAGGTGCCGCCAGTAGGCGGTCAGGTCGTAGTCGGCGTGCAGGCGCGGATCGAGCAGGTCCAGGTCGTCGTACGTGCCCGGGTCCGGCTGCGGGCGGCCCCCGCTCATCGCTCCAACTCGTCGAGGAGGTCGCCGAGCAGGTCGTCCTCCTCGCCGTTGACGGCCCGGTCGATGATCTCGCTGAGCGGCAGCTCGGTCAGGAACAGCTCGATCGGGACCTCGAGCCCGAACCTGTCGCGCAGCTCGCTCGCCAGGAAGACGGCGGTCAGCGAGTCGCCGCCGGCGGCGAAGTACGTGCGGGCCAGGTCGCCGGGGCCCGACAGGGCGAGCGTGGTCATGAACAGCTCGGTCACCGCCGCCGTCACGTCCCCCTCAGGCGGCGGCGCGTCCTGCTCCTGCTGCGGCCGGGGGCGCAGGGTGAGCGCGCCGTGCCGGTCCCCGGCGAACGGGTACGTGGGCAGGTGCACCCGCCGGCCCGCGGGCCAGGCGACCTCCTCGCCCGCCAGCCACGCGTCGCCGAGGGGATCGCCCCGGCCCCACCGCTGCGCCTCCAGCGCGGCGGCGGCCTGCTCGTGGCCGGTCGCGACCACGTACGCCCGCACGTCCAGGGCGGCGCGGCCGTGCGCCAGCGTGTACGCGACGTCGGCGAGCGCGGGCGCATCCGGCTCGCGCAGCGCCGCCGCCAGCCGCCGCGCGGCCGTGGCCAGCTGCTCCTCGGTCCGCGCCGACAGCGGAAGCACGGCACGGGCCTCGGCGTCCCGCCGACTGGCGGCCCCTGCGGCGGTCACTCCGGTTCCGGTGTCCGCGCCGCCCCGGGCGCGGGCGCCGTCCGCCCGGTCCCGCCAGGCCGTCGCCGTACGTGCGCCGGCAGGGGCCTCCGCCAGGACCACGTGGACGTTGGTGCCGCCGATGCCCAGCGACGACACCCCGGCCAGCCGGGGCCCGAAGGCGGGGGCCGGCCACTCCTCGGTGGCGGTGAGCAGCCGGAACGGGGTGGCGTCCAGGGAGAGGTCGGGGTGGGCGCGGGTGACGTTCACGGTGGGCACCATCGTGCGGTGCTTCAGCATCAGCGCCACCTTGATGAGCCCGGCGACGCCGGCGGCGGCGTTCAGGTGGCCGACGTTCGACTTGACCGAGCCGATCGCGCAGCGGCCCGGCCTGCCCGACCCGTTCTCGAAGGCGGCGGTGGCGGCGGCGATCTCGATGCGGTCGCCGAGGTCGGTGCCGGTCCCGTGCGCTTCGAGGAACTGGGCGTCCGACGGGTCCAGCCCGGCCGTCGACCACGCCTCCACGATGGCCGCGACCTGCCCGTCCACGCCCGGCGCGGTGAAGCCGACCCGGCCCGGGCCGTCGTTGGTCGCCGCCGTGCCCCGGATGACCGCGTAAATCGGGTCGCCGTCGGCCAGCGCGTCCTCCAGCCGGCGCAGCACCACCAGGCCGACGCCGTCGCCGCCGACCGTGCCGGCCGCCTTCTCGTCGAACGGCCGGCAGCGGCCGTCGGGCGAGGAGATGCCGCCCGGCTCGTAGACGTAGCCGCGCGGGTACGGCGACTCGATGGACACGCCGCCCGCGAGCGCCAGGTCGCACTCGCCGCCGAGCAGCGCCTGCACGGCGACGTGCACGGTCGCGAGCGAGGTCGAGCAGCCCGTCTGCACGGTCAGGCTCGGCCCGGTCAGCCCCAGCCGGTACGACAGCCACCCCGCCAGGAACTCCCTGTCGGTGAACACCCGCACGTGCATCGGCCCCAGCCGGGACCGCAGCGTCCCGTCCACCTGGGCCGCGACGGAGTGCTCCGACGGCCCGCCGCCCACATAGACGCCGGTCCTGGCGGGCGGGCGGCGCGGGTCGTACCCGGCGTCCTCCAGCGCCGACCAGGCGGTCTCCAGGAGCTGGCGGTGCTGCGGGTCGAGCGCCGCCGCCTCCGTGGCGTTGAACCCGAACAGCGGATGCTCGAACCTGTCGGCGTCGGCCAGGAACCCCTTGGCCGCCACGTAGCCGGGGCCGCGCAGCTCGGCCGGGTCCACCCCGGCGGCGAGCAGCTCGTCCTCGCTGAAGTCGGTGATCGAGCAGACGCCCTCGCGCAGGTTGCGCCAGAACTCGGCCACGTCCCCCGCACCGGGGAAGCGCCCGCTCATGCCCACGATGGCCACCGCCGGTACGTCGCTCAATGCCTCTCACCTCTCTGTGCGTTCCTGCGGGCGGCGAGCAGCTCGCGCCGCCGCTGCCCGCGCCGCCTGGCCTCGCCGTTTCCTGCGGTTCGCCGATCAGGGGCGCCGCCGTCGAGCCGGGCGGCCAGCGCGGCGACCGTGGGGTGGCGGAACAGGTCGACCAGCGTGAGCCCGCCGTCCCTGCCGCGCTCGCGCAGCGCGGCCAGCACGGCGAGCAGCCTGATCGAGTTGCCGCCCAGGTCGAAGAAGTTGTCGTGCAGGCCGACCTGGGTCAGGCCGAGCGCCTGCGCCCACACCTCGGCCAGCATCCGCTGCGTGCCCGTCTCCGGCGACACGTACGGCCGGTCCAGGTCGGGCCGGCCGAGCGGCGGGTCGGGCAGCCGCGACCTGTCGATCTTGCCGGACGTTCCCAGGGGCAGCTCGTCCAGGAAGACGACCGTGTCGGGCACCATGTAGCCGGGCAGCCGCCCGGCCAGCCACTCGCGTACCTCCGCCACGGTGGGCGGGTCCTGCCCGCCGGCGGGGATCGCGTAGACGGCCAGGCGGTCGCCGCGCACCGTCGCCGCCGCGACCGACACGCGCGGGTGCGCGGCCAGCACGGTCTCGATCTCGCCCAGCTCCACCCGGAAGCCGCGCAGCTTCACCTGCGTGTCCACCCGGCCCAGGTAGGACAGCACGCCGTCCGCGTCGTAGCGGCCGAGGTCGCCGGTGCGGTACATGCGCGCGCCCGGCGGCCCGAACGGGTCGGCGACGAACCGCTCCGCCGTCAGCCCCGGCCGGTTGGCGTAGCCGCGCGCCACGCCGTCGCCCGCGACGTAGATCTCGCCGGTCACGCCGACGGGCACCGGGCGCAGCCGCTCGTCCAGCACGTACGCCCGCGCGTTCGCGACCGGCCGGCCGATCACCACGGGCCGTCCCGGTGCGAGGTCGGCGGTGGTCGCGTACACGGTGGTCTCGCTCGGCCCGTACGCGTCCACCACCCGCCGCCGCGGCGTGGCCCAGCGCTCCACCAGCTCGGGCGGCACCGCCTCGCCGCCGATGGCGAGCGTGCGCAGGTCGGGCAGCGCGTCCGGCGGGCACGGCAGCGACATGGCGGCCGACGGCGGCAGGAAGGCGTAGGTGATGCGGGAGTCGCGCAGCCGCGCGTACAGCTCGTCGCCGAGCCGCTCGTCCTCGCCCGCCACGTGCAGCTCCGCGCCCGCGACGAAGGTGAAGAACAGGTCGGAGACGGCCACGTCGAAGCCGAACGACACGTACTGCAGCACCCGGTCGGCGGCGGTCACGGGGAACTGGGGGCGGACGGCGGTGGCCAGGTTCAGCAGCGCCCGGTGCTCGACGGCGACGCCCTTCGGCCTGCCGGTGGAGCCGGAGGTGTAGAGGATGTACGCGAGGTCGTCCAGCGTGGGACGCGTGTCGCGGACCGGGCCGACGGGCGGGATCGGGCCGTCGTCGCCGTAGATCGTCACCGGCGCGCCCAGGTCGGCGGGGGCCGCCGTGATGAGCAGCCGGACCCCGGCGTCGGCGATCATGAACCGCAGCCGGGCCGGCGGATGCGCCGGGTCGAGCGGCACGTACGCGCCGCCGGCCCGCAGCACGGCGAGCGCCGCCACGGCCATCTCCGCGCCCCTGGGCAGGCAGAGTCCCACCGGCACGTCCGGGCCGACGCCGGCCGCGCGCAGCCGGGCCGCCAGCCGGTCGGCGGTCGCGAGCAGCTCACGATAGGTCAGCCGGGTCGCGCCGTGCACCAGCGCCGTCGCGCCGGGCCGGGCCGCCGCCTGCTCGGCCACCAGGTCGGGCACCAGGCGCCGGGGGACGGGCACGGCGGTGCGGTTCCAGTCGCGCAGCACGCGGCGGCGCTCGCCGTCGGCGAGCAGCTCGTGCGCGGTGACCGGCAGCTCGGGGCGGCTCAGCAGGCCGCCGAGCAGCGTCTCGAACGCCCGCGCCCAGGCCCGGATCGTCGCCGCGTCGAACAGGTCCGCACGGTAGACGAGGTGGGCGGCCAGCCCTTCGCCGTCGCGCTGGACGTTCAGCAGCAGGTCGAACTTGGCGTCGTCGAGCAGCAGCTCAAGCCGCTCCACCCGGGCGCCCGGCAGGTCGAGCGCCATGTCGGGGTCGTCGTCGTAGGCGAGCATGACCTGGACGAGGGGGTCGTGGCTGAGCTCGCGGCCCGGCGACACCGCCTCCACCACCGCCTCGAACGGCGCCTCCTGGTGGGGCCGCGACTCGCGCAGGCGGTCGCGCACCCGCCCGATCAGGTCCAGGTACGACGGCTCGCCCGTCACGTCGGCCCGCATCGCGAGCGTGTTGGCCAGCAGCCCCACGACGTCCTGCACGTCGGGGTGGTCGCGGCCGGAGACGGGCACGCCGACGACGAAGTCGCGCTGGCCGCTGACGCGGGTGAGGAACGCGGCGAAGGCGGCGAAGACCGCCGCGAACGGCGTCGCGTTCCGCCCCGCCGCCACCTCCGCCAGCCGGTCGCGTGCGCCCTTGGGCAGGTCGAGGCGTACGACGCCGCCCGCCGCCGACTGCACCGCCGGCCGGGGGCGGTCGGTGGGCAGCGCCAGTGTCCGCGGGACGTCCTTGAGCGCCTCGGCCCAGTACGCGACCGCCTCGTCCAGGGCGTGCGCGGCCAGCCGGTCGCGCTGCCAGGCGGCGTAGTCGGGGTACTGCAGCGGCTGCTCGCCGAGGGAGACCGCCTCGCCCTTCAGCCGGGCGGAGTAGGCGGCGGCCAGGTCGCGCAGCAGCAGGCGCAGCGACCAGCCGTCGCAGACCACGTGATGCGCCACGAGCAGCACGAGGTGGGTGCCGTCGTCGAGCGCGTAGACGGTGCAGCGCAGCAGCGGGCCCCGCGTCACGTCGAACGGCACGGCCGCGTCCGCCGCCATCCGCGCCCGCGCCTGGCCCGCCGGCACGTCACGCTCGACCCGCAGGGCGGCCCGCGCCCGCTCCGCCACGACCTGCACGTACTCGCCGCCGTGCGGGCGGAACACCGTGCGCAGCGCCTCATGCCTGTCCACCACCGCGTCCAGGGCCGCACCGAAGGCCGCCACGTCGAACCGCCCCCGCACCGCGAACGCGACCGGCACGTTGTACTGGGCGGTGCCCGGGTTGAGCTGGTCGAGCACCAGCATCCTGGCCTGCGCGGGTGACACGGGGAACTCGTACTCGACCGGCGTCATCAGAACTCCCTCACGATCGGTTCGAGGACTTCGGCGATCTCGGCCGCCGGGCCGGGCCTGAGCAGGTCGCTGTGCCCGCAGTCCAGGTCGTGCACCCGCACCGTCGCCGGCGCCCAGCGGGCGGCCTTGACCGGTGAGGGCAGGCCGCCGGGCTGGGCGGTGGCCGAGAACAGCAGCACCGTCCCGTCATACGGCGCAGGCCGGTACGTCACCGCCAGCCGCAGATGCCCCGCCACCGTGTCCGCCACGGCCGACAGGCGCTCGTCGTCCAGCCCGGACAGCGGCCCCTCGCTCTCCCTGACCGCCGCGAACACGCGGGCCCGCTCCAGGCGGCCGGGCTCGGCGTAGGGGTGCAGGGTGCGGGTGCGCAGCAGGATCGTCAGCGCCTCCTGCTCGGCGTCGTCGGGGTCGGCCTGCGTGCCCGGCGGCCAGGGGACCGCGTCCAGCGAGGCCACCAGCCCGGCCTCCTGCCCGTCCGCGCGCAGCCGGGCGGCCATCTCGTACGCGAGCAGCCCGCCGAACGAGTGCCCGAGCAGCAGGTACGGGCCTTCGGGCCGGACCCGCCTGAGCCGCGCCAGGTAGTCGTCGGCCAGGTCGCGCATCGTGGCGGGCGGCCGGTACGAGGGGTCCTGGAGCACCGGGGACTGCAGCGCGTACACCGGGCGTCCCGGGTCGAGGTGGGGCAGCAGCGCCGTGTACGACCAGCCGATGCCCCGCCCGGGATGCACGCAGAACAGCGGCGTCAGCTCGCCCTCCGCCCTGAGCGTCAGCAGCGGCGACAGGTCCAGCTCCGGTGCCGCCCTGTCGAGCCGGGCCGCCAGCGCGGCCGGGGTCGGCGACTCGAACAGCGCGGCGATCGAGGTGCGCAGGCCCAGCGCGTGCTCGATCGCGGCCATCAGGCGCATGGCGAGCAGCGAGTCGCCGCCCGCCGCGAAGAAGTCCGTGCCGGCGTGCGCCTCGGGGATGTTCAGCACCTCGGCGAACAGGCCGCACAGCTCCTTCTCGCGCGGCGTGGCGGGCGGGGTTCCCGGGGGCCGCGTCGCGGGGCCGGTGGGAAGCGCGGCGGCCCGGCCATCGTCCGGCAGGCCATCGTCCGGCAGGCCGGAGCCCGGGAGGACGGCGGAGGGGAGGGCGGCGCGGTCGATCTTGCCGTGCGGGGTGAGCGGCAGGTGCCCGAGCACCTCGTACCGGGAGGGCAGGAGGTGGCGGGGCAGGTGGGCGGCGGCGTGCCCGCGCACCCGGTCGAGCCGCCCGCCCTCGGCGAGCAGCACGTACGCCAGCAGCCGCCGCCCGGACGGCGACGCGGGGGCGGTGACGACGGCGCGCTCCACGCCGGGGCAGCCCTCCAGCACCGCCTCCACCTCGCCGGGCTCGACCCGGTGCCCGCGGATCTTGACCTGACCGTCCGCCCGCCCCGCGAACTCCAGCTCGCCGGCCGGCGTCCACCGCGCCAGGTCGCCGGTCCGGTACATGCGCCCGCCCGGCGGGCCGAACGGGTCGGCGACGAACCGCTCCGCCGTCATCCCAGGGCGGCCGAGGTAGCCGCGGGCCAGGCCGCTGCCCGCGATGTACAGCTCGCCGACCGTGCCCGTGGGGACGGGCCGCAGGCGGGTGTCGAGGACGTACACGCGGGTGTTGTCCAGCGGCCGCCCGATGGGGACGGGCCCGATCGCCGGCTCCTGGGGGAGGCGGTGGCTGGTGGCGAACGTCGTGGTCTCGGTGGGCCCGTAGCCGTTGACGACCTGAACGCCGCGCCGCGCCAGCCGCCGTGCCGCGTCGGCGGGCAGCACGTCGCCACCGGCCCACACCTCACCCGCCCTGGCCAGCGCGCCGGGCGCGAGGTCGGCGAGCGTGCGGAACAGCTCGGCGGTCAGCCACACCGCGTCCAGGCGGCCGCGCTCGATCGTGCTCGCGTGCAGCGGGCCAGGCGGGGCGATGACGACGGTGCCGCCGTTGAGCAGCGGGATCCACAGCTCGTACGTGGCCGCGTCGAACGTGTGCGGGCTGTGCAGCAGCACCCGCCGGTGCCCGGCGAAACGGCGGTCGGCGGCCAGCTCGAGGATGTTCTCGTGGGTGACGACCACGCCCTTGGGCTCGCCGGTCGAGCCCGAGGTGTACATGACGTACGCGGCGGCCTGGGGACGCACCGGCACGGGCGTGAATCCCCTGCCGGAGGCGTCGCAGTCCGCGGACGTCAGCACGATCTCCGCGCCGCTGTCCGCGAGCAGCCGCTCCAGCCGGGCGGCCGGCTGCGAAGGGTCCAGCGGCACGTAGCAGCCGCCCGCCTTCAGCACCGCGAGCTGGGCGATCACCAGGTCGGGCGAGCGCTCCATGAGCAGCGCGACCGGCGTCTCCGGCGCCCCGCCTGGACGGGCCTTCATGCGGGCGGCGAGCCGGGCGGCCAGGCGGGAGGAGCGCTCGTCCAGTTCGGCGTACGTCAGCGTGCGCTCGCCGCACTCGACCGCGACCGCGTCAGGGGCGCGCCCGGCCCACGCCGCGAACCGCTCGGGCACCGACCCGCCCGCGGGCTCGCGTGCGGTGTCGTTCCAGGCGGTCAGCAGCCGGTGCCGCTCGGCCTCCGGCAGCACGTCGGCCCCGTCCACGTGCGCGCGTCCGAGCGCGGTGACCAGCCGGGCGGCCACCGCCTCCGCCTCCGCGCGGGACACCACGCCCGCCCGGTAGCCGAGCCGCAGCCACAGCCGCTCGCCCGCCACCACCGTCACCGTCAGCGGGTAGTGGGTGGCGTCGTGGACGCCCGTCAGCCGCAGGCCGGGCGTGTCGAGGCCGGAACGCGGATAGTTCTCGAAGGCGAGCAGGGTGTCGAACAGCTCGCCGGTGCCGCGCTGCACGTCCGCCAGCCGTACGTGGTGGAACGGGGTGAGCGCGGCCTGCTCGTCCTGAAGGCGGCGCAGCAGGCCGGGCGCGGCGGTCCTGACGCGTACCGGGACGGTGTTGACGAACAGCCCCACCATGGACTCCACGCCCGGCACCTCGGGCGGGCGGCCCGACACCACCGCGCCGAACACCACGTCGTCACGCCCGGTCATCCGCGCGAGCACCAGCGCCCACGCGGCCTGCACCAGCGTGTTCACCGTCACGCCCGACTCGCGGGCGCGCCGCCGCACGTCCGCGCTCAGCTCGTCCGGCAGCTCCAGCGTCAGGACCTCCTGCCGGACGGAGTCCGCGCCCGCGCCGGGCCTGAGCAGCGTCGGCCCCGGCAGCCCGGCCAGCGCCTCGCGCCAGGCCCGCAGCGCCCGCTCGCCGTCCTGCTCGCGCAGCCAGGCCAGATAGTCCCGGTAGGCGGGGGCGGGCTCCGGCAGGACACCGCCCGCGTACAGGGTGGCCAGCTCGCGGGCCAGGATCGGCATCGACCAGCCGTCCACCAGGATGTGATGCAGGGTCAGCACCAGCTCGCGCCGGCCCACCAGCGTGGCGCGCACCAGCGGCGGCCTCGTCACGTCGAACGGGCGCAGCCGGTCCGCCTCCAGCAGGCGGTCCAGCTCGGCCTCCGACGGCGGGTCCACCTCCGTCCACGGCAGGCGGACCCGGTGCGGGATGAGCTGGACCGGGCGGTCCAGGCCCTTGTGGCGGAAGCAGGCCCGCAGGTTGGGATGGCGGGCGAGCAGCGACTCCAGCGCCGCGCGCAGGCGGGCCGGGTCGGCCGGCTCGTCCAGCGCGAACCTGGCCTGCACCACGTACGGGTCGTGGCCGCCGTACAGGGCGTGGAAGAGCAGGCCCTCCTGGGCGGGGGAGAGCGGCAGCACGTCCGCCAGGCGGGCGCTCACCACTCGCTGTCCAGGTCGGCCGCCAGCTCGTCGAGCTGGGTCTGGGTCAGCTCGACCAGCGGGAAGTCACCGGCCGCGGGGCCCGCCGCCTCCGCCCGTCCCGCCAGCTCGGCGAGCGCCGCCTCGAAGCGGCCCGCGAGGTCCGCGACCTGCTCCTCGGTGAGGATCTCCGCCGCGTACGACCAGCTCGCCACCAGCTCGCCCGCGCGGGTCAGGGCGTCCAGCTCCACCGCGTACGCCATGGGCGCGTCCTGCATGCCGAGCAGCTCGCCGTCGAACCTGCCCAGGTAGTTGAAGCGCAGATCGGGGGTGGGAAGCGTGGCCAGCTCCGCCGCGGTGGCGGGGTTGAGGTGGCGGAGCAGGCCGTACCCGAGCCCGTTGCCGGGGATGGCGCGCAGCCGCTCCTTGGTCCGCTGGAGGGCGTCCGCCGGGGTGCCGGAGACGTCCAGCGCGATCGGGTACTGGGCGGTGAACCAGCCGACGGTGTTCGAGATGTCCACGTCGTCGGTGAACGGCTCCCGGCCGTGGCCCTCCACCTCCACCAGCACGTCCGTGCCGCCGCGCCACCCGGTCACCGCCATGGCCAGCGCCGTGAGCAGCACCTCGTTCGGGCCGCAGCGGAACGCGGCGGGCAGGTGGGTGACGGCCTGCTCGGTGAGCCCGGCCGGGAGGACGGCGGTGAACGTCGCCCGCTTCCCCCGGCCCCGCCCGGCCGTCGCGGCGCCGCCGGCTGCCGCCCCCGCCGCCCGGCCCTGCCCGGCCGCGGCTTCGCCGGTCCTGCCGGGGTGATCGGGCGGCAGCAGGGGAGCGGCGCTCGCGGCGATGTCCTTCCACAGCGGCAGCTCGGCCGCCACCCGCTCGGGGTCGCGTGCCTCCTCGGCGAGCAGGCGCGCCCAGCGGGCGAACGACGTGCCCGGGGCGGCGAGCCGCGCGTCCGGGTCGCGGAGCAGCGTGTCCAGCTCGGAGCCGATGACCCGCCAGGACACCGCGTCCACGGCCAGGTGATGCGCGGTGAGCAGCAGCCGGTCAGGTGATGTCCACGCGGCCGTCAGCATCACCCCGCGCTCAGGATCCGGCCGCGTCCGCGGGTCCTGCCCGCCGGCGGCCGGATGGACGAACGGGATGTCCTGGGGCTCGTCCGGGATCTCCAGCTCCCAGGCGGAGTCCGGGTGGCGGAGGAGGCGCATGCGCAGCGCCGCGTGCCGGGCGGCCAGCGCGCGCAGCGCCGCCCTGATGCGGCCCGCGTCGCAGCCCTCCGGCACGGGGACGGCCAGCGACTGCGTGAACGACTCCAGCGGGCCGCCGTGCTCGCGCCACCAGTGCATGATCGGTGTGATCGGGAACCTGCCGGCCGGGGAGTCCGCGACCGGCCCGCCCACCGTCCGCGCCAGGGCCGCCAGCGCCGCCGGGGTCCGCGCCGCGAACACCTCGCGCGGCGTCAGCGCGAGCCCTTGGGCGCGGGCCCGGCTCACGAGCTGGATCGCGGTCACGCTGTCGCCGCCCAGCCGGAAGAAGTCGTCGTCCGCGCCCGCCTCGGGCACGCCGAGCAGCTCGGCGAACAGGCCGCACAGGGCCGACTCCCGCCCGGTGGCCGGCGCGCGCGACGCCTCCGCGGCCGGGCCCGGCGCTGGCAGCGCGGCCCGGTCCAGCTTGCCCTGCGGCGTCACGGGCAGCGCGTCCAGCACGACGAACTCGCTCGGCACCATGTGCGCGGGCAGCGCCGCCATCGCATGCTCCAGCACCTCCCGGGTGTCGAGGGCCGGCTCGGTCCCGGCGCCCTGTGCCGGCTCGCTCGGCGCCGCGCCGGTCGCTTCCGGCCGTTGCGTCGCGTGCGCGCCGGCCGTGCTCGCGTCCGTGGGGGCGGGGACGAGGTAGGCGACGAGGCGCGAGTCGTGGAGGGTGACCGCCGCTCGGGCGACGGCGGGGTGGCGGCAGAGCGCGGCCTCGATCTCGCCGGGTTCGATGCGCAGCCCGCGCACCTTGAGCTGGTCGTCGCTGCGGCCGAGGAAGTGGAGCAGACCGTCGGGGCGGCGCAGCACGAGGTCGCCGGTGCGGTACATGCGCGTGCCGGGCGCGCCGTACGGGTCGGCGACGAAGCGCTCGGCGGTGAGCCCGGGGCGTCCGAGGTAGCCGCGCGCGACCCCGGCACCGGCGACGTACAGCTCGCCGGGCACCCCGGCGGGCACCGGCCGCAGGCGGGCGTCCAGCACGTACGTGCGGGTCCCGGCGAGCGGCCGCCCGATGGGGGGCAGCGTGCCGTCAGAGGAGAGCGGGTCGCTGACGGTGGCGGCGACGGTGGTCTCGGTCGGCCCGTAGGCGTTCCAGAAGCGCACCCCGGCCGCCGTCCACGCCGCCACCAGCTCGGGCGGGCACACGTCCGCCCCCGAGGCCACCCCGCGCAGATCGGGGCAGTCTCCGGGCGGCATGGTGGCGAGCACGGAGGGCGGGAGCAGCGCGAACGTCGCTCGCCCGTCCCGCAGCGCCCGCGCCAGGTCGCCGCCCACGAGGGCACCGTCCGGGGGGACGACGAGCGTGCCGCCGGAGCCGAACGCCATGCACAGCTCGGCCACCGAGATGTCGAACGTGGCCGCGCCGAGCTGCGGGATCCGGTCTCCGGGGCCCAGCTCGAAGCGGGTGACCAGGGAGTGGGCGAGCGCGGCCAGGCCGGCGTGGGTGACGACGACCCCCTTGGGCCGCCCGGTGGAGCCGGAGGTGTAAATGACGTACGCCGCACTATCCAGCGAAATAACCGGAAATCTCGCGACCTGAGCGCTGTCGCGCGGCGAGACCCGCTCCACGTCCAGCTCGGGCAGCATCCCGGGCTCCGCGATCAGCAGCGAGGCCCCCGCGTCCGCCATCATGTACGCCAGCCGCTCCGCCGGATGCTCGGGATCGAGCGG
Source organism: Nonomuraea sp. NPDC049309 (assembly GCF_043196965.1). NCBI lineage: Bacteria > Bacillati > Actinomycetota > Actinomycetes > Streptosporangiales > Streptosporangiaceae > Nonomuraea > Nonomuraea sp. NPDC049309. The sequence goes on along the minus strand of NZ_JBICSH010000001.1, from coordinate 1,759,183 downwards.
CAGGTACGCGCCGCCCGCCCGCTGCACCGCCAGCATCGCCACCACGCGGTCCACCGAGCGTTCCAGCGCCAGCGCCACCACCCGCTCGGGCCCCACGCCGCGCGCGATCAGCGCCCCGGCCAGCCCGTCGACCCGCGACACCAGCTCCCGGTACGTCAGCCGCTCCCCGCCGGACTCGACCGCCACCGCCTCGGGCGCCTGGAGCGCCCGCCGGGCCACCAGCTCCGGCAGGCTCGCGCCCGGCGGCGGCGCCTCGCCCGCGCACGCGGGCGGCTCGCGCAGCAGCGCGGCCCGCGACACCGGCTCGTCCGGCGCGGACACCAGCGACTCCAGCAGCACCGTGAACGACTCCGCCCAGGCCCGCACCACCTCGGGGTCGTAGACGTCGGTCCGGACCTCCAGGCTCGCCTCGAACCCGTCGTCGCCGTCGCGCACGATCCCGACCAGGTCGTGCTCGCCGCCGGTGTGCACCCGCTCGGGGTCGGTGATCTCGCGCAGCCTGGCCACGCTCTCCTGCTTCGTCAGGTGCATGAACACCCACGAGTACAGCGGCGAGCGTCCCGCCACCCGCTCCGGCCGCACGGCCTGCACGATGCGGCCCACGGGCACGTCGCCGTGCGCCATGATCTGCGGGAACTCGGCGGTGAAGCGGGCCAGCAGCTCCGCGAACGTCGTGTCGTGCCCGATCCGCCAGCGGACGGGCAGCGAGTTCATGACGTACCCGATGACCCGCTCCAGGCCCCTGGCCGACCTGTTGGCGACGGGCGTGCCGGTGATCAGGTCGGGCTCGCCGGTCAGCCGGTGCGCGAACACCGCGAAGGCCGTCATCAGCACCCCGTACACGGTGGCGCCGCGCTCCCTGGCCAGGCGGCGCACGGCGGCCTCGATCCGCGCGTCGATGCCGAATGCGACCTGCTCGACCCCGAAGGGGCGGCCCGGCGCGGCGGAGCCGACCGCGAGGGGTTTCGGCGGGTCCGCCAGGTAGTCGCGCCACCAGGCGAGCTGGGCGTCGAACACCCCGGCCGCCTCCAGCTCCCGCTGCCAGCCCGCGAAGTCGGCGTACTGGACGGACGGGCGGCCCAGCCGGGGCGCGCCGCCCTCGCGTACGGCGCGGTAGGCGTCGCACAGCTCGTTGTGCAGCACGTCGAACGACCACCAGTCGGTCGCGATGTGGTGCAGCGCGAGCACCAGCGTCGCCCGCTCGTCGTCCACGGTGATGAAGCCGCCCCTGATCAGCGGGCCGCCGTTGAGGTCGAACGTGCGGCGGCTGAAGGCGTGCAGCGCCTCGCGCAGCGTGACGCCCGTGCCGCGCAGGTCGATGCGTTCGAGACGGAACGGCTCCGGCGGCGCGAACGTCACCCGCAGGTCGTCCACGTCCCCGGTGATCCGCATGCGCAGCGTGTCGTGGTGGCGCAGCAGGATCGTCAGCGCCGCCTCCAGCGCGGCCGGGTCCACGGGGCCGTCGAAGTGGTACGAGCAGCACAGGTTGAGCGCCGCCGTGTCCGGATACAGCGACTCGAACACCCACAGGTCCTCCTGCGCCGGGCTGAGCCGCACCGGCCGCGCGGGGTCGCGCGGAGGCACCACGTCGGGGATCGCCTCCAGCCTGCCCGCCTCCACCAGCTGGCGCAGCAGCTCGACACGGCGCTCCCCGCTGAGCGCGGCGAACCGCTCGCTCGCGCTCCTACCCGCCGCCCGCCTCACCGGCCCGGGTCCGGCCCCTGTGCCGGTCCCTGGTCCGGCCCCTGTCCCGGCCCCTGTCCCGGCTCCTGCCCCGGCCGAGGTCCCAGCCGCAGGCCCGTTCACAGGCCCGTTCACAGGCCCGTTCACAGGCCCGGTCGGGGTTCCGGTCGCGATCTCCGTCACAGTCCCTCCCGCAGATCGGCGAGGCGTTCCAGCCCGGCGAGCACCTCGTCGCGGCCGAGCCCGAAGTCGACGAAGCAGGCCACCTCGTCGCAGCCCAGCTCGGCGAGGTCCGCCAGGCTCTTGCGGCACGTCTCCGGCGAGCCGATGAGGCTGCCCCAGGCCAGGTAGCGGCGGAAGGCGAAGTCGGTCAGCGCCGCGAGCTGCGCCTCGCTCAGCGCGGCCGCCCTGCCGTCGGGGCCGCCCTTGTTCGCGGCCGTCTGGGCCACGTACGACCGCAGGTACGCCTTCAGCGGCCCGGCCGCCCGCTCCCGCGCCTGCTCGTCCGACTCGGCCACGTACGTGTGCGCCATCAGCGTCACGGTGCCTCGGGGCGGCGCTCCCGGCCGGCCGGGAGCCGCGTCGTAGGCGCCGCGATAGGCGGCGATCTTCCCGGCCAGCTCCTCGCGGGTCTGGCCGATGGTCGCGCCGAGGATGTTCGTTCGCATCCGTCCCGCCGCCTCCCACGTGCTCGGGCTGCCCGACGTGGTGGTCCACAGCGGCAGGCTCGCCGAGTACGGCCTGGGCTGCGGCGTCACCCGCACCCGCGCGCCGGTGCCGTCGGTGAACTCGGCGGGCTCGCCCGCCCACAGCCGCCGCAGCAGCTCGAGGTCGCGGAAGGCGCGCTCCCTGCGGTCCTCGTACGCCTCGGGGGCCAGCACGAAGTCCCGCGAATGCCAGCCCGTCGCCACCGACAGGCCGACCCGGCCGCGCGACAGGTTGTCCACGACCGCCCAGTCCTCGGCCACCCGCAGCGGGTGGTGCAGCGGCAGCACCAGGCTGCCGGCGCGCAGGTGGATGCGTTCTGTGACGGTGGCGAGCGCGGCGCTGAGCAGGGCCGGGTTCGGGAACACCTGCCCGACCTGCTGGAAGTGCCGCTCAGGCGTCCACAGTGCGGTGAAGCCGAGCCGGTCGGCGGCCCGGGCGATGGCCAGGATGTCGTCGTACTTGGCGGCGTGTCCGCCGGTGCCTCCGGCATCGGCCGGGTCGGCGCCGAAGAACATCACGCTGAGGTCCATGGACGTGCTCCTCACGGGCGCCCGCGACACGGGCGGTCTCAGTCGGTGCGGGTGCGCGGGGTCCTGGGCAGGCGGGTGATGGCGGGTTCCGCCCTGGCCGGTGTCCGCGCCAGCAGGGCGGCCAGGGCGGAGACCGTGGGGGCCTCGAACAGGTGGGCGGCGGTGGCGGGCAGGCCCCGGGCGGACAGGCGGGCGGCGACGCGTACGGCGCTCAGCGAGTTGCCGCCGAGCGCGAAGAACCCGTCGTCGGGCCCGACCCGCGCGACGCCCAGCACCTCGGCCCAGACGGCGGCCACGGCCCGCTCGATCTCGGCGGCGTCCCGCTCGGGCGGCGGCGCCGCGCGCTCTTCCGCGTCCCGCTCGGGTGGCGATGCGGCGCGCGCCCCGGCGCCCTGCTCGGGCGGTGCGGCGCGCACCCCCGCGTCCCGGTCGGGGAGCGGCGTGGCCGCCCCGGCGTCCGGCCGCGCCGGCCGGACGGGCGGCGGTGGCACGGCGATCGCCGAGAGGGGAGCGCCGGGGGCCGCGCACATGCCGTCGAGCACCAGGACGAACGCCTCGGCCAGCCACTCCATGACGGCCCGCTCGAAGGCGTCGGCGCGGTACTCGACCGTCACCGCGATCCCGTCGGGCGCACCGCCCGCCGCGTAGGTGTCGGTGACGTCCACCAGCAGCTCGAACCTGGCCGCGCCGGTCCTGACGACCTCGACCCGCGCGTCCACGCCGGGCAGCGCCAGCTCGGCCCGCGCGTTGTTCTGCAGCGCGAGCACGACGTCCACGAGCGGCGGCAGTCCGGGCCGCCGGGCCGGGTTCAGCTCCTGCACGACCCGCTCGAACGGCGCCTCCTGGTGCGAGAACGCCTCCAGGTCGGTCTCCCGCACCCGCGCGATCAGCTCCTCGGCCGTCGGATCCCCCGACACGTCGGTACGGAGCACGAGCAGGTTGACGAAGAAGCCCACGAGATCGTCAACGGGCCCGGTGGACCGCCCGGCGACGGGCGCGCCGATCGGCAGGTCCTCGCCCGCGCCCGCGCGCCGCAGCACCTCGGCCAGCCCGGCCTGCAGCACCATGAACAGCGTGGCCCCGTGCCGCCGGCCCAGCTCCACGAGCCGCCCGTGCAGGCCGGCGTCGATGTGCCGGACGACGGTCTGCGCCGCCCCGCCGAAGGCGGAGGAGCCGGAACCGGTGCCGGAAAGGGCCGGGGGCGCGGCCCCGGAAATGTCCGCGCCGGCGACCGTGGATTCGGCGGGGGATCCATCGGCGGAAACGCCCGGGAAAGCGCCGGCGGAAACAGCGGATGTCGCGGCGGTGGAAACACCGGACGGATTCACGGAAACGCCGGAAGAACCCGTCATGGAAACGCCGGCGGAGTCCGAAACGAAAACTCCGGGAGCGGCCGTAACGGAAACTCCAGGAGAGCCCGCAGGGGAAACACCTCGCGAGTTCGTGACCGAAATGCCGGGGGAGCCGGAAACCGGGGAAGCGCCGATGCGGGGCAGCGCGAGCCGTTCCGGCAGCCCTGTCAGCGCCTTCCGCCAGTACGCCAGCTCATCGTCCGCGATGGCGGCCACGCGGTCGCGGTGCAGGGCGGCGTACTCGGCGTAGGAGATCGGCAGCGGCGGCCAGTCCACGGAGGTGCCGTCGAGCCGCGCACGGTAGGCGCGCGACAGGTCGCGCATGAGCGGCGGCAGCGACCAGCCGTCGGTCGCGATGTGGTGCATGACCAGCAGCAGCGCCGACGACTCCGGCCCGGTGACGAACAAAACGGCGTGGATCGGCAGCTCGGACGCAAGGTCGAACCGGTGCCGCGCCGCCTTCGCCACCCGCGCGTCCAGCTCGTCCTCGGTGACCTCGGCGACCTCGAACCGGGGCCGCGCCTGCGCCACGGGCAGCACCCGCTGGGCGGGCTCGCCGTCGCGCAAGGTGAAGACCGTCCGCAGCGGCTCGTGCCTGGCCACCACGTCCGCCAGCGCCCCGCCCAGCGCCTCGGCGTTCACGGGGCCGCGCAGGCGGACGAGCATCGGCATGTTGTACGCGACGCCCGCGTCCACCTGGTCGAGGAACCACAGCCTGCGCTGCGCCGCCGACAAGGGCGTCTCCTCGGTGGTTCCCGCCGCAGGCGGCGAGGAGGCCGCCTGCCCGGCGGGATCCCCCGGCGGCGCGGCAGGCGCGCCGCCGGGCATGGGCCGCTCGCCGATGCGGCGGGCGACGGCGGCGACCGTGGGCGTCTCGAACAGCGTCCTGACGCCGACCTCGACGCCCAGCACGGCGTGGATCCTGCTGAGCAGCCTGGCCACCATGAGCGAGTCGCCGCCCAGGTCGAAGAAGTCGTCGTGGACGCCGACCGAGGGCACCTTCAGCACCTCGGCGAACAGCTCGCACAGCGCCTTCTCGACCTCGTCGCGCGGCTCGTCGCGGGACTCGGCGGCAGCCGCGGCGGGCTCGCCGTGGACGGGCGCGGGCAGGGCCGCGCGGTCGAGCTTGCCGGTGTCGGTCAGCGGCAGGGCCTCCAGCGTCACGAACGCCGACGGCACCATGAACTCCGGCAGCACCGCCGCCGCGTGCGCGCGCAGCGCGCCGGGCTCGATCGCGGCGCCCGGCCGGGGCACCACGTACGCGACCAGCCGGCGGTCACCCGGCACGTCCTCCCTGGCCACCACGCAGGCCCGCCCGACCGCCGGGTGGCCGGACAGCACCGACTCCACCTCGGCGGGCTCGATGCGGAACCCGCGCACCTTCACCTGGTCGTCGGCGCGGCCCACGTACTCGAGTACGCCGCCGGGACGCCGCCGCACCAGGTCGCCGGTGCGGTACATGCGGCCGCCCGGCGGGCCGAACGGGTCGGCCACGAAACGCTCGGCGGTCGCGCCGGGACGGCCGAGGTAGCAGGTCGCCAGGCCGTCGCCCGCCGCGTACAGCTCGCCCACCTGGCCGTCGGGGACCGGCCGCAGCCGCGCGTCCAGCACCCGTACGTGCTTGCCGCGCAGCGGCGTGCCGATCGGCACGGGGCCGTTCACGGCGGTCACGGGATGGGTGGTCAGGAAGATCATGCCTTCGACGGGGCCGTAGCCGTTGCGCAGCCGCAGCTCCGGATGCAGGGCGAGGGCCCGGCCGACGTGCGCGGGGGAGAGCGCCTCGCCGCCGACGATCAGGTGGCGCAGCCCGGCCAGCGTGTCCGGGCACTCGTCCACGATCACGTTGAACAGGCTGCTCGACAGGTACATGCTGGTCACGCCGTGCTCGGCGATCAGGCGGCCGAGTACGAGCGGGTCGGGCCGCGCGCCCGGGTAGAGCACGCAGGTGCCGCCCGACAGCAGCGGGCCCCACAGCTCCAGCGCGAACGCGTCCCACGACGTCGGCGAGCACTGCAGCCACACGGCGTCGAACGGCGCGTACTCCTGGCCGGTGACCGTGGCCGTGATCGCCCGGTGCGGCGCGGCCACGCCCTTGGGCCGCCCGGTGGAGCCGGAGGTGAACATCACGCACGCGATCCCGTCGTGCCGGGCGTGTTCCGCCCGGCGCTCCAGGCCCCGGGGGGAGAGCACCGCCGACACGCCGGCGTCCCCGGCCATGACGCGCAGCCGCTCCTCGGGGAAGGCCGGGTCGAGCACCACGTACCCGGCTCCCGCCTTCAGCACCGCGAGCAGCGCGACCACCAGCTCGACGCCGCGCTCCATGCGCACGCCGACCAGGCTCCCCGCGGGGACGCCCAGCTCGGCCGCGCGCGCCGCGGCCCGCGCGTCCAGCTCGGCGTAGGTGAGCCGCTCGGCCCCGCAGATCAGCGCCACCCGCTCGGGGGTGCGCGCCGCCTGCGCCGCGAACGCCTCGTGCACCGGCTCGCTTCCGCCTGCGGGGACCGCCTCGGCCGGCGGCCCGGCCGCCGCGATCGTCTGTTCCGGTTCGGGCACGCTCATGGTCAGGCCCGGATGAGGCTCGCCGGGCGCATGTCCGTCCAGTGCGTCTCGATGTGCTCCAGGCACGCGGCGCGCGCGGCGGGCCCGAAGGCCGTGCGCCAGCCGGCGGGCACGTCGATGTCCGCGGGCCACAGCGAGTGCTGGTTCTCGTCGTTGACCAGCACCAGGTAGGAGCCGTTCTCGTCCTCGAAGGGGTTGGTGGTCATGTCAGCCTCCCGCGGGTTGCTTCTCGAGGTCGGGCGTGAGCACGTCGATGTGGCGTACGGCGCGCTGGGCCAGCCCCCACAGGGCGGCGGCGGCGCCCAGCAGCCCGGCGATGAGCAGCATGGCCGCCATGCCGCTGCCGGGGCCGGTGCCGATGAGCGGCGCGAGCAGTCCGGGCACGCCGGTGCCGGCCGCCGCCTGGGGTTCGAAGACGTGGTCGGCGAGCGGCCCTGAGAAGGCCATCGCGACCGGAGAGGAGATCTGCGAGACGAACATGACGGCCCCGAACACCCGTCCCTGCCGTTCCTCCGGCACCTTGGTCTGGATGATCGACTGCATGGAGCCGTTCACGATGGGCATGATCATCGCGCCCACGAGGATGGCCGCCGTCCACGCGACGACGCCGTGGACGACGGACATGACGATCTGCGCGCTCAGGCACATGCCGACGACGCCGAGCATCATGCCGCGCACCCGGTTCTTCGGCCCGCCCCAGGCGGCCAGCAGCAGGCCGCCGGCGATGCCGCCGGCGCCGATGCCCGCGTTCACGCTCGCGAGGACGGACACGTCGCTGCCGGTCCTGGCCAGGATCATGGGCTGTACGACGGCGAAGCCGAACACCATGACGAGGTTGACGGTGAAGAACACGAGGATCAGGCCGCGCAGGCTGGGCTGGGCGAACAGGTAGCGCAGCCCTTCGAGCGAGTCGGCGCCGAGCCGCTTGCGGGTCCCGCCTTCGCCGGGCCGGTCGCCGTCCAGGCGGACCATGCGGATGGTGGCCAGCGCGACGGCGAAGCTGATGAGGTCGATCACGAGCACCGCGCCGAGCCCGCCGGTCACCACGAGCAGCCCCGCCAGCGCGGGGCCGCCGACGTCGGCGACGCTCTTGGCGGTGGCGAGCAGCCCGTTGGCGCGCTGCAGCTGCTCCTTGCCGACCAGCATCGGCACCGCCGACGACAGCGCGGGGAACTGGAAGGCGGCGCACGCGCCGAGCAGCGCGACGGTCACGTAGACCTGCCACAGGTGCAGGTCACCGAGGAAGTACACGGCCGCCATGGCGCCGACCGCGACCAGCCCGCCGAGGTCGGCGAGCTGGAGCGCGGTGCGCTTGCGGCAGCGGTCCACCAGGGCCCCGGCCGTCGGGCTGAGCAGCATCTGCGGCAGCAGCGCGCACAGCGAGAGCGCCACCACCTGCGTGGCCTGGTGATCGACCGTCCACGCCTGGATCACCAGGGAGAAACGGAGAACGGAATTACCGATGAGGGTGACGACCTGGCCACACCACACCAGGCCGAAACGGCTCATTCCAGAAAAGCGCTGGATAAATCGGTTTTGTAGGGACGAGGGAGGTTGGCCCATGCTGCCCGAGGCCCTTCTGGTGAAAGGAACCTGTGAGACGCCGATTTGTCCTCGGGCGTCTCACTTGTACCATCACACACAGTTTGGCACCGGGCAATAAGCGGTTTGTGGTCTGACAATTACTTTTCGTCAAGAAACGAGGTCAGCCAGCCTCGCCGCTTCTTCCGCCACTTTGTGACGCAGGGTGCGGATGCCTTCACGCCCGCGTACGGGGTGCACGAAGTTCGTCAGCAGCACCACGGTGAGGCGGCGGTCCGGATCGATCACCAGCGACGTGCCGGTGAAGCCCGAGTGGCCGTAGGCGTCCTTGAGCGGGCCGACGATGCCCGGATCGCCGATGCGCACGCCGAGCCCGTGGCGGAACGGCGCGTCCTCGACGCCGTGGTCCCGCGTCATCTCGGCCACGGTCGCCGTGCTGAGGACGGGCCCGCCGCCGCGCCGCAGCGCCTCGCCGAAGGCCAGCAGGTCGTCGGCGGAGGCGAACAGGCCCGCGTGCCCGGCCACGCCGCCCAGCGCGTACGCGGTCTCGTCGTGCACCGAGCCGCGCACGCACCCCGGCACGGGACGCTCGGCCTTCCACTCGGTCGCGGCGATCCGGTCGAGCAGCTCCGGGCCCGGCCGGTAGCCGGTGTCCAGCAGCCCGAGCGGGCCGGTGACGCGCTCGCGGACGAGCACGTCCAGCGGCGCCCCTCCGGCCACCTCCGCCAGGCGGCCCGCCATCACCATGCCGACGTCGCTGTAGAGATAGGGGCCGCCCACCGGGTGAGCGGGGGGCGTGGCGACCATGGCGGCCAGGCGCTCGGCGGGATCGGCCTGCGGCAGCTCCCTGTCGATCCGCCGGCTCGCGGGCAGGCCCGCCGTGTGGGTGAGCAGGTGGCGCGGCGTGATGCGCGGATCGGCGGCCGGCAGGTGCCCGGTCACCGGCGCGTCGAGGTCCAGCCTGCCCTCCTCGGCCAGCGAGAGCAGCACGACGGTGGTGAACAGCTTGCTGACCGAGGCGAGGTCGAAGATCGAGTCACGCCGTGCCGGCGGGCGGTGCGCGGCGAGCGTGCCGTCCGCGTCGGCGTATCTGACCAGCTCGCCGGCCGCCGCCGCGGCCATCACGGAGCCGTCCACGGCGATCAGCGCCACCGCGGCGGGGCACACCTCGGGCACCGCCGTCGCCAGGATCTCCTCCAGCCGGTCCGACATCCCGGTACTCCTCCTTTTCATCTGTCACCAAGACGTCCACCAACGCCGTAAACCACGCGGCCCGCCGCACGCAAGCCCTCCCGCGCGTCCGGTGTGCGCGCGGCGGCCCCTGCGGGTCGCCCGGTTCAGCCGCTGAGCGCGTCGCTGAGCCGCTCGCCGTGCGAGCGCAGCAGCTCCCTGGCCGCCTCGGCGTCGAGCCCGTGCCGGATCATCAGCACCGCGATCTTCGCCTGGCCGCCGGCCGCGTCCAGCGCCGCCTCCGCCGTCGCGTGGTCGGCCCCGGTGATGTCGCTGACGATGCGCAGCGCCCGCCCGGCGAGCTTGCTGTTCATCGCCGACATCTCGATCATCTTGTTCCCGTACGTCCGGCCCAGCTTGACCATCGTGATCGTGGAGATCATGTTGAGCACGAGCTTCTGCGCCGTGCCCGCCTTCAGCCGGGTCGAACCGGTCACCACCTCGGGGCCCACCACCACTTCGATGGCGTGCTCGGCCGCAGCCGACAGCGGGGTGCCGTCGTTGCACGACAGCGCCACGGTCAGCGCGCCGCGATCGCGCGCCTCCGCCAGCGCGCCCAGCACGAAGGGAGCCCGCCCGCTGGCGGACACGCCCACCACCGAGTCGAGCGGTCCCACCTCCAGGTCCTTCAGCGCGGCGGCGCCGGCCTCGGCGTCGTCCTCGGCACCTTCGACGGAACGGGTCAGCGCCTCCGGCCCGCCCGCGATGATGCCCTGCACCATCGACGGGTCGGTGCCGAACGTCGGCGGGCATTCGCTGGCGTCGAGCACGGCCAGCCGCCCCGACGTGCCCGCGCCCACGTAGAGCAGCCGGCCACCCTCGCTCATCCTCGCGGCGATGGCGTCGATCGCCTCCGAGATCGCCGGCAGCGCCAGCGCGACCGCGGCGGGCACGGCGGCGTCCGCCTGGTTCATCAGCCGGGCGATCTGCAGCGTCGGCAGCCGGTCGATCTGGGCGTAGCGGGGGTCGCTCTGCTCGGTGGACGCCTCTGATAGCGGATCAATCATGTCGCTAATTTCCACCCTCTACTTCTCTCTTGTAAATATCTTTCAGACAATGGGTTCATGCCACACGTGAGAACAGGAGCCGAACGGCTGGCCGCGGACCCCGCCCTGGCGGGCGGCACGCGCATCGGCCTGATCACCAACCCCACCGGCGTCCTGCCCGATCTGACCCCCACCCCCGACGCCCTGCTGGCCGCAGGGCTCAAGCTCACCGCGCTCTTCGGCCCCGAGCACGGCATGCGCGGCACCGCGCAGGCCGCGGGCAGCGAGGCCGACGGCGTGGACGAGCGGACCGGCCTGCCGGTCTACGACACGCACAAGCGCTCCGGCGCGCCCCTGGACGAGGTGGTGGCCGCCTCCGGGGTGGACACGCTCGTCTTCGACATCGCCGACGTGGGCGCCCGCTTCTACACCTACGTGTGGACCATGTACGACCTCATGGCCTCCGCGGCCCGGCTCGGCCTGCGCTTCGTGGTGCTCGACCGCCCCAACCCGCTGGGCGGCGCCGTGGAGGAGGGGCCGCTGCTCGATCCGGCCTTCGCGAGCTTCGTCGGCCGCTTCCCGCTGCCGCTGCGGCACGGCAGGACGGCCGGGGAGCTGGCCGGGATGTTCGGGTTCGACCTGGACCTGACCGTCGTCACGATGGAGGGCTGGCGGCGGGAGATGAGCTACGCCGACACCGGGCTGCCCTGGGTGATGCCCTCGGTCAACATGCCGACCCCCGACACCGCGCTGGTCTACCCGGGCACCGGGCTCTTCGAGGGCACGAACTTCTCCGAAGGGCGCGGCACCACCCGGCCCTTCGAGCTCATCGGCGCGCCCTACGCCGACGCGCGCTTCGCGCCGGCGCTCAACGAGCTGGGCCTGCCGGGCGTGCGGTTCAGGGAGGCGTGGTTCACGCCGACGTTCCACAAGCACGCCGGCGTCCCCGTACGGGGGGTGCAGCTCCACGTGCACGACCCTGCGGCGTTCCGGCCGGTGCTGACCGGCCTGTCGATGCTGCACGTGGCCCGCACCCTCTACCCGGACGAGCTGAAGTGGGCGGGGCCCGAGCTGTTCCTGGACCACCTGTGGGGGTCCGACTCCCTCAAGAAGTGCCTGGAGGCCGGGGAGGACCCGCGCGAGCTGTGCCCGCCGCCGGCCCGCCCCGAGGGAGGACTTCTGTACTGACCGGCTCATCGCGCCAGATCGCGCCGGTAGAGCCAGAAGACGCGTTCGGCTCGCGCGCCCACGGCGCGCGAGTAGAACCGCAACGGCCCCACCCAGCCGATCTGGGCGTGGTCCTGCCCGGCGGCCCGCTGCTCCGCCAGGCACCTGCGCAGCAGCACCCGCCCGAGGCCCAGGCCGCGGGCGTCGGGCGCGGTGCCCATGGGGCCGAACCAGGACGGCCGCGCACCCCACGCGGCGAAGCCGAGCACCTTGCCGTCGCGTTCGGCGTAGTGCAGCCCGGCCGCGTTGACCGCCTCCCAGGCCCATCGATCGTTCCACTGCTCCTCGACGAAGGCCGCGACCCGCGCGCGGTCGGACGGCGCGTCATCCGGCCCGCCGAGCCCGTGCACGGAGACCCCCGCGCGCTTGAGCCGCGCGACGTCGTCCTCGACGCTCAGGTCGGCGCGGCGCAGGTCGGCGGTCATGTTCCAGGCCACCTGGTAGCGCTCGTAGCCGAGGCTCTCGGCCAGGCAGGCGGCGGCGGTGTAGCGCACGTCGATGCCCGGCCAGGCGTAGCACGGCGGGTTGCCGGCGAAGCGGGCCTCACGGGCGCCCTGGCCGCGCAGCCACTCCTCGGCCGCGCGCACCAGCGCGCGCCCCCGCCCCGCGCCCTGCGCCGAGGGGTGCACGGCCAGCAGGTCGACGTGCCCGACCGCGGGGTCCGCGGTGCCGATCGAGGCCATCACGACACCGCCGTCCACGGCCAGCGCCGTCCAGCGCCGCTCGGCGGGGGGCCGCGACAGGCCGCTCACCAGGGCGGCGGCCTCGCCGGCGTCGAGCGTCAGCGCGGCCTGAGCCACCCGGGCGGCCTCGTCCGGATCGAATTCCCGCACGGAGTGCGTCATCACACCTCGCTCATCGGGCGGGCGATCACGCTGCGGCGCTCGGGGAAGAAGCAGGCGTGCTCCTGCGGGATGCCCTCCGTGCGCCCCAGCACCGGCCGCTCCGACATGCAGCGCTCGGTGTGGAACGGGCAGCGCCGCGCGAACAGGCAGCCCTCGTCGGCCTGGCTCTCGTCCAGCGACTCCAGCGGCACCACGGGCTGCTCGCCCGGCTGCTCGAGACCGTGCAGCACCGGGATGGCCGACAGCAGCGACTGCGTGTACGGGTGCACGGGGTCGGCGATGACCGTGTCCACCGGGCCGCGCTCGACGACCTGGCCCCGGTAGATGACGTACAGCTCGCCGTCGTCGCCGATGTAGCGGGCGGTGGCCACGTCGTGCGTGATGAACAGCACGCTCACGCCGAGCCGCTCGCGCAGGTCCTTCAGCAGCGCCAGGATGCCCAGCCGCAGCGAGACGTCGATCATCGAGACGGCCTCGTCGGCGACCAGCATCTCCGGGTCCACGGTCAGCGCGCGGGCGATGACCACGCGCTGGCGCATGCCGCCGGAGAGCTGGTGCGGGTAGCGCGCGAGCACCGTGCCCGGGTCGAGGCCGACCAGCGACAGCACCTCGGCGGCCCGCTCCTCGATCCACGACCGTGGCCTGCCGGTCTGCCTGGCCCGCAGGCTGAGCGGCGCGTAGAGCGTCTGGTGGATGGTCCTCGTGGGGTTCAGGGCCGAGTACGGGTCCTGATGGATCATCTGGATCTTGCGGAAGTGCGGCTGGCGCTGCCTGGGCTTCAGGCCCGACATCGGCACGCCGTCGATCTCGATCTCACCCGCGTCGTACGACTCCAGCCCCGCGATGATCCGCCCCAGCGTGGTCTTGCCGCACCCGGACTCGCCGATGAACGAGGCCGCGCCGCCCTTCGGGATCGCGAAGTCCACGCCCCGCAGCGCGTGCACCTCGCGGGCGCCGAGCACCTTGCCCCGCTGCTTGAACGTCTTGACGACGCCGGTTCCGGTGATCATGCGTGCTCCTTCACGGTCACGGCGTGGCAGGCCACGGTGCGCGCGCCGTCGGCGACGGCCGCCGGGTCCTCGGTCTCGCACACGTCCATGCGCAGCGCGCAGCGCTCCCTGAAGACGCAGCCCTGCTTGGGCACGGTCGCCAGCGTGGGCGGCCGTCCCGGCAGCGCCTGGGCCTCGGAGATGTCGCCGACGAGCCGCGGGATCGCCTTGATCAGGCCGCGCGTGTACGGGTGGCGGGGCGCGCCCAGCACCTCCCTGGTGGGCCCCTCCTCGACGATGCGGCCGCCGTACATGACGGCGAGCCGGTCGGCCACCTCGGCGACCACGCCGATGTCGTGCGTGATGACCAGCGTGGTCAGGCCGCGCTCGGCGTGCACCTCGCGGACGATCTTCAGGATGTTCGCCTGGGTGATCATGTCGAGCGCGGTCGTCGGCTCGTCCAGGACCACCAGGTGGGCGTTGAGCACCAGCGCCAGCATGATGCCGACCCGCTGGCGCATGCCGCCGGACAGCTCGTGCTGGTGCGAGTCGAGCACGCGCGCGCCGTCCAGGCCCATCCTGGCCAGCAGCTCCTTGGCCTCGCGCACCAGCCCGCGCAGGTCGTCCACGCCGTGCGAGCGGCCCAGGTCGAGCAGCTGCTTGCCGACCGTCTTGAGCGGGTTGAGGGAGTTCTGGGCGGCCTGGAAGACGTAGCCGATGTGCTTGCCGCGCGCCTTGCGCAGCTGCTCGCCCGACAGCGCGACCACGTCGCCGAGCCCGTCGATCTCGACGCTGCCCGCCGCGATCCTGCCGGGCGGCTGCACGGCGTTGAGCAGCGACAGCGCGAGCGTGGACTTGCCCGAGCCGGACTCGCCGACGATGCCGGTGATGGAACCCGGCTCCAGGGTCAGGCTGACGTCCCTGACGGCGGGCAGCTCGCCCGCGGGGGTCTTGTAGACGACCGTCAGGCCGCCGATGCGCACTCCGGGCGCCTTGTTGCTCACCCTCTACTCCTCGCGCAGCCGGGGGTTGAAGATCTCGTCCATGGCGTCCACCACGAGCACGATGGCCAGCGTCAGCAGCAGGATCGCCAGCAGCGGGCCCAGCAGGAAGCCGAGCGCGCTCGGCACGGTCAGCGCGCCCGAGCGGAACACGGCCGTGTTGAGCATCTGGCCCCAGTTGTTCGACTCGTACGGCAGCACGCCCAGGAAGAACAGGCCCACCTGCGAGTACACGCCACCGGTGATCGCGATCAGCATGTTCATCGCGATGTACGGCGCCATGCTCGGCAGCAGCTCCTTGCCCACGATGTGGGTGGTGGACAGGCCCAGCCCGCGCGCCGCCTCGATGAAGCCGCGCTCACGCAGCGACAGCGTCTGCGACCGCACGGCCCTGGCCACGCCGCCCCAGCTCAGCAGGCCCAGCACCAGACCCATCTGCACCGCGCTGCTGAACTTCCACACGGTGGACAGCACCAGCAGCAGCGGCAGGCCGGGGATGGTCAGCTTCATGTCGGTCAGCCGCATCAGGAACGTGTCCCAGCGGCCCCGCTTGAAGCCGGAGAACAGGCCGATCGCGGTGCCGAGCACGACCGTGATGACGGCCGTCACCAGGGCGGCCAGCAGCACGTAGCGGGAGCCGGTGACGACCAGCGCGATCACGTCGCGGCCCTGGTCGTCGGTGCCCAGCCAGTGCTCCCAGCTCGGCGGCCTGGTGATCTGGTCCGGGTCGCGGGGCAGCGGGTCGGGGTAGAACATCGGGCCGAACGCGCCCATGAACACGAACCCCGCCATGAGCACCACGCCCACCAGGCGGCTGGGCTTGCGCCGCATCACCCGCCACACGCCCGACCAGAAGTTGCGGCGCATCGCCGCGCTGGTGGACGAGCTCTCCAGCAGGACGGTCATGCCGACACCTCCTCCCCGCTGCGGACCCGCGGGTCGATGACGCTGTAGAACAGGTCCGCGAGGATGTTCGCCACGATGATCGACACCGTGATCAGCAGGAACGCGCCGCCCATCAGCGCGTAGTCGCGCATGGTGATGCTCTCGATGAGCAGCAGCCCGAGACCCGGGTAGTTGAAGATCCGCTCGATGAACACCGCGCCGCCCAGCAGCAGGCCGAGCGAGAGCGCGAGGATCGTGAACAGCGGCAGGATCGCGTTGCGCGCGATGTACCTGAAGATGATCGAACGCTTCATGCCGCGCAGCTCGGCGGCCAGGATGAAGTCGTCACCGAGGACGGTCACGACGCTCGACTTCATCGCCAGGATCCAGCCGCCGTAGGCGGCCAGCGCGTACGTCGCCACCGGCAGGATCGCGTGCTCGATGAGCGAGCCGATGTAGCCGGCGTTGAACCCGGGCTCGTACAGGATGTCCACCGGGCCGTCGGCCGGCAGGATCGGGATCAGCGTGGCGAAGATCGCGCTGAGCAGCAGGCCCAGCACGTACTGCGGCACGCCGTGCAGCAGCGACCCGGAGATCGCCAGCACGTCGCCGAGCTTGCCCGACCGCTTGATGGCCGCGTAGACGCCCATGATGACGCCGACGAGGAAGCTCAGCAGCGTGCCCGCCAGCACCGGTAGAACGGTCCACTTGGCCGCCTCGGCCAGCACGTCCGTCACCGGGGCTCCGGCGTGCGTGACCGACTGGCCGAGGTCGAAGGTGAACAGCCCGCCGATGTAGTCGGTGTACTGCTCCCAGAGCGAGCCCTTCGGCTGGAAGCCGTAGAGGACGCGGGTGGCCTGCTCGGCTGCCTCGGGAGACATGCCCTGCTCGACCAGTTTCTGCACGTTCGCCGCCACGGGATCGCCCGGGATGCTCCTGACGATGAAGAAACTGATCGTGGCGACCACGAGGATCATGACGACCCCGCGGGCCACGTGGCCCGCGAGTCGCCGTGCGATGACCGTCATAGGCTCTCTTCTACTGCTTGGCCTTGATCATGCCGAGCTGGATCCAGACACCGGCCGGCAGGCGGAGCAGGTCGCTGTCCTGCTCGGGCCACCCGGTGAAGCGGGTGGTGTTGACGAACTGCGTGTTGACGTAGTCCCAGAGCTGGATGACCGGAAGGTCCTGGTTGGCCGTCTTGGCGAGCTCCACCATGAGCGGCTTGGCCTCCTCCTCGGTGACGGAGTCCAGCTTCGCGGTCACCTCGCCGGGGTTGACCTTCCCGACGCCGTCGACCTCGATCTCCTCGGCGCCGCCCATCCAGTTGCCGCCCTTGCCGGGGGCGCTGTGCTTGACCTTGCCCGCGACGTTGGTCCAGCCGTTGGAGGCGCCGTAGAGGCGCTGGAAGATGTCGTACGGCGCGGGGCCGAGCGCCATCAGCCAGAAGCCGACGTCGTACTTGCCGGCCGCCAGCTCCTCCAGGTAGACGGGGTAGTCGGCGACGGTGACGACCTCGGCGTCCACGCCGTTCTCGACGAGCTGGCTCTTGATGTTCTCCTGGGCGGAGATCCAGTCGGAGAAGCCGGACGGCGCGTTCATCGTGACCTTCCACGGCGTGCCGTCGGCCAGCGTCCACTTGCCGTTCTTCTTCTGCAGACCGGCCTCCTTGAACTCCGCCTCGGCCTTGGCCACGTCGTGGTCGTACGGCTCGAGCTTGCTCAGCTCGTCGCCGATCCACTCCTTGGCGGGCTCCTGGTGGATGCCGGAGGTCGTCACGGCCGGGGTGCCGCCGTCGGGCGAGGCGACCTTTGTGACCTGCTGGCGGTCGATGAGGTAGGCCAGGCCGCGGCGCACGTGCACGTTGTCGTACGGCTTCTTGGACTGGTTGAACGCCATGCCGACGGCCACCGGCGAGAAGCCGGTGATGGTCTGCGAGCCCGGAGCCTGCTTGATCCGGTTCATCACGTCCGGCGGGGCCGCGACGAAGCCGGAGTGGTCGAGCTTGCCGGCCGACAGGTAGTTCCAGATCTGCTCGTTGCCGCTGTAGTTGAGGAACTTGACCTGATCGGGGGCGACGTTCGCGGCGTTGTAGAAGTTCTTGTTCTTCACCAGCAGCGCTTCGCCGGGGTTGACCCGCTCGAGCGTGAACGGGCCGCCGGAGACGTCCTTGGGCGGCGCGAAGGACAGCACCTTCTGGCCCAGGCCGGTGATCTCCTCGCGCGCCTTCTCGGCGTCCGGGCCGTCGCCCCGGGCCGTCTTGAGCTTGTCCCAGAAGTCGGCCGGCAGCAGGCTGCCCCAGATGTGCGCGGGGACGACCCAGTTGTCCATGACGCCCCGGGCGAACTTCGAGCTCGGGTTGCTCATGTCCTGGGTGACCTTGACGGTCTTGTCGTCCACGACCTCGATGTCGGCCGCGAGGCCGGCGGCGCCGGGCGTGATCGCGAACGCGGTGCTGCCGGTGGTGTAGGCCAGGCCGATCGAGGTCTTCACGTCCTCGGCGGTGATCGGCTTGCCGTCGGACCACTTGCCGTTCGGCTGCAGGTGGATGGTGATCGAGGAGTTGTCAGGCGCGATCTCCCAGCTGGCCGCGATGCCCGGGTAGAACTGGTTCGGGTCGGTGAGGTGGTTCTTGACCCAGCCGAGCTTCATGGCGTTGTAGCCGGAGAAGGAGTTGCCCTTCGGGTTCCAGGGGTTCGCGGGCGCCGACGCGTCGAGGCCGGGCCTGTTCACGTCGATCGTGGTGAAGAGCCCGCCGCCTCCGCCGCCCGAGCCGGACTTGTCGGTGGTGCCACCGCTGCACGCCGCAGTCGCGGTGGCAAGGCCCAGCAACGCCACTACCGCTGCCAGTCGCTTCATTTGCCGCTCCGGGGGATGTCTCTAGGGATTGACCGGACATTACGATCGCGCCAGATCGGCGTCAATAATCTCCAGCGGTTGTGAGGCTAATGTAACTTTCCTTCATGAGTGTAGGAAGTGGCGCTCAGCGCCATCAAGTAAAACCTCAGGTCAGGGTCAAGACGGCCGCCCCGTTGACCCGATCGGCGGCCAGATCCGCCAGCGCCCGGTCCGCCTCCTCGAAGGCGTAGGGGACCGCCGACACCCGCGGCGGATGCGCGAGCGCCAGCTCCAGGTACGCCCGCCCGTCGGCCCTCGTGTTGGCCGTCACGCTGCGCAGCGTGCGCTCCTGGAACAGATGCCGCTCGTAGTTCAGCGGCGGGACGTCGGTCAGATGGATGCCCGCCACGGCGAGCGTCCCGCCCCGGTCGAGCGCCTCCAGCGCGGGCGGCACCAGCGTGCCCACCGGCGCGAACAGGATGGCCGCGTCCAGCGGCTCGGGCGGCCGGTGCTCGTTCGCCGAGGCCGCGCCCAGCTCAAGCGCCAGCCTACGTGCTTGTTCCGACCGCGTGACCACATGAAGGGTGGCGCCTTGCGCGATCGCCGCCTGCGCGGTCAGGTGCGCCGACGCGCCGAAGCCGTAGATGCCCAGCCGCCCCTCAGGCGGCAGGTCGCACCGGGCCAGCGCCCGGTAGCCGATGATGCCCGCGCACAGCAGCGGCGCCAGCCACTCCGCCGGCCGGTCGTCGGGCAGCGGGTAGACGTAGTCCTCGCGGGCCACGACGTACTCGGCGTAGCCGCCGTCGGCGTCCCACCCCGTGTACGTCGAGTCCGGGCACAGGTTCTCCATGCCCCTGCGGCAGTAGCGGCACCGGCCGCAGGTGGAGCGCAGCCACGCCACGCCCACCCGCCGGCCGCTGCCCTCGATCCTGCCGACCACCTGGTGCCCGGGGGTGGTGCGCGGCCGGCGCGGCCGCAGGTCGCCCTCCGCCAGGTGCAGGTCCGTACGGCACACGCCGCACGCCTCCACCCGCACCAGGACCTCGCCGGGCCCCGGAACGGGCGTCTCCCGCTCGATCAGCCGCAGCGGCCCCGACGCGATGGGTCCCGGACGCTCCACCACCCAGGCACGCATGTCGTCAGCTCCCTTCATCCTCCTCGCCGGCGGCGGCCGCCCGCGCGAGCCTGGCGTGGGCCAGGGCGGCGTACAGGGCGGTGCCGTCGGGCAGTACCGAATCGTCGAAGATCGCGTCGGGGGAGTGGTTGTAGGGGGCCGTCGCCGGGTCGCGGTCCGGCGGGCAGGCGCCCAGGAAGATGAACGCGCCGGGGACGTTCTCCAGCACGTACGAGAAGTCCTCGGAGCCCATGATCGGGTTCGGGGAGACGGCGTAGCGGCCGGGGCCGAACAGCTCGTCGGCCGTCGCGCCCGCGAACTCCGCCTCCGTCGGGTCGTTCACCGTCACCGGGTAGCCCATGCCGAACGACGTCTGCGCCGTCATCCCGTACGCGGCCGCGATGCCCTCCACGACCTCGACCAGCCGCCGCTTGGCCAGCGCCCGGTTCTCCTTGCTGAAGGTCCGCACCGTCGCCTCGAAGTGCGCGTCGTCCGGGATGATGTTGTCGGCCGAGCCCGCCTGGAATTTGCCGACCGTCACCACGACCGGGTCGAAGACGTTGAACGTCCTCGTCACCATGGCCTGGATCGAGGTCACCATCTCGCAGGCGGCCTGGATCGGGTCCAGCGACAGGTGCGGGGTCGAGCCGTGACCGCCACGCCCCTTCACCGTCACGAGGAACGTGTCGGCCGCCGCCATCAGCGGCCCCGGCCGCGACGCGAACACCTTCGGCGGCAGCACCGACGACACCACGTGCATGCCGTACGCGGCCACCGGGCGGGTGCCCGCCGCGTCCAGCACGCCCTCCTCGATCATGTGCTTGGCGCCGTCGTGACCCTCCTCGCCCGGCTGGAACATGAAGATCACATCCCCGGGCAGCTCGTCGCGCCGCGCGCTCAGCAGCCGCGCCGCGCCCACCAGCATCGCCGTGTGCAGGTCGTGGCCGCAGGCGTGCATCCTGCCCGGCTCCTGAGAGATGAACGGCAGGTCGTTCTTCTCCGTCACGGGCAGCGCGTCCATGTCGCCCCGCAGCAGCACCGCCGGGACCCGTCCGCCATGGGACCGTCCGCCGCGCAGCACGGCCGTCACCGAGCTGAGCTTGGACCCGGTCGTGATCTCCAGCGGCAGCCCCTCCAGAGCCGCCAGCACCTTCTCCTGGGTGCGCGGCAGGTGCAGGCCGATCTCGGGGGTGGTGTGCAGGGAACGCCTGAGCTGGACGATCTCGTCCCGCATGTCATGGGCGGCTTCAGTGAACGACATGAGGAACATTCTTCATCCGCGGGACGGGAAGTCGATAAGGCCCTATCGGTACGATGGGCGCGTGACTCAGCGTAAGCGGATTGACGCCTGGTTGTCCGACATGGACGGCGTGCTCGTTCATGAAGGGCGGCCCATCCCCGGTGCGGACGAATTCATCAAGAAGCTCAGCGAGTCGGGGCGCAAGTTCCGGGTCCTGACCAACAATTCGATCTACACCCCGCGCGACCTGTCCGTCCGCCTCGCGAACGCCGGCCTCGACGTGCCGGCCGAGTCCATCTGGACCTCCGCCCAGGCCACCGCGCAGTTCCTCGACGACCAGCGGCCCGGCGGGTCGGCGTACGTCATCGGCGAGGCCGGGCTGACCACGGCACTGCACGAGGTCGGCTACGTGCTCACCGACCTCGACCCCGACTACGTCGTGCTCGGCGAGACCCGCACCTACAGCTTCACGCAGATCACCCGGGCCATCCGGCTCATCGAGGGCGGCGCCCGCTTCATCGCCACCAACCCCGACCCCATCGGGCCCTCCACCGAGGGCTCGCTGCCGGCCTGCGGCGCCGTCGCCGCCATGATCACCAAGGCCACGGGCGTGGAGCCGTACTTCGTCGGCAAGCCCAACCCGCGCATGATGCGCAGCGCGCTCAACGAGATCGAGGCGCACAGCGAGACCACGGCGATGATCGGCGACCGCATGGACACCGACGTCGTCGCGGGCATGGAGGCCGGGCTCTACACGATCCTCGTGCTCACCGGGGTCACCCAGCGACGGGAGATCGAGCGGTTCCCGTACCGGCCGTCGCTGGTCGTCGAGTCGGTCGCCGACCTCATCGACCTGATCTGAGCGCGGCCCTGCCGGGGTGCGGGCTGCCGGGGGAGGATTCTCCACCCGCGCACGTCCTGCCGGGGTGCGGCGTACCGGGGGAGGATTCTCCACCCGCGCGGCGGCGGCTCGCCTGGCACCTCGCACGACGCGATCGACGCGGGTGGAAGAAACCGCACCCGCGTTTTTCTCCCGCGCGGCTTGGGCATGTGCGACCGCGTCCTGGGGCGCCGGCCCCACAAGCCGAGGTGCCGGCATCGCGAGAAGCCGAGGCGCCGCCACCGCGAGAAGCCGAGGCGCCGCCACCGCGCGCTGAGGCACTGACACCGCTTGCTGAGGTGCCGGCACCGCGAGCTGAGGCGCTGATGCGGCCTCCTGAGGCGCGGACACCGCCGCATCAGGCGCGGGTACCGCATTGTCAGGCGCGGACACCGCCGCATAAGGTGCGGATACCGCTTTGTCGGGCGCGGGCAGGGCGGCCCTCGCCGCCTGCTCGCGCGGGGAGGGCGCCTGCTCGCACGGTGGTCGCGGGCGCGTGCCCAAGAAGGCCGGGCGTGCGTGGGGGGAGGCCGGGCGGGCCCGGGTCGCAGCCCGGGTCACAGCCCGGGTCACAGCCCGGGTCACAGCCCGGGTCACAGCACTGAGAGCGCCGGCTCCATGACCTCGGCAGGGCAGAGCTGCCGGATCACCCGCCGCACCTGATCGCGCAGGTCGGCGGAGGTCAGGTGGCCGTTCTTGTCGAAGTGCGGCCAGGCCGGCGAGATGACCAGCTCGGCGCCCGACACCACGGCGCCCGCCGCGAGCAGATGCTTGTACAGCTCCGCCTGTGCCCACATGGCCCCGCAGGCCCGCGCGCTCGCGCTCATCACCGCCACATGCTTGCCCGCCAGCCCGTCCCGCGCGGCCATCCAGTCCAGTGCGTGGCTCAGCTCCATCGGCAGCAGGCTGTGCTCAGGAGCCGTGAGCAGGATCGCGTCGCTCCCGGCCACCAGCGAGACCAGCTCCCGCGCCGGTGCGGGAACGGGCCCCGGCCGGTACGGCGGGATGTCGCGCAGCCCCCGCCACACCTCGAAACGTACGCTCTCCGGCAATTCGCCGCCTGCAGCGTCCAGCAATCTGGTGATGAATGACCCCGCGTGGAGACTGGCGGCGATCCCGATGATTTTCACCCACTGCTCCCAAGGGGTTCCGGTGTTGCCGGGAACCTGCCCGATGCCGCTGATGTCCAAGACCATGCAGAAGTCAAGAGGTGCACAGTCTTCCCCGAACCGCCACCTTTGGGACGCCGGCTCGGGGTGTACGGGTGGTTCGCCGGAGGCGTGTTCAGCCCCTGCCCGGCGTGATCGCGGACGGGCGCGCGTACCCGGAGAAGCGCCGGCTCGGCGTGCGCGCGTGCTGGGAGGCGGGTCGGCTCGGCGTGCGCGCATACCCGAAGGAGCGCCGGCTCGGCGTGCGCGCGTGCCGGGAGGTGGGTCGGCTCGGCGTGCGCGCGTACCCGAAGGAGCGCCGGATCAGCGTGCGCCTTCGCGGGCGTCGGAGTCCCGCGGGCGGCGGAAGATGAGCGCGAGCACGCGCAGGCCCAGGATCGCGGCGATCATCAGCAGGTTGTAGCCGATGAGATGGAGCAGCGTCGTCGAGCCCGTCACCACGGGCCCGCCGTCGGTGGTCAGCAGGATGACCGCCATCAGTCCCGCCGTCGCGCCCAGCACCGTGAGCAGCACCTGGTGCAGCAGGCCCGTCAGGTAGCGGCGGTCGCGCTCGTCGGCGAGCAGCCGCACGTTCATCGTGAACCGGCCGTGCTCGGCGGCGCTGGCGATGCGCTCGACCCGGCGCGGCAGGCGGCGCAGCATCGGCACGAGCGCGGCCAGCTCCTGGGTGAGCGACTCGCGGACGGTCTCGGGCGTGATCTGCTCCGCCAGGTAGCGCCCGGCGAACGCGCGGGCCTCACCGATCAGGTTGAAGCCGGGCGACAGGCGCACCAGCGTGCCCTCCAGCGTGGCGAGCGCGCGGAAGACGGCGGCCACCTCGGGCGGGATCGACAGCCCGTACGCTGAGACGATCTTGAACAGGTCGGTGAAGAGCTGCGCGCTGTCCAGGCCGGGCCCGAGATGCCGGGCCATGAACTGCCCGATGGCCCGCTCCAGCGCGGGCTCGTCGATCTCCTCGGGGCGCGGCACCACATCGAGGAGCGCGTCCGTGACGCCGAGGGGGTCCTGGCGGTTCATCGCCAGCAGGAAACGCTGCAGCGCCGCGCGCACGGAGCCGTCGAGCCGGCCCACCGAGCCGAAGTCGAGCAGGCCGAGCGTGCCGTCGTCCAGCAGCATGAGGTTGCCGGGGTGCGGGTCGGCGTGGAAGACGCCCTCGATCAGAATCTGCCTGAGCAGGCAGTCGAGCAGGCCGCGGGCCAGGCGCGTCCCCTCGCCCGGGTCGGCGGCGGTGACCGGGCGTCCCGACAGGCGCTCCATGACCAGCACCCGCTCGGAGCACATCGCGCTGATCGGCGCGGGGTAGGTGACCGGCACCGCGCCCTCGGAAGCGCCCGCTCCGGTGCCGCCGGGGTCGCCGGGGCCGCCTGTGCTACCTGATCCGCCCGAGACGCTCGCGCCCGTGGTGTCCGTGCCGCCTGAGGAGCGGGGCGTGCGGGCGGCCGAGACGGCGGCCATGTTGGCGGCCTCGACGCCGAAGTCCAGCTCCTCCATGATCGCTTTGGCGAACCCCTCGGCCAGGTCGCGCAGGCCGAGCGTGCGGCCCCAGCGGGTCCTGCTCTCCAGGGTGGCGGCCAGCCGCCGGACGATCTCCAGATCCCGGCCGACGACCGTCTCGATGCCCGGCCGCCGTACCTTCACCACGACCTCGCGGCCGGAGTGGAGGCGGGCGGCGTGCACCTGGCCGATGGAGGCGGCGGCCAGCGGCGTACGGTCGAATGCGGCGAACACCTCGTCCACCGGCCCGCCCAGCTCCTCGCGCAGCACCGGCTCGACCTGCTCCCACGGGGCCGGGGCGACCTGGTCCTGCAGCCGTCCCAGCTCCTCGACGAACTCGGCGGGCAGCAGGTCGCGGCGGGTGGACAGCACCTGCCCGAGCTTGATGAACGTCACCCCGCCGTCGTCGAGCGCCGCGCGCAGCGACGCGGCCAGGCGGCGCTTGCCCGGCCGGTCGTCCAGGCGCTCGCCCCGGCCGCGCAGGTACGGGCCGAGGCCGTGCCTGACGGCGATCCTGGTGATCTGCGAGTAGCGCCTGGCCCGCGACAGCCGCCCGTGTACGGACTTGACCAGCTCCAGCGGCCCCGGCACCGACCCGGGCGGCACCAGCGCCTCGGCCAGCACCAGCAGCGCCATGGGGATGAGCACCATGGCCATGAGGACCAGCAGCAGCACGCCCAGCGCGGCCGCGTCGGGCGGCCGGCCGCCGTCCGCCGGGACCACGGTGGCGACGATCGGCCGCAGCACCGACTGGCCCAGCCCGAGCGCGAGCAGCGCCGCAAGGAACGTGCGCAGCGCGCCGAACCTGACGCCCAGCAGCCGCTGCGTGACGACCGCGAGGAGCATGATCGTCAGCAGCGTGGCGATCCCGACGACGACCGATGAGGGGAAGTCCATGGGGCAGGATCCTTCCACGTCACCGCAGATCGCCACATCTCGATCCTCGCCGGGGACGCCCAGCCGGCCTGCCGGACGTCCCCGGCGCACGAACGGGCGGCCGGGGAGTGCCGGCCATCGCGTGCGGGCGGTAAGTCCTGGTCACCGCCCGCACGGGCGGGCCGGGTGCAGGCGGGGGATACCGCCTTGTCCCCGGCGGGGTCACATCGTCGCCGGGCGGGTCACCGGCGGGCGGCCATGCGGGCGCGGCGTTCCTCGCGGCGCTCGACGAAGCGGGTGGCGGTCGCGTCGGTCTTGGCGAGGAACGCGGCCAGCTCCTCCCGCGCCTTCTCGCCGTCGTCGTCCAGCCCGGTCTTGTCGAACACCGACCACTGGCGCAGCACCGGCATGAGCACGTCGTCCAGGTGCAGCCGCAGGTCGTAGATGCCCTCGTTGGCGATGATCAGAGACTTGCGCGCGAAGCCCTCCATGCCCTGGCCGGGCATCTGGAAGGTGGTCACGACGTCGGTGACCGCCCGCATGGTCTGGTTGGGGTCGAGCTCGAAGGCCGCCTTGAGCAGGTTGCGGTAGAAGAGCATGTGCAGGTTCTCGTCGGCGGCGATCCTGGCGAGCAGGCGCTCGCAGCCCTCGTCGCCGGAGGCCTTGCCGGTGTTGCGGTGCGCGATGCGGGTGGCCAGTTCCTGGAAGGAGACGTACGCGATCTGCTGCAGCATCGTGGCGTACTCGGTCTTGAAGCCCTGCTCCATGTGGCGCATGCGGGCGCGCTCGAGGGCCACGGGGTCCACGGCGCGGGTGACGGTGAGGTAGTCGCGGATGGCGGTGCCGTGGCGGTCCTCCTCGGCGGTCCAGCGATGCACCCACGTGCCCCACGCGCCGTCACGGCCGAACGTCGTGGCGATCTCGTGGTGGTAGCTCGGCAGGTTGTCCTCGGTCAGGAGGTTGACGATGAGCGAAACCCTGGCGGCCTCGGGGAGCTTGGAGTCGCTCTCCTGCCACGCCTCACCCCCGTAGATGCCGTCGAAGTCGCGGCCTTCGCTCCACGGGATGTACTCGTGCGGGAACCACTCCTTCGCCATCTTCTCGTGGCGGTCGAGTTCTCGGGCCACGACGGGCTCGAGCTCGTGCAGCAGCTCCGTCTGAGTCATCGCCATAAAAGATCTTCTCCTTCAGGTTACGGTACCGTAGGTTAGGCTACCGGAAGGACATACCGGTCAAATAGGGTGGATATATGCGACCCAGTGTCCGTGGTGTCCTCCTCGACCACGACGAACGGCTCGTTCTGTTCCGCCGTACGGTGCCGGGACGCGCGCGCTACTGGACGGTCCCGGGCGGGCACGTCGAGCCGGAGGACGGCACGCTCGTGGACGCCCTCCATCGCGAGCTGCTGGAAGAGCTGGGCGCCACGGTCTTCGCGGTGCGCCACCTCGTGACCGTGTCCTACCCGTGGATGGGCGAGGTGAAGACCCAGCACGTGTACGGGTGCCGTCTTGCGACCATGGACCCCGCACTGTGCACCGGACCCGAGTTCTCCGATCCGGCCCGCGGGGTGTACGAGGTGGAACGCGTACCGCTGAAGCGGTCTGAGCTCTTCGCGCGGAATCTCATCCCGCAGGCGGTGGCCGGTTACCTCTCGGCCACCATCACCGCCCTTCCCCGCCTCATCGTCCCCTGACGCGCCGGAAGGGATCTCCACGCCTCAAGCCGCCCGCCCGGCGGGCCGAGACGGCGGAATGCGGCTCCGTCGGTCCGGTGACGTGAGGTGACGCCGGCACGGCGGCGAGGAGCGGGCCGTTCGCGGCGGGGCATGGGTCCCGATGCGGTGGCTGTCCGCGGCAGGGGACAGGTCCCCGTGCGGTGGGCCGCTCACGGTCCGAACAGTGGCTCCGATGTGCGGTGGCGAGGAGCGGGCCGTTCGCGTCGGATGGCGGCCCCGGGCGGGGCGGCGAGGGTGTGCGGCGGCCGCTGGAGAGCGGCGAGTGAGCGGTCAGGGGTCGCGGCGGAGGCGCTTGAGGTCGGAGCGGTGCTTCTTGGCGGCGATCCGGCGTTCGATCGCGCCCCGGCTGGGCTTGGTCGGCCGCCGGCGCTTGGGCGGCGGGGCGATGGCCTCGCGCAGCCGCTGCGCGAGCCGGTTGGCGGCGGCCTCGCGGTTGCGGAGCTGGGAGCGGTGCTCGGAGGCGGCGATCGTGATCGTGCCGCTGCCGAGCCGGCTGAGTGCGCGCGCCTTGAGCGCGGGCGGCAGCGCCGTGGTCGCGGACAGGTCGAAGATCAGCTCCACCCGGCTGTCGGTGGTGTTGACGCCCTGGCCGCCGGGCCCCGAGGAACGCGAGAAACGCCAGACGAGCTCGGCGTCGGGGATGACGACCGAGTCGTTGACGACCAGCGGGCCGGGCATGGCGGGAGACTCCTGTTCGCGACGGGCTGCTACGGACGACATGTCACCGTATACGGGCGGCATATACCGGTTGCAACGGCATTTTCCGCTTCATCCTTCCGTTGACGCCCCGGCGGGCGGCGGCGTATGCCACTATCGCGCGAGAGGACACGGGGATGGGGGAGGCGCGATGCCCGGCATCGTCGGCGTGCACGGAATCGGCAAGTACGACTACTACCTCAGAGCCGGACGTTCGGCGCCCGGCGCGGAGGCGGCCATGCGCCGCAAGTGGGACCGCTACCTGCACGCCTCGCTCGGCGGCGAGGCGAAGCCCTACTTCGCGGAGATCGCGTACTACTCCCACCTCCTGAACGACGGCGGCGACCTCGACGCGGCCCCCAAGGAGGCCATGGAGGCGCAGACCCACCAGGTCCTCGTCGAGTGGGCCAAGAACCTGGGGCTCGGCGAGCACATCACGGGCGCGCTCAAGTCGTTCACGAGCCGGCTGCTCGACAGGCTCGACGAGCGGTCGGCGGCGTTCGTCAAGCTCTTCGCGCCCGAGGTGGCCACGTACCTCACCGACCAGGGCAGGCGCGAGAAGTGCCGGAACCTCGTGGCCGACGTCATCAGGCGGCACCGGCCCCGCGTGGTCATCGCGCACTCCCTCGGCAGCGTCGTCACGTACGAGGCGCTGTGGGCCTGCCCCGACATCGGCGCGGACCTGCTCGTCACCCTCGGCAGCCCGCTCGGCATGCGCAACGTCGTCTTCGAACGCCTCCTGCCCGCCCCCGTCAACGGCCGCGGCGAGCGCCCGCCGGGCGTGCGCCGCTGGGTGAACATCGCCGACAAGGACGACATCGCCGCCATCCCGCCCGAACTGGCCGGCTGCTTCACCGGCGTGGACGCCGAAGAGCTCGTCAACCTCGACTGGATCGACTTCCACACCGCCGAGAAGTACCTGGGCTGCCCGGCGCTCGGCGCGCATCTGCGACCATTCCTCGCATGACGTGGATCGTGTTCGACTACGGCGGCGTGCTCTCCCTGCCCCAATCGGCGGCCGACGCCGAGGCGATGGCGCGGGCGGTGGGCGCCGACCCGGGCGAGTTCCAGCGCGGCTACTGGGAGTACCGCCTCGCCTTCGACCGTGCCGACCTGAGCCCGCAGGCGTACTGGAGCGCCGTGCTCGGCCGTACCGCCACCGCATCCGAGGTCGCCCGGCTGGTCGCCATGGACGTCGCGAGCTGGGCCAACCCCGACCCGGGCACGGTCGCGCTGCTCGGCGAGCTGCTCGACGCCGGACGTGACGTGGCGCTGCTGTCGAACGCGCCGATCTGCCTCGGCGACGGCCTCGACCAGCTCCCCTGGATCTCCGCCATCGGCCACCGCTTCTACAGCGGCAGAATGGGCCTGGTGAAGCCGGACCGGGCGATCTACGACGAGCTGGCGCGCGGCATCGGCGCCGAGCCGTCCGAAATCGTCTTCATCGACGACCGCGAGGAGAACGTCGAAGGCGCCCGGCGGGCCGGCATGCGCGCCGTCCACTTCACCGACGCCACCGCCCTCCGCGCCGCCTTGCCCTTGTAGGTGTCCGCCGCGCCTGAGCCGCCCGTCGGACGTGCGCGCGTTGTGAGGGCTCTCCGGGTGGACCTCATCCCGTCACCCCCACAGGCTCGCCGTCGCCTGCTGCCGAGTCGCCGAGGCTGGAAGGTTGCTGAAAGGGGGCTGTGGGTTCGCTCAAAGGCGGGTGGGGCGGCCGGGCCCCGGCTGTGGCAGGTGTGCCGGGGCCGGCCGGGTGACCGGGCCGGGCGGGCGGGTGGTGACCGCCCGGCCCGGCCGGCTCAGGTGCCGGGCCAGCTCGCGTCGGGGAACTCGCCCGACGCGCCGCCCGGCATGACCACCTGGTCCTGCTCGTTCAGCCCCGAGACGACCTGGACGTACTGGTCGCCGCGCACCCCGGTGCGCACCACCTTGGCCGCGTCCCGCCCCCCGGCGCGTACGGTGACGACCTGGGTCCCGTCGGGACGGCTGCGGACCGCGGACGCCGGGACGTACAGCGCGTCCTTGACCTCGTCCGTGGTGATCGTCGCCGAGGCGGTCTGGCCGAGCATCAGCCCGGACGGCGGCTTGTCGAAGGCCAGCGTCACCGCGTACTGGACGAGCCGCCCCGACACGGTCGCGGCGGGCGCGATGGCCGTCACCTTGCCCGTGTACCGCTCCCCGGGCCGGGTCGCCAGTGTGATCGCGGCCTTCTGGCCGACTTTCAGCCGGTTCACGTCGGACTCGGTGACCATCGCCTGGACCTGCAGCTCGTCCAGGTCGCCCAGGGTGATGAAGGCGCCGGTCCCGGCCTTGTCACCGGCCGCGCCGGCGATCGAGAGCACCGTGCCCGCCACCGGGGCGACGATCCTGGTCCCCCGTACGGCGTCCGCGGCCTCCTCGACGGCGGCTTCGGCGCGTCCGACGTTCGCGGTGGCCTGTTCGGCGCTGATCCCGCCCTTGCCGGTGGCACCGCCCGTCCTGGCCTGCCCGCAGGAGTCCTCCCGCGACCTGGACGCCTTCGGCTTCCCCGCCGCCGTGGGCCGCCCGCTCGGGTGCCCGTTCGCCGTCGGGCGCCCGCTCGCGGACGGCCTGGCGCTGGTCGCGGGCCTGTCCGCGGGCCTGTCCGAGGGCCTGGGCGAGGCGTCCGGCGCGGGCGTCCTTCCGCCTGGAAGGGCTCCCGGCGTCTCCTCGGGGATGCCCTGCAGGTCGCCGGACGGGCGGGGTGCGGGCGCGGTGGGAGCCGGGGCCGGTTCGGCGGCGGGCGGGGGAGGGGCGGTGACGGTCGCGGTGACCGTGGCGGTCGCGGTCACCGTCACCGTGGCCGTCGCGGTCACGGTGACCGTGGGTTCCGGCTCGGGCTCCCACGGGCCCTCCGTACGCGTCGGACGCGGCGTGTGCGGCATCTCCGGCCCCGCCACGCCACCGGCGGCGGGCACGCACTCCGGCGTCGGGCTCGACGCCTTGTCCAGCGCCTCCTGAGCGGCGGCGAGATCCGCCTTGGCCGCCTCGTACGCCTCCCGCGCCGCCCGCCCGTCGATCCTGGCCAGCACCTGGCCCTTCTTCACCTTGGCCCCGACCTTGACGTACACCTTGGTCACGGTCCCCGGCGAGCCGAACGCCAGGTCGCGGCGGGAGCCGTCGATGGTGCGGCCGGCCGCGCTGACCGAGGCGGTGACCTGCCCCCGCTGCGCGGCGGCCAGGCGCACCTGGGCGGCGGGCACGGGGTCGTCGCGCAGCACCAGCGCCAGGCCGGATCCGGCCACGAGCACGGCGAGGGCGAGCCCGCCCAGCGCGAATGTCGGTCTCATGACGGGACATCCTGGCCGAGCAGGTTGGCCGCAGCCTGCGCGCACCCTCAGAGTTTCCTGGACGCCGCCGTGACGCCGCGGCCGTCCAGCGAACGTTCAGCTTGCTCGCGGCTGCGTCGCAGCCTGGTGTGCGAGGGTCACCGCTCGTGAAGGTGTCGATCAGGCGCAGGGCGCTGTTGACCAACGGGGTGCTCACGGTGCTCCTGCTGGGCGGTGCCGGCCTCGTGTACGCGCAGCTCGGCACGGACCGGGCCGAGGGCGAGACGACCGTGCGCACGGTGACCGCGAGCCGCGGCTCGGTGACCACGTCGGTGTCGGCGTCGGGCGCGGTCGAGAGCGCCCGCTCCCGCGCTCTGTCGTTCGGTACGAGCGGGATCGTCGAGAAGATCTACGTCAAGCCCGGCGACAAGGTGGCCAAGGGTGACATCCTGGCCAGGCTGGACGACACGGCGGCGCAGGAGAGCCTGGCGGCGGCCAAGGCCGCGTACGACAGCGCCGTGTCGGACGGCACGGACACGGCGCAGCTCTACGCCGCCTACATCAAGGCCCGCAACGCCTACCGCGAGGCGCAGCGCACGGTGGCGGCCACGGTGCTCAAGGCCCCGTTCCAGGGCACGGTCACGGCGGTGAACGGCTCCGTGGGAGGCCAGAGCACGGGCTCGGGGAAGGCGGGCGCGGAAGACGGCGGCCAGGCGGCGGGCGGCTTCATCGAGCTGGCCGACCCGACCAGGCTCCGCGTGGTCGGCACGTTCACCGAGTCGGACGCCGGCCGCCTGAAGAAGGGCCAGCAGGCCACGATCACGTTCGACGCGCTGCCGGGCGTGACCGCGACCGGCAAGGTGACGCAGATCGAGCCGGTCGCCGCGACCAGCGACAACGTCGTGCGCTACCCGGTGACGATCACGTTCACGAAGATTCCGAAGCAGGTCAGGCTGGGACAGACCGCCACGGTCGAGGTCGTGGTCGGCAGGGCGGAGAACGTCGTCACCGTCCCCTCCACGGCGATCTCCACCAGCGGCGGCCAGACCACGGTCACCGTGCTCAGGGACGGCCGCCAGGTCAGGACCCCGGTCGAGGTCGGCGTCCAGGGCACCACGCTCACCGAGATCGTCTCCGGCGTGTCGGAGGGCGACCAGATCGTGCCTCCCTCCACCCCGACCGGCGGCACCGGGAACGGCCTGGACGGCCGGCGGTTCGGCGGCGGCTTCCCCGGCGGAGGCCGGCGATGACGGAGACGGTCCCGGTCCTGCGGGTGCGCGACCTGGTCAAGGAGTACGGCGAGGGCGAGGCCAAGGTACGGGCGCTGCGCGGCATCAGCCTGGACGTCGAGCAGGGCGACTACGTGGCCATCATGGGCGCCTCCGGCTCCGGCAAGTCCACGCTGATGAACATCCTCGGCTGCCTCGACGTCCCCACATCGGGCACGTACGAGATCGACGGAGCCGACGTGGGCCGCCTGGACGAGCACCAGCTCGCCGTGCTGCGCAACCGCCGCGTCGGCTTCGTCTTCCAGGCGTTCAACCTGATCCCGCGCATGAGCGCGCTGGCCAACGTGGAGCTGCCGCTCGTCTACGGCGGCGTCGCCCCGTCCGAGCGGCGCGCCCGCGCGCTGGCCGCGCTGGAACGCGTCGGCCTGTCCGACCGGGTGCACCACGAGCCGAACCAGCTCTCCGGCGGCCAGCAGCAGCGGGTGGCCGTGGCCAGGGCCCTGGTGACCGCCCCCGCGCTGCTGCTCGCGGACGAGCCGACGGGCAACCTGGACACCGCGTCGACGGCCGACATCCTGGAGATCCTGGACGGGCTCAGCGCGTCCGGCCGCACGATCGTGCTGATCACGCACGAGGACGACGTGGCCGCGCACGCCAAGCGGGTGATCCGGCTGGTGGACGGCGAGATCGTGGACGACCGCCGCCAGGCGCCGGTGGACGGCCCGCCGCCCCGCCTGGTGGAGGCCGCCCGGTGAACCAGATCGAGATCCTCCGCTTCGCCCTGCGCGGCCTGCTGGCGAACAAGCTGCGCAGCGCGCTGACCACGCTCGGCATCCTCATCGGCGTGGCCGCCGTGATCATGCTGGTGGCCGTGGGCGAGGGCTCGTCGCGCAGCATCCAGCAGAACATCCAGCGGCTGGGCGCGAACACACTGACGATCTCACCCTCGTTCTCCGGGGGAGGCGGGGCCCAGCGCGGCCCCTCCCGCGGCAACGCCGGCCCGCGCACGCAGGCCAGGCAGCTCAGCCTCGCCGACGCCAGGGCGCTGACCGACAAGACGCTCGCCCCGTCGGTGAAGAGCGTCTCGCCGGTGGTGACGGTCTCGGCCGCCCCGGCGGCGTACGGCCCCGCGAGCCACCCGATCGCGCAGCTCGTCGGCACCTACCCGAGCTACTTCGAGGCCGTCAACAAGCCGGTCGCGAAAGGCGCCTACTTCTACAACGACGACGTGATCGCCGCCAGGAAGGTCATGGTCATCGGCCAGACGGTGGCGGACGAGCTGTTCGGCACCGCCGACCCGATCGGCAAGCAGGTCAGCGTGTCGGGGGTGCCGTTCACGGTGGTCGGGGTGCTCAAGGCGGCCGGGTCGAGCGGCGCGCAGGACGCCGACGACGTGGCCGTCGCGCCGCTGCCCGCCGTACAGCAGAGCCTGAGCGGGTTCGGCTCGCTGAACCAGATCGTGGTGCAGGCGACCGGAGCGGAGACCACCTCGACGGCCCAGGCCGAGGTCACCGCTATCCTCAACCAACGACACGGCATCACGAACCCCAACAACCCCGACTATCGCCTCCTGAACCAGGCGGCGTTGCAGGAGACCGTCAGCGAGGCCACCGGCACCTTCACCGTGCTGCTCGCCGCGGTCGCCGCGATCTCGCTGCTCGTGGGCGGCATCGGCATCACCAACATCATGCTGGTGACGGTGACCGAGCGCACCCGCGAGATCGGCATCCGCAAGGCGCTGGGCGCCCCCAGGAGCGCCATCCTGGGCCAGTTCCTCATGGAGGCCACGCTGCTGAGCCTGGTCGGCGGGCTGTCGGGGGTGCTGGTGGCGTTCGTGGGGACCCGGTTCAGCATCGCCGGCATCCAACCGGTCCTCGTGCCGTCGTCGGTCGTGCTGGCGCTGGGCGTCTCGGTGGGGATCGGGCTGTTCTTCGGCGGCTACCCCGCCAACAGGGCGGCCAAGCTCAGGCCGATCGAGGCCCTGCGCCACGAGTAAGGAGATGGAGATGGACAAGCTGGACTCCTCGCCGTTCCCCGGCGACCTGCGTGAGGAGCTCGCCGTCCGGCCGGAGAGAGGCGTTTCGAAGGTCACGCTCGCCCTCGGCGCCGGGGTCGTGCTGGTGGCCGGGATCCTCATCGGCATCCAGGCGCACAGCGCGTTCGGCTCGGCGCCCCAGGCGGGCCCTCCGGCGGGCGCCGCGCGGCAGGCGGCCGCCGAGCAGGACGGCGCCGGCCTTCGCGCCCGGCTGCCGCGCGGCATGGACGGCTTCGGCGGCCAGGCCAGAGGCATGGGCGGCGGTACGGCCGGCACGATCGAGAAGGTCGAGAACGGCACGATCCACCTGAAGACCGCGACCGGCGAGACCGTCACCGTCGCCACCACCGGCGAGACCACCGTGCAGATCGCCAAGCCGGGCAAGGTCGCCGACCTCAAGGCGGGCGACACGATCGTGGTACGCGGCACGCCCGGCGCCGGCGGCGCGGTGACCGCGACCTCCATCACCCAGGGCGCTCCCGCGATGAGAGGAGGGGGCCCGCGATGAGCGAACCCGAGGCCAGGCTGCTGGTGGTCGACGACGAACCCAACATCAGGGAGCTGTTCTCGGCGAGCCTGCGCATGGCCGGGTTCGAGGTGCTGACGGCGGCCGACGGCAGGCAGGCCCTGCGGGTGGCCGAGGAGAGCTCGCCTGACCTGGTGATGCTCGACGTGATGCTGCCCGATCTGGACGGCCTGGCGGTCGCGGGTAGGCTGCGGTCCCGCGGCCGCCGGGTGCCCGTCCTCTTCGTCACCGCCAAGGACACGCCGGAGGACCGCATCGCCGGGCTGGGGCTCGGCGAGGACTACGTGACCAAGCCGTTCAGCCTCGAGGAGGTCATCGCCCGCATCAGGGCCATCCTGCGCAGGACCCGCCGCGGCACCCCGCCGCCCAACCGGCTGCGGGTCGCCGACGTGGAGCTGGACGAGGAGAGCCACGAGGTCTGGCGCGACGGCGTCCCCGTGAAGCTGTCGCCCACCGAGTTCCGGCTGCTGCGCTACTTCATGCTGAACGCCGGCCGCGTGCTGTCGAAGAAGCAGATCCTCGACCACGTCTGGAACGGCGACTGGCGCACCGACGTCGGGCTCGTCGAGTCGTACGTCTCCTACCTGCGCCGCAAAATCGACACCGGCGAGGAGAAGTACCTGCACACCCTGCGCGGCGTCGGCTACATCCTGCGCCCGCCCCGCCTATGAAGAAGATCAGGAAGCACCTGTCCAGGACACCGCTCTGGCTGCGGCTCGTCTCGGCCACCCTGCTGCTGGTCACCCTCGCGATCACGCTGACCGGCCTGTTCGCCGTACGGCTGCTGCGCAGCTACCTCGTCGAACGCGTCGATCGCCAGCTCCACGTGGCCACCGTGCCGCGCGAGGCCCCGCCGGTCGTCGAGCCCCGCTCCGACGGGCGTCCTCCGCAGCGCTTCTTCGGCCTGTTCCATGGCGTCGTGCTGAGCCCGGAGGGCGACGTCGTCCGGACCATCAGCGAGTCCACCGAGGAGTACCGGCCCGCCCTGCCCCGCATGACCGCCTCCGAGGTGCGGGCCCGCGCGGGACGCCCGTTCACCGTCGAATCCTCCCCCGCCGGCGGGCCGACCTGGCGGGTCGTCGCCGTGCCCGCCCGCGACGGCCACAGCAGGATGCTGGCCATCAGCCTCGGCGAGGTGGACGCCACCGTCTCCCAGCTCGCCCTCATCGTGGCGGTGGCCGGCGGCGGCACGCTCGCCGTCCTCGGCTTCCTGTGTTATTGGCTGGTACGCAGGAGCCTGCGCCCGCTGGGCGAGATCGCCCGCACCGCGAACGACATCGCCGGCGGCGACCTGTCGCGCCGCGTGCCGCTCTGGGCCGGCACCACCGAGGTCGGCAGGCTCGGCCGCTCACTCAACACCATGCTCGCCCGCATCGAGAACGCGGTCCGCGAACGCGAGGAGGCCGCCGAGGCGGCCCGCGAATCCGCCACCGCCGCCCGCCGCTCCGAGGAGCTGATGCGCCGCTTCATGGCCGACGCCTCGCACGAGCTGCGCACGCCGCTCACCTCCATCAGGGGGTTCGCCGAGCTGTACCGGCTGGGGGAGAACAAGGACCTGGACGAGGCCGTACGGCTGCTCGGCCGCATCGAGGGCCAGGCCGCCAGAATGGGGCTGCTGGTCGAGGACATGCTGCTGCTCGCCCGGCTCGACCAGCGGCGCGAGCTCGCGATGCGGCCCGTGGACCTGCTGAGCCTGTGCGCCACCGCCGTCATCGACGCCCAGACGCTCGCCCCCGACCGGCGGATCGAGCTGGTACGGCTCTTCGACGGCGAGGGCGAGGTCATCGTCACCGGCGACGAGGCCCGGCTCGGGCAGGTGCTCAACAACCTCGTCACCAACGCGCTCACCCACACCCCGCCCGGCACCCCCTTCCAGGTCCGCGTGGGCGTCGACGGCGACCGCGCCGTGGTCGAGGTCGCCGACGAGGGGCCCGGCTTCGCGCCCGAGGTGGCCGAGCGCGTCTTCGAACGCTTCTACCGCGCCGACCCGGCCCGCAGCACCGGCGGCTCCGGGCTGGGGCTGTCGATCGCGGCCACCCTGGTCGAGGCGCACGGCGGCGTCATCATGGCAGAATCGGAACCCGGCCAGGGCGCCCTGTTCCGCGTCATCCTCCCGACGGCCCCCGGACAACCCGCGGCCGACCCCGTCTCCCCGCCCTCCACCCCTCCGCACCCCACCCCCGACCCCTGACCCGCCGCTGTCCGCTTTCTCCCCCTCCTGCGGGGGAGAACCCGAACGGCGGGTTCTGTCTTCGCGGCGGGAGGTGGGGCGGGGCGGGAGGAGAAGCCCGCCTGCACGGGAGTCGGATCGACGGTGCGCCACTTCGTGCTTCGGCCGAACAACAACCGGGGCCGGCCAAGGTGCG
Organism: Nonomuraea sp. NPDC049309; assembly: GCF_043196965.1. Taxonomy (NCBI): domain Bacteria; kingdom Bacillati; phylum Actinomycetota; class Actinomycetes; order Streptosporangiales; family Streptosporangiaceae; genus Nonomuraea; species Nonomuraea sp. NPDC049309. The sequence goes on along the minus strand of NZ_JBICSH010000001.1, from coordinate 1,722,161 downwards.
CCGCCGTCCCGGGGCGTCAGCCGAAGGTGCAGCCGTACAGGCCGGTGCTCTCGGCGCGGGGGGTGCCGGAAGAGCGGCGAGACCCGCCAGCCAGACCAGGGCGCGCGCATAAGGGCCGAACGCTACGAGAACGGGGCAGAAGGGCAGGATGCGCATCCGTGCCGGGTCCCGCAGGCCCGTATTCGCCGGGGTTTCCGCCCGGCTCGGTGGCGGGACCGGCATGGGAACGTGCCAGGATAGGCGGGTGGACATCGACCTCGCTGATCTGGATTTCTGGCGCAAGCCGCTGAAGGAGCGGAACGAGGCTTTCGCCCGGCTCCGGCAACTGGAGCACCCGGTGTTCTTCCCCGAGAAGAAGGTGCCGTTCCTCCGCTCGGGCAAGGGTTTCTACGCCCTCGTACGCCATGCCGACGTCGTGGAGGCCAGCCGCAATCCGAAGATCTTCTCCAGCGAACCGGCCGTCACCAACCCCGAGCCGCCCGGGTGGATCAAGCAGGTATTCGGTGAGTCGATGGTCAACATGGACGACCCGCGCCACGCCCGCCTGCGCCGCATCGTGACCCGCTCGTTCAGCCCGAAGATGCTGGCCGGCCTGCAGAGCGACATCGAGGCCGCCTGCAAGCGCATCGTCGACGACGTCATCGAGGAGGGGCCGCGCGACTTCGTCTCCCAGGTCGCCGCCCGGCTCCCCATCCACGTCATATGCGACATGCTGGACATCCCGCAGGAGCTGCGCGAACGCGTGCACAAGCACGTCGACATCTCCACCGCCTACACCGGCGTGCGCCCCAGCCTGGCGCGCAGCGTCCAGATGGCCGGCCAGAACATGATGGCCCTGCTCGCCCTGCAGCGCATGGTCATCAAGCTCGGCCACGAGCGCGCCGCGAACCCCAAGGGCGACCTGGTCTCCCTGCTGGTCACCGCCAACGTCGACGGCGAGAAGCTCACCGACAAGGAGCTCGGCTCGTTCTTCTCGCTGCTGCTGGTCGCCGGCAACGAGACGACCCGCAACGCGATGGCTCACGGCATCCGGCTGCTCACCGAGAACCCCGCCCAGCGCGAGCTGCTGCTGAGCGACTTCGACGCCCACATCAACAACACGATCGAGGAGATCGTCCGGTACGTCTCGCCCATCATGCAGTTCCGGCGCACGGTCACCCAGGACTACTCGCTGCGCGGGCTGGAGCTGAAGAAGGGCGACAAGGTCGTGCTGTTCTACGGCTCGGCCAACCGCGACGAGTCGGTCTTCCCCGACCCCGACAAGTTCGACATCACCCGCGACACCAAGCCCCACGTCGGCTTCGGCGGGCCCGGCCCCCACTTCTGCCTGGGCGCCAACCTGGCGCGGCAGGAGCTGCGGACGATGTTCCGCGAGCTGTTCACCCGGCTGCCCGGCATCCGCACGGTGGGGGAGCCTGAGCTGCTGCTGTCGAACTTCGACAACAGCGTCCGCAGCCAGCGCTTCACGTTCTAGGCGACAGCACTGGGGCGCTCGCGGGCGGGGCGGCGGTCAGTCGCCGGCGGCGAGCACGTTCGACCTGATCGTCACCCACGTGATCGCCGCCGCGACGGCCATCATCGCCGCCGAGATCAGCATCGCCGTCCTGAACCCGGCGTCGAACACCGGCGGGTTCTGAAAGGCGTCGCCCACCAGCCCGACCAGCGGCGGCACCGCGGCCACCGCCAGCAGCCCGCCGGTGCGCGCGACCGCGTTGTTGACGCCGCTGGCCATGCCCGCGTGCCGCTCGTCGGCCGAGGCGAGAACGGTCGCGGTCAGCGGCGCGACCGTCGCCGACAGCCCCAGCCCGAACAGGAACACCGCGGGCAGCACCTGGAACGGGTAGGAGGCCCCGAACCCGATCGTGCTCATCGCCAGGAACCCGCCGCCCGCCGCCAGCATCCCGAGCGTCATGAGCGTGCGCGGCCCGTACCGCTTGGCGAGCTCGCCGGCCCTGGCCGACAGCAGCAACATCAGGATCGTCGCGGGCAGCATCGCCATGCCCGCCGCGATGGGCGAGAACCCGGACACCACCTGGAGCTGCACCACCAGCAAGAAGAACACCACGCCCATGGCCGCGTACATGATGAGCGTGACGATGTTGACGGCCGTGAACACCCGGTCGCGGAAGATGCCCACCGGCACCAGCGCGTCCGGCGACCTGCGCACCTGCACGACCACGAACGCCGCGCCCAGCGCCACCCCGGCCGCCAGCGGCGCCACCGCGCCCCGCGCGATCAGCCCGTACGTGAGCCCGGCCAGCGCCAGCGCCGCGAGCACCGAGCCGAGCACGTCGAAGCGCCCCGCCGCCTGCTCGTCCCGGCTCTCCGGTACGTGCCGCAGCGTGATGGCGATGATGAGCGCCGCGAACGGCAGGTTGATCAGGAACGCCCACCGCCAGCCGGCCGACTGCACCACCCAGCCGCCGAGCAGCGGCCCGACCGCGCTGGCCACGCCGCCGAGCCCGGACCACACGCCCACCGCGCGCGGCCGGTCGTGCCGCAGGAAGCTCGCCTGGATGATCGCCAGGGAGCCCGGCGTGAGCAGCGCCCCGCCGACGCCCTGCAGGGCGCGCGCCGCGATGAGCATCTCGATGCCGCGCGACAGCCCGCACAGCGCCGACGCGACCGCGAACCAGGCCACCCCGATGAGGAAGATCCGGCGGCGGCCGTAGCGGTCGCCGAGCGAGCCGCCCAGCAGGATGAGCCCGGCCAGGGTGAGCGTGTACGCGTTGATCGTCCACTGCAGGCCGTCCATGCGGGCGTCGAGGTCGCGGCCGAGGAACGGCAGCGCCACGTTCACCACGGTGCCGTCGAGCAGCGCGAGCCCGGACCCGAGCACCGTCGCCGCCAGGATCCACCGGCCGCGCGCCGACGTGACCGCGACATGCCCATCGACCTGCGGAGACGGTGTGCTCATGCGGACATCATCCAGCCCCGCCCCGATCCACCGGTACGCGGGGGTGCGCGGCTCGGGCTCAGCGACGCTCGATCGCCCGCAGCACGAACTCCGACACCAGCTCCCCGGCCGTCTCCACCGTGACGTCACCGCTGATGAGCGGCACCCGCTCGGCCCCGATGACCGCGAGCACCATGCGCGCGGTGGCCGCCACGTCCAGCACCCGGAAGTCGCCCGTCTCGATGCCGCTCTCCAGGATGTCCACCAGGACCTGCTGCATCGGCGCGACGTGCTCGGCCAGCCGCTGGTACGCGTCGGGCCCCAGCGCGGCGCTCAGATCGGCGGCCCCGGGATGGGGGTGGGCGAGCAGCCCGGCGAGCTGCAGCCTGACGAACGCCCGCAGCCGCTCGGCCGGCGACGCCTCCTCGGGCAGCTCACGCTCGTAACTCTCGATGAAGTACTGCGTCACCCGCTCGGTGAACGCCAGCAGCAGCGCCGCCTTGTCGGGAAAATAGTTGTAGAGAACGGTCCGCGTGATCCCGGCCTCGTTGGCCACGTCCGTCATCGAGATCTCATCGATGCCCTGCACCCGCGACAGCCGGGAGACGGCCTGCAGGATGCGGTCGCGCGTCTGCGCACGATGCTCACCGATGGTGGCGGCCGAGATACGGGGCATACCCACCATCGTAGGCCGCCCCGCCATCCCGTTTCCGTCTGATGCGGGCGCCCGTGACGCGCAGGCACCGCATGAATGGATGAATCATTCACTCCTTTGACCGAATGATTCGTTCACGCTTTCACGGCGCCATGCTCTACGGCGTCGGGCCAGGTCGTGTACGAAGGGCCGGACGCCGAGCTCGTGCCCGCGCTTCTCGACGAGCTGGTCGCCTGGCCGAACGAGGGCGACCAGGAGGCGCCGAGCCACGTGCGGGCCGCGATGGCGCACCGCGACCTGGTCAACATTCACCCGTGGCGGGACGGGAACGGCCGCATGTCACGCGCCCTCCAGACTCTCGTCCTGGGGCGCGACCAGATCACCCGACCGGCGTCAGGCGGCCTTTCGGATGACGCGGTGCAGGTCGGTGAGGACGTCGGTGTTGAGGCGGTACGCCAGGCGCACCTCGGCGATCATCCGCTGCCGCTCGGCCTCGTCCAGCTCCTCGCCCAGGGCGTCGAGGCGGGCGCGGTACTCGGTCTTGAAGCGGGGCAGGCTGCCCAGCTCGTCGAAGACGTAGAAGTCGACGCCCCCGCCCTTGCCGTAGCCGTAGATCTTCTGCAGCTCCATCCGGATGAACTGGCCGCCGGACAGGTCGCCGAGGTAGCGGGTGTAGTGGTGGGCGACGTAACCGCCGGGCCAGCCGGCGACCTCGCGGATGCGGGCCACGAGGGCGCGGGTGGGCTCCGACGGCGCGATCCGGTCGCGCCAGCCGGGGCCGTAGACGGTGGCGAGGTCGCGTTCCAGCGCCGCCTCCCGGTACAGCTCGGGGAAGACGAAGCGGCCCGCGACCGGATGCTCGGCCAGGTCGCGGGAGACGCCGTCGAGCGCGGCGTAGGCGAAGTAGTGCTGGGCCACCATCTCGCCGTATTCCTGCTCGGTCAGGCGGCCGGCCATCAGCGCGGCGAGGTATCCGTCGGACTCGGCGGACTCGTGGTCGGACCACGTGGCGTTCCGCAGGGTTTCGGAGAAGGTCACGGCGCACCTCTGCTCGTGCTGACGTTTCATGACGAAGTGTCACAAACGGCGGCAGGCCGCGTCAAGAAGATGACGACAGTCTGTCAGCAAAGTCTCCCGATGCTCGGGAAAGGCGAGGTCAGGACGGGCGCTCGGGGTAATGGCAGGCCGCGAAGTGGCCGTCCACCTCCTCGAACGCCGGCTCGACCTGCCCGCACCGGTCGGTGGCCTTCCAGCAGCGGGTGTGGAAGCGGCAGCCGGGCGGCGGCGCCACCGGGCTCGGCGGGTCGCCGGCCAGCATGATGCGCGTGCGGCCGCGCAGGGCGGGCTTCGGCACGGGCGCGGCCGACAGCAGCGCCATCGTGTACGGATGCGCCGGCGCCGAGTACACCTGGGCCGCCGTGCCCAGCTCCGCCATCCGCCCGAGGTACATCACGCCCACCCGATGGGAGACGTGCCGGACGACGGCCAGGTCGTGCGCGATGAACACCAGCGCCACCCCGAGCGTGCGCTGCAGCTCGGCGAAGAGGTTGACCACCTGCGCCTGCACCGACATGTCGAGCGCCGACACCGGCTCGTCGCAGACGATCACGTCGGGCTCGGTGGCCAGCGCACGGGCGATGCCGATCCGCTGCCGCTGCCCGCCGGAGAACTCGTGCGGGAAGCGGCTTATCCGGTCGGGCGACAGGCCGACCAGGGTCAGCAGCTCGGCGACGCGCTCGCGCAGGGCGCGGGCGTTCGGCGCGAGGCGGTGCACGCGCAGCGGCTCGGCCACGATGTCGTGCACGGTCATGCGCGGGTTGAGCGAGGTGAGCGGGTCCTGGAAGACCATCTGGACCCGCCGCCGGATGTCGCGCGGCACGCCGCCCCTGGTGAAGAAGGGCCGGCCGCGGAAGGTGACCTCGCCCTCGTCGGGGCGTTCGAGGCCGACGAGCATGCGGGCCAGGGTGGACTTGCCGCAGCCGGACTCGCCGACGATGCCGAGCGTCTCGCCGGGGTAGAGGTCGAGGTCCACGCCGGAGACGGCGCGTACGGCGCCGCCCCTGGACAGCAGGCCGCCCCGGTAGGTCTTGTGCAGGCCGGTGGCCCGCAGCACGGGCTCCTCCCGGTGCTCAGGTGAGAGCGCCATCGAGCATCTCCTCCGCGTGGTGGCAGGCGACGTAACGGCCGGATCCGGCACGCAGGGCCGTGAGCGGCGGCCGGCTGCGGCCGCATATCTCGCTCGCCCGCGCGCAGCGGGGCGCGAACGAGCACCCGGGCGGCACCTCGGCGGGGCTGGGCGGCGCGCCGGGGATGGCGCGCAGCTCCGAGGCCGGGCTGTCCAGGTCGGGGATGGCGGCGAGCAGCGCCTCCGTGTACGGGTGCGCGGGCCGCTCGTACAGCTCGCCGACCTCGCCGCCCTCGACGATGCGCCCGGCGTACATGACCGCGATGCGGTCGCTGACCTCGGCCGCGACGCCGAGATCGTGCGTGATGAGCAGCACCGCGGTGCCGAGGTCGCGCCGCAGCCGGTCGATGAGCTCCAGGATCTGCGCCTGGACGGTCACGTCGAGCGCGGTCGTCGGCTCGTCGGCGATGATCAGGTCGGGCTCCAGCGCCACCGCCATGGCGACGAGGATGCGCTGCCGCATGCCGCCGGAGAACTGGTGCGGGTAGTCGTCGATGCGCTTGGCGGCGGCGGGGATGCCGACGAGGTCGAGCATCTCGATCGAGCGGGCCCGCGCCTCCTTGCGCGACAGGCCGCGGTGCACGCGGAACAGCTCGCCGATCTGGTCGCCGACGCTGAGCACGGGGTTGAGCGCCGACAGCGCGTCCTGGAAGACGAGCGTCATCTCGCTGCCGCGCAGGGCCCGCAGCTGCTCGGCGTCCATGGCGAGCAGGTCGCGCCCGCCGAGCCTGGCCGTCTCGAAGCGTACGCGGGCGTTCGGCTGGTCGAGCAGCCCCATGACGGCCTTCGCGGTGACGGATTTGCCCGAGCCCGACTCGCCGAGCAGCGCCAGTGTCTGGCCGCGCTCGATGGTCAGGTCCACGCCGCGGACCGCCGGGATCTCGCGTCCCTGGGCGGTGAAGGTGACGTGCAGGCCGCGGATCTCCAGGGCCGGTGGTTCGCTCACCGCACCCCCTCCTCGATTGTGACGAATGCTGGCGCTGATAGGTGGTCTGCTGCCGGAAAACAACTTGGATATTGTCTTTCGCGCCTGATCCTGGCAAACTTCCGGCAATCGGACAAGAGGGGATACCAGATGCTGGAAGCCGCAAAGAGCTACAAGGGTTACCGTTCGTACGAATACCTCGAAGAGGGTGTCGACTACCGGCACTTCGATCTGGCCCCCGAGATCGGCCGCGTCCCCGCCTACCAGGGGCCCGAGCTCACCACCGAGCAGACCGAGCGCGTACGCCGTCTCCTCACCGAGAGCCTCGTCGTCTCCCTGCACGACCACCCGTCGGTCTTTCCCGACGACATCAGCCAGACCGTCGACTACAACCGCACCGCCCGCCACCGCACCGGCTACGAGGGCCTGGCCCGCTCCGGCATGACCGTCGTCTTCGACAACCTCATGGACGGCACCTGCTGCGTCACCAGCCAGGCCGGCTGGAAGTGGACCGATGTGATCGCCGACATCGGCATGCGTCTGTCGGACATCGCCCACCAGGACTACCTCATCAAGGTCGAACGCCTCGCCGACGTGTACGAGGCGCACAACAGCGGCCGCATGGGCCTCGTGCTCGCCCTGGAGGCGGCCACGATGATCGAGAACGAGGTCGACAGGATCGACATGCTGTACGGCTTCGGCGTACGGCAGATGGGCATCGCCTACAGCGAGGCCAACACGCTCGGCAGCGGCCTGAAGGAGCGCCGCGACGGCGGCCTGACCCTGTTCGGCGAGAAGGCCGTGCGCCGCATGAACAAGCTCGGCATCGCCATCGACGTCTCGCACTCCGGCGACCAGACCTCGCTCGACACGATCAGGCACTCCACCAAGCCGATCCTCATCACCCACGCCGGCGCCCGCGCGGTCTGGCCCACCAACCGCATGAAGCCTGACGAGGTCATCAAGGCGGCGGCCGAACGCGGCGGCGTCATCGGCCTGGAGGCGGCCCCGCACACCACGCTGTCGCCGAACCACCCCAGGCACAGCCTGGAGTCGGTCATGGACCATTTCACGTACTGTGTGGACCTGGTCGGCATCGACCACGTGGCCTTCGGCCCCGACACGCTCTTCGGCGACCACGTCGGGCTGCACGACACGTTCGCCGACCACCTGTCGATCAGGGAGGCGCACGCCGGGATCGACTACGAGAAGGTCGAGTACGTGGACGGCCTGGAGAACCCGGCCGAATGCTTCTGGAACATCATCTCCTGGCTCGTCGCCCACGACTACTCGGACGACGAGATCACCAAGGTCGTCGGGGGCAACGTCATGCGGGTGCTGGAAGAGGTCTGGATCTGATGAAACGTGTCACGCTCGCCGCGGCGCTGGCCGCCGCACTTACCGCTGTCGCAGCCTGCGCCCCCGGCGTGCCCGGCCAGTCGGGCTCGCCGTCCGCACAGCAGGCCGCCCCGGCCTCGGCCGACCGGCTGACCATCGGCACCACCGCCGACGTGGTCAACTACAACCCGCTGGTCGGCAACAGCCGTACCGACTCGTGGGTCACCAGCCTCATGTACCCCCACCTCATGCAGATGGACGAGGCCGGCAAGCGCACCCCGTACCTCGCCACCGAGTGGTCGTACGCGGAGGACGGCAAGAGCGCCACCGTCAAGCTGCGCGACGACATGACCTGGTCCGACGGCAAGCCGGTCACCGCCGACGACGTGGTGTTCGCGATCACGGCGGTGCAGAAGGAGCAGTTCGGCGTCGTGGCCGGGCTCATCACCGCGCTCGACAAGGCCGAGGCGGTCTCGCCGACCGAGGTGCGCTTCAAGCTGAGCCGCCCCGACGGCACGTTCCTCGACAACGTGGGCTTCTGGCTGCCGATCGTGCCCAAGCACGTCTTCGAGAAGGCCCCGAGCGTGCAGAAGTTCGCCAACGACAAGGACTGGGTGAGCGCGGGGCCGTTCAAGCTGACCAAGGTCGAGCGCGGCCAGCGCTACATCATGGAGCGCGTCGACGACTTCGGGCCCGGCACGCCCACCGTCAAGGAGGTCGTCTTCCGCGTCTTCCCCGACGTCAACACCGAGGTGCTGGCGCTGCGCAACGGGGAGATCGACCTCATCGGCAACGTGCTGCCGCCCGCCACCGCCGCCGAGCTGCAGAACGACCCCAAGGTCAAGCTCCAGCAGATCCCCTCGCTCGGCTGGGCCCACCTGCAGTACAACACCAAGCGCAAGCCGCTGGACGACGTGCGCGTGCGCCAGGCCCTCGCCCACGCCGTCGACTACGAGGCCATCAGGAACATCGCGCTGAAGGGCTTCGCCAAGTCCTCCAACTCCAGCGTGCTCACCCCCACCCTGCCCGACTGGACCGACCCCACCTCGAAGGAGTACGCCTTCGACCCCGAGCAGTCCAAGAAGCTGCTCGCCGAGGCCGGGCAGACCGGCCTGAAGCTCGGCATGATCTACGACCAGGCCGACCCGAACATCGCCCGCTGGGCGCCCATGGTGCGCGACTCGGCGAAGAAGGCCGGGATCACGATCGAGCTGCAGGGCCTGGAGCGCAACACGTACCTGGACAAGACGGCCAAGCGCGACTTCGACATCTACGCAGGATCGTGGGCGATCATGGACAACCCGCCCGCGAACCTGGGGCTGGCGTTCAAGACCGGCGGGTTCATCAACTACGCCCAGGTCGAGGACCCCAAGCTGGACGCCCTCATCGACAAGGCGCAGCGCGCGCTCACCGTCGACGAGGCCAGGGGCCCGATCCAGGAGGCCGCTCGCATCATCCACGACCAGGTCTACGACAACGTCCTGTACGTGGAGACGTTCAACATCGCGTACTCCGCGAAGTGGACCGGCTTCAAGCCGATGCCGAGCGAGCTGCTGTCCATCCTGAACCCGCTCTCCCTCGCCTCGGCGAAGCCGGCGGGCTGATATGCGGTTCATCGGCCTACGGCTGGCCCGCGGCCTGCTCACCCTGTGGTTCGCGGTCACGGTGACGTTCTTCCTGGTCCGCCTGCTGCCGGGCGACCCGGTGCTGGCCGTGGCCGACCCGAACATGACCGAGGAGCTGCGCCGGAAACTGCTCGCGGACTTCGGCCTGGACAAGCCCCTGGCCGCACAGTACGTCGACTACCTCGGTCAGCTCCTCCACGGCAACCTCGGCATGTCGTTCCGCCAGTCGGTCCCCGTCACGACCGTGCTGATGGAACGGCTGCCGTGGACGCTGATCCTCACCGGCTCGGCCATGGCGGTGACGATCGTGCTGGGCATCCCGCTCGGCGTGCTCGCCGCCACCAGGGCCAAGGGCTGGCTCGACCGGGTCATCCAGCTCACCGGCGTCACCGCGCAGTCGCTGTTCGTGCCCAGCGTCGGCATCTTCCTCATGTACGTGATGGGCGTCTGGCTCGGCTGGTTCCCCATCGGCGGCGCGGTGGACCTCGACGCCACCGGCCTCGCCGCCACCGCCAGCATGGTGCACCACCTGGTGCTGCCCTGCCTGTCGCTGGTGCTCATCCAGCTCGGCGGCTACGTGCTGACCATGCGGACCACGCTCATCGAGGCGCTCGGCGAGGACTACGTCTCCCTGGCCAAGGCCAAGGGCGTACGGCCCGGCGCGGTCGTGTGGAAGCACGCGCTGCGCAACGCGCTGCTGCCCACCACCACCATCGCCGGCCTGCAGCTCGGCACCCTGGTCGGCGGCGCCGTGCTCACCGAGACCATCTACGCCTACCCGGGCATCGGCCGCGCCATCTACGAGGCGGTCGGCCAGCTCGACTTCCCCGTCCTGCAGGGCGCGTTCGTGCTGCTCGCCGCCGCCGTGGTGGTGGCCAACCTGATCACGGACGTGGCCTACGGCATCCTCGACCCGAGAGTGCGCACCTCATGACCGCCATCGCAGCGGAGCTCACCCCGCGCAGGCGGACCTGGAGCTCCTTCCGCCGCAACCCGCTCGGCATGGCCAGCGCGGCCGTGCTGCTGCTCATGCTGCTCGTCGCGCTCTTCGCGCCGCTCATCGCGCCCTTCCCCGAGGGGTACGGGCCCGACACCTCGCAGCCGCCGTCGGCCGAGCACTGGTTCGGCACCGACGACATCGGCCAGGACGTCTTCGCCCAGGTCATCTGGGGCACCAGGGTCAGCATGGCGGTCGGCGCCAGCGCCTCCGTGCTGGCCATCGGCATCGGCCTGCTCATCGGCGTCAGCGCCGCGTACTTCCGCCGCCTGGACGCCCCGCTCGGCGTGCTGGTGGACCTGTCGCTGTCGCTGCCCGTGCTGCCGCTGATGATCCTCGTGGCGGCGCTGGCCGGGCCCAGCGTGCGCACGCTCGCCGTGGTGATCGCGCTGTTCAGCTGGCCCGAGGTGGCCCGCGTGGTGCGCTCGCAGGCGCTGGCCATCGTGCCCATGCCGTTCGTGTCGGCGGCCAAGGTCGTCGGCGGCTCGTCGTGGTGGATCGTCCGCAAGCACCTGCTGCCCGGCGTCGTCCCCGTCGTCGGCGTGTCCGTCGTGCTCACCACCTCGCGCGCCGTGCTGTCGGAGGCCGGCCTGTCCTTCCTCGGCCTGGGCGACCCCGAATCCTGGTCCTGGGGGACCATCCTGCACAAGGCGCAGCAGTCGGGGGCCCTCGCCTCCGCCTGGTGGACCACGCTGTTCCCGTCGCTGGCGATCCTGCTGCTCGTGCTCTCCACGACGCTGCTGTCCGTCGCCTACAACGACGCCCGCAACCACAGGAGCGACACATGACCTTCTCCCAGCGGCTGCCCGGCACCTTCTACGCGGGCGCCCTCGACCGGGTGCGCGCCCGCATGTCCGCCGACGGGCTGGCGGCGCTGCTGCTCGACGACCCGCTGGACGTCGCCTACCTCACCGGGTTCCACCACTTCCCGAACGAGCGCCCGGTCGCCTGCTGGCTGCCGCTCGACGGCGACCCCGTGCTGCTCGTACCCGACCTCGAACGCGAATACGCCGAGGACCAGGGCGCCAGGGCCGAGATCCTCGCCTACCCCGAGTTCCCCGGCGAGCGCTCGCCGTTCGCGGTGCTCGCCGCGCACGTCCCCGCCCCCGCCACGGCCGGCTACGCGCCGTCCACCTCGATCGGGCGTACGGCGGCGCTGGCCGAGGCCTTCCCCGGCACCCGCTGGTGCGTCTCCGACGCCGTCGGCCAGGTGCGGCTGCGCAAACAGCCCGAGGAGATCGCGCTGCACGAGGAGGCCGCCCGCATCGCCGACCGGATGATCGAGGCCGGTGTCGAGCTGGTCAGGCAGGCCCTCGAAGCGGGCGGCGAGCTGCCCACCGAGACCGAGCTGGCCGGCCACGTCATCTCCTACGGCTCCCGCCTCATGTACGCCTCCCACGAGGACGTCGTGGTCGTCCCCATGCTGACCGGCGGCCTCGTCTACGGCGGGCCCAACTCCGCCCAGCCGCACCGCCTGCCCGGCGGCGACCGGCTCAAGGCGGGGGAGACGTTCATGCTCTCGCTCGGCTGCGCCGTCGGCGGCCGGTTCGTCGAGAGCGAGCGCACGTTCGTCATCGGCGAGCCCACGCCCCAGCAGGCCCGCTACTACGAGGCCGTACGCGAGGCGCAGGAGATCGGCACCGAGGCCCTCGTCCCCGGCATCACCTGCGAGGAGGCCAACCGCCGCTGCCTGGCCGTCATCAAGGAGGCCGGCTACGGCGCATACCTGCGCCACCGCCAGGGGCACGGCATCGGGCTCGGCTTCCACGAGCCGCCGTGGCTGTCCGACGGCGACGCCACCGAACTCGCCCCCGGCATGATCCTGTCCAGCGAGCCCGGCGTCTACGTGCCCGGCCACGCCGGCTACCGCATCTCCGACACCGTGCTCGTCACCGAGTCGGGTCCGCGCCGGCTCACCGCCTACCCCCGCGAGCTCACCGACGTCGTCATCTGAGAGGACACCTGTGTACGTCGACATCAACGGCAACCCCCTCAACGTCGAGATACTCGGCGACGGCGAGCACGTCGTCATCGCCCACCACGGCGCGCCGGGACTCGGCTCGCTCGCCGAGCCCAAGGCCGGCTTCGGCCGCCTCGCCGACACCTACCGGGTGCTCGTCTTCGACGCCCGGGGCTCCGGGGCCAGCGGGCTCAACGGGCCCTTCACCCACGAGCAGTGGGTGGCCGACGTCGAGGCCCTGCGCCGGTGGATCGGCGCCGAGCAGATCATCATGGCCGGCGGCTCGTACGGCGGCTTCATCGCCATGGAGTACGCCGCCCGCCACCCCGACCGCGTCAGCGCCCTCGTGCTGCGCGACACCTCCGCCGACAACGCCAACCAGGACCTCGCCATCCGCAACGCCGCCGCCTCCTCCCGGGTGAGCATCGACCGCGACAAGCTCGACCGCATCATGTCGGGCACCGTCCGCGACGACGACGACCTGCGCGACTGCTGGCGCGAGATCCTCCCCCTGTACGACCACGACTACGACCCCGCCAAGGTCGAGCAGCGCGTGGCCGCCACCCCGTACCACTACGAGACGCACAATTACGCCTTCGCCCACAACCAGCCCGGCTACGACATCAAGCACCTGCTGCCCGGCATCACCGCGCCGACCCTCGTCACCGTCGGCCGCCACGACTGGATCACGCCGCCCGAGTGCAGCGAGACCATCGCCCGCCTCATCCCGAGGGCCGAGCTGCGGATCTTCGAGAAGTCCGGGCACTCGCCGCAGATCGAGGAGGCCGAGCTGTGGGAGGCCACCGTCCGCGACTTCCTCGCCAGAGCACTCTCCGGCGCTACCGGCTCCGGCCCGTCCGGTTCCGAGGCCGCAGGCTCCGGGGCTTCCGGCTCCTCTGGCGAGGAGCCGGGCGGCGCGGGGCAGGTGCGAGAACGGCCCTGATCGCGCGATGATGCCCCCGATGGAAGATCTCGACGACCTCGACCGCAAGATCCTCGCCGCGCTCCACGTGAACGGCCGGGCGAGCTGGACCGACATCGCCCAGCTCATCGGCACCTCCACCACGACGGTGGCGCGGCGGGCCCAGCACCTGTTCGGCGCCGGGCTGGCCCGGGTCGCGGTGCTGCCGCACCTGGAGCACGAAGGACCCGTCCACGTGTTCCTCGTCCGGCTCACCTGCGCGCCCGGCAGCCAGCTCAGGGTGGCGGGCCTGCTGGCCGCCAACCCCGACATCCGGTACGTCACCATCGTCACCGGCGGCTACGACATCGTGTTCGAGCTGGTCGCCCCCAAACACCGCGACCTGTACTCGATGCTGGTCGACTTCGTCCAGTCCATCCCCGGGGCGCAGCAGAGCAACGCCGACCTCGTGCTCCACACGTACAAGGTGAGCTACGACTGGAGCGCGCCGCTGCTCGGGCCGGGCAAGGGCGCCTTCGCCACGCCCATGCCCGGTCACACCTGCGAACCCGGCCACCTCGACGACGTCGACCGCGAAGTGCTCGCCGCGCTCCGCGACGACGGCCGGGCCAGCTTCCAGTCCGTCGGCCGCCGCGTCGGCATCAGCGAGAGCACCGCCAGGCGGCGGCTCGAAGCCATGCTCGAACGCGGCTGCGCCAGCGTCACCACGTTCATCCCCGCCGCCGCGCTCGGCTACGAGGCCGAGATCCTCTTCTGGCTGTCGATCGAGCCGAGCATGCAGGACAGCGTCGCCGAGCGGCTCTCCGGCGAGCGCGGCGTCCGCATGATCGCGTCGGTGCTCGGGCAGGCCTCGCTCATCTGCGAGGTCATCGTCCCCACCACCGCCGACCTGCACCACTTCACCTCGCGCACGCTGGCCTCCATCCCCGGCATCCAGTCGTGGACGGCCGGCGTGCAGGTGCTGACCGTCAAGCGCGGCTTCCTCATGGTGCCGTGGGCGGAAAGCAGAATCGCCGCGGCCCTGAAAACCTGACCAAGACCCGGCACGGGCCGCTGAGCCGCCAGCCCGGGACGGTCGCCGGGGGTCCGGCCCGGCACGGCCGCCCAGGCGGCGCCCTGCCACGATCGGCGGGGCCTTGGCGGGCTGCCCGGCCCCAGCCCCGGCACACCCGGTGCGGCGCCTCATCACGAGCAGCGGCGTCGGCAGGCGCAAAGAGGCCGCCATCGGAGCAGCCGCCGGAGCACGAAGGGGGCCGAGCCGACGGCCGCACGCCCGGCATCGGCTCCACCGGACCGGGCCGGTCGGCCGGCTAGCGGGTGTAGCGGTGTTTGGCACCCGGTGGGAAGTACTCCGGGTCGCCGGCCTCGCGGAGCCGGATCACCGGCCGCCGCCGCTCGGGCGGCACGTAGGCGGCGAACTCGCTGTTCAGCCGGAGCAACTGGCCCAGGATCGCCTCGCCGGCGGCGGCCGCCACCTCATCCGACGGCCGCACGCCCGGCATCAGCTCCACCGTGACCGTCAGGGTCCGGTCGCGCCGCTCGTCCTCGGCCACCTCCAGCACGAACTTGCCGGTCACCGCCCCGCTCACCTCCGGCTGCTCCAGGCCGACCGCGATGTTCTCCGGGTAGACGTTCGCGCCGTAGAAGGAGACCGTGAAGTGGCCGCGGCCGAACACGTACACGAACGGCCGCTCAGGACCGCTCGCCGACGGCTTGAAACCGTGCGCGGCGACGAAGGACAGCAGCCGGTCGTACGGCAGCACGCCGCCCTCGTCGGCGATGTGGTAGCGGATCAGCGGGACACCGTTGCCGCCGGAGAACAGCAGCGTGCCCGCGTGCTCCTCGAAGTAGCGGACCTGCGGGTCGTACTGGACGAGCGTCGGCAGCCGCGACTCGCCGAAGATCTCCCTCGCCAGGTCCGGCCTGCCCGACAGGAAACGCCGGATCTCCGCCGACAGCGGCGTCTCGTTGCCCAGCACGCCCGCGTCGGCCGTGCCGTACAGGGAGGCGATGCCGCGCAGCGGATCGGCGATGCCCGCCCGCTCGGCCACCAGCGCCCGCCACTCCTCGCTGAACACCTCGCCCGCCGTCACCAGCTTGAGGTCCCACTCGTGCCACGGCAGGTCCTCGGTGTCGATCACGTTCTTCAGAAACGGCGGGTAGCCCAGCAGCACCACCTGGTCGAAGTACGGGGCCAGCTCGGGCAGCACCCGCCGGATCTCCCGCCGGTCGGTGCCCGGCGCCACCACCGTGATCGGAAACCCGCGCCCGGCCAGGTGACGGCAGCAGCTCACCGTGAACAGCCCGCCCACCCACGTGCCGAGCGCGAAGCACACCACCGCCAGCGTGCGCCGCCCGCGGGCCCCGAACGCGTCGCCGAACACCTCCGCGAACCGGTCCGTGATCACCCGCTCGTCCGACACCGAACGCGGCCAGAACGACGGCTCGCCCGTCGATCCCGACGACACGGCGATCATGTCCCCGATCACGCCGTTCCTGCACAGGTCGGGCAGGGGGTGGCGGCGGGTGTAGTTCTGCTTGGTCGTCATCGGCAGCGCCGCGAAGTCCGCGAGCGTCCGCACCTTGGCCGGATCCACCCGATGCTCGGCCAGGAACCTGCCGTAAGCCGGCACGGTGGCCGCCACCTCGTGAAAGAGCTCAACGGGATCCACCCGCCGACTGTACGACCCCACCGCCCCCAGGAAAACCACCCCGGCCACCGGACCGGCACCTCCTCTCCAGGCCACTGCCCACGAGGACATCCCAGGCGACACCAGCACACCGCCGCCTTACGCAGCCAGCGCGGCTCCACGCGCATGAGCGATGCCGCACGTCAGCCGCCGCCACATGGGCCAGCCGTCCCCACGTGCACGAGGGGATGCGGCTCGCTCCGACGCTCCCGACCGTGACACCAAGCCCGGCCCCAACACGCACGAGACCAGGCCCCAACCGGACCCGTGCTCACGCCAACCACAATCCCCGCCCCACACGCACTGTCCCCGGCATCGCGTTGACGGTTCCCGGTGTCACGCGCGTGGTCTCTGGTGGTCGTGTTGATGGTTGTCCGGTGTCACGCGCGTGGTCTCTGGTGGTCGTGTTGATGGTTCCCGGCATCGCACGCACGGTCTCTGGTGTCGCGCACGCTCCTCGGGGCTGCGCCGCCCACCTCCGGCCGCGGGGACCCTCGGCCTCACGCGCACGGTCCTCGGCCTCGCACGCGAATCCCGCCTCTGCGTGCTCGGTTCCCGGCTCTGTGCGCTCGGTCCTCGGCCCTGCGTGCACGGTCCTCGGCCCTGCGGGATGCCCGGCCTCAGGTGCATCGGCCCCGTGCCTGGGGCCGGGCCGCGTCACCCGCCCCGGCTTCAAGCCCGCCGCGGCCGCGCAGTGGCGGGAATCCCTCTTGCACGAGGGCGGGAGTGATGGGTACTCGGCACCTCCTGGGTCGGTTGTGTCACCGGCTCGGTTTGCGCTGGTCGTGTGGTGGTGGGGGTCGTGTGGTGGTGGGGGTCGTGTGGTCGCGAGGGCAGGGGTGAGGGGCACTCGGCACCTGGGTCGGTTGTGTCACCGGCTCGGTTTGCGCTGGCCGTGTGGTGGTGGGAGTTGCGCGGTGACGAGGGCGGAGTGCGATCCGCGCCCGGGTGCCCGGGACCGTCGTGTCCCTGGCCCTGTGCCACGGGCCGGCCGCGGGACCGGCGCCGGGCCGCATGGCGGGCGGACGGTCATTCGCCGGGGCGGACGAGGCCGGACTCGTAGGCGTAGACGATCGCCTGAGCGCGGTCGCGCAGGCCCAACTTCATCAGCACCCGCCCCACGTGCGTCTTCACCGTCTGCTCGGCCACGAACAGCTTCTCGGCGATCTCCTGGTTGGACAGCGCCTGGGCGACCAGGAGGAGCACCTCGGTCTCCCGCTCGGTCAGCTCGTCGAGCCGCCGCCCCGGCACCGGGCGGGGCGAGCCGAGCCGGGCGAACTCGGTGATCAGCCGCTTGGTGATGGCCGGCGCGAGGAGCGCCTCCCCGGCGGCGACCACGCGTACGGCCTCCACGAGCTGCGCCGCCGAGGCGTCCTTCAGCAGGAACCCGCTCGCCCCCGCCCGCAGCGCCTCGTAGACGTAGTCGTCGAGGTCGAACGTCGTCAGGATGAGCACTTTCGCCCCGATGTCGCGGGCCATGAGCTGCCGGGTGGCCTCGAGGCCGTTCATGACCGGCATCCGCACGTCCATCAGCACCACGTCGGGCTTGAGCTCGGCGGCCCGCTCGACGGCCTCGCGCCCGTCGGCCGCCTCGCCCACCACCTCGATGTCCGGCTGGCCGCTCAGGAACACCGTGAACCCGGTGCGCACCATGCCCTGGTCGTCCGCGATCAGCACCCTGATCACGTGCTCTCCCTTCCCGCGATCGGTAACGTGGCCCGCACCTCGAACCCGCCACCGGGCACGGGACCTGCCTGTAGCGTGCCGTCGAGCAGCGCCACCCGCTCCCGCATCCCGATGAGCCCGTGCCCGCTGCCCCTGGCACCGTCCCGCGCAGTCCCGCCGCCCGTGGCGCCCTTCCGCGTAGCGCCGCCGCTCGCCGTGCTGTCCCGTACAGCCCCGCTGCCCGTGGCACCGTCCGGCGCAGCCCCGCCGCCCGTGGCGCCCTTCCGCGTAGCGCCGCCGCTCTCCGCGCTGTCCCGCGCAGCCGCACTGCTTCGCGCACCGTCCTGCGTGCCGCTGTCGTCCGTGGCGCCGTCCCACGAGGCTCTGCCCTCCAGCGCATCGTCCCCGGGGGCTCCGCCGCGCCGGCGACCGCGGTCTTGCGCGGGCTGGACGTCCGGCCCAGGCTCGCCGGCCTTCCCAGGCCGGCCGATGGCCCCCTGGCCGCCGTACCCGGACCCGAGCTCGCCGGTCGGGCGGCCGGATGTCAGGGCGGTGCCCGAAGGGTCACGATCAGAGCCCTGCGGCAGGGCGGGGCTGGGGCCGTTGACGATGGTGAGATGGAGTTCGCCGCCCACGCGGGCGATGTCGACGGCGACGGCCGCGCCGGGCGCGTGCCGCATCACGTTCGACAGCGACTCCTGCACGATCCGGTACGCCGACAGCTCCACCGCCGACGGCAGCCCGCTCAGCTCCCCGCTCCGCTTGACCAGCACCGCAAGCCCGGCGGCGCGCGCGTTGGCGGCCAGCTCGTCGATGCGGTCGAGCCCAGGCTGCGGCGCGGTGTCGGCCTGCCCGGTGGGGTCGCGCAGCACGCCGAGCACCTGGCGAAGCTGCGCGATGGCCTCGAGGGACAGCGTTCTGATCTCGGCGAGGCCCGCCTCTAACTGCGCGGGGTCGCCCGCCGCCTTGAGCGGCACCGCCTCGGCCTGGATGGCGATCACCGACATGTGGTGTGCGACCACGTCGTGCAGCTCGCGCGCGATGCGGGCGCGCTCTTCCAGCACGGCCTGCGCGCTCTCGGCCTGCCTGGTGCGCCGCTCCTCCTCGACGAGCTTGGCGGTGGCGCTGCGCCGCACCCGCACGTTGTAGCCGAACAGCAGCGCGATCGTCGTGAACACGACGACCAGCGGCATGGAGTTGGGATGGATGATCCACGCGGCCAGGAACGTGAGCACCCACACGCCCACGGTGATGCGCCGCTCGCAGCGCACGGCGACGGAGTAGAGCACCAGCGGGTAGCCGATGACCATCGAATCCGGATAAGGGGCGAGGTCGGGGGCACGGGTGAGCTCGATCCAGACGCTGAGAGGAACCGCGGCGAAGGCCACCCGCCAGGCGGCCAGCGGCCAGCGATGGCGCAGGGCCACGGGGAGCGCCACGCCGATCGCGGCCAACATGGGATAGCCCTCGGAGAGTGGCAACGGGAGCCCGTCGCGCGCCATCATCGAGGCCTCGGCTCGCACCTGCTCCAGCCAGCCGAGCGTGATGTTGTAGAGGATGAGCGTCAGCAGGCCGTCCGCGACCTGGACGAGGTTGATGGTCCGCAGCGGCAGCACCCGCCGCACCGGCCGCGGCACCCGGAACGTCAGCCGGCGCCCCTGCGGCATCGGGTCGGCCTCGCCTCGGTAGAGGGCGAGCAGGAACGGCTGCACCACGGCACTCGTCGTACGCCGCACCGCCCCCTTCTTCACGACACCCCCGTTCGGTCGTCCGGCTCCTCCGGCGAGCGGGGAGGAGCAGAGAAAACGCCTGTTCAACAATAAAACGCGACCTTCGCGGGAGTCGTCACACCGAGGTTTGATCCTGCCTTAACCCTAGGGATGGATGGCTTACATCATTACGATCGCCGTGAGCGAACACCGGCAAGGAAGGGAACAATGCGAGGCTCCAATGAATTGAGTCGGTATAACTCAACCCTTTGGAGTTCGTATGAGTGAGAGCTTGACCCTGCCGGTCCTGCCGCTTGACGACGCCGTCGTCCTGCCGGGCATGGTGGTCCCGCTGGACCTGTCCGACTCCGAGGTGCGCGCTGCGATCGAGGCGGCCCGTGCATCCGGTGGCAACAAGCCACGGGTCCTCCTCGTTCCCCGCATAGACGGCCGCTACGGCGCCATCGGCGTCCGTGCCGTGGTGGAGCAGGTCGGGAGGCTGCCGGGCGGCGAGCCCGCCGCCGTCGTGCGCGGCGTCGACCGCGTACGCGTGGGCACCGGCACGACCGGCCCCGGCGCCGCGCTGTGGGTGGAGGCCGACACCATCGACCCCGTCCCCGTCGGCGACCGCGCCCACGAACTGGCCAAGGAGTACAAGGCCCTGGCCACCACGATCTTGCAGAAGCGCGGCGCCTGGCAGGTGGTCGACCAGGTCAACCAGATCGACGACCCCTCGGTGCTCGCCGACAGCTCCGGCTACACCCCGTGGCTCAGCACCGCGCAGAAGGTCGAGCTGCTCGAGCAGCCCGACCCGGCGGAACGGCTGGCCAAGCTCATCGAGTGGTCCCGCGAGCACCTGGCCGAGCTCGACGTCGCCGAGACGATCCGCAAGGACGTCCAGGAGGGCATGGAGAAGCAGCAGCGCGAGTTCCTGCTGCGCCAGCAGCTCAACGCCATCCGCAAGGAGCTGAAGGAGCTCAACGGCGACTCCGCCGAGAGCGAGGAGGAGGACTACCGCGCCCGCGTCGAGGCCGCCGACCTGCCCGACAAGGTGCGCGAGGCCGCGCTCAAGGAGGTCGACAAGCTGGAGCGGACCTCCGACCAGTCGCCCGAGACCGGCTGGATCCGCACCTGGCTCGACACCGTCCTCGACATGCCGTGGAACGTCCGCACCGAGGACAACTACGACCTCGCCAACGCGCGGGCCGTCCTCGACGCCGACCACACCGGCCTCGCCGACGTCAAGGACCGCATCATCGAGCACCTGGCCGTGCGCAAGCGCCGCCAGGAGAAGGGGCTCGGTGTGGTGGGCGGCCGCCGCAGCGGCGCCGTGCTGGCGCTCGCCGGCCCTCCCGGAGTCGGCAAGACCTCGCTCGGCGAGTCCGTTGCGCGCGCGATGGGCCGCAAGTTCGTCCGCGTCGCGCTCGGCGGCGTACGCGACGAGGCCGAGATCCGCGGTCACCGCCGCACCTACGTCGGCGCGCTGCCCGGCCGCATCGTCCGCGCCATCCGCGAGGCCGGCTCGATGAACCCGGTGGTGCTGCTCGACGAGGTCGACAAGGTCGGCGCCGACTACCGCGGCGACCCCACGGCCGCCCTGCTCGAGGTGCTCGACCCGGCACAGAACCACACGTTCCGCGACCACTACCTCGAGGTCGAGCTCGACCTGTCCGACGTGCTGTTCCTGGCCACCGCCAACGTGCTGGAGGCCATCCCCGGGCCGCTGCTCGACCGCATGGAGGTCGTCACGCTCGACGGCTACACCGAGGACGAGAAGGTCGCCATCGCCCGCGACCACCTGGTCCCGAGGCAGCTCGAGCTGGCCGGGCTCGCGGCCGAGGAGGTCACGGTCGAGGAGCCCGCGCTGCGCAAGCTGGCCGCCGAGTACACCCGCGAGGCGGGCGTCCGCTCGCTCGAACGCTCCGTGGCGCGCATCCTGCGCAAGATCGCGGCCAAGGACGAGCTGCCCGTCACCGTACGCGAGGAGGACCTGGTCGGCTACCTCGGACGGCCGCGGTTCGTGCCCGAGTCGTCGCTGCCGGAGAACAAGCAGCGCACCTCCGTTCCCGGCGTCGCCACCGGCCTGGCCGTCACGGGGGCCGGCGGAGACGTCCTGTACGTCGAGGCGTCGCTGGCCGACCCCGAGACCGGCGAGACCGGCCTCACGCTGACCGGCCAGCTCGGCGACGTGATGAAGGAGTCGGCCCGCATCGCGCTGTCCTACCTGCGCTCCCACGGCGCCGAGCTGGAGCTGCCGGTCACCGCGCTGAAGGACCGCTCGGTCCACATCCACTTCCCCGCGGGCGCGGTGCCGAAGGACGGGCCGTCCGCGGGCGTGACGCTGACGACGGCGCTGGCCTCGCTGCTGTCCGGGCGGCTGGTCCGCAGCGATGTCGCCATGACCGGCGAGATCTCGCTGACCGGGCGCGTGCTGCCGATCGGCGGCGTCAAGCAGAAGCTGCTCGCCGCACACCGGGCCGGCATCACGACCGTCCTCATCCCGGCGCGCAACGAGCCCGACCTCGACGACGTGCCCGAGGAGGTCCGCAAGGAGCTCACCATCCACACGGTGAGCGACGTGCGCGAGGTCCTCGACATCGCGCTCAGCCCGGCCGAGGTCGCCGCCCCCACCGTCGCGGCCTGACCGCCGCCCGGTCCGTGCCGCGCCACGAGCCACCGCCCCGCCGCGCCCGGCCTCCTGGGGTACGGCGGGGCGGTCACGCGTGCCGCCGGTGACGGAGGACCCGCGCCCCCGCACGCTCGTGGCCCGTTTTTGGGCCCCGCTCTCGTCGCCGGCTCGCCCGTGCCCTGCCTGCTCGATCCGCGCACGCCTGTGCCTCACTCGCTCGTGCCCCCGCACCGGCGCCCCACCCTCCCGCGGGAGCCGGCGCCTCCGCGCCCCCGAGCCGCCGCGGACCGGCGTCCTCCGTGCTTCCGCCTCCGCCCGCTTCCGGGCCGGTCCCCGGCCTTCGCGCCCTGCGGCGTCCGCGCTGCTCGCTGGCCGGCGGGTGGGCGGGCGTCGCTTCGGAGGGGCGCCGCGCGCGGCCCTTCCCGCTGGTCCGCCGCCTCTGGGCTGCTGGGCACGGGGCTGGACGGGCGTCTCGTCGGGGTGCTTGCTCTGCCGCTTCCGGGCTGCTGGGCGGCTGAGGCGCCTTCCGAAAAGGAGGCTGTGCGCGCTCACCCGGCCGGCCGGTCGGTCGCGGTGGGGCGGTCCACCGCGATGGACGTGACGTATATCACTGAAGAGACCGGGAATAGCGGGAAAGATCACCGTCGTTGACCCGGGCGTGAACGAGGCACACGCGACCGATCGCTGCGTCCCCCTGGGCGCCGCGTGTCGCCGCCTGCGTATGGGGCGAATGCCGGCCCGCTGAGAAGCAGACCCACCCGCCCGTTCCTCGACGTCGAAGGCCGTCATGATCAGACCAGGTCACGTGCTGCGCAGGCTGAGTCACCTGCCCTTCCACCCCGGCATGCACTGACTTCCGCGCGCCTCTAGGCGCGCGCCCGCCCTTCCGGTGATGTCCGTTCCCGCGGCCCGCCACGTGGCCGCCCTCAGTCGTGGGGATTCTCTGTGATCCAGGCTTCCGGCCTGCGCAAGCAGTACGGCGACACCGTCGCGCTCGACGGCGTCGACCTGCATGTGCGCGAAGGCGAGATCTACGGCGTGCTCGGCCAGAGCGGCGCCGGCAAGAGCACGTTGCTGCGCTGCGTCAACCTGCTCGAACGCCCCACCGCGGGCACCGTCACCGTCGCGGGACAGGACCTCACCGCGCTCGGCGACCGCGAGCTCAACCGCGCCAGGCAGCGCATCGGCATGATCCACCAGCACTTCGCGCTGCTCTCCTCGCGCACGGTCGCGGGGAACGTGGCCTTTCCGCTGGAGATCATGGGCGTGCCCAGGGCGGAGCGGGAACGCAGGGTGGCCGAGCTGCTGGAGCTGGTCGGCCTGGAGGGGCGCGGCAAGGACCGCCCGCACCAGCTCTCCGGAGGCCAGAAGCAGCGCGTCGGCATCGCCAGGGCCCTGGCGGGCAACCCGTCGGTGCTGCTGTCGGACGAGGCCACCTCGGCGCTCGACCCGGGCACCACGCAGTCGATCCTCGCCCTGCTCAAGCGGCTCAACGCCGAGCTGGGCCTGACGATCCTGCTCATCACCCACGAGATGAACGTGGTCAAGAGCGTCTGCGACTCGGTCGCCATCATGTCGCGCGGCCGCATCGAGGAGTCCGGCTCCATCGCCGACCTCATCAGGACCCCGGGATCCCGGCTGACCAGGGAGATCTTCCCGCTGCCCGAGCCCGCGCCGGCCGGGTCGGTGACGCTGACGTTCACCGGCGACCCGCGCCAGCCCGTGGTGTCGGAGGTGGTGCGCAAGTTCGACGTGGACCTCAGCATCCTCGGCGGCTCCATCGAGGACCTGGCGGGCGGCTCGGTCGGCCGGCTGCGCGTCGTGCTCGACGGCTCCGACCGGCAGGCGGCGCTTGCGTACCTGCGTGACTGCGGGCTGATCGTGGAGGAAGCGGGGGAGGCCGCGTGACCTGGGAAGAGATGCTGCCGCTGCTGGGCCCGGCGACGCTGGAGACGGCCGCGATGGTCGGCTGGTCCACGCTGTTCACGCTGCTGCTCGGGCTGCCGCTCGGCGTCGCGCTGGTGGTGTTCGACCGCGACGGACTGCGCCCGCTGCCCGCGCTGAAGTCCGCGCTCGGGTTCATCGTGAACGTGGGGCGCTCGCTGCCGTTCATCGTGCTGATGATCGCGATCATCCCGTTCACCCGGCTGGTCGTCGGGACCACCATCGGGACGGCCGCGTTCGTGGTGCCGCTGACCGTCGGCGCGGTGCCGTTCTACGCCCGGCTGGTCGAGACCGCGCTGCGCGAGGTCGGCAGGGACGTCGTCCAGGCGGCCCAGGCGATGGGCGCGAGCAGGACCGCGATCGTGCGCAAGGTCCTGCTGCCCGAGGCGCTGCCCGGCCTGGTCGCGGGCCTGACCGTGACCGTGGTGGCGCTCATCGGTTACTCCGCCATGGCCGGCACGCTCGGCGGCGGCGGGCTCGGCGACCTGGCCGTCCGGTACGGCTACCAGCGGTTCGAGACGCTCCTGATGATCGTGACGGTCGTACTGCTGCTCGTCATCGTGCAAGTCCTGCAGAGCCTGGGCGACTGGGTCGCTCGGCGCCTTTCACACAAGTAAGGAAAATCATGAAAATCCACCGCATTGTGGGTGCTGTCGCGCTGGCTCTGTCGCTCGCCGCATGCGGCGCGTCGCAGTCCGCGACCGGCTCCACTCAGGCCGAGTCCGCCGACGACGTGATCAAGGTGGGCGTCAACCCGGTGCCGCACGCGGAGATCCTCAACTTCGTCAAGGACAACCTCGCCCCGGCCGCCGGGCTCAAGCTCGAAGTCGTCGAGTTCACCGACTACGTGCAGCCCAACGTGCAGCTCGAAGAGGGCAAGCTGACGGCCAACTACTTCCAGCACCGGCCGTACCTCGACGACTTCAACAAGAGCAAGGGCACGCACCTGACCTTCGTCGCGGGCGTCCACCTGGAGCCGCTCGGCCTGTACTCCAAGAAGGTCACCGACGTGTCGGCGCTGCCCGGCGGGGCCACCGTGGCGCTGCCCAACGACGCCACCAACCTGGGCCGCGCGCTCAAGCTGCTCGCCGACAACGGCCTGATCACGCTCAAGGACGGCGTCGGCACCGCCGCCACCGAGCGCGACGTGGCGCAGAACCCGAAGAACCTGCAGTTCAAGCCGCTGGAGGCGGCGCAGCTCCCGCGCTCGCTCGAGGACGTGGACGCCGCGGTCATCAACGGCAACTACGCCATCGAGGCCGGGCTCAAGCCCGCGTCGGAGGCGCTGGTGCTGGAGAAGACCGAGGGCAACCCGTACGTCAACGGCCTGGTCGTGCCGAGCGGCCACGAGAAGGACGCCAACATCGTCACCCTCGGCAAGCTGCTGCAGGACCAGAAGGTCAAGGACTTCATCCAGCAGAAGTACCAGGGCTCGGTCATCCCGGCCCAGTGACCCGGGTCGTCCCCACCGGTGCCGGTGTGAGCCTCCGCCCGCGCCAGAGCACCCGCACGGGCTCCGGCGCGATGTGCCCGGCGGCCCGCCCGCTCTGAAGCGCGGGCCCAGGCCCCGGCCCGGCGCCATGGGTCCGGGCGGGGCTTTCCGCCCGGAGGGATTCCGACCGGAGAGGGGGAGTGGGCCCGGGCGTCCGGCCCGGTGTTCGCCGCGGCCTCCGCGTGAGTTCCGGCTCGCGCGGAGGCCGTCGCGGTTCTGGCGGGGGGCCAGGTAACCGAATACTGTTCTGTTCATGTATCCGGGAGCCATCGCAGCAGTCACCCCCGACAAGCCCGCTGTGATCATGGCGGGCTCCGGACGCGTCATCACCTACCGCGAGCTGGACGAGGAGTCGAACCGGCTGGCCCACCTGTTCCGCTCGGCGGGCCTGCGCCCCGGCGACCACGTCGCCTTCATGCTGCCCAACCACCCGCTCTTCCTGGCCGTCG
The DNA here is from genome assembly GCF_043196965.1 of Nonomuraea sp. NPDC049309. Classification (NCBI taxonomy): domain Bacteria; kingdom Bacillati; phylum Actinomycetota; class Actinomycetes; order Streptosporangiales; family Streptosporangiaceae; genus Nonomuraea; species Nonomuraea sp. NPDC049309. The sequence goes on along the minus strand of NZ_JBICSH010000001.1, from coordinate 1,696,080 downwards.
CCTGGGCCGCGCACCGCGCCGGCCTGTACTACACGCCCATCAGCTCCCGGCTGCAGACCGACGAGCTGGCCTACATCGTCGGAAACTGCGGCGCCCGGGTCTTCATCTCCAGCGCCGGCCTGGCCGCCGTCGCGGCCTCCATCACCGCCGCCACCCCGAAGGTCGAGCTGCGGCTCATGCTCGACGGCGAGGCCGAGGGCTTCACCTCGTACGAGCGGGCCGTCGCCGCGCACCCGGCCACGCCCATCGCGGACGAGTGCACCGGCGCCGACATGCTCTACTCCTCCGGCACCACCGGCCGGCCCAAGGGCGTCAAGGTGCCCGCGTCGCACGGCCCGCTGGAGGAGCCCGGCATGCTGCTCAAGCTCATCCAGGCGCTGTTCGCGCCGTCGGCCGACAGCGTCTACCTCTCGCCCGCCCCGCTCTACCACGCCGCGCCGCTGCGCTACTGCATGTCGTTCCAGCGCCTCGGCGCCACGGTGGTGGTGATGGAGCGCTTCGACCCCGAGCAGTACCTGGCGGCGGTCGAGCGGTACGCGGTGACGCACACGCAGCTCGTGCCGACGATGTTCATCAAGATGCTGAAGCTGCCGCAGGAGGTCCGCGACAAGTACGACGTCTCCTCGCTCAGGTACGCCATCCACGCCGCCGCGCCCTGCCCCATCCCGGTCAAGGAGCAGATGATGGAGTGGTGGGGCCCGATCATCCACGAGTACTACGCTGGCACCGAGGGCAACGGCTTCCTTTACGCCGGCCCTCAGGACTGGCTGGCGCACAAGGGCACGGTCGGCCGCTCCCTGCTCGGCATCGTGCACGTCTGCGACGAGAACGGCGACGACCTGCCGCCGGGCGAGCACGGCACGATCTACTTCGAGAACGGCGGCCGCTTCGAGTACCACGGCGACCCCGACAAGACCCGCTCGGTCCAGGACCCGAAGGGCAGGGGCTGGACGACGCTGGGCGACATCGGCTACCTCGACGAGGAGGGCTTCCTCTACCTGACCGACCGCCGCTCGTACATGATCATCTCGGGTGGGGTGAACATCTACCCGCAGGAGGCCGAGAACGTGCTGTCGGTGCATCCGAAGGTGGCCGACGTCGCGGTGTTCGGCGTGCCGGACGAGGAGATGGGCGAGCAGGTCAAGGCCGTGGTCGAGCCGGTGACCATGGACGAGGCGGGGCCGGAGCTGGAGGCGGAGCTGATCGCGTACTGCCGTGAGCACCTGGCCCACTACAAGTGCCCCAAGTCGGTGGACTTCCGCGCCGAGCTGCCCCGCCACCCGACCGGCAAGCTTTACAAGCGGCTGCTGAGGGACGAGTACTGGCCCGCCGGACGTTAAGAAAGATCGAACGGAGGCTCCGCACTCCGCACGCCCGCCGCGACCTCGTCCGACGAGCGCCGTGCCGGGGCGTGCGGCGCCGGCGGAATTCCGCTCTTAGCCCGCTCTTACGAGAGTCTTGACACCCTTGAAGCAGAGGGATTCGAGGGAGATGACAGGATGAACGCGAACGAGCCTCGCGAGCAGGGTCCCGAGCGGCGGGACTCCGGTGGATGGAGCCAGTTCGGCGCCACCCCGCCGATAGCCGGGGGCTTTCCCCGACGGGAGACGATCGTGATGGAGGTGCCTCCGCCACCGCCGGCGCAGCCCAAGCAGGCGCGCTTCACCGTCGGCCAGAAGGTCATCGCGGGTCTCGCCATGGCGGCCATGGCCGTCGCGGGTGGTGTCGTGGGGGCCGCTGTCGCCACCTCGTTCCAGCCCGAGCCGGTCGCGAGCAGCGCGCCCGTGACGCCGGGCCCGGTGTTCAAGTCGGCCTCCGACCAGCTCACGGTGGCCGAGGTGGCGGCCAAGGTGCAGCCCACGGTCGTGATGATCAAGGGGCGGAGCGGTGAGGGCTCCGGCGTGGTGCTGTCGGAGGACGGCATGATCCTCACCAACAACCACGTGGTCGTGGGGGCGGGCCAGGGCGGCCAGATGACGGTCAAGTTCAGCGACGGCAAGACCGCGCGGGCGAGCATCGTCGGCACCGACCCGGCCACGGACCTCGCCGTCATCAAGGCCGAGGGCGTGTCGGGCCTGGCCAAGGCCACGCTCGGCGACAGCGACAAGCTCAGGGTCGGCGACCCGGTGCTGGCCATCGGCAGCCCGCTCGGCCTCGACGGGTCCGTCACGGCGGGCATCGTCAGCGCGCTCGACCGTACGCTGAACCTCGGCAGCGAGCGCAGGCAGCTCCCGCCCGGCTGGCCGCAGGACACCGAGAGCATGCCCACCACGATCGGCGGCGCCATCCAGACCGACGCCTCGATCAACCCCGGCAACTCCGGCGGCGCCCTCGTGAACGCGGCCGGCGAGCTCGTCGGCATCAACACCGCGATCGCCTCCGAGGCCGCGGGCGGCGGCGTCGGCTTCGCCATCCCGGTCAACACCGCCAAGCAGGTCTCCGAGCAGCTCATCTCCAGCGGCAAGGTCACGCACGCCTGGCTCGGCGTGAGCGTCACCGACGCCACCGGAGACGTGGCGGGCGCGTTGATCAGAGAGGTCACCCCCGGAAGCCCGGCGGACAAGGCCGGACTGCAGCAAGGCGACCTCATCACAAAGATCGACGACAAGATGGTTGACGGAGGCGATACCGTTGTTGGGCAGGTCAGAGGTTTCAAACCGGGCCAAGAGGTCAAGATCACATATATGAGGGATGGCGAGAGCCACGAGGTGAACGTCATCCTCGCGGAGAACGCGTAACACACGGGACCCCCTCATGGACGGGTGTGTCGTCGAGATCGCTGCGGACTCGGCGGCACACCCCCCCCGAACAAACCTCAGGTGAAGCGCCGGCCCTCGTCGCGGCGGTACGCCCACACGGCCCCCGCGGCGGCCAGCACCGTCCAGCCGGCCAGCGCGGCCAGCGACACCCCGTCGGGCGTCGTGCCCGCCGTCACCGCCCACAGCAGCTCGGCCACGCCGCGCGCAGGCGTGAACGGCGAGACCGCCTCCACGACCCCCGGCAGGATCTGCGGCGGCAGCAGCAGCCCGCCCAGCACGCCCAGCGGGAAGAACAGCAGCTGCGAGACCGCGATCGCCGCCTTCGCGCTCAGCAGGAACCCGAGGAACAGCCCCATCAGCATGAACGGCACCGAGCCCGCGACCAGCGTTGCCAGCGCCGCGAGCAGCCGCACCGGCGTGGTGGCGGCCTCGGTGAACAGCGCCGCGACCAGCAGCACCGGCACCACCCCGAGCAGGATCTGCACGATCGCGGCGAGTATCCGCCCGGCCAAGCGGGGGAACGGCCCGGCGGGCAGCGTGCGGACGTAGGGGCTCCAGGGCTGCTCGCGATCCTGCGACACCGTGACGGCCAGCCCGATGATCGCCTGCGACATGGCGCCGAACAGCATCAGCGACGCCGTCGCCATCGTGGCCGCCCGCGGATCGTCGCCCGCGAACGGCACCACGAACGCCAGCAGCGCGACCGCGGGGAACAGCGCGCCCGCCGCGAGGCCGATGGGCACCCTGAGCTGTTCGAGCAGCAGGACGCGGGTGTGCGCGGTGACCAGGCTAGACATGGGCCGCCTCCTTGCCGGTGATCGTGAGGAACGCCTCTTCCAGGGTGGTGGGCCTGATCTCCAGGCCGGAGAACGGTGCGCCGCTGCGTACCAGCTCGACCACCAGCCGGTCGGGGTCGGTGGTGACCAGGCTGATCCGGTCGCCCTCCCGCTCGCTGCCGAGCACGCCGGGCAGCTCGGGCAGGCGCTCGGCCAGCAGCGAGACACGCCGCACGCCCACCAGGCCGCGGATCGCGTTCACCGTGTCGTCGGCCAGCACCCGGCCGTGGCCCAGCACCACGACCCGTTCGGCCAGCGCCTCGATCTCCTCCAGGTAGTGGCTGGTCAGCACCACCGTGCCGCCGCTGTCGTGGAAGGCCTTGACGCCCGCCCACAGGGCGTGCCTGGCCTCGACGTCGAGACCGGTGGTCGGCTCGTCGAGGAAGACCAGCCGCGGGTTCCCGGCGAACGCGAGCGCCACCGCCAGGCGCCGCCGCTGGCCGCCCGACAGGCCGCCCACCTGCCGCCCGGCCAGATCGCCGAGCCCGAACCTGCCCAGCAGCTCGTCTCTGCCGACCGGGTCGGGGTAGTGGGAGGAGACGAAGTCGGCCACCTCGCCGACCCGCAGCGACTCCGGCAGCCCCGTCTCCTGCGGGGTCACGCCGATGCCGCGCCGCGTCACCGGGTCGAGCGGCGAGCCGCCGAGCAGCTCGATCGTCCCCGACGTCGGCCTGCGCAGCCCGGCGAAGAGGCTGAGCAGCGTGGACTTTCCGGCCCCGTTGGGGCCCAGCAGGCCGACCAGCTCGCCCGCCCGGATGTCGAGCGAGACGCGGTCGAGCGCCACCACGTCGCCGTAGCGGCGGGTGACGTCCAAGGCGCGGGCCAGAACCGTCATCGGACTCCTCCAGCGTTGTCCAGCAGGGCGCGGATCGCCGCGGTGTACTCCTCGAAGGCCAGCCGCCCGCGCTTGGTCAGCGCCACGTACGTGACGGGCGTGCGGCCTCTGTGCGTTTTGGTGATGCGGACGTATCCGGCGTCCTCCAGCTTGGTGAGGTGGACCGACAGGTTCCCCGCCGTCATGCCGAGCAGCTCCTTCAGCGAGCCGAACGCCATCTCGTCGCCGTCGGCCAGCACGTTGAGCGCGGCCACCACGCGCAGCCTCGCCTGGGCGTGGATCACCGGGTCCAGCTCGGGCAGCGCGCCGCCCGGCTTGCTCTCCTCGCTCACCCGCGCTGCCTCCGCCACAGCCACAGCCCGGCCGCGATGAACCCGCCGCCCAGCAGGACCGCCGTCAGCAGGGCGTGCGGGCCGGGGCCGAGCAGCACGCCCAGCGCGTTCACACCGGCGGTCCAGGCGCCGATGAAGAACATCGGCCAGTTGAGCCAGATGGCGCCGCCCAGCATGTAGAGCAGCGCGACGACGAGCAGCGGTCCGCCCGCCCACAGCAGGCCGCGCTCGGCGTCGGGCAGCATCGGGCCGAGCCTGACCGCGATGAGCGAGGCCAGCACCATGCCCGCAAGCCAGGCGTAGCCGTACATCGCGCCCCTGGCCGAGGTGTCGCCGCGCACCGACCTGTTCATCTTGACGATCCCGTACGCCGACACCGCCCCCGCCACGATCATGGCCGCCATCAGCACGCTCACCGCCTGCATCTGCGAGATCGGCAGGTAGGGGCGCCCGCCGAGGCCGTAGTGCAGGAACAGGGCGGTGAAGCCGAGCAGCCAGGCCGCCCCCCACGGGACGTAGAGCAGGCGCGGGTCGCCCTGGAGCAGCCGCACGGTGGCGTGGCTCTGCTCCTCGATGACCCGCAGCATCTCCTCGGGGCTGGGCGCGCGCTCATCATCGTCGACCATGCAAACTCCTCAAATCAGTAAAGTAGTTTGCAGTTTAAACCTGATGGCATCGCCAACTCAAGGCGGGGGCACGGGGGCGTCACCGCCGGGTGAGGACCTCCGACTCCCAGAGGTCGCGGTAGTAACCGGGCACGCGCACCAGCTCGTCGTGCGTGCCGCGCTGTGTCACCCGGCCGTCCTCCAGCACGATCACCTCGTCGACCGACTCCAGGCCCTTGAGCCGGTGGGTGACCAGCAGGGTCGTGCGGTCGCGGGTGACGTCGAGCAGGTCCTCCATGAGCCGGTCGGCCGTCTCCTCGTCGAGCGCCTCGGCCGGCTCGTCGAGCAGCAGCACGGGAGGGTCGTACAGCAGCGCCCTGGCCAGCGCCAGCCGCTGGAGCTGGCCGCCCGACACCGTCCTGCCGTCCTCGCCCAGCTCGGTGTCCCAGCCGGTCCGCTCGACCCAGCCGTCCAGGCGGGCGTCGCGCACCGCCTGGAGCAGCCGCTCGTCGTCCGCGTCGGGGCCCGCGAGGCGCAGGTTGTCGCGCAGGCTCGCGCGGAAGATGTACGGGTCCTGGGTGAGGCCGGTCATGAGAGCGCGTACGTCGTCGCCCGGCAGGTCGCGCACGTCCACGCCGTTCACCGCGATGCGGCCCGACTCCGGCTCGACCAGGCGCATGAGGGCGGCCAGCAGCGTGCTCTTGCCCGCGCCGCTCGGCCCGACGATCGCCACCCGCCGGCCGGGCTCGACCCGCAGCGAGACCCCGTCGAGCGCCGGACGGCCGCCGCCGGAGACGGGGCGATCACCGTCGTGCGCCTCCCCGTCGAGCGCGGTGCGGGCCGGGTGGCGGACCACGAGGTTCTCGATCTCGATGGTGAGCGGCGGCTCGGGGCGGGGCTTGGGCGCGGCGGGCTCGGTGACGGCCGGCTCCGACGCGCGCACCTCGCGCAGCCGCCGCAGCGCCGCCGTGATGCCCGCCATCCGCTCGCCCGCCGCCGCCAGCGGCAGCACCGGCTCGAACGCGACCAGCCCGGTCAAGGCGAGCACCGCCGTGCCGACCGTGCCGACGCCCGCCGCCTGGGCGAGCAGCACGATGGCCACCACGGTCAGGCCCTGCAGCAGGGTGCCGCCGGCCAGGGCGGCGGCGTGCACGCGGGCCTGGCGGCGTTCCAGCGCGGCCAGCGCGTCATCGGCGGCCAGCGCCCGGTCGAGAGCCGCTCCGTCGGCGCCGTACGCGGCCAGGTCGGCCGAGCCGTGCACCAGGTCGGCCACCCGCCCCGCCAGCGCCGCCCGCGCCGGGGCGATCCGCGCCGACCAGCGGCGCGCCGCGGCGGCCGTGCCCGCGGGCAGCAGCACCCCGGCCAGCGCCAGGCCCGCCAGCAGCACCAGCGCCGCCACCGGCAGGATCACCAGCCCGATGACCACGGCCGCAAGGCCCGCGACCGCCGCGGCCACGGCCGGCAGCAGGCAGCGGACCAGCAGGTCCTGGACGGCCTCGGTGTCGTCCACCATGCGGCTCAGCAGGTCGGCACCGCCGTGACGGGGGCGCTGGGGCGGGATGAGCGCCTCGTACAGGTCCTCCCTGGTGCCCGCCTGGGCGCGCAGGGCGACGTCGTGGCCGGTGAGGCGCTCGGCGTAGCGGAAGACGCCCTTGCCCGTGGCGAACGCCCTGGTCGCCACGATCGCCACGCTCAGCGCGGCCAGCGGCGGCTGCTCGGCGGCCCGGGTGATGAGCCAGGCGGCCGCCGCGATGAGCCCGAGACCGGCCAGATCGGCCGCCGAACCGGCGAGCACCGCCCACCACAGGCGCAGGCCCAAGCGCCGTCTCATCGCCCGCCTCCTTCCGCACGTGTCTGCTCGGCCGTCCCGCCGTTCCGCGGCTTCCCAGGCGCCTGCCGGGCCGTCCCGCCGTCCCGCGGCTCCGCGTCTCCGTCCCCGGCCGGTGCGGTGTCCTTGCGGGCGCCGGTCCGTACGGTGTCGGACAGGACGCGGCCGTCGTGGACGCGGATCACGCGGTCGGCGAGCTCGATCATGGCGGGCCGGTGCGCGACGATGACCGCCGTACGGCCCTCGGCCAGCTTGGCGGTGGCCGCCACCACCGCGGCCTCGCTGCGCCCGTCGAGCCGGGCCGTGGGCTCGTCGAGCAGCAGCACGGAGGCGCCGGGACGGCAGAACGCGCGGGCCAGGGCGACCCGCTGGCGCTGGCCCGCCGACAGGTTCGCGCCGCGCTCGCCCAGCACCGTGTCGAACCCCTGCGGCAGATCGGCGACGAAGTCGGCGTGCGCCGCCTCGGCCGCCCTGCGCACGTCGTCGAGCGAGGCGGACGGGTTCCCGAGCCGGATGTTGTCGGCCACCGACGCGGCGAAGAGGTGCGGCCGCTGCGCCACGAAGGCGAGCCTCGCCCGCCACCCCGCCAGGTCGAGCTCGCGCAGATCGACGCCGTCGACGAGCACCCGGCCGGCGGACGGCCGGACGAACCCGAGTATGAGGTGGAGCAGCGTGCTCTTGCCGCCGCCGCTCTCGCCCACCAGCGCCACCCGCTCGCCGGGCGCGATGGTCAGCGAGACGTTTTCGAGAGCGGGCGCGTCGCGGCCGGGATAGCGCACGGTGACGTTCTCCAGCCGGATCTCCGGCGCGCCGCCGCCGGTCACCTCGCGGGTCCCGTTCGCACGCTCGCCGGTCTCGGCGTCCAGGACGGCGAAGGCCGCGTCGGCCGCCGCGACGCCCTCCATGGAGGCGTGGAAGCGGGTCCCCATGGCCCGCAGCGGCAGGTACGCCTCGGGCGCGAGCAGCAGCACCAGCAGCGCCGTCGTCAGGTCCAGCGAGCCACCGAGCAGCCGCAGCCCGATCGGCACCGCGACCAGCGCCAGCGACAGCGAGGCGCACAGCTCCAGCACGAGCGACGACAGGAACGCCACCCGCAGCGTCCGCATGGTGGCGCTGCGGTGCGCGTCGGCGACCTGCCGGATGACGCCGGCCTGGTAGCGGGCCCGGCCGAAGGCGCGCAGCGTCGGCAGCCCGCGCACGACGTCGAGGAAGTGGCCGCCGAGCCGCGACAGCGCCTTGTACTGCCGCTCGGTGACGGCCTTGGTGGTCATGCCGACGAGCGCGCCGAAGATCGGGATCAGCGGCAGCGTCACGAGCACGATGACGGCGCTGGCCAGGTCGGCGGCGAACAGCCGGATGAGCACGGCCAGCGGCACGACACCGGCCACGGCGATGGACGGCAGGTAGCCGGTCAGGTAGTTGTCGAGCCCGTCGAGCCCGCGCCCGGCGAGCGTGACCAGCTCGCCGGAGCGGTGCGCGGTCAGCCGGGCGGGGCCCAGCTCGCGCAGGCGTTCGAGCAGCCGGCGGCGCAGCGCGGACTTGACGCCGGTGGCGGTGCGCCCGGCGAAGACGCCCTGTGTCCAGGCCAGCAGCGCCCGCACCCCGACGACGGCCGCGAGCACGCCGAGCGCGGCCGCGGTGAACCGCCCGGACAGCACGCCCGCGAGCAATTCGGCCTGCACCAGCACGAGCAGCCCCGCGAGCACGGCGGCGGCCATGGTGACGCCGAGGTGCGTGCGGACCGCGCGCTCGGCCCGCATCAGCGACAGCAAACCCTTGTGCACAGAGCCCCTCAGCCCTCGGTGGTCCTTCAGAAGAACGACGGGAGCGGTACGGCGTCCTTGCCTGGCCGGAAAGTGCGCCATACCCATACTTGCGCTCCCACCAGGATGGGCGCGACAGGCAGGACCATGAGACTGAGCACATTCAGCGTGGCCGGGGCTGCGGTGTGCTCCAGCAGGTACGGCATCGCGGCCACCAGCACCCCGAGCGCGGGCAGCGCGGCCGTCGCCCCCGACACCAGCAGCGCCCGCCCCGACCTGGCGGCGCCGGACGCGCCGGGCGTGCGCCAGGCCAGGAACGTCCAGCCGTGGAAGGCGAACAGCAGCGTCACCACGACGCCGAGCAGCAGGCCGAGCGGGTGCACCGCGGGGGCCTGGAAGCCGGTGGCGGCGGCGTACAGGGCCATGCCCCAGCCGGCGGACAGGCCGAGCGAGCCGAACGCGATGGCGGCGTCCCAGACGCCCCGCCATAGCGTGCCGCCGAGCCTGCGGCGGAACCACAGCCCGGCGTCGCGCAGCACCCAGCTCAGCAGCATGGCCACGACCAGCGGATACAGGGCGGACAGCACCCGGCCGTCCAGCAGCGGGTAGACCCCGGCGAGCGTCCCGCCCACGGCGACCAGCCACACCTCGTTGGCCAGCACGTACGGGGCGATCGCCGCGACCATGCGGTCCCGGTCGGCGCGCGTCCTGCCGAGCAGCGGCAGCAGCAGCCCCACGCCGAGGTCGAAGCCCTCAAGGGCGAAGTAACCGGCCAGCAGCACCGCGAAGACGGCGAACCACAGCAGCTCCATCGTCAGCACCTCTTCAGTAGGTCAGGGCGGGGGAGGGCGTGCTCTCGGAGGCGGCGCCGAGGGCGGGCGCCTGCGGGCCCCGCCTGATCGCGCGGGCGATGAGCACGTAGTCGACGACCGCCAGCAGCCCGAGGACGGCGGTGAATCCGATCAGCGAGGTCGTCACCATGCCGGCGGTCAGGCCGGGCGTCATGGCGTCGGCGATGGTGAGCCGTTCCCAGATCATCCAGGGCTGCCTGCCGAGCTCCCTGGCCAGCCAGCCGGAGATCGCCAGGACGAACGGCAGGGGCGTCATCAGCATGAGCACCGGGTGCGCCCAGCGGGCCCGCGGCAGCACCCGGATCAGCGGCAGCATCACGAGCAGCACGACCAGAGCCAGGAGCTGGCCGGTCTCGATCATGAACCCGAGAGCCGCGGACGCCGGTACGTTGCCGTTGCCGAACTTGCCCTCGGCGATGCCGTCGAACTGGGCGTAGCCGAAGGCGACGGTCACCGTGATGCCGAGCGCGGCGGCGAGCACGCCGGTGCGCAGCGACCGGCTGAAGAACTCCGTCTCCTCCGCGCGCCGCCACAGCCGGTAGGCGCTCGCGCCGGCCAGCACCACCCGCCGGTGAACAGCCCGGCCCCGATGACGTGCGGGAAGGAGAAGATCAGCGCCTTGTTGGTGAGCAGCGCGCCGAAGCCGGCAAGCCGCAGCCGCTCGCCGTCGGCGACGGCGCCCGCCGGGTTCTGCAGGAACGAGTTGGCGACCATGATGAAGAACGCGCTCGCGTACGCGGTGAGCGTCACGGCCCAGATGCAGGCCGTGTGCGCCCACCTGGGCAGCCGCCCCCAGCCGAAGATCCACAGGCCGAGGAAGGTGGACTCCAGGAAGAAGGCGAGCAGCGTCTCCATGGCGAGCGGGGCGCCGAACACGTCGCCGGCGTAATCGGTCAGCCCGCTCCACGCCAGCCCGAACTGGAACTCCATGACGAGCCCGGTCATGATGCCGAGCGCGTAGTTGATCACGTACACCTGCCCCCAGAAGCGCGTCATGCGCTCGTGCAGCGGCTGCCCGGTCCGCGCCCAGCGGGTGTGCATGATCGCCACGAGTGGCGCCAGGCCCAGCGTGAGCACCACGAACAGGAAATGCAGGCTGCCCGTCACCGCGAATTGCGTGCGTGCCAGATCCAGGACGTCCATCACCGCTCCGAAGTCGTGTCCCTCGATACGTAGATAGCCTACACGTAGAGAGCCTACATGTAGACTGGCTACATGGAGGGTCGGTCACTAGGATCGAAGTCATGAATCCGGATGCGTTGCGCGGGCACATGGACGCTCTGCTGCTCTCCGTCCTGGAGGACGAGCCGCTGCACGGCTATGCCATCATCGAGGCCCTGCAGGAACGCAGCGGGGGAGCGCTCAGCGTGCCCACCGGCACCGTCTATCCGGCGCTGCGCAGGCTCGAGCGCATCGGTTACCTGTCGAGCGAGTGGGCGACCGTGGGCGGGCGCAGGCGTCGCACCTACCGGCTCACCGAGTCGGGCAGGAAGCAGCTTCAGGGGGAGCGATCGGCCTGGCGGGAGTTCTCCACCGTGATCGGCAGCGTGCTGCGCGCCGAGTCCGCCGCGCTGGGCTGACCCGGGCAGGGCCCCGCCGGGCCGGGCAGGGCATCGCTCAGGAGCGCGTCACGCGCACGCACTGCGTGGCGCCGTAGATCTGCAGGCCCCACATCGCCGAGGTGACCAGGTTCGCCAGCAGGGCGGGCAGGGGATCGAGCGAGGCCGAGGTGTGCAGGGCGAGCGAGAGCGTCAGCGACAGCCCGCCCGTGATCGCCAGCGCGCCGAAGACCATGAAGGCCATCGACCGGATGGCGAGGCGGGGCCGCTTGATCCAGCGGGCGCCCCTGCTCAGCGCGAAGACCACCAGGCCGCCGTACGCGCCGGTGGCGAGCTGGAGCGCGTCGATCAGGTCGGAGACGACGCCGGCCCAGGCGGGCGCGGAGGCCCAGGTGGTGGCGTCGGCGGGGTAGAGCCGCCACAGCACCGACCACATCGCGACCGTGATCGGCACGCTCACGAACAGCAGTGTGCCCAGCCGCCGGCCCGACGCGGCGGTCAGCTCCATCTGGTAGCCGGGGGCGATCTCGGCGATGTCGCCGAACTCCTTCACCGCCCGCCGCTCGGCCTCCTCCCGGCCGAACCCTTCGGCCTCGAGCGCCTCGGCGGTGTCGAGCAGGCTGTCACGTGCCTCGACGACCAGGTCGCGTTTGGGGCCCGGAGGGCCGCACAGGGCCCGATCCAGCTCGGACACGTAGTCGTCGATGAGCATGGCTCAAGTCTAGAGAGCGGGCCCCTGGGCTTCATCGGGGAATTCCCTGATATTCCGCCGAGGGCGGGGGCCACATGTAGGAAAAATCCTACGTATAGTGTGCGACATGCTCATCTCCTTACTCGCTACCGCCGCTCCGAGCCGCGGCGCCGCCGAGGAGGGCCGGACGTGAGCGCCGATCACGTCTTCAGCGCCCTGGCCAGCCCGGTGCGGCGCGAGCTGCTGCGCCTGCTGCTCGACGAGGGCGCGCAGCCCGCGGGGCGGCTGGCCGAGCGGTTCGACATGAGCAGGCCCAGCGTGTCGGAGCACCTGAAGGTGCTGAAGGACGCGGGGCTGGTCTCCGAGAGCCGCAAGGGCCGCGAGCGCCACTACCGGCTGGAGGCGGGGCCGCTCATGGAGATCCGCGACTGGCTCGGCCCGTACGAGCGCTTCTGGCGGGAACGCCTCGCCGCGCTCTCCACCCTGCTCGACGACATGGACGACACAGACGACACACATGACACAACCGACACCGGCGACACAGACGACACGGAGGACCGCGATGCCCCCGACCCTGCCCCCGGCGGGAACCCCCAAGACCGATGACGACCGCCGGGCCATCAGGCTCGACCAGTTCCTCGCCCACCCGCCGGCCACGGTGTGGCGGGCGCTCACCGAGCCGGAGCTGAGGGCCCGCCGGCTGATGCCGAACGACATCAAGCCCGAGGTCGGCCACCGGTTCACGTTCACCACCCAGCCCAGGCCGCAGGTCGGCTTCGACGGGATCGTGCGCTGCGAGGTGCTGGCCATCGAGCCGGAGAGGCTGCTCAGGCTCGCCTGGAGCGACGGCCGGGCGGACTGGACCGTGACGTGGCGGCTGGAGCCCGAGGGCAAGGGCACCCGGCTCTTCCTCGATCACGAGGGATTCGATCCGGACGACGAGCTGCAGCAGATGTCACGGCGCATCATGGGCGGCGGCTGGCGCGGGCACTTCGCCTCCATCGAGGAGATCGCCGCCGGGCTCTGACCCCGCGGTCACCGGTCGTGGCCGGCCTGGCGGTGCGCCTCCGTCTCGGCGGAGGGGAGGCCGGTGGGATCCGTGGGGAGCGCGGCCGGGTCGCCGGTCGTGACGCCGGGGCCGTCGCCGCCGGACCCGGTCGCGGGCACGGTGTGCCCGCCGGCCGGCGCCGGCCGGCGGGAGAGCCGGCGCAGCATCGGCCAGCGCAGGCTGAGCTGCACCCCGCGCGGCGTGAACGCGAACGTGCAGTCCTTGACCCGCACCCCCGACGGGTGCGCGAGCCCCGTGAAGTGGCACGACGTCAGGTCGAGCCCGTGCAGGACGAGGTCGCCGGCGTCCACCCGGCGCAGCGAGGTGAGCGCCGACCTGCCGCGCCCGGTCACGGTGGCCGGGCCGCGCAGCACCGCGCCTTCGAGGTCGGCCTGGGAGTCGGTGAGCCGCACGTGGGTCGGGCCGGTCACCTCGACGCCCCGCAGGTCGACGCCGCAGTGCGCGACCGCCACGTCGAGCAGCCCGTCGGCGCGCGCCCTGGCCGCCGAGAGGCGGCCGGTGGCCGACAGGTAGGCGTCGGAGACGAAATGGGCGGCCTCGAACCAGGCCTGCCCGGTGACCTTGCGGAACGACAGCGTGCGGCCGAAGCGCGCACCCCTGAAGACCGCGCCGTCGCCGAGACCGGCGCCGTCGAAGGTGGCGAACCCGTCGAACCTGGCCCGCTCGCACGACAGCCCGTGACCGAAGCGGGCCTGGCTGAACAGCGCGTCGCGCGACATCACGGCCTGGTCGAGCGAGACGTGCCCGCGTACGGTCACACCATGGAAGGACAGCTCGCGGCCGAACCTGACGCCCGCCAGCGACACGTTGCCCTCGAAACGGGCCCCGAAGAAGGAGGCCAGCCGGTCGAACCTCGCGCCGTCGAGGGACACGTCGCCGCAGAAGGTCACTCCGGACAGCCGTACGTCGCCGGTGAACCTGGCCCGGTCGAGCCGGGCGCGTCCCGGGCGGCCGCCGGTGGCGTCGAGCACCATGGCGAGCAGCGCGCTGGTGACGGTGGTGCCGCGCAGGTCGAGCAGGCGGCCGGGGGAGAGCGTGGCGAGCGCCGCGCGCAGGTCCTCGGGGTCGAGGTGCGCGAGGCACCGGCCGGTGGGACGGCTAGCGATTCCTGTGCAGGTATCGGAATGCGCGCAGGTGACCCAGTCCATGCACAGGTGATACCCGCAGCCGCCGATGTCAAGGTTCGGCGATTTAATGTTCCCGCCATCTTTATGTGGAAATATGCAACCGGAATTAGCCGTAAAGTGCCGGACATGCAGGTTTTATCCCGAGCCTCCCTGGCTGCCGCCGTCGCGGTCTGCGTGGCGCTGCCCGCCGTCCCGGCCGCCGCCGACCCCGCTGCAGGAGCGAGCACCGCCTGCGCCACCCCCGCCTCCCACCGCATCGCGCAGGTGCAGGGCGCCGGGGACGCCAGCCCGCTGGCCGGGCAGACCGTCCGCGTCGAGGGCGTCGTCACCGCCGACTTCCAGCGGAGCGACCAGCTCAGCGGCTTCTTCCTGCAGGATCCGCGGCCCGACGCCGACCCGGCCACGTCCGAGGGGCTGTTCGCGTACGCGGGCGAGTCGGTCAAGGACGTCAAGGTCGGCGACCGCGTCCTGATCACCGGCACGGTCACCGAGTACAACGGCTGGACCGAGCTGTCGCCCGTCACCGCCGTGGACGTCTGCGGCACGGGCCGGGTGGAGCCGCTGCCGTACCGGCTGCCGGTGGCCCCGGGCGCGAGCCTGGAGCAGGTCGAGAACATGCTGCTGACGTTCCCGCAGCCGCTGACCGTCAGCGATCACTACAACCTGGGCCGCTACGGCGAGGTCACGCTGTCGGCGCAGGGCCGGCTGTTCCAGCCGACCGACCGGCCCGGCGTCGACGCCGCCGCGAACGAGCGCCGCGCGCTGCTCGTGGACGACGCCTCCACCCGCGAGAACCCCGCCACGCTGCCGCCCATCGTGCGGGCGGGCGACGTGGCGCGCGGCGTCACCGGCGTGCTCGGCTACGGCTTCGGCTCCTACCGGCTCCAGCCCACCGAGCCCATCGCGTACGAGAGCGCCGCCCCGCGCCCGGCCCGGCCGGCCCCGGTGGGCGGCAACGTCACGGTGGCCTCGTTCAACACCCTCAACTGGTTCACCACGCTCGGCTCGCGCGGCGCGAACAACGCCGAGGAGCAGCGGCGCCAGCTCGCCAAGCTGGTCTCCGCGCTCAAGGGCCTCGACGCCGACGCGGTGGCGCTCATGGAGGTCGAGAACAACGGCCAGACCGCGCTGCAGGCGCTCGTGGACGCGGTCAACGCCGAGGTGGGCGCCGGCACGTACGCCGCGCTCGCGCACCCGTACCCCGGCACCGACGCCATCCAGGTCGGCATCATCTACAAGCCGGGCAAGCTGACTCCGGCCGGTGCGGCCATGTCGTCGCAGGACCCGGTGTTCAGCCGCCCGCCGCTGATCCAGACCTTCCGCAGGAAGGGCGGCGGCCAGCCGTTCACCCTGCTGGTCAACCACCTCAAGTCGAAGGGAGGCTGCCCGTCCAGCGGGCCCGACGCCGACCAGGGCGACGGCCAGAGCTGCTGGAACGCCACCCGCGTCGCCCAGGCCGAGGCCCTGCTCGGCATCATCGAGGAGCGGGACCTGCCGAACCCGATCGTGCTCGGCGACCTCAACGCCTACGGCGAAGAGGACCCGATCCGCACGCTCGAAGCGGGCGGCCTGGCCGGCGTCACCAAGCGGTTCGTGCCCGCCGCGCAGCGCTACAGCTACCTGTTCGACGGCCTCGCGGGCGAGCTGGACCACGCCCTCGTCGGCCGGCAGCTGCTCAAGCGGGTCAGCGGCGCCACGATCTGGCACATCAACGCCGACGAGCCGCGCATCCTCGACTACAACACCGAGTTCAACCCGCCGGATCTCTACCGGCCCGACGCCTACCGATCCTCCGACCACGATCCCCTGCTCATCGGCCTGAACCTGCCCGGCGGCCGCTGACCCGTACGGGCGCGGTCGCCGGAAGCGGCCGCGCCCGGCGCCGGAGCATGGAATGCTGGATGTGGGTACGTGGTTGAGACGGATGCACTGCTAGCGACAACGAGCAAGGAGCCACTTGTGGCGACCATCGAAGTAACCGAGAAGAACTTCAACGAGATCGCCGACAAGGGGATCGTGTTGCTCGACTTCTGGGCCGAGTGGTGCCCGCCGTGCAAGAAGTTCGGTCCGATCTTCGAGCAGGCGTCGGACAAGCACGAGGACATCACCTTCGGCAAGATCGACACCGACGCTGAGCAGGGGCTGGCCCAGGGGTTCGACATCACCTCGATCCCGACGCTGATGGCCATCCGCGACGGCATCGTCGTCTTCGCGCAGGCCGGCGCCATCCCGGCGCCCGCGCTTGAAGACCTCATCCGTCAGGTCAGGGCCCTCGACATGGACGCGATCAGGGCCGAGCTCGCCGAGGAGCTGAAGAACGCCCAGCAGCAGAACTGAGCTTGCGACACGCGTGAGGCCCCGCCGGACGACGGCGGGGCCTCACGCGTGCGTCTTCGGAGTCAGAGCTTGCGCCCGACGCCGACGTAGCCGAACGTGATGTTGTCGCCGAGCGGCTTCTCCTCGTCGGGACGCCAGCGGGCCGGGAACGTCAGGCCGGGCTCGGCCAGCTCGTAGCCCTCGAAGAAGCGCTCGATGTCCTCGCGCGTGCGCAGGTTGAGCTGGGCCGTCGACCTCTTGTAGATCTCCAGCGCCTGCGGCGTGATGTCCGGCGTCGGGTCCACGGCGTGGCTGATCGCCAGGTGGCTGCCGGGCACGCTGGCCGCGCGCAGCTTGGCCACCAGGTCGTAGGCGTGCTCGTCCTCGATGAAGTGCAGCAGCGCCAGCATCAGGAACGCCACCGGCCTGTCGAAGTCGATGAGCCCGCGCAGCTTGTCGAGCAGCACGTCCGGCTCGCGCACGTCGGCCTGGAGGAAGTCGACGTTGTCCTTCCTGGCCAACAGCGCCCTGCCGTGCACGCACACCACCGAGTCGTAGTCCACGTAGACGACGCGCGCCTGCGGGGCGATCTCGTGCGTGTTGCCCTGCGTGGGCAGGCCGGCGCCCAGGTCCACGATCTGCTCGACGCCGGCGTCCACCAGATAGCGCACGGCGCGGCGCAGGAAGTCGCGGTTCGCCCTGGCGGCTTCCTTGGTATGCGGGAATTTCTTCAGGATCTCCTCGGCCGCTGCCCGGTCGGCCGCGAAGTTGTCCTTGCCGTCGAGGAAGTAGTCGTACATACGCGCGACGTTGGGGACGTTCGGGTCGACCCCCTCCGGAGCACCAGCCACGTCAATTCTCCTGAAATATGAGAGCTTTTCCGGGCGATCATAGCTCTCATACCTCACCTTTCTCTCAGGTTCTGGAATGCCCGCCGATGAGACCTGGATCACTCTTTTCGGAAAAGCGCGAACGGCGGGCCGGAGCGTCACTCCGGCCCGCCGTCCTGCCACGCTGAGTGAGCCGCGACGGGTCAGCCGCGGTAGAGCTCGGCCACCTGGAAGGCGAGGTCGAGCGACTGGCTGCGGTTGAGCCGCGGGTCGCAGGCCGTCTCGTAGCGGGTGGCGAGATCGGCCTCGTTGATCTCGTGCCCGCCGCCCACGCACTCGGTCACGTCGTCGCCGGTGAACTCGATGTGGATGCCGCCGGGGTGGGTGCCGAGCGAGCGGTGCACCTCGAAGAAGCCGGCCACCTCGTCGAGCACGTCGTCGACGCGCCGCGTCTTGTGGCCGCTCGGCGCCTCGAACGTGTTGCCGTGCATCGGGTCGCACACCCACGCGACCCGGGCGCCGGACGCGGTGACCTCCTTGACCAGCGCGGGCAGGTGCTCGCGGATCTTGGACGCGCCCATCCTGGTGATGAACGTCAGCCGCCCCGCCTCGTTGGTGGGATTGAGCTTCTCCACCAGCGCCAGCGCCTCGTCGGGCGTGGTGGTGGGGCCGAGCTTGACGCCGATCGGGTTGCGGATCTTGGAGAAGAATTCGACGTGGGCACCGTCGAGCTGGCGGGTGCGCTCGCCGATCCAGACCATGTGGGCCGACACGTCGTACGGCAGCCCCGTGCGCGAGTCGATGCGGGTGAGCGCGCGGTCGTAGTCGAGGATCAGCGCCTCGTGCGAGGAGTAGAACTCGACCGTGTGGAACTCCTCGGGGTCGGCGCCGCAGGCCCGCATGAAGGCGAGCGCCTGGTCGATCTCCCTGGCCAGCTGCTCGTAGCGGCGGCCGGCGGGCGACTCGGCGACGAAGTCCTGGTTCCACGCGTGGACCTGGCGCAGGTCGGCGTAGCCGCCCTTGGTGAAGGCGCGGGCCAGGTTGAGCGTCACGGCGGAGGAGTGGTACGCCTTGAGCAGCCGCCACGGATCGGGCGTGCGGGCCTCCGGCGTGAAGTCGATCCCGTTGACCATGTCGCCCCGGTACGCCGGCAGCTCCACGCCGTCGCGGACCTCGGTGGGCTTCGAGCGCGGCTTCGCGAACTGCCCCGCCACCCGGCCGATCTTCACGACCGGCACCCGGCCGGCATAGGTCAGCACGATCGCCATCTGCAGCAACGTCTTCAGCTTCTGCCGCACGTTGTCGGCGGTCGCGCCCGCGAACGTCTCCGCGCAGTCGCCGCCTTGCAGGACGAACGCCTCACCGCGCGCCACGGCCGCCATCTGTTCCTTGAGCTGGTCGCACTCGCCGGCGAAGACCAGCGGGGGCAGACCGCCGAGCTCGGCGACGACCTTGTCGAGCTCGCCGCGGTCGGGCCAGTCGGGCTGCTGCGCCGCGGGGAGGGCTCGCCAGGAATCGAGATCCACTAGATTGCTGCTCACGAGATACGAGGGTATTCCACCGGCCCGACCCCACCGACCCTCTTGTCCACGTTGTGAGAATGCGGTTATCCGGCTGCGAGTCCAGAACCGGTCAAATCTTCCCGCTCATGAGGTGCTCGGGCCGGACGCCGAGGCCGATCATCCGCGCCGCCAGCGTGTTGAGCACCGGGATCCTGGTCAGGTCGCGGGGCAGCCTGTCGGGGTCGAAGCCCCCGGTGAGCGCGGGGCTGACGAACCTGTCCTGCACGAACCGCTGCGCCGCCTGCGTGATCAGGGTGGGCGGCATGCGGCGCCGCTGCACCAGGTGCAGCGCACGCTCGGGGAGCGGCCTGCCGTACCTGAGCGGGCCGGCCAGCAGGTTGGCGGTGGCGACCGCGTCCTGCACGGCCAGGTTGATGCCCACGCCGAAGACGGGCGACATCGCGTGCGCGGCGTCGCCGATGCACAGCAGCCCCGGCAGGTGCCAGCGGCGCAGCCGGTCGAGCCGGACGGTCAGCACGCTGACGTCGTCGAAGCTCCTGATCAGCTCCGTCCTGCCGGCCAGCCAGGGCAGCAGCTCGGCGACCGGCCGGCGCAGCGCGCCGATGCCCTGGCGGGTCAGGTCGTCGTAGCCGCCCTTGACGATCACGTACGCGAGCTGCCAGTAGCCGCCCCGGTTGATGGCGACCATGAGGCGGCCCTTCGAGACCCGCAGGAACGTGTCCTCCCGGTCGCCCGGCTCTCTCGGCAGCCGGAACCAGACCACGTCCATGGGCGCGCCGAGGTCCCGCGGCACCAGGCCGGCCCGCGCGCGCAGCACCGAGGTGCGGCCGTCGGCGGCCACGGTCAGATCGGCTCTGATCTCGTGCTCGCCCGACGGGTCGCGGTAGCGCAGGCCGCGGACCGCGCCGTTCTCGCGGATCAGGTCGGTGGCCTCGGCGTTCATGAGCAGCGTGAACGTGGGGTAGCGGGCCGCCGCCCGCGTGACGAGCGTGAGGAAGTCCCACTGGGGGACGAAGGCGATGTAGTCGTACT
Organism: Nonomuraea sp. NPDC049309; assembly: GCF_043196965.1. Taxonomy (NCBI): domain Bacteria; kingdom Bacillati; phylum Actinomycetota; class Actinomycetes; order Streptosporangiales; family Streptosporangiaceae; genus Nonomuraea; species Nonomuraea sp. NPDC049309. Next base: position 1,676,124 of record NZ_JBICSH010000001.1, on the reverse strand, counting down.
TGCCGGGCAGGCGGCTCATGTCGGCCAGCCTGATGTCGCCGGAGTCCGAGACGAGGTGGATGCTGCGCGCCTTGTAGTGGGGGAGCTTGTGGAACTCCTCCGCCAGCCCGATCTCGTCGAGCAGCTGCAGGGTCGAGGGGTGGATGGTGTCGCCCCTGAAGTCCCGCAGGAAGTCGTTGTGCTTTTCCAGCAGCGTCACTTCGACGCCTGACCTGGCCAGGAGGAGGGCGAGCATCGCACCTGCCGGTCCGCCTCCCGCTATGACGGTTCCCATAATTCATCACCTAATGAGATTCTACCTCTCGCGTTTTCGCGGGCCGAGGCCATCCGGGCGGGCGCGCCGTCCGGCGAGCACCTGCGCGCGCGCTCCCGCGGCCCGGACGAGGTACGCCGGTGCGGGGGAGCGGCCGACAACCAAGGCGTGATCGGAACGAGATGGACTATCGGATCTGATCACCCGATAGTGCGATCATGCGTATCTTCGCGGCCTTGACGCTGGCCGCCACCGTGGTAACCGCTCCGGCAGCGCCCGCGCACGCCGCCGAGCCGGGCTCGGCCACCGTCGTGCCCGTGCAGGTCACCGGAGCACCGGCCAAACGGTTCAACCTGATCGTGATGGGCGACGGCTACACCGAGGCCGAGCAGGACAAGTACCGCGCGGACGTGGACCGGCATCTCAACGTGATGTGGTCCATCGAGCCGTTCAAGACGTACCGGAACTACATCAACGTGTACCGGATCGACATCGTCTCCGGAGAGTCCGGCGTCAGCTGCGATCCCGGCCTCGACGCCCCGCGCCGGGACACGCCGCTCGGCATGGGCTTCTGGGGCGGCTGCAACCCCTCGAGCGTGCAGCGCCTGATCACCATGGACAACGCGGCCGCCACCCGCTACGCCGACATGGTCACCGGCACCGGCGCGGGCGACCGGCAGATCCTCGCGCTGGCCAACAGCGGTACGTACGGCGGCGCGGGCGGCGCGTACGCCACCGCCTCGGGCAGCAACAGCATGTCGGCCCTGATCAGCCCGCACGAGCTGGGCCACTCGCTGGGCGGCCTGCAGGACGAGTACGACTACTACCAGCGCGGCGTCCCCGGCGGCGCCTACACCGGGCCCGAGCCCGCGTCGGCCCACCACACGCTGCTGACCGAGCAGCAGATGCGCGAGCAGCGCACGAAGTGGTGGCGCTGGCTCGGCGAGGAGAGCGAGTCCGGCGGGAAGATCGGCCGCTACGAGGGCGGCCTGTACTACACGACCGGCGTGTGGCGGCCGAGCGCCCACTCCATGATGAAGACCCTCGGCTACGCCTACGACCAGGTCGGCCGCGAGGTCATGGTGCAGCGCATCACCGCCAAGACCGCGGTCATCCAGGACGCGACGCCGACCGGCGAACCGGTGGGCGCCGACCGCGTGCTGTGGGTCGAGCCGATGCGGCCCGTCGGCCACTCCTTGGTCACCACCTGGACCGTGGACGGCGAGGAGATCGAGGGCGACCGCGACGCGCTCGACCTGCGGACGCTGGAGCTGACGCCGGGCCGGCACGCGGTCACCGCGACCGTCACCGACCCCACCGAGTTCATCAGGGACCCGGAGATCAGGAAGGCCGTCAGCGCCACCCGCACCTGGACGGTGGACACCGCGATCACCACCCCGCCGGACGGCGTCGAGCCGGCGTTCGTCTCCTCCACCCCGACCGACCGCCCGGTGGGCCGCGACGACGTCGTGTACGTGGAGACCACCCACCCCGCCACGTCGCTCCCCGAGGTCACCTGGACGCTGAACGGCCGCCGCCACCACGGCACCGACCTGGACCTCGGCGAGCTGGACCTGCCCGAGGGCACGCACACGCTCACCGCCACCCTGGCGGGCGAGACCCTCACCTGGACGGTGGACGCGACCGCGCCGCGCACCGCGTACGAGCTGTCGCAGCCGCTGGCCCGGCACGGCGACACCTACGTCTTCAACGGCCCGTTCACGATGCGGCTGACCGGCGAGGACGACCACGACGGCCACGTGGTCTCCGAGTCGCGGGTGGACGGCGACGGCTGGTTCAACTACTTCGGCTGGCCCACCTCGTCCGAGCTGCCGTGGACGTTCTCCGAGGAGGGCACGGAGATCGACTCCCTGGTGTACGGCAAGCTGCCGCGCGGCCGGCACACGATCGAGTACCGCTCGATGGACGCGGCCGGAAACCACGGCGAGCCGAAGAGCTTCACCGTCACCACGATCGCCCCGCCGCCCGCCTGCACCCGCACCATCACCGGTGAGCACCGGGGCCCGCTCACCGTGACCAGTGGGGTCACCTGCCTGGACGGCGCCGCGGTCACCGGCGCGGTCACGGTGCGGCCCGGCGCGTCGCTGGTGGCGACGGGCGGCCGGATCACCGGGGCGCTCAGCGCGGACCGGCCCGCCGAGGTGCACCTGCTCGGCACCCGCGTGAACGGCGCGCTCGCGGTGGACGGCGCGCGGAACCTGACCGTCGTGGGAGCCGACCTGCGCGGCGCGGCCCGGCTCACCGGCCTGACCGGCACGGCCGTGCTGTCCGGCAGCACCGTCGCGGGAGCGCTGTCCTGCTCCGGCGGCACCCCGGCCGACCTGGGCGTGCCGAACACGGTCAAGGGCGGCAACAGCTGCGGCGACCTACTCGACGGGGCGCGCGGCCGCGCGTACGAGGCGGTCCAGCACGTCCGTCAGTGACGCGGTCGCGATCGTGCGGACCCTGGCGTACTCGTCCGGCGGGTACTGCCGGGGTCCGTTCTCGATGAGCAGGATCAGATAGAGGTAGGCGCGGTAGAGGTCGATGCGGACGCGCGCGGCCGGGGTGAGCTCCAGCGGCGTCACCTCGCGGTAGCCGGCGAGCAGCGGGTCGCCGCCGGACAGCTCGCCGAAGATCGTCGGCGTGACGAACTCGGCCAGCGGATCGCCCCAGAAGGCCCGCTCGTGGTCGATGATGGCCTGGATCTTCGGCGGCCCGGTGAGGTCGAGGAAGACGTTGCCCGCCCACACGTCGAAGTGCACCAGCCTGGGCGTGGTCACCTCGTCGAGCACCGGCGCCGCCGCCTCGACGATCGCCATGATCTCCGCGGGCGGGAGCGGCAGCGGCGTCGGGTAGCGCTCGGTGTCGCCCAGCAGCGCCGCCACCATCGCGAGGAACGCCGCCCGCCACGTGGGGCCGGTGATGCCGGCGTGCGGGTAGCCGAACACCTCGCCGGTCACGCTGTTGAAGCGGGCCAGATGCCGGCCCAGCTCCCTGCGCAGCGCGGCCTCGCCGTCCGGTTTGACGTCGTTCCACGACACCCCGTCGAGCGCGGCCAGGAACAGGTAGTCGCCGCCCAGCACCGGGTCGTCGAACCCGGCGCGCAGCAGGCCCGCCACCGGCACGCCGGCCCGCGCCGCCAGCTCGATGGCGACGGCCTCCATGCGCAGCAGGTTGCGCTCGTAGCTGAGCTGGTCGAGGTCGGGAGGCGGGCTCAGCTTGAGCACCGCCTCGCGGCCGTCGTCCAGCGCGAGCCGCCACACGGCGTTGGCGTAGCCGTCGGTCAGCTCGGTGGCCGAGGCGACGCCCGCCCCGACGGCACGGCGGGCCAGGGCGTCGAGCTCGGCCGCCGCTAAGCGGCGCTTGGTCCTGCTGTCCACGGCGGCCTCACCCTGCCTCTCGTGCCGCTGCTCACCCGCGTGCGCGCCGGCCCGTCAGGCGGACTCCCTGCGCACGAGGTGAGTGTCGAGGATCACCACGGGCTGGCGCAGCTCCTCGCCGTTGATGCGGGCCACCAGGAGCTGCGCCATCTGCCGTCCCATCGCCTCGGTCGGCTGGTGCACCGTGGTCAGCGGCGGGTCGGCGTGCAGCGCCGCCTTGGAGTCGTCGAAGCCGATCACCGCCACGTCGTCGGGAATCCGGCGCCCTTCGGCCTTGAGCACGCGCATCGCGCCCAGCGCCATCGGGTCGGAGGCGGCGAAGACCGCATCGAGATCGGGGTGGGCGCGCAGCAGCTCGGTCATCGCGGCCGCGCCGCTGTGCTCGGAGAAGTCACCGTAGGCCACAAGCTCGGGAAGGCCCGTCGGCAGCAGCGCGTCTCGGTAGCCCGAGAGCCGGTCGACGCCCACACCCATGTCCTGGGAGCCGGCGATCGTGGCGATCGCGGTGCGGCCGAGGCTCAGCAGGTGTTTGACCGCCTGCCGGGCCCCTGCCCTGTTGTCCATGTCCACATAGCTGTAGGGGTCGAGGCCGACGGGGCGGCCGCCCAGCACGGTCGGCACCCCCATCGCCTCCAGCCTGCCCGGCAGCGGGTCGGCCCCGTGCAGGGACAGCAGCAGCACGCCGTCGACGTGCTGGCCCGTCAGGTAGTGCTCGAGCCGCGCGTGCTCCTCCGGGGTGCGCGCCATCGCGAGGATGAGCTGCAACCCGGTCTCGGCCAGCGCCGAGCCGATGCCGCGGATCGTGCCCGCGAAGTACGGCTCGTCGAAGACCCGGAACTGGGACTCGGACACCACCAGCGCCACCGTGTCCGTGCGGCGCGTCACCAGAGCGCGCGCCGCACGGTTGGGCACGTAGCCCAGCTCGCGGATCGCCAGCTCGACGGCCTCGCGGGCCTTCGCGCTGACGTTCGGCGAGCCGTTGATGACTCTCGACACCGTGCCCCGGCCCACCCCGGCCCGAGCAGCGACTGCCTCAAGAGTCGGTCGGTTCATAACGCCTATTCTGCCGGATGATCTCCGAGTACCAGAGTGCGCTGTCCTTCAGCACTCGCTCCTGCGTTTCGAAATCGACCCGAACGAGGCCGAAGCGCTTGCCGTAACCCCAGGCCCACTCGAAGTTGTCCATCAACGACCAGGCGAAGTAGCCCTGAAGGGGCACGCCCTTGTCGATGGCCTCCTTGCAGGCGCCGAGGTGCGCCTCCACGTACGCCCGGCGCTCGTTGTCGTGGACCCGGCCGTCCTCCAGCACGTCGTCGAAGGCGGCGCCGTTCTCGGAGACCACCATGGGGATCGGCGGGTACTCGCGCGCCACCCTGGTGAGGATCTCCACCAGGCCGCTCTCGTCGATCTCCCAGCCCATCGCCGTCACCGGGCGGCCCCCGCTGACGAACGAGACGTGCTCGCTGCCGACCCACGGCGAGCCCGAGTCGGTGGGTGCCGCGGCCGCCGACTGCCTCCCGCCGGGGGCGCCCGAGACCGTGAAGCGGCTGTAGTAGTTGACCAGCAGCACGTCGATGGGCGCGTTGATGATCTTCATGTCGCCCGGCTGGATGTAGGCGTCCGGCTCGATCGGCAGGTCCGCCAGCACGTCCTCCGGGTAGCGGCCGAGCAGCATGGCGTCCAGGAAGAACCGGTTCTGCAGCCCGTCGATGCGGCGGGCGGCGTCCAGGTCGCGCTCGCTGTCGGTCTCCGGCGTCACCGCGTACAGGTTGACGCAGCCGCCGACCCGGCGGGCGTTCATCGCCTGCACGGCCAGCCCGTGGGCCAGGTTGAGGTGGTGCGCGCCCCTGATCGCGTTCTCCGGCTCGCGGCGGCCGGGGGCGTGCTCGCCCGAGGCGTAACCGAGGAACGCGGCGCACCATGGCTCGTTGACCGTGCTCCACGTGTGGACGTAGTCCTTGAGCGCATCGTGGACCGCCGCCGCGTACTCGGCGAAGCGGTAGGCGGTGTCGCGGTTGGGCCAGCCGCCCTTGTCCTCCAGCGCCTGGGGCAGGTCCCAGTGGTAGAGGGTCAGCCACGGGTCGATGGAGTGCTTGCGCAGCTCATCGCAGAGCCGCCGGTAGAAGTCGAGGCCCTTCTGGTTGATCCGGCCCGAGCCGGTGGGCTGGATACGAGGCCAGGAGACCGAGAACCGGTAGGCCGACAGGCCCAGCTCCGCCATGATGGCGACGTCTTCCCGGTAGCGGTGGTAGTGGTCGATGGCCACGTCCGCGTTGTGCCCGTTGAGCACCTTTCCCGGCTGCTTGGTGAAGGTGTCCCAGATGGACGTGCCGCGCCCGTCCTCCGCGACCGCCCCTTCGATCTGGTACGCCGAGGTCGCGGCCCCCCACGCGAAGCCCGCAGGGAAGCGCAGCCCGGAACGCGTCTGTTCCTCTTGTGTCGTCACGCTTTGACCGCACCTTCCATGAGGCCGCCGACGATCTGGCGGCCGAATGCGACGAATACTGCGATGAGCGGAATGATGGACAACGCGGTGCCCGCGAAGATCAACGAGTACTCCGTGGAGTACCTCGCGTTGAGGCCGTTGATCGCGATCTGCACGGTCGGGTTGTCCTGGTTGAGCACGATCAGCGGCCACATGTAGTCGTTCCACATGAGCATGAACGTGTTGATCCCGAGCACGGCCATGCCGGGCCGCACCGCGGGCAGCACGACGTTCCACCAGATGCGCAGCGTGGCGGCGCCGTCCACGCGGGCGGCCTCGACCAGCTCCATCGGCACCGACTGGCGCGTGTACTGCGTCATCAGGAAGACGCCGAACCCGTTGAGCAGGTACGGCAGGATGACCGCCTTGAGCGTGCCCGTCCACTCCAGGCTCACCATGAGCCGGTAGAGCGGCACCACGCCCATCTGCTGCAGCGGCACCGCCATCGTCAGCAGCACCAGCAGCAGCAGCGCGTTCCTGCCGCGGAAGTTCAGGTTGGCGAACGCGAAGCCGGCCAGCGTCGAGATGATGATCACCGAGATCGTGACGACGCTCGCCACGATGAACGAGTTCGTCAGACCGGCCACGAACTTCGCCTCGGGGTGCTGGAGCACCGCGAGGATGTTCTGCCCCAGGTTGCCGCCCGGCAGGAACTTCGGCGGCGAGGCCACCGCGTCGGAGTTCGTCCGCGAGGCGATGACCAGCATCCAGTACAGCGGGAACGCCGACAGGAAGATGGCGAGGCCGAGCAGCACCCGCGTCAGGACGGTCGGTTTCCAGATGGTCATCGCGTGCCCCCGATCCTGCGCACGAACGCGAAGTTGATCGCCGCTCCGATGAGGATCAGCAGGAACAGCAGCCAGGCCGCCGCCGAGGCGTAGCCGTAGTCGAACTCACGGAACGCCTCCTTGTAGACGAACATGGCCACCGTCTGGAACTGGCCCTGCGACCCGCCGTCCGGATTGCCGTTGTAGAACGTCATCGGCTCGGAGAACAGCGTCAGGCCGCCGATCGTGGAGTTCAGCACCACGAAGATCATCGTGGGCCGCAGCATCGGCAGCGTGATCTGCCAGAACTGCCGGCGCTGCGAGGCCCCGTCGATCGAGGCGGCCTCGTACAGATCGCGCGGGATCGTCTGCATGCCGGCCAGGAAGATGATCGCGTTGTAGCCGGTCCAGCGCCAGTCGACCATGGTCGCGATCGCGATCCACGACGGAACGCGCTCGGCACGCCAGTTCAGCGGGTCCACCCCGAACATGCCGAGGATCCAGTTGACCAGGCCCCAGTCGCGGGCGAACAGCTGGGTGAACACCACCGCGACCGCGACCACCGACGTGACCAGCGGCAGCAGCACGCTCATCCGCAGCGCGAGCCGGAACCGCATGCGCTTGTTCAGCGCGTTGGCGAGGAACAGCGCGAGCAGCATCTGGGGGACGGTGGCGATGATGAACATGGCCACGGTGTTGATCGTGGCCCGCCAGAAGGCGGAGTCGCTCAGCAGCGCCGCGTAGTTGCCCAGCCCGGCCCACTCGACGGTGCCGGTCAGGTCGTAGTCGTACAGCGAGTAGTAGAGCGTGAACGCCAGCGGGAAGAACCCGAAGGCGGCGAAAAGCAGGAAGTACGGGGACACCAGGACGTACGGCATCGCCTTGACGTCCAGACGGGAACGCCAGCGGCTGCCCGGCGGGCGGGCGCGGCGGTGATTGCTCCGCGTCGCCCGTGGAAGGGTGTCGAGGCTCATAACAGACCTTTCGGCGGCAACAGGCCCGGCCCGCCCTTGAGGCGGGCCGGGCGGGAGATCAGCCCGCGGCCTTCACCGCGTCGTCGACCAGCTGCTGCCAGGCCTTGTCGTACGGGACCGAGCCGTCGTCCACACCCTGGATGACCGACTCGATGGCGTTCTTGACCTGGGCGTGCTTCACGCCGAGGAAGACCGGCTGGAGGCTGGAGGCGGACTTGGCGAAGATCTCACCGACGGGGGCGTCGTTGAAGAACTCGTTCTTCGCGCCCTGCACCGCCGGGTCCTGCTGCGCCTTCGTGTTGCTCGGCATGTTGCCGAAGTCCTTGAAGACGCTGGCCTGCGTCTCCGCCTGCGTCAGGTAGTCGGCGACCATCGCCGCCTCCTTCGGGTGCTTCGACTGCTTGGGCACGGCCAGCCAGGAGCCGCCCCAGTTGCCGCCGCCGCCCGGCACCGCGGCCACGTCCCACTTGCCCTTGGCGTCCTCACCGGCGTTGTCGCTGACCACGCCGAGCATCCAGGACGGGCAGCCGAGCGTGGCGAACGCGCCCTTCTGGGTGCCCGTCGCCCACTCCTCGGTGAAGTTGCGCAGCTTGGCGGTCAGGCCCTGCTGGCTCAGCTTCGTCGCGAAGTCGAAGGCCGTCTTGACCGCCGGGTTCTTGTCGACGATCAGGTTGTTGTCCTTGTCGAAGTAGGAGACGCCGCCGTTCTTCTCCGCCTCCTGGTACAGCACCACCTGGTACAGCGTGTTGGTGCCGTCGGCCCACTTGGTGTCCTTGACCTTCGACTGGAACTTCTCGCCCACCTTGAGGTAGTCGTCCCAGGTCGGCCAGAGCGCGCTGACCTCGTCGCGGTCGCTCGGCAGGCCGGCCTTCTCGAACAGGTCCTTGCGATAGCACAGGCTCATGCCGCCGACGTCGGTGCCCAGCGCGAACAGCTTGCCGTCGGCGGCGACGCCGTTCTCCCACTTCCAGGCGGGGTAGTCGGCCTTGCGCGACTCCAGGCCGTACTCCTTCAGGTCCGCCCACCACTCGGGGCGCGCCTTGGCCAGGCCCATGCCGCCCTCGTCGATGCCGACCACGTCACCGGCGCCGCTGCCGGCCTGAAGCCACTGGATCATCTGCGGCCAGTACTGCTGCTCGAACTGGTCGGTCAGGTTCTCGTACTGGATCTGGATGTCCTTATGCTCGGCGTTCCACTTGTCGACCGCGTTCTTGTAGCCGAAGTTGCTGCCGCCGCCGAACGTCTGCAGCCGGATGGTGATCGGCCCCGAGTCCGAGGAGGAGGCCGAGGCGCCGCTCTGCTCTGAGGTGCCGCCGGAACCGCACGACGCGACGGCGAGCGCCGCCGCGGTCAGGGCCGAGGCCGCGGCCAGGGTGCCGCGACGCTTCCTGATCATCATGGTGGAGCCCTTCTGGGGTGATTGGTGTGAGGGCACCGCGACATGCGCTCTGCCGCGGTGGAACATTTGGGAGCGCTCCCACAAAGGGTGCACTTGCGTGAGTGGCCCGTCAATGCCGCGAAACGTAACCGTTACCAATGGGGCGGTTTGGAAGGTTGAAACCGGATTTACGGGTGTATATGGTGCAAAGAGCTGATTGGGAGCGCTCCCATCACAAGAGGCATCTTTCGTGTCGCATCAGGGCATGTCTCCCTCCCGAGACCCCGCCCAGACCGCCCGCAGACCAGCGCGGGCCGACGCGCGATCCCTCGTTCCCACCACCCGCCCGACCGCCCAAAACGGCATCGGCCACCCCGGCGCTCCTCCGGGCTGTCAACGCCGGGTACACGGGGTCAGGTCAAGGCCGCCGACCCCACCTCAACCGGGGGCGGAGCCGGTGGCACGGGAAGGTCTGCGGGCGGCGGAGCCGGTGGCACGGGAGGGCCTGGGGGCGGCGGAGCCGGCGCCCGCCTGCCTTCCCGCATCGCGTCCACGGCCCCCGGCCCCGCCTCCCTGAACCGACGGTTCCCACTCCCGCCCGCCTTCCCACGCCCCGTCTACCTGTGCCGGCGGTCTCCGCCCTGCTCGTCTTTCCGTGTCTACGCTGGCCGGTCGTCTTCGCGTGTTGACGGTCCCCGTTCTGTGCCGGCGGTCCCGGCTTCCTCCCCGTGCCGGTGGGTCGTGCTGTGCCGGCTCAGGTCGGTGGATGGGCGCGAGGCTTGACCCGGCGGCGTGTGACCTCGGGTTTCGCGGGAACTCGTCTGCGCGTCTCGCGGGCATTGCGCCGTCCGCGCCGTCCCGTGCCCGGAAATCTACGATGTAAAGGCGTTCGGTGAAGTAGTGCGGGGCGTCGCAGGTGCAGCAAGGCGGCAGGGGCCGCGGGGCAGCGACGGTCGGGTGACACGGGCTTGCAGGAAAACGTCCGGGGCGGATGCCATCATGGGCGGACTCAAGACCAGGGGAGTGAGATGTTGCATCTGCTGTTGCTGCGGTACACGGGCTCCGAGGAGGCGGCCGGGCCGTACGTCGCCGCCCACGTCGAGTTCCTGGAGCGGCATCACCGGGCGGGCGTGTTCCTGGCCTCCGGGCAGACGGTGCCGGCGTCCGTGGGCGGGGCGATCGTGGCGTGCGGGGTCGATCGCGAGGAGGTGGAGCGGATCGCGGCGGAGGACCCGTTCGTGGTGGCCGGGGTGGCGACGTACGCGATCACCACGATCGATGTGGGGCGGGCGCACCCTGTGCTGGCGGAGATGCTCGGAGCGCGCGCCGTCGGCTCGGCGGCGAGCGCCGGCTGATCGCGCCGCCGTGGCCGTCGCTCGGGTCGCCGTCGCCCGATGCGCGGAACGTCTTCGGACCCGCCACGGCCGCCGCAGGGGCTCGGGGTCAGGGCCGCCGCAGGGGCTCGGGGTCAGGGCCACTGGGGAGGCTCGGAGAGGTCCCGCAGGGCCTCGCGGGCGTTGTGGCCCGCGCCGGCGGAGACCTCCCTTCCCTCGCGGTCGCGGGCGACGGCCAGCACCAGCCCTTCGGCCGGGTTGTAGGTGAGCGTGATCGTGTGGCCGCCGACGAGCAGCGCGTCGGCGGCGGACGGGCGTTCGGGCCGCTCCTTGCCGAGCAGGACGTGCGCGCCGATCAGGCCGGCGACGGGCTTGCGGCGCCGGCCGAGCACCACCGGCTCGCTGTACGGGTCGGCGACCTGGCGTACGAGGTCGCCCAGCTTGGACCGCGCGGTGGACAGCCCCACGAGCGGCAGGCCGGTCAGCACCCCGCCCACCCTGGACAGCGGCACGAGCGCGGCCCACTCCCAGCGCTCGCGGATGATCATGACGGTCCGGCCGCTCTTCGTCTCCTCGATGAGCCCGCCCCAGCGGGCGCGGGCGTCCTCGACCGTGATGGGCACTCCCAGCATCGACACCAGCTCGTCGTACGACGGCCGTTCACCGTGGATCATCGCAGCATCGTAAGCCAGGCGATTTCCAATGTGACCGCATCGGATTGACCGGTCCAGTCGTGCCGGGTCACCGTCCCGGGCGTAGCAACTGATTCGGCTGCCGCCCCTCGCCCGAGCGGGGCCGCCGGCGGCGTACGCGCTGGTCGCCATCGGCGCGGCGGTGCTCGGGCCGCTCGCCACGTTTCCGCTCGGCCGCCTGGTCGCCTACGGCGGGGCGGGCCCGCTCGTCGCCCTGCTGCTGGTGCTGCAAGCCCAGGAGCTCTGCACCGCGCTGCTGGAGCCCGCGGGGCCGCCGTGGTCCGGCGGATCGACGGGGAGCTGCGCCACCGGGTGCGCGCCGCAGTCGCGGCCATGCCGCTCGCCCGGCTCGAACGCCCGCACGTGCAAGGCGACCTGCGGCTCGCCCTGCACGGCCTCGCGGCCGTCCGGGCGGCGCTGGAACGCGCGGACGCCCGCCCGGTGGCCGGAGAATTTCCGCGCGGCCTGGAGACCGAGCCGGGCGAGACGTTCGAGGGCGGCGTGCGGCTCTCCGGCGGGCAGCGGCAGCGGCTGGCGCTCGCCCGAGGCTCGATGCGTACGGCGCCGCGGCTGCTGGTGGTGCTGCTGGACGAGCCGACCGCGGCGCCGGACGCCCCGTCCGAGAGCCCGAGGCGGCGAAGAGCCGCCCGGGGCCGTCACGCTGCTGATCACCCACCGTTTTCCGGCGGTGCGGATGGCGGATCTCATTGTCGTGTTCGACGGGGGCCGCATCGTGCGGTGCGGCACGCATGACGAGCTCGTCGCGGTCCCGGGGCTCTACGCCGAGCTCGACGTGGTCCGGCGCCGGGCGTTCGACGTCCCGGGATGACGAAACGCGGCGCGGGCGTTAGAGCCCCGACGTTCGAGAGCCCCGATGGCGAGACGCGGCGCCGGGCGTTCGAGAGCCCCGGACGACGAAACGCGCGCCCCGGGGAGGGGACGCGCGTTCTGCCGTCACGAAGAAGGTGGGAGCACCCACCGGTGGGAGTGCGTCAGGAGGCGTACTCGGGGTAGCCGTAGCCGACGACCTGCGACTTCGGCCGGACCCGCTCCTCGACCTTGCCGTTGCCGGTGTTGCCCTCGATGGTGGTGATGGTGCCGTCGCGGTTGTCCTTGACGACGAAGCCGACGTGCTGGATGTCGTTCAGCGACTTGCCGCCCTTCCAGGAGAAGAACACCACGGCGCCAGGCTTGGCCTCGTGGCCGAAGCGCTTGTTGGCGGCGAACCACTTGGCGTGGGCGACGGTCCAGGCGTCCCAGCCGACCTGCGGGCGGGCGCCGGTCTTCTCGCCGACCCAGGAGACGAACATCGAGCACCAGGCGGCGTTCAGGTAATCGGCGCGGCTGCCGCCGTCGCGGGCGATGGTCTCGGCCGCGCGCTGGGAGTTGGCGTACCACTGCTGGTACGGGGTGCCGCCGCCCTTGGCGTTCTCGGAGGTGCCGATCTGCGACCTGGCGACCGCGAGCACCTGGTCGGCGGTGACGTTGATCTTCGTCTCGTCGCGCTCGCCCGCCTTGTGGGCGGCGCGGGCGGTGTCCGGGTGCTTGGCGGCGGTGGCCGCGGCGACCGCGGTGGAGGCGTCGGCGTGGGCCGTGGCGGGGACGCCGAGGGCCGAGGCCAGGACGCCGGCGCCGAGCACGGCGCGGGCGATGGTGTTCTTCGAGACAGCGGTAAGACGGTGCTTGGCCATCGAGGGGGTAACTCCTTGCTTCCATGCCGCTTACCGGGTTAGCTGACGGGTTCGGGCGTGGAAGCTGCCCTACGGCACCGGAGTGCCGATTCACCCCAAAGGACGTGGGTCCCCGGTTCCGCACGTGGCGGATTCAGCGGTCACAGGACATTCCTGTGATCTTTCGTGCGATGGTCTGACATAGCCGGACAAACCGGGCGTATGCCTCAAGATGCCCCATAAGGTAATACACGAGGCAAGAGGATTACAAATCCATAAAAGTAAAGTCAGCTGAGCTGACTGCGAGCCTCGGCCAGAAGCCCCATCATGGCAAGGGATTCGTCAAGAGGCATGATCGAGGATTCGGTCCTGCCTTCGGCCGTGGCGGCGCGGACTTCGCGGAGCTCTCCGGCGTAACCGTTGTCGGCCGGATCGAGCACGTGCTCCTCCGGCTCCATCGAGGGCCCGGAGAGCACGATCCGCTGCGGTGCCCAGAACGGCGCCTGGATGTCCGCGCGCATCTGAGTACCCACAACGCCGGCCTGGTTCGGGTAATTCCCGAGCAATGAAGTCGCCACGAGAGCGTGCTTGCCGTCGGGGTAGAGCAAGACGCCGGCCGCCTCCGCGTCAACGCCGTTCGGTGCGAGCTTACCGGTGACGTGCAGGCCGGTGGGCATGCCCAGGAGGAGCTGGGCCAGCCCGAACGGGTAGATCCCCAGGTCGAGCAGGGCGCCGCCGCCCAGCTCCGGCGCCCACAGGCGGTGCGCGGGGTCGTAGGGGTGGGCGAAACCGAAGCTCGCCTGCACCGACCGGATCTCGCCGAAGCGAGGGTCGTCCTTGATGAGCTGAATGAGCGGATTGAACCGCATCCACATCGCTTCCATCAGGAAGACCCCCGCCTCGCGGGCCAGGCGCACCATCTTCTCGGCGTCGTCCACGGTCGCGGCCAGCGGCTTCTCGCACAGCACCGCCTTGCCCGCCGCGATGGCGGCCTCGGCCACCTGCAGGTGCTGGGCGTGCGGGGTGGCGATGTAGATGGCGTCCACCGCCGGATCCGCGCACAGCTGCTCGTAGGAGCCGTACGCCGACTCGGCGCCCAGCTCCGCCGCCAGGGCCTGCGCCCTGTCCAGACTCCTCGATCCGACGGCGGCCACCCGCATGCCGGGTTCCGCCACGATCACCTTGCCGACGGTACGGGCGATGCCGCCGGTGGCGGCTATTCCCCAAGTGAAATCTCGCACGCCGGCGATCGTATCCGGAAGGTAAAAACGCTTATATGCCGGGTGATGCCGGAAATATCAGAAATGTCCGGCAGTCACACCGGTCACCTTCACACCGCGTGGAACGTGTCGGGGTCGGGACCCAGCCGCTGCTCCCTGTTCATCGCGCTGATGGCCGCGAGGTCCTCGTCGTCGAGGAAGAAGTCGAAGACGTCGATGTTCTCGGCGATCCTGGCCGGCGTGACCGACTTCGGGATCACCACGTTGCCGATCTGGAGGTGCCAGCGCAGCACGATCTGCGCGGGCGTCTTGCAGTGCTTGTCGGCCAGCACCCGCAGCGCCGGGTCGTCGAGCAGCCCCCTGCCCTGGCCGAGCGGGCTCCACGCCTCGGTGAGAATGCCGTTGGCCTCGTGGAACTCCCGCATCTGGCGCTGCTGGAAGTACGGATGGAGCTCGATCTGGTTGATCGAGGGAACGATGTCGGCCTCGTTCATGAGCCGGGTGAGCGTCTCGACCGTGAAGTTGGACACGCCGATGGCCTTGGCCCGGCCGTCCCGGTAGATCTTCTCCATGGCCTTCCAGGCCTGCACGTACTTGTCGTGCTGCGGCATCGGCCAGTGGATGAGGTAAAGGTCGACGTAGTCGAGGCCGAGCCGGGCCAGCGACTCCTCGAAGGCGGCCTCGGCGCGGTGGTGCTGGCCGTTGGCCAGCTTCGTGGTCACGAACACCTTCTCGCGGGGCAGCCCGCTGGCGCGCACCGCGCGTCCCACGCCCTCCTCGTTGCCGTAGGCGGCGGCGGTGTCGATGTGCCGGTAGCCGGCCTTGAGCGCGGTCAGGACCGCCTGCTCGGTCTCTTCGGGCGGTACCTGCCAGACGCCGTACCCGAGCTGCGGGATCTGCACGCCGTCCGTGTTGAGCATGAGCGAGTTCATACCCTCCATTGTTCACGCCGCGTTTCCGGCGGCTTCAGGCGGTGGGGCTAGCTTGAAGCGGTCGTGAACGGCCCATCACCCGGGAGGGCAGGAGTGGTCGAACAGGCGTCGGCCTGGGTGGAGTCCCCGCTCCAGATGCTGTGCGCCGTCGAGGCCCACCATGCCGGGCTGCTCGGCCCGGCCACCGCCATCGTGCCGCGCGCCGGCCTGCGCCCGCTCGAGGCGACCGGGCGCGAGCTGCGCTCCATGGCGCTGCCCGAGGGCCTGGAGCTGGCCGAGCCGCGCGAGCGCATGCCGCGCCGCGTGCGGGCCGTGGGGGACGCCTTCTCCGGCAAGGTGCAGCTGCGCTGGCTGCTGTCCGGGCCGGGCCGCGTCGTCGTGGTGGACGACGGGCCGGCCACGCTGCGGCTGCTCGAACTGCTGGCCGGCGGCCCGTTCCGGCCGCTGTTGCGCGCCCGCGCCGAGGCGAGGCCGCTGCGCAGGGCGCTCGGCCTGGCCGCCGCCGTCCGGCTGCGCCTCAGCGACGTGTCGATCTTCACCGCGCTGCCCGTGGACGGCGCGCTCGCCGCGGCCGCCCGCCGCGCCGGCGTGCACCTCGTACGCCACGAGTTCGCCTGGCTGCGCGCGCAGCCGCCGAGCGCCGCGAGCCCGGCCGAGCGGACGGTCGTGCTCGGCACCTCGCTCGTGCGCAACGGCCTCGTCCGCCGCGACCACTACCTGCGCTGGCTCACCGACCTGGCCGCGCGCGAGCCCGTCGCCTACTTCCCGCACCGCCGCGAGGACCCCGTGGACGTCGCGCTGATCCGGGAGCGCCCCGGCATCACCGTCCACGACGCCGGCGCGCCCGCCGAGCTGACGCTGCGCGGCCTCGACGCCGGCCAGCGCGTGCTCAGCCTCCCCTCGACCGCGATCACGTCGCTGCGCGTGCTGCTCAGCCCGCGCGGCGTCGCCGTCGAGCCCGTCGACGTTCCCGATGACTGGTGGACCAGCAGGGCGGCGCCCGCCCTGCGCTCGCATGTGACAGGAGTTCCCGGGTGAGAGTGCTGGCCGTCGCCGACTCCGACTCGTATCTGAAGTGGGCGGCCTGCCTGCTCGGCGATCTGCCACCGGAGTGCGCGACGGAGGTGGTCGTGGTGCGCACGCCGATCGCTCCCTCGCCCGGGCAGATCGCCGCTGCAGTGGACGATCTGCCCGCGCCTCCGGTGCTGTCGGCGCGGTCGGTACGGCGAGCGGCAGACCCACCACGAGCGGCTGCCGTACCAGCGGCTGTGGCGGGAGATGGGGGAGCCGGGGCGGCTGAGGTTCGCGGCCGGGCCGATGCGCGAGCACCTGGAGCAGGCGGCCGGTTTCGTCACGGTCGGTTCGACGGCGGCGCTGGAGGCCATCGCGATGGGGGTGCCGTCGCTGGTGCTCAGCGACTTCGGGGTGAGCGCCGAGATGATCAACCTGGTGTTCGAGGGCAGCGGCCTGCTGGGCACGCTCGACGACCTGGCGCAGGGCCGCTTCCGCACGGCCTCGCCCGCCTGGTGCGCGGCCAGCTACTTCCACCCCGCCGAACGCGACGACTGGGCGCGGCGGCTGGCGGAGCTGGTGGCGTCGGGGCCGCGCCCGCCCGCCGTGTCGCTGCTCGACGGGCCTGCGCACGCGGCGGCGCGGCGCAGGGCCCGGCTGCGGGTGGAGGTGCCGCCCACGATGCTGCGGGCCGGCCACCGGGCCAAGCGCCGCGTGCGCCGCTCTCTCGAAGCGCTGACCTGAGCCTCCTGCGGCACCGGGCGAGCGCGCCCGCGATGGCGCGATCGCCCGGTGCCGCACCGGCACGACGCCGAAAGAGCGAGCAAAGCGGCTGGTCTCCAGGGGGAGCGGGCTTCAGACGGTCACCCGGCGCAGGCGGGCCTTGGGCGCCTGCTCGCCGGGGAAGACGCGCTTGACCCCGTCGCCCAGGGCCTGCTCGATGATGCCGGATGTCGCGTACCAGGTGCTCGAGCCCGGCCGGCTCCAGCGAGGCCGCGTGGTCGGAGCCCCACATCGTCCGGTCGAGCGTGATGTGCCGCTCCACGCAGACCGCGCCCAGCGTGACCGCGGCCAGGGAGATCTGCAGGCCGCGCTCGTGGCCGGAGTCGGCGGGCCGCTCCACCACGTGCGCGCCCGCCTGCCTGGCGGTCTCGGCGATCCCGTCGTGATCGGTGCTCACCACCACCCGGTCGATCAGCTCGGCGCGCAGGCAGGCCCGCACGGCCCTGGTGACCAGCGGGACGCCCTCGACCAGGGCGAGGTTCTTCAGGGGTACGCCCGCCGAACCTCCGCGGGCGGGAACTACGGCCAGGACTCGCAAGGTGTCTCCTCAGTGCAGCGGATTGCACCCAGAAGCTGAAGTCCGGTGTTGAACGGCCGGCGTCACCGCCCTGAACGCTGCGTGGGGATCCGGTAGAGCAACTCTGGCCTGCCCACCCCGCCGTACTGCGGGATGCGGGCCGCCACGCCCAGGTCCACGAGATATTCGAGGTAACGCCGCGCGGTCACCCGGGAGATGCCGATCGCGTCCCCCACCGCCTGCGCGCTCATCCCCGCGGGCCGCTCGCGCAGCTGCGCGGCCACCGCGTCGAGGGTGTCCTGCGCCATGCCCTTCGGCAGCTCGGCCGCGGTGCCCCGCAGGGTGCCGAGCACCCGGTCCACGTCGCCCTGGCCGACCGCGAGCCCGGCCTCCTCCTTGAAGCGGGCGTAGCGGGTCAGCCGCTCGGCCAGCGCCGCGAACGTGAACGGCTTGAGCAGGTACTGCACGATGCCCAGCGACACCGCGGAGCGCACCATGGCGAGGTCGCGCGCCGAGGTCACCGCGATGACGTCGCACAGCAGCCCGGCCGCGCGCACCGCCCGGCACACCTCAAGGCCGTGCATGTCGGGCAGGTAGAGGTCGAGCAGGATGAGATCGACCGGCCTGCGGCGCAGGAAGCGCAGCGCCTCGCCGCCCGACCTGACCACCCCGGCCACCTCGAAGCCGGGCACCCGCTCCACGTAGATGCGGTTGGCCTCGGCGGTGATCTCCTCGTCCTCGACCACCAGCACGGTGATGGGCTCGCCGCCCGGCCCTGCGGTCACGAGACCGGCTCCCTGCGCGGTGCGGGCAGGCGTACGGTGAAGACCGAGCCGTCCACCTCGATCGTGCCGCCGAGCCGCCGCACCGCCTGGCCCACCAGCGCCAGGCCCAGGCCGCGGCCGTCGCCCTTGGTCGTCCAGCCCTTCTCGAACGCGGCCTTGTCGGTCAGTCCCGGCCCGTCGTCGGCCACTCTGATGAGCACGCCGCGCTCGTCGCCGCTGATGTGCACATCGACCCGGTTCGCCGCGTCGATGGCGTTGTCGATGAGATTGCCGACGATCGTGACCAGGTCGCGCGGGTCGAGCCCCAGGTCGTCGAGCTCGCTGTCCTCGCTGATCACCAGCTCGGAGCCGCGTTCGGCCGCCTCCGCGCTCTTGCCCAGCAGCAGCGCCGCCAGCACGGGCTCGCGCACCGCGCCCACCACCCGGTCGGTCAGCTCCTGCGCCGCCCGCAGCTCGGCCGTGCCCAGCGCGATCGCCTGCTCGGTGCGGCCCAGCTCCACCAGCGTGATCACGGTGTGCAGCCGGTTGGCGGCCTCGTGCGCGGCCGAGCGCAGCGACTCGGCGAAGCCGCGCTCGGCGTCGAGCTGGCCGGACAGCGCCTGCAGCTCGGTGTGGTCGCGTACGGTGACAACCGTGCCGAGCCTGCTGGCCGCGCTGTTGACCGCGAGCACCCGGTCACCGGCGAGGTGGATGCGCTCCTCGTCGGCGGCCGCCAGCTCCGCAAGGCCCAGCTCGGCCACGTTCTTGCCTTCGGCGTCGGCGGGCAGGCCGAGCAGCTGCCTGGCCGCGTCGTTGCACAGCGTGAGCGTGCCGTCCCTGCCGACCAGCAGCAGCCCCTCCCTGACCGCGTGCAGGACGGCGTCGTGATGCTCGTGGATGCGGCCCAGCTCGACCGGGCCGAGTCCGTGGGTCTGGCGGCGCAGCCTGGCGGTCACCAGCCAGGTGCCGGCCGCGCCCAGCCCGAGCGCGAGCGCCACGATGAGGCCGCCCCAGGCGAGCTGCTCGCGCAGCCTGGCGTCGATGCGGTCGATCGTGATGCCGGCGCTGACCAGCGCTCGTACCCGGCCGCCGGTCACGACCGGCGTCACCGCCCGCTTCGACGGGCCCAGTGTGCCGGTGTAGGTCTCGGTGAACGTCCGGCCGCGCAGCGCCGGCTCGATGTGGCCGAGGAAGCGCCGGCCGATCTCCGCCGGGTTCGGATGGGTGTAGCGGGTGCCGTCGGGGCGCATGATCGTGATGAAGTCGACGCCGGTCGCCGCGCGGACGCGCTCGGCGTACGGCTGCAGCCGCGCCGACGGGTCGGGCTCGCCGAGCGCGGCCGCCACGTCGGGCGAGGCCGCCACGCTGACCGCCACCGCCCGCGCGGTGCCGCCCGCCTCCTCGGTGAGCAGCCGGTGCGCCTGCACCAGCGCGAGCGTCGCGCCGCCCGCGGCCGTCACGGTCACCACGAGCAGCTGCAGCACCAGCATCTGGCCGGCCAGGCTCCAGCGCCGCATGCTCCACCCTCCTCGTGAACGAAACTTACGCAATGGTGACCTGGATCACTCGTGAGGCGCATAGTCGCACGGATAGAAATCCGCTCCCAAACCGCCGGAGAACCCCCCTATGCGCGATCGCACCCGTTATCTCTATCTGGCCGTCGTGGTGGCGGTCCTGCTCGGCATCCTCGTCGGCTTCGTCGCACCCGACGTCGCCGTCCAGCTGAAACCCATCGGCACGGGCTTCGTCTCGCTGATCCAGATGGTGATCGGGCCGGTCATCTTCTGCACGATCGTGCTCGGCATCGGCTCGGTACGTCAGGCGGCCCAGGTCGGCAAGGTCGGCGGGCTCGCGCTCGGCTACTTCATCGCCATGTCCACGGTGGCGCTGATCATCGGCCTGGTGGTCGGCAACGTCATCGACCCCGGCTCCGGCCTGCAGCTCACCGACGCGGCCAGGGAGCGGGCCGAGGCGGAGGCGGCCAAGGGCGCCGAGGCGAGCATGGTGGACTTCCTGCTCGGCATCATCCCCAAGACGCTGGTGTCGGCGCTCACCGAGGGCTCGGTGCTGCAGGCGCTGCTCGTGGCGCTGCTGACCGGGTTCGCGCTGCAGGCGATGGGCCGCAAGGGCGAGCCGATCCTGCGCGCCATCGAGCACTTCCAGCGGCTGGTCTTCCGCATCCTCGCCATGATCATGTGGGCGGCGCCGGTGGGCGCGTTCGGCGCGATCGCGGCCGTCGTCGGCGACACCGGCATCGAGGCGCTCAAGAGCCTGGCCATCATCATGATCGCCTTCTACGTCACCTGCGTGCTGTTCGTCGGCGTCGTGCTCGGCGCTATCCTCTGGCTGGTCGCCAGGGTCAACCTGTGGTCGCTGCTGCGCTACCTGGGCAGGGAGTTCCTGCTGATCCTGTCCACCTCGTCGTCGGAGACGGCCCTGCCCCGGCTCATCGCCAAAATGGAGCACCTCGGGGTGAGCAAGACCGTGGCCGGCATCACCGTGCCGACCGGCTACTCCTTCAACCTCGACGGCACCGCCATCTACCTCACGATGGCCACGCTGTTCATCGCCACGGCCACCGGGTCGCCGCTGGGCTTCGGCGAGCAGGTCACGCTGCTGCTGTTCATGATGGTCGCCTCCAAGGGCGCGGCGGGCGTCACCGGCGCCGGCCTGGCCACGCTGGCCGGCGGCCTGCAGGCGCACCGGCCCGAGCTGGTGGACGGCGTGGGCCTCATCGTCGGCATCGACCGGTTCATGTCCGAGGCCAGGGCGCTGACGAACTTCGCGGGCAACGCCGTGGCCACCGTGCTCATCGGCACCTGGACCGGTCAGTTCGACAGGGAGCGGGCGGGACGCGTGCTCACCGGGCAGGCGCCGTTCGACGAGGCGACGCTGCTCGACGACGGCCACGACGGGGACGGCGGCGGTGGCGGCGGCCGGGACGGCGAGGACCCGCGCGAGCCCGCCAAGGAGCTGTCGCCCGCCTGACGTGCGGCGGGTCATGCCCCGGGGAGGCGCAGCACGAAGCGGGCGCCTCCGGTGCGGTCCTCGACGCGGATGGTGCCGCCGTGGGCGATCGCCACGTCACGCGCGATGGCCAGGCCCAGCCCGGTGCCGCCCGCGTCGCGGCTGCGGGCCGCGTCGAGGCGGGTGAACCGCTCGAAGATGCGCTCGCGGTCGTGCGGGGCGATCTCGATGCCGTCGTTCTCCACGGCGAGCACCACTACGGCGTGGTGCTCGCCGCCGTTGTCCCGGCCCTGCGTCCTGCCGCGCTCCTCGCGCACGGTGACGAGGATCGTGGTCTCGGCGTGCCGCTGGGCGTTGTCCAGCAGGTTCGTCAGCACCCTGGACAGCTGCAGCCGGACGCCCTCGACGTACGCGCCGTCCGCCAGGTCGACCGCGACGGGGATCTTGTCGGTGCGGGTGGCCAGCTCCTGCCGGACCAGCAAGGACAGGTCGAGGCGTTCCCTGACGATGTCCACCCGCGAGCCGATCCTGGCCAGCAGCAGCAGGTCGGAGATGATGGCCTCCAACCGGTCGGTGTCGCGCAGCGCGCTCTCCACCAGGGCCTCGAGGTCGGTGTCGTCCGGGTAGAGCTGGGCGCTCTCCAGCTGGGCGCGCAGCCCGGCGATGGGGGTGCGCAGCTCGTGCGAGGCGTCGGAGGCGAACTGGCGCTGCTGCTCGGCGGAGCGTTCCAGCCTGGCCAGCGTGCCGTTGATGGAGCGGGCGAGCTGGGCCACCTCGTCGTCGCCGGACGGCTGGGTGACGCGCCGGCTGAGGTCGCCGGCGTGCACGCGGTCGAGCTCGGCGCGCATGAGGGCGACGGGGCGCAGCGCCCGGCCGGTGACCAGCCACGTGGACCAGGCGGCCAGGACGATGAGCATGGTGACCTCGATCGCCACGACGACCTCCAGGGTGCGTGTCTGCAGCACGTCGGGCGAGCTGCGGCCGGCGTAGACGATGGGCGAGTCGGGGGAGACCGACACCCGCACCGCCGACACGTGGATGCATTCTGTGGGCAGGCAGTTCGTGGTGTTGACGACGCGGTCGGCGGCCGTGGGGCGGATGTCGGTGAGCGGCGGCAGGGTTCGCGCCCCGTCGCTGGCGCCGAGCAGCAGCCCGTCGGAGCTCACCACCTGGACGAGGTCGACGGTCGGGTTCGGCACCGGGATGGCGGCGCCCAGGGGCAGGACGCCGCCGCGCAGCTCGAACGCGATCCGCTCGGCGGTGTCCCGTGTGTCGTTGAAGACACCCTCGGCGACCAGCGTCTTGGTGACGACGATCCCGGCGATGGCAACGGGGATGAGCACGAGGGCGGCTATGGCCGTCGCGATGAGGGTGAAGCGTCCGCGCAGAGATCTGGCCCACCAGGGTGCCATCCCCCGAGGCTACCGAGGGCAAATGCAGTGATTTGTCCGCTATATACCGGGTAAGGGAAAAGCTTTGGCAAGTGCAGCGCTGCGGTCACGCGGCGGTGCCCGGCAAGTACCGCTCCCGTCGCCCGGCCGGCGGCACGGTCGGCGACGGTGGTGTGCGACGGGCCGGCGGACGGCGGCACCGTCAGCGCGGCAACCAGGCCGTGGCGTCCGGCGGCGGGCCGCCGGACGGTGGCACGGTCAGCGCTGGAGCCAGACGGTGGTGTCCGGCGGGATCGCGCCGTCGTCCGCGAGCGGGCCGCTGGACAGCAGCACCTCGCCGCCGAGGTCGAGGCGCACCGGCTCGTCCCCGGTGTTGAGCACCACGACCAGGCCGGGGTCGCGCTCGATCACCAGCACGTCCTCGGACGGGGAATCGAGCCAGGCCAGCGTGCCGCCGCCGAGCGCCGGGTGCCGCTTGCGCAGCCGCAGCGCGGCGCGGTAGAGGTTCAGCGTCGAGGCGGGGTCGTCCTCCTGCGCCTCGGCCGACAGCGCCGCCCACTCCGGCGGGATCGGCAGCCACGGGTCGCGCCAGCCGAGCCCCTCCGACGACGTCCACGGCAGCGGCACCCGGCAGCCGTCGCGGCTCTCGCCGCGCCGCAGGAACGCGGGGTCCTGACGCAGCTCGTCGGGGATGTCGAGCACCTCGGGCAGGCCCAGCTCCTCGCCGTTGTAAAGGTAGGCGGAGCCGGGCAGCGCCAGCATGAGCAGGGTGGCCGCGCGGGCGCGGGCCAGGGAGCCGTGCCGGGTGACGTGGCGCGGCTTGTCGTGGTTGGACAGCACCCACGTGGTGGGCGCGCCGACCAGCTCGGCCTCCTTCAGCGACTTCTCGATGACCGAACGGAACGACTTGGCGTGGAAGTCGGCCATCATGAACTCGAAGTTGAACGCCTGGTGCAGCTCGTCGGGCCCGACGTACCGGGCCAGCCGCTCGGCGGAGGACACCCACGCCTCGGCCACCGCCATGCGCCCGCCGGGATAGGAGTCGAGGATCGGCCGCCACTCGCGGTAGATGTCGTGCACGCCGTCCTGGTCGAAGTACGGCACCTGCTCGTCGCCGAGCATCTCGGCCTGCGGGCCGTCCTTCTGCCCCACGTCGGGCAGGCCCTCGGCCTTGATCATGCCGTGCGCCACGTCGATGCGGAAGCCGTCCACGCCCCGGTCCAGCCAGAAGCGCAGGATGTCGCGGAACTCGGCCCGCACCTCGGGGTTCTCCCAGTTGAGGTCGGGCTGCTCGGGGGCGAACAGGTGGAGGTACCACTGCCCGTCCTCGACCTGGGTCCAGGCGGAGCCGCCGAAGATGGACTCCCAGTCGTTGGGCCGGTCACGGAAGATGTAGCGGTCGCGCCGCTCGCCGCGCAGCGCCTGCTGGAACCAGGGGTGCCGGTCGGAGGAGTGGTTCGGCACCAGGTCCACGATGACCCTGATGCCCTTGGCGTGCGCGTCGGCGACCAGCGCGTCGAAGTCGGCGAGCGTGCCGAACATCGGGTCCACGTTGCGGTAGTCGGCCACGTCGTAGCCGCCGTCGGCCATCGGCGAGGTGTAGAACGGGCTCAGCCAGATGGCGTCCACGCCCAGCTCGGACAGGTAGCCGAGGCGCTGGCGCACGCCCTCGAGGTCCCCCATGCCGTCGCCGTTGGCGTCGGCGAAGCTGCGGGGGTAGACCTGGTACACGACGGCGTCCCGCCACCAGTCGTCGTTGCCGAGCATGGGCGTCCTTCCCGGGAGGTCCGGATGGTCGGTGTGGTTCTGGTGAAGGATGTCCGATTCACCGGACGAAGGTCAAGTGCAAGTTTCGGAAAGTTGCAGATCCCGGCCTCGCCGTCATGATCGGGTGTCCGCCAGGTCAGAACCGTTCGCGAGGGTGATGATCGGGTAACGCTCTTGCGCAAGTTCTTCCATGTTTTGCAAAGAGCCGCTAACGTCCCGGAAACGTCGAGCCAACCTCGGCGGCGGCGCGTGCCGCCGTTCCTCCGTGACCTCAGGAGGTCCCCCTCATGCGCATCCGGGCTCTGGGTGTGGCAGCTCTCGCGACCCTCGCGTTCACGGCGACCGCGTGCGGCGGATCGTCGTCACAGACCCCGGCGGAAGGCACGGCGTCCTCCGCCGCGTCATCGGCCCCCGCAGGCGCGGGCGGCACCCTCGTCATCTGGGCCGACCCCAACAGGGTCAAGGCGCTCAAGCCGTTCGCCGACCAGTTCGGCACCGAGAACGGCGTGACCGTCGAGGTCAAGGAGATCAGCAAGGACAACCAGACCACCTTCCTGACCGCCTCGCAGCAGGGCAGCGGCCCCGACATCATGATCGGCGCGCACGACTGGATCGGGAACCTGGTGCAGAACGGCGCCATCGACCCGGTCACCCTCACCGAGGAGCAGAAGGCGGCCTTCTCCCCGAAGGCCGTCCAGGCGGTGACCTTCAACGGGCAGATCTACGGCGCCCCGTACGCGGTGGAGAACATCGCCCTCATCCGCAACACCGAGCTCGCCCCCGACGCCCCCGCGACCATCGAGGACATGATCGCCAAGGGCAAGGAGCTCAAGAAGGACGGCAAGGTCAAGGAGGTGCTCTGCCTGCCGGTCGGCCAGAAGGGCGACGCCTTCCACGTCTACCCGATCTTCGCCTCCGGCGGCGGCGCGCTGTTCGGCACCACCGCGAGCGGCGACCCCGACCCCAAGCAGGTGCTGCTCGGCTCCGAGGGGTCGGTCAAGGCGTTCGAGAAGCTCGCCGAGCTGGGCGAGAAGGGCGAGGGCGCCCTGCGCACGTCGGTGACCAACGAGAACTACATCCCCACCTTCGCCGGCGGCAAGTGCGCCTTCCTCGTCTCGGGCCCCTGGGCGATCGGCGAGATCAAGAAGGCCGGCGTCTCCTACGACATCACCGCCGTCCCGCCGTTCAAGGACGGGCAGCCTGCCACCCCGTTCGTCGGCGTGCAGGCGTTCTTCGTCGCGTCCAAGGGCAAGAACAAGGCCCTGGCCCAGGAGTTCGTCGCCAACTACGTGACCAACAAGGACGTCGCCAAGGCGCTCTACGACGCCGACCCGCGGCCCCCGGCGCTGACCGCCGCCCTCGAAGAGGTCCAGGCGAGCGACCCCGACGCGGTCAAGTTCATGGAGGCCGGCAAGGACGGCATGCCGATGCCCGCCATCCCCGCGATGGCCGCCATCTGGGAGCCGTTCGGCGTCGCCGAGAACTCCGTGGTCAAGGGCGGCGACCCGGCCAAGGCCGCCGCGGCCGCGCAGAAGGCCATCGACGGCGCGCTCAAGAACTAGCCGCTCATGACGACGGACGTGCGCGAACCCGGGCGCGCGGCACCGCGGCCGCGCGCCGAGCGGACCACGGCGTTCGTGGTGAGCAGGATCGCGGTGCTCGGCGTGGCCGCCGCGATCCTGCTCTACGCCGTGCCGCCGCTGGTGGCCGCCGGATCGTGGGTGGCGCTTGCGCTGCTGTGCGCCGCCACCGCGGGCATCTCCTACCTCTACCTGACCCGGCGCTTCATACCGGCCAAGTACCTCATCCCGGGCACCGTCTTCCTCATCGCCTTCCAGGTGTTCCCCGTGCTCTACACGGTGACCACGGCGTTCACGAACTTCGGCGACGGGCACCGGGGCGACAAGGCCGCCGCCATCGAGGCCATCCAGAGCGGCTCGGTCCGCCAGGCGCCGGGCTCGCCCGAGTACACGCTCACCGCGGCCCTGCGCGGCGACGAGCTGGTGTTCCTGCTCGTGGACCCCAAGACCAAGCAGGTCTCGCTCGGCACGAAGGACGGCCTGGAGCCGCTGGCCGGCGCGCAGGTCGGCCTCACCGGCAAGGTGCTCGCCGCACCCGGCCTCACCGTGCTCAAGGCACCCGAGGCCGCCGCCCGGGGGCAGGAGATCAGCGCGCTGGCCGTCCCCACCCGCGACGGCCTCATCAAGGCGAACGGGCTCAGCCGCGCCGTCGAGGGCAAGGCGACCCTGGTGTACGACGCCGCCTGCGACTGCATCCAGGGCGAAGGCGGCCCCTGGCAGGCCGACGAGTCGCAGGGCTACTTCGTCAACGCCGAGGGCGAGCACCTGGCCCAGGGCTGGCAGGTCAATGTCGGCTTCGACAACTTCCTGCGGGTGCTCACCGAGCCCACCATCTCCCGCTACTTCGCCGGCGTGCTGGGCTGGAACCTGGTCTTCGCGCTCGCCTCCGTGCTCGGCACGTTCGCGCTCGGCATGTCCGTCGCCCTCGCCCTGCACCATCCGCGCATGCGCGGCACCCGCGTCTACCGGATCGTGCTGATCCTGCCGTACGCGATGCCGGCCTTCGCGATGCTGCTGGTCTGGCGCGACATGTTCAACCGCGACTTCGGCCTGATCAACCAGCTCCTCGGTGCCCAGATCGACTGGCTGGGCCAGACCGGCACCGCCAGGCTCGGCGTCATCCTGGTCAACCTGTGGCTCGGCTTTCCGTACATGTTCCTCGTCACCACGGGCGCGTTGCAGGCCATCCCGCGCGAGCTGACCGAGGCCGCGGCCATCGACGGCGCCACCCCGTGGAAGGCGTTCCGCCGGGTCACGCTGCCGCTGCTGCTCGTCGCGCTCACGCCGCTGCTGATCTCGTCGTTCGCGTTCAACTTCAACAACTACAACGCCATCGCCCTGACCACCGACGGCGGGCCGTTCCCCGCGGAGAACCCGCTGGTCGGCGGGACCGACCTGCTCATCACCTACACCTTCAGGCTCGCGTTCGGACCGGCGGGCGCGCAGTTCGGCTTCGCGGCGGCGATCTCGGTGTTCATCTTCGCCATCGTGGCGGTCATCTCCGCGGTGGCCTTCCGGCGCACCCGCAAGCAGGAGGAGGTCTACGCGTGAAGCTCGCCCTGCGGCACGTCTTCGTGCTGGCCGTGTGCGCGTTCGCGGTCTTCCCGATCCTCTTCGTGGTCTCCGCGGCGCTCAACCCGCTGGGCACGCTGGCCTCGACGGAGCTGCTGCCCACAGGGGCCAGCCTGGAGAACTTCGGCGACCTGCTGACCTCCGAGACCTATCCCTTCGGCCGCTGGTTCTTCAACTCGGTCTTCATCGCGCTGGTGTCGTCGTTCGCCGGCATGGTGCTGTCGCTGATGGCCGCGTACGCCTTCAGCCGCATGCGCTTCGCCGGCCGCCGGGTCGGGCTGCTCGCGCTGCTGCTCATCCAGATGTTCCCGCAGTTCCTGGCCATCGTGACGATCTTCATGATCTTCACCAGGGTGACCGAGCTGTACCCCGCGTTCGGCTTCGACACCGTGTGGGGCCTGCTGCTGCTCTACCTCGGCGGCGCGCTCGGCGTGAACACCTGGCTGATGAAGGGCTTCCTCGACACGGTGCCCAAGGAGCTGGACGAGGCCGCCACCGTGGACGGCGCCACCCACGCCCAGATCTTCTGGCGCATCATCGTGCCGCTGGTCACGCCGATCCTCGCGGTCACCGCGCTGCTGGCGTTCATCAGCACGATGAGCGAGTTCCTGATGGCGAACGTGTTCCTGCGCGACCCCGAGAGCAAGACGCTCGCGGTCGGCATGTACGGCATGATCGCGGGAGATCACCGCAACACGAACTTCGGCATGTTCGCCGCGGCCACTCTGATCACCGCCGTGCCCACGGTCGGCGTGTTCCTGTGGCTGCAGAAGTACATCGTCTCCGGCCTGACCGCCGGAGCCGTCAAGGGATGAAAGGGCACAGTGCGTTACCTCGGGGAACCTCATCACGACGGCTCCGCCCTGTACGTCTCCGACCAGCGGCCCGAGCTGGGAGCGCGGGTCACGCTCTGGCTGCGCGCACCGCTGGCCGCCGGGGTGACCGGCGTGCACGTGCGCGCCGTGCACGACGGCGAGCCCCGCTACGCCGAAGCCCGCGTCGACGAGACACGCCAGGGCGCGGGCGGCTACGGCAGGACCGACGTGTGGTGGCGGGCCGAGATCACCGCGGTCAACCCCGTCACCCGCTACCGCTTCCTGCTGCGCACCCGCGCCGGGCAGCGGTGGCTGACCGCGGCGGGCCTGGCCGCGCACGACGTCACCGACGCCACCGACTTCCGGCTCATCTGCCACGAGCCGCCGCCGTCGTGGCTGGCCGACGCGATCGTCTACCAGATCTTCCCCGACCGGTTCGACCGCTCGGGCCCCATGCCCGAGACGCCGGCGTGGGCACTGCCCCGCGACTGGGACCGCGACCCCGTCATCCCCAGCGGCCCCGGCACCTCCACCCAGTTCTACGGCGGCGACCTCGACGGCATCACCCGCAGGCTCGACCACGTGAGCGCACTCGGCGCCGACACCGTCTACCTCACGCCGTTCTTCCCCGCCCGCTCCAACCACCGCTACGACGCCTCGACCTTCGAGCACGTCGACCCGCTGCTCGGCGGCGACGCCGCGCTGCACCGGCTGTCGGACGCGCTGCACGCGCGCGGCATGCGGCTCATCGGCGACATCACCACCAACCACTGCGGCGACGCCCACGAGTGGTTCACCACCGCCGTCTCCGACGTCAACGCCCCCGAGCGGGAGATGTTCTACTTCGACCCCGCGACCGGCGACTACGAGTCCTGGTGGGGCTTCAAGTCGCTGCCCAAGTTCAACTGGGGCAGCGCGCTGGTGCGCGAGCGCATGACCGCGGTGCTCAAGCGCTGGCTCGGCCCGCTCGACGGCTGGCGGGTGGACGTCGCCAACATGACCGGCCGCCTGGCCGCCGACGACTACGCGCACGAGGTCGCCGCCATGCTGCGCGCCGAGGTCGGCCCCGACGCCGCGCTCATCGCCGAGCACAACCACGACGCGTCGGCCGACCTCGACCGCGACGGCTGGCACGGCACCATGAACTACGGCGGCTTCACCCGGCCGGTCTGGGCCTTCCTGCGCGGCCCCGAGACGGACCTTGAGCACTTCCTCGGCACGCCGGGCGGCATCCCCGAGCGCGACGGCACGGCCACGGTGGCCACGTTCCGGCAGTTCGCCGCCCACATGTCGTGGCGCTCGTATGTGCACTCCTGGCAGCTGCTCGACTCCCACGACTCGCCCCGCGTGCGCACCGTGACCGGCTCGCGCGAGCGCCACCTCGTCGCGGCCGGGCTGCAGGCCACGCTCCCCGGCACGCCGATGATCTTCGCGGGCAGCGAGTTCGGCCTGACCGGCGTCAACGGCGAGCACGCGCGCACCCCCATGCCCTGGAACCGGCCGGCCGACCAGGACCTCGCGACGCTGGCCGGCTATCGCGAGCTGTTCGGCCTGCGCAGGGCCGAGCCCACGCTGCGGCACGGCGGCCTGCGCTGGCTGCACGCCGACGCCGACTGCCTGGTGTTCGCGCGGGAGGCGTACGAGGAGACGATCGTGGTGTGCGCGCGGCGGGCGCCCGGCGCGCCGATCCCGCTCGGCGAGCACGCCACGGGCCTGTACCAGGCGGACGACGGAGACGTCATACCAGGCGATGGACCTTCGGTGAGCATGTGGCGCGTGAGACGTTGATCACGCTACGGTGGCACCCGTTACCTTTCCGTACCTTCTCATCTCGATAGTGGTGTGCCCCGTATGAGGTTGGTGTCTGTAGCCGTCATCGCTTCGCTTCTGCCCGCCGTTCCTGCCGCCGCCGCGACGGAGTCCGCGCGGTCCGCGCCATCGACCGCGAGCGCGAAGGCCGGCACCACCTACTACGTCGACTCCCGCGCCGGCGACGACTCCGCCGACGGCACGAGCGAGCGCACCGCGTGGAAGACGCTGGCGAACGTCAACGCCGCCGAGCTCAAGCCGGGCGACACGATCGCCGTCAAGCGCGGCAGCACGTTCACCGCCCCGCTGATCCTCGAGGCCGACGGCACCGCCGCCAAGCCCATCGTCGTGCGCGCCTACGGCAAGGGCGCGCTCCCCAAGATCAGCGGCACCCAGAACGACTGCGTGATCGTCAAGGGCGACCACTGGCGCATCAGCGGGCTGCGCGCCTCCGGCTGCCGCTGGGCCGGCTTCCGGCTCGACGGCCGCCGCATCGAGCTGTCCGGCGTGAAGGCCGACCGCAACATCGCCGGTGTGATGGTCGCGCCGTCCGGCTCGCACAACACCATCCGCGACAGCGTGCTGACCGACAACAACCGGATGAGCGTCAACGACGAGGGCGGCGACAACGACTCCGGCGCGTTCGGCGTGCTGCTCAACGGCGACGACAACCTCGTGACCGGCAACACCATCACCGGCAGCTACGCCAAGAGCAAGGACTACGGCACCGACGGCGCCGCCGTCGAGATCTTCAACGGCGACCGCAACGTCGTCACGCACAACATCGCCCGCGACAACGACACCTTCACCGAGCTGGGCGCGCAGAAGGGCAAGACCGCGACCGGCAACGTGTTCGCCTTCAACGTGGTCACCTCCAAGCACAGCCGCGGCTCGTTCCTCATCACCCGGGGCCCGCGCCACGTCGTCGGCCCGGTCAAGGGCACGATCGCGGTGCACAACTCCGTCTACCTGCCGGCCCGCGACACCATCGGCTGGTCCTGCCACGACGGGTGCTCGCCGTCGATCCTGAAGCTGCGCAACAACGTGATCCACGTCGGCGGCGAGGCCGGCTTCGCCGACGGCAAGGGCGCCGACGAGGCGGGCGGCGTCTACAAGGGGCGCACGGCCAGGTTCAAGCCGGGGCCGAAGACGGTCATGGCCGACCCGAAGTTCGTCTCCCGCACGGACCTGCGGCTGCGTCCCGGCTCCCCGGCGATCGGCCGCGGCGTGAAGCTGACCTCCAAGTGGTACGGCGGCAAGGCCATCCCCAAGGACGCCGCGGGCAAGCCGCTGAGGTCCGCGCCCGACGCCGGCGCCTACCAGCGCTGACGCGATGCTGGACGCCGAGCATCTGGCGGCGCGCAGGGAACTGGTGCGCGGGCTCGCCGAGTCCGGCGCCCCCAGGCGCTACTGGCACCTGGGGGACGCCGATGGGCGGGCGTGGCTCTTCGAGAGCGTCGAAGGCGACGGCGAGCACTGGGCCGTGCGCCAGGTCGAGGTGGGCGCCGACCGCGCCGCCCGCCGGTACTGGTGGCGCCACCTGCAGGACGAGCAGGGGTTCCTCGCCGACCAGCCGCTGGAGATCTGGGAGCTGACCGAGATCACCCCTGAGGCGTTCGAAGCGGTCTGGGACGCCGCCGGCTGACCAGGAAGCCGGCGGGTCCTGACGTGGCGCCCGCGGCGCCGCGGGCCGATCCGCGGGTTCTTATCCGGCGAGGGCCGGGTAGAGCACGTCCAGGCCGGCGGACAGCCCGGACCTGGCCTCCTTGCTGACGTCGTCGGCCAGCACTTCGTACGCCCCCGACTCCAGCCCGTCCAGCGCCGCGGCGACCGCCGCCTCGGGGGAGATCTTGGGCTCGGTGAGGCCGGCGACCATGTCGGTGTCGATGTAGCCGGCGTGCACGCCCACCACCTGCGTGCCCTGCTCGAGCAGCTCGAGCCGCAGCGCGTTGGTCAGCGACCAGGCCGCCGCCTTCGATGCCGCGTACGTGGTGACGCGCGGGAAGGTGATCCACGACAGCACCGACAGGATGTTCACCAGCGCGCCGCCGCCGTTGCGGCCCAGGATGGGCGCGAAGGCGCGGCTCATGGCCAGCGTGCCGAAGTAGTTGACCTCCATCTCGGCCCTGGCGCCGTCCAGGGTGCCTTCGGGGCCGCGTGAGATGCCCGCGTTGTTGATCAGCAGGGTGAGGTCGCCGCACTGTTCGGCGGCGGCCGCCACGGCGGCCGGGTCGGTCACGTCGAGCGCGATCGGGGTGAGCGCCGGGTCGGTGATCGTCTCGGGGTTCCTGGCGGCGGCGTAGACCTTCGCCGCGCCGCGCTCGACGAGTGCGCGGGTGAAGACGGCCCCGAGGCCGCGGTTGGCGCCGGTGACGAGCGCGACGCTGCCGGTGATCTTCACGAGGTTCGCTCCAGGATGAGGGCGTTGGCCAGGCCGCCGGCCTCGCACATGGTCTGCAGGCCGTAACGGGCGCCACGCTCGTGGAGAGCGTGGACGAGCGTGGTGGTGATGCGGGCGCCGCTGGCGCCCAGAGGGTGACCGAGGGCGATGGCGCCGCCCTTGACGTTCACCTTGGCGGGGTCGGCTCCGGTCTCCTGCTGCCAGGCCAGCACGACGCTGGCGAACGCCTCGTTGACTTCGAACAGGTCGATGTCGCCGAGGCTCAGCCCGGCCTTGCGCAGCACCTTCTCGGTGGCCGGGATCACGCCGGTGAGCATGAGCAGCGGATCGGAGCCGGTGACGGCGAAGCTGTGCAGCCTGGCCAGGGGCCGCAGGCCGAGGCGGGCCGCGGTCTCCGACGTGGTGATCAGCACCGCCGCGGCGCCGTCGTTGATGGGGCTGGAGTTGCCGGCGGTGACCGACCAGTCGATCTGGGGGAACCGCTCGGCGTAGCCGGGGTCGGCGAAGGCCGGTTTGAGCCCGGCGAGGATCTCGGGGGTGGTCGCCGGACGTACGGACTCGTCCCTGTCGAGGCCGGCGATCGGCGCCATCTCGGCGCTGAAGTCCGCCGCCGCGGCCTTAGCGTGCGACTGCGCGGAGAACGCGTCGAGCCGCTCGCGGCTGAGCGACCACTTGGCGGCGATCAGCTCGGCGCTGATGCCCTGCGGCACCAGGCCGTCGGGGTAGCGGGCGGCGAGGCCGGGCCCGAACGGGTCGGTGCCCGGCGGCACGTTCGACCACATGGGCACGCGGCTCATCGACTCCACGCCGCACGCGATGACCAGGTCGTACGCGCCGGACAGCACGCCCTGGGCGGCGAAGTGCACGGCCTGCTGTGACGAGCCGCACTGCCGGTCCACGGTGACGGCGGGCACGGAGTCGGGGAAGCCGGCCGCCAGCCAGGCGTACCGGGTGGTGTTCATGGCCTGCTCGGCCACCTGGTCGACGCAGCCGCCGATGACGTCGTCCACCTCGGACGGGTCGATGCCGCTGCGCTCGACGAGCGCTTTCAGGGCGTGGGCGAGCAGATCGACCGGGTGCACGCCGGACAGAGCGCCGCCGGGTTTTCCCTTGCCGATGGGGGTGCGCACGGCCTGAACGATGACGGCGTCACGCATCGCGGCCCCTTCCTTATAGGTTGGATTTTCCAACCCACCATAAGTGAGTTGGAAAATCCAACGCAACCCCTATGAGGCTCGCCTGGAGAACCCCGCCAGGCCGTGAATGATCATGTCGATCGCGGTGTCGAAGTCGCGCTCGACCTCTTTCGGGTCGGCGGGCAGGTGGCCCTGTGTCTCGGCCATGATGAAACCCGTGACGAACGCGTGCAGCACGTCGCTGGTGCGCCGCAGCTCCTCCTCCGGCACCCCGGCCAGGCGGAGGATGCGGTAGAGCGCCTGCCAGAGCGCTTGCGTGCGGTCGGAGATGATCTCGGGGTGCCGGTGCAGGTAGGCCCACAGGTTCGCGTGCGTGCGGGTGTGCTCGTGATAGGCGATCGCGAGCCGCCTGAGCTGGTCCTCCCATGGTGAGCCGTCGTCGGCGGGCAGCTTGACGCGCTGGTTGGCGGCGATGCAGAGGGTCTTGATCAGTGCCTCTTTGTTCTCCACGTGGTGGTAGAGCGACATCGGGTTGACCTGCAGCTCGGCCGCCAGCTTGCGCATGGACAGCGCCTCGACGCCGCTCTCTTCCACCAGGCGCAGTGCCGTGGTGCAGATCTCTTCGATGGTCAGGGGTGTGCCCCTGCGCGCGCTAACAGCCATACGCCGTATGGTAGCGTCAGCCATACGGTGTATGGCTTATGGAAGGGAGCAACCCCGTGGCGCAGATTCCCGCCCCGAAGGGCCTGCCGATCGTCGGCAACACCTTGCAGATCCCCTCGCACGCCCCTGTCGAGCACTTCATGAAGGTGGCGGCGCAGTACGACGAGGGCATCATCCAGTTCGAGGTCGCCGGCCGCCGGATCGTGCTGGTCTACGACCCCGACCTCGTGGCCGAGGTGTGCGACGAGACCCGTTTCGTCAAGCGCATCAAGCCGCCGCTGACGATCGTGCGCGACTTCGGCGGCGACGGGCTGTTCACCGCCGACTCCGACGAGCCGGTCTGGGGCCACGCCCACCGCATCCTCATGCCCGCCTTCAGCCAGCGCTCGATGAAGGCGTACTACCCGCAGATGCTGGAGATCGCCGAGCAGCTCGTCGGCTCCTGGGCCGCCCGCCAGGGGCAGGACCTGCCGGTCGCCGACGACATGACCAGGCTCACCCTCGACACGATCTCGCTCACCGGCTTCGGCTACCGCTTCCGCTCCTTCGACTCGCCCGAGCTGCACCCGTTCCTGACCGCGATGGGCGGCGCGCTGACCGAGGCGATGCTGCGCAACCAGCAGCTCCCGATCGTCACCAGGCTCAGGAAGTCGCACGAGCACTCCTACCGGCGCGACATCGCCACCATGCGGTCGCTGGTGGACGACCTGATCAAGCAGCGCAGAGCGGAAGGCGGCGGCGAGCCCGCCAAGGACCTGCTCGGGCTCATGATGGAGGCCGCCGACCCGAAGACCGGCGCCCGGCTGTCGGACGAGAACATCCGCAACCAGGTGCTCACCTTCCTCATCGCCGGCCACGAGACCACCAGCGGGCTGCTCTCGTTCGCCCTGTACAACCTGCTGCGCGAGCCGCACACCCTGGCCCGCGCCTACGACGAGGTGGACCGGCTGCTGCCCGGCGACGAGCCGCCCACGTACGAGACGATCATGAAGCTGGACGTCATCCCCCGCGTCCTGGAGGAGACGCTGCGGTTCTGGTCGCCCATCCCGCTCTTCAACGTCAGCGCGATCCGCGACACCGAGATCGGCGGCTACCACATCCCCGAGGACCAGGGCGTCGGCGTGCTGCTGCCGCTGCTGCACCGCCACCCCAAGGCGTGGGAGCGGCCCGACGAGTTCGACATCGACCGCTGGCTGCCGGAGAACAAGAAGCACCACCACCCCGCCGCGTACAAGCCGTTCGGCAACGGCGAGCGGGCCTGCATCGGCCGCCAGTTCGCGCTCACCGAGGCCAGGCTGGCGCTCGCGATGATCCTGCGCCGCTTCGCGCTGTCCGACCCCTCCGCGTACCGGATGAAGCTCAAGCAGACGCTCACCCTCAAGCCCGACGGCTTCACGCTGCGGGTCCGCGAACGCCGGCCCCACGAGCGCGCCCTGCCCGCCGAGCAGCCCGTGCAGGAGAGCGAGCAGCAGGACCTCGCGGTGACCGGGGCGGTCGGGGTGCCGCTCACCGTCGCCTACGGCTCCAACCTCGGCACCAGCGCCGACATCGCCGAACGGCTGGCCGAGCGGGCCGGGCGGGCCGGCTTCGCCGTCACCCTCACCACGCTCGACGAGCTCACCCCGCCCAGCGAGGGCCTGCTCATCGTGGTCGCCTCCTCCTACAACGGCAAGGCGCCCGACAACGCCCAGCGCTTCGACGCCCTGGAGAGCCTGCCCGACATGTCGGGCGTGCGGCTGGCCGTGCTCGGCTGCGGCAACACACAGTGGCCGACGTACCAGGAGTTCCCGCGGCGCGCGTACGACAAGCTCACCGCCGCCGGAGCCGTGCCGATCGTCGAGCGGGGCGAGGCCGACACCGACGGCGACTTCGACGGCGACGTCACCGCCTGGACCACCCGCCTGTGGGCGGCGCTCGCCGAGGAATACGCCGCCGACGCCGGCGGCACCGGGCCCCGCTACCGGATGGAGGTGCTCGCCGAGACCGAGGTCAGGCCCTCGGTGGTGTCGGAGCGTGCCGTGCCGTTCACCGTGGTCTCCAACGAGGAGCTGACCGGCGACCCCGAAGGGCTGTGGGACTTCTCCGCCGAGGCGCCGCGCCCCGGCGTGCGCTCCATCGTGGCCAGGCTGCCCGAGGGCGTCACCTACACCGCCGGCGACCACATCGCGGTCTTCGCGAAGAACGACCCCGAACTGGTCGAGTGGGCCCTGCGCTGCCTGCGGGTGCCGCGCGAGCAGGTCGTCCGGCTGCACGCCGACGGCGCCACCCACCTGCCCGTCGGCACGCCGGTCACCGCCGGGCTGCTGCTCACCGAGTTCGCCGAGCTGCAGCAGGTCGCCACCAGGTCCGACCTGGAGGCACTGGCCGCCCACACCGACTGCCCGTGGACCAAGCGGCAGCTCGCCGAGCTCACCGCCTCCTACGCCGACGAGATCCTCGCCAAGCGCGTCTCGCCGCTCGCGCTGCTCGACCGCTTCCCCGCCATCGAGCTGCCGCTGCCGGTGTTCCTGGAGATGGCCGGGCCCATCAAGCCGCGCTACTACTCGGTCTCCTCCTCGCCGCACGCCGACCCCGGCCTCGTCCGGCTCACCGTCGGCCTCGTCGAGGGGCCCGCCTGGTCCGGCAACGGCACCTACCAGGGCATGTGCTCGGCGTACCTGGCCGGGCTGAAGGAGGGCGACGTCTTCTACGGCTACGTCCGCGTGCCCGCGCCGCCCTTCCGCCTGCCCGCCGACCCCGCCACGCCGATCATCCTCGTCGGCCCCGGCACCGGCTTCGCGCCGCTGCGCGGCTTCCTGGAAGAGCGGGCGCTCACTGGGGCGAGCGGGCGCGCCGAGGTCTTCACCGGCTGCCGGCACCCCGAGCACGACCTGCTCTATGCCGACGAGCTCGCCGCCTGGGAGCAGGCCGGTCAGGTGACCGTGCACCGGGCGTACTCGGCGGTCGCCGGGCACCCGTACCGGTTCGTCCAGGACGCCGTGGCCGCGCACGCCGACGAGGTGTGGACGCTGCTCGAACAGGGCGCCCACGTGTACGTCTGCGGCGACGGCCTGCGCATGGCCCCCGCCGTCCGGCAGGCCCTCCTCGACATCCACCGGGACAAGACCGGCGAGGACGGCACCGCCTGGCTCGCGAACCTGGAAGCCCAGGGCCGCTACCAGCAGGACGTCTTCGCCTGACACCGACGGGTCTCACGCGGAGGACTTCGTGAGGCGCGGGCCGTGCGTCGGGCTTGGTACAGCGCGTGTGGCGCGGGGTTCGCCGTGCGGCGCTGTGTGTGGCGCGGGGTTCGCCGTGCGGCGCTGTGTGTGGCGCGGGGTTCGCCGTGCGGCGCTGTGTGTGGCGCGGGGCTCGCTGTGCGGTGCTGTGTGCGGTGCGAGGCTCGTTGTGCGGGGGGGGCGTGGCGCCGCCCGCGCCCCTGCCTCCAAGCCCGCATCCCCGCCCCCACAGGGGCGCCGTTCGTTACTCCCGCGACATGCAGGCTTGCGTGCGCTACCTCCACCCAGAGTGACGCCGTGCGTTGCCCCGCGCGATGTGCGCATCCGCGCCCACCCTCAGCCCATGCAGGGGCGCCGTGCCGGGACTGTCGCGATGCGCGCGTTCGCCGTGCGCAACCGCCGCGCTGACAGGCCTCGTCGCGGGCGACCCGCACCCGTTCCCGACGTGCCCCTTGCGGGTCGCTCGCGGCCGATGGACGAGGACCGGCCGGCCGTTCAAGCCGTCGGAGCGCTTCATCAGCACTAACGAGCCACCGTCGCAGGCCAGGCGCAGCCCACCGCATCACGCCCGAGCCTGCCGCACGCGCCTCGTGCCGCGCGCGGCTCCGCGACGCGCTGTACCGAGTCCACCAGTAGCCGCATGCAGCCCACCACGCGCGGGCTCGTGCGCGCCGTCGTGGCGGGCTCGGGCGTGGCGTGCGACGCGGTTCGTGTGGCGTGGGGCGGGGGTGTGTCGCGGTGAGCTGTGCTTTGTCCGGTGATGCGCCTTGGCGGACGGTCCCTTTATCGACAATCCGGACTTAACACAGCAATGTTGGATATAACCGCAGCATGTACGACATAACCGTGGAACATGCTGGAAACCTTTCCACGGCAATGTGAGAGCCTCTGCGGAAAGGGGGCGGACATGCTGCTGCGTCTGAGGGTGTCGCTGCCCGACAGGCCCGGCGGTCTCGGCCAGGTGGCCAAGGCGCTGGGCGCTCTGGGCGCCGACATCCTGCAGGTCACCGTGCTCGAACGCGAGGCCGGAAGGGCGGTGGACGACTTCACCGTCTCCTGGCCGGCGCCGGTGACCTCCGCCGAAGCGCGCGAGCGGCTCTCCGCCCTGCCCGGCGTGCGGGTCGAGGGGGTGTGGCCGACCAAGGAGGTGCCCGGCTCGGCCCCCGACTACGACCTCCTCATGCACGTCGCCAGCGAGCCCGCCAGGGGCTTCGCCACGCTCGTGGACGCGCTGCCCGGACTGTGCGGGGCCGAGTGGTCGCTGGCGGTGGCCGACGGCGTCGTACGGCACGCCTCGCTGGCCGCGCCCGCCTCGTTCGAGCTGCCCGAGCCACCGCCCCGGCCGATCACCATGGACGCCGAGAAGCTGCGCCTGCTCCTGCTGCCCGTCGCCGCCGCCGGGATGCACCTGGTGGTGGCGCGGTCCGACGGCCCCGACTTCCACCGTGCAGAGGTCGAGCGCGTAGCGCGCATCGTGGACGTGGTGTCGAAGCTGGCCGCCCGCGCCGATCCGCAGAAGCCGGCCGCCCGCGCCTGACGTCACGGGCCGGTCACTCGCTTGAACCTCGAGGCCTGCCGCTCACGCCGACCGGGACGCGCGCGGCCAGGTGCGGGTCATGGCGTGGAACGCGCGCCCCGGCCCACCATGGCGCGGGACGCGGGGCACCGCTCACGACGGTGCGGAACGCGGGGCGGGGCTCACCATGGCGCGGACGCGCGCCCCGGACCGATCTGGAGTGCGCGTGGCCCGGCGCGGATCATTGACCGAACATTGATCTGGTGTCTAACGTGGGCGTTCCGACGGTGTGCACAGCTGCCGAGGAGCCGCCCTTGACCGTCCACCAGCCCGCCATCGGCCGCTACTACGAGGACTTCACCGTCGGGGACGTCTACCAGCACCCCATGGGCCGCACGATCAGCGAGGCGGACAACACCTGGTTCACGCTCCTGACGATGAACACGAACCAGAACCACTTCAACGCCCACTTCGCCGCCAAGGCCCCCACCGGGAAGATCATCGTGAACTCGGGGCTGACCGTGGCGATCGTGCTCGGCCTGTCCGTCATCGACATCAGCCAGACCGCGATCATGAACCTGGGCTGGACCGACATCAAGCTCACCCACCCGGTGTTCGTCGGCGACACCCTGTACGCCGAGTC
The DNA here is from genome assembly GCF_043196965.1 of Nonomuraea sp. NPDC049309. Lineage (NCBI taxonomy): Bacteria > Bacillati > Actinomycetota > Actinomycetes > Streptosporangiales > Streptosporangiaceae > Nonomuraea > Nonomuraea sp. NPDC049309. The sequence continues at coordinate 1,636,483 of NZ_JBICSH010000001.1, read as the reverse complement.
GAAGGTGACCGCCAAGCGGGAGTCGAAGTCGCGCCCGTACGCGGGGATCGTCACCGCCTACACGCGCGGGCTCAACCAGGACGGCGACGAGGTCATGTCGTGGACCCGCACCGTCATGGTCTACAAGCGCGACGCCCCGCACGACAAGGGCTACTTCCCCCAGGCCAAGACCGGCCCGCTCTGAGGAGGCGACTCGCATGGACTTCGAGCTGACCGACGAGCAGGAGGCGTTCCGCGAGACGCTGCGCGCGTTCGTCGACAAGGAGATCATGCCGGTCGCGACCGAGTGGGAGCACTCCGGGCGCTACCCGGCCGAGATCATCGACAAGATGAAGCAGATGGGGCTGTTCGGGCTGTCCGTGCCCGAGGAGTACGGCGGTCTCGGAGCCGACATGGTCACGTTCGCGCTGGTCTTCGAGGAGATCGCGCGCGGCTGGATGGGCGTCGCCGGCACCATCGGCTCCCACTCGCTGGCCTGCTGGATGATCGCCCGCCACGGCACCGACGAGCAGAAGCGCCGCCACCTGCCCGACCTCGCCACCGGCGCGCGGCGCACCGCCATCGCGCTGACCGAGCCCGGCGCCGGCACCGACCTGCAGGGCATCCAGACCCGCGCCGTACGCGACGGCGACCACTACGTCGTCACCGGCACCAAGACCTGGATCACCAACGCTCGCCACGCCGACCCGCTGCCCGTCCTGGTCAAGACCTCGATCGAGGAGCCCGCGCACAAGGGCATGTCGGTGCTGCTCGTCGACCCCGATCTCAAGGGCTTCAGCGTCAGCCGTGACCTGCCCAAGCTCGGCTACAAGGGCACCGAGACGTGCGAGGTCGTGCTGGACGAGGTGCGCGTGCCCGTCTCGTGCCTGCTCGGTGGCGTCGAGGGGCGCGGCATGCAGCAGGTGCTCGGCGGGCTGGAGATCGGCCGCATCAACATCGCCGCCCGCGCCGTCGGCGTCGCACAGGCCGCGTACGACGCCGCGCTCGCCTACTCGCGCCAGCGCACCGCCTTCGGGCAGCCCATCGCGGACTTCCAGGCCATCCAGCTCAAGCTCGCCGACATGGCCACGGAGATCCAGGCCGCGCGGCTGCTCACGTACTGGGCCGCCTCCCAGGCCGACGGCGGCCGCCGGGTGGACATGGAGGCCGGCATGGCCAAGTACTTCGCGTCGGAGGTGGCGCTGAAGGCCTCGCTGGAGTCGATGCGCATCCACGGCGGGTACGGGTACTCGCAGGAGTACGTGGTCGAGCGGCTCTACCGGGACGCGCCGCTGATGGCGATCGGCGAGGGCACCAACGACGTCCAGCGCATGGTCATCGCCCGCGCGCTCATCTCGGGCAAGGGCACGATCGGCTGGTGACCCCGCGGCTCCCCGGGCCGCTCGGCGCCGCTTGCGGGCGGCACCTCGCACAGCGGCCCCGACGGTTCGGGCACCGCCGGCCACCACGCCACCCTCATCGGCCCCCCTGACGAGCACCACGTTCACCCGGGGCATGCCCGCCCACCGACTGCCGGTCTCCGAACCCGGCCGGTCTCCGCGTCCGGTGGGGTCCCGCGTCTGGTGGGGTCTCCCCGCCCGGTGAGTCTCCGCGTCCGGTGCGGTCTCCCCGTCGGGTCCGGTACCCGCGCCCGCCGGGCACCGCGTCCGTCCGGCGACCGGGTTCGCCCGAGGCCGCGCCTGGCCGATTACCGTGCCCGCTGACCGGCGTCCCGGGCTGGGGCCGCGCCGACCAGGTGCCGCGCGGGGCCGGTCGCCGTCCCAGCCGGTCACCCCCCTCCGCTGACGCCGCCCCCCGTGGGGCCGCGCCGCTCTGGCGCGCCTCAGCCTGACCCCTGAAGGTGACGGTGGGTGCGCAGGTCACGGCTGGAGAGCGCCGTCCTCCGTATCTCGGGCGCGCACTTCATGCCGGCTGTCAGGGGCGGCGGTCCTTGGGGGGAAAGAGAAGAGAGGGGCGGCGGTCAGCCGGCGCATCGCAGCGGCCACGGCGGCCGATGGGCGCGGCGGCCGGTTGGTGCGGCAGGTCAGTGGCGTGGGGCGGCCGGTGCGGCCGGGCGGGGCGTCGATCGGTTGACGCGGTGGATGGCGGGCGTGGTTGTCGCAGTGGTGCGGTCGGTCGGAAGAACGGCCTGGTGGTGCAGGAGTGAGCGGGAGCGGTAGGCGCGGTCGGGCGGGGGAGGCCGTTGAATGCGGGTGGTTTGCGGGGGTGTTCGGCGGAGCTGCGCGCATCGTTCGGACGGTAAAGGGTAGGTTGGGGCGGGTGTCCGCAGCCACTTCATCCCCTGTGTCACCGCCCGCCCTCACCTCCGCCGGCCGCCTCGCCTGGCTGGACGCCCTGCGGGGGATCGGCGCGCTGGCGGTCGTGGCCGAGCACATGCTGCCGTGGTTCCTGCCCAGCCTGCGGCCTTACTGGTTCAGTCTCGGCGTCTACGGAATTCTCGTCTTCTTCCTGGTCAGCGGCTACATCATCCCGGCGTCCCTGGAACGGCACGGCGACGTGCGGGCGTTCTGGATCAGCCGCTTCTTCCGCCTCTACCCCCTCTACCTCGCGGTCATCGCCGTCGTGCTGGCGCTGTCGTGGTGGGCGCCGGTGCGGGAGGCGGTGGTGCGCGACGGCAGCGCGGTGGCGGCGCACGCGACGATGCTGCTCGACGTGGTGGGCATCGGCGGGGTCGCCGACACGATGTGGACGCTCTCGTACGAGATGGTCTTCTACCTGGTGGTCACGGCGCTGTTCCTGACGAGGGGACATGAGCGCAGCGGGACCTGGGCGATCGTGTTCGCGGTCGCGGCGGTGCTGGTGGGGCTGGTGGCCTCCGGTGCGGTGTTCGGCGGCGGGTGGCCGGCGTACGTGTCGTGCGCGGTGTTCGTGCTGGGCCTGACCGGCGTGCTGACGGGCCGCCTGCGCAGGTTGTCGGCGTGCGCGCTCGGCGTGATGGCGGTGGCGTGCCTGCTGCTGAGCAGCCGGGTGCCGTGGCTGGGGGCGGCGGTGCTCGCGGTGATGTTCGCCGGCACGGCGATCTACCGGTGGGAGCGGGGTACGGGCCCGCTGTGGCCGGTGGCGGTGACCGGGGCGCTGGTGGTCATCGCGCCCGTGTGGGCGATCGAGAGCGGCTGGTGGTGGGTGCAGGCGGACGTCTGGCTGACCACGATCCTGCTGGCGGCGGCCACGTTCGCGGGCGGGATGGCGCTGCGGGGGCGGCGGCTGCCGAGGATCCTCGTGTGGTTCGGGCTGATCAGCTACTCGCTCTACCTGGTGCATCATCCACTGCTGCGGTACTTCGTGCTGTTCAGCGGTGACCTGCGCGGCGAGCCGCTCGCGTACCAGCTGGTGATGTCGGCGGCGGCGCTGGCGCTGATCATCGCGGTGAGCGCGGTGACGTACCGGTTCGTGGAGAAGCCGATGCAGGACCTGGGACGGCGGATCTCACGCCGGTGCCGCGGCGGGCTGCAGGGCGGCGGCGAGGTGCGGGTGCCGCGCGAGGGCGCGGGCGACGACCGGGTCCTCCGCCATGAGGAACGCCAGGTGACGCACCGCGTGAGCGACCACGTTGACCAGGGAGAATCCAGCGGGTGACGGCGCGGCGGGCGCCGGGCCGCGGGCGATCTCCAGCACCGGCGCCTCGGTCGCGGGCAGCCAGGGCTCGGGGTCGGGGCAGATCGCGTACGTGAGGACGACGGTGCCCGGCTCGTAGCGCCAGCTCGTGGAGTGGACGACGGTGGCGGGGTCGGCGGCGGAGATCCCGCCGAGCCGCCTGGCCGTCTCGTCCGGGCTCTCCCCGGGCAGGGGGATCGCGGAGGCCGTCCGGTACGACCAGCGGCCGCTGGCGTCCACCCTGAGCATGAGCGTCTCGACCGAGACCACGTGTCCTGCCGTCATCGCCACCGACTTTACTGCCAACGATGTGCAGGTGCGTTCATCTGGCATGTCACGTGTCGGTCTTGAAACGCCAGGGCGGCCGGGTTGTGATCGATGGCGTGCGACGAGGAGGCCGACGGTGATGCCCGGTTTGCTGGTGTTGATGGGGTCGGGGGAGACGAGCCCGACCATGGTCGAGGTCCACCGCGCCGCGGCGCGGACGTTGCGCGCGGGGGCGCGGGCCGTGCTGCTCGACACCCCGTACGCCTTCCAGGAGAACTGCGCCGACATCTCCGCCCGCGCCCGCCGCTACTTCGCCCGCAGCGTCGGGCTCGAGGTGGAGGTGGCGCCGTCCATCGCCGGCGCGGACTGGGTGTTCTCGGGGCCCGGCAGCCCCACGTACGCGCTGGACCGCTGGGCCGCTTCCGGCGTGGCGGGCGACCTGCGCGCCCGGGTGCGCGCCCGCGAGGGCGTGACCGTGCTCGCCTCGGCGGCGGCCTGCACGGCGGGGCTGGCCACCGTCCCGGTCTATGAGATCTACAAGGTGGGCGCGGACCCGCACTGGCGCGAGGGCCTGGACCTGCTGGAGCCGCTGGGGCTGCAGGCGGTGGTGATCCCCCACTTCGACAACGCCGAGGGCGGCACTCACGACACCCGCTACTGCTACCTGGGGGAGCGGCGGCTGTCGCGGATGGAGCGCGAGCTGCCGCCGGGCACCGCCGTCCTGGGGATCGACGAGCACACCGCGCTCATCATCGACCTGGCGAGCGAGGAGGTGCGGGTGGCGGGGCGCGGCGGGCTGACCGTGCGCCGGTCCGGGGCGGCGACGGTGCTGCCGTCCGGGACGCGTACGGACCTGGCCGAGCTGCGCCGCCTGGCCGAGGGCGGTGCGGCGGGCGGCTCGCCGGGCATGGCGCCGCCTCAGGTGGAGGCGCCCCCCGCCGAGGTGACGCTGGAGGAGTCGATCCGCTCGTGCGAGGAGACGTTCGCCGCCGTGGCGGGGCGCGACCCGATGCGGGCCGCGGAGGCGGTGCTCGACCTGGAGGCGGAGATGGTCAAGTGGGCCGCCGACACCGAGGAGGACTCGGGCGGCGTGGAGCAGGCCAGGGAGCTGATGCGGCTGCTGATCGCCCGGCTCGGCGAGCTGGCCGCGGAGTCGGGGCGGCGCTCCGAGCGGCTGACCGCCCTGGTCGAGCCGCTCCTCGAGCTGCGGGCCGAGCTGCGCGCGAGCGGCCGCTACGACGTCGCCGACGCCCTGCGCGCGGCCCTGGTCAGGGGCGGTGTCGCCGTCGAGGACACTCCCGACGGCCCTCGCTGGAGCCTCGCGTGACGACGCGCGATCGGGGGCGGGGCGACCCCGGTCAGCGGCGGGCCGGACCTCGTCGGGGGTGCGGCAGAGCCGAGGGGCGGGGCGGGCTCCGGTCAGCGGCGGGGCGGGTCGATGCGGGCGCCGTCCAGCGTGAAGATCATGATGCGGGAGACGTCCACGGCGACCTTGGCCGGGTCGCCCTGCCGCCAGATGGGCCGCCCGCCGAGCCGCACGATCAGGTCGGAGCGCCGGTGGACGCCGCTGCCGTTCGGGTGCTGGCCCACGCGCTCCTGCTCCTGCCACTCCTCGTCCTCGCGGGAGAACAGCCGCCGTACCAGCCCGGTCAGCCTGCCGCCGCCCTCGGACACGCCGTTGGCGCGGCGCCGCTGGCGCGGGTCCGGCGGCTCGGGCACCGGCACGCCGGGCATCCCGCACTCCAGGTACGCCAGCCACTCGTGCCCGTGGTACTCGAGGGCGCGGACGCGCCCGAAGAACGAGGGCCCTTCGTACGACTCGGGCACCGGCGCCAGCCCGTCGGGCCGTAACCCGACGAGCACCTGCCCGCCGGTGTGCTGCGAGACCGCGTACGCCCGCGGATCGCTCCACGGCATCGTGAGCCGGTGCGTGCCGAAGTCCAGCATGACGTACTGGTTCTGCGGCGTCCTGACGGTGGCCGCGAGCAGGTTCAGCTGCTGCGAGTTGAGGAACGCGGCGACGAACGCGGTGGCTGGATCGTTGTAAATCTGCGCCGGCGTGCCTACGTCCTGGAGGACGCCGCGGTTCAAGATCGCGATCCTGTCGGCCAGGGTCAGGGCCTCCACCTGGTCGTGGGTGACGTAGATGGTGGTGACGCCGAGCGACCTGACCAGCGCCGAGATCTCCATGCGCAGCTCGGTGCGCATGCCGGCGTCGAGGTTCGACAGGGGCTCGTCCATGAGGAAGAGCTTGGGCTGGCGGACGATGGCCCGTCCCATCGCCACCCGCTGCCGCTGGCCGCCGGAGAGCGTGCCGGGTCGGCGGTCGAGCGTCTCGTCGATGTGCAGCGCCTTGGACAGCTCGGTGACGCGCTCGCGGACCATCGCGGGGTCGGCCTTGGCGATCTCTAAGGGGAAGGCGATGTTCCCGCGGACCGTCCTGTGGGGGTAGAGGGCGCCGTTCTGGAACACCATCGCGACGTCGCGGTCGCGCGGGGCCAGGTTGTTGGCCAGCTCGCCGTCCAGCCATAGGTCGCCCGCGGTGATGTCCTCCAACCCCGCGATCATGCGGAGCAGGGTGGACTTGCCGCAGCCTGACGGGCCGAGCAGGACGAGGAACTCACCGTCCTTCGCTTGGAGGCTCAGCCGGTCGACTGCCAGATAGCCACCCGGATACACCTTGGACACTTTGTCGAGAACGACCGAGCTCATGGGCCCACACCTTGCGCGCGTGTCACCTGTGACGGGGCTGATTGAAGAGGTAGTACATCGTGCCTTAACACTGGATGTCCACCCTTGACATAAAGAATCTCATTCGGTCGAGGTTTCGGGCGGGACTTTTGGGCATCCGAACGCCTAGATTTCCGGATCTGATGGGCGTGGAAGCGGTTGCGTAAACTTGCGGAAAGGGATTTCATGGTCGAGGCGTGCTGGGGAGACCTCGGGGGAGACCGATGACCGACTGGTGGCGAAATGCGGCGATTTATCAGGTCTACGTGCGCAGCTTCGCCGACGGCAACGGCGACGGCGTGGGCGACCTGATAGGCGTCCGCGATCGCCTGCCCTATCTCGCGGGCCTCGGCGTCGACGCCATCTGGCTCACGCCCTTCTACCCGTCCCCGATGGCCGACTTCGGCTACGACGTGGCCGACTACCGCGACGTCGACCCGCTCTTCGGCACGCTCGCCGACGCCAAGGCGCTCATCGACGAGGCGCACGGCCACGGGCTGCGCGTCATCGTCGACATCGTCCCCAACCACACCTCCGATCAGCACCCGTGGTTCCAGCAGGCGCTGCGCGGCGAGCGGCGCGACCGCTACATCTTCCGCGACCGGCCCAACGACTGGGAGTCCATCTTCGGCGGCTCCGCCTGGACCCAGGTCGAGGACGGGCAGTGGTACCTCCACCTGTTCGCCCCCGAGCAGCCCGACCTCAACTGGGACAGCGACGAGGTGCGCGGCGAGTTCGAGTCGATCCTGCGCTTCTGGCTCGACCTGGGCGTGGACGGCTTCCGCGTGGACGTGGCGCACGGCATGGTCAAGCCACGCGGTCTGCCCGACATCGGGCGCGGCGGCCAGGCCACGATGGTCGGCAGGGAGCCGGTGCCGTTCTTCGACAACGACGAGGTGCACGAGATCCACCGCTCCTGGCGGCGGGTGCTCGACTCCTATCCGGGCGAGCGCATCGGCGTGGCCGAGGCGTGGGCGCCCACGCCCGAGCGGCTGGCCATGTACGTCCGCCCCGACGAGCTGCACCAGGCGTTCAACTTCCACTACCTGTTCGCCCCCTGGGACGCCGCCGCGCTGCGCGAGGTCATCGACGACTCGCTGGCCACGGCCGGCTCGGTCGGCGCGCCCACCACCTGGGTCCTGTCGAACCACGACGTCAAGCGGCACGTCACCCGCTACGGCAGCCTGGCCAGAGCGCGCGCCGCCGCGCTGCTCACGCTCGCGCTGCCCGGCTCCGCCTACATCTACAACGGCGAGGAGCTGGGCCTGCCCGAGGTGCAGGACCTGCCGCCCGAGCTGTGCCAGGACCCGCAGCGGCTGCGCGACCCCGACAGCGGCCGCGACGGCTGCCGCGTGCCGCTGCCCTGGACCCGCGACGGCGGCTGGCGCGACCCGTGGCTGCCCATCCCCGCCGAGTGGGCCGAGCTGAGCGTGCAGGCCCAGGAAGGCGTGCCCGGCTCCACGCTCGAGCTGTACCGCACGGCCCTGCGGCTGCGCCGCGACCTCGACGGCGACCTGGTCTGGCACGACTCTCCCGAAGGCACGCTGATGTTCTCCCGGGGCGCGTTCGTCTGCGCCGTCAACCTCACCGGCGAGCCCGTCGACTTCGGCGTGGACGGCACCCTCCTGCTCGCCTCCGACGTCCCCGGAGCAGCCGATTCGGCGGCCTGGTGGAAAGTAAAGTGTCTGGCATGAACGGTCACGCTCGCCTCGCCGACATCGCCGCCCAGGCAGGGGTGAGCGAGGCCACCGTCAGCAGAGTGCTCAACGGCAAGCCGGGCGTCTCGGCGGCCACGCGGCAGGCGGTGATGGCCGCGCTCGACCTCATGGGCTACGAGCGCCCGCCCCGCCTGCGGCAGCGCAGCAACGGCCTGGTCGGCCTGGTGACGCCCGAGCTGGACAACCCGATCTTCCCCGCGTTCGCCCAGGCCATCGAGAAGGCACTGACCCAGCACGGCTACACGCCCGTGCTGTGCACCCAGCTCCCCGGCGGCGCGCCCGAGGACGAGTTCACCGAGCTGCTCGTCGACCGCGGCGTCAGCGGCATCGTGTTCGTCTCCGGGCTCCACGCCGACACCACCGCCCGCATGGACCGCTACACCAGGCTGACCGACCGCGGGCTGCCGATCGTGCTGGTCGACGGCTACAACGAGCACATCGACGCGCCCTTCATCTCGCCCGACGACCGCATGGCCGCCAGGCTCGCCGTACAGCACCTCGTCGACCTCGGCCACGAGCGCATCGGCCTCGCGCTCGGGCCGCGCAGGTTCGTCCCCGTCATCAGGAAGATCGAGGGCTACCGGCAGGCCATGGCGCAGCTGCTCGGCGCGACCGACGTCGATGAGCTGATCTCCCACTCGCTGTTCTCCGTCGAGGGCGGCCAGGCCGCCGCCGCGCAGCTGCTCAGCAGGGGCTGCACCGGCATCGTGTGCGCGAGCGACCTCATGGCGCTCGGCGCGATCAGGGCGTGCAGGGAGAAGGGGCTGTCCGTGCCGGGCGAGGTGTCGGTGGTCGGGTTCGACGACTCGCTGCTCATCGCGTTCACCGATCCGCCGCTGACCACCGTACGCAAGCCGATCGGCGCGATGGCCTCGGCCGCCGTGCAGACGCTGCTCGAAGAGGTCAACGGCGCGCCCGCCAAGCACGTCGAGCTGGTCTTCCAGCCGGAGCTGGTGGTGCGCGGCTCCACCGGCTCCGGCCCGCTGGTCAACCGGTGAGCGGTCACGACCTGCTGGTGCTCGGCGGCTCCGGCGTCGACACCACCGTGTACGTCCCCGAGCTGCCGCTGCCGTACCGCGACACCTGCCACGTTCCGCCCGTCGCCGACCGCATCGGCAACACCGGCTCCGGCGTCGCGCTCGGCTGCCACGCGCTCGGGCTGAGCGTCGCCTTCGCCGACCTCATCGGCGACGACCCGCAGGGCGCGCTCATCCGCGACGCGCTGCGCGACCTCGACTGCCGCTTCGGCCGCGCCGCCGCCGGCACCCGCCGCAGCGTCCTGCTGGTCGGACCCGACGGCCGCCGCACCTCGCTGCACGACGCCAGAGCCACGCCCGGCGAGCGCCTGCCGCGCGAGCTGTACGCCGGCCTGCCGGTCAGGCACGCTCACGTGTCGATCAGCGACGCCTGCCGCGACGTCTTCGACGACCTCGGCGGCGTGCCCGTCTCCACCGACCTGCACGACTGGGACGGCGCCGACGACTACCACGAGGACTTCGCCTACCGCTCCGACCTGGTGTTCCTGTCCGCCGCCGCGCTGGCCGACCCGGCCGCCACCATGCGCGCCATCGCCGAGCGCGGCCGGGCCCACACCGTCGTCTGCACGCGCGGCGGGCTCGGCTGCCTGGTGCTCACCCGCGGCTCCGGCGTACGCGCCTTCCCGGCCGCGCCGCTGCCCGGCCCCGTGGCCGACACCAACGGCGCGGGCGACGCGTTCGTCTCCGGCTTCCTGTACGGCACCCTGCGCGGCAGGCCCCTGGAGGAGTGCGTACGTCTCGGCGCGATCGCCGGAGCGCACGCCTGCACCGTGCCCGGCACCCACGAGTCCCCGATCACCGAGGAGCTGCTGCTCGCCCGCGCCTGACCTCAGCTCCCGAACGGGCGCGAGCGGTCCAGCTCCCGCCAGGCGGGAAAGACGAACGGCGGCGCCGAGATCAGCACGTACACGCAGGTGAACATCAGCAGCGTCACGTCCAGGCCGGTCAGGGAGCTGAGCGAGCCCGCGAGCAGGCCGCCGATCGGCATGCCCGCGTACATGGCGGCCGTCATCGTCCCGATCACCCGGGCCCGCAGCGGAGCGGGGATCCGGTCGTACTGCAGGATGCCCAGGATCGGGTTGATCGCGCCCGCCGCGAACCCCGACACCGCCGTCACCGCCAGCGCCACCGGGAACGGCGCGCCCAGCGCCAGCACCAGCACGCGCGGCACCCCGGCGAGCAGGAAGGCCAGCCCGTACGTCAGCCGCATCGGCAGGCGCTCGCCGGTCGCGCCGTACACGATGGTCCCGGCCACCGCGCCCGCCCCCAGCATGCCCGTGAGCAGGCCGAACGCCCGCGGATCGCCCACCACCTCGCGCGAGTAGAGCGCGAGCAGCACTTGCGTGACGCCCGTGTCCAGCAGGTTGACCACCACGACCATGGCGGTGGCGCTGAGCTGCAGCCGATCCCGCCACAGGAACGCGAGCCCGGCCCGCAGGTCGCCGAGATAGCCTGCCGAGCGCCGCACGCTCCGCCGCACGCGCGGCACCCCCGCCCCGATCAGCAGCGCCGACAGCAGGAACGACACCCCGTCCATGAACAGCAGCAGGTGCGGGCCGAACCACAGGATCAGCATCCCCGCAAGCGGCGCGCCCACCATCGCGGCGGCCCGGGAGACCCCGTCGTAGGCCGCCGTCGCCCGCTCGATGCGCACCCCGGCCGCCACCGACAGGTCGGGCAGCATGGCCTTGCGCGCGGTCTCGCCCGGCGTGGTCACCAGCCAGCGCAGGAAGAGCAGCAGCATGAGCAGCGGGTAGCCGAGGTCGGAGGTCACGAACAGCAGCGGCACGGCCAGCGCCACCACCCCGCCGGCCAGGTCCGACAGCACGCTCGTCGCGCGGTAGCCGAGCCGGTCCACCAGCGTGCCGCCGAACGCGGCGGAGATCACGATGGGGAAGGTGGTGGCGAACGAGGCCAGCCCCGTCAGCACCGCGCTGTCGGTCGTCTCCAGCACGAACCAGGGGACGGCGAGCAGGGAGAGCATGTTGCCGGTGATGGATAGGGCATTGGCGGCCAGGAAGGTGATGAATGGACGCCTCACGCGATGCCCCCGGCAACGGTTGTCGCTACAGCGTTGCTCATGGGTGGCTTATGGTCAAGCAGCCCATTTTGACGACTTACGTCCTGATATATCGGGATGATCTGCCGGTGCGGCGGTCGTAAATCGACAATTCGGAAATGCAGGAACGAGCAAGGCGCCCACCACACGCCACCACCGCCGGGGCACACGCCACCACCGCCTGGGGTGCGCGGCACCACCGCCTGGGGTGCGCGGCACCACCGCCTGGGGTGCGCACCACTGCCTGGGGCACGTGGCACCGCCTGGGGTGCGCGGCACCGCCGACGTGAGGTGCGCGGCGCTGCTGACAGGGCGGCACGGCATCACCGCCGGTGTGGCGCGCCGCAGCACTGCCGGTGCGGCGTGCGGCGCCACTGCCCGTGTGGCGCGCCGGAGGGCGCAGTTCTTGGCGGGCAGAGAGTTCTCAGCGGCGGAGCCCTGAGAGCGAGACCTAGAGCATGGGGTGCCCTGCGGCGACGCGGAGGAGACCTGCCCTCCGATGACGCTGGAGAGGCCTGCCTCCTGTGGCGTGGGGGAGGCCTGCCTCCTGTGGCGTGGGGGAGGCGTGCCTCCTGTGGCGCAAGAGACCTGCCTCCTGCAGAGCGGGGAGGCCTGCCTTGCGCGGTGCGGGGGAGGCCTGTCCTTATGCGGTGCGGGGAGACCTCAGCGGCGGGCTGCTTGTCCGGGCCGGATAAGCTCGTGGCCCGATCCACGCGTACCACCGGGAGGCTGCCCCGATGACCCTCGCCGTCCACGTCGGCCCCGAACCCGTCCCCGTTCTCATCGACGCCGTGCGCCGCGCCGGCGGGCGGGTCGTCCCACTGGAGCAGGCCGAGGCGATCGTCTACTACGGCAACGACGACCCGGACGAGCTGCGCGGCATGCTGCACGAGGGCATCCGCTGGGTGCAGCTCCCGCACGCCGGCATCGAGCGCTGGGCCGACGCCGGCATCCTCGCCGACCATCCCGTCTTCACCGCCGCCACCGGCGCGTACGGCCCGGCCGTCGCCGAGCACGCCCTCGCCCTCATGCTGGCCGCCGCCCGCTCCCTGCACCGCCATGCGAGGGCCACCACCTGGGGCCGCAACGACTCCCGGGTGTTCGCCGGATCGACGGTCGCCATCGTCGGCGCGGGCGGCATCGGCAGGTCGCTGACCCGGCTGCTGGAGCCGTTCGGCTGCCGCGTCGTGGCGGTCAGCGACCGCGGCCAGGTACCCGGCGCCGACACCATCCTGCCGCGCGCCCGCTTCCGCGAGGCGCTGCCCGAGGCCGATTACGTCGTCGTCGCCGCGCCCGCCACCCCCGAGACCAGGGGGATGTTCGGCGCGCACGAGTTCGGGCTGATGCGGGAGGACGCCTGGCTGGTGAACGTCGCCAGAGGCAGCCTCGTCGTCACCGGCGAGCTGGTGGAGGCGCTCCGCTCGGGCGTCATCGGCGGGGCGGCGCTCGACGTCACCGACCCCGAGCCGCTGCCCGACGGCCACCCCCTGTGGACCCTGGAGAACGTGCTCATCACCCCGCACAGCGCCAACCCGCGCCCGGCCTACTGGCGCGGCCTGGCCGACCGGGTCACGGCCAACGTCCGCCACCTCATCGCCGGCGAACCCCTGGAGGGCGTCGCCTCCCCCTCCCAGGGCTTCTGACCGCCCTTCCGCGTTCGCCGCCGGTCCCGCGCCGTCCCGGCTGTTCGGTTGTCCGTCCCGACTGCTCGATCGCCGACCCCGCAGCCCGGCCGCCGCTCCCAGCGGCCTGTCCGGCTCGGTTCGGCGGCCTGTCCGGCTCGGTTCGGCGGCCTGTCCGGCTCGGCTCGGCCGTCTGCCTGGCCTCTGCCGGTCGCTTGGCCGGCTCTCCCGGCGCTCTGCCTGGTGGCGTGACCGGTTCTGCCCCGGTGGCCTGCCTGGCTCGGCGGCCATACCCTGCCCTTCCGGTGGCCCTCCCGGTAGTCCTCCCGGTGGCCCGGCCGGCCCCGGCCGGCCCCGGCCGGCCGGCTGACTGCCTGTCCGGTTCGGGTGCCTGTCGCGGGGTGAGGGGCCTCAGGCGCGGCGGTCGGAGTCCAGCGGGCCTGTGCCGTGCTCCTCCGGGCGGTGGGCGGGTGTCTGTGCGGCCGGGGCGGGGCGGTGGTGCCGGCTCGGGTCAGTCGAGGTTGAGACGGGCGCCGCGGCTCAGGCCCGAGTCGTGGACCTCCAGGCCCAGCGGGTCGAGGTCGTCCGGCAGCTCGAACACCACCGCTCCTTTGAACGTCCGGCCCGCCTCGATCCGGACCGGGGTGATCTCCTTGCCGTCCTCGTCGAGCAGCTTGGTGCCGCCGTGCAGCGCCTTGTCCTCATCGATCAGCATCTGCCGGCCGGGATCGAGCACGCGGGCCTCCTGGCCGACGTTCCTGACCTGGATGCCGACCTCGCACGTTCGCGTCGCCGCCTTGCCCGTGTCCTCGCAGTGCACGCCGGTCACCGCGAAGCGCAGCTTGCCGTCCTGCACCGGCCCGTCCTCGCCGACGGCGGGCGAACGGAAGAACCAGGACAGCCCGGAGACCAGCCCCACCATCAGCACGGCGACGACCGCCACCATGGCCAGGCAACCGTTGGTCACGCCGCGCCTGGGGCCGCCGTAGAGCCGGCGCGGATCCCGGCCCGGCCGCTGGGGCATCGGCCTGCCCTGGGGCGGCGGCATGGGCACCCGCGGCATCGGCCCGGTCCACTCCAGCGGCGGCTGCTGCGGCGGGTGCGACGTCCTCGGCAGCGGTCCCGTGCGCTCGGCGGGCGGTGGCTGCGGGGGCGCGCCACCCGGCCGCGGCCCGGTGCGTTCGGCTGGCGGCGGCTGTTGCGGCGCGCGGGACGAGCCCGGACGGGGGCCGGTCCGCTCGGCGGGCGGCGGTTGGTGCGAAGAACCGGGGCGCGGTCCCGTGCGTTCGGCGGGCGGCGGCTGTTGCGGTGCGCCTCCTTGCGGTGCGCCGCTCTGCGGTGCGCCGCTCTGCGGTGCGCCACCCTGCGGAGCGCCGCCCTGCGGGGCTCCTGGCGGTACGACCTGCTGTGGCGCGTGCGCCGACGCGGCCTGGGGCGGCACGTTCTGGCCGGGCTGCGGCCCGCCCTGGGGCGCGGCCAGGCCACCCTGCGGCGTGCCAGGCCCACTCTGGGGCGTGCCAGGCCCACTCTGGGGTGTGCCGGGTCCGCCCTGGGGTGTGCCGGGTCCGCCCTGGGGCGCGTTCGGTCCAGGTGGGGGCGCGGCCGGGCCGCCTTGGGCTCCTCCCTGGCCGGGTTGCCGGGGCACGCCGGGCCCGCCCTGGGGCGCGTTCGGGCCGGGCTGAGGCCCGCCCTGAGGGCCGGGCTGGGACACGTGTGCGGGGGCCGGGCCGGGCTGCGGGGCATGGGACGGTCCAGGGGCGGCGTGAGACGCGCCAGGGGCCGGGCCACCCTGCGGCGTGCCAGGGGCTCCCTGGGGAGTGCCCGGGGTTCCCTGCGGTGCGCCCGGGGCGCCCTGAGGCGCGGCGTGAGGGCCAGGGTGCGGGGCAGCCGGGCCGGGGACGGGGCCGCGGTCGCCGGGCGGCGGCTGGGGCGCCCGGGTGGTGCCGGGCGTCGGGCCGGTGCGTTCGGCGGGCGGCGGCTGCGGCGGAAGGTGGACGGCGGGGCGGGCCCCGGCGTGGGTGACGTCGGGCGGGGGCGGCATGAGCGGCCCGAACTCGGACGGGTTCCACGCGTTGGTCAGATGCTTGGTCGCGGCGAGCTGCGCGGCGGGCTCGTCGGCGGCGCCCACCAGCTCGAGCAGCAGCTGCCGGGCGGCGGGCCGGCGCGCGGGGTCGGGGTGGATGGCCGCCGCGACGAGCCGGTCCAGCGGCTCGGGCAGCCCGCGCAGGTCGGGCGGCGCCTGCCGGGCCCTGGCCGCCATCACGTACGCGTCGCCCTCGCCGAACGGATGCCCGCCGAGCCCCGCGTACGCGATGAGCGACCCCCACGCGAACACGTCGCCCGCCGGGCTGGTCTGCCCCTCGAAGACCTGCTCGGGTGCGATCCATCCGGGCGTGCCCATGACCATGCCGGCGTTGGTGTGGCGGGAGTGGACGTGGGTGGAGCGGGCCAGCCCGAAGTCGATCACGCGCGGCCCGGCCAGCGTCAGCATCACGTTGGCCGGCTTGAGGTCGCGGTGGACGAGCCCGGCCGCGTGGATGGCGGTGAGCGCGGCGGCCACGCCGACGGCGGCGGCGTGCAGCACGGACGGCGACAGCGCGCCGTGCTCGATGAGGTGCTCTTCGAGCGAGATGCCGTCGATGTACTCGGTGACGAGGTAGAGCCGGCCGCGGTCCTCGCCGTGGTCGAGCACGCGCGCGGTGCAGAACGAGGCGACCTTGCGCGCGTTGGACACCTCTTCGTGGAACCGCGCCCGGTAGACCGGGTCGGCGGTGAAGTCGCGCCTGATCGCCTTGACCGCGACCTTGGAACCGTCGGGGGCCTTGGCGAGGTAGACCACGCCCATGCCACCGGAGCCGAGACGGCGGATCAGCTCGTAGGGGCCGATCGCCGGCGGGTCATCCGGCTCAAGAGGAGTGCCTGCGGAGCGCCCCAACGTCGCCGTCCTCTCGCCGTCGTCATCCCGTCGCAACCCGAACCGTTCCTCCCGCCGGTTCGTATCGTGTGACAACCCGAACTGTCCCGCGCCCGGCATCCCGTTTGTACCCCAGACTCTAACGGAGACAGGCGATGTCCGTTGGCCACTAGGCCGTGCACGGCCCCAACGGGTAGGCCGTTCAGCAGCCTCGGGCGGGGTCGCGGCGCAGGGGCCGCATGGAGACGCGCAGGCGGGCGAGATCGATGGCGTGCGGCAGTGGCCGGTGGGGCGAGAGCAGCCTGCCGACGGGCTTGGGGCGGGCGATGCGCAGGATGGTGCCGAGGAAGGCGGTGCCGACGGCGAGCGTCAGGTGCACGCCGTCGCAGCCGGGCCGCGCCCACCACTCGGTGGCGGCGGTGCCGTCCAGCCAGATCTCCGGGGCGAAGGTGTCGGCGTACGGCAGGTGCGGGCTGCGCTGGTGCGCCGCGACGGGCACGAGGACGGGGGTGCCCGCGGGCACGGTGGAGCCGTACCACTCGGTGTCGGTGGTGGTGACCCGCGACAGCGCCGGCACCGACGGCCACAGGCGCAGGCCCTCGCGCAGGCACGCGCGCAGGTGCTCGGGGTCGTTGCGGGCCGTCTTGCGGTGGCCCGGGTGCGCGGCGAGCAGCGCCAGCGTCTGCGTCAGCCCGGCCGCGGCGCAGCCGAACCCCATGAGCCAGTACGCCGCCTGCATGAGCCCCCGCGCCTCCGGCTCGGGCGTCTCGGCGATCAGCCCGGCCAGGCTGCCGGGCTCGGCCCTGCGCAGGTGGTCGATGATGCGGGCGTCGTACCGTCCGGACAGGATCTCCTGGCGGCGGCCCGCCCGCCACCGGCCGGCCCGCGTGATGCCTTCGAGCAGGCGGGTGAGCTCCTCGTCGCGGGCGGCGCCGTCGCCGTAGACGCAGCGCCTGGCCACGCGCTGCCAGCAGGCGTTCAGCCGCGAGTGGTCCACCACGCCGCTGGCCAGCTCGGCGGCCTCCTCCTGGGCGATCTCGACGAAACGCGGCCGCAGCACGTCGGTGGGCAGGCCGAAGGGGCGCTCGTCGAGCGCGGGCGCGAAGGCGGGATCGTCCTCGTCGAGCACGCGCAGGGCGTCGCGCTTGGACAGCACGAGCAGAGCGGGGCGGCGCGGCTTGCGGACCAGCACGGGACGGCCGCCGTAACGGGCATCGAGGTCGGCCAGCAGCGCGCGCGAGCGCAGCAGGTCGCGGCCGTGCGTGAGGTGCGGGATGCCCGGCGGGAGGAGCAGGGCGGTCAGGCGCAGGCTCTCCAGCAGGGTCGTCCTGGGCAGCCCCCTAGGCACGCGCGGCCTTGCGGAGAACGGGTGGGTAGGTCATGGATCGATGTGATCGTCCCGGCGACGCCGCCGCAATGCGGGGTTTCGGTCAATGGAACACTTCCGGCTTCAAGATCGGTCGGTGTTCCGGCCACCGGAACGGTCACCGGCTGAGCAGGGCCGCGGAGATGGCCTGGGCCGCCCCGCGCACGGAGATGTCCAGCCGCGCCAGCGGAAGGTGCGCGGGCGCCGCCACCGCCACCGCCATGCAGACCCGCCCGCCGGGACCGAACACCGGGGCCGCCACGCAGGACACGCCCTCGGTGTACTCCTCGCGCGCGTACGCGACGCCGTGCCTGCGCACCTGGGCCAGCTCGCGTTCGAGCGCCGCCAGACCGGTGATCGTGCGGCGCGTCATCCGCGCGAACGGGCTCCCCGCGGGCAGCCCGTCGCGCAGCTTCGGGTCGAAGGCCAGCAGCGCCTTGCCGGCCGCCGTGCAGTGCAGCGGCGCGCGGTCGTCGCCGTCGGAACGCGAGGGGACCCGGTCGTGGCCGTAGATGCGCTCGACGTAACGCACCTCCAGCCCGGCGGGCACGGCCAGGTTCACCGTCTGCCTGGTGGCCTCGTACAGGCCGAGCAGGTACGGCAGGACGAGCCTGCGGGTGCCCGGGATGCGCGGGCGCGTCACCCCGGCCATCGACTCCAGCAGCTCGCCCGGCAGGTACGCGCTGCCCACCCGCCTGGCGAGCGCGCGCGAGCACAGCACGCCGAGTATGCGGTGAGCGGTCGACTTGGGCAGGCCCGTGCTGCGGCACAGCTGCGACAGCGTGACGGGCTCTGCGGCGGCGCTGAGCGCGAGCAGGATGTCGATGCCCCGCTCCAGGCTGCCCGGCTGGGACGCGGGGCGCTCGTCCGGCACCGTGTGCACTTGGCTGATCGTTTCCGTCGGCATCGATGTCCCTTTCGCTCTCCGAGGAGCAGAAGGGGCTTCCCGGGGCTGCGGTTGGGCTTGTCGTTTACACCCGCTGACCTACCCGGCCGCCGCCCGCTGATACCACGCTCAGTGAAGACCGATGATCTCTCCGTGCACGCTCAGGTGTCGATGGGGGGAATCAGCGGCGCAGGCGCTTGCCGAGCGGCTTTCCGTTCCTCACCTTTTGATGTCCGATCAGGTGCACCTCCGGCCGAGGCCCGGAGGGCACTCCACCAGCCACAGCGTCCGCAGTTCCGGCGGCTCCGCCAGGGGTGAGAGATCTTCCACCGGTGTCTCCGCGAGCTGCAGGAAGCGCAGCGTCCGGCAGGCGGCGAGCGGCGAGAGGCCGGCCAGGCAGGGGACGCGGAAGAAGGTCAGTGAGGTGATGCCGGTATGGCCGAGCGCGTCAAGACCGGTGAGGCGATCCTGGCGCCCTATCCCCAAGAAGTGGGGTGCGGGGGCGCGTGCGACGAGATCGCGCACCGAGGACATCAGCGGCGTGCCGTAGATCGCCAGTGTCCGCATCCGGTCCGGCGGAGGCAGGGACTCCCACGCGGTCAGGGAAGAGGCGTCTGAACCCGCTCGGCGTCCCCGCGTTCGGGCAGCATCTCCAGCGCCGCCGCGTACAGGCCCATGCGGTCGGGCGGGAGCTGGGTGATGCGGTCGAGGTTGAGCGCGCAGGGCATGGAGGCGAGGCGCGAAGCCGTCCTCCTCCAGCCACGACGCCGACGCGGCCGAGCGCGTCGGTGACCTCCGCGAGCGCGACGAGCCGGTCGTCGTCGCCGAGCCCGGGGTACTCGTGACCGCACAGCTTGGTGATCCGTGCGGTCACGGCGTCGGCGATGTCCTCCCCGCCTTCAGCGCGGCCGGCTCCCATGCCACACCGCCATCATCGGGGTCAGCGGAGCGCGGCGGCCTCCGCGGCGAGCTTCTCCACGCGGGCCCAGTCGCCGGCCGCCAGCGCGTCGGCCGGGGTGAGCCAGGTGCCGCCGACGCAGCCGACGTTGGGCAGCGCGAGGTAGTCGGGGGCGGTGGCGAGGCGGATGCCGCCGGTGGGGCAGAAGCGCACGTCCGGCACCGGGCCGCCGATCGCCTTCAGGTAGGGCACGCCGCCCGCCGCCTCGGCGGGGAAGAACTTCATCTCCTTGATGCCGCGCTCGGCCAGCGCCATCACCTCGGAGACGGTGGCCGCGCCCGGCAGGTACGGCACCCCGCTCGAGTCCAGCGCCTCCACCAGCGACGGCGTGGTGCCGGGCGAGACCAGGAACTTCGCGCCGGCCGCGACCGACGCGGTGACGTCCTCGGCCGTCCTGACCGTGCCCGCGCCCACCGTGGCCTCGGGCACCTCGGCGGCGATCGCGGCGATGGCCTCGCGCGCGGCGGGTGTGCGCAGGGTCACCTCGATGACCGGCAGCCCGCCTGCGACCAGCGCCCGCGCGAGCGGGACGGCGGTGGAGGCGTCCTCGATCACCACGACGGGGATCACGGGGGCGAGATCGAGCAAGCTCATGGGGTTATCTTTCTCCTCATCGGCGCTCATGGACGAGGCCGTCTCGAACGGGGGCGGTGGTCAGCCCACCAGCTCCCTGCGGGCCCGATGGCTCAGCCAGGCGGCCGCGCCGGTCATGCCCGGCTGGGCCGCCACGATGAGCGACGTCCCGATCCCTGACAGGTAGGCGGCCATGTCGGGGTTGGACTCGAAGCGCGTGCGGAAGGCGCTGCCACGCACGCGCTCCACGATACGGGGCAGCACGCCGCCGGCGAGATAGACCCCGCCGCGCGCGCCGAGCGTCAGCGCCACGTTGCCGGCGAAGCCGCCGAGCAGCGCGCAGAACATCTCGACGGTCTCGGCGCACAGCGAGTCGTCCACCCTGGCCACGATGTCGGCGGCGGTCAGCTCCGGCGCGGTGACGCCGTTCACCAGGGCGAGCGCCCGGTGCAGGCGTACCAGGCCGGGGCCGGACAGCAGGTGCTCGGCCACCACGTGCTCCATGCCCTGCGAGCGCAGCGCGCGGACCACTTCGAACTCGCGCGGCTCCACGACCGGCACCGTGACGTGGCCGCCCTCGCCCGGCACCGGCACCCAGCCGTGCTCGGACGGCGCCAGGCCGCCCACGCCGAGCCCCGTGCCGGGGCCGAGCACCGCCTTGACGCCCTCGTCGCCGGGCGGCGGGCCGCCCAGCGAGACGAGCTCGTCGCCCTCCAGGTGCGGCAGCGACACGGCCAGCGCCTCGAAGTCGTTGAGCAGCCGCACGTACGGCACGTCGAGGTCCTGGACACTGCCCGCCCACGAGGAGTTCGTCAGCCGGTAGCGGTCGCCTTCGATCGGCCCGGCGAGCGCCAGGCAGGCCGCGCCCGGCCGGACGCCGCCCGCGTGCTCGGCGAGGTAGGCGGCCATGGCGTCGGGCAGCGTCGGATAGTCGCGGCCCGGCAGCACCGCCACGTGCGAGGGGCGCGCTCCGAGCGAGGTGACCAGGCCGAATCTGGCGTTGGTCCCTCCGATGTCGGCGACGAGCCACGGAAGGTCAAAGGCACTCACGCATACCTCCGGCGTTCAGGGGCGGCGTCAAGATCGCGCAGCCGATTGCTCCACCGAAGGATGCCACGGCGGCTCACGACCGCCCAGAGGGGGTCGTGAGCGCCGCGCCGTACAGGGGGACGAACGTTCACCGGGCCAGTCCGGCGGGCCGCGCGCCGACCGGCGCGCCCGTCTCCAGGTGCGAGGAGCCCGCCTGGGCGGGGAAGCCGAGCCCCGGGCCGTGGTCGGGCGACTCGGCGCCGCTCACGCCGAAGATGCCCGCGCCCTGCTCGGCGTGGCCGGCCATGCGGCGGAACGCGGCGAACAGCTCCCGGCCGGTGCCGACCCACTGCGCGTCGCTCAGCGGCCGGCCCTCGGGGGTGCGCCGCGCCAGCTCCTCGGCCGGCACCAGCAGCTCCAGCGTGCCCTGCGCGGAGTCCAGCCTGATCACGTCGCCGTCGCGCACCAGCGCGATCGGACCGCCGTCGGCGGCCTCGGGCGACAGGTGGATGGCGGCGGGCACCTTGCCGGACGCGCCCGACATGCGGCCGTCGGTGACGATCGCCACCCGCTGCCCCCTGTCGAGCAGCACGGCCAGCGGCGGGGTGAGCTTGTGCAGCTCCGGCATGCCGTTCGCGCTGGGGCCCTGGTAGCGGATGACCGCCACGAAGTCCTGGCCGTCCAGCTCGCCCGCCTCGAACGCCTTCAGCAGGTCGAGCTGGTCGTCGAACACCTTGGCCGGCGCCTCGATCACCAGGTGCTCCGGCTTGACCGCCGACACCTTGCTGACCGCGCGGCCCAGGTTGCCCTCCACCATGTGGATGCCGCCGTCGGGCGCGAACGGGTCCGAGACCGGGCGCAGCACGTCGAGGTCCTTGCTGCCGCCGGTGACCGGCGCCCAGACCAGCTCGCCGTCCACCAGCTCCGGCGCCTCGCGGTAGCGGTCCAGGCCGGGGCCGGCCACGGTCATCACGTCGCCGTGCAGCAGGCCCGCGTCCAGCAGGTCGCCGATGAGCACCTGCATGCCGCCGGCGTCGCGGAAGTGGTTCACGTCCGCCTGGCCGTTGGGGTAGACCTTGGTCAGCGACGGCACGACCCGCGACAGGCAGGCCATGTCGTCCCAGGTCAGCACGATGCCCGCGGCGGCGGCCATGGCCACCAGGTGCAGCGTGTGGTTGGTCGAGCCGCCGGTGGCGAGCAGCGCCACGCAGGCGTTCACGATCGTCTTCTCCGTCACCAGCTCGCCGATCGGCGTGTACGCCGGGCCATGCGCGGTGATCTCCACCGCGCGCCGACCGGCCGCCTCGGTGAGCGCGTGCCGCAGCTCGGTGTGCGGGTTGATGAAGGTCGAGCCCGGCAGGTGCAGGCCCATGACCTCCATCAGCGCCTGGTTGGAGTTCGCGGTGCCGTAGAAGGTGCAGGTGCCGGGGGAGTGGTACGACTTCGCCTCGGCGTCGAGCAGCTCGTCCCTGCCGACCTTGCCCTCGGCGAAGAGCTGCCGGGTGCGCGCCTTGACCTTGTTGGGCAGGCCCGAGGTCATCGGCCCGGCCGGCACGAAGATCGCGGGCAGGTGCCCGAAGTGCAGCGCGCCGATGAACAGCCCCGGCACGATCTTGTCGCACACGCCCAGCAGCAGCGCGGCGTCGAACATGTCGTGCGACAGCGCGATCGCGGTGGACATGGCGATCACGTCGCGGCTGTAGAGCGACAGCTCCATGCCCGCACGGCCCTGCGTGATGCCGTCGCACATGGCGGGCACGCCGCCGGCGACCTGCGCCACGCCGCCCGCCTTGCGCACGGCCCGCTTCAGCTCCTGTGGGTACGTCTCGTACGGCTGGTGCGCCGACAGCATGTCGTTGTAGCTGGTCACAATGGCCACGCCGGGCTTGGCGGTGCCGCGCAGCGCCGGCTTGTCCTCGGCGGGGGCGCCGGCGAAGCCGTGGGCGAGGTTCGCGCAGCCGAGGTGGGCGCGCGCCGGGCCCTTCGCCCGTGCGGCCTCCCCGTCGCGGCGGATCCGCTCCAGGTACGCGGCCCGGCTGGCGGCGCTCCGCTCGGTGATGCGATCGGTGATCTCCTGAATGACGGGGTTCACAGTTCCTCCTCGTGCCAGGCGCGACCGCTGCGGCCGAGCAGCTCGTGGGCTCCGGCGGGGCCGGTGGTTCCTGCGGGGTAGGGCTCGGGCAGCGCGGGGTCGGCCTGCCAGGCCTCCAGGATCGGATCGATCCAGCGCCAGGCGGCCTCGACCTCGTCGCGCCGCATGAACAGGGTGGGGTTACCGGCGAGCACGTCGGTCAGCAGCCGCTCGTACGCCTCGGGCACCCGCGTCGTGAACGTCTTGCCGAAGCTCAGCGACAGCGGCACCGGCTTGAGCGTCACCTCGCCCGCGCCCGGTTCCTTGGCCATGATGTGCAGCTCGATGCCCTCTTCCGGCTGCAGCCGCAGCACCAGCCGGTTGGGCGAGCCGCCGGGGAAGATGGAGTGCGGCACGTCCTTGAACTGCACCACGATCTCCGAGCGCCGGTACGGCATGCGCTTGCCGGTGCGCAGGTAGAACGGCACTCCGGCCCAGCGCCAGTTCTTGATCTCGGCCCGGATCGCGGCGAACGTCTCCACCCGGCGCGAGGCCTCGGTCGGCGGCGTGGAGGCGGGCTCGTCCAGATAGCCGGGCATGTCACCGGCGCCGGTGTACTGGCCGCGCACGGTGAAGCGTTCCACTTCGCCGCCGGTGATGGGCCGCAGCGCCTGCAGCACCTTGACCTTCTCGTCGCGGATGGCCTCGCGGTCGTTGCGGGCCGGCGGCTCCATCGCGGTCAGCGTGAGGAGCTGCAGCAGGTGGTTCTGCACCATGTCGCGCAGCGCGCCCGCCTGGTCGTAGTAGCCGCGCCGGCCCGGCGTGCCGACGGTCTCGGCGGCGGTGATCTGGACGTGGTCGATCCACAGGGAGTTCCAGATCGGCTCGAGGAAGGCGTTGGCGAAGCGCAGCACCAGCAGGTTCTGCACCGTCTCCTTGCCCAGGTAGTGATCGATGCGGAAGATCTGGTGCTCGTCGAAGATCTCGCCGACCTCGTCGTTGATGCGCCGGGCGCTGGCCAGGTCGTGGCCGAGCGGCTTCTCCAGCACCACCCGCGAGCGCGGCGTCACCAGGCCCGCCTGGTGCACCTCGCGGCAGAACGGGCCGAACGTCGCGGGCGGGCTGGCCAGGTAGAAGACGCGGTCGCGCTGCTCGTACCCGGCGAGCAGGCGGCTCAGCGCGCTCCAGCCGGAGCGATTCTGGCCTCCCACGTCCACGGACACGTGGTGCAGGCGGCCGAGGAAGCGCTGCCAGCCGTCCGGGTCGTCCGCCGGCACCTGGCCGCGTACCTCGGCGTCCACCTTGCCGCGGAAGTCGGCGTCGGTCAGCCCGCCCCTGGACATGGCGATGATCCGGGTCTCCGGGGCCAGCCGGCCGTCGCGGTCGCTGTGGTACAGCGCGGGGATCAGTTTGCGCATGGACAGGTCGCCGGTGCCGCCGAACACGACGAGGTCGGCGGTGTAGGCGACGGCGGGGTCCGCGGGGGTGGGTGCGTCTAGGACGGAGGGGACGGAGGGGACGGGGGACGACGGGGACACGGTAGGGGCTCCGAACGATCTACCAAGCAAGGACAGAACGGACACTAACGAGAGTTCTGGTCGTACACAAGCGGAGTTTTGGTATTTGAGATTAAAAAGTGGCGACTTTTCATGACAGAACCCCATGTGGTTCACTTAAGCGATGCCTCGACGTACCGCCTCCGGCCTCGCCACGAGCGGCGAGGTGCTCCGCCTCATCCGCAGTGGAGAGGCCGTGACCCGGGCCGACCTCGGCCGGGTGACCGGCCTGTCGCGGCCCGCGGTGCAGCTGCGCGTCGCCGAGCTGCTGGAACGCGGCCTCGTCGTCGAGCGGACGGACGGCCCGTCCACCGGCGGCCGCCCGCCGGTCCGGCTGGAGTTCAACGCCGAGGGCGGCGTCGTGCTGGTGGCGGCGCTCGGCGCCAGCCGCACCCGCGTCGCCGTGTGCGACCTGGCCGCGCGCGAGCTGGTCGGCCGCGAGTTCGCCATGGACGTCGAGCAGGGGCCCGACATCGTGCTGCCGCTGCTCATGGACACCTGGGAAGAGCTGCTCGGCGACCGGCCGCACTCGATGATCCGCGGCGTCGGCATGGGCGTGCCCGCCACCGTCGAGTTCGCGCAGGGCCGCACCGAGAGCGCCCGCGTCATGGCGTCGTGGACGGGCGTGGTCATCCCGCCGATCATCCGCGAGCGCTTCCCCGTCCCCGTGCTCGTGGACAACGACGTGAACGTGCTGGCCATCGGCGAGCACCGCGGCGTCTACCCCGAGCTCGACGACCTGATGTTCGTCAAGATCTCCACCCGGATCGGCGCGGGTGTCATCGCCGGAGGCGGCATCCTGCGCGGCGCGCTCGGCGCGGCAGGAGAGATCGGCCACATCCCGGTCATCGACGGCGGCGGCGTGCTGTGCCGCTGCGGCAACTACGACTGCGTCGACTCCGTCGCCAGCGGCACCGCCCTGCTGCGCGACCTGCGCGCCATGGGCAAGGACGTCAAGACGATCGCCGACGTGACGAGGCTCGTGCGGGCCGGTGACGCCGAGACCATGGCCACCGTGCGCGAGGCGGGCCGCCGCATCGGCGAGGTTCTCGCGGGCGCGGTCAACATCCTCAACCCGTCGGTCGTCGTGCTCGGCGGGGACGTCGCGGAGGCGTTCGGGCCCCTGGTGTCGAGCATCCGCGAGGTCGTCTACCGCCGCTCCACCGCCTTGGCCACCCGCCGCCTGCGCATCGAGCCCAGCAGGCTCGGCGCGGGCGCCGGCATCAGCGGGTGCGCGGTGATGGTGCTCGACCACGTGCTCTCGCCCGAGGCCATCGACGAGACGATGACCCTCACCTCCCTGCGCCGCGACCGCACCGCCTCCGCCGCGGGCTGATCACAGGTTCCGGCGCTCTCCCGTAGGGGCGACGGCATGCCGGCGGTCGCGGATGACCGCGCGCACGCCGGAAGGGAGTCGTCGCGGCAGACCTGAGCCGGGGCGCCGGAAGGCGTCATTGGGGGCGGCAGGAAGCGGCAGGGGGCGACAGGGAGATCAGCAGGCGCAGAGCAGGCCGCGCAGCGCCGTCTCCAGGCACATCATGGAGCGCGCGGGCCGCGGCCACGGGAAGCGGACGAGCGTTTCGTCCACGCGTACGGTCGCGCCGTAGCGGTCCAGCTCCCACAGCCACACCTCGCCGGCGGGCTCGCCGAGCCGGTCGGCCACCCCGGCCGCGAGCTGGGCCCGGTGCGCGGCGTTGACGTGGGCGAGCACGCGTTCCGCGACGCCGGCGAGCGGGTCGGGCGCGGCCTTGAGGTAGTCGTCGGCGTCGAGCGTCCCCGACTCCTGCTCGGTCAGGTAGACGACCTGGCCGATGTCCAGCCGGAACAGGCGCGGCGCGTCGGGCGCGCCGAAGCGTTCGAGGGCGTCGAAGAGGTTCTCGTCCGGGCAGCGCTCCGCGACGGTCACGGCCGCGGCGCGGGCCTGCTCCTGGGGCACCGGCTCCGCCCAGCCCTGCACCTCGATCAGCCCGCGCGGACGGGTCACCGTGCCGAGCCGCCGCGTCGAGGTCAGGTTCACCGCCACCACGGCGTCCGTGGCCACCCGGTGCAGGGTCTCGCCGGGCAGCACCAGCAGTACCGGGCGGCCGCGCTCGTCCACCGCGCCCCGGGCGGGCGAGGGAGCGCCGTCCACGGTCAGCTTGGCGACGTTCGCGGTGGCGGCGAGGGTGCGGACCCGCTCGGGGATCGGGAGCATGGGCGCCTCCTTGAGGGCAGCTACTCGCGTAGGTTAGCCTTACCTAAGTAAGGACTACCTAACCATACGAGGTGAACGTGCGCTACACCGGCCCGAAGGTGCGACTGTCGCGTCGCGCGGGCGTCCCGCTGACCAGGAAAGCCGTCCGCTACTTCGAGCAGCGCCCCTATCCGCCGGGCGAGCACGGCCGCAAGACCAACCGCCGCAACGCCGGCGACTACGGGTTGCGGCTGATGGAGAAGCAGAAGCTGCGCTGGTACTACGACGTCTCGGAACGCCAGCTCCGCCGCTACTGGGACCTCGCCGTCCGCAAGCCGGGCGCCTCGGGCGCCGAGCTGGTCACGCTGCTGGAGAGCCGCCTGGCCTCGCTCGTGCTGCGCGCCGGGCTGGCCCCGTCGATCTACGCGGCCCGGCAGTACATCAGCCACGGCCACATCGCCGTGGACGGCCGCAAGGTGGACATCCCCAGCTACCTGGTCAAGCCCGGCCAGACCGTCTCCGTACGCGAGCGCTCCCGCAGGATGCAGCCCTTCGTGGCCGCTGCCGAAGGCGTGCACGCCGACGAGCGCACCGCGCCGTACCTGTCGGTCGATCTGCCCGAGCTGCGCTTCACGCTCACCCACCGGCCGGAGCGCGAGCAGATCGCCGTCCCCGTCGACGAGCAGCTCGTCGTGGAGTTCTATTCTCGTTGACCATGAGTCAACCGGGAGAGCGCCACGCGAGCTGGCTGGAGCTGTTCTTCGACCTGGTCGTCGTCGTGGCGGTGGTGCAGCTCGCCCATCGTCTGGCCCATCCCACCTGGGCGGGGGTGGCGCTCTTCGTGCTGCTCTACTACGCGGTGTGGAACGCGTGGACGTCGCTGACCCTCTACTCCAACGTCCGCGGCGAGAGCGCCGGCGTGCGCAACATGCTGGTCGGCATGGCCGGCATCGCGGTGATGGCCGCCGCCGCGCCGGACGTGGCCCACGAGATGCCCGGCGGCGGCACGCACGACGTGTGGTTCATCGCGGCGTACATCATCGCGAGGATCAGCGCGTCGCGCAGCCTGCAGCGCGCCGGCACCGTGCTGACGGCATGGCCGGCCGCGCAGCTCGGCGCCGGGCTCACGCCGTGGATCGTCTCCTTCTGGGTCGAGGGCACCGGGCGGTACGTGCTGTGGGCCCTCGGCGTCGTCCTCGACCTCGCCTTCTCCATCCTGAGCGGCCGCAGCCCCGAACGTCTGCTCGCCGAGGTGAGCGCGCGGGCCCGCAGGGCCGAGGCGCGCATGCTGCGCCGCGCCGCCGCCCGCCGCGGCGGTACGGCCGAGGCGCGCCCGCGTCCGGTGCCTCAGGTCGCGCCCGCCGTGCTGGAGCTCGCCCACCTGGGGGAGCGGCTCGGGCTCTTCGTCATCATCGTGCTCGGCGAGGCCGTCATGCAGGTCGTGCTGGCCTCGTCGGGGCGCACCTGGGAGCCGGAGCTCGGCCTTGCGGCGCTCGCCGGGTTCGGGCTGATCTGCAGCCTGTGGTGGCTCACCCTCCAGTACGGCCTCAGCGCCGTGCCGGGCGCCACCGAGAGCGGGCTGAAGCCGTACGTGGCGCTGCCCGCGCACTTCGTCATGACGGCGGGCATCACCGCCACCGCGGCCGGGCTCGGCGCGGTGGCCGCCGCGCCCGCCGAACACCTGCACGGCGGGGTCGGCTGGGTGCTGGGCGGCGGCCTCGCGCTCTACTTCGCCGCCTCCATGGCGATGGGGCTGGCCATGCGTGCAGAGCGCCGGTGGATCTGGGGCTGGGCGGTGCCCTCCGTGCTCGCCGCGCTCATCGTCGCGGGGGTGTCGGCGCTGCTGCCGGGATGGCTGGTGGTGGCGCTGCTGCTGGTCCCGGCGCTGTGGCTGGTCGGCTACCGGCACCGTCCCGCCGCGGCCTGACCGGGGGACAGGCCCCCGGGACGATCCGGGCCTACCTGCGGCCCTTCTTGGCACGCGCGCCGCCGTTGTGGCCGTTGCCCCGCGCCTTGGCGCCGTTCTTGGCGCCGTTGTGCGCGGCGCCCGCGGCCACCGGGACCGCCGTCTGGAGCGCCCGCAGCTCGGCGACCTCCTTGCGCAGCGCGGCCAGCTCCGCGAGTATCCGGTCGGTCTGCCGGGTCTGCGCGGCGGCGTCCTGCTCGTGCGCCGCCCGCTCCTCGGCGCTCTCCTCGTCCATGGCGCTCACCACGACGGCGAGGAACAGGTTCAGCACCACGAACGTGCAGACCAGGATGAACGAGGCGAAGAAGATCCACGCCGAAGGATGCTCGGCCATCACCTCGCGGGCGATGTTGCCCCAGTCGTCGCCCGTCATCGTCTGGTAGAGCGTGAACAGCGAGGTCGGCAGGCTGCCGAAGCGGTCGGGCGCGGTCTCGCCGTAGAGTTTGGTGGCCATCACGGCGGCCACGTACAGCACCAGCGAGAGCAGCACCACGATCGAGCTCATTCCCGGCATCGCCCGCAGCAGCGCCGAGACGACGCGGCGCAGGCTGGGCACGACCGACAGCAGCCGCAGCACCCGCAGGATGCGCAGCGAACGCAGCACCGACAGGCCGCCGTTCGTGCTGGCGAAGGCGATGCAGACGATGAGGGTGTCGAAGATGTTCCAGGGGTCGCGCGCGAAGGCGGTGCGCTCGACGTACAGCTTGCCCAGCAGCTCGGCGGCGAAGATGTAGAGCGCTAGGTGATCGACCACGGTCAGCAGGGTCCCGTAGCGCTCGACCGCGGCGGGGAAGGTCTCCAGGCCGAGGGTGGCCGCGTTGATCAGGATGACGCCGATGATGAATCGCTGGAAGTACGGGTGCGCGAGAAGGGCGCGGATGCGTTCACGCACAGGGGCAGGCTCCTCAGGGGTGGACATGTGCCTCACCATGATGGCGCAACATGATCAAGAGGTTGACTGTGGTATAAACCCACCTGACCTTGACCACGTGAGGGGACCCGAAACGCATGTCCTATCCCGACTACGGCCCTGGCTACCACGGACCGCCTCCGCAGAGCCACCCTAACGGCACCACGATTCTCGTGCTGGGCATTCTCAGCATCGTGGTGTGCAGCTTCATCGGCCCGTTCGCGTGGGTGATGGGCAACAAGGCCATCAAGGAGATCGACTCCAGCGGCTACTACTACGAGAATCGCGGCCAGATCCAGGCCGGCCGCATCTGCGGCATCATCGGCACGGTCTTCCTCGGCCTCGCCGTGCTCATCGTCGCCTTCATCATCGTGATGGGCATCATCGCGAGCATCAACACGTACTGACATGTACTGACGCGTAGAGGCGCGTACCGGCACATGCCGATGCGTGCTGATCGCACGCACGTCTGAGCCCGGCTCGGGCGGGACCGCTCCCGCCCGAGCCGGGCTTCGTTTCATCCGTTGCCGTCGCCGGGCTCGCGGCCGAGCGCCCCCAGCCCGGACTCCAGCAGGTCGAAGGCGCGTTCGGCCTGCTCGCGCAGCATGGGGGCGATGCGCTCCCATGCCTCGCCGGCGGCCATCATGGCCATCGCGCGCTCGGTCAGTATGCGCGTGGTGCCGAGCAGGTGCGCCGCCACGAGGCGCGGCGTCAGGTCGTCGGGATGCGCGTCGAGCTCCTCGGCCAGGGCCCGCGCCAGCGTCTCCTCCTGCGCGACCGCGATCTCGCGCATGCGGGCCGTCAGCGCCGGGCTGTCGGCGACGATCTTCGAGAACACGTCGCTGCCCTCGTTGAGTCCGTAGCGCCAGTGGCGGGTCTCGATCGCGTCGAGGTAGTCGCGCCGGAACGCGTGCACGACGCTCTCGCCCGGCCGTCGCTCGCGCAGCACTTTCGGCGGCTGTCCCACCACCTCGTCCTGCCGGTCGGCGAACAGGTCCTCCTTCGTGCCGAAGTAGTTGAAGACCGTGTTGACCGAGACGTCGGCGGCCCGCGCCACCTCGGCCACCGTCACGTTGTCGAACCCCCGCGCCATGAAGAGCCCCGTCGCGACGTCGGAGATGCGCTGCCTGGTCTCGCGCTTCTTCCGCTCCCGCAGTCCCTCGGTCATGCCTGCCATCGTACCAAGTTTGCAGTTACACCAAAATTGTGGTTGCTTAAAGTTTGGAGGCGATGAAATGATCATCGAGACATCGGGTCTGAGCAAGACCTTCAAGAACGGCGTGCAGGCCGTCGCCGGCGTCGACATGACGGTGGAGGCGGGCGAGATCGTCGGCTTCCTCGGCCCCAACGGCGCCGGTAAGACCACGACCATGCGCATGCTGACCACGCTGCTGCGCCCCACCGGCGGCGCCGCCACCGTGGCCGGGCACGACCTCGTACGCGAGCCGGCCCGGGTGCGCCGCCGGATCGGATATGTCGCCCAGGGCAGCGGCCTGCCGCCCGCAAGCCCGCTCAGGGGCGAGCTGGAGCTTCAGGGCATGCTGTACGGGCTCGGCCGCGCCGAGGTGGCCGGCCGCATCGCGGACGTGCTGGAGCGGCTGGACCTGACCGGCCTCGCCGGCAGGGCGGCCGTGACGCTCTCCGGCGGGCAGCGCCGCCGCTTCGACATCGCGTTCGCGCTGCTGCACGAGCCCGTGCTGCTGTTCCTCGACGAGCCCACCACAGGGCTCGACCCGCAGAGCCGCGCCGACCTGTGGCGGCACATCCGCTCCCTGCGCGACGAGCGCGGCATGACCGTGTTCCTGACCACCCACTACCTCGACGAGGCCGACGCCCTCTGCGACCGCATCATGATCATGGACGGTGGCCGCATCGTCGCCGAGGGAACGCCCGCCGAGCTGAAGAGCGGCGGGCGCACGCTCGACGACGTCTTCCTCGACATCACCGGCAGGTCGCTGCGCGAGGAGAGCGCGCTGAGCGGACAGGCGGTGTGACGATGCTGCGCGACACCTGGTTGCTGTTCCGTCACGGCCTCGGCGTCACGCTGGGGCAGCGCGTCGGCATCGTGGTCGGGGCGATCCAGCCGCTGCTGTTCCTCGTGCTGTTCGGCCCGATCTTCGTCACCATCGGCACGTGGGAGACGCTGGTCCCCGGCCTGATCATCCAGCTCGGGCTGATGAGCGCGGGCATGGCCGGGTTCGGCATCGTCTTCGACAAGCGCTCGGGCGTGCTGGAGCGGCTGCGGGTCACCCCGGCGAGCCGGCTCGCGCTGCTGCTCGGGCGGGTGCTCAACAACGTGGTCACGGTGGTCATCCAGACCGTGCTGCTGCTCGTCGTGGCCTACGCGTTCGGGCTGCGGGCGCCGCTCGCCGGGATCGCGGGCGGGTTCGTGCTGGTCGTGGTGCTGGGCGCGAGCCTCGCGGCGCTGTCGTACGCGATCGCGCTGACCATCGACGACCACCTGTTCCCGCCGGTGATGACGACCGCGGTGGTGCCGCTGATCCTGCTGTCCGGCTCGTTCCTGCCCATGTCGATGGCGCCGGGCTGGCTGGACGCGCTGTCGCACATCAGCCCGTTCAGGTACGTCCTGGAGGCGCTGCGCGACCTGTTCCACGGCCACTACCTGACCGGGACAGTGGGGATCGGTGCGGCGGTCACCGTCGTCTTCGCGGTGTTCAGCCTCGCGCTCGGCACCCACGTGTTCAGCCGCGAGCAGGCGTGAGCCCGAGCCGCCCGGTGTGACCGTGCGGGGAGGTCGTGCGGGGCCGGGGCGCCGTGTCGGGTTTGTGCGGGGCCGGGGGCTGCGCCCGGTCCCGCACGCCGGTCCGTGATGTCCGGTCCGGGGCGCTCGGGTGGTATGAAACGAAGCTCGTCGCATTCCCGCTCCGCCGGAAATGCCCCGGCCAAGACGCGGCTTTTGACCTGCGCGAACCTCGAAAAGAACGCAAATACCGTCATCTTGCCCCGGCGGCGTCAGGCTTCCGTGTTCCCAGGCCGTTCACTACGGTGAGGGCTTATGACGCTGCAGGCGCAAAAGCCCGTCGACGACGGTGAGAAGACCCACTGGCTGGCGGTCCGGCCGAGGCTCGTCCTCGCCAGCGCCTTCATGCTCTTCCTCGAACTCGCGCTGATCCGGTGGACCGGTTCCAACATCGTCCATCTGAGCTATTTCACGAACTTCGTTCTGCTCGGCTCTTTCCTCGGCATCGGGCTCGGCTTCCTGCGCGTCGGACGGTCCGACCGGCAGCCCTACTACTCGCCGGTCGTGCTCGCCCTGCTGGTCATCGTCGTGCTGGCGTTCCCCGTCACCGTCGACCGCGACACCGAGGGCGTCCTGTACTGGACGAGCCTGTCCACCAGCGGCCCGCCCGCCTGGGCGATCCTGCCGGTGGTCTTCTGCGCCGCCGCGATCGTGCTCATGGGCCCCGCCGAGCTCGTCGGCCGGTGCTTTCCCGAGCTGCCGCGCCTCGAGGCCTACCGCTACGACCTCATCGGCAGCCTCACCGGCATCGCGGCGTTCACGCTGCTGTCGTTCCTCAGCGCGCCGCCCGTCTTCTGGGGGCTGATCGCGGCCGGCTGCTACGCCGTGCTGCTCGTGCCCCGCCCGCCCGCGCTGTACGCGGGCCTCGTCGTCGTGCCCGCCGTGGCCGTCATCGGGCTGCTGCTGGCCGAGACGCTCACCGCCGGGGCCCTGTGGTCGCCGTACTACAAGGTCACCACCAAGCCGCTCGTGCTGGCCGGCGTGCCCGTCACCGACATCGCGGTCAACGGCATCCCGCACCAGCAGGCCGTGCCCGCCCACGTCCGCCTGCAGTGGGAGGCGCAGTACGGCCTGCCGTACGAGCGCACCGCCAAGCAGCCCAAGGACGTGCTCATCGTCGGCGCGGGCAGCGGCACCGACGTGGCGATCGCGCTGTCGAAGGGCGCCGCCCGCGTCGACGCCGTCGAGATCGACCCCAAGCTGCGCGAGCTGGGCGGCTCCACCCACCCCGACCGCCCCTACGACGACCCGCGCGTGACCACCCACATCACCGACGGCCGCGCGTTCCTCGAGCGCAGCGACGACACCTACGACCTGATCCTGTTCGCGCTGCCCGACTCGCTCACCCTCGTCTCCGGCGCGAGCTCGCTGCGCCTGGAGAGCTACCTGTTCACCGAGGAGGCCATGCGGGCCGCCCGCGCCCACCTCAAGCCGGGCGGCACGTTCTCGATGTACAACTACTACCGCGAGAGCTGGCTCGTCGACCGCCTGGCCGCCACCATGCAGCGCGCCTTCGGCCACGCGCCGTGCGTCGACGTCGTCAGCACCGCCGGGCAGCAGGCCGTCATCACCGCCGGGCTGACGGCCGCCGACCAGCGCTGCGCCACCGAGTGGCCGGGCGCCGCGCCCGGCACGCCCGAGCCCGCCGGAGACGACCGGCCCTTCCTCTACCTCAAGGACGCCACGATCCCGCCGCTCTACCTCATCACGCTCGGCCTGATCCTCGCGGTGAGCCTGCTCGCGGTGCGCGCCGTGGCCGGGCCGTACCGCCGGATGCGCCCGTACGCCGACCTGTTCCTGCTCGGCGTCGGCTTCATGCTGCTGGAGACCAAGAGCGTGACCGGGTTCGCGCTGCTGTTCGGCACCACCTGGGTGGTCAACGCGATCGTCTTCGCCGGCGTGCTCGTCGCGGTGCTCTGCGCGGTCGAGGTGACCCGCCGCTTCCGCACCCCGCCGCTGCCCGTCATGTACGCCGTGCTCTTCGCCGGCCTGCTGCTCGCCTGGCTGGTGCCCAACGAGTGGCTGCTCGCGCTGCCGGTGCCGCTGCGCGCCGTGGCGGCGGTGACGGTGGCCTTCCTGCCGATCTTCGCCGCGAACGTGATCTTCGCCAAGCGGTTCGCCGACACCGCCGACGCCACCACGTCCTTCGGCGCGAACCTCCTCGGCGCGATGGTCGGCGGCTGCCTCGAATACGTCGCGCTCGTCGTCGGCTACAAGGGCCTGCTCATCGTGGCCGCCGTGCTCTATCTCGGGGCGCTCGTCCTGCTGCCGCGGCGTAACTCCGTCACCGCCTGAAAATCACCGCGGGCCGTATATGAAACGGTCTCTGATTTCTCTTCGAGCCGGTCGGATGAATTGTCGATACCCCGGCTTGCTTTGTCGCGGAACGCGATGTGAGGTAAAGGTACCTGCCCTGCCGTGCCCGCGCGGAGCGACGGCGGGAAAGGCGTATCGGAAAAAGAAGATCCGGTCGTACGGAAAAGGAGGTCGGGCGATCGGGGGTGACGTCCGGTAAACCCGCGAGAAAAGGGTGACCATGGCGACACACGGGACGGCGAGAATCGACGTCGAACTCGACCTGCGGCACGAGCCGGGCCCGGCGCCTCCCGGGCGCGCACAGGAGATCGCCGAGGTGCTGCCCGGCCCGGTGATGTTCGCGACGATGTTCGCGACGGCCGGGCCCGCGGGGGAGGCCCCCGCTCCCCAGGAGACGTGGGCGCTCACCGGCGCGTGGTCCCATCACGGCCACGTCGCCACCGGCACCGCCGCCGTCCACTACGGCGCGGGACACGACCGGCTCGTCCGGCCGCTGATCATCGCCGACGGCTTCGGCTACGGGCCGAGCGACCTGCGCGGGCTCTGGCGGCGGCTCGACACGCCGTACCCGCCGCACGGGCGGCGGCTGCTCGGCGAGCTCCTCGCCCAGGGCTTCGACGTCGTCCTGCTCGGCTTCGCGGCCCGGCACACGCACCTGCAGGCCAACGCGGGCGTCGCCGTGGCCTGTGTGCGCCGCGCCATCGCCGGGCGGCACGGCCACGCCCCGCTCGTCGCCGGCGGGCTCTGCGCGGGCGGGCTCATCATGCGGTACGCGCTCGCCGACATGGAGCAGCGCGGCGAAGACCACCAGACCGGCACCTATCTGTCGTACGACGCCCCGCACAACGGCGCCTGGATCCCGCTGATCCTCCAGCAGCTCGCCCACTTCGCCGAGCACCTCGCCCCCGCCGGACCCGGCCAGGCCGCGCTCATCCGCAGCCCCGCCGCCCAGCAGCTGCTGTGGGCGTGGGTCCCGAGCGCCCGCTACAGCGGCCCGGTCGCCACCGCCGGCCCGCTGCGCGCCGAGTTCCTGCGCGACCTGCGGCGCGCCGGCTGGTTCCCGAACCGGCCGCGCAAGATCGGGGTGGCCAACGGCGCCGCCGACGGCACCGGCAGGAACGTGCCGCCCGACGAGCAGGTCTTCGCATGGGACGCGCTCGACGGCCTGGCCGGCGCCACCGTACGCACCCAGCCCGACCGCGGCACCCGCCGTCACGTCGGCGGCATGCGGGCGCTGCCCCTGTGGGCCACCCGCAGCTACACCAGCGACGTCGCCGCCTTCGACGGCGCACCGGGCGGCACGCTGCCCGTGTACGGCGGCGTCGCCGACCTTCTCGGCGCACCCATCGACGCGCGGTTCCGCTCGGCGTGCTTCGTCCCGTCGGTGAGCGCCGTCGCCCTGCAGTTCGACCCCGTGGAGTGGCCGGTGGACCTGTACACCGACATCACGTCGCTGTCGCCGGAGCAGAGCGAGCTCGACGACTACCAGTGCGACGCGCATAACAGCGAGCACGGCCAGGTGACCGCGACGCTCGCCGAATGGATCCTGGACCAGCTCGGCAAGTGACCTCCTCGGCTCGCCCGGCCCACGAGGGGCAGGATGGGACGGTAGCCGACATCCGGGGAGCCGCATGACCGCGCACACACCGCCACCCGAGCGCCCGCTGTCGCCCGAGGGCTCGCTGTCGCCCGAGGGCTCGCTGTCGCCCGAGGGGCCGCTGTCGCCCGAGGGGCCGCTGCCGGCGAGTGCCCCTCCGGAGGGTCCGCCGCTGGGGGGCCCGCTGTCTGCGAGCGATCCGCCGGGGAACCCGCAGCCCGTGAGCGGTGCGCTGGGGAGCCCGCGGTCCGTGAGCGGTGCGCTGGGGGGCCCGCCGTCGGCGAGTGATCCGTCGGTGAGCCCGCCGCTCGGTGCGGCGATGGTGTGGGAGTCGCTGCCCGACCCGTATCCGCTCTACGCGCGGCTGCGCGAGGAGGGCGCGCCCCGGCTCGTACGCCTGCGCAGCGGCCTGTACGGCCGGCTCGTCACCCGCTACGGCGACGCCCGCGCCGCCCTGGCCGACCCCCGGCTGAGCAAGGACCCCCGCATCGCGCCGCCCGGCTGGCAGGAGGCGGGGCGCGGCCGCCCGCTCGAGGACCGGTCGGGGCTGGGCACCCACCTGCTCACCACCGACCCGCCCGAGCACACCAGGCTGCGCCGCCTGGTCTCCCGCTACTTCACCGCGCGGCGGCTGGCCGGCATGCGGGACGGGATCGAGGCCCGCGCCCGCGACCTCGCCGCCGCGCTGAAGCCGGGGGACGATCTGGTGGCGGGCTTCGCCGCGCCGCTCCAGGCCGGCGTCATCTGCGACGTGCTGGGCGTGCCGGAGCGGGACCGTACGGACTTCCGCCGCTGGACGGCGGCCGTCGTCTCGTCGGAGCCGGGGGAGCGGGACGCCAGGCCGGCCGCGCTGCGTGAGCTGGCCGCGTACGCGCGCGAGCTGGTGGCCGCCAAGCGGCGCGAGCCCGGCGACGACGTGATCAGCGCCGTCACCGGCGCCGCGCACGACGGCGACGGGATGACCGGGGACGAGGCGCTGTCGATGCTCTTCCTGCTGCTCGTCGCCGGATACGAGACCACCGTCGGGCTCATCGCGCTCGGCACGTACACGCTGCTGCGTCACCCCGACCGGCTGGCGGAGCTGCGGGCCCGTCCCGAGCTGGCGGGGCAGGCCGTCGAGGAGCTGCTGCGCCACGACAGTCCCGTGGAGCTGGCCACCTGGCGGTTCGCGCGGGAGCCCGTGGAGATCGGCGGGGTGCGCCTGGAGGCCGGCGAGCCCGTCCTGGTGGCGCTCGCCGCCGCCAACCGCGACCCCGATCGCTTCGACGCGCCCGACGTGCCGGTGCTGACCCGCGAGGACAACGCCCACCTGAGCTTCGGCCACGGCCCGCACCACTGCCTGGGGGCGCCGCTGGCCAGGCTCGTCGCCCGTGCCGCCCTGACCGAGGTCGCCCGCCTGCCGGGTCTCGCGCTCGCCGTCCCGCCGGAGGCGCTCCGCTGGCGCAGCAGCATCACCGTCCGCGGCCCCCGCGAGCTCCCCGTCGTCTTCGCCCGCTGACCGCCTCGCGCCGAGCCTGCTGGTCTGCCGGTGTCGCGCCGAGCCTGTGGGTCTGCCGGGGGTTCGCGCTCGCGGTCCCGCCGACGAGGCGCTACCGGCGCAGCGGCATCGCCGTGCGCGGCCTCCGGAGGCCGTCCGTCATGTCGTCAGGCGGGTGCGGGCCTCGGCGGCCCCGCCTGCCGCCGTCATCCGGCGGCAGGCGGCGCGGCGTATCAGAGGCCGCAGATCTCGTCGAGGGACTGGGCCTGTGCGGCGTTCTTGGTCGGCGTCTGCGTGGGCGACATCGCGCGCGTCCGCGTCGGGCTGGCGCCGGTGACGCTGGGGGAGGCGGAGACGTTCGCGGTCTGCGCCCGGCGGGCCGGACGGAGCGAGTCCTCGATGGCCTTCTTGGTGGCGCGGCGGATCTTGGCCCAGTCCGGGCGGCCCGAGTAGAACTCCGGGGGCACGAACTGCAGGCTCGTGATCTTGGCCTGCTTGACCTTCAGCGCCAGCTCGACCAGCGGCTGCACCAGGTGGCGGGGGATGTTGGTCTGCGCGAGCCGCTTGGCCGCCTTGGCGATCTTCTCGAATTTGGTGAGGATCACGGCCGGCGTCGCCTGCTGGGCGAAGGCGCCGATGACGCAGCGCTGGCGGGCCATGCGGGAGAAGTCGTCGCTGCCGACGCGCGAGCGGCCGTACCACAGGGCCTCTTCACCGTTCAGCTTCCGGTAGCCCGCTTTGATGACGCCGGCGGTGCCGTACAGGCCGCCCCACTTGATGTCCTTCTCGACCCTGATCTTCAGCCCGCCGATGGCGTCCACCAGGTCGGCGAAGCCGTACATGTTCATCAGCATGTAGTAGTCGATCTTCAGGCCGAGCGTGTAGCCGATGGCGTCCATGAGGGCACGCGGGCCCTGGTTGCGGCCGCCCATGATCTGCGGGTGGTCGTTGGCCCACTGCCAGACCTCGTTGAGCAGGCCGCCGTTGGGCAGCTCCGCCATGAAGCCGTTCGGGAACTGCTTGCGCAGCGGCGAGCTGGGCGGGAAGCGGACGTGCTGCAGGTTGCGCGGCAGGCTGAACAGCACCGTGGCGCCGGTCTTCAGATCGACGCTGGCGACGTTCATGCTGTCGGTGCGGACGCCGGTGCGGTTGCCCGCCGCGTCACCGCCGATGAGCAGGAAGTTCACCCGCTCCCTGTTGCCCCACGGGTTCTCGGGGTCCTTGGCGGCGACGGGCGCCTGCGGGTCGTCGGGGTCCGAGGGGAAGATCGCGCCGATGGAGTCGCGGGCGGCGACCACGTAGTTGGCGGTCAGCGCGAACGGCGACATCACCGCCACGCACAGCACGCCGACCACGATGCCGGTCACCACCTGGCCCTGCTGCGGCAGCCTGCTGGGGCCGAGCGCGATGTACGAGGTCACCAGCAGCGCGAACCACGCCAGCGCGAACACCACCGCGAGCACGATCACCGTCGTCATGGCCGTGTCGTCGGTCAGGAACGCCGCGTTCGACAGGTCGCTGGCCACGCTCAGGCCGTAGGCGAGGAGGCCGAGCAGCAGCACCGCGTACGCGCTGATCAGCACCAGCCCGGTACGGCGGTGCCCGGCCCGCAGGTGAGCGGCGCCGGGCACGATGGCGGACAGGGCGGTCCAGCCGAGGAAGGCGGCCGGGCTCAGCGGCTTGGCGAAGCGCGGCGCGGCGGAGCCGGAGCCGGGCTTGCGCGCGGGACGCGCCTTCTTCGAGGCGTTCGAGCCCTTCGAGGCGTTCGAGCCGTCCTTGGAGCCGCCGGGGCGGGAGGAGGAGCCGGGCCGCGTCCGCGACGGGCCCTCCGAGCGGTTCCTGGAGCCGGAGCCGCCGGACCTGGCCGCCCCCGAGGCGGCCCGCCCGTCGGCGTTCTTTCCCGATCCGGGCTGCCGGTGCGCGGCGCCCTCAGGGCCGGCCGCGCGGGAGCGGTCCGAACGGGCGCGCGGCGCCTCGGACCCGGGCGTGCGGGAACGCGATCCGGAGGCCTCGGGCCCCTGGGCGCGGGACCGGTCCTGGCGGGACGTGGACGGCTCCGAGCCGGATGAGCGGGACGCCGACGGCCCCGCTACCGGAATGTCCTGACCGGCCGCCCCCGGCTCGGCCCTGCCACCCGTGCGCGATCGTCGCTGGGGGCGCCGTTTCCTGCCTTCTGGCACGGTGTCTTCCCCATCGCGATTGCTCACTCCCGGCTCCTTATCACGCCTACCAGGCAAAACTGACGTTTGCCCCCCGTTGGGCACAAGATTGCCAGGATTCTAGTCGCCATATCTGGACAACCGAGACATGTGCCCAACCTGAGATGAACATCCGGGGGAGCGTCAGGAGACGGTCGAGGCGGGCGCCATCCACGTGTTGCACTGGTACGCCTGGTTGCGCTCCCAGCCCTGGCGGAACCACCGGTGGTTGTTGACGGGCTTGCCGTGGTCGCGGGGCCAGCCGGGGTAGTCGCCCACCTGCCCGTAGAACCAGAACAGCTTGTTGCGGTTCGCGGTGCTGACCGGGTACGACGCCGCCACCGACCGCATCCACATGCCACCGAAACACGTCGCCTGGAGCTCCAGCCTTCGGCTGAGCTCGAGCTTGCCGCTCTGGCTGCTCGACGCGAGGGTCTGCTGCCACCACGAGTCCATGAGGCCGGTGATGTTCTGCACGTGGTGGCCGTACTCGTGCGCCATCATGCTGATGATGCCGCCGTGCCAGCTCAGGATCTGGCCGTAGCCGCGCGCGTTGCCGTTACCCCTGGCCATGGCCGAGGTGGAGGCGTAGATCGTATTGTTGCGCGGGCAGTAGTATGGCACCATGCTGCCGGGCTGCGGGTAGTCGCCGCACGCGCCGCGCCCGCGCCCCGAGGCGATGGCGTACCGCGGCGGGCTGAACTTGATGCCCTGCTTCTCCAGAACCGGCCGCCAGGCCTGGTTCATGCAGTTGCCGGTCTTCAGGATCAGCGCCTTGAGCTGGGTGTGGTTGTAGATGCTGGCGTTGCCCGCCGGGCAGCGCAGCCGGGGCAGTATGCCGGCCTTGTACATCGTGTTGGTCTTCAGGCTCGTGTCGAGCGTGACCTCCGGCTCGGGCCGCCGTGTCGGCTGCCTGCTCGGTGTCGGCTCCCGGCTCGGCGTGAGCCGCTCGCTGCTCGGCGTGGGCCGCTCGCTGCGGGTCTCCTTCTCGCCCGGCTCGTCGGAGGCGGCGTACGAGGGCTTCGCGAACGGCTCGTCGTCGTCGTACGGGTCGTACGAGGGGATCGCGACCGGCGTCGTCGTGTCCTTGCCCGACCCGCCGTCCAGCAGCGCCGCGCCCACGACGAGGAGCACGACCAGCGTCGCCAGCGACCCGAGCACCAGGCCCAGCGTTCCCCCGACGCCGAGCCCGCGCTTGACGGGCGGTCCCTGCCAGCGCTGCGTCGGCACCGGCGGCAGGACGGGAGGGGGCGGAGGGGGCGGCGGCTGCCCGTAGCCCGGACCATGCGGCGGGCGGGGCGGCTGCTGCCCGTACGGCGGCTGCGGCGGCCCGTACGGCCCCTGCGGCGGCCGCCCGTGCGGAGGCGGTCCCTGCGGGGGCTGCCCGTAGGACGGATGGGGCTGCCCGTACGGCGGTGGCGGAGGCGGCCCCTGCTGGTGGTGCTGCTGGTGGTGCTGCTGGGGGTGCTGCTGCGGCGGCTGTGCCGGCTGCTGGGGCTGCGGGTACGGGCCGCCCTGCTGCTGCGGCCCCCGGTAGCCCGGCGGCGGCCAGGGCAATGAGGGTGGCCGTTGAGGCTGCCCTTGCCCGTGTTGCGGGGGTGGATAGTGCCCGTTCCCTGTCAACCTGTCTCCCCGTTCAGCTGGATGTCGGCATTTGCCACGTTTGGGACATGGCTTTCCGGACCCTTGCCAAATTTGGGGCAAAAGCATACTGACGTATCACCCGTCACGGATGTAGCAGCACTCGGTTACAGTTCGTAATCAGTCGAGGTGATCTCCGCTATCTCCCGGTCTCAGCGGCGGGCATTGTCCTAGCTTCTTTGGCATGAATCTCCAGCAGCTCCGCTATGTGGTCGCGACTGCGGAGCACCGCACCATGACCGATGCGGCCAGATCGCTCTATATCGCGCAGCCTGCGCTTTCCCGCGCGATCCGCGATCTCGAGCGCGAGCTCGGCATGACTCTCTTCGCTCGCTCCGGACGCGGCGTGGTCGTCACCGCGCAGGGACGCCGGGTGGTCAAGCTGGCGAGGGAGGCACTCGACGCCGTTCACGAGATCGAGGGCCTGGCCAACCAGACGACGGTCACCGAGGCGGAACTCCGCATCGCCGCCACACCCAGCCTGGAGCCCGGCCTCGCAGGGCGGCTGCTGCCCGCCTACGCGGCCGAGCATCCGGGTGTGCGCGTCCACATCGTGCGCTGCGACGGCCGTGACGGCGTCGTCAGCGCCATCCGGGATCAGCGTGCCGACCTGGGTCTCACCGACCTGCCGGTGCCCACCGATCTCATCACCCATCCGCTCGAACGCCAGGAGATCGTCCTGATCTCCCCGCCGGGGCTCGAACTGCCCAACCCGGTGCCCATGGGCAAGCTGCACGGCATGCGGCTGGCCCTGCCGGCCCGGGGGAGCCTGCGCCGCAGGGAGCTGGACGCGATGTTCGGCAAGTACTCGGTCACCCCGAAGGTCGTGCTCGAAACCGACGAGCGCAACGGCTGGCTCAAGGCCGTGCGCACCGGGCAGGCCTCGCTGCTGTGGTACCGGGGCATGGCCGAGCAGGCCGCGCGCGCGGGCCTGGTGGTGCGCTCGCTCGAACCCGCGGTGCGTCGCGTCATCGCGGTCGTGCACGCACGCCGCC
The DNA here is from genome assembly GCF_043196965.1 of Nonomuraea sp. NPDC049309. Taxonomy (NCBI): domain Bacteria; kingdom Bacillati; phylum Actinomycetota; class Actinomycetes; order Streptosporangiales; family Streptosporangiaceae; genus Nonomuraea; species Nonomuraea sp. NPDC049309. The sequence goes on along the minus strand of NZ_JBICSH010000001.1, from coordinate 1,594,069 downwards.
GCCTGCCGCTCATCGCCCAGGACTTCCTGGCCACCGCCGAGAAAGGAACCGCAGCCTGACACACCCATCTGGAACGATCCATTTCCGCCTGACGAGCCACACCACACCGGTGACGTCGCCCGCCCCTGAGGCGCCGGCGCCGTGGCGGCCACAGCGTCGTCAGCGGACCGACGAAACCCCCCGATGAACCACCCCGGATCTCCCGGAACCCCCTGCTGATCCCCCGCGAGGACGTCCCATGCGCATGCGCCGGCGGCATGCGCGGATCCGGCGACGGCCTCCGGCACAGGCCCAGGCGCGAGCCCTTCTCCATGTGCACCTTCAGGTGAGAACACGGGCTCAGGCACGGCCTGACGCGGCGCGGCAGGGGGAGCCAGCGCGGGCGCGGGAACGGACGCCGCCACGGAGGCGGCGCTCCGATCGAGCCCCGACGGCCGGTCCCGTACCGCGCGCATGACCCGTGCGTAACACGCAGAGCCCCGCGAGACCAGGGCCCGGCCCCTCCATGGACACCAACGGGTATGGCTAGCGGGCAGGCGGCAGCGTCACGACCGCCCGCAGCCCCGGTTCGGCGTCCTCCAGCCGGACGGTCCCGCCGTGTGCGCGCACGGTCTCCCGGACGATCGCCAGCCCCAGCCCGGCGCCGCCTTCGTCGCGGCTGCGGCCGGTGTCGAGCCGGGTGAAGCGGTTGAAGACCCGTTCGCGATCCTGCTCGGGAATGCCGGGACCGTCATCGGTGACGGTCAGCACGCCATCGCCGGTCAGCGCCACCTCGACCTTGGAGGTGGTGTGGCGTACGGCGTTGTCCAGCAGGTTCGTCAGCACCCGGCTCAGGTCCAGCGCGTCGCCCGTGACCACCACCGGCTCGCAGGCGGTCAGCCGGACCTCGGGATAGCGGTCCACGGCCCGCCGTACGACCTCGTCGAGATCGACGGGCTCGCGGCGGGCCGGCACACCTCCGCGCTCGTCCAGCCTGGCCAGGGCCAGCAGGTCCTCGGCCAGCCTGGACAGCCGCAGGGTGTCCTCGAGCACGCCCTCGGCGGTCTCCTGCCAGTGCTGGCCGTCGGGGTGGCCGAGCGCCACCTCGAGTTGCAGCCGGATGCTGGCCAGCGGGCTGCGCAGCTCGTGCGCGGCGTCGGCGACCAATGCGCGCTGGCGCTGCTCGGCCTCCTCCAGCCGGGCCAGCATGTCGTTGAGCGTGGTGGCCAGCGAGTGCACCTCGTCACGCGACTCCGGCACCGGCAGGCGGCGCGAGCGCGCGGTGTGCGTGATCTCCGCGGCGCCCCTGCGCAACGCGGTGATCGGCCGCAGCGTGCGGCCGATCATCAGCCAGCTCGCCACCGCGAGCAGCACGATCAGCGCGGGCGTGCCGACGAGCAGCACCTTGCCGGCGGTCACCAGGCTGGTCTGGATCTCGTTGACCGGCCTGGCCGCCACCACGGTCTGGCCGTGGTCGGCGCGGAGCACGACGACGCGCAGGAAGCCCGGGATCGCGTACGGCCGTCCGTCCAGCAGCACGGGCTCGCCATCGGCCAGCACCTTGGCCCTGGCCTCCGCGTCCAGCAGCGGCACCAGCCTGTCCGTGCCGTACGTGACGTGCGTGATCCGCCCCTTGGCGTCGATGACCTGCACGATCGTGCCGTCGTGGGTGGTGATGGGGCTGGTCAGCGTGCCCGCGTCGGCCGCCACCCTGACGGCCTGCGCGTGCTGTCTGGTGGTGTCGTCGACCGTGGAGATCAGCGCCCGGTCGAGCACGCTGAGCAGCACCGACGCCGACAGCGCAAGCGCCAGCGCGAGCACGGCGGCGGCCGCCAGGGTGAGCCGGAAGCGCAGCCCCTGCCGCCGCCACCAGGCCAGCGGCGAGTCAGCCACCGTCGCCCGCCAGCCGGTAGCCCGCGCCGCGCACGGTCTGCAGCGCGTTCCTGCCGAACGGGGCGTCGATCTTGCGGCGGAGATAGCCGACGTAGACCTCGACCACGTTGGGATCGGTGTCGAAGGTGTCCCACACGTGCTCCAGGATCTCCGACTTCGACACCACCTCGTCCCGCCGCCGCATCAGGTACTCCAGCAGCGCGAACTCCCTGGGCGTCAGCTCGATCGCGGTCCCGCCCCGCTCCACCCGCCGCCTGGCCGGATCCAGCGACAGGTCGCCGGCCAGCAGCACCGACGGCCGCCGCCCGGCGTCCCGCCGCATCAGCGCCCGCAGCCTGGCCACCAGCACCACGTACGAGAACGGTTTGGTGAGGTAGTCGTCGGCGCCCAGGTCGAGCCCGTCGGCCATGTCGTACTCGCCGTCCTTGGCCGACAGCATGAGGATCGGCACCCAGTTCTCCTCCGCGCGCAACTGCTTGCACACGTTGTAGCCCGAGAGCTTGGGCAGCATGATGTCGAGCACGACCACGTCGTAGTCGCCGTGTCTGGCGGCGTGCAGGCCCTCCTGGCCGTCGTGGGCGAGATCGACGGCGAAACCCTCGGCCTGGAGCCCCCGCTGGAGCGCGGCGGCCATCCGGCGCTCGTCCTCGACGACAAGTACTCTCATGTGCTGATTCTCCCGTTCCGGCGCTGAGACTCCGCTGAGAAGACTGAGAGCCGTCTCAGACTGTCTCAGGTCCACCACAGGATCGCTGACGCAGGCTCTGAGCATCGACATACCGTGAAGGAGTGAGATGCGAAGAGGCACGCTCGTGAGGTGGGGGGTTCCGGCCGCGGCGGCCGCCGTGATCGCAGCCGCGATCGGCGCCGGCCCCGTCATCGCCGCCGTGAGCGGCGAACCCGCTCTGCCGGAGCGCTCGGCCGAGCAGCTACTCGCCGACGCCGTGGCGGCCACCGGCAAGGAAGGCGGCATCCCGCCGATGTCCGGCACCGTGCAGCAGACGGCCTCGCTCGGCCTGCCCGCGCTGCCGGCCTCCGCCACCGGCTCCTCGCCGCTGAGCCTGCTGTCCGGCTCGCACGAGGTCAAGGTCTGGTACGGCGCCGATGACAAGCTGCGCGTGGCCATGCCGACCCAGCTCAACGAGACCAACCTGATCCTGAACGGCGGCCAGGCATGGTACTGGGACAGCGCCACCAACACCGCCACCAGGCTGACCATCAAGGGCGGCGGGCGGGAGCGGCCGGAGACGCCCGTGCCCCAGCCTACGGACTTCACCCCGCAGCAGGTGGCCGAGCACGTGCTGGCCCAGGCGGGCGAGCACACCGCCGTCCGGGTGATCAACACCGCCGAGGTGGCCGGGCGGCCGGTGTACCAGCTCGTGCTCTCGCCCAAGGTGGAGAGCTCGCTGGTGCAGGAGGTGCGCATCGCGCTCGACGGCGAGACGTACGTCCCGCTCCAGGTCCAGATCTACGCCAAGGGCTCGGCCGAGCCCGCCTACCAGGTGGGCTTCACCCAGGTCACGTTCACGCCGCCGGCCGAGGAGAACTTCACCTTCACCCCGCCCGCGGGCGCCAAGGTGGAGGAGCAGCAGATCGGGTTCGACCAGGCCCGCGAGGAGCACGCCGAGCACGCCAAGGACGTCGCGGACACCGCCAAGGTCGTCGGCGAGGGCTGGGCGCGGGTGGCGGTGCTGCCGGTCGACACCGAGCAGCTTGCGGCCGAGCAGGCGCGCGAGGGCGGCTCGGGCGAGCGCGGCCCCCACGGGTTCGACGGCGGCGGCGACCCGCAGGCGGTGCTCGACAGCGTCATGAAGAGCGCCACCCCGGTCAGCGGGCCGTGGGGATCCGGCAGGCTGATCACGACCAAGCTCGTCACCGCCCTGCTCACCGACGACGGCCGGCTGCTGGTCGGCGCGGTCACCCCGGAGGAGATCACCCGGGTGGCGGGCACCACGTGACGCCGGTCACGCACGAGGCGGGGGCGCCCTCCGGGGCGGCCCCGCCGTCCGGCGATGGAGTCGTGAGAACGGACGCGGGGGAGACGATGGACACGGCGACGCGTGCGGACGCCACAGACACGGTGGACGCGCGGGACAGGGCGGACGCGGTGGATGCCCGGGACATGGACGCCGGGGACATCGCGGACGCGGCGATCGTCACGAGGGGGCTGACCAAGCGCTTCAGGAGCGGCCAGGTCGCGGTCGACGCGCTCGACCTGACCGTGCCGCGCGGCTCGGTGTTCGGCTTCCTCGGCCCCAACGGCTCGGGCAAGACCACCACCATCCGCATGCTGCTCGGCCTCGTGACGCCCACCTCGGGCGAGCTGTCCGTGCTCGGGCTGCCGCCCGTCCAGGCGCTGCCGAAGGTGGGGGCGGTGGTCGAGGGGCCGGCGTTCTACCCGTACCTGTCGGGAGCCGACAACCTCATGCGCTTCGACGCGGCCGACCCGACCGCCGCGCGCGCCACCGCCCGCCGGCGCATCGCCGACGCGCTCGACCGGGTCGGGCTCACGGCCGCCGCGGGCAAGCGCTACCGCACCTACTCGCTCGGCATGCGCCAGCGGCTGGCCATCGCCGCCGCCCTGCTCAGGCCGCGCGAGCTGCTCGTGCTCGACGAGCCCACCAACGGGCTCGACCCGCAGGGCACCCGCGAGGTGCGCGCGCTGGTCAAGGAGATCGCCGCCGACGGCACCACGGTGTTCGTCTCCTCCCATCTGCTGGCCGAGGTGGAGCAGATGTGCACGCACGCGGCGATCATGCGGGCAGGACAGCTCGTGGTCCAGGGCACGATCGCCTCGCTCAGCGCCGGGACGGCCGTCCGCATCCGGGTCGAGACGCCGGACGCGGCCGCCGCCGCCCGGGTGCTGGAGGGCCTCGGCATGGACGGCGTGCGGGCCGGGGAGGCGCACGTCACCGCCGAGCTGGGCGGCCACGCGCCGGAGCGGGTCAACGCCGCCCTGGTGGGGGAGGGCGTGGCCGTGCGCGGGCTGGCCGTCGTACGGCCGAGCCTTGAAGACGTGTTCGTGGGACTGACAGGGGAGGGCTTCGATGTCGACGGCTGAGAACGGGGGACCGGCCGGCACGTCCACGCTCGGCAGCCGCGACCGGCGTACCCCGGGCCTGGTGCCGGTCACCGAGACCATGCTCACCGTGGAACGCACTGCGGACCCGGCGACGGACCCGGCGACGGACCCGGCGACGGACGCTGCCACCGGGCCGGCCGCCGGAGAGCCGGAGTCCGGTCCTGCGGCCGGGGCCGCCGTCGAGGGCCGGGCGGCCGGGGCCGCCGAGGAAGGAACGGCGGCCGGGCCGGGGCGGCCGGTGGCGGCGTTCTGGCGGCTGCTCGCCTCCGAGCTGAGGCTGACGTTCCGCCGCCCGCGCAACCTGGTGATCCTGGGCGTGCTCGCCCTCGTGCCGGTCATCGTCGGCGTCACCCTGCGGGCGGTCGGCGGCTCGGGCGGGGGCATGGGCGGCATCGTCCAGGACGTCGCGGGCAACAGCCTGATGCTGACGTTCCTGTCGTTCTCGTTCCTGGTGCTGCTGATGATGCCGGTCGCGGTGAGCGTGGTGGCGGGCGACTCGATCGCCGGCGAGGCCGGCGCGGGCACGCTGCGCTACCTGCTGGCCGCCCCCGCGGGCCGCACCCGGCTGCTCGCGGTCAAGTTCCTCAACGCGGTCGTCTACTCCTACGCCGTGACCGCGGTGGTGGCGCTGTCGGCGCTGGTGACCGGGCTGTTGTTGTTTCCTGCCGGGCCGGTGACGCTGCTGTCGGGCACCACGATCAGCGTGGCGGAGGGGCTGCTGCGGATCGTCATCTGCGTCGGGTACGTCGGCGCCGGGATGGCCGCGCTCGCCGCGATCGCGCTGGCGCTGTCGACGTTCACCGAGGTGTCCATCGGGGCGATCGCCGGGACCATCGTGCTGGTCATCGTCTCTCAGGTGCTGCGGGCCATCCCCGACCTGGACGCGGTCACGCCGTACCTGCTGCCGACCAGGTTCACGGACTTCGACGCGGTGCTGCGCAGCCCGATCGACGTCGCCGCGCTGCGCGACGGTCTGCTGGCGTTCGGGGCGTACATCCTGCTGTTCGGCTCGATCGCCTGGGCGCGCTTCACCGGCAAGGACATCACCTCGTGAGCGCCCGTGCGGCGCCCGGGGCGTGACCCGGGCGCCGCACGGACGAAGAAGGGATCAGGCGGACGGGCGGCGGCGCAGGCCGAGCACGCCGACCACGACGCCCACGGCGCCGACGAGCAGCCCGGCCCCGCCGAGCAGCCGCGCCGTGGTGTCGGACGCCGGTTCGCCCGCCGCCACCGGCGCGACCGACGGCGAGGAGCCGGCCTGAGCGGTCGCGGCGGTCGTGGCCGCGTCGCCCTCCTCGGCGGCGGGCACCAGCTTGAGCAGCGGCGCCGGGTGCTCGGGCTCCGAGCCGTCCGCCTTCGGCGCCTCCGACCAGTCGACGACCTCACCGTTCGAGTACGTCTGCTTCGTCGGGAACATCAGCGAGTCGACGTCCTTGGGCAGCTGCCCCATGGACACCTCGAACTCCTGGAACTGGCCGGGCTCGACCTTGCCGCCCGACCAGACGACCTTGGTGACGGCCTCCTTCAGCTCGCCGTACTCGGTCGTGACCGGCTTGGGCAGCGTGCCCTCGGTGACCTCGACCTTCCAGCCGGGCACCGGCTTGACCGAGACGAACGCCAGCGGGTGATCGGTGGGGAAGGACACCTCGATCCTGGTGGTCGAGGCGTTGTCGCGCTCGTTGGGCACCCGGAAGGCGACCTTGGTGAAGCCGCCCTGCTCGGCCGAGCCGGGCTGGATGGTGACGTGGGCCATGGCGGGCAGGGCCAGGGCGGTGGTGAGCGCGGCGGTGGTGGCGGCGAGCACGGTCGCCGCACGGCGTACGAAGGACATGCGAGAACTCCACGTGTGATCGGGGGGTCGAACAGGGGCGTCAGAAGGTCAGGCGGGAATCGGCGGTCCGCGCCTGGCCACGCTGTGCCGGAAGACCGGCCGCAGCGGGAGCACCCTGGTCGTCACGGGAGGAGCGCACCGGGGCCGCACGGGTACGGCGGGCAGGACGAGCAGCACCAGGCGGCGGCCGATCCCGCGCAGCACCGACCAGAGCGCGGCCTCGCCGCGCGCCAGCCACAGCCCGGTGATGATCGTCGCCGTCAGGTGGGTCACCAGCATGCCCGCGTTGACCCCGAGCCCGCCCTGCGCGTGGCCGTGCACCGACACGTAGCCGGCGCCCTCACCGGCGAACAGCTCGTGCAGCCCGATCTGCACCCCGACCAGCGCCAGGTTGATCGTGCCCGCCGAGCGCTCCCTGCCGCACAGGGCGAGGCCCAGCATCGACACCCCGGCGAGGCCGAGCGCGGCCACCCACGGAGCAGGGGCGGCGCCGCCGCCGAGCACGTGGGCGAACGCGGCCAGCGCCACGCAGACGGCGGCGAAGGCGGCCGTCCGCGCGAGCCTCATCGGAAGTTGCGCACGCATGGGTGTGCTCATGGTCTCACGGGGCGGGGCCGGGGGAGACCCAAGCTGCCCAATGCCTGGGCCGTATGCGGCATTTGTCGCTAGGGTCGGTGCCGACCACGTCGACACAGAGGTGAGAACGTTGCGGCACTTCGCTGGATTGCTCGTCGGTTTAGTCGTGACGGCGGCCGTACTCGGGGGCGGCGGATGGGCGGTCCGGCACGCGCTCGACGTCGCGGCGGCGACCACTCTCGATGAGAAGACCCTGTGGATCTCGCTGGGCTCGATGGCAGCGGTGGGTCTCGTCGTCGGGCTCGTGGTCGCCGGCCACATCTCGCCGCTCGCGACGTTCGTGCCCTCGATGGTGCTGCTGGCCTGGACCGTCGTGTACGCCCTCGACGTCAACAGGGCGCTGTCGTTCATCCCGTCGGGCCAGTCGATGAACCAGATCGTCCTGGAGGCCGGTGAAGGCGCCAGGACGCTGCTCACCAGCGGCGTGTACGCGCTGCTCGGCGTGGCCCTGTTCATCCCCGTGCTGATGCCGTCACGCTGGTCGCGGCAGCAGGACGACTACGACGACGAGTACGAGAGCAGCCGGCAGGGCGGCTACTACTGAGCGGCCGACTCGTTCGCCTCCGTATAGAGGCGGGTGACCACCTCCTCCAGAGACGACTGGCCGGGCGCGGTGGCCATCAGGTCGTCGAGCGTCCCGTCGAAGGCCAGCCGCCCGTGGTCGATCAGCATCACCCGCCGGCACAACCGCTCGATGTCGCCCAGATCGTGCGTGGTCAGCAGCACGGTCGTGCCCCGCTCGGCGTTGAGCCGGAGCAGGAAGTCACGGATGCCGGCCTTGCTGACCACGTCGAGCCCGATCGTCGGCTCGTCGAGCACCAGCACGTCGGGCGCGTGCAGCAGCGCCGCCGCCAGGTCGCCGCGCATGCGCTGGCCGAGGCTGAGCTGCCGCACCGGCGTGCGCAGGAAGGAGCCCAGGTCGAGCGTCTCGGTCAGCTCGGCGAGCCGGGTGCGGAACGTGCTCCGCTCCACCTTGTACAGATGGCGGATCAGCTCGAAGCTGTCGTTCAGCGGCAGGTCCCACCAGAGCGTCGTGCGCTGGCCGAACACCACGCCGATGCGCCGCGCCAGGGTGGTGCGCCGCCGCGACGGCTCCAGCCCCGCCACCCGCACGGTGCCCGTCGTGGGGGTGAGGATGCCGCACAGCATCTTGATCGTGGTGGACTTGCCCGCGCCATTGGGGCCGAGGTAGCCGACGAACTCCCCGGGCCGCACGGTGAAGGTCAGGTCTCGTACGGCGTGGACGACCTTGCCACGCACCTTGAACGAGCGCCCGGCCCTGTCGAGCTCGATCATCATCAACTCCCCGTGGATCGGTAGTGCCGTACGCCCTGCCGCCAGGCGAACCCGGCCACCAGGGCGAGGACCAGCGCGGCGGCCGGCCCGAGGAACCGCATGAACTCCGGTGTGCCGAAGGGGTCGGCACGGCCCAGGACGTACAGGCCGGGCTGCCAGTTGATGAAGGCGAGCGGCAGCACGTACGTCACGCCCGCCACCAGGTCGCGGGCATAGATGCTGAGCGGGTACTGGTTGAGCTGCTGGCTGCCGTAGGTGAAGGAGTTGACCACCTCCGGCGCGTCGGTGAGCACGAACTGCACGGCACCGGCCAGCGTCCACAGCGCCGCGAAGATGACGATGCCGGTGATCACCATGACGGGGATCATCCAGGCCCGCCCCGGATCGATGCCGAGCGCGGCGATCGCGTAGCCGAGCACGAGCCCCGACTGCACGATGCGGCCCACCCTGGTGGCGTTGAACCGGTCGGTGGCCAGCTGCAGCCACGGGCTGACCGGCCTGATGAGGATCGTGTCGAGCGTGCCCGCCTTGATGTGCCGGCTGATCTGGTCGAGGTTGCCGGCGAACGTGTCGCACACCGTGAACGACAGGCTCGCCGCACCGTACAGGAACAGCACCTCCTCGCGGGAGAAGCCGGCCAGGCTGGTGGTGTTGGCGAAGACCACCAGGATGACGCCCACGTCGATCGCCGCCGTGACGAACCCGAAGACGGTCATCACCGCGAACGAGGCGGGATAGGCGGCGGCGGAGCGGGTCCACGTCCAGATGAGCAGCAGGTACGTCCTAACCACCCTGGATCACCACCTTGTGGCGGATCGCGCGGGTGCCGAGCGCGCCTAGCCCGAGCAGGACGATCGCCCAGAACGCCTGGAAGGTCAGCGCCTGCACGGCGTCGGCCTTGCCGAGGTAGAGGTCGGCGGGCACCTGCACCATGGCGGCCCAGGGCAGCGCGGCGACGACGTCGCCGAAGGCGCCGGGGAAGAGGTGCAGCGGCACCATCATCCCCGAGAAGAACGTCATCAGGACCAGCGAAAGCACCTGGACGCCCCGGTCGTCGAGCAGCCAGCAGACCGACAGGGCGAGCAGGTAACGCCAGGCGAAGCTGAGCACGACGGCGATGGCGAGGCCCAGCGCCACCGCGGCCCACTGGCCTGGACCGTCGGGCGTCGTGATGCCGAACAGCACGGCGCCGAGCAGCATCGGCGGGATGCCGCGTACGAGGAACAGGTAGCAGGCCCTGCCGATGTCCTCCGACAGCGTCCACAGCTGCAGGGACGCAGGGCGTACGAGGTCGAGCGCGATGTCGCCGCTGCGGATGCGCTCGGGGATGGTCAGGCCGCCGCCGAAGAGCTGCATCGGGGCGATGAACGCCTGGGTGAGGAAGCAGAAGGTGACGGCGTCGGTCACGTCGTAGCCGGCCAGCCCGGGGCGGGCCTGCCAGAGCGCGATGAGGACGTAGGCGCGCAGGACGCCGAAGACGCTGTTGGTGAACGCTCCGGCGAGTGCGGCCCCTACGTAGGTGGCGTGCTTGCGAAAGCCGTACCGGACGAGCCGGGCATAGAGCGGTATGGTTTGGCACCTCCGGGGGGTGATGGCACGGTCACGGTTCGTGCCTGGACCCGCACACGGGTCCGTGATGGGGAGCACGGAATTATGCGCAGGCGCGGCGGCTCCTCGCAACACTTTTTCCGCGTATGGGAAGGTCGGGCGGTGGTCCGTCACCATGCCGAAATGTTCGGGTAAGAGATGAGTTACTTACCCGCCGGTAGGAGCGCGATCTCCGGGGAAGGACATCCTTTGGAGGGTCACACAATGCGGATCGACACGGACGTGGTTCCCGACTACCCCCTGAGCTGGCAGGCCCGGGCGCTGACCGGCTTGATGTGGAGCACCGTCAAACCGATCTCCAGCCTGCTCATGCGTCATCCGCTCGCGCTGGTCGGCGCCGCGCGGCTGGGCGAGCTCGGACGGGTGATGCGGGTGCCGTGCCCCGAGCACGTCGAGGTGGAGCCCGCCGCGTTCTCGGCATGCGGCGGCGAATGGGTGCGCGCCGGGCGGGAGCTCGACGAGCGCAAGGCGGTGCTGTACTTCCACGGGGGCGGCTACTTCTCGTGCTCGCCGCGCACGCACCGGTCCATCACCTGGCGGCTGTCGGCGGCGGCCGGGCGTCCCGTCCTCGCGCTCGACTACCGCCAGGGGCCCGTGCACAGGCTGGCGGATTCGCTGGCCGACGCGCTCGACGCCTACGACTGCGTGCTGCACCAGGGGTATGCGGCCGAGGACGTCGTGCTGGCGGGCGACTCCGCGGGCGGCCACCTGACGCTCGCGACGCTGCTCGCGCTGCGCGACGCGGGCCGCCCGCTGCCGGCGGCGGCGATCTGCCTGTCGCCGTGGGCCGACCTCACCGACATCCCGCGCCGCGAGAACCGCTGGCAGGACCCGATGCTGCCGGCCGGGCGGGTGCGCTGGCTGGCCCGCAGGTGGACCTCGGGCCTCGACCCGCTGGACCCGCTGGTCTCGCCGGTGCACGGCGACTTCACCGGGCTGCCGCCGCTGATGATCGTGACCGGCTCGACGGAGGTGCTGCGCGACGAGGCGCGCAGGGTCGCCGTGCGGGCGCGAGAGGCGGGCGTTTCGGTGCGGTACGAGGAGTGGCCGCGGATGCCGCACGTCTTCCCGATCCTCGCCGACGTGCTGCCGGAGGCGCGCCAGGCGTTCCTGCACATGTCGCGCTTTCTGAAGGAGGTGGCGGGAGCGGGCTCGGCCGCAGGTGACACGGCGGCGGCCTGATTTTTTACCTGTCCGTTTCGGGGGCAAAGGCATACGCTGAGATCTGAGGGCAGTGTAAGGTTAGGTATACCTAACCTGTTCAGGGGGACTGCTCATGCCGGAGAATCACGTCGATCACCATCGGGGGGTCGTCCAGCGCACCGAGCGCATCTCGCGTCACATGGTGCGGCTCGTCATCGGTGGCGACGGGCTTTCCGGCTTCTCGACGAACGGGTACACCGACCACTACGTCAAGCTCGTGTTCCCGTACGAAGGGGTCGACTATCCCCGGCCGTTCAGCATGAAGACCTGCCGCGAGACGATGCCGAGGGCGCTGTGGCCCAGGCTGCGCACCTACACCGTGCGCGCGTGGGACCCCGACGCCCGCGAGCTCACGCTCGACTTCGTCGTCCACGGCGACGAGGGCCTGGCCGGGCCGTGGGCGGCGCATGCCGCGCCCGGCGACGAGGTGATCATGCTGGGTCCCGGCGGCGGCTACGCGCCCGACCCCGAGGCGGACTGGCACCTCCTGGCAGGCGACGAGAGCGCGCTGCCGGCCATCGCCGCCTCGCTCGAAGCGCTGCCCGAGGACGCTCTCGCCCACGTCTTCGTCGAGGTGGCCACCCCCGAGGACGAGCTGAAGCTGGAGACCTCCGCCGACGCCCGCGTCACCTGGCTCTACCGCGGAGACCGGCCGGTGGGCGAGAAGCTCGTCGCGGCCGTGCGCGCGCTCGACTTCCCCGGGGGCGACGTGCACGCGTTCGTCCACGGCGAGGCCGGGTTCGTCAAGGAGCTGCGCCGCTTCCTCCGGCTGGAGCGGGGGATCGGCCTCGACCGGCTGTCCATCTCCGGCTACTGGCGGGCCGGTGTGGACGACGAGGCGTGGCGCGCGGTCAAGCGCGACTGGAACCGCCAGGTGGAGGCCGAGGAGGCGGCGGCGATCGCATCCTGACCGGCCCCGGGGGATGGCGACGCTGAGGACATAGCGCCACTTCAAGCCGCTATGTCACTTCATTAACTCACTAGGACGGAACGACCGCCTTACCTTCGATACCCCTTATGTAAGACATGCGGAAAGCATCCGCGGATGCCGCCACAGTGTGCTACGGCAGGACACTGATCAGGGAGGGCGGCCCCGGATGGCGCGTGGTGCGAGCGGCATGCCTCCCGGCGTGCGACCGCTGACCGTGACGGACCCGGCCATCATCGGCCGTTATCTGCTGCTCGGCCGTCTCGGCACCGGCGGGATGGGCGTCGTCTACCTCGCCGAGCACCCGCAGGGCGGCCTGGTCGCGCTCAAGACCCCGCATCCGGTGCATCTCAACGATGCCACGTTACGCGCCCGCTTCGCGGAAGAAGTCGCATACTCCCGCAGACTGGTGCCCTTCTGTACGGCCGCCGTCATCGAGGACGGCACCGACAGGGACCGCCCGTACCTCGTCACCGAGTACATCCCCGGCCCCGCGCTCTCCCAGGTCGTCACGGCCGGCGGCCCCCTCGCGCCCGGCCTCGCCCACGGCGTCGCGCTCGGCGTCGCCGCCGCGCTGGTGGCCGTGCACGAGGCCGGGCTGGTGCACCGCGACCTCAAACCCGCCAACGTGCTGCTGTCACCCGACGGGCCGCGCGTCATCGACTTCGGCATCGCCCGCGACGTGGACGTCTCCGCCGCCCACACCCAGGCGGGGCAGATCATGGGCAGCCCGGGATGGGTGGCGCCCGAGCGGCTGACCGGCGGGTCCGCGCTGCCCGCGTCCGACGTGTTCGCCTGGGGCTGCCTGGTGGCCTACGCCGCCACCGGGCACCACCCTTTCGGTGGCGGCGGCGACGACGACGTGCTCACCCGGCGCATCCTGTTCGACCCGCCGCGCCTGGACGGCGTGCCGGTCCTGCTGCGGCCCACGGTCGCGGCGGCGCTCGCCAAGGACCCCGCGGAACGGCCGGCGGCCCCCGACCTGCTGCGCGCGCTGCTCACGGCCGGCGGTCTCAGCGCCCCGTGGAACCTGCGCCAGGCGGTGCCCGTCGCGCTCGCCAGACTCTGGATCCCGGTGCCGCACCCGACGACGGCCGGGACGGGGCTCGCGACGCTCGGTGGGGGCGGCCCGGCGGGGGCGGAGCCCACGGCGGCCGGGACGGGGCTCGCGACGCTCGGTGGAGGCGGCCCGGCGGGGGCGGAACCCGCGGCGGCCGGGACGGGGCTCACCGGAGGGGACTCGGCGGGGGAGGGGGTCGCCGTGGCCGGGCTCGCGCCTGCCCCGCCGACGGCCACCGCCGATGTGGACCGTTCCCATGCCTCCAGGCGCGGCCGGCGAGCCCGGCAGACCGCGCATCTCGGGCACGCGGGCTTCGCCGCGCTGGCCACCGTCTCCATCGCGGCGCTCACCGTCATCGTGGCGGCCGGCGGCGACAAGGCGGGCGGTGAGGCCGGCGCGCTGCCGCCCGCGGACCCGCCCGCCGTCGTGGAGACGTCCGGCAGCGCGCACTCGACCATCAGGCCCACCGCCTCGGCCGGGCGTGGCCTGCCGGTGGTGCGCCCGGCGACGACGGCTCCGCCGCCGGGCACGCCCACGGTGATCGTCACGGAGACCATGACGAAGGAGCCGGCCAGGACGCTCGCACCGCCGTCCCGCAGCACGGTCAGGATCCTCCGCACCCCGCCGCGCACCTTCGGCCCCGGCGGCAGGGACCGCGGCCGCGGGCCGGGGCCCCGCGACGAGGAGCCCGAGAGCTGCTTGGGGCCCGGCGGCGAGCGGATGCGGCCGGGGAACCGGCCGATCGGGCGTCCGGTGCGGCGCCGCGCCTGCCCCGTCCCGCCGGTCTCGATCAGCGGCATCCCGCAGGAGGGCCCGGGCGAGTCGGTCGAGCCCTCACCGACGCCCTCGCCGGCCCCGGCGCCGGGCGACCCGACCCCGTCGGACCGCTGAAGACCCGCCGCCCACCCCACACCATCGGACCGCTGAAGACCCGCCGCAGGCTCCCGGCCACCCCGCGCCGCTTGAAGGTCGCCGCGTCGCGGAGCCCGGCCACCGGCCACGCCGCACCGTCTGAAAGGTTGTCGCGTCGCGGGCCTGGCCGTCGGCCCCCTCAGGCCGTCGGGCCGCTGAAGGGTCGTTGCGGACCACGTGCGCTGAGGGGCCGCGCCGGTGCTGGGGGAACCGGCGCGGCCCGTTCGCCGGGGAACCCTCCCATGCCCCTGGAGGCGTCCGGCGAGCCCTGAGCGAGGGCCCCTTCAGTGAGGCTCTTTCTGCGGGGCCCTTTCTGCGGGGTCAGTGCGCGAACTGCTCCTCTTCCGTCGAGCCCTTGAGCGCGGTCGTCGAGGAGTCGGGCGCCACGGCGGTGCTCACCAGGTCGAAGTAGCCGGTGCCGACCTCGCGCTGGTGCCGGGTGGCGGTGTAGCCGCGCGCCTCGGCCGCGAACTCGGCCTCCTGCAGCCCGACGTACGCGCTCATGCCGTCCGTCGCGTACGCGTGGGCCAGGTCGAACATGCCGTAGTTCAGCGAGTGGAATCCGGCCAGCGTGATGAACTGGAACTTGTACCCCATGTGCCCCAGCTCGCGCTGGAACTTGGCGATGGTGGAGTCGTCGAGGTGCGCCTTCCAGTTGAACGACGGCGAACAGTTGTAGGCGAGCATCTTGTCCGGGTACTCGGCCTTGATCGCCTCGGCGAACGCGCGGGCCACGTCGAGGTCGGGCGTGCCGGTCTCCATCCAGAGCAGGTCGGCGTACGGCGCGTAGGCAAGGCCGCGTGCCACGCACGCCTCCAGCCCGTTCCTGACCCGGTAGAAGCCCTCGGCGGTGCGCTCACCGGTGACGAACGGCTGGTCGCGCGGGTCGATGTCGCTGGTCAGCAGGGTCGCGGCCTGTGCGTCGGTCCGCGCGATGACCAGGGTGGGCACGCCCGCGACGTCGGCGGCGAGCCGGGCGGCGTTGAGCGTCTTGATGTGCTGGCCGGTCGGGACGAGCACCTTGCCGCCGAGGTGGCCGCACTTCTTCTCGGAGGCGAGCTGGTCCTCCCAGTGCACGCCCGCGGCGCCGGCCGCGATCATCGCCTTCATCAGCTCGAACGCGTTGAGCACGCCGCCGAAGCCGGCCTCGGCGTCGGCCACGATGGGCGCCAGCCAGTGCGGCGCGTCCTCCGCGCCCTCGGCCCAGGTGATCTGGTCGGCCCGCAGCAGCGCGTTGTTGATGCGGCGCACGACGGCCGGCACGGAGTTCGCCGGGTAGAGGCTCTGGTCGGGATAGGTGTGCCCGCTCAGGTTCGCGTCGGCGGCGACCTGCCAGCCGGACAGGTAGATGGCCTTCAGGCCGGCTCGCACCTGCTGCACGGCCTGGTTGCCGGTCAGCGCGCCGAGGCTGTTGACGTAGTCCTCGGTGTGCAGCAGGCGCCACAGCCGCTCGGCGCCGAGCCGGGCCAGCGTGTGCTCCTCCTGGACGCTCCCGCGCAACCTGATCACGTCTTCGGCGCTGTAGGTGCGCTCGATGCCCTCCCAGCGAGGGTCGTTCTCCCATTCTTCCCGCAGCTGCTCGGCAGCTCCCTTGAGGCGATCGTTCACCGTTCACTCCTTCGGTCGTCCCCTGGGGCTCACGCCGAAGTCTCTGCCCTGGCAGCCATGGTCAAATAGGGCATTCAGCCGAGAAGATTCGTCGAATTTCCGCTCATATACATTACTCGCGGGCATTCAAGGGTGAAGAAATCGCAAGTTTTAGCTTTGGTCTGGACCAATTCCGCGGGTGGCCAGGGGTTCCGCCGGTGGCGGCTCGGCGGAGTGCTGCTGCTAGAAAATGCCCGGAATTTCTGTCTAAGATGCCGATATGGCGTCCGTGCTGAGCGAAGAACCGCTGTCTTTGACGCAGGAGCTCGACCTGATCGCGTTCGGGCAGCGCCTGCGCCACCTGCGCAAGCAGCGCGGCCTCACGCTGTCCGACCTCGGCTCGCGCGTCGGCCGGGCGCCGAGCCAGCTCTCCCTGCTGGAGAACGGCAAGCGCGAGCCCAAGCTCTCGCTGCTCAAGTCGCTGGCGAACGCCCTGGGCGTGCCCGTCGAAGAGCTGCTGCGCCGGCAGCCGCCCAGCCGCCGCGCCCAGCTGGAGATCGCGCTGGAGGAGGCGCAGCGCGACCCCATCTACGCGGGGCTCGGCCTGCCCAGGCTCAAGGTCTCCGCCCGCGTGCCCAACGACGTGCTCGAACACATCCTCGGCCTGTACGGCGAGCTGCGCGCCCGCCAGGCCAGGGGCACCGCCACACCGGAGGAGGCCAGGGCCGCCAACGCCGAGCTGCGCCGCCGCCAGCGGGAGGTGGGCAACTACTTCCCGGAGATCGAGAAGGCCGCGGCCGAGGCCCTGGAGGCGGTCGGCTACCGTACCGGCGCGCTCTCGCAGAGCATGATCCAGAGCCTGGTCACGCACTTCGGCTACACCGTGCACACCGCGCAGGACCTGCCGCGCTCGGTGCGCTCCATCACCGACCTGCGCCACCGCCGCATCTACGTCAAGCACGAGCAGCTCGGCATGCACACCCCGCGCACGATCCTGCTGCAGACGCTCGGCCACCTCGCGCTCGGCCACGACAAGCCCCGCGACTTCGCCGACTTCCTGCGCCAGCGCACCGAGGCCAACTACTTCGCCGCCGCCATCCTCGTGCCCGAGAAGGCCGCCGCGCTCTACCTCCAGGAGGCCAAGGCCGACCGCGCGCTGTCGGTGGAGGACCTGCGCGACGTCTTCGCCGTCTCGTACGAGATGGCCGCCCACCGCTTCACCAACCTCGCCACGCACCACCTCGGCCTGGTCTGCCACTTCGTGCGCAACGACGCGGGCGGCATCATCTACAAGGCGTACGAGAACGACGGCATCGTCTTCCCGGCCGACGAGCAGGGCGCCATCGAGGGTCAGCGGATGTGCCTGCAGTGGTCGGGGCGCCAGGTGTTCGCCTCGCCGGACCGGTTCTCCGTCTACTACCAGTACTCCGACACGCCCACCGGCACCTACTTCTGCGTGGCCCACGTCGATCCGTCGCGCGAGCGGGACTTCGCGATCACGCTGGGGGTGCCGTACAAGGAGTCGCGCTGGTTCCGCGGGCGCGAGACGACCAACCGCACCCTCTCCCACTGCCCCAGCGGCGACTGCTGCCGCCGCCCGCCCGCCGAGCTGGCGGAGCGCTGGGAGGGCTACGCCTGGCCGTCGGCCCGCGCCAACAGCCACGTGCTCGCCGCGCTGCCGCCCGGGTCGTTCCCGGGTGTGGACGAGGCCGACGTCTACACGTTCCTGGAACGGCACGCGGCCGACGCCTGAGCGGGCCTGGAGCGGCGGCCTCCGCCCGCGCAGGGCGCTCGGCCGATGCCCGAAACCGTCCTCAGCCGCGCCCGGTGATCCGCGCCCACCACGACGACGCGTGCTCCACCGCCCGGTCGAAGCGGTAGTACAGGCGCGGCGGCACGTGCGGCAGCACCCGCGAGTGCCGCCGGCCGAGCAGTGCGAGCAGCTGGTCGGGCGGCAGGCTGACGTAGCGCGGCAGGTTCTCGTACCAGCGGGCGCTGTAGCGCGCCGCCTTCTGCGCGCGCCGGATCGTGCGCTGCCGGCCCCGCTCGTAGCTCGCCAGCGCCGACGGCAGGTCCCGCTCGGTGGTGAGCGCGTGGACGAGGTAGGCGGCGTCGCCGAGCGCGAGCGCGGTGCCCGCGCCGATCGAGTAGTGGGTGGTGTGTGCGGCGTCGCCCATCAGCACGACGTTGCCGTGGTACCAGCGCTCGTTGGTCACCGTACGGAAGTTGAGCCAGCGGGCGCTCTCACCGGTGTCGTCACGGCCGATCAGCGGATGGCCGTCGAGGATGTCGGCGAACAGCTTCTCCAGCATGGCGAGGCCGTCGGCGTCGGTCGCCTCGTGCAGGCCCAGCCCCTCCCACGTCTCAGGTGAGCATTCGATGACGCAGGTGCTGTGGCCGGGGTCGTATCCGTAGCCGTAGCACCAGATCCAGCCGTGCGGGGTCTCGGCGAAGGAGAAGGTGAACGGGCCGAACGCCTTGGTCGTGCCGAGCCACAGGTAGGTGTTGCGGCCGAGCGTGACGGCGGTGCCGAAGTGCCCGGCGTGCCGCTTGCGCAGCCTGCTGTTGACGCCGTCGCAGGCCACGATGAGGTCGCAGCCGGCCAGCTCCTCCTCGCCGCTGATCTCACGGCCGTACTCGATCTCCACGCCGAGCGAGCGCGCCCGGTCGGCGAGGATGCGCAGCAGCACGCTGCGGCCGATGCCGAAGCCGCCGTCCCAGTGGCTGATCCGGGCGGGCGGCCGGTCGCCGACGCGGGCGACCCAGGTCTTCCAGCGCACCGAGGCGTCGTGGATGGCGCGGGCGGACTCCGGGTCGATGGCGCGCAGGCTGGCGTACAGCTCGTCCCAGTACGTCACGCCCCACCCGTACGTCGAACCCTCGGGATAGCGCTCGTAGACGGTGACCTCGCATGCCGGATCGGTGCGCTTCAGCAGCAACGCGAAGTAGAGACCGGCGGGACCGCCGCCGACGCACGCGATCTTCACCCCGAACCCCCCGATGTGACGCAATGCCAGCAATGCGCTACAGAGAGTAGCAGAGCGTGACGCGGTGGCCCCTGAAGGCTCACGCCGGGTCGCCGTCGAGCATCTCGTGCAGCCATGCCCGCTCGGCGCGGCTGGTCGCCCGCGCGATGACGAGCATGCGCGGCGGTAGGGGTCGCTCACCTCGGCGGCGCGCGGCGGCCGGTCGCCGTCGTGGAAGAAACTCGCCGGCTGCTCCAGGAAGGCGAGGCGGCGGTGCTCTCCGGGCGGCATCTCTGAGCGGCTCTTCGAACGGCCCGGAGAGCGGCTCTCTGAACGGCTCATTGAGCGGCCCTTCGAGCGGCTCATTGAGCGGCCCTCCGGGCGGCTCGGTCAGAGCGCCAGGTCCACGCGGTAGCGGCGCAGCCAGTGGTGGAGCTGGACGAACCGCTCAAGCGCCGCTCGCGTCTCGGGCGAGGCGGGCTCCTCGACGGTCGCGCGGGCCTTGTCCCAGTCGACCAGCCGCGCCGCCGGGGAGTCGGAGATGTCGAGCAGCTCACGGGCGCGCTCGCGCAGCCCCTCGTCGTAGCCGGGGTCCTGGGTCGCCGGGTACGGGCTCTTGACCCGCTGCAGGATGCTCTCCGGCAGCAGGTCCGCCGACGCCGCCCTGAGCAGGCTCTTCTCCCGCCCGTCGAAGGTCTTCACCGCCCACGGCGCGTTGAAGACGTACTCGACCAGGCGGTGGTCGCAGAACGGCACCCGCACCTCCAGGCCGTTCGCCATGCTCATCCGGTCCTTCCTGTCCAGCAGGACCTGCACGAATCGGGTCAGATGCAGGTAGCCGATCTCCCGCATGCGCCGCTCGTGCCCGCTCTCGCCCGGCAGGTGCGGCACCTCGGCCAGCGCCTCGCGGTAGCGCTCGTCCCGGTAGCCGGACAGGTCGAGCTGCCGCTGCAGATCGTCGTGGAACAGCCGCTCCGCGCCCGCGTGCGCGGACAAGGCCGGGCTGGCCAGCCACGGGAACGTCTCGGCCGCCACCGTCTCCCGGTCGTGGAACCACCGGTAGCCGCCGAACACCTCATCGGCCGACTCGCCCGACAGTGCCACGGTCGAGTGCTCCCTGATGGCCTTGAACAGCAGGTAGAGCGAGGTGTCCATGTCGCCGATGCCCATCGGCAGGTCGCGCGCCCGCAGCACGGCCGCGCGCACCTCCCGGTCCATCAGCGCGGCCGAGTCGAGCACGATGTCGCTGTGCTCGGCCCCGGCGAAGGCGGCCAGCTCGTGCACGTACGGCGTGTCGGGCGTGGAACGGGTGAGGTCGGGCTTGAAGTTCTCGGTGTACCCGGCGAAGTCCACCGAGAACGAGCGCACGGTGCCGAGGCCCTGCTCGCGCAGCAGCCTGGCGGCCAGCGAGGTGATCATGCTGGAGTCGAGGCCGCCCGACAGCAGCGCGCACAGCGGCACGTCGCTGATGAGCTGCCTGGCCACGATGTCGTCGAGCAGCTCGCGCACCTTCTTGACGGTCGTGGCCACGTCGTCGGGGTGCTCATAGGACTCGAGCCGCCAGTAGCGGCGCTTGGCCAGGCCCTCCCTGTCCACCGAGACGATCTGGCCGGGGCGGACCTCGTACAGGCCGGACAGCACGCCGTGCTCCGGCGTCTTGACGAACGCCAGCAGCTCGCGCAGCCCGTCGAGATCCAGCACGCGGCCCGCCAGCGGATTGGCCAGCACCGCCTTGGGCTCCGAGCCGAACAGCACGCCGTGCTCGGTGGGGTAGTAGTAGAGGGGCTTGATGCCCATGCGGTCGCGCACCAGCAGCAGCCGCTCGGCGCGGGTGTCCCAGATCCCGAACGCGTACATGCCGTTGAGATGCTCGGCCAGGTCCTCGCCCCACTCGAGGTAGGAGCGCAGCAGGACCTCGGTGTCGCTGCGGGTGCGGAACGCGTGGCCGCGGCTCGACAGCTCGGCGCGCAGCTCCTCGAAGTTGTAGATCTCGCCGCTGTAGGTCAGCACGGCGAGCTCGCGGCCGTCCTCCTCGGCCACCATCGGCTGCCGCCCGCCCGCCAGGTCGATGATGGCCAGCCTGCGGTGGCCGATCGCGGCGTGCGGGGCCAGCCACAGCCCCTCGTCGTCAGGCCCCCGGCGGGCCATCGTGCCGGTCATCTCCTGCGCGGTCTGCCGCTCCTGCCGCAGGTCGCGCTCGAAGTCCACCCAGCCGGCGATGCCACACATGTTCGGTCCCCCGTCTCACCCCAGGCTCGGATTCGTGCCCGTTATCGGGTAGAGCGTTGGGAAAAGGCGCGGCAAAGGTGGTCATCGCGGGTGGGCGATCACCCGGCAGCCCGCCGCCGGCACGTTGCAGAACGCCTTCCACCTCACCCGCTCGTCACCCGGCCAGGCCGGCGACAGCGCCAGCTCGCGGGCGAAGACCTGCAGGAACGTGCGCATCTGCACCATCGCCAGGCGGTCGCCCAGGCAGGTGTGCGCGCCGCCGCCGAACGGCATCCACCCGTAGCCGGCCGGCCTGCCGTCCAGCCAGCGCTCCGGACGGAACGCGGCCGGGTCGGGATAGAGCGCGGGGTCGTGGTGCAGCGTCCGCAGATGCACGATGACCGTGGTGCCCGGAGCCAGCATCCTGCCGCCCAGCTCGAACGGGCGCCGGACCGTACGGCCGAAGAACGTCACCGGCGGGCGCACCCGCAGCGCCTCGTACGTCACCGCGCTCGCGTACGCGTCGCCCTCGCCCTTCTCGCTCTCGCCGGTCACCCGGCGCAGCACCTCCGGATGGCGCACCACCCGCTCGAACACCCAGGCCAGGCCGTTCGCCGTGGTCGTGCGCGCCCCCGCGATCATGCTCATCACCTGGTCGCGCACCACCGCGTCGGGCAGCGGCGCATCGTCGTCGTCACGGGCCCGCAGCAGCGCGCCCAGCAGGTCGTCGCCCTCGCCGCCCGCCTTGCGCCGCCGCCGGATCTCGGCGTGGATCAGCCGGTCGCACGCCTCCTTCGCCCGGTGATAGCCCGGCCACCAGTCCAGCGCCCCCGCGTGGCGCAGCGCGTAGCGCACCGTGACCTCGTACGAGTCGGCCCGGCGCAGCAGCTCGCGCAGCGGCGTCCGCCAGGCCCGCTGCCGCTCGGGCGACAGGCCTGCGACCAGCTCCAGCACGGCCTCGAGCAGCGCCCTGTGCAGCAGCGGACGCAGCGCGAACGGCCTGCCGCGCGGGCACGTGGCGGCCGCCCGCAGCGCCAGCCGCTCCGTGGCCTCGCGCAGCCGCTCGTGCACCCGGTCGCGGACCACCGGCGCCATGATCGAGCGGATCTCGCGATGCTCGTCGCCCTCCAGCCGCGCCAGCCCGCGCGGCCCGATCACCGGCTCGCGCATCCGCCCGGCCGGGCTCGCCGCCATCACGCCGTCGGGCGCCCGCATGACCGCTCTCACCAGCGCCGGATCGGACACCACCACGGCCCTGCCCAGGCCGGGGGCCCACAGGCCGAACATGCCGCCCGTACGGCGGAGCATGCCCTCGACGACGCCGTCGCCGGCCAGCAGCGCGGCGGGCAGCACGCCGCTGCCCACCAGGGTTTCCCAGGGTCGGGGGGTACTGCGGCAGACCGTCACGAGAGAGTAACTTACCGTCATATGACATACGCGCAGCGTGATTTCCAAGATCCGCCGCCCCGGCCGCACATCACGTGAGCGATCTCACGGGCCGAAGTCCTTCTGGGGAGGGGAGGGCGCGGGTGGTAGGGCGGCTCGCTCGGGCGGCGCGGTTGCGCGGGCGGGGCAGGCGGACGGGCCGTCGTGGGCGCCGCTCGCCGTGATGCGCACCCGAGCCGGGGCTGCGTGGGCGGCGTGGGCGGCGGGCCGGAGGGTGAGGTCAGGCGTCGGTGGGGGTTTTCTGGCGCCGGCGGTGGCCGGTGACCTCGTTGCCGGCGTCGGGGCGCAGGCGCAGCATCAGCAGCGCGCCGGTCAGCGCGATCGCGCCGGTCACCCAGAACGCGACGGCGAAGTCGCCCTGCGTGAGCGGTGTGCCGGACCCGCCGTGCGCGAGCTGCAGCGCGATCGCCGCGACCGCCACGCCCAGCGCCACGGAGAGCTGCTGCATCATGCTGAACAGCGTCGAGGCCGAGGCGCGGTCGGCGGAGCCGACGTCGGCGAACGACAGCGTGTTGGTGCCGGTGAACTCGATCGACCGGGTGGCCCCCGCGACGAACGCCACCACGGCCGCCACGGCGAAGGCGGTGCCCGCGTCCAGCAGGCCGAGCGCCGCGATCGACAGCGCCACCCCGATCCCGTTGCAGACCAGCACCGTACGGAAGCCGAGCCACCGCAT
Organism: Nonomuraea sp. NPDC049309; assembly: GCF_043196965.1. NCBI lineage: Bacteria > Bacillati > Actinomycetota > Actinomycetes > Streptosporangiales > Streptosporangiaceae > Nonomuraea > Nonomuraea sp. NPDC049309. The sequence continues at coordinate 1,570,758 of NZ_JBICSH010000001.1, read as the reverse complement.
CAGCGGCGTCGTGATCACCTTCACGACGAGGTTGCCGAGGAAGTACACCAGCACGAGCCGCCCGGCCTCCAGCGGCGTCTGTCCCCACGCCTCCTGCAGCATGAGCGGCAGCAGGAACGGCGTCCCGCTGATCGCGAGGCGGATGAGGGCGCCCGCGTGCAGGCCGGCCGCCGCGAACGTGGGCACCCGCAGCGGCCCCAGGCCCACCAGCGGATGCTCGGCCCGCAGGAACCACCACACGGCGGCCGCCCCTACCAGCAGCCCGACCGCCGGCAGGGCGAGGTCGAGAGCCGCCGTGGGCGGCTGTGCCAGCTCGGACAGGCCGTAGACGGTCAAGGTGAGCGACGTGACGATGAGGACGGTGCCGACGCGGTCGAGCGGCTTGGGCTCGCTGTCGCGCACGTTCGGCACGAACGCCAGGACGAGGGCGGTCCCTGCGAGGGCGAGCGGCGCGTTCAGCAGGAAGATCCACTGCCAGCCGTGCCAGGTGGTGAGCGCCCCGCCGAGCACCGGGGCGATGACCGGCGCGACCAGCCCGGGCCAGGTGATCAGCGCGGTCGCGCGCATGAGATCCCGCTTGCCGGCGTTCTTCAGCACGATGATGCGCCCGACCGGCATCATCAGCGAGCCGCCCGCGCCCTGGATCACGCGGGCCACGGCGAACTGCCATAAGGAGGTGCAGGCCGCGCAGGCCACCGAGGCCAGGCCGAACACCACGATGGCGGTCGCGAACACGCGCTTGGCCCCGTACCGGTCCGACAGCCAGCCGCCCAGCGGGATGAAGGCGGCGCCGGCGACGACGTACGCGGTGATGCCGATGTTGACGCTGACCGCGTCCACGCCGAACGTCCGGGCCATCTGGGGGAGCGAAGTGTTGATGATCGTGGTGTCGAGGTTCTGCATGAACCAGGAGACGGCCACGATCAGGGCGACCCGCCGGGGAGCGGTCCCGCCGGCCGTCGCGCGGTCGTTCCGAGGCAGCACGTCCGTCATGTCCTCCCGTGGTGCGCCGCAGCCCGGCGGGGGAGCGCCGGGAGTGCTCCCGGAGGGCAACTCTAACTCTGCCCCTCATGCCGGAGATGTCGGGCCTCTTCCTCGTGCTGCGAGGCTCTTTCGCCGCCGTACGGAGGGCCTGCGGGCGCACGTACTCCGAAGGAACCGCGGACGTTCGCACGCCGCCCTCCGGCCGTTCACCCGGCGACGTGCGGCTGCTTACGCGGGGGCCGGCGGCCGGTTCGCCGGGTGCGTGCCGGACGGCCGCTCGTGCGGCGCGCGCGGGCTCTTCCGCCGGGCGGTCAGGCGGTTTCGGCGCGGAGGTCGCGGAGCGCGGTGCGGTACGCGGCGCCGACCATGGCGAAGACCTCCATCATCATCGGCATCCGCTCGATCCCGTGCTGCTGCGCGAGCGCTTCGAGGTGTTTCCTGGTGGATTCGCACGCGGCCTCGTACACCGCCAGGCCCTCGGGCACGAGCTCCACGGTCACCATGCGGCGGTCGCGCTCACCGCGGACGCGCCGGGCGTACCCGCCCTTCTCCAGACGGTCGATGAGGCGGGTGGTCGAGGCGGACGGCAGCCCCAGCTCCTCGGCGATCGTGCCGGCGGCGAGCGGCCCGCGCGTCTCGAGCAGCATGATGGCGGCCACGTCGGCGGGTTGCAGGCCGAGACGGTCGGCGAGCGCGTCGTTGTGCACCAGGATCGCGATCACGAACTCGCGGAAGACGGCTTCTGGTTGCGCGGAACCCACCGGGACACCCTACTTGCCGGCGATGTATCTTCGAAGCGAAGATACATCGATATGGAGAAAATGGGATGGACGTCATCGTCATCGGCGCGGGGATCGGCGGCCTGGCCATCGCCCGCGTTTTACTGGCCGCGGGCCACCGCGTCCGCGTGTACGAGCAGGCGCCCGAACGCCGCACCGGCGGCAAGGCGCTGCTGGTCTGGAGCAACGGCAACGCGATACTGAACGACCTCGGCATCTCGCTCGCCGACGTCGGCGCCCGCATCGACAGGATCGACGCGCTGACCCCGCGCGGCAGGCTGCGCACCACCATGGACCTCGCGCACGCCGCCGCCCGCTACGGCTTCCCGACCAGGGCCGTCCCGCGCCGCCACCTGCTCGACCGGCTGGCCGCCGGGCTGCCCGCCGGCGTCGTCCGCTACGGCATGGCCTGCCGCGACGTGCGCCAGGACGATGACAGCGTCACGGCCGTCTTCGCCGACGGCTCCACGGCCACCGGCGACGTGCTCGTGGGCGCGGACGGGCATCACTCCGTCGTGCGCAGGACGCTGTGGGGCGAGGGGACCGTACGGCCCGCCACGTTCGGCACCTGGCAGGGCCTCAGCCGCATCGACATCGAGATCACCGGCACCACCAGGCACCTCATGATCAGCGGGCGGGAGGGCGCCTGCGGCCTGATGCCCGCGGGCGACGGGCTGCTGCAGTGGTGGTTCGACGTCCGCTGGTCGCCCCGCGACCCCCGGCCCGCAGCGCCGCTCGCCGAGCTGCGGCGGCGGTTCGGGCGCTGGCGCTCCCCGGTCTCCGACGTGCTCGCCGCCGCCCGCGAGGAGGACCTGGAGTTCTTCGGCCACCACTGGAACAAGGTGCCCGAGGTGTGGGGCGCGGGGCGGGTGACGCTGGCCGGCGACGCCGCGCACACCATGCCGCCCACCCTCGGCCAGGGCGCCAACCAGACCCTGGAGGACGCCTGGGTGCTCGGACAGGCGCTGGCCGGCGAGGGCGACCCGGCGACGCGGCTGCGCGCGTACGAGCGGGCCCGCTACCCGCACATCTCCCTCGTCTCCCGGCTCGCCAGGCGCAACCCGGCGAACTGGCGCACCCCGCCGATCCTCGCCCGGCTGGTCCCCGAGACCGTGCAGACCCGGATGCTCGCCCGCTTCAGCAACCGCCTCTCCGTCCAGCCGGCCTGACTCCTCGCCACCCGAACGATCCGCCCCGCCCCGCACCCCGGCCACGCCCCACCGCCGGCCGAAGCGCGGCCGCGCCCCTGCAAGTGCGGCCAGCCGCGCCTGTGTCGTGCGGCCGCGCTCACGCCGTGTGGCGGCGCCCATGCCGTTGCGCTGCGTTCCTGCCGTGCTTCCTGGCGTGCGAGTGCGCCTCTGCGGTTCGGCCGCGCTGTGCCGTGCGCGGGCCGTCTGCCGGGCCGCCTCGCCCGAAGCCTCGCTGACCTGTGTGTTCTCCCTTTCCGTCGCGGGCGTCAGCTCGCCCCACGAGGTCAGAGGGGCGACGGTCCTTTCGAAATAGGGGCCGGGCAGTGAGATCCACCTTACCAATCGTGTTCAATCAATGACACTGCGTATAACGTCCCGTGGTGTTCCAGCAGACAGGAAAGGAGCACCATGAAGCTTCTCAGCATGATCGCCGCGCCCGCCCTCGCCGCCGGCCTCCTGGCGGTGCCCGCCGCGACCGCCGAGGCTGCCGTGCCGGCCTGCCACGCCCACGTGTGCCTGTGGACGGGCGCCAACTACACCGGTGCCGTCTTCACCTGGTGGGAGGCCGACGGCAACAGGTTCATCGGCCGTGCGCACGCCGACAACGTCGGCTCGTTCGTCGCCACGAGCGGCGCGTGCTTCGTCGACACGGCCGACTCCGAGTGGAAGTGGCGCGCCAAGCGCCTGGCCTCGCGGGGCGACTACAGCTCCAACTACAAGGGCAGGTTCGGCGGCGTGATGGACCGCATCGCGCCCGCCCGCTACTGCTGATCCACCGGCAGGCGCAACCGGCGGCCGGGCCGCCCCTCACCCGGCCGCGCGGCCCTCCCGGCGATACAGGTCGGCGACGGCGGCGAGGACGCGGTCGCGGGCGACCGGGCCAGGGGTGACGCCGGTCAGCACGTACGCCGCCAGCCCCTCGGCAAGCGCCACCAGGGAGAGCGCCGTTCCGTGCGGGTCGAGCCCGGGGTCGATGCGGCCGGCCTGCTGGTCCCTGCGGATCAGGCCGGCCATCTGGCGGTGGAAATCGGCGTACAGCACCCGCATCCGCGCCGCGATGGCCTCCTCGGCGAAGGCGAAGGCGTGGAACGACTGCCGCACCCGCATGTGCGCCTCGCTGACCGCGTCGTACGGCACCAGCTCGGTCAGCACGGTCGTGAGCACCAGCCGCGGATCGGCGGCCTCCAGATCGGATCCGGCCTTCTCCCTGATGCGGGCGGCCGACAGCGCGTTGCCCCGCTCGAACGCCGCCTCGAGCAGCTGCCGCTTGGCGGGGAAGTAGTGCTGCACCCGGCCGGGCGAGATGCCCGCCTGCGCGGCCACCTCGGTCAGCGAGACGGCCCCGAGGCCCCGCTCGGCGACGATGGCGAGCACGGCGTCGGCGATCTCGGCGCGCCGCTCCTCGTGGTGCGCCCCAGGTCCCCTGGTGCGCCGCTCCGCCACGTACGCTCACCCCCTGATCGATGCGATCGCATCGGAGTTTACCTGTCAGGTGGGCGGCGGGCCCGTGCTGGCGCGGACGACCAGCCGCGTCGGCACCAGGTCGGTGCCGGACGGCGCGCCGCCCCCCTCGCGGATCTGCCGCAGCACGAGCTGCACGCACCGCCGCCCGACCTCGGCGAAGTCCTGGTGCACGGTCGTCAGCGGCGGCACGAAGCACGCCGAGTCGGGGATGTCGTCGAACCCGACCACGCTGACCTCATCGGGCACCGAGCGTCCCCGCTCATGCAGCGCCCGCAGCACGCCGAGCGCCATCTGGTCGTTGGCGCAGAACACCGCCGTGCAGCCAGGCTCCTCGGCCAGCCGGAGACCGGCGGTGTATCCGGACCCGGCCGACCAGTCGCCGTGCAGCGGCGGCGGCACCGGCCGGCCCGCCTCCTCCAGCGCGAGCCGCCACGCCTGGGCGCGGCGCTGCGCGGCGAAGGACGACTCCGGCCCGGTGACGTGCCAGACCGTACGGTGCCCGAGGCCGAGCAGGTGGCGTACGGCCGACCTGGCGCCCTCGGCCTGGTCGGTGTCCACCACGCTGTAGCGGTCACCCGCGTCGGAGTCGACGACCACCGCGTGCACCCCGGGCGGCAGCGTCACCGTGCCGGTGTCGAGCAGGTGCACCTCGAGGATCACGATGACCGCGTCCACGGCCAGCTCGCCCATCCTGGTGAACGCGCCCAGCACGTTGTCCTGGGTCGGCACGTCGATGGGGATGAGCGTGATCGCGTAGCCCTCGGCGGCGGCGTGAGTGGCGATGGCCTCGACGGTACGGCTGTTACCGATCGTGGACAGGTTGAACAGGATCACGCCGATCGTGTTGAACTGCCCGTACCGCAGGGCGCGGGCGGCGCTGTTGGGCCGGTAGCCCAGCTCGCGCATGGCGGCAAGCACCTGTTCGCGGGTGGAGCCGATGACGCCGGGGTGGCCGTTGGCGACCCGCGAGACGGTCTGGGACGACACGCCGGCCAGCCTGGCCACGTCGGCCATCGACACGCGCTGCCTGCGCCGCCCGCCGGGAACACCCGGCCCGCGCCGCGCACCCCCTGCGGCCCGCTCGCCCGGCCGCGCCTCCGTAGCCGGGCGCCCGTCTCCGGCGGGTCGCGCCTCCGTGACCGGCCGTCCATCTCCCGCAGGGTGCGTCTCCGCGGCCGGTCGTCCATCGGCGCGTCGCGTCTCCGCGGCCGGGCGCCCGTCTCCGGCGGGTCGCGCGTCCGAAGCCCGGCGCGCGTCCTCCGGCCGCGGCGGGTGCGCGTCCCCCTCTGACCGCGCACCCTCGACCGGAGGCGCACCCTCGACCGGAGGCGCACTACCGACCGGCCGCGCGCCGCCGGTCGGCGCCTGCCGCTCGGGGTCGTCCAGATCCATGCCCGTGCCGCTCCTGCCTGCCCGCTCTGGCTCGGTGGCTTTCTGCTCGTGTCCGTCCGGTACGCGCCCGCCCCGGACGGCGTCCGAGCCGTTCAGCCAGGAAATCCTTCGCGGAGGTCCGGCCGATGTCAATGTGGGGGGCCGCCCCTTGACCCCAGGTCAGGCGGGTGCCACCATACCGCAGCGGAAGTTAACGTAAACATCAGCCCAGCATCCCCGGATCATCACGTCGCGTGACAGGCGTCCGCGATTGATGTTTACGTCAACATGGCAGCGAGAGGAGTGACCGGTGGTCACGGAAGGCTACGCCCCCGGCGGGCAGGCGCGCGGGCGCCCGCCCGCGGCGGCCCAGCGCGGCCGGGGCACCAGAAGGCGCGGGACCGGCGGGCGGTCCTGGACCGGCTGGCGGTTCGTGGCGCCGTTCATGGCGGTGTTCGCGCTCGTCTTCCTGGCGCCGATCGGCTACTCGATCTACCTCAGCCTCTACCGCACCCAGCTGATCGGCGGCACCGCGTTCGTCGGCCTGGACAACTACCTCAAGGCGCTGCAGGACCCGCAGTTCTGGTCGGCGTTCGCCAGGGTCGCGCTGTTCCTGGTCGTGCAGGTGCCGATCATGCTGTTCCTCGCGCTGCTGGTGGCCCTCGCGATCGACAGCGGCCGGCTCTACGGCGCGGCGTTCTTCCGCATCTCGGTGTTCCTGCCGTACGCGGTGCCCGCCGTCGTGGCGACGCTGATGTGGGGCTTCATGTACGGCACCAGGTTCGGCCTCATCGGCAACCTCAACGAGGCGTTCGGCTGGTCGCTGCCCGACCCGCTCTCGCCGGACCTCATCCTCGCCTCCATCGGCAACATCGTGACCTGGGAGTTCGTCGGCTACAACATGCTGATCCTGTACTCGGCGCTGCGCGTGGTGAGCCCCTCGCTGTACGAGGCCGCCGAGATCGACGGCGCCGGCCAGTTCCGCATCATCTGGTCGATCAAGCTGCCGGCCCTGCGCGGCGCCCTGGTGATCGCCACGATCTTCTCGATCATCGGCAGCTTCCAGCTCTTCAACGAGCCCAGCATCCTCAAGGCGCTGGCGCCGAACTCGATCACCACCTACTTCACGCCCAACCTGTACGCCTACTCGCTGTCCTTCGCCGGCCAGCAGTTCAACTACTCCGCCGCCGTCGCCATCATCATGGGCGTCATCACGATGATCATCGCGTACATCGTCCAGCTCCGCGGCATGCGAAAGGCGGTCTGAGCCATGGCCGCAACCGCACACCCCGGAGCCCGCGCAGGACGCGGCCCGCTGGTGATCCGTCACCAGCGCCCGCGTCACCGCCGCCGCAGCCGCACGCTCACCGCGCTGACCGCGCTCATGCTGGTCTACACGCTGCTCCCGCTGGCCTGGCTGCTGATCAACGCCACCAAGACGCAGGAGAGCCTGCTGTCGTCGTTCGGGCTGTGGTTCTCCGGCGACTTCGCGCTGTTCGACAACATCGCCCAGACCTTCGCCTACGACGGCGGCGTCTACGCGCGCTGGCTGCTCAACACGCTCCTGTACGTGGTCGCCGGCGCGGGCGGCGCGACCCTGCTCGCCACGCTGGCCGGCTACGGCCTGGCCAAGTTCGACTTCCCCGGCAAGAAGGCCGTCTTCGCGGTCGTGATCGGCGCGGTGGCGGTGCCCGGCACGGCGCTGGCCGTACCGACCTTCCTGCTCTTCTCCGACATGGGGCTCACCAACACCCCGTGGGCGATCATCATCCCGTCGCTGGTCTCGCCGTTCGGCCTCTACCTCATCTGGACGTACGCCGCCGACGCGGTGCCCAAGGAGATCCTGGAGTCGGCGCGCGTGGACGGCGCGGGCGAGTTCCGCACGTTCTTCCGGATCAGCCTGCCGCTGCTCGGCCCCGGCATCGTCACGGTCCTGCTCTTCAACGTGGTCGCGACCTGGAACAACTACTTCCTGCCGCTGATCATGCTCAAGGACCCCGACTGGTACCCGCTCACCCTCGGCCTGAACGCCTGGAACCAGCAGGCGGGCACGGCGGGCGGCGAGGCCGTCTTCAACCTGGTGATCACCGGATCACTGCTCACCATCGTCCCGCTGATCGCGGCGTTCCTGCTGCTGCAGCGGTACTGGCAGTCGGGCCTCGCCACGGGGAGCGTCAAGGGCTGACCCCGGCGCCGCCGGAGCGCCGGCGACATGAACGCGTACACCAGAGCAGACATCCAGAAAGGCAACGCCCATGACGATCAACCGTCGTCACGCCCTCCTGCTGGGCGCGGCACTGACCGTGTCACTCGCCGCCACCGCCTGCGGCTCGTCCGGCGGCGGCGACGGCTCGGACGCCACCGCCACGGCCGCCGCCTCCCAGACCGTCTCCGACGCCGACCTGCAGAACGCGCTGAACGCGGGCGGCAACATCACCGTCTGGGCGTGGGAGCCGACGCTCAAGCAGGTCGTCGCCGACTTCCAGGAGAAGTACCCCAAGGTCAAGGTCGACCTGGTCAACGCCGGCACCAACAACGACGAGTACACCGCGCTGCAGAACGCGATCAAGGCCGGCTCCGGCGTGCCCGACGTGGCGCAGATCGAGTACTACGCGCTGCCGCAGTTCGCGCTGTCGAAGGCGGTGACCGACCTCAGCGCGTACGGCGCAGGGAAGCTCGACGGCACCTTCACCCCGGGCCCGTGGAACTCCGTGCACGCCGGCGGCCCCGCCGTCTACGGGCTGCCCATGGACTCCGGCCCGATGGCGCTGTTCTACAACAAGGAGGTCTTCGACAAGCACGACATCGAGGTGCCGAAGACCTGGGACGAGTACGTGGCCGCCGCCGAGAAGCTGCACAAGGCCGACCCCAAGGCGTACATCGCCAGCGACAGCGGTGACGCCGGCTTCACCACCAGCATGATCTGGCAGGCGGGCGGCAAGCCGTACAAGGTGGACGGCACCAGCGTGAGCATCGACTTCTCCGACCCCGGCACGCAGAAGTTCACCGCCACCTGGCAGAAGCTCATCGACGGCAAGCTGCTCTCGCCCGTCGTCGGCTGGACCGACGAGTGGTACAAGGGCCTGGGCGACGGCACCATCGCCACGCTGGTGACCGGCGCCTGGATGCCGGCCAACTTCGAGTCGGGCGTCAAGGCCGCCTCCGGCAAGTGGCGGGTCGCGCCGATGCCGCAGTGGGAGGAGGGCGGCACGGTCACCGCCGAGAACGGCGGCAGCTCCCTGGCGGTGCCCGAGGCGTCCGCGAACAAGACCCTCGCCTACGCCTTCGTCAAGTACGCCACCGTGGACGAGGGCGTGCAGACCAGGATCGACGGCGGCGCGTTCCCCGCCACCACCGCGCACCTGCGGGACCCGCAGTTCAGGGACAAGGAGTTCCCCTACTTCGGCGGCCAGAAGGTCAACCAGGTGCTCGCCGAGTCGGCCGAGCAGGTCGCGCCCGGCTGGTCGTACCTGCCGTTCCAGGTGTACGCCAACAGCATCTTCAACGACACCGTCGGCAAGGCGTACACCTCCGGCACCACGCTCCAGGACGGCCTGAAGGCGTGGCAGGACGCCTCCGTCAAGTACGGCCAGGAGCAGGGCTTCACCGTCCAGTAACCGATCGACATCCTCCGCCAGGAACAGCACGAGACAGGAGCAGACGTTGCAGGTCGACCACGGCCGCCGGTGGGTGCGCTGGCCGTCAGAGCCGGAACGGGCCAGGCTGGCGTTCGGCGCGGACTACAACCCGGAGCAGTGGCCCCGTGAGGTGTGGGACGCCGACATGCGCGCCATGCGCGCGGCCGGGGTCAACATCGTCTCCCTGGCCATCTTCTCGTGGGCGCACCTTCAGCCCGCCGAGGACAGGTGGGACTTCGCCTGGCTCGACGAGGTGATGGACCTGCTGCACGCCAACGGGATCGCCGCCGACCTCGCCACGGCGACGGCCTCGCCGCCGCCGTGGCTGACGGCCAAGCACCCGGAGATCCTGCCGGTGGACCAGCAGGGCCGCACGCTCTGGCCGGGCGCCCGCCAGCACTGGCGCCCCACCTCGCCGGTCTTCCGCCGGTACGCGCTGCGCCTGGTCGAGGCCCTCGCCACCCGGTACGCCGAGCACCCGGCGCTGGCCGCCTGGCACGTCTCCAACGAGCTCGGCTGCCACAACGTCTACGACTACTCCGACGACGCCGCCGCCGCGTTCCGCGACTGGCTGCGCGCCCGCTACGGCACTCTCGACGAGCTGAACCGCGCCTGGGCCACCGCGTTCTGGTCCCAGCGCTACGGCGACTGGTCGGAGATCCTGCCGCCGCGCCTGGCCGCGTCCTTCCCCAACCCGACGCAGCAGCTCGACTTCAAGCGCTTCTCCTCCGACGCGCTCAAGGAGCACCTGCGCGCCGAGCGCGAGGTACTGCGCCGGCTCACCCCGGACGTCCCGGTCACCACCAACTTCATGGTGATGGGCGAGACCAAGGGCATGAACTACGCCGACTGGGCCTGCGAGGTCGACTTCGTCGCCAACGACCACTACCTGCTGACCGGCCCGCAGGCCCAGGACGAGCTGTCGTTCTCGGCCAACCTCACCGGCATGCTGGCAGGAGGCGAGCCCTGGTTCCTCATGGAGCACTCCACCAGCGCCGTCAACTGGCAGCCGGTCAACCTCGCCAAGCGGCCCGGCGGCATGGCCCGCGACTCGCTCACCCACGTCGGCTACGGCGCCGACGCCGTCTGCTTCTTCCAGTGGCGGCAGTCGGCGGGCGGCGCCGAGAAGTACCACTCGGCGATGGTGCCGCACGCGGGCGAGGACAGCGACGTCTTCAGGGCCGTCACCGATCTCGGCGCCACGCTGGCCGCGCTCGCGCCCGTCGCCGGCAGCAGGCGCAGGCCCGCGCGCGCCGCGATCCTGTTCGACTGGGAGTCGTGGTGGGCCGCCGAGCTGGACTCCCACCCCACCTCCCTGCTGCGCTACCGGCAGGAGGCGCTGGACTGGTACTCGGCGTTCCTCGCCGCGGGCGTGCGCGCCGACGTCGTGCCGGTGGCCGCCGAGCTGTCCGGATACGACCTGGTGATCGCGCCCATCCTGCACGTCGTGCCCGCCGCGCTGGCCCGCCGCCTGGAGGAGTACGTGACGGGCGGCGGCCACCTCGTCGCCACCTACTTCTCCGGCATCGTGGACCAGGACGACCGCGTCTGGCTCGGCGGCTACCCGGGCGCGCTGCGCGACCTGCTCGGCATCCGCATCCAGGAGTTCGGGCCACTCCTCGACGGCGACAGCGTCGACCTCGACCTCGGCGTCACCGGCACCCTGTGGACCGACCGCATCGACCTCGCGGGGCCGGAGACCGAGGTGCTCGCGGCGTACAAGACGGGCGAGCAGGCCGGGCGCCCGGCGATCACCCGCCGCCGCTCGGGCGCGGGTTCGGCCGCGTACGTCTCCACCCGGCTCGGCCCCGGCGGGCTGGCCGTGCTGCTGCCGCTGCTGCTGGAGACCGCGGGCGTCATCTCCGAGCTGCCCCCCGAGCTGCGCGGGCAGGTCGAGCTGGCCGTACGCACCGACGGGACGCACGACTACTGGTTCCTCGTCAACCGCGGGGACCGGCAGGTGGACGTGTCGGCGCTGGCCGGCGAGCCGCTGGCCGGGCCGTCGCTCGCGCCCGACGCCGTGCTCAGGCCCGGCCAGGTGCGCGTGCTGCGCCGTCCGGCGGCCTCATAGGGGCTTCCTGTCCGTCTCATTGCCGAACCCGGACGGATCCGCCCGCACCGGCGGGCCGTCCGGGCGCGGAACGGACGAGGGCCAGGCCGATGACGCGCCCGCCGCGAGCCGCTGGGCCGTCCGGGCGGGGACCGCCCCCGAGCCACCCGCTTGACGACCGCAACCGCACCCCGCCTGCACACAGGAACCGGCCACCTCACCACGAAGCGCTTATTCCTTGAGCACGCGAACCTTGCCCGCTCTCCGGTTGCGCCTTTGCGACGGCGTTACTTACCGCCCGAACTCCCTCAAGACCCCTTGACCTGCGAAGACGATCGCTTCTCGGGCTTAATGGGCATCTCACATACGCTGACATATCGGGATACGGGGGAGGGGTCGCATGCTTCCTGAAGTGCATGGATGGTTGCGACGCCGCACTTCGTCCGCCGGGGACTGGCCGGTCCAGGATCTGGTGGCCGCCAAGGGCGATACGACCGTCAGCGTGGTGCTCCCGGCCCGCGACGAGCGCGAGACCGTGGGAGAGATCGTCGGCGTGATCCGGCGGGAGCTGGCTCCGCTCGTGGACGAGCTCGTGGTCATCGACTCGCGGTCGACCGACGACACCGCCCGGGTGGCCGCACGGGCGGGAGCGAGGGTGCACGCCCAGGACGAGATCCTGCCGGGACTCAAACCCATGGACGGCAAGGGAGAGGCGCTGTGGAAGTCGCTCGCGGTCACGTCCGGTGACGTGATCGCCTTCGTCGACGCCGACATCCGCAACTTCCGCGCCTCGCTGATCCTCGGCGTCCTCGGGCCGCTGCTCTCCGACCCGACCGTCATGTACGCCAAGGGGTGCTACGACCGCCCGCTGCACGGCACGCCCAACGCGGGCGGGCGCGTCACCGAGCTCGTCGCGCGCCCGCTCATCAACCTGTACTGGCCCCAGCTCGCCGGGTTCATCCAGCCGCTCGCCGGCGAGTACGCGGGCCGCCGCTCCGCGCTCGAACGCGTCCCGTTCCTCACCGGATACGCCGTGGAGCTCGGCCTGCTCATCGACCTGCTGGAGCTGGGCGGGCTCGACGGGCTCGCGCAGGTGGACCTGGGCTCGCGCGAGCACGCGCCGCAGTGCACCGAGGCGCTGGGCATGATGTCCGCCCAGATCATGCTCGCCGCCTGGTCCCGCCTGGAGCGCCAGGGCCGCATCAGCTCGGTCGCCCCTCCGGCGACGCGGCTGTGCCAGTTCAGGCGGGGGCTGGAGGGGCACGACGTGCTCATCCGCGAGATCGGCATCGGCGAACGCCCCCCGATGATCACCATCAACCCCTGAACCGCACGCTCGGGACCTCCGGGCTTACTCACCGGTAAGGTGTTGCCACCGTAAACGGCGACACGGTCCGAGGGGTGCGGCGACATGGCGGCTGGTTTCTGCCCGGAGCTCAGCGACGACGTCAAAGAGGTACGCGACTGGGTCCACGCCTTCGCCCGCGACGTGATCCGCCCCGCGGGCGCCGAATGGGACGAGCGCGAAGAGACCCCATGGCCGGTCATCCAGGAGGCCGCCAAGGCCGGCCTGTACTCCCTCGACTTCTTCGCCACCCAGTGGTTCGAGGAGAGCGGGCTGGCGCTGCCCGTGGCCTTCGAGGAGATCTTCTGGGGCGACGCCGGCATCGGCCTGTCGATCACCGGCACCGGCCTGGCCGCCGCCGCACTCGCCGCCAACGGCACCCCCGAACAGATGGGGGAGTGGCTGCCGCAGATGTTCGGCACCGCGAACGACGTCAAGCTCGGCGCATTCTGCGCCTCCGAACCCGATGCCGGCTCCGACGTCGGCGCCATCCGCACCCGCGCCGTCCGCGACGGCGGCGACTGGGTGCTCAACGGCGTCAAGACCTGGGCCACCAACGGCGGCATCGCGAACGTCCACATCGTCGTCGCCTCCGTCGATCCCTTGCTCGGCACCCGCGGCCAGGCGTCGTTCATCATTCCGCCCGGCACGCCGGGGCTGTCCATGGGGCAGAAGTTCCGCAAGCACGGCATCCGCGCCTCCCACACCGCCGAGGTCGTCCTGGAGGACGTCCGGGTGCCCGCCTCGTGCCTGCTCGGCGGTGAGGAGAAGCTGGAGGCGCGGCTGGCCCGCGTACGCAACGGCGAGCGCGCAGGTGAACAGGCCGCGCTGCGCACCTTCGAGACCACCCGCCCCTCGGTCGCCGCCATGGCGGTCGGCATCGCCCGCGCCGCCTTCGAGTACGCCAGGGACTACGCCCGCGAACGCACCCAGTTCGGCCGCAAGATCGGCGAGAACCAGGCGATCGCCTTCCTGCTGGCCGAGATGGCCACCCGCGTCGACATGGCCCGCCTGCTCACCTGGCGCGCCGCCTGGATGGCCCGCAACGGCCGCCGCTTCGAACAGGCGGAGGGCTCGATGTCGAAGCTGGTGGCGGGCGAGACGGCGGTCTGGGTGACGGAACAGGCCATCCAGATCCTGGGCGGCGCCGGCTACACCCGCGAACACCCGGTGGAACGCTTCCACCGCGACGCCAAGATCTACACCATCTTCGAAGGCACGTCGGAGATCCAGCGCCTCATCATCGGCCGCGCCGTCACCGGCCTGCCCATCCGCTGACGCGCGCCGGTCAGTGCCGGTCAGTGCCGGTCAGTGCCGGTCAGTAGAGCCAGCGGTACGCGCTGACGATCTCGGCGGCGTCCATGCCCTCCGCTCTGGCCGCGTCCGACCGGCGGACCACGCAGAAGGCGTCGGTCAGGTCCTCGCCCAGCGCCGCGCGGATGCGGGTGCTGCCCAGCAGCGCATCGAGCTGCTGCTCCACCGTGGAGGGCAGGCGGTGCACGCCGTGTTCGGCGCGGCGCGCCTCGCTCCAGCCGCCGGGGTCGTCCTGGACGGGGGCGGGCGGCACGAGGCCGTCCTCGATGCCGCCGAGCCCGGCGGCGATCACCGCGGCCAGCGCCAGGTAGGGGTTGGCGGCCGCGTCGGACGGCTTGAGCTCGACGTTGGCGTGGGAGGGGCCGAGCAGCGGTGTGGCGGGGACCAGGCGCAGGGCCGCCTCGCGGTTCTCGACGCCCCAGCACGCGTACGCGCCGCACCAGTAGCCGGGCCGCAGCCGTTGCAGCGACGACAGGCTGGGCGCGGTCACCGCCACCACGGCGGGCAGGTCGCGCAGCAGCCCCGCGAGGTACGCCACCCCCTCGGCGGTCATCCCGGCGGGCCCGTCGCCGCCCGACAGCAGGTTGCGTCCGGCCCGCGACACCGAGGTGTGCAGGTGCCAGCCGTTGCCCACCTGGCCGAGCGTGACCAGGGGAGCGAAGCTCGCCCGCAGCCCGTGGGTCCTGGCCGCCGCGTGGACGGTCTGGCGGGCCAGCAGCTGCCGGTCGGCCGCCGTGACCGGGTCGGCGGGGGCGAGCGAGAACTCGAACTGCCCCGGGCCGTACTCGCCGTGGAACTGGACCACGGGCACGCCGTTGTGGTGGAGGTCGCGCAGCAGCTGCTCGGCGAAGCCGTCGACGGACAGCATCTTGGCGGGACCGTAGGAGGGGCCGTCGTAGATGGGGCGGACCTCGCCGCCGCCGTCATCGTCACCGGCCCGGCTCAGATGGAACTCCATCTCGTAGCCGGCCCGGAACTCCAGCCCCAGCGCCGCCGCCCGTTCGACCTGACGCTCCAGCACCCCGCGCGGGCAGTACGGCCACGGCGACCCGTCGGCCGCCACCTGGCGGCCCGGCACCCAGGCGAACCCCGGCTGCCCGGCCAGCCGCACCATGCGGTCGGCGACCGGCACCAGCCGGATGTCGCCGGACGGCCCGCCCAAGGGGGCGTGATCGAAGCAGATGGTGTCGTGGGAGTCGAACACCGCGAACAGCGGCGTGATCCCGACCCCGCGCTCGGCCACGGCGTCGAACGCGGCGGCCGGCACCGTACGGGAGCGGGGGATGCCGTTGTTGTCGGCCCACACGATCGTGATCCCGGCGACGCCGAGCGGGCCGAGGCCGTCCGCCTCGTGCTGCGCCGCTCCGGCGATGGCGTGATCGAGCATGGGGCACCCCTTCGTCACCTGGTGTGATTGCCCGATCACTCTACAGAGGGTCGCGGTGTGCGCGGGGCGCGTTTCGACCCCGGCGACCCCCGGTGCGAGACTGGCCGTATGCCGGAGAGCGAGCATCTTCCGCTGCTCCCCCAGATGCGCCTCGACGAGCTGCTGGCGGAGCTGCAGACCAGGCTCAACGCGGTGCTGTCCACCCGCGACAGGGTGCACGCGCTGCTCGAGGCCGTCGTGTCCGTGGGCAGCGACCTCGACCTCGAGACCGTGCTGCGCCGCATCGTGACGACCGCGACGAAGCTGGTCGACGCCTCCTACGGCGCGCTGGGCGTGCTGGGCGCGGACCACACGCTCGTCCAGTTCATCCCGATCGGGCTGACCGAGGAGGAGATCGCCCGCATCGAGCACTGGCCGCACGGCCTGGGCATCCTCGGCCTGCTCATCAAGGAGGCCAGGCCGCTGCGGCTGGCCCGCATCTCCGACCACCCCGAGTCGTACGGCTTCCCGCCCGGCCACCCGCCCATGGGCAGCTTCCTCGGTGTGCCGGTGCGCGTGCGCGACGAGGTGTTCGGCAACCTCTACCTCACCGAGAAGCGCGGCGGCGGCGAGTTCGACGAGGACGACGAGGCCGTGGTGGTCGCGCTGGCCAGCGCCGCCGGCGTCGCCATCGAGAACGCCCGCCTGTACGAGGAGTCGCGCCGCCGCGAGACCTGGCTGCAGGCGTCCACCGAGGTGACCACGAGCCTGCTGTCCGGCGCGGACACCCGCCTGGTGCTGAACACCATGGCCGCCCGCGCCCTCGAGATGTGCGACGCCGACGTCGTCGTGGTGCTGCTGCCCGACCAGGAGGGCCGGGCGCTGACCGTGGAGATGGCCGAGGGCGAGCAGGCGGACGAGCTGCTCGGCACCGCGTTCGGGATCACCGACACGGCGCTGGGCGAGGTGTTCACGCGCGGCGCGCCGCGCACCGAGCGCGACCTGCGGGACGCGCCCGACACGGCCGCCGTGGCGCGCAGGCTCGGCCACGGGCCGGGGCTGATGATCCCCATCGGCGCCGCCCCGGGCGTGCGCGGCGTGCTCGCGCTGGTCAAGCGGAGCGGCAGGCTGCCGTTCACCGACGCCGACCAGCGCATGCTGGAGTCGTACGCGGGCCAGGCCGCGATCGCGCTGGAGCTGGCCGAGGTCCGGCGGGACGCCGAGCGGCTGAACCTGCTGGAGGAGCGCGACCGCATCGCCAGGGACCTGCACGACGTGGTCATCCAGCGGCTGTTCGCGACCGCGATGACGCTGATGAGCACCGCCCGGCTGGTGGACCACCCCGAGGCGTCGAAGCGGCTGCAGCACGCCATCGACGAGCTGGACGAGACGATCAGGCAGATCCGCTCGACCATCTTCGCCCTCCAGGGGCCGCACGAGGAGGCCGCTCCGGGTCTGCGCGCGCAGATCGTCGGCCAGGTCGAGGGCGCGGCGGCCCACCTGGGGTTCATGCCGGGGCTGCGCATGGAGGGACAGCTCGACACGCTGGTGCCGGAGCCCGTCGCCGAGCACCTGCTCGCCGTGCTGCGCGAGTCCCTGTCCAATGTCGTACGCCACTCGCACGCCACGCGCGCCGAGGTGTCCGCCGAGGCCGGCGGCGGGGTGCTCACGCTGACGGTCACCGACAACGGGGTCGGCGTGGGCGGCGGCGGGCGCCGCAGCGGCCTGCGCAACATCGAGGAGCGCGCCGCCTGCCTGGGCGGGACCGCCGAGCTGCAGACGCCCGCGGAGGGCGGCACCCGGCTGGTGTGGCGGGTCCCCATCGAGCGGCCGGGCTGACGCGGGGAAGGCGTCCCTCATCGGGCGGCCAGGCTGGAGCGGAACGGCGCCCTGATCTCCGGCCGGGGGAGCATGACGTGCGCCTCGCTGATCAGGACGGCCCGCACGCCACCTGCGCGGGCGCCAGGACGAAGCCGGTGACGATCTCCGGCCGGATGCGGATCACCTGGTCCATCTCGCCCGTCACCCACGGGTGCACCAGGCCCTTCAGCCGGGCCGCCTCACCGGGGTCGGTCACCGGCGCGGCCACCCCGGTGACGATGACGCTCCAGCCGATCCGCTCCCGCTCGTCCAGCTCGTCGGCCTCGTACGCCACCACCGTCTGCTCCATGCGCCCGCCGATGATCATGCCGGGGGTGGTCCTGATCACGATCGCGCCGTCCACCACCGCGTGGTTCACCGGCCTGACCGCGGGCAGGGCGTGCCGGGTGAAGACGATCCGGCCGAACGGCGCCTCCGCCAGCAGCCGCATCGCCTCGGCCACGGGCAGCTCGCGCAGATCCCGGGCGCCTCTCAGCCCGTCTTCCTGGTACGTCACCTGGCCAGCGTGCCCGGCGCGGCGGCCGTACGGGTAGGGACGAAAGTCCCTTCACTCGCCGGGACGAGGTCATGTCACCGCACCATCGGCTCGGCGGGTGAGGTCGTGTACGGGAAAGCGCTGGCAATCGGTTGCCTGCACCGATCGGCCCGGCCTCACCGCCAGTAGGATGGCGGGTGCGAGGTTTCGGGCAAGCGGAGGGGAAAGCGATGGGGAAATCGGCGCGTCACCCCACGATCTCCGACGTCGCGGCGCTGGCCGGGGTGTCGGTGGGCACGGCCTCCAAGGCGCTCAACGGCCGGGGCTCGCTGCGCGAGGAGACCCGCGCGCGGGTCAGGGACGCGGCCAGGCAGCTGAACTTCGAGGTCAACGCGGGAGCCCGCAGCCTGCACTCCGGGCGCACGTACACCGTCGGCATGATCACCACCGACACCATCGGGCGCTTCAGCATCCCCGTCCTCATGGGCGCGGAGGACGCGCTCGGGGCCGGGCAGATGTCGGTGTTCCTGTGCGACGGTCGCGGCGACCCGATCCGCGAGCAGTACCACGTCAAGACCCTGCTCAGCCGGCGCGTCGACGGCATCATCGTCACCGGCCGCCGCACCGAGGCCCGCGCGCCCATCGGCCGTGACCTCCCGGTCCCGGTCGTCTACGCGTTCATCGGCTCCACCGACCCGGCCGACTGCTCGGTCGTGCCCGACGAGGAGGGCGGGGCGCGCAAGGCGGTCGAGCACCTGATGGCGATCGGCCGCACCCGCATCGCCCACGTCACCGGGCCCGAGCACCACCACTCCGCCCGCGTCCGCGCGGCCGCCGCGGAGGAGCGGCTCGCCGAGGCCGGGCTCGCGCTCGCCGGGGCGCCGCTCTACGGCGCCTGGAGCGAGATGTGGGGGCGCCAGGCGGCCGGGATGCTGCTCGCGTCCGGCGCCGAGTTCGACGCGGTGTTCTGCGGCAGCGACCAGATCGCCCGCGGCGTCGCCGACGCGCTGCGCGCCGTCGGGCGGCGGGTGCCCGAGGACGTGGCGCTCGTCGGATTCGACAACTGGGAGGTCATGGCCGAGGCCAGCCAGCCGCCGCTGACCAGCGTCGACATGAACCTCGACGGGCTCGGCCGCACCGCCGCCGAGATGCTGCTCGCCGCCATCAACGGCAAGCCGTCGCCCGGCCGCCACCCCCACCCCTGCCATCTGGTGGTGCGGGAGTCCACCACGGTCCCGCTGGTGCCCGGCGGCTCCTGACCGGAAGGTCAGTGTCCCGGGCGGTGGAGCAGGAGCATGGCCGCGTCGTCCAGCAGCGGGCCGCCCACGTGCTCGACCAGGTCGGCCCGCAGCGCGTCCAGCGCCACCTGCGGGTCCTCGCGCCGCAGCAGCGCCGTCCGCTCCTCCAGGGGGTAGAACTCGCCCTCGGCGTTCCTCGCCTCGATCACGCCATCGGTGAAGAACAGGATGCGGTCGCCCCGGTGGAACGGCACCCGGTGCGGCTTGGCCCGCGCCGCGTCGAACACGCCGAGCCCCAGCGGCAGCCCCTGATCCGGCGGCTCGGCGACCTGCACGCCGCCGTCGGAGCGGAGCAGCAGCGGCGGCGGGTGGCCGAAGCTCACCAGCGACACCTCCGTGTCGTAGATCTCCGCGATGATCGCCGTGACGAACTGTTCACTGGTCAGGTGGCGGGTCAGGCTCGCCTCCAATCGCTCGCCGATGTCCACCAGGTCGGCCTCGTCGTAGGCCGCCTCGCGGAAGGCCCCGAGCACCCAGGCCGCCGTCTCGACCGCCGCCAGGCCCTTGCCCTGCACGTCGCCGATCAGCAGGCGCACGCCCTGCGGAGTGGTGACGACCTCGTACAGGTCGCCGCCGATGCGGGCCTCGGCGGCCGCCGACGTGTAGGAAAGGCCCACCCGCAGATCACCCGCCCGCCGCGGCACCGGACGCAGCAGCACCCGCTGCGCCGCCTCCGCCACCTGCCGGACGCTGGCCAGCTCGCGCTCGCGCTGCAGCCGCAGCCTGGCGGCGAGCATGCTCGCGCCCGTCACGCCGGCGATGCCGACGACGGTCAGGTAGTTCTCCCAGGTGAACAGCATCTCGTTGTAGAGCGCCATGGGCACGCAGATGCCCAGCGCGACCGCGCCGACGAAGGCGGTGCGGCGCACGCCGCCCGACACCGACGCGAAGGCCGGACCGAGCGTGAGCAGCGGAAGGAAGACGAGGGACCGGCCGGCCAGGATGTCCAGCAGCGCGACACCCGCCATCACGACGAAGGGCAGCCAGCGCAGGACCCGCAAAGAGCTCATCCCACCCCCGAATCGACCACCTATCGCTGCTGACGTACCAGCATCGCGCAGGCCGCGGGCGGTTCTCAAGCCAACGCTCCGGTGTGAACCACGACAGATGGGCATTTATCACAGCAATTTCCGTCTGTTACGTGTTCATCACAGCACCGAGCGTGAATAACCCCGGCGAAATCTTCGGTCGCGCGCCAATTCACGAAAGAGAGCTAGATTCTCCACTGACGGAAAGGAGTCAAGAAGTGGCTATGGCCGACGCCGGCATTCGGCGATTACTGGTGGATTCCGGAGAGCCTCGCACCTGGGTGTCCCCGAGAACAGACCTGGTCACGGCCCTGCTCGGCATCTGGTTCGGCGTCGGATTGATGATCGACGCGTGGGCGCACACCAACCTCTCCGAGCTGGAGACCTTCTTCACGCCGTGGCACGCGGTGTTCTACTCGGGGTTCGCGGTCGTGGCCGGCTGGATCATCTGGCAGGTCTGGCGCAACGTGCGCGCGGGGCGGCAAGGGCTCGCCGCGGTGCCGGCGGGATATCTCGCCGGGCTGATCGCCATACCCGCGTTCGCGGCGTTCGGATTCGCCGACATGATGTGGCACACGATTCTGGGCATCGAGACGAACATTGACATTCTCTTCAGCCCATCACATCTCGGGCTGGTCTCGACGATGCTCCTCATCATCACCACTCCTGTGCGTTCCCTCTGGAACGCCCCCGACATCGGCGAGAGCCCGACGCTCGGGCGGCTGCTGCCCGCCGTCATCGGGCTGGCCTTCGCCACCACGCTGGTGTCGCTGTTCCTCTCCTACGCCGACGCGCTGCAGTACCGTCCCGAGAGGATCGTGGAGGCGTTCTCCGCCGTCCAGAACTCCGGCGCCGGCGACCTGGCCGCCGCCATGGTCGTGAGCAACGTCATCCTGCTCGCCCCGGTGCTGCTGCTCGCCCGCCGCTGGCGGCTGCCCTTCGGGACGGTCACCATCATGTACGCCTTCGCGGTTCTCATGCCCGGTGCGCAGACCGAGTTCGAGAACCTGCCCGTCCTGCTGTCCATCGTGGCGGGCGGCCTGGTCAGCGATCTGCTGATCGCAAGGCTGCGCCCGTCGGCCGCGCGGCGCGGGGCCTACTGGGCCTTCGCCGGGCTGTCGGCGCTGGCCACCTGGACGATCTACATCCTGGTCGCCTCCGCGACCGGCGGCGGCCTGCCGGCCGTGCCCGAGCTGTGGACCGGCGCGCCCATCGTCGCCGGCCTCGTCGGGCTGACGCTCGGAGCGCTGTTCCTGCCCGACGCCCGCCCAGAGCGGGCATGATCCGAGCCCTGTGGCTGGCCGCCGTCCTGGTGCTGGCGATGGCCGCGCCCGCCGCGGCGCACAACGTCACGGCGGGCGCGGACCTGCGGTTCGCGCAGACCATCGCCGGTGCCGAGGTCACGGTGGTGATCAAAGGTACGTCCCGGGTGCCGGGGCCGCTGCGGATCGGGGTGATCGCGTACGAGCCGGTCGCCGGACCGGTCTTCGCCCTCGAGGTCCGGTCGGTCGAGGACGGCCGTACGGTCACCGGCACCGCCCGCGCCGCCGCCGACCCCGCGTACACCGAGCTGCGGGTCGAGCGCACCGGGCCGCACGAGCTCAAGCTGAGCACCGGGGGCGAGGTCGCGGTGGTGCCCTTCCGGGTGCTCGTCGATCGCGGGTCTCCTGGCGACTTCCTCATCTACGGCGGCCTGTTCGTCGCCGGGCTGCTGCTGGTCGGGGGCCTGCTCACCGGGGCGCTGAGCCGTCCAGGGCCGGCGATGGGCCTCGCCGCCGTCGCCGCGGCCGGGGTGACCGTGGCGGCCATGGTGGTCGTGTTCGAGCCGCAGCTGCCGCCCGCCCCGCCGGACGGCGCGGCGCCGACCGCCACGAACGCCGCCGGGCGGCCGTACGTGCAGGCCCGGGTCTCCACCGTGCCGGAGCGGCCCGGCGCGGGGGAGGAGTACAGGCTCCGCATCGACCTCCTGGACGGCTCGACCGGGCGGCCCGTCGACGACCTCGTCGTGCACCACGAGGCGCTCGCCCACGTGGTCGTCACCTCCGAGGACGGGCGGTACTTCCGCCACGTCCACCCGCTCCGTACCGCCCCAGGACGCCTGGAGGTGCGCATGCGCGCCGGCCGCTCCGGGCGCTACCTGGCCTATGCCGAGCTGGAACGGGAGGACTCGGGCGGCCAGCTCGCCTCGTCGTCCTTCGAGGTCGGCAAGGGCGACGCTGAGGCGAGCGAAGAGGAACGGCCGGAGACCGGCGCTGCGGCCGTCCCGGTGCTGCGGCCCGCCGTCCCCGTGGCGGGGCGCCCGGTGACGATCGAGCTGGCCGCGCCCGCCGGCGTGCGGCCGTGGCTCGGCATGACCGGCCACCTCCTGGTGCGCAACGAGGACGGCTCGTTCCTCGGCCACATCCACGAGATGGGCACGCCCGGCTCCCGCCTGCGCTTCACGTTCAGCTTCCCCGAGCCGGGCCGCTACCTCGCCTGGGCCCAGTACGCCACCCGCGACCGCATCGTCACGGCCCCGTTCACGGTGAACGTGACGGGCGATGCGCCCGGGGCCACGGCGGCACCGCCGGGCGCGGCCACCGGCCAGGACGCCGGGCGGGACACCAGGGGAGACGCAGCGGGGGACGCAGCGGGGGACACAGCCGGGGACGCAGCGGGAGACACAGCGGGAGACGCTGCGGGAGACGCTGCGCGCGATGAGGCGGGAACGGCCGCACGCGCTCCGGCGGGAGCGGCGGCAGGCGAAGAGAGAGACGAGACGGGGCAGGCGATGAGCGACGTGACGGGGAGCGGCCGATGAGACGGGTGCTGATCGCCGCCGGGCTGGTGGCCGTGGCGGTGACGATCTTCGTGGTGGGCAGGAGCGCGTCGGCCGAGCCGGTCCGCGTGACCAGCACCGGCGCCCGCTACGCCGCCACGGTGCTCATCGGCGACCCCACCCCGGGGCCCGGCACGGTGGAGGTCGTGGTGGACCGGGGCGATGCCGACACGGTGAACGTGTCGGCGGTGATGCCCGACATGGGACACGCCATGCCGGAGCTGACGGCCACCGAACGCGAGCCCGGCCGCTTCATCGCCGAGGGCGAGCTGTTCTCGATGGCCGGGGCCTGGGAGGTGACCGTCCACCTCGACGGCCCCTCCGGGCCGGAGGACCTCACGGTCAAGGCCCTGATCACACAGGAGTGACACCACGGCCCTGAACGGCTGCCCCGCGTCCTGAGCCGGGATGCTCGGCCGCGCGTTCCCCGCCGTGCTCGCGGTCATGCGGCGGCACCCGTGCGCCACGCGCACGGGTGCCGCCGCATGACCGGAGGAGGACGATCGCCCCCCGGACCTTGCGGAAACGAGGGGATCCGCTCGCGGCCGGATGAGCTTTACCTGGACGTGACTTGACAGGGCGGCATGCGGCTTAAAGTATTATTCCTACTTCTATAGTAGGAATGGTAGGGAGAGGGAGATCGTGCGAGCGCTCATCCTGCTCGGGCTGGTCGGTTTCGCGGCCCAGCTCGTCGATGGCAGCCTCGGCATGGCGTACGGCGTCACGTCGACGACCCTGCTGCTGGCCATCGGCACCAACCCGGCGGCCGCGTCCGCCACCGTCCACCTCGCCGAAATCGGCACCACGCTGGCCTCGGGCATCTCCCACTGGCGTTTCGGCAACGTCGACTGGAAGGTCGTCGCCAAGATCGGCGTCCCCGGCGCCATCGGCGCGTTCGCCGGTGCGACCTTCCTGTCCAGCCTCTCGACCGAGGTCGCCGCTCCGGTGATGTCGCTCATCCTGCTGGCGCTCGGCATCTACATCCTCATCCGCTTCACCGCGTACGGCCTCCCGCGCGGCAACCTGGGCAAGCCGCTGCGCAGGCGCTTCCTCGCCCCGCTCGGCCTCATCGCCGGTTTCGTCGACTCCACCGGCGGCGGTGGATGGGGCCCCGTGGGCACGCCCGCCATCCTCGCCAGCGGACGCCTGGCCCCCCGCAAGGTGATCGGCTCCATCGACACGAGCGAGTTCATCGTCGCCATCGCCGCCAGCGTCGGCTTCTTCGTCGGCATCGGCTCCGAGCGGATCGACTTCGCCTGGGTGGCCGTGCTGCTGCTCGGCGGCGTCATCGCCGCGCCGATCGCGGCCTGGCTGGTCCGCCACATCCCGCCGCGCATCCTCGGCTCCGCCGTCGGCGGCGTCATCATCCTCACCAACGTCCGCACGCTGCTGCGCAGCGACTGGATCGACGCCCCCGGCAACGTCCAGGCCGTCGCCTACACCGCCATCGCCATCATCTGGGCGGGCGCCATCGCGTACTCGGTGCGCGAGTACCGCCGCGACAAGGCCAACGAGTCCGTCGAGGCGGTGGAGAGCGAGCTGCAGAAGCGCGGCGCGGAAGAGGAGGAGACGACGGCGTCCGCCTGAGGCGGGCCCAGACCTCGTATGAGAATCTCCGCCCGCACGCAGTACGCACTCGGCGCCATGCTCGCCCTGGCCACGGCCGACCGTCCGGTCCACGCCGAACGCATCGCCGCCAGCCAGGAGATCCCGCGCCGGTTCTGTGACAACATCCTGCTCCAGCTCCGCCGGGCCGGGCTGCTCCGTAGCCAGCGCGGCCCGGACGGAGGCTACTGGCTGGCCCGGCCGCCGGGGGAGATCGCCCTCGCCGACGTCATCCGCGTCACCGAGGGAGAGGAACAGGCCACCCGGCCCTTCCCCCGCGCGGCCGCGCCGCTCGCCGCCATCTGGGAGCGGCTGCGCAGCCACGAGAACGCGCTGCTCAGCGAGATCACCCTGGCCGACGTGGTCGCATCGGGAGCCGACCACGTCGGCGACGACATTCCCTCCACCATCGATGCGATGACCCACTCCGCGTCCGGCGCAGCGGCTCAGACGACGTCCGGCGCAGCGGCTCAGACGGCGTCCGGCGCGACGGCTCAGACGGCGTCCGGCACGGCGGCCCACCCTTCCCGGCCCGGCACGGCGGCCCGCTCGGCGTCCGGCGCGCCGGCCCGCTCCAGGGCCGGCGCCACGGCACGGTCGGCGACCGGCCCTTCGGCCGACACGACCGGCGCACATCCTCCGGCCGCGCCCGGCACAGCCGACCGAGCCGGCTGAGCGCGACCAGCTCCACCGGCTCGGCCGACCCCGCCTCGGTCAGGCCTGCTGAGGCGGTCGGTCCTGTGCTGAGGCGGTCGGTCCTGTGGGGTTCGGCCGGCGCTGCCTCGCTCAGGCCCGCTGAAGCGGTCGGCCCCGCCGGGTCGGCCGATGCGGCCGAGCCCGCCGAGGCCTGCAGGTTCGTCAAGGTCCTCCTCATACCCGGCGGCGAGCCCTCCTCTGGCCCGGTCCGAGTCACGGGCCGGGCTCCGGACACGGCCGGGGGCGGGCTCCGGACACGGCCGGGGGCGGGCTCCGGACACGGCCGGGGGCGGGTTCCGATCACGGCTGGGGGCGGGTTCCGCCGTAGTCGCCTGGAGCCGGCCCCGCGCAGCCCCGTACCTTCCGCGAGTTTCTGGAACGGCGCCGAGGGCTGGCAGGGTGGGGGAGTGACGTTCGGTGTGCGCGAGTTCGAGCTCGTCCTGATGCATCGCATGCGCGACCTCAACCCGGAACGAGTGGAGGAGGCGCTGCGCGAGATGGGCGCGTCGCGGGCCGAGGTGCGGGAGGCGCACGCACACTGGACGCGGCTGGCCCACGCGCCCAGGGCGCCCAAGGGGGCCGCGGCGCTGCGGACGGCGCTCGGGCCCCCACCGTACCGGGGGAGCAGACCGGCGGGCAGCCTCACCTGCACCGTCCTGCGCTGGACGCTCCCGTCGTGGCCGGGCCTCGCCTACGAGGCGCTGCTCGGTCCCGGCGACGAGCTGTGGAACCAGTGGTTCGTACGCCCCTCGGGCCCCGCCGCATCGCTCGCCCTGCCCGACCTGACGCCATGGACGTGCGTGGTGGCCGACGTCGGCGCGAGCTTTCCCGGCGCGGTGCAGATGGAGGGCCCGGCGCCGCACCACTGGACGGTCGATTTCCCGTCCGGCGGGCGGACCTACCGGGCCCGTTTCGTGTACGGCCTGCTCCAGCGCCTCGACCCCGCCCCGGCGACCGCCTGACGGGGAACGTCCCGCCCCGGCGACCGCCTGCCGCGGTGGCCGTCCCCCCGAGACGGGAGCCGGGGGCGGGACGACCGGGACCGTCGGTCTCCGCTAGGAGGACGAGCGGGACCGAGGGCGGGTGAGGTCACTTGGGGCGCTTCACCGACAGCAGCGCCTTGTACGCGGGCTTCGGTGCGAGGTTCTCGTCGAGGAGCGTCGCCGCCCCCTCGCCCTCGAACCAGCCGGGCACCCACGAGTGCCGGTCGGTGAAGCCCCAGACGGTCATCTCGTGGCAGGCGCGGACGCTGAGGCAGTCGGTGAGCGCGCGCCGGTAGTACTCGGCCTGGGTGGCGAGCTTCTCCGGGGTGACCGGCAGCACCATGCGGACGTCCAGCTCGGTGATGGCGACCTCGAGGCCGAGGTCGGCGAAGCGCCGCATGACGTTCGCCCAGTCGGCGGGGTAGTCGTACTGGATGCCGAGGTGGCCCTGGAAGCCGATGCCGTGGATGGGGACGCCCTGCGCCTTCAGGTCCTTGACGATGGACAGCGTGGTCTCGATCTTGGGGGCGTTCCATTCGAGGTTGTAGTCGTTGATGAACAGCTTGGCGTGCGGGTCGGCGCGGTGGGCCCAGCGGAAGGCGTCGGCGATGTAGCCGGGGCCGAGGTGCTCGAGCCAGATGCTCTGCCGCAGCGAGCCGTCCTCCTCCACGACCTCGTTCACCACGTCCCAGGCGCGGATCTTGCCCTTGTAGCGGCGCACCTGGGTGGTGATGTGCTCGCGCAGGATCTCGCGCAGCTCGGCGGCGTCGATGGTGCCGTCCTCGACGCCGCTGGTCAGCCAGGCGGGGAGCTGGTTGTGCCAGAGCAGGGTGTGGCCGCGGATCTGCTGGTGGTTGCGGCTGGCGTTCTCGACGAGGGCGTCGGCGTCGTCCCAGGTGTAGACGCCCCGCTCCGGCTCGACGGACTCCCACTTCATCGCGTTCTCGGCGGTGACCTGGGTGAATTCGCGGTTGAGCCGCTTGCGGTAGTCGGGTTCGTCGCGCAGGGCGGCGATGTCGACCGCGGTGCCGATGTTGATGCCGTTCTGGTGGGCGAGCTCGCGCAGGTCTTTGACGGGGTGGGGCTTGGGAGGCTTGGGGTGCGGGGGCTCGGGGCCGGCGGGTACGGCGAGCAGGAGCGCTAATGCGAGGATCAAGGGCTTCACCGGACGGACCTCCGATACCGGAGCAGGGGGTGCCACGGACGTTTCCCGAAAGTTTCGGAAGTTTGTCGATAATTTCACCGACTGCCGGAACGGTAAGCGTTCACGAAGGCCTCGTCAACACGCGGTCCTCGGCACTCGTGACGGCCCGCTCGCTCCGCCCCGCCAGGTACGCCACCGCGATCGAGGCGGCGCGCACCCCATGAGCACGTCGAACGCGCCGTTCGGCGGGAGGCGCAGGGCCATGAGCCCGGGGCGGGCCGCCGCGGGGAGCCGGGGCCGAGCCACCTGAACGTGCAAGGCCGAGCCACCTGAACGCGCAAGGCCGGGCCGCCTGAACGTTCAGGCGGCCCGGCCTTGCACGAGCCGAGGCCCGGACCGTACCCGGCCCGGGCCTCCGGCGATCGCGGGTCAGGAGGAGACGCCGGCCTCCTTGGCGGCCTGGTCGATGGCCGCCAGCTCCTCCTCGGTGAAGTCGA
This sequence comes from Nonomuraea sp. NPDC049309, assembly GCF_043196965.1. Taxonomy (NCBI): domain Bacteria; kingdom Bacillati; phylum Actinomycetota; class Actinomycetes; order Streptosporangiales; family Streptosporangiaceae; genus Nonomuraea; species Nonomuraea sp. NPDC049309. Next base: position 1,542,832 of record NZ_JBICSH010000001.1, on the reverse strand, counting down.
GCCGGTCCACCGCGGCCACGTTCGCCTCGAGCTGCTCGGGGCTGGAGGCACCGACCAGCACCGAGGTGATGCGCGGGTCGCGCAGCGCCCAGGCGAGCGAGAGCTGCGCCACCGTCTGGCCGCGCGACTCGGCCAGCGTGGACAGCGAACGGACGAACGCCAGCACCTCGGGCGTCACCCGGTCGGCGGTCAGGAAGCGGCCCTCGGCCGCCCGCGAGTCGGCCGGGATGCCGTTCAGGTAGCGGTCGGTGAGCAGGCCCTGGGCGAGCGGCGAGTACACCACGCAGCCCACGCCCTCCTCTTCGAGCACGCCGAGCAGCGCGTCCTCGATGCCGCGGTTGAGCAGCGAGTACGGCGGCTGGTGCACCAGCAGCGGGGTGCCGAGCTCGCGCAGCAGCCTGGCGGCCTGGGCGGTGCGCTCGGGGGAGAAGTTGGACACGCCGACGTAGAGCGTGCGGCCGGTGCGGACCATGTGGTCCAGCGTGGCCACCTGCTCCTCCAGCGGGGTCTCCTCGTCGTCGCGGTGCAGGTAGAAGATGTCCACGTAGTCGAGGCCGAGCCGGGCGAGCGAGCGGTCGAGCGTGGCCAGCAGGTGCTTGCGGGAGTTGCCCTTCCCGTACGGGCCGTCCCACATCGGGTTGCTGCCCTTGGTGGTGACCACGACCTCGTCGCGCAGCGACCGGGGGAAGATCCGGCCGAACACGGACTCGGCCGCGCCGATGGGCGGGCCGTAGCGGTCGGCGATGTCGAAGTGGGTGATGCCGAGGTCGAGCGCCTTGTGCAGGATCGCGCGCTGGGTCTCGATCGGCTTGCCCTCGCCGAAGTTGTGCCACAGGCCCAGCGACACGGCGGGGAGGAGCAGGCCGCTGCGGCCGCACCTTCTGTACGGCTGGCGTTCGTAGTCCAAGGGTGACCTTCCGCGATACAGGGGGTGAAACGTTTTTACGGGTCCCAGTTAAGCACCTCCGCCCGCACCGCCGGCCGCCCTCCCCTGCGCGGGGGATCGTGACCGTTCCGCCCTCGTACGCCACAGAGGGAGAAACGGAGACGGCGTCATGACCATCGACTACGTCCCGGAGCCCGTCACCCGGGGACGCGCCGATACCTACGGCCCGCCCTGGCCGCCCATCGGCCTTCCCCGCGAGCTGCTCGACCGGCACGGAGCCAGAGTGCTCGGCCCGTGGTCGGCCGGGCTCGACCCCGGCGAGCCCCGCCCCGGCCCCACCGTCTGCCGCGCGGACGTGCCGCTCGTCCCCGGGCACCTGCTCGCCGTCCGCGAGAACACCGACTGGCTCGACGAGACCCTGGCCGGCGTGCGGCCCGCCGCCGCTCTGGCCGCCGCCACCTCGGCCGAGCCGGCCGCCACGTTCGTCTGCTTCGGCGCCGGCTGAACGGACGCGTCGGGTGACGACCGGACCGTGCGCCGGCCTCGGCCCGACCCGCGTTCCGGCCTCGGCCCGACCCGCGTTCCGGCCTCGGCCCGACCCGCGTTCCGGCAACGGCCGGACCTGCGCTCCAGTGCCGGGCCGACCCTGTGGCTCGCACGCCGGTTGACCCCGGTGACGCGATACCCCGTAACGGCGGCGTCACCGGCTGCTATGAAGGAGCGGTCGGTCCAGGGCGTCGCAGGCTGCGGGAAGCGGGGCGGGATGGGAGAGGCGGGCTCCATCAGGTCGTCGGTGATGGCCGGGTTCGGGCTGCTCGCGCTGGTGTCGCTGGCGCTCGGCTACGCGGGCCTGCGCCTCCACCTCGCGGGCGCCGACCCCGCGCCCACCCTCCTCGACCTCGTCTACTACGACCTGCAGCTCTTCGTCCTGGACCCCCAGCCGCTCGACGCACCGGGCCCGCTGCCGTGGCCTCTGGAGGTCGCGAGGTTCACCGCGCCCGCGGTCACGATCTACGCACTCGCCGAGACCGTACGCCTGCTGCTCGGCGCCGAATACCGCAGGCTGCGCGCCCGCGAGGCGTCCGGGCACGCGGTCGTCTGCGGCACCGGCCCGCTCGGCCAGGCGCTCGCGCAGCGGCTGCGCGAGGCCGGCCGCACGGTCGTCGTCATCGGCGGCCCGGCCGGCGACCCGCCCCGGGTGCGCGGCGTGTTCCACGTGGCGGGCGACGCCAGGGACCCCCACGTGCTGCGCGCGGCCGGCGCGCACCGCGCCCGCGCCGTCTACGCCTGCGAGGACGACCCCACCGTCAACGTCGCCATCGCCGCCGCCGCGCACGGCCTCGGCCGCGGCACGCCCGTGCCGGCGTACGCGTACGTCTCCGACCCCGGCCTGTGCTCGGCGCTGCGCGCCCGCCGGCTGAACTCGGCGGGACCCCGCGAGCACCGGCTCGACTTCTTCAACCTCGAGGAGCTGGCCGCGCGCGTGCTGCTGCTGCGCGAGCCCGTCACCGGCGACGGCCCGGTCCTGCTGCTCGGCCTGCGCCACTTCGGCGCCGCCCTGCTCGTCGAGCTGGCCCGCCAGTGCCGGCTGCGCGCCGCCGGCCGGGTCCCGGTCTGCGTGGTCGCGCCCGGGGCGGCCGAGGAGGTGGCGGCGCTGCGCCGCACGTACCCCTTCATCGCCGATTGGTGCGACGTGACCGTGCACGACGCCGGCCCCGACGGGCTGCGGCCGCTCCTGGAGGGCATGAAGGAACGCCCCCAGCGCGTGTACGTCTGCTACGGCGATGAGCGCGCGGCCCTGACCGCCGCCCTCACCGTGGCGCCGCTGTGGACCGGCGCGCCCATGATCGTCCGGGTGGGCCAGCGTAGGATGTTCGCGGAAGCGTTCGGAACCGCCGGGCTGCTCGAAGACGTCGCCGGCACGCTGCGGTTCTTCGCCGTCACCGAAGAAGCGGGAAGGCCCGAATTGATCGACGAGGACGTGATCGAGCGCCTCGCGCGGGCGATCCACGAGCGCTACGTGATGGGCTGCGCGGCGCGCGGCGAGACGCCCGAGCGGAACGCGTCCATGGTGCCGTACGAGGCGCTGACCGAGGCCAAGAAGGGCCAGAACCGCGACCAGGCCGCCCACATCGGCGCGAAGCTCCGCATGATCGGGGCCGTGCTCGCGCCCAGCACCGACGCGCCCGCCGAGTTCGCCTTCACCGATGACGAGATCGAGCGGCTGGCCGGGGCCGAGCACCGGCGCTGGGTGGAGTACTTCGAAAAGCGCGGCTGGACGTACGGCCCCGAGCGCGACGACGCCGCCAAGCGGCACCCGGACCTGGTGGACTGGAACGACCTGACGGAGGAGGGCCGCGACAAGGACCGCGCCGCCGTCACCGCCCTGCCCGCCGTCCTGGAGGACGCCGGCTTCCGCATCGTCCGCGTCCCCGCCGCCTCCCGGCTCCGGCCGGGCGGCGGGCGAGGCGCCGTGACCTGAGGGAGCGCGTTCAGGCGGCGCGCAGGGCGGCGGTGAGCACGATCGTCACGTACGGCATCACGAACTCCCCGCCCAGCGCGTCCACCGCCGCGCCCATCTGCCGCAGCAGCTCCTCGCGCTGCTCGGCGGGCAGAAGGCTCTGGCCGCCGAAGGTGGGCACCGTGTCCAGCCACTCCTCCCGCGTGTACGTGCGCTCCCAGCCGGCCTGCCACCGCTCGGGCTCGCCGAACGCGCCGCACGCCTCGATGCCTTCGCGCGCCTTGGCCGCCATGGCGTCGTACGCCTGGAGGGCGGGCCCCGCCGCGCCCACGGCCGGCATCTGCGGCAGCACCCGCCGGTAGACCTCGGCGAACGCGTCGGCCACCGGGGGAGAGGGCTGCATGACGTTCCAGAGCAGCGCCAGCCGGCCGCCGGGCCGCAGCACCTCGGCCGCCTTGGCGGCGCCCTCGACCGGGTCGATCCAGTGCCAGGTCTGCGCGGAGACCACCGCGTCGAAGCGGCGTCCGCGGGCGTCCCACGTCTCGAACGGGGACACCTCGACTTCGAGGCCGCGCTCCCTGGCGAGTGCGGCCATGCGCTCGTCCACGTCGACGCCGAGCACCCGGCAGCCGGCCGCCTGGAACTGCCGGGTGGCGATGCCGGTGCCGCAGCCGACGTCGAGGACGTCGGGGCCGGGGGAGGCGGCGGCGATGCGGGCGATCAGGGAGTCGGGGTAGCCGGGCCGGGCCCGGTCGTAGCGGTCGGCCTCCGTGCCGAAGGACTCGGCGACCTGGCGGAGCTTGTGGGTCTCCTGGCCGGACGGCGGCCCAGGCGTGGATGTAGTAGTGGGCATGCGCCCACCCTAGGTGGGCACTCGCCCACTCATCAAAGCGGGTAAGCCGCGCACGGCCCTGGTTTCGCCCGAAGCGGACGCGGCATGCTCTCCCATCCTCCGCTCCAACGGCCGGCGGCCCGGCAGCGAGTCCCTGCTGACGGCCCCGCAGACCGGCCCCACAGACCGGCCCCGCAGACCGGCCCCGCAGACCGGCCGCGTCGGAGCCGGGCAGCACCTCCGGCGCCTCGTCCTTCCCTCCCGGCGGGTCGCCTGAGACGGGCCAGAAGGGCAGGCGCAGCAGGTTCTCCACCCCGTCACGCCCGGCGGGGGCTTCGACGCCGACTCACCGGAGCCGAGCGCAGACGGGCTTTCAGCCCAGGCGCGCTGAAGGGGATGGGGGTTCAGGTATGCAGGCGGCTACCAGCCCAGGTGCGCCGGAGGCGGATGCGGGAGCCCTTCGGGCAGATGCGCTGGAGAGGGGGCAGAAGTCGTTGGTCCAGGTGGGGCGGAGGTGGGTGCAGGCGGCTTCCGGCTCAGGTGGGCGGGAGGCTTTCAGCCGCGTTTCTTCGAGGGCGGGCGCAGCAGGGACAGCATGGTGGTCACCAGGACCTTCTCCACCTCATCGGGAGACAGCCGGCCCGCCTCCCGCTCCTGCGCGACGCTGTGCACGATCGCGAAGAACGCCGTCACCAGCCACTGCAACGGCAGGTCCGTACGGAAGTCGCCCGCCCGCCGGCCCCGCGCGATCAGCTGCTGCACCCGGCGCAGCGGGCGCTCGTGATGCTCCCTGATGCGCTCGGTGGGCAGCGTGCGGTCGGCGGCGAGGAACACGCGGCGATGCCGGTCGAGCGCCTCCCACGACGAACGCAGCAGCTCCTCCATGGCCTCGGGCGGCGGGGCGCTGTCGACGCTGTCGTCCTCGATCGCGGCGTCCGCGAGGTCCACCGTGTGGTCGAGCACCGCGTCCACCAGCGCCTCGCGGGTGGGGAAGTGGGCGTACAGGGTCACGCTGCCCACCCCCGCCTCCCGCGCGATCTCGGCCACGCCGGCGGCGGGATCGGCGCTGAGCAACCGCGTCCCCGCCTCCAGGATCGCGGCGATGTCGCGCTCGGCGTCCGCGCGCCGGGCGGGTACGGGCTCTCTGGCCACGGCCTTCACCATGACCCCAGCCTACGCGCCTCCGTCCGTTTTCCCTGGTAAGCCGGTTTCGCGCCACCGATCCGCCCGAAATGAGCACCTGATGGGCTCGAACGCGCGGCCATGATCAGGGCCGATGACGTGCCGCGCCGGCCGCGCCCGAACCCCGGGCCGGACAGCCCGGCGCGGTCGGCCTCAGGGGCGGAGGGCGTGGTCGAGCAGAGATTGCAGGGTGACGGCGCCGATGAGCCGCCCGTCGTCCACCACCGCGACCAGCGGGCTGTGCATGCGTGCCATCAGCGCCGCGAGCTCCAGCACGGTCGCCTTGGGCTCGGTCACCGGCAGCTCGCGCGGCTCCTCCGGCAGGCACTGGCGGACGGTCCTGTCGTCGAGCCGGTGCAGGAACCGGTCGGCGTGCGCCTCGTCCACGACCCTGGCCAGCGCCGGGTCGTCCTGGCAGTAGGCGGGCACCGCGAGCCGCAGCACCTGCGTGCCGGGCAGGATGGTGCAGGGCAGGCCGTCCGGGCCGACGACGATGAGCCCCGGCAGGTCGCGGTCGGCGAGCAGCCGGGCGGCCTCCAGCGCCGGGGTGTCGAGCGTGACCGTCGGAAACTCGACGGCGAGATCGTGTGCGCGCATTCGGAAAACCCCCCGCTTGCCAGCGTAGGCGGCGCAGCCGCCCGTGTCCGCTGTTGGAAAGCTGAAGGGTCAGGAAAGCCTGGATCAGGCCGTTCCGAGGGGGAAATCCACGCTCAAGGCGGCCGAGGGCGGGAAGACCAGGCTCAGGAGGACCCCAGGGGGCGGGAACGTTCCGGCCTGGGGCGGCCCTGGTGGGGACGGCTCGCGGCCGCGTCCGCGCAGGACCAGGGTGTCTCGCGGTCAGGGCCGCCCGGAGCCGGGCCTGTCCGGAGCCAAGCCCGCCGGGAGGGGCAGGCCGGTCGGGAGGGGCAGGCCCGGGAGGGGCAGGCCCGGGAGGGGCAGGCCCGGGAGGGGCAGGCCCGGGAGGGGCAGGCCCGGGAGGGGCAGGCCCGGGAGAACCAGGCCCGGTAGGGGCAGGCTCGCCGGGAGAGGTCAGGTCCGCGCGGGCTCAGGGCAGTTCGGCGAAGCGTTCCACCTGTTCCGTGCGTCCTGAGACCAGCACGATGTCGCCGTACGACAGCTCCGTGTCGGCCGTCGCGTACGTGAACTCCTCGCCCGGCGGCTTGACCGCCACGATCGTCACGCCGTACTTGCGGCGCAGGTTGGACTGGCCGAGCGGGATGCCGACGTACTCCTTGGGCGGGCTGGTCTTGGCCAGCGCGAAGTTCTCGTCGACCTGCATGTAGTCGAGCATGCGGCCGCTCACCAGGTGCGCGACGCGCTCGCCCATGTCGTGTTCCGGGAAGACGACGTGGTGGGCGCCGATGCGGCTCAGGATGCGGCCGTGCTGGGTGCTGACGGCCTTGGCCCAGATGTCGTTGATCTCCAGCTCGACCAGGAGCGACGTGGTGAGGATGCTGGCCTCGATGTCGCTGCCGACCGCCACCACGGCCTGGTAGAAGTCGGGCACGCCGAGCTGGCGCAGCGCCTCCATGTCGGTGGCGTCGGCGGTCGCGATCTGGGTGATGCGACCGGCCAGGCTCTGTGTGATCTTGGGCCGGTTGTCGATGGCCAGGACCTCGGTGCCGCGCCGGGTGAGCTCCAGCGCCAGCGACGTGCCGAACCTGCCCAGGCCGATGACGACGACCGGGTCGCCTCTGTACTCAGCCAACGATGACTCGCTCCTCGGGTAGTTCGTAATGCCGGGCGCGCTTGTTCAGGGCCAGCGCGGAGCCCAGTGTGAGCGGGCCGATGCGGCCCACGAACATGAGCATGACGAGCAGCACCTGCCCGGCCGTGCCGACCTCCGCGGTGATGCCGGTGGACAGCCCTGCGGTGCTGAACGCCGACACCACTTCCAGCATGACCTGGTCGAGGCTGTGGGGGGTAAGGGCGAGCAGCACGTACGTGGCCGCGCCCACCAGCGCCACCCCCAGCGCGGTGACGGTGACGGCCTGCCGCTGGGTGGTGTCGGGCAGGCGGCGGTGGCCGACGTTCACCCGGTTCTCGCCGCGCAGCTCGGCCCAGACGACGAAGGCGAGCAGGCCGACCGTGGTCACCTTGATCCCGCCCGCGGTGCCGCTGCTGCCGCCGCCGATGAACATGAGCAGGTCGGTCAGCAGCCAGCTCGACGGGTACATGGCGGAGACGTCGAGGGTGTTGAACCCGGCCGAGCGCGGCATGACGGCGGTGAAGAACGCGGCGAGCGGCTTGTCGGCGTCGTCGAGGACGCCGAGCGTGTGCGGGTTGCGCCACTCGGTCATGAGGAAGACGAGGGTGCCGAACACCAGCAGGGTGACGGTGACGCCGAGGGTGATCCTGGTCAGCACGCTCCACCGGTGCGGGTGCCGCCAGGTGCGGGCCAGCTCGAACACCACGGGGAAGCCGAGCCCGCCGACGATGCAGGCGGCGGCGATGGTCAGGCAGATCCACGGGTCGGTCACGAACCGCGCGAGGTTGTCGGGCCACAGGACGAACCCGGCGTTGTTGAATGCCGACACCGCGTGGAAGCCGCCCAGGTAGAGCGCCCGGCCGAACGGCTCGCCGTACGCGATGAGGAAACGGCCGGTCAGGACGGCGGCGGCGATGGACTCGCACAGCAGCGTGAACAGCACCACCTTGCGGACCACCCGGCGGATGTCGCTGGCGCTGAGCGCCTTGCTCTCGGCCTGTGCCACGATCTTGGCCCGCAGGCCTAACCGCCCCGAGATCAGCAGCGTGAACACGGTGGCGATGGTCATGATGCCGAGCCCGCCCGCCTGGAACAGCCCCGCGATCACCAGCTCGCCGAAGACCGACCAGTGGGAGGCGGTGTCGACCACCGTGAGCCCGGTCACGCACACCGCGGAGGTGGCCGTGAACAGCGCCTCGACCAGCCCGGCGGGCTCGCCGGACGCGGTGGCGGCGGGCAGCGACAGCAGCGCCGTGCCGACCGCGATGGCGAGGCCGAACCCGAAGACCACGACCTGGGCCGGCTGCTCGAATCGGGACGTCAGCCAGGCGAGCACACGATTCATGCACGCGCCCCGACACGACGAGCACGGCTACGATCACGCATTCGTGAACGCCTCCCCCGACCGTCCGGCCGGCAGTCCATGCCGAACCAGACTTCCGGCGTACCGCGCACTACCGTAACAGGCCCGGCGGGCGCTCCTGCCGGGTGGCCGCTCAGCCGCCGAGCGCCAGCGCGAGACGCCTGGCCAGGCCCGTGTCGCGGCGCCGCCCGACGCGGTGGACGGCCAGCTCCAGCGCCTCGCGCTGCCCCACCAGCACCACCCATGCCTTGGCCCGGGTGACCAGCGTGTAGAGCAGTTTGCGGCGCAGCATGATGCCGCCGGACTCGGCCACGATGGGCGCGACCACGAACGGGTATTCGCTGCCCTGCGAGCGGTGGACGCTGATGGCGTAGGCGTGGGTGAGGTCGTCGAGCTCGTCGAACCCGTACGTCACCCGCTCTCCGTCGTCGGTGCGGATCTCGACGGTGCGCTCCTCCCGCACCACCGCCGTCACCGTGCCGGTCTCGCCGTTGAAGACGCCCTTGTCGTAGTTGTTGCGGATCGGCATGACCCGGTCGCCCACCCGGAACACCGTGGAGCCCGACCAGTGCTCGGGCTTGTCGCCGGCGGCGGGATTGAGGTGGTCCTGGATGAGCCGGGCGAGCGCGGTGGCGCCCGTCTCGCCCTTGCGCATCGGGCACAGCACCTGCACCTGGCCGGGATCGACGCCCTGCTTGCGGGGGATCGCCACCATTGCGAGGTGCGCCACCCGCCGTGCCACCTGCGCGGGGTCGCCGAGCTCCTCGAACCAGAACCCGCCGCCGCCCGGCGTCGCGGGCAGCCGGCCCGCGCGGATGCGGTGGGCGGCCTCGATGATGCCGCTGCCGCCGGCCTGGCGGAAGACGTGGGTCAGCTCGACGCGGGGGATCGCCTCGACCCGCAGCAGGTCGGCCAGGACGTCGCCGGCGCCGATGCTGGGCAGCTGGTCGGCGTCGCCGACGAAGAGCAGGTGGCTGCCGGGCCGCACCGCGGCGGTGAGCCGGGTGGCGAGGTGGAGGTCGAGCATGGACGCCTCGTCGACCACGATGAGGTCGGCCTGCGACGGCCGCTCGTCGAACAGCGTCTCGGGATCGGGGTCGGGCTGCTGGGCGAGCATGCGGTGGACGGTCATCGCGGGCATGCCGGTCAGCTCCGACAGCCGCTTGGCGGCCTTGCCGGTGGGCGCGGTGAGCGTGACCGTGCCGCCCGATGCCCGGACGACGGCGGCGATGGCCTTGACCGTGTGGCTCTTGCCGCACCCCGGGCCGCCGGTGATGATCGAGACGGTGCTGGTCAGCGCCATGGTGACGGCCGCGCGCTGGTCGTCGTGGAGCGACGGATCCTCGTGGAACGAGCGCAGCGGCAGCGTGGAGCGGGCCCGCATGAGCGCGGCGAGCTGCGCGGCCAGCGCCACCTCGCGGCTGTGGACGTGTTGGAGATAGGCGACGTGGACGTCGGGCCGGTGCGGGTGCGTCTCGACGACCAGCCGCCGCTCGGCCGCGAGCGCGTCGACCATCGGGCGTACGAGCTCCTGATCCTGCTCGATGAGCTGGGCCGTCTCCCTGACCAGGGCCGCCACCGGCACGAAGCAGTGGCCGTCACGGCTGCCCGCGGCCTCCAGCCGGTCGAGCAGCGCCGCCTTGATCCGCTGCGGGCTGCGCTCGGGCACACCCGCGCGCAGCGCGATGCGGTCGGCGATGCGGAACGCGATGCCCCTGACCCGGCCGATGAGCTGGTAGGGGTCGGTGGCCAGGACCTCTTCCGCGTCTTTGCCGAACACCTGGTGGATCTTGGCGGCGAGCAGCGGGCTGACCCCGAGGCCCTGCAGGGTGACCATGAGCGCGGCGATGGCCTTCTGCTCCTGCCACGCCTGGACGATCTGGCCCTGCCGCTGCGGCCCGATGTTGACGACCTCGGTGAGCCGCTCGGGCTCGCCGTCGATGACCTTGAGCGTCTCCTCGCCGAAGTGGTCGACGATCGCGTACGCGAGCTTCGGCCCGATGCCCCTGATCAGCCCCGACCCCAGGTAGGCGCGGATGGCGCGGACCGACGACGGCGTCACCCGCTCGCACCCGCTGACCGCGAAGCGCCGCCCGTGACGGGCGTGCCTGCCCCACTCGCCGAACAGCCGCAGCGTCTCGCCCGGCTGCACCCCGGCGAGCGCCCGGCCGGTGGCGATGAAGTCGGGCTCGCCGTCGGCGCTCATGCGCGCGACGGTGTACTCGTCGTCGCGGACGTAGACGAGCTGCTCGACGGAGGCCTCCACACAGCCGATCCAACCAAACGTCACCGACAACCGCGCGGCACGGCGCAGTGCGCGGTTCGGTCGCGGATGGAGCGCCCAGGGCATTCCCGCGGGGCGGCGGAGGCGGCCGGTCACAGCGTGGGGTCCGCCTCAGGGCCGTCCAGGAGCAGCAGGCACTCGCGGGCCAGCTGCAGCTCCTCGCGCACCTGTACGACCAGGACGGGGATGCCGGCCCCGTACGCGCTGACCGGCCCGTCGTCGGACCGCTCCCGCAGCTGCGGCGCCTCGATGCCGAGCGGGCCGAGCCGGCGGCAGACCGCCTCGCGCACCTCCGGCTGGTCCCAGCCGATCTCCCCGGTGAAGACCAGCGCGTCCACGCGCGGCAGCGAGGTGGCCGCGGCGGCGACCTCCTCGGCCACCCGGCGGGCGAACACCCGCAGCGCCAGCTCGGCCGCCGCGTCGCCGTCGCGTCCGGCCGCCACCAGCTCGCGCGTGTCGCCGGAGCGCCCGCCCGACAGGCCGAGCAGACCGGAGCGGCGCTGCAGGCCCTCGCCCAGCTCGGCGACCGTCAGGTGGCCCTGCTCCAGCAGCCACACCAGCATGCCGGGGTCCACGCTGCCGGACCTCCTGCTCATCGGCAGGCCGTCGAGCGGCGTGAAGCCCATCGAGGTGAACACGCTGCGCCCGCCGGACAGCGCGCACACCGACGCGCCGCCGCCCAGGTGCGCAAGCACCAGCTCGAGCTCGGTCACCGGCCGCCCGAGCAGCTCGGCCACCCGGTCGGCGGCCCAGGCGTAGGACAGGCCGTGGAAGCCGTAGCGGCGCAGGCCGTGGCGCTCGCGCCACTCGGGCGGCAGCGCGTACACGGCGGCCTCGTCGGGCAGGCCGGCGTGGAAGGCGGTGTCGGGGCAGAGCACGTGCGGCACGGCGGGAAGCTGCTCGCGGGCGGCGTCCAGCAGGTCGAGCGCGGGCGGCAGGTGCAGCGGGGCCAGGCCGGTCAGCCCGCGCAACGCGGCCACGGTCTCGTCGTCGGCGACGGCGGGGGCGCGCAGCACGTCGCCGCCGTGCACCAGCCGGTGTGCCACGGCCCTGATGTCGCGGTCGAAGTGCCCGCCCAGGAAGTCGGCCAGCGCCTTGGAAGCCGAGGTCGCGGCGCCCGCCTCCCCGTCCGCGCCCCCGCCGGACGCGGGCGAGCCGTCCGGGCTCGCGGCGAGGTCGGCGTGGTGGCCGTCGATCACGCAGCCGCCCTGGACGAGGTCGAGCCGCAGGCTCGACGAGCCCGCGTTCACGGTGAGTATCGCCGCCTGCCGGTCCGCCTGCTCGTCCAAGGCCAGCCCCATGCCCGCCCGGCTACCCGCCACAACCCCGGCAAAACCGGACTTACAGGGATGTAAGGCGGCCGCGCTTTACCGCTCTCAGGGGTTGCCGCTCACAGCGCTCGGGTAGTCGTGCGAAATGAACATCACCCTGCAGGTCAACGGCGTACCGCGCACGGTGGACGCAGACCCGCGAACGTCGCTGCTGGACCTGCTCCGCGAACGCCTCGGGCTCATCGGCGCGAAGAAGGGCTGCGACCACGGCCAGTGCGGCGCCTGCACGGTGCTCATCGACGGGCGGCGGGCCAACGCCTGCCTGGCGCTCGCCGTGGCGGTGGACGGCAGGGAGATCACCACCGTCGAGGGCCTGGCGAACGGCGACGAGCTGCACCCGCTGCAGGCGGCGTTCATCGAGCACGACGCGTTCCAGTGCGGCTACTGCACCCCGGGACAGCTCTGCTCGGCGGCGGGGATGCTGGGCGAGCCTGGCCCGAGCGCCGTCACCGAGGACCTCGCCACCGACCCCGAGCTCACGCCCGAGGAGATCAGGGAGCGGATGAGCGGCAACCTGTGCCGGTGCGGCGCGTACGTCAACATCGTCAGCGCCATCCGCGAGGTGACGTCGTGAAACCCTTCGAGTACGCCCGCGCCGCCACCGCGGCCGAGGCCGTACGCGAGTTCACCCCCGGCACCATGTACCTGGGCGGCGGCACGAACCTGGTGGACCTCATGCGGCTGGGCGTGGCCGAGCCCGAGCGCCTGGTGGACGTCAGCCACCTGCCGCTGGATGAGATCGAGCAGGTACGCGACCGCGTCCGCGTCGGCGCCACCGTGCGCAACACCGACCTGGCCGTGCATCCGCTGATCCGCACCCGCTACCCCATGCTGGCCAGGGCGCTGCTGTCCGGCGCGTCCGGGCAGGTGCGCAACGTCGCCACCGTGGCGGGCAACCTGCTGCAGCGCACCCGCTGCCCGTACTTCCAGGACGTCTCCAGGCCGTGCAACAAGCGCAGGCCGGGCTCCGGCTGCCCGGCCATCGCCGGCGACCACGCAGGCCTGGCCGTGCTCGGCACGTCGGACGCGTGCGTGGCCACCCACCCCTCCGACATGGCGGTCGCGCTGGCCGCGCTGGAGGCCGAGGTGCACGTCACCGGCCCCGGAGGCGACCGCATCGTGCCCATCCCTGGGCTGCACCGGCTGCCCGGCGACCGGCCGGAGCGGGACACCGTGCTGGAGCCGGGCGACCTCATCACCGCGGTCGAGCTGCCAGCGCCGCCTCCGGGCGCCCAGATGTACCGCAAGGTGCGCGAGCGTTCGTCGTTCGCGTTCGCGCTGGTGTCCATCGCCGCCGCGCTCGACGTGCGCGACGGCACGGTGGCCGGCTGCCGCATCGCGCTCGGCGGGGTGGCCCACGTGCCGTGGCGGGCCGAACGCGCCGAGCAGGCGCTGATCGGCGGCCCGGCGACGGGGGAGGCGTTCCTCCAGGCCGCCGAGGCCGAGCTGGAGCAGGCCAGGCCGCTGCCGCGCAACGCCTACAAGGTGCCGCTGGCCCGCAACCTCATCGTCGCCACGCTGGAGGAGCTCGCGCCGTGAACCGCATCGAGGGCCGCGTCAAGGTCACGGGACTGGCCACGTACGCGGCGGAGTACCCGGTCGAGGGCGTCACCTACGCCTGCGCCGTGCAGTCGCGCATCGCCAGGGGTCGCGTCAAGCGGGTGGACGCCGGACCGGCCCTGGAGCTGCCCGGCGTGCTCGCTGTGCTGTCGTGCGAGGACCCGCCGCCGCTGGCCGAGGACGCCGACCCCGAGCTGGCCCTGTTCCAGAGCCGCGAGGTGGCCTACCGCGGCCAGATCGTCGCCGCCGTCGTCGCCGACACCTACGAGCGCGCCCGCGCCGCCGCCGGCGCCGTCCGCGTGGACTACGACCCCGGAGACCACGACGTCACCCTGCGCATGGACCACCCCGGACTCTACCGGCCCGAGGTGGTCAACCCCGGCTATCCGGCCGACACCGAGAAGGGCGACGTCGAAGCCGGGCTGGCCGCCGCCGCGACCACCGTGGACGTCGTCTACGAGACGCCCGTCCTGCACAACAACCCGATGGAACCGCACGCGGCGCTGGCCTATTGGGACGCCGATGGCCGCCTCATGGTGTACGACACCGCGCAGGGCAGCTCCACCAGCCGGAACATGATCGCCCGCACCCTCGGCCTGCCGCGCGAGCAGGTCAGGGTGGTGTCCAGGCACGTCGGCGGCGGGTTCGGCTCGAAGGGCACGACCAGGCCGCAGGCCATCCTGGCCGCGCTGGCCGCCAGGGCGGTGGGCCGCCCGGTGAAGATCGTGCTGACCCGGCAGCAGATGTTCGACGTCACCGGCCACCGCACGCCCACCATCCAGCGGCTGCGGCTCGGCGCGGACGCGGGCGGCCGCCTCACGGCGCTGGAGCACGTGGCGTACGTGCAGACATCGACGCTGGTGGAGTTCGCCGAGCAGACCGCCGTCCCCGCCAGGGTCATGTACGCCACCCCCGCGCTGCGCACCGCGCACCGGGTGGTCCGGCTGGACGTCGCCACCCCCTCGTGGATGCGCGCGCCCGGCGAGTGCCCCGGCATGTACGCGCTGGAGTCCGCCATGGACGAGCTGGCCTGCGCCGCCGGCCTCGACCCCGTCGAGCTGCGGATCCGCAACGAGCCCGAGACCGAGCCGGACAGCGGCCTGCCGTTCAGCTCCCGCCATCTCGTGGGCTGCCTGCGCGAGGGCGCCCGCCGCTTCGGCTGGGAGCACCGCGACCCGAGGCCCGGCGTCAGGCGCGAGGGGGAGTGGCTGATCGGCACCGGCGTGGCTGCCTCCACCTACCCGGCGCGGCGGGCGCCGTCCAAGGCGCTGGCGAAGGTGCTCGACGACGGCGACATCCTCGTCCAGGTGGGCGCCGCCGACATCGGCACCGGCGCGCGCACCGCGCTGACCAGGATCGCCGCCACCGCGTTGAACGTCGCGCCGGAACGCGTGCACGTCGAGCTGGGCGACAGCGACCTGCCGGACGGCCCGGTCGCCGGCGGTTCCATGGGCACCGCCTCGTGGGGCTCGGCCGTCGTACGCGCCTGCGAGGAGCTGGTCAAGGACGGCAAGGAGGGCCGCGCCGACACCACCGACGAGGTCAGGAAGGAGGCCGAGCTGGCCAGGCACGCCTTCGGCGCCCAGTTCGCCGAGGTGCGGGTGAGCGCGGTGACCGGCGAGGTGCGGGTCTCGCGGCTGCTCGGCGTCTTCGCCTGCGGGCACATCGTGGACGCCAAGCTGGCCAGGTCGCAGTTCATCGGCGGCATGACGATGGGGATCGGCATGGCGCTGATGGAGGAGACACTGACCGACGAGGAGTTCGGCGGGTTCCTGCACCGCGACCTCGCGCAGTACCACATCCCGGTCTGCGCCGACGTCCGCGACGTGGAGGCGTACTGGCTGGACGAGCAGGACGACGCGCTCAACCCGATGGGCGCCAAGGGCATCGGCGAGATCGGCATCGTCGGCACCGCGGCCGCCATCGGCAACGCCGTCTTCCACGCCACCGGCCACCGCGTGCGCGACCTGCCGATCACGCCCGCGAAGGTGCTGCGGAACACGGAGTGACGCCGCCTGGGAGCGCAAGGAGACACCGGCGCCGCACGCTCAGTGCCCTGGCGGCAGCCCCGTGTCGTCGCGGGAGGACTGACGGGCGTTGGCCGCCCGCGCCACCATGTACGCGGCGACCGACACGGTGATCACCTGGGAGAGCGCCACGAGCAGCAGCGGCCCCACGTACGCGAGCGACGGCCGGTGCAGCCACAGCGCGAGCAGCACCAGCAGCACGCCGAGCACCTGCGGCTTCGTACCGGCGTGCATGCGCTCCAGCGTGCCGCGGAAGCGCACCAGCCCGATGCCGGCCGACAGCGCGAGCAGCGCGCCCGCCAGCAGGCAGCCGGCCGCGATCATGTCGAGGACGCTCATCGCGGCTCCTCTCCTTCCCGTCTCTCCTCCTTGCCGGAGAAGAAGCGGGCCAGCGACACCGACCCGACGAACCCCAGCAGCGACAGCACCATCAGGATCGGCAGGTCCGAGTAGTCGTCCCTGGCCACCGCGTACGCGCCGGCCGCGCACATCGACAGTGACGTGAACACATCCAGGGCCATCGCCCGGTCCAGCATCGACGGCCCGCGCCCCACCCGGTACAGCGCCGCCGCCGCGCCGCAGCCCAGGAGGGCGAGCGTCACCAGGTACACCGCGTTCACACCAGCTCCTCCGCATCGCGCGCAGTGCCGAAGGCGGCCACGATGCGCTCCTCGAGACCGGCCACGTCCCGGCGCACGGCCTCCGTGATGTCTCCGGGACGGCCCAGCACGTGCAGCAGCAGCTCGCCGGGATAGCGCTCCACGACCAGGCTGCCCGGCACCGTCGAGATCGCCACCATGACCAGCACTGTGATCGGCTCGGACGTCGTGCGCAGCGGCACCCGCACGAACCGGGCCGGCGGATCCCCGGGACGCAGCACGTAGAACACCACCCGCCCCGTCGAGATCACCAGGTCGAAGGCGAAATACGCGAGGAACCGCACCAGCGGGACCGGCCGCAGCCGGACGCCACGCTCGATGGGCGGCATCGGCAGCAGCCACGTCACCACCAGCCCGGTCGCCAGCCCGCCCAGCACGGTGCCCACGCCCACCTCGCCCCACAGCGCCGTCCACGCCAGCGCCAGCCAGGCCACCAGCGGCAGCGACACCCGCCGGCCGAACAGCCGCGGCCGCAGCGCCTCCCGTCTCATCGCCACCTCCCCTTGCCGCCTCTCATCGGGGACGCTCCAGCACCGCCGACACGTACGGCTCCCGCGCCAGCAGCTCGTGCGCCGCCCGCTCGGCCAGCGCCGTCAGCGGCCCCGCCAGCACCGTGAACGACAGCCCCAGCACGACCAGCGCCGCCACCGACAGCGGCAGCGCCGCGGGCAGCGAGGTCGTGGTCACGGTCGGGTCCTCGCCGGTCTGCTCCTCGCTCTCCAGCACCTGGCCCACCGCCGCGGCGCGCGGCGTGCGCCAGAACGCCTTGCCCCAGGCCTTCGCCACCGCGTACAGGGTGAGCAGGCTCGTCGCCAGACCGGTCGTCACCAGCGTCGCCGGCAGCCAGCCGCCCGCCTCCAGACCGGCCTGCACCAGCATCAGCTTGCCCAGGAACCCCGACAGCGGCGGGATGCCCGACAGGTTCATGGCCGGCACGAAGAACAGCACCGCGATCAGCGGCGTCGCCCGCATGAGCCCGCCGAGCCTGGTCACCGACGTCGTGCCGGTGCGCCGCTCCACCAGCCCCGCCACCAGGAACAGGCTCGTCTGCACGGTGATGTGGTGCACCACGTAGAACACCGCGCCCGCCATGCCCGCCGCCGTCGACAGCGCCACCCCGAACACCATGTAGCCGATGTGGCTGACCAGCGTGAAGGAGAGCATCCGCTTCATGTCGGTCTGCGCCACCGCGCCCAGCACCCCGGCCACCATCGTCGCCAGCGCCACCCACATCAGCAGCGTCGAGACCGGCCCCACCGGGAACAGCAGCGCCTCCAGCCGGATGATCGAGTACACGCCGACCTTCGTCAGCAGCCCGGCGAACACGGCCGTGGCGGGGGCGGGCGCCGTCGGGTAGGAGTCGGGCAGCCACGCCGACATCGGGAAGATCGCCGCCTTGATCGCGAAGGCCAGCAGCAGCGTCAGCTCCACCAGCAGCTGCACCTGCCCGGGCAGCGCGGCGAAGCGCTCGGCGAGCTGCGCGAGCGACAGCGTGCCCGTGGCGCCGTACGTGACGGCGAGCGCGATCAGGAACAGCATCGACGAGGCCAGCGCCATCAGCGTGTACGTCGCGCCCGCCCTGATCCGGAACTCGGTGCCGCCGAAGGTCAGCAGCACGTACGAGCCGCTCAGCAGCAGCTCGAACGCCACGAACAGGTTGAACAGGTCGCCGCTGAGAAACGCGTCGGCCACCCCCGCCACCATCACCAGGAACGCCGGATGGAAGATCGCCATCGGGGCGTCGTGCTCCTGCTCGGCGTAGGCGTTGGCGACCGAGTACACCATCACGCAGAGCGTCACCGCCGACGACACCACCAGCACCAGCGTGGACAGGCGGTCGGCGACCAGCGTGATGCCGACCGGGGCCGGCCAGCCGCCCAGCTCCGTCACCAGCGGCCCATGCGTGTCGGCCGCGACCAGCAGCACCACCGACACGCCCAGCGACACGCCCAACGTGATCACACTGATCAGCGACTGCAGCCGGCGCAGCCGCCCGCCGATCGCCAGCTTCACCCCGGCGGCCAGCAGCGGCAGCAGCACGGGCACGCAGACGAGGCTGCTCAGCCCGCCGCTCACCGCCCACCGCCCCTCGGCGGCGGCACGGGCGCGCAGGCGAGGCCGTTCAGGCCGCCGATCACCGCTCACCGCCCATGGCTCAGTCGTCGCCCTCCAGCTCCGGGTCCTCCGCCAGGGCCTGCCTGGCGCGCTCCCGCCTGATGGCCGCGCGCATCTGCTTGCGCGCCTCCCGCTGGCGGGCCTTGAGCTGCTTGCGCAGCTCGCGCTCCCTCGCCTCCTGCCGCTGCCTCCTGCGCTCGAACTCCTCGCGCAGCTGCTCGATGCGCTCGGCGTTGCTGATCGTGCCGGTGTCCTCGCGCAGCCCCACGTCCTCGAAGCGGCGCTGCAGCTCCTCCTCCGACAGGCCCTGCGCGCGCAGCATCCGTATCCACTGCTCCAGCTCGCTGTGCACGCGGGCGATGCGCCGCTCCAGGTCGGCCTCCTCAAGCCGCTCCCGCTCGGCCCGCTCCGCCTCCAGGTTCGCAAGCTCCGCCCGCTGCTCGACGATCAGCCGCCGGTACGCGTCCCGCTTGGCCCGCACGGCATCGCCCAGCTCGCCGCGCCGCGCGCGCAGCCGCACCCGCCGGTCCTCGGTGTCGTCCTGCACCTCGTCGCTGCCGGTGAGCTGCCACGAGCGGTGCACCATGGCCAGCAGGAACCCGGTCACGCCCAGCGTGATGACGATCGCGGTGAGCACCATCGCCTGCGGCAGCGGGTCCGCCATGCCCGTCGTGCCGGTGAACGGCGGGCCGCCCGCGTCCCCGCCCGAGGTGACGATGAGCAGGTTGACGCCGTTGCCCAGCACGATGACGCCGGCCAGCACCCGGACCAGGCTCCGTTCGAGCAGCAGCGTCACGCCCGCCGTGATCATCACGCAGCAGGCGGCGAACGGCACCAGGGAGACGCTGTTCACGGGGTCTCCCCGGCGTCGATCTGCCGGTCCAGCTCCGCGCCCAGCGCGCGCAGCAGGTCCTGCACCATGCCGATGACCGAGACGTACACGCCGAGGTCGAACAGCAGGCCCGTGGACAGGTGCAGGTGGCCCACCAGCGGCACGCTCACGTCCGTCGCCAGCATGTCCATCGCCGCATCGCCGAACAGCAGCCCGATCAGCGCCGTGCCCGCCGACAGCGTCAGCCCCACGCCCATCAGCACGCCCGCGTGCACCGGCACCGCGGCCGCCAGCTCGTTCCTGCCGCCTGCCAGATAGCGCACGGTGATCGCCAGGCCGGCCACGATGCCGCCCGCGAACCCGCCTCCGACCCCGCTGTGCCCGACGAACAGCAGGTACACCGAGAGCACCAGCACCGTGTGGAACGTCAGCCTGGCCGCCACCTCGAACGCCAGCGCCCGCTGGCCGCGCGGCAGCGTCGAGGCCAGCCAGTGCGTGCCCGCCGTCGGGCGGTGCTCGGTCGTGGCCCGCTCGATGGCGTACGACCTGCGCCGCAGGAACACCAGGCTGGTCACGCCCAGCGTCAGCACGATGAGCACCGCGCTCTCGCCCAGCGTGTCCCAGGCGCGCACGTCGAGGATGATGGCGCTGACCACGTTGCCCGCCCCCGCCTCCGCGGCGGCCTCGGGCATCGACGCGCCCACCGGCTCGGTGCCGCGCGCCGCCATCGCCAGCATGCCCGCGCCCGTCGCCACCACGCCCACCGCGAGGCCCACCGCCAGCCGGAACGGCATCGGCAGCCGCCCGCCCGCCGGCTCCACCGGCAGCCGCCGCAGCACCAACGCGAAGATCACCAGGCTCAGCGTCTCGGCGAGGAACTGGGTCAGCGCCAGGTCGGGGGAGCCGTGCACGAGGAACAGCAGCGCCGTGCCGTACCCGGTCAGGCCGATGACGACGGCCACCAGAATGTAGGCGCGGGCGAACATCGCCAGCGCGGCCGCCGCCGCGAGCAGCACCGCGATCACCGGCTGCTCGGGCCGCTGCCAGGGCACGACCGGCACGTCCAGGTGCGGCGGGCCGCCGTACGCGAGGGAGCACACGCCCACACCCACCGTCGCCAGCAGCGTCAGCAGCAGGTAATCCGGCACCGAGCCGCGCTGGATGAGGCCGGTGAACTGGATCGCGAACCGGTCGAGGCGGCGGATCGCCGTCCAGAAGACCTGCCCGGAGTCCACCACGTGCAGCGCCGCACCCGCCTTGGCCATGGGGCCGCGGGCCAGGAACAGCACCAGCCCGGCCGCCAGCGCCGCCGCCGACAGCAGCAGCGGCGTCGAGACGCCGCTCCACGGCGCCAGGTGCGCATCGTGTCCAAGGTCGGCGTACGTGCCGGTGTAGCCGGACATCGCGCCCTCGTACCAGGGGGCCAGCAGCCCCATCGCCAGGCCCAGGGCGGCCAGCAGCACCACGGGGACGGCCATCACCGGCGGCGCCGGCCGCGCAGGGGTCGGGTCGAGCCCCGGCTTGGAGGCGAACGCACCCCACAGGAAGCGCAGCGTGTACGCCGCCGTCAGCGCCGAGCCCGCCACCACCCCCGCCAGCACGGGCGGCGAGTCCAGCAGCGACTCCAGCGCCGCCTCCTTGCCCGCGAACCCCGCCAGCGGCGGCAGCCCCGCCATCGACGCCCCGGCCAGCACCGCCGGCCAGCACGTCCACGGCATCGTCCCGGCCAGCCCGCTCAGCCTGCGCAGGTCCCGCGAGCCCGTCACCCGGTCGAGGATGCCCACCACCAGGAACAGGGCGGCCTTGAACAGCGCGTGCGCGAGCAGCATGCCCACGCCCGCCACCGCCGCCCCCTCGGTGCCGGTGCCGAACAGCAGCGCGAGCAGGCCGAGCTGGCTCACCGTCCCGTACGCGAGCAGCCGCTTCAGATCCGTCTCCCGCAGCGCCCGCCAGCCGCCCAGCAGCATCGTCACCACGCCCAGCGGCACCGCCACCGACCGCCACAGCGCCAGCTCCCCGAACGCCGGCCCCAGCCTGGCCAGCAGGTACACCCCGGCCTTCACCATCGCCGCCGCGTGCAGGTAGGCCGAGACCGGGGTCGGCGCGGCCATCGCGGCCGGCAGCCACGTGCTGAACGGGAAGATCGCCGACTTCGACAGCGCCCCCGCCAGCACCAGCACCAGCGCGACCGGCGCCGCGTCGGGCGGGCGCGCGACGATCTGCGAGATCTGGTACGTGCCCGCCGCCTGCCCCAGCAGCACGAACCCCGCCAGCATCGCCAGCCCGCCGAACGTCGTCACCGACAGCGCCTTCATCGCCGCCTGCCGGCTCGTCCGGCTGGCCGGGTCGTGGCCGATGAGCAGGTAGGAGAAGACCGTCGTCAGCTCCCAGAACACGTACAGCAGGAGCAGGTCGTCGGTCGCGACCAGGCCCAGCATCGAACCGGCGAAGGCCACCATCACCCCGCCGTAGCGGCCCAGCCCCTCCTCGCCCGCCGCGAAGTAGCGGGCGCTGTAGCACAGCACGAGCACGCCGACCCCGGTGACCAGCGCCATCATCAGCACCGTCAGCGGGTCGGCGCGGAACGACAGCTCCAGGCCCAGCACCGGCACCCACGACCTGCTCTCCCGCACCGGCAGGCCGCGCAGCGCCAGCCACCCCGTGTACACCAGCCCGGCCGCCGGAGGCACGGCCAGCACGGCGAACGAGGCCCGTCCCAGGCGGGCCACCAGCCAGGGAGCGCAGACGGCCGCCACCGCGTGCAGGATCAGCAGCGACTCCATGGGCTCCTCGGGAGGGAATTTCCGGCTACGTCCGCCCAATCTCTCCCACGCCGGTGGCACCATCGCGCAGGCGCGGCCAGGGTTGACCCGAACGTCACCACTCCCACACCGAGGTGTGGTGTCACCCCGGACGACGCCTGAAATGACACCGCCACCTGGAACCACTCGGACACCTGGAACCGACGCCTGGAACCGCTCTGACGCTTGCAGCCACGTTGACCCCCGCAACCACCAGAGGCCTGGTGCCTCGGCCTGCGCCTAGACACCTCGGCCTGCGCCCAGGCCGGTGGCGGCGGCGATCGGCCGGGAGGATGAGCCGGGCGACCTCCTGCACGGCCCTCAGACACGGCCGAGGCCTCCTGGCATCGGAAGTGCCAGGAGGCCTCGGCAAGGGATCCTGTGGGTGGCCCTGAGGCCGTCTCAGGCGCTCACCCTCGTGGCGGTGTCCGCCTCATGCGTCTTGCCCGGCTTCTTGTCCGGCTTGCAGGTGGCCGGCCGGGGCGCCTTCGCCGTCAGCAGGTACGCGTCGATCTTGCTGTCCAGGCAGGACGAGCCCCTGCGGTAGCCGGTGTGGCCGTCGGCGTCGTTGGTCAGCAGCACGCCGTGCTCCAGCTGCCGCGCGAGCGCCTGAGCCTCCTTGTACGGCGTCGCCGGGTCACGCGTCGTGCCCACCACCACGATCGGCGGCGCGCCCTTGGCCTGCACCTTCTTCGGCATGCGGCTGCCCTTGACCGGCCAGAACGGGCACGGGCTCTCCGGGTGGTCGACGCAGTTGATGGCCATGAGGGCCTCGAAGCTGTTGTCGTAGCGCCCGTTGGGCCGCCGCCCGTTGCTCTCGTCGGCCAGCAGCAGCAGCTTCGTGCCGTCGCCCTTGAACGCCTCCGCCAGCGCCTTGCGCAGCCGCGGCCACGTCGCCGTCTGGTACATCGAGTACTCGACCGCGCTGCGGACCACGGCCTCGGTGACCTGGCGGGCGTCGTACTCGTTGCGCAGCGGAGCCCGGTCGGCGCGGTCGTAGAGCCGGTCGAGCCTCTTGACCGCCGCCTTCACCGAGTGCTTCTCGAACGGGCAGTCCTTGGTCTTGAAGCAGTTGCGCAGGAACGACTTCGTCGCCAGGGCGAACCCGCGGTCCTGGTCGCGGACGAAGTCGTCGGTGTCCTGCGCCGGGTCCTCGGCGCCGTCCAGCACCATCGCGCGCACCCGGTTTGGGTACATGTCGGCGTACAGCGAGCCGAGGTAGGTGCCGTACGAGAAACCGAGATACGTCAGTTTCTGGTCGCCCAGTGCGGCGCGAATCACGTCCATATCGCGCGCGGCGTCGACCGTGCCGACGTGCGCGAGAAGCTTTTTACCGGAACGCTTCGCGCAGGATTTTGCGAATTCTTTGTCCCACTTTTCCTGACGCTTGACCTCCTCCTCGGTGTCCGGCGTCGGATCGAGGGTGAAGTACGCATCCAGATCGAGCGGCTTCATGCAGTGAACCGGCGACGACCCGCCGACGCCGCGAGGGTCGAAGCTGACCACGTCGAAATGCTCGCGAACCGCCGGTGAAACGACGTCCTTGCTCTGCATCAGCGTGTCCACGCCGGACGCGCCGGGGCCGCCGAAGTTGATCACGAGTGAGCCGATCTTGCGCCCCGTCGCAGGAAGACGCACCATGCTCAGCCCGATGCGGTCTCCCTCGGGGTGCGCGTAGTCCAGCGGGACAGACAATTTCCCGCATTCGTAGCCGTCGCCGCAGCGGGACCAGGCCATGCGCTGTCCATAGAAATCGCCAAGCCGTGCCGGTGCGGCGGCCTGGGCGTGGCCGGTGACTCCGGTAAGGGTCATCAGGCCCGCGACGGCAGGCGTAAGGAAACGGAATAGTCGACGCATGTCTCAGGGGAGGTAGGCAACGGTTTCGTCGTTCTTTATAGACGTTGCTCCAGAGCAGGGGCAAGTCGCAAAAGACCTGAATTCCCGTACGGAAAAAGATCTACGGAACGGTCACCGGATTTCCGGCGTGTCCAGACGCGTGAATCCCCGCCGCCGCAGGGCATTCCGGCGCTGTAAGCGCTCACCGCCCACCACCCGCCCGTCCTCACCTCCCGCCTCGCCCCCGCACACGTCCTCACCCGCGCCTCCGCCACGACCGGTTCCGCCAACGGCCGTCCCCGTGAACGCCCATCCCGCCGACGGCGGCCCCTGCGAACGGCAGGGCGGATTTCGCGGTCGGCGGCGCCTGTGAACGGCGGGGCGGGCTTCGCGGTCGGCGGCCCCTGTGAAGAGCCGCCCTAGCGGATGGCGGCCCCTGCGAAGGGCGGCCCCGGTGGCCGGTGGCTGCTGTGAAGGGCGGGCCTGGCGGTCGGTGGCCCCTGTGAAGGGCGGCCCTCGCGGACGGTCACCCCGTGAAAGGCGGTCGCCGCAGATGGTCGGCACCGCTGAGGACCGCCTTCGTGAACAGGTCGGGCACCACTATCGGCCCACCCCGCAAACGGCCCACACGGCGGTCCCCGTTCTCGGTGCTTATCGGTGTTCGTCGCCCGAGGACCGGGTTGCAGGTGTCACCGCGGCCGGCCCCGGCTGCCCACCGGCCCTCGCCTTCCCACCCGGACGATCGTCGGCCACCGGCCGCACGGAGAGTCCCGCCGCCGGCGGGACGGACACCGTACAGGCGCTCCTCTGCCGGGCGTTGGGTTGGGGCCGCTTGGCGGCGCTGCCTTGGGCGAGGCGGCCCGCATGGGTGCTTCTCCCGAGGGGAACGGGAGCTTCGCCTGGGGCAACGGTGCTTCTGTGGGGTCGGCTGGGTGCTGCACGGGCGTTTCGTCTGCCGGGCGTTGGGTTGGGGCCGCTCGGCGGCGGCGCCGCCTGGGGTGAAGCCGGACCGCACGGACGCTTCTCCGGAGGAAACGGGCGCCTCTCTCGGGGGTAACGGGCGCATTTCTCGGGACAGGCGGGTGCTGCGCGCGCGGGGTCCCTCCCGCCGGTGGCGGGGTGGGCCGGACGGGGTGCTTTCCCCGGCGCCGGAGCGGGCGCTGCACGCTCCCTCCCTCGGATGACACGGTGGCGCACCGGCCTCTCTTCACTCCGATGACGGGGTGGTACCGCAGGGAGCTTCACCCGGGATGGGTGGGTGCTGCACAGGGGTCGCGCCCTCGAGCGGCGGCTCGGGGGCCGCACGGCGGTGCCGCCCCCGAGCGGCGCGGGCCCATTGCACTGCGCCGGTGGCGGATGGGCGTTGTGCGCGCGTCTCCTTTCCGGGTGGCGGGGTGGGCGCGTTGCGTGCGTTCCCTCCGCCGGTGGCGGGATGGGCGCGGTGCGGGCGCTCACTTCCCGGGAAGCGCTCACTTCCCGGGAAGGGGGTTGCACGTGTGGTCCCCCCACCCCGGGTGGTCTCTCCCTGCGGGGCGGGGTGGGGATGTGCGGCGTCCCCGGGTCGGCGGGGTGGTCAGCCGGCGTCGGAGACGCGGCGCTGGACCTCGCCGGCGAGGTTGTCGAGCGAGCGGTCGAGGAGACCGCGGACCTCGTCGGCGCGGGCCCCCGTGTCGGGCTCGTCGAGGAGGCTGATGTGGACGGTCACCTCGCTGGTGCCGGCGGCCGCGTCGGATACCTGGAGCCAGCCCGAGTAGTCGGGGTGGTCGCGCCCGCCCCACTCCACTCTCAGCTGCTCCTCCGAGGCGCGGATGAGCCCTTCGTGCCGCCCGGAGCCGGGCACCAGCGACCCGCCGGCCTCCACGGTGCCGGGTCCCGCGTCGTGGACCGACAGGCCCTGCGGCAGCCACCGGTCCATCAGTTGCACATCGGATGCGACTCCGAACACCACCATGCTCTCCGCCGGCATCCCGCGAGTCGCCTCGAACTCGGCCATACCGTCCCCCCGGATCGCTGGGTTCCCATGCCAGCGCCGTACCCCCGTGATGTGCGGGCAAACAGCGGTCCCGGCGACGGTCGGTCCCGCTACGGTTGCACGGGGTAATCGAGCGGTGAGGGGAGCGGGTGATGGCGAGCGCGCCACAGGTGCCGCCGGAGATGTTCCGGTTCACCACGACGGAGCGGGCCGACCTGCACACGGCGGTGCTCTTCGCCTTCGGCGAGGCCGACGAGCGACTGGAGACGGCGCTGACCGCCGACGAGGTGCGCGAGCGGCTGCGCGCCACCGGCTGCTACGCCCCGGTGGGCGAGCAGGACCTGGCGGGCACGCTGCGGCAGCTGGCCGGGTGGGGGCTGCTCGATGTGGTCTTCGACCATTCGGGCGGTTTCGCCACCGCTGAGGAGTTCGAGCGCAGGAACCTGCAGTACGCGCTCACCAGGCGCGGCGCGGCGGCCATCGCCGGGCTGCAGCACGCGATGGCGGTGCTGGAGACGGGAGGGGCGCTGCAGACCGCGGTGCTCGACGCGATCGCCGAGCGCCTCGCCGAGCTGGGCGAGCTGCTGCGCGACCCCGGCCCGGGCCGCAACCGGCGCATCTTCGCCTGCCTGCTGGAGCTGGAGTGTCATCTCGACGCGCTGCGCGCCGACACCCGCCGCTTCAACGCCGAGCTGCAGCGGCTGCTGCGCGCCGAGGGCACGAACCTCGCGACGTTCCACGAGGTCAAGACCGCCACCGTCGCCTATCTGCAGGACTTCGTGACGGATCTGGAGCAGCGCGGCGACACCATCGCCGCCGCCGTGCGGGCCATCGCCGAGCAGGGGGTCGAGACGCTGCACGCCCGCGCGCTCGACGGGGCGGACCTGCCGAAGGTGCCGGGGGCCGACCACGCCACGCCCTGGCTGGCGGCGCGGGCCGAGCAGTGGGAGCGGCTGCTGGCCTGGTTCGCGCCCGGGGACGGCAGCATGCCGAGGGTGCGCAGGCTGCACGACGTGGCCAGGCGGGCCATCGTGGCGCTGCTGCAGGTGCTCGACCGCATCACCGACTCCCGCCGCCGCTCCTCCAGCGCCGCGGCGGACTTCCGTACGCTGGCCCGCTGGTTCGCCACGGCGCCCGCCGAGGACGACGCGCACCGGCTGTGGGACGCGGCGTTCGGGCTCGGCTCGGCCAGGCACGCCCATCTCGGCCACGCCGACGCCGAGCTGATCCCGCCGGGTGTGCCGTGGGCCGAGGCCGAGCCCGTCGAGGTGTCGGCGCTGCTGCGGGCCAGGGGACGCACCGAGCGGATGGGCCGCACGGGCAGGGTGCGCGACGTGGCCGAGCTGCGGGCGCGCCGGCGGGTCCAGGCCGAGCGCGAGCGCGCCGAGCTGGAGGCCGCGTGGGCGGCGCTGGCCACGACGGGCCCGATCAGGCTGTCGCAGCTCGGCGAGCTCGACCACGACGCCTTCGGCCGGCTGCTCGACCTGATCGGCAGGGCGCTGGCCGAGCGGCCGGACCCGACCGGGTTCCGGCGGGCGGTCACCTCCGACGGCCGGGTGGAGATCGTGCTGCGCGCCCCCGACGACACGCCGACCGGCCGCGCGGTGGCGGTGCTGCGTACGTCGGAGGGCTGGTTCCGCACCCCCGACTACCTCATCGACGTGCGCGCGCCGGGAGCGCTGCGCGAGCGGGTGGTGGGCGCGTGAGCACCCTCGCCAACCAGCTCGTACGCGCCGAGAAGGAAGAGCTGGCCCGCGCCATCAGGACCCTGCTCGGCCGCCCCCTCGTCTCCGCGCACGACGACCCGGCCGCCTTCGACCTGGTCAGGAAGCGGCGCGGCCCGCTGATCCAGTGGTTCGACTACTTCTGCGGCTGGCGGCTGATCGTGGAGCCCCGCCAGGGGTACGCCCGCCTGGTCAAGGTCAGGTCCGAGCCGGGCGCCACCCGGCCGGCCCGGCGCCGCCGCACCACCAGGGCGCCGTTCGACCGCCGCCGCTACACGCTGCTGTGCCTGTGCGCGGCCGAGCTGCTCACCTCGCCCGTCACCACGATCGGGATGCTGGCGAGCCGGGTGGCGCAGGCCGCCGCCGTGGAGCCGGGGGTGCCCGCGTTCGAGCCGGTGCGGGTGGAGGAGCGCGCCGCGTTCGTGGACGCGGTCAAGCTGCTCGAACACTACGGCGCGCTCACCGCGATGGACGGAGCCACCGACGCCTACCTCGACGACGAGGAGGCCAAGGTGCTCTACCAGGTGGACACCACGCGCATCATCCGCCTGCTGGCCGCCCCCGTGCCGCCGTCGGAGGCGGCGGCCGGGACACTGCTCGAGAGCGCGTGGGAGGGCGGAGGGCCGCCGGCCGCGCTGACCGCCGAGGCGCGCTACGGCGCGGGCGAGCCCAGCGAGACCCAGCGCGCCCTGCACGCCCGCCACACGCTCATCCGCCGCCTGCTGGACGAGCCCGTCGTCTACCGCGACGAGCTGACCCCCGCGCAGGCGGCCTACGCCGCCTCCCTGACCGGCCGCAGGATCCTGCGCCGCGCCGCGGAGGAGGCCGGGTTCGTGCTGGAGGAGCGGGCCGAGGGGTTCCTACTGGTGGACCCCGACGGCATCGCCACCGACAGCAGGTTCCCCGACGACGGCAACCACGCCAAGGTGGCCGCCCTGCTCATGCTCGACCTGCTCGTCACCTCGGGCCCGGTCAGCGCCGCCCGGCTCGACGAGGAGGCCGCCGAGCTGCTGCGCCGCTTCCCGCAGTGGGCCAAGGCGTACCAGTCGGACGGCGGCGGGCCGCGGCTGGCCGCCGACGCGCTTGAGGTGCTCGTGCGGTTCGGGCTCGCCCGCCGTACGGGTGACCGGGTCGCGGCCCTGCCCGCCGCGGCCCGCTACCGGGTCGATCGCGCGGCCGTACAGGAGGATTGATGACCGTTACCGAGCTCGCCCCGCAGCGCGCCGCGCAGGGGATGGACGCCCGCTGGGTTCCGGTGCGCGCCGGGATACTCAACGTCTGGCGCTACTACGACGAGGTGTTCGAGTTCCACCGGGGACGGCTGCTGCTGCGCGGCCCCAACGGCAGCGGCAAGTCGAAGGTGCTGGAGCTGCTGCTGCCGTACCTGCTGGACGCCAGCCTCAAGCCGAGCAGGCTGTCCACGTTCGGCGGTGGCGAGCGGACCATGCACTGGAACCTCATGGGCGACGGCGCGGGCGGCGGCACCACCCGCGTCGGCTATGTGTGGCTGGAGTTCCGCCACGCCGACGGCCGCTGGTTCACCTGCGGGGCGCGGCTGCAGGCCACCGTGCACACCAAGAACGTCACCGCCACCTACTTCACCACCGACGCCCGCGTGGACGCCCCCGACGGCATCAGGCTCACCGGCGAGGGCGGCCAGCCGCTGACCAAGGCGCAGCTCATCGACGAGCTGGGCCCGTCCGGCACCGTGCACGAGACCGCCGAGTCCTACCGCGACGTCGTCCGCAGGACGCTCTACCGCGAGCTGAACGAGCAGCGCTACGACTCCCTGCTGACCGCGCTGCGCCAGCTCCGCACCCCCAAGCTGTCGGAGCGCCTCGACCCCGGGCTGCTGTCCGACCTGCTGTCCAGCGCCCTGCCGCCGCTCGGCGAAGGCGAGATCCACGAGATCGCCGAGGGGTTCGAGCGGCTGGACCGGCAGCGCGAGGAGCTGCGGCGGCTCGACCGCGACGTGGAGGAGGCCGACCGGCTGGCCGAGCGGCAGCGCGGCTACGCCCAGCGGGTGCTGCGGGCCGCCGCCGCGGCGGTGACCTCCGCCTGGGAGCGGGTGGAGTCGCTGGCCGCCGAGGTCAAGGAGCGGCGCGAGGCGCTCAAGGAGGCCGAGCGGGAGCTCGCCGCCACGACGGTGCGGCTGGGTGAGGAGGAGGCGCGCGAGCTGGCTCTCGCGGCGCGGATCGACGGGCTGAAGGAGAGCGAGGCCTACCGCGAGGGCGGTGACCTGCACCGGCTGCGCAGCGAGGCCCAGGCGGCGCACGAGACGGCGGCCCGGCTGCGCGACCAGGCGGGGCAGGCGGCCAGGGAGGTCTCGGCCCGGCAGGAACGCGCCGAGCGCGCCGCGGCCGCCGCCCGCACGGCCGCCGCCCTGGCCGAGCGCGCCCGCGCCGAGGCCCGGCAGGCGGCCGCCCGCGCCGGGCTGCTCTCCGTCCACGAGGAGGCCGAGCACCCCGGCGGGGACGTGAAGGCCGGCGCGGGCGATGCGGAGGCCGCCGTACGGCGGGCGCGCGAGCTGTCGCGGGCCGCCGTGACCAGCAGGACCGCGCAGATCCGCGAGGTCAGGGCCGGGGTGCTGGCCCACGAGGAGGCCGTCGGCCGTCGCACCGCGGCCGAGCGCGACCGCGACGAGGCCCGCGACGACCTGGCCGCCGCGCACGAGGAGCGCGAGCGGGCCGAGCGCCTGCGCGACGAGCGGGCCCGCGACCTCGCCGCCGCGCTGGCCGACTGGGCGGGCGGCTGCACGCAGCTCCAGCTCGACCCCGCCACGCTGGCCGGGCTCGCCGAGGACTTCGAGCGGGCCGACGACCTGGTGAGCACCGCGCGTACGATGGCCGCCGTCGAGCTGGCCGCCCGCGAGCAGCAGCTCACCGGGCTGCGTGACCGCCTGGCCGCGGAACGGGCCGAGCTCGCCGAGGAGCGCGAGCGCCTCAGCGACCAGACGGCGCTCGAACCGCCCGCACCGCCCACCCGCACCGCCACGGGCCGGCTGGCCCGCCCGGGCATACCGCTGTGGCGGGCGGTGGCGTTCCGTTCGGGGCTCGATCCGGTGGCGCAGGCGGGCGTGGAGGCGGCGCTGGAGGCGTCCGGGCTGCTCAACCTGTGGCTGCGGCCGGACGGCGGGTTCGACCCCGGCGAGCACGACGCGTTCGCGGTCGCCGCGCTGGCCCGCCCCGCGCCCGGCTACAGCCTGGCCCACGTGCTGCTCACCGAGCCGGACTCGCCGGTCTCGGCGGACGCCGTGCTGGGCGGCATCGCGTTCGCGCCCACCGCGATCGGTGTCGACCACCCGGCGGTCATCGGCGCGGACGGCACCTGGCGGCTCGGTCCCGCGGCGGGCCGCTGGGTCAAGCCGGAGCCCGCCTACATCGGCGCGACCGCCAGGGAACGCGCGAGGCGCCGCCGCGTCGCCGAGCTGGACGACCGGCTGGGCGAGCTGGCCGGGCGGATCGCCGAGTGCGACCACCTGCTCGCCGTGGTGGACGCCGACCGCGAGACGCTGGCCGCCGAGCTGCGCCGCAGGCCCGACAGGAGGCCGTACGCGCAGGCCCTGCAGGCGCTCGACGGCGCCGAGCGCAAGGCGGCGCTGCTCGAGGACCGGCTGCGCGCGTACGAGGAGCGGCTGCACGAGCGCGAGCAGGACGTGGCCAGGTCGCTGCGCCGCCTGACCGAGCTGGCCGACCGGCACGCGCTGCCCGCCGCGCCGTCCGCGCTGGACAATCTGGAGCAGGCGCTGCGCACCGCCGAGACGACCGGCGCGGTCTGGCACGACCGCCGCGCCGACGCCCGCGCCGCCGCGGAGAACGCCAGGCTGGCGGCCGAGACCGCCGCCCAGTACGAGCGGCTCGCCCTCGACGCCGTCGAACGCGCCGAGCGCGCCGCGTCCGCCGCCGTCGTGCTGGCCGAGCGGCTGGCCGCGATCGAGGCCGCGGTGGGCACCGAGCAGCACGAGGCGCTCGCCAGGCTCCAGGAGGCCCAGGCCGCCTACCAGGAGTGCCGGCAGGCCATCAAGCAGGTCAACGACGGGCTGGCCAGGATCAACGCCCGCCTGGGCCGGCTCAGGGGCGAGCTGGGCGCGGCCGAGGAGCGGCACGCCGAGGCGGCGCGGGCCCGCGAGGCGGTCTCGGAGCGCTTCCGCCGGCTGATGGCCGGGCACCTGCCGGCGGACGCGCGGGTGACGGCCGCCTCCGCCCCCGAGGCCGGCGGGCGGGCTGTGCTGGAGGCGGCCCTGGCGGTGACCGCCGAGCTGGAGGCGGTCCCGTACGAGCACAAGCACGTCAGGGAGGCTGAGGCGCGGCTGCGCGACGCCTTCCACCACGCCAGGGAGGCGCTGGCCGGGCGGGCCGACCTGGAGCTGACCCCCGACGAGGACGTGCAGGTGCTCACCGCCACCGTGGGCGGCGTGCGCGCCGGCGCGGCGGCGCTGTGCAGGGCGCTGCACAAGGAGCGGGACGCGCGCCGCCGCGACATCACCGAGGCCGAGCGCGACCTGTTCGACCGCACGCTGGCCGGCGACACCAGGCGGCATCTCGCCGACCGCATCAGGCAGGCGACGGCGCTGGTCGAGGCCATGAACCAGCGTCTGGAACGGGTGCGCACCGCCTCGAAGGTCGCGGTGCGGCTGGTCTGGCAGGTCGATCCCACGCAGTCGCCCGGCACCCGTGCGGCCCGTGACCTGCTGCTGCGCGACCCGGCCGGTCTCAGCGAGGCCGACAAGGAGGCTCTGTACGTCTTCTTCAGGGAGCGCATCGAGGAGGCGCGGGCCGACGACTCGTCGGCGAGCTGGGAGGACCAGCTCATGAAGGTGCTCGACTACACCGCCTGGCACCGGTTCGTGGTCAAGCTCGACCGGGGCGACGGCCAGGGCTGGCAGGAGCTGACGCGGAAGCTGCACGGGGCGCTGTCGGGCGGGGAGAAGGCGATCGCGCTGCACCTGCCGCTGTTCGCCGCCGTGGCCGCGCACTATCTGACCGATCCGGGCTGCCCGCGCTTCATCCTGCTGGACGAGGTGTTCGTGGGCGTGGACAGGGCCAACAGGGGCCAGGTGTTCGATCTGCTGGTGAACCTCGGGCTGGACATGGTCCTGACCTCCGACCACGAGTGGTGCGAGTACCGCGAGCTGGACGGCATCGCCATCCACCAGCTCATCACGGGCGACGGCGACGACGCGGTGACGACGGCGAGGTTCGTCTGGAACGGCTACCGCACGGTGCTGGCCGAGT
Organism: Nonomuraea sp. NPDC049309; assembly: GCF_043196965.1. NCBI lineage: Bacteria > Bacillati > Actinomycetota > Actinomycetes > Streptosporangiales > Streptosporangiaceae > Nonomuraea > Nonomuraea sp. NPDC049309. The sequence continues at coordinate 1,510,025 of NZ_JBICSH010000001.1, read as the reverse complement.
GAGCGCAGGAGGCGTTTCATGCGACCGACCAGTGTCTAAATCGTTTTAGAACGTTTATGGCCGGGAGCGGGCCGGAGGCGAAGAGTATTGACACGTAACTCCCCGCCGTTTTACGTTCTGGACACATTAAAACGTTTCGCCGACAACGGCGCCGGAGGGCGTATGAGCGAATCTCCTCCCATCCTGTCGCTACGGAATGTCAGCAAGTCCTTCGGCGCGGTCCAGGCCCTGTCGGGCGTGCGGCTCGACCTGTACGCCGGCGAGGCGCACGGCCTGGTGGGAGAGAACGGGGCCGGTAAGTCGACGCTGGTGAAGATCCTCGCCGGCGCCCATCCCGCCGACACGGGCACGCTGACCGTGGACGGGGAGGAGCGGGCGTTCTCCGGTCCCGCCGACGCCCAGGCCGCCGGAATTGCGGTGATTTATCAAGAACCGACACTATTTCCGGATTTGTCGGTCGCGGAGAACATCTTCATGAGCCGCCAGCCGCTGCGCAGCATGCGGCGCATCGACGCCAAGGCCATGCGCGCGGCCACGTCGGAGCTGTTCGCCAGGCTCGGCGTCGGGCTCGACCCCGACCGGCCCGCCCGCGGCCTGTCCATCGCCGACCAGCAGCTCGTGGAGATCGCCAAGGCGCTCGCGTTCGACGCCCGCGTCCTCATCATGGACGAGCCCACCGCCGCGCTGTCCGGCGTGGAGGTCGAGCGGCTGTTCTCGGTCGTCGGGTCGCTGCGCGAAACCGGCGCCGCGGTGCTGTTCATCTCCCACCGCTTCGACGAGATCTTCACACTCTGCTCGCGGATCACGGTGATGCGCGACGGCCGCTGGGTCTCCACCGACCCCGCCTCTGACCTCACCGTCGAGGAGCTGGTCCGCAGGATGGTCGGCCGCGAGGTGTCCTCGCTGTACCCCAAGACGGCAGCGGACATCGGCCGGCCCCGCCTGGAGGTGCGCGACCTGACCAGGCACGGCGTCTTCGAGGACGTCTCCTTCACCGTGCGCGCCGGCGAGATCGTGGCCCTCGCCGGGCTCGTCGGGGCCGGGCGCAGCGAGGTGGCGCGGGCCGTGTTCGGCGTGGACCGGCCCGACGCCGGCGAGGTGATCGTGGACGGTAGGACGCTCCCGCCCGGCGACACCGCCGCCGCCATCGCCGCGGGGCTGGCCCTCGTCCCCGAGGACCGCCGCCAGCAGGGCCTGGTCATGGAGCTGTCGGTCGAGCGCAACGCCACGCTCACCAGGCGCTGGTCGCTGAGCCGCCTCGGGCTGCTGTTCGGCGGCGCGGAGCGGGCCGCGGCCCGCACGTGGAGCGAGCGCCTCCAGGTCAAGAGCGCCCGCCTCACCGACCCCGTCTCCACGCTGTCGGGCGGCAACCAGCAGAAGGTGGTGCTGGCCAAGTGGCTGTCCACCGAGCCCGGCGTGCTCATCGTGGACGAGCCCACCCGCGGCATCGACGTCGGCACCAAGGCCGAGGTGCACCGGCTGCTGTCGGAGCTGGCCGGGCAGGGCGTCGCGGTGCTGATGATCTCCAGCGAGCTGCCCGAGGTGCTGGGCATGGCCGACCGTGTGCTCGTCATGCACGAGGGGCGGCTGGTGGCCGGCATCCCGCGAACGCGGGCGGATGAGGAGTCGGTGATGCTGGCCGCGACCGGACAGGGCGGTGACGCATGACGGCGGTGACGCAGGCCCCCACGGCAGCGCGCGAGGGCACCCGGCTCGTGCACCGGCTGTTCGTGATCAGAGAGCTGGGCATCGCCGCCGCGCTGGTGCTGCTCGTGGCCGTGACCACGCTGGTCAACCCGCGCTTCCTCACCGCGCAGGGCATCAAGGACCTGCTGCTCGGCTCGACCATCCTCGCGGTGCTCGCCGTCGGGCAGAGCATCGTCGTCATCACCCGCAACGTGGACCTGTCGGTCGGCTCGGTGCTGGGGCTGTCGGCGTTCGCGACCGGCAGCCTCTTCGTGGCGAACCCGGAGCTGCCCATCCCCGTCGCGCTGGCCGCCGGCGTGCTGCTCGGCGCGGCCTGCGGGGCCGTCAACGGCGCGCTCATCGCCGCCGCCCGCGTCCCCGCCCTGGTGGTGACGCTCGGCACCCTGTACGTCTTCCGCGGCGTCGACTACACCTGGGCCACGGGACGCCAGATCAACGCCGCCGACATGCCGCCCGGCTTCCTGCGGATGGGCAGCGCGACCGTGCTGGGCGTGCCGGTGCTCGCGCTGTTCGCGGTGGTGGTGCTGGTGGCCGCCGGCTACTACCTGCGGACGTACCGCAGCGGCAGGGAGCTGTACGCCATCGGCTCCAGCCCGCCCGCCGCCCGCCTGGCCGGCATCCCCGTCGGCAGGCGGGTCTTCGCCGCGTTCGCCGTCTCGGGTGCGCTCGCGGGCCTGGCCGGCGTCCTGTACGCGGCCCGCTTCGGCACCCTCGACGCCAACGCCGGCACCGGCTTCGAGCTGAACGTCGTGGCCGCCGTGGTGGTCGGCGGCGTGGCCATCTTCGGCGGCAGCGGCTCGGTCTACGGCGCCGCGCTCGGCGCGGTGCTGCTCACCACGATCAGCAGCGCGCTGCCGGTGCTCGGGGTGAGCCCGTTCTGGCAGCGGGCCGCCGTGGGCGCGCTCATCCTGGCCGCGATCGGCCTGGACCGGGCGCTGGCCGTCCGCATGGCGAGGTCCCTGCGAGGAAGGAGCGGCCGTGGCTGACACGCTGCACGAGAGAGTCACGGACACCACGGCGGGCGGCGGGCTGCTGCGGCGGGTGCGGCCGGTCGCCGGCTCCTGGGACGCCGTCCTCGTCGTGGCGCTGATCCTGGTCGTCGCGATCGGCGCGCTCACGATCGAGGGCGTGGCGAGCCCGCGCTTCTGGCGGTTCGTCACGCTGGAGGTCATCCCGATCGCGCTCATCGCGCTTCCCATGACCCTGGTGATCATCACGGGCGAGATCGACCTGTCGGTGGCCAGCACCCTGGGCCTGACCTGCACCGTCATGGGACAGCTCTGGCTGTGGGGCGTGACCTCGCTGCCCGTGGTGATCGTGCTCTGCCTGCTGCTGGGCGCGCTGCTCGGCGCGGTCAACGGCCTGTTCGTGACCGGCTTCGGCCTGCCGTCGCTCGCGGTGACGATCGGCACGCTGGCGCTCTACCGGGGGCTCGCGTACGTCGTGCTCGGCGACAAGGCGGTGGCCGACTACCCGCCCGAGTGGACGATGGGCGCGATCGCCCCCATCCCCGGGCTGACCATCCCGTGGATGATCCTCGTGGTCGCCGCCCTGGCGATCGTCTTCGCGCTCGTGCTGCACGCCACCCCGATCGGCCGCGGCCTGTACGCCATCGGCAACAACGCCGAGGCCGCCCGCTTCACCGGCATCGGCGTGGCCCGCACGAAGTTCTGGCTTTTCGTCGCCACCGGCGCGATGTCGTCGCTGGCCGGCGTGTTCTGGACGCTGCGCTTCGCCAGCGCCCGCGCCGACAACGGCATGGGCCTGGAGCTCGCCGTGGTGGCCGCGGTGCTGCTCGGCGGCGTGTCCATCTTCGGCGGGCGCGGCGGGCTGCTCGGCGTCATCGCCGCCGTCATCCTGCTCGGCACGCTGCGCAACGCGCTGCAGCTCGCGTACGTCCCGGCCAACACCCTGACCATCATCACCGGATCCCTGCTCATCGTCTCCGTCGTGGGACCCAATGTCGCCGGCATGGTGCGCGAGCGGTTGCGCCGGCGGCGATCCTTCACCCCCTGACCGCGATCGCGGGCCGCGAAAGGAACCTCATCATGGCAGCGATAACTCGAGGAGGCAGGGCCGTCGCCCTGGCGGTGCTCACCGCGTTCAGCCTCGCCGTCTCCGGCTGTGCGAGCCAGGAGGAGGCCGCCCAGCCCGGCTCCGGCGCCTCCGCGGGCACCGGGACGATCAAGGAGGGGCTGAAGGTCGCCTTCCTGCCCAAGCAGGTGAACAACCCGTACTTCGACGCCTCCGACAACAAGGGCGGCAAGGTCGCGGTCGAGGAGTTCAAGGGCGTCTACAGTCAGACCGGCCCCTCGGAGGCGAGCCCGTCGGCGCAGGTCAGCTACATCAACACGCTGTCGCAGCAGGGCACCGACGTGATCGTGGTCTCCGCCAACGACAAGGACGCCATCTGCGGCGCGCTCCAGGAGGCCCGTGCCGCCGGCGCCAAGGTCGTCACGTACGACTCCGACACGAACCCCTCCTGCCGCGACCTGTTCATCAACCAGGCCGGCCCCGAAGGCATCGCCGCCTCGCAGATCAAGCTCATCAGCGAGGCGATCGGCGAGGAGGGCGGCGAGATCGCGATCCTGTCGGCGACCGCGAACGCCACCAACCAGAACACCTGGATCGAGATGATGAAGAAGGAGCTGGCCAAACCCGAGTACGCCAAGCTCACGCTGGTCGACACCGTCTACGGCGACGACGACGACCAGAAGTCGTTCCAGGAGACGCAGGGCCTGCTGGCCAAGCACCCCGACCTGAAGGGCATCATCTCGCCCACCACGGTCGGCGTCGCGGCGGCCGCCCGCTACCTGTCCGCCTCCGAGTACAAGGGCAAGGTGCAGCTCACCGGGCTCGGCACGCCCAACCAGATGCGCGCGTACGTCAAGGACGGCACGGTCAAGGCGTTCGCCCTGTGGAACCCGTCCGACCTCGGCTACCTGGCCGCCTACGCCGGCGGCGCGCTGGCCTCCGGGCTGATCACCGGCAAGGAGGGCGAGACGTTCCAGGCGGGCAGGCTCGGCGACTACACGGTCGGCAAGGACGGCACGGTCCTGCTGGGCGACCCGTTCGTCTTCACCAAGGACAACATCGACGACTTCGACTTCTGAGGCGCGTGACGGCCGGGGCCGGGGCCTGAGGCGCGGTCCCGGCCGCCGCGTTCCGGCAGGGCGTTCTCACCGGCGGCGTGCTCATCCGCGGGCGGCGTCAGAGCCGGTGCGGCCAGGGCGGGTCGGCGCCGGGGACCGTGCACGTCAGCGCCGCCACGCGGGCCGCGAACGTCGCCGCCGCCACGGCGGTGTCGAGGTCGAGGGTGTCCAGCCGCCCGCCGAGCAGCCCCCTGCCCTCCAGGTGGTGCAGCAGCCCGGCGGTGAACGCGTCGCCCGCCCCGACCGTGTCGGCCACCTCGACGGGCACGGCGGGCACGGTGGCGCGCTCGCCGTCCAGCGACACCAGCGCGCCCTTCGCGCCGAGCGTGACCACGATCAGCCGGGCCCCGGCCGCGTGCCAGCGGTCGCAGGCGGCCTCGGCCGGGGTGCCCGGCAGCAGGAACGCGAGGTCGTCGTCGCTCAGCCGCAGCACGTCGGCGTACGCGCACCACCGCTCCACCTGGTAGTCGTCCCGCGCGGCGAGGCTGGGCCGCACGTTGGGGTCGATCGAGACCGTGACCCGCCCGGCGGCGGAGGCCGCGAACTCCTCGACGGCCGCCGCGCCCGGCCGCTTGACCAGCGCGAGCGAGCCGGTGTGCAGGCACGAGGCGGTGCCGAGCCGCGACAGGTCCAGCTCGCCGCGCGTCCACTGCCAGTCGGCGGTGCCCTGGGCGTAGAAGGTGTACGCGGCCCGGCCGTCCTCGTCGAGCGCGGCCACCGCCAGCGTGCTCGGCTCGCCCGCCGCGACCGCCGCCGACAGGTCGACGCCCGACGCGGCCAGCCGGGCGCGGAACATCTCGCCGAAGACGTCCCCCGACAGCCGCCCCAGGAAGCGGGTCGGCGTGCCGAGCCGGGCGAGCGCCACCGCCGTGTTCGCCGGCCCGCCGCCGGGCAGCACCCGCAACCTCAGCCCCGCCCCCGGGCCGCCGGCCTCGTTCCCCCTGCCGGGTCCGCTTCCGCCGCTTGTCCCGCTCCGGCCGCCCGCGGGCGGCGGCTCGGTGAAGGCATCGGCGACGCACTCGCCGAGCACAGCGATCATCGGACCAGCCTCTCTTCCCGGGTACGCTGCCGTGTCCGCACGGTCAGGAGCGCGGTCGTGTGCACGGACGCCCTCCTGGACGGAGTTCATCATCGCAGCACGGCCCGGTTGCCCTCGACGACGCCCGGCGGGCATCGGGGGAGCGGCGGCCGAGCCCGCGCGGGGCCCCACCCCTGAGCCCGCACACGCAGAGGGGGCCGCCCCTTCATCCGGGACGGCCCCCTCGTCACGTGATCACCGTCCGGCCGCGGAGCGGCCGGTCAGCGGAGCGGCGTGCATCACCGCTTCACCGTGAAGTGGCCGGTCAGCGGGCCGACCGTGACGGTGTACGTGCCCGCCTCGGTGCGCCGCAGCTCGAACGAGACCTTCGCGTCCTTACCGGGCTTCAGCGTCACCGCGCGCCGCTGCTCCTCGGCGCCGTTCACGCGCAGCACGGCGTCGTAGGTCCCATCGCGCTCGCCGATGTTGCGCACCTGCGCGCTCACCCGCGCGTGCCCCGACGGCGACGACTCCGGCGTCACCTTCAGGTCGCTCACCACGAACAGCGCCTCGGGCCCGTTCACCAGGTCGTGCACGAAGATGTCCGAACGCTTGTTCGTGTCTCCGTCGACCAGGTTGGTCGAGCCGCTCTCGAACGCCACGTACCGGCCGTCCGCGCTGATCGACGGCAGGTACGAGCGCCCGTCGCCCTCACCGCCTCCGGGCACGGTGGACACCCGGGTGGTGATGCCCGCCGCGACGTCCCGGACGAAGATGTCGTTGAGGTTGTTCGTGTCGCCCTCGACGAGCATAGGGGAGTCGCTGTAGAAGGCGACCTTGCTTCCGTCGGCGGACAGGGAGGGGGCGAAGCTCAGGGCGTTCGCGCCGGTCCCGTCCAGCGTCACCGACACCATGTCGGTCTTGCCGGTGGCGAGGTCCTGCACGTAGATCTCGCCGAGCCCGATGCCGTTGGAGTAGGCGATCTTGGTGCCGTCCGCGCTGATCACGGGGCCGTCGGTGGGGGTGGCCGGGTCGGGGCCGGTGATACGGGTGAGCGTGCCCGTCTGCCGGTCCAGCAGGAAGGTGTCGATCTCCCCGTTGTCGTCCCCCGGCACCAGGTCGGATGCGTCGCTCTGGAAGGCGATGTACCGGCCGTCGCCACTGATCGTGGCCTCGCGGGCGTTGCCGTTCGACTGCTCGCCGTCCTGCGTCACGGAGATCCGCTCGGTGGTGCCGGTCTGCCGGTCGTGCAGGAACACGTCGTTGCGCCCGTTGGTGTCGCCGGGCACGAGGTTCGCGGCCATGCTGTCGAAGACCACGTACCGGCCGTCCGCGCTGAGCCTCGGCGGGCCCGAGTTCCCGTCGCCCGGCTCGCCGCTGGACGACACCGAGACCATCTCGGTCTTCCCGGTCTGCCGGTCGTACACGAAGGCGTCCGTCTGGCCGTTGTCGTCGCCTTCGACGAGGTTGGTCGCGCCGCTGTTGAAGCCGACGTACCGGCCGTCGTGGCTGACCTTCGGCGACAGCGAGAACGAGTCGGCGATCCCGCCGTCGGCCGCCACCGAGACCCGCTCGGTCACGCCGGTGCGCAGGTCGGTGGCGAAGACGTCCAGCTCGCCGTTGGTGTCGCGCTCATCGGTGAGGTTGGTGGCGAGGCTCGCGTACACCACCGTGCTGCCGTCGCCGCTCAGCTCGGCCCACCAGGAGTCGTGGTTGGCCTGCCGGCCGTCCGTGGCGAGCGAGACCCGCTCGGTGGGGGAGCGGCGGGGCAGCGTGAGGTCCGCCTTCGCGTTGTGCTTGTCCACCGTCACCTCGGTCTCAGGCGACCTGGAGACGCCGACGCCCTGTGCGGCGATCTTGTACGTGCCGACCGGCACGTCCTTGATCGTGTAGTGGCCCCTGGCGTCGGTGGTGGCGGCCAGCTCGTCGGGCACACCCAGCACGCGGACGGTGGCGCCGGGCACGGCCGTGCCGGTCGGCCCGTACGTCACGTGCCCGGAGATCGCGCTCCACTTGGTCCGCTTCAGCTCGAATCGCGTGTCGGAGAGGCGGTCCGCCTCCACCTTGACGGTCTTCTTCTCGTCCTCGTAGCCGAACCTGGACAGCGTCAGCTCGTGCTCGCCCGGGGGCAGCCGCAGCTCGAAGCGGCCGTCCTCGTCCGTCTCGGTGCTGCGCCCGTCGGGCCTGGTCACCCGCACGCCGGCCAGCGGCTTGCGGCCGTGCTTGTCGACGACGGTGCCGCGCACGCCGCTGGTCAGCGTCGCCTCGGCGACCGCCGCGTAGGCGTCGATGCGGCCACGGCCGTAGCGGGGGTTCGGCAGCGGGCCGTAGCGGTCGTCGGCGACCGCCGTACCGGCCAGGATCTCCTCGGCCGCCTCAACGGTCAGGTCGGGGCGGGCCTCCAGCATGAGGGCGAGCGTGCCCGACACGTGCGGGGTGGCCATCGAGGTGCCGTTCAGCGCCGCGTACTCGCCGCCGGGCATCGTCGAGACCACGTCCACGCCGGGCGCGGAGACGTCGGGCACCACGTACGAGTCCGGCCACTCCGGCGGCGCGTCGAACCAGTCGGTCGACTTGACCACGCCGCCGCAGGAGAACTCGCCCACGTTGTCGTCGGCGTCGGTCGCGCCCACGGAGATCGCCTCGTACACGTTGGCGGGGCTGGAGGACGCGCCCTCCGCGCAGTTGTTGCCGATGGCGAAGGAGGGGAACGCGCCCGCCCGGTAGATGTTCCTCGCGGGCTCGATCATCTCGTCCCAGAAGCCCTCGGCGCCGAGCGACATGCTGACCACGTCGGCGGGCTCGCCCGCCGGGGTGCCGTCGGCGGCGTACGGCGCGATCGCCCACTGCATGCCCGCGATCACCTGCGCGAACGTACCGTTGCCGCCCGGGATGGTCAGCGCGGCCATCAGCTCGGCGCCGGGCGCGACGCCGATCTGCGTGCCGGAGGCGTTGCCGCCCGCGATCGTGCCCGCCACGTGGGTGCCGTGGAAGGCGCTGTCGTGCGGCTCGCTGGCCACGGGCTTGCCGTCAGGGTCGAACTCGATCCAGCCGCCCGCGTGCTCCGGACCCGAGCCCACCAGCTTGCCCTGCAGGTCGGGGTGGGTGATGTCGATGCCGGTGTCGAGCACGGCCACGCGGACGCCCTTGCCGGTCAGGCCGCGCTCCTTCTGCACGCGGTCCGCGCCGATCTTGGCGATGCCCCAGGTGGTCTCCTCGGCCGCCATGGTCCTGGGCTGCGGCGCCTGCTTCGGCTCGGGCGCGGTGAGGGTGAAGTTCGGGATGATCCGTTCGACCAGCTCAAGCTCGGCAAGCGCGGCCAGCGTCGCGGGCGTGGCACGTACCAGGATCATGTTCTTCAGCCAGAACGTGTTGACCACCTGGTCGCCGCGCGAGCGCACGTACTCGGCCACCGGGTCCTGCACCGGCTCCGCGCTCTCCTTGAGAGCGGCACGCGCCTTCACGGGGGTGTCGGCCGGGGGCGGCTCCTTCAGCGTACGCAATATGACGAGCGCCTCGATGCGACCGCGCGCGCTCTTCATCTGCTCGGCAAGCTTGGCGTCGATCTTGCCGCCCCGTTCGGGGGCGGGGGCCGTCTGAGCCGCGGCCGGGCCCGCGGTCGCCGGGACGAGCGTCCCGAACGTCGCAGTCGTCAGCAAGACCGCAGGTAAGACAGCTGCCAGCAGTCGGCGACCAGGCAAGCGACGAGGGGACAACGGCATGATGCTCCTTCATTCCTGTGGCCACTGGGGCCAGTGGTGCTCAAGAACGCTGACATCATCCGCCATTTACTGACAAGATCTGTTAGTGGCGAGTTTCTGTCATGTGTCGTTATCCCGACAGGAGGATCGCGTGCTGGAGGCGATCGGGCTCAGCCCGCAGGACGAGGAGGTCTACCACGCGCTCGTCCGCAGAACCCAGGCCACCGTCGCCGAGATCGTCGCCGACTGCCACCTGCCGGCCGCCGCCGCCCGCCGGATTCTCCAGACGCTGCTCGACCTCGGCCTGGCCACCCGCTCCACCGGGCGGCCCACCCGCTACGTCGCCGTCTCGCCCGACAGCAGCCTCGAGGCGCTGCTGCGCGAACGGGAGCGCGAACTGGACGGCGTACGCGCCCACATCCGGGCCCTCATGGAGGTCTACCGCGCCAACACCCGCTTCGCCCACCCCGGCGAACTCGTCGAAGTCGTCTCCGGGCGAGACGAGGTCAACCAGCGGTGGGTGCAGATGCAGCGGGACACGCGGGCGCAGATGCGCGGCTTCGACCGCCCGCCGTACGCCGCCCCCGCCCAGCACCGCGAACCCAACTCCGTCGAGCTCGACCTGCTGCGGCGCGGCGTGAGCTACCGGGTCATCTACGACTCCAGCGTCCTTGAGATGTCCGGCTGGCTGGAGGACGTCACCATCGGGATGCAGCACGGCGAGCAGGCGAGGATCCACGCCGGGCTGCCCATGAAGCTCGGCATCTCCGACGACCGGCTCGCCATCATCCCGCTCATGCGGGCCGGGGACGACGTGCTCAGCGCGTCGTACCTGATCCACCCGTCGCCGCTGCTCGACGCCCTGATCGCCCTCTTCGAGGCCCTGTGGGACCGCAGCGTCCCCGTCCGCCTCCCCGGAGCGGGCGGCGCCGGCGGGCTCGCCGGGGCCGGCGAGATCGCCTCCGATCGGGACCTGCCGCCCGACGAGGAACGCCTGCTCACCCTGCTCGCCGCCGGCGCGACGGACCGCTCAGCGGCCCGCGCCCTGGGGTGGAGCGAGCGCACGGTGCAGCGCCACATCACCAGGCTGATGCACCGGCTGGGAGTCCGCACCCGCTTCCAGATCGCCATGGAAGCCACCCGGCGCGGCTGGATCTGACCCCGCCTCCCCGTCCGGCTCCACCGACGGAACGAGTCCGTCACACCCCGCCGACCACCGCTGCGGCGTCGCCGATCGAGCGGGCTCCGGCTTCGCCTCGTCGGCCATCGCTCCGGCTCCGCCCTGCTCGTCGGTCCGCTTCGCCCGTGAGCCTGCTCCCCGTTCGTCCGCCCTGCCCCGTTCAGCTTGCCGGATCGCCCCCTCACGGGCCGAGACCCGGAGAGCGGACGCTCAGGAGCACTGGTAGCCGGACGGGACGCTGGTGTCGCCGGAGGGGCGGGTGGCTTGGAAGCCGAACGTCGTGCTCTGGCCGGCCGCGAGGGTGCCGTTGTCCGCGGTGTTCCTGGCCGTGACGGTCTGGCCGGAGACGGTCAGGGTCGCGTTCCACGAGCCCGTCACCGCGTGACCGGCCGGCAGCGTGAACGTCACCGTCCAGCCGTCCAGCGGCGCCGAGCCGGTGTTGGCGACGGTCACCGGCTGGATCACGTATCCGGTGCTCCACTGCGTCTGCACGGTGGCCGTGGCGGTGCACGTGCCGGACGGCTCGCCGCCGCCGTCCGTCGCGGGCGGAATGCGGATGATGCGGTCGTCCTGCGCCACCGGGATGCCGCGGCCGTCGCGGTTGCTGGTCGTCACCCAGAGATGGCCGTCCGGGCCCGCCGCGACCGCGCGCAGCCGGCCGTACGCCGACCGCAGCTCCGCCACCGGCGTGCCCGGCGTGCCGGCGTTCAGCGGGATCGTCCAGAGCCGCTGCCCGCGCAGCGCCGCCACGTAGAGTGCGCCGCCGGCGTACGCCAGGCCGCTGGGCGACGCCTCGGCGGTCGACCACGTGACGATCGGGTCGCGGTAGGACGAGTCGCCGCACCTGCCCTCGCACACCGGCCAGCCGTAGTTGCCGCCCGCGACGATCTGGTTGACCTCGTCCCAGGTGTCCTGACCGAACTCGCTCGCGAACATCCGGCCCTCGTCGTCCCACGCCAGGCCCTGGACGTTGCGGTGGCCGTAGCTCCACACCCGCGAGCCCGGGAACGGGTTGTCCTCGGGGACGCCCCCCTCGGGCGTCATGCGCAGGATCTTGCCGGCCGGGCTGTTGAGGTTCTGCGCGTTGGAGGTGTTGCCGACGTCGCCGGTGGCGACGTACAGCATGCCGTCCGGGCCGAACGCGATGCGGCCGCCGTTGTGGATGGTCCCGCTCGGCACCCCGGAGAAGAGCACCTCCTGCGTCTGCGGGTCCGAGAGCCTGAGCCTGGCCAGGCGGTTGTCGCCGGCGGTGCTGGTGAAGTACGCGTACACCCAGCCGTCCTGCGCGTACGTCGGCGAGACCGCGATGCCCAGCAGGCCGCCCTCGCCCGAGGCCTGCAGCCCGCTGATCGTCGCCACCGGCGTCGGCGCCTGCCCCGGGCGTACCTGCATGATGCGGCCGGTGCCGCGCTCTGACACCAGCGCGCTGCCGTCGGGCAGGAACGCCAGCCCCCACGGCACCTGCAGCCCGGTGACCGACACCTCCGCCCGCGCGAAGTCGAACCCGTCCTGGGCGGCTCCCGCTTCGGCGTCCCGCGCAGCCCCCTCCGCGACCCCGGCTGCGGAGCCCCGCGCCCTCGGTGCCGTGCCCTGCGCTCTGCGTGCGGTGCCCCCCGCCTCTTGTGCGGTGCCCTTCGCCTCTTGTGCGGTGTCCCCAGCCTCTTGTGCGGTGTCCCGCGTCTTCGGCTCCGTGCTCTGCGCTCTGGGTGCGGCGTCCCGCGTGGCGCCCGGCTCAGCGGCGCTCTGCGCACCGGCCGGTGGCGCACCGAGGCCGAACGTCAGGAGGGCGAGTACAAGAACCGGGACGAGTCGGGCGCGCATGACAGGCTCCTTGACCAGATCTCCGGATGCGTCTGTCAGCACTGTAGGCGCCGGTACGGCCGCTCACCATCACCGTGATCGCGCGCCTCCGCGCAAGCTGCGAAGACGGCCACCCGCCGATGAAACTTTCACCCCGGCCGTCACACACAACGCCCCGGCCGCCCTGTCCGGTGTGATGCTCAGCGGTCTCGTCGGCTCGCCGTCCCTCCGGCTGCTTTGCCGAGCGGCCGGGCTGCCTCTCCCCGGAAACCCGGCACCGGTGGTGGCCCTGGGCAGCCGGTGGCGCGGAGGAGGCGCTGTGTGAAGGTGGCGCGTCGGTGGTGGCTCGTCCCGAACGCCGCGCCGCGAGCGCCGCGCCGCGAGCGTCGCCTGCTCACCTGCGGGTTCGGCCGCAGCCGTACGGTTTTGGCGGCGGCGCTTGCACGTGCAGGTGTGACCGCTGTCGTGCGGTCTTGGCGGCGGCGCTTGCATGTGCAGGTCTGACCGCTGTCGCACGGTCCTGGTGTCGGCGCCCGCCCGTGCATGGTCCGGCCGCGGCCGTGCAGACCCGGCGTCGGAGACCGCGCCGGCGTGGCCGGCTGCAGTCGGGCGCCGAGGCTCACACCCGTGGGGCGGGCGTCGCCCCAGCACCCGCAGCCGCCGCCCTCAACGCCTACGAGCGCAGACCAGCGAACAGGTCGTCTTCGCGGGCGGGTGCGTCGACCTTGCACAGCACGCGTACGAACGCCTCGTGCGAGAACGCCTGCTGCTGGGCCTCCTCCGGCATGCGCAGGAAGAAGATGTTCTCCCCCTGGCTCTCGTGCGCCCGCAGCGCCTTGAGCTTGCGCTCGGTGTAGGCGGAGACGTCGACGACGGTGGTGACCTTCTCGTCGGGGGTGCCGAAGTCGTCGGAGGGGGACTCGCCGCCGAGGTCGATGCCGTGGGCGCGCATCAGCTCGAACATGCGCTTGATCGCGGCCCGGGGGATGGCGGTGTGGTAGAGCTTGTCGGGAATGCCGGTGCGCTCGGCGGCGGCCATCGTGATCTGGTGGGCGCGCACGTGGTCGGGGTGGCCGTAACCGCCGCCGCCCGTCTCGTCGTACGTCACCACGACCTGCGGCCGGTAGCGCTCCATCAGCTCGGCGAGCCGCCCGGCCGACGCCTCCAGCGGCACGTTGGCGAACGCCTCGGGATGAGAATTGGCCTCCCAGCCCTGCATGCCGGAGTCGCGGTAGCCCAGCAGCTCGAGGTGCTCGACGCCGAGGTGGGCGACGGACTCGCGCAGCTCGCCGAGCCGCTGCCTGGCCACCGCGGCCTCGTCGTGGCCGGGGTCGCCGGGCTTGACGCCGCCCTCGCCGTCGCCCTGCTCGCCGTTGGTGCAGGTGACCAGGACGGTGCGGACGCCCTCGTCGGAGTAGCGGGCGAGGATGCCGCCGGTGCTGAGGCACTCGTCGTCGGGGTGGGCGTGCACGACCATGAGGGTGAGTTGCCGTTCCATGCCCTGCAAGCTACTCGACGCCACCGACATTCCGGCCGGCGCCGCCGCCGCGCGCGAGGTCGCCGGCGCGCTCCCGGGCCACGGCCGCCGCCGCGCCGTCGCCGAGCGCGTCGGCCAGCGCCGCCTGCTTGAGCCAGTTGTACGGGCTGCACGGCCGCAGGCCGATCCGCTCGCTCACCAGCAGCCTGGCCAGCTGGTGCCGCCCGGCCCGCAGGGCCGCCTCGAGCAGCGTGCGCTGCACGGCGTCGCGCTGGGCGTGGCTGCCGCCGAACTCGGCGATGCGGTGCCTGATCGGGTAGAGCAGGTCCACGACCGCGTCGTAGTCGCCCCGCCCGAACGCCACGATCGCCTTGCACACCGGCAGGCCCACCCGCAGCGTCATGCCGTGGTTGGTGACGCCGGGCAGGGGCCGCGCCACGTACGCCTCCCGCCCGGCGACCAGCTTCTCGGCCTCGGCGATCCGCCCCGCGCCCACGTACGACATCACCGCGTGCATGTCGTTGAACGAGTAGAACGGCTCGGCCACCCGCGCGGGCCACCGATCGGCCAGGTCCCGCCACCGCCGGTGCTGGTCGGAGCCCTCCAGGTGGAGCCGCCACAGCAGCGCGGCGGCGTCCAGCAGCTCCAGGCACGACTGCCCGTCCGCGAGCACGGAGTCGTAGATCGCGAGCACCCGCGCGTGGTCGCCGCTCTCCAGCGCGTACAGGCAGTAGTGCCACCAGGTGTGCACGTTGAAGAACGTCCCGGTGGACCAGTCGGGCAGCCGGGCGTCGAGATAGCGCAGGCCGGTGCCGAAGCGGCCCTGCTCCTCGTACGTGTGCACCACCGCGTGGATCGCCCACACGTCGCGCGGGTTCCGCTCGACCGCCCGCAGCCCGACCTCCTCCGACCGGTCGCGGTGCCCGGTCTCCTCGAGACCGAACGCGTACATGCCGAGGAGATGACCGAAGTGCGGGTCGTCGTCCGGCCATGCGGTGAGCGCGCCGCCGATGCGGTCGCGCAGCATGCGCGCGTTGCCGGTGAAGAAGTCGATCTGGTGGCCGACCGCGAGGGCGAGCGCGTCGCGCGGGTATTCGGCGGTCAGCTCGGCGAGCAGCGACCCGCAGGCCAGCAAGTCGCCGTCGAGCAGCGCCCGCACGGCCGCGACGTGCGCTCGCTCGCGGGGCAGCAGCTCGGCGCCCTCCGTCCTGCGCTGGAACGCCTCGAACCTGGCCCGCGCCGTGCGCGCGTCCTCCACCTCGGTGGTCAGCAGCCCGAGATAGGCGACCAGGACGTTGCCCATGGGGAAGCCGGGCGACTCCGCGACGGCGGCGTTCGCCTCGGCGTCCA
The DNA here is from genome assembly GCF_043196965.1 of Nonomuraea sp. NPDC049309. Lineage (NCBI taxonomy): Bacteria > Bacillati > Actinomycetota > Actinomycetes > Streptosporangiales > Streptosporangiaceae > Nonomuraea > Nonomuraea sp. NPDC049309. Next base: position 1,494,640 of record NZ_JBICSH010000001.1, on the reverse strand, counting down.
CTTCGGCCCTGAAGTGCAGCAGCTCGTCGAGCGCCTGGTCGTAGTGGCGTACCGCCGCCGCGCTTGCGCCCGTCATGGCCAGGCCGTGCCGATCGTGGCTCACGGCCTCACTGTAACCAGCGGATCCGCCGCGGGGCACGGCTCGCCCGGCCGTGCCGCGTGCCGTGTCCGGCGGACGGGCACGAAGCGAGGGAGGACGGTGACCACGGGGCTGGAGGGGACATGGAGGATCTGGAGGGTCGGGTGGCGCTGCTCACCGGGGCGTCCGGCGGCATCGGGCAGGCGATCGGGCGCCGCCTCATCGCGGCCGGCGTGCGCACGGTCTTCGCGTACGGGGGCCGCGCCGTCGAGGCGGGGCGGCTCGTCGCCGAGTCGGTGGCCGCCGGGGTGCCCGCGCTGGCGCTGCCCGGCGACATGGCCGACCCCGGCGTGCCCCGCGCCCTGCTCGACACGGCCGAGGGGGAGCTGGGCCCGGTGGACCTGCTCATCGCCAACGCCGGGTACGCCGAACCGCTCGGCTACGCCGAAGTCGGCTTGGAGACGTGGGAGCGCACGATGGCGGTGAACCTGCGCGCGCCGTTCCTGCTCGCCCAGGCGGCGCTGCCGGGGATGGTGGCGCGGCGGTTCGGGCGGGTGCTGTTCATGTCGTCGGTCGCCGGGTTCACGGGCGGGATCGTGGGGCCGCACTACGCGGCGTCCAAGGCGGGGCTGCACGGCCTGGTGCACTTCCTGGCGCCGCGCGTGGCGGCGGATGGGGTGACGGTGAACGCGGTGGCGCCCGCGCTCATCGAGGACACCGCCATGCTCCCGCCGGGCGCGAGCCCCGGTGCGCTGCCGGTGGGGCGGTTCGGGCGGCCCGGGGAGGTGGCCGATCTGTGCATGGCGGTCCTGCGCAACGGCTACCTGACGAACCAGGTGCTCAGCGTGGACGGCGGCGCCCACCCGAGGTGACCGCCGCCCGGCTCGCGGCCTGTGCGCCTGAGGGTGAGCCGACCGGAGGCCGGGGCAGCGGCGGCGGATCGAGGGCCGGGCGCGGTGGCCGGTCGGTGGGCCATGGCGGCGGGTCGAGGGCCGGGCGCGGCGGCCGGTCGGTGGGAAGGCGGCGGGTCGAGGGCCGGTCGCGGCCGCGGAAGGCGGCGGGTCGGTGGTGAAAGCGGCGCGACGGCCGCCGCGCCCCGCGTCAGCGCAGCTCACCCCCCGTACGGACGGGGCCGGATACGGCGTAACCCGGCGCAACCACCAGGTCATGCCCGCGCAACACGCCCTCCCTACCGTCCTGCGGCAAGGACGCCAGGAGAACGGGCGAGCCGGGTTGGAGGTGTCATGGAGGCGGCGGCCTGCCGCGCAGCGGGTTACCCGCCGGAAACGGGCCGGGAATGGCGCGGTAACGGCGTGTCCGTATCGTCCGCGGGCATGGCGGGGCGATCACACCGGCCGCGCGCCGGCCGCGAGGCCGACCTGCGCCGGCTGCTCGACCTGCTGCGCTCGGCGGTCCTGCGGGGCGCGTTCCCCGACGGCCTGCTGCCCGCCGAGACCGAGCTGATGGCCGCGTACGGGGTCGGCCGAGCCACCGTGCGCGAGGCGCTCGCCGTGCTGCGCCGCGAGGGGCTGATCGACCGCCGCCCGGGCGTCGGCACCCACGCCGTGGTCAAAGCGGTGATGACCCGCCTCGCCGAGGCACACGGGGTCGCGCCGCCCAGCCAGGAGAGCCTGCTCAACCGGCGGCTGCGCCCCCAGGTGCTCGACCGGTCCACGATCCCGCTGCCGGAGGCGGCGGCGCAGCGGCTCGGCGTCCCGGCGGGCACGCCGTGCCTGCGCCTTGAGTACGTCTCCCTGTACGGCGACGAGCCCCACGGCATGGCCACCAACTACGTGCTCAGCCCCGAGGCGGACCGCCTGCGCGGCAGGCCGTTCGTGCACGACTGGTACGCCCTGCTCAACGAGGCCGGCGTCACCTACGAGGAGTCGGAGTTCATCTGCGGCTGCACCCCTGCCGACGCGGCCACGGCGGCCCGGCTCGGCGTCGCCGAGGGCGCCCCGCTGATCACCATGGAGCAGGTGATCAGGGACGCCGGCGGCCGGCCGTTCAACCTGGCCTTCATTCATGTGCGCGGCGACCGCTTCCTGTTCGTCTCGAACGCCGCCCGCCGCGCGCCACTGCCCTGACCCCCACCGAGGAGCGGACGATGGAACCCCCCTTGACCTTGACCGAGGCCGCCGCCCGCCTGCGGGCGGGCGAGGTGACGAGCGTGGAGCTGACCGAGCAGGCCATCGAGCGCGCCGACCGGCTGGACTCCGAGCTCGGCACCTATCTGACCCGCTTCGACGACACCGCCATGGCCGCCGCCGCCCGGGCGGACGAGGAGCTGGCGGCGGGCGTGGACCGCGGGCCGCTGCACGGCATCCCGTTCGGCGTGAAGGACATCATCGCCGCCGCCGAGGGCCCGACGACCGCGCAGAGCCTGATACTCGACCCGGCGTGGGCGGCGGGCAAGGACGCCCCGGTCGTGGCCCGGCTCAAGGCGGCCGGCGCGGTGATCACCGGGAAGGTCACGACGATGGAGTTCGCCTGCGGCATGGCGGACCCGTCGAAGCCGTTCCCGGTGCCGCGCAACCCGTGGGATCCGCGCACCTGGCCCGGCGGGTCCAGCTCGGGCACCGGCAACGGCGTGGCGGCCGGGATGTTCCTCGCCGGGCTCGGCACGGACACGGCCGGCAGCATCCGCATCCCGGCCGCGTTCTGCGGGGTGAGCGGGCTGATGCCGACGTTCGGCCGGGTGCCGAAGTCGGGGGTCGCGCCGCTCGGCTACTCGCTCGACCACGTCGGGCCGCTGGCCCGCAGCGCCCGCGACTGCGCCGCCGTGCTGCAGGTCATCGCGGGGCACCACCCGAGCGACCCGGACTCCGTCGACGTCCCGCTCGACCTGCCCGCCCTCGACGGCGGCCGGCTGGACGGGCTGCGCATCGGCGTCGTACGCGAGCATCACTTCCCCGACGGGTCGGACCCCGCCGCCGCGCCCGCCTTCGAGGCCGCGATCGCCGCGCTGACCGGCCTCGGCGCCACCGCGGTCGAGGTCGAGCTGCCCTACTGGCACGAGATGCTCACCGCGAACCTCGTCACCGCCTGCGCCGAGGCGCTCGCCTACCACCGCAACGACGCCGCCGCCCGCTGGGGCGACTACTTCGCCGCCACCCGCGCCATGCTCGCGCGCGGCGCGCTGATCAGCGGCGCCGACTACGTGCAGGCCCAGCGCGTACGGCGGGTCGCCCAGGACGCGGTGGCCAGGCTGTTCGGCGAGGTGGACGTCGTCGCCTCGCCGACCGCGTCCGTGGGCGCGCCCTCCTTCGCATCGCTCACCGACGCCCAGGGCCGCCTCGACGTGGAGGCCGTGTTCGCGCGGATCTTCACGCAGTACTGGGACTGCGTCGGCAACCCCGTCCTGGCCGTGCCGATGGGCTTCACCGGGGACGGGCTGCCGCTGTCGCTGCAGCTCGCGGGGCGGCCCTTCGAAGAGGGCACGATCCTGCGGGCCGGCGCCGCCTACCAGCAGATCACCGACTGGCACCTGCGCGTTCCCGCCATGGCCGCGCCCGCGCACGCCGCATAGGAGGACCGTGTCATGAGCTCTGACGAGACCGTACGCCGCCTGCTCGCCGCCGCAGGGCTGACCGTGCCCGACGACGAGATCGCGCTCATCGCCGCCGGGTACGACCTGCAGCGGGCCGGCGTGGACGCCCTGTACGCCGTCCCCGAGGCCCGCTACGCCGACCCCGCGCTGCGCTTCCGCGCCGAGGCGCGCATCGTGGACTGGCCGAGCTGAGACCGGCCCGCGCGCCCCGGCCTCAGGAGGTGAGGCGGCGGGCGGCCGAGAACAGCAGGGCCTCGTCGCCGGGACGGCAGACGAGCTGCAGGCCCACCGGCAGTCCCGCGACCGTGCCCGCGGGGACGGTCAGGGCGGGGAAGCGCAGCACGTTCCACGGGCAGGTCAGCGAGAGCAGCGCGACTCCGACGGGCACTGTCTCGTCCCCGAGAGTCACCTCGCGCCGGTCGATCGGCGGCGCGGTGATCGCCGCCGTCGGCAGGGCGAGCACGTCGTGCCGCTCGAACAGCGCGCCCGCGGCGGCGACGAGCCGCTCGCGGTCCTCCACGGCGCGCACGTAGCGCCATCCCGGCACCTGCGCCGCGCCGCGCAGCCGCTCCAGCACCTCCTCGCCGAACAGCTCGGGCGCGCGCTCCATCCGCTCGGCGTGCACGGCCGCCGCCTCGCAGGACTGGATCATCCGGTACGTGTGCAGCACCTCCTCGGCGAACCCGCCGGGCAGCCGCACCTCGGGCAGCTCACCCGCCGGGCCCGCGGAAGCGGCCGCCGCGCGGGCGGCCGCCACCACCTCGGGGTCGCCCGCGAGCAGGTCGCTCGCGTCCAGCCACGCCACCCGGGCGTCCTGCGCGCGCTCGGGCATCTCGCCCTCGATCAGGCACCGGTACGCCGTCAGGCAGCTCTCCGCGTCGGCCGCCAGCACGCCGACGTGGTCGAGGGAGCGCGACAGCGGGAACACGCCGTCGGCGGAGATCGCGCCGTACGCGGGCTTGAACCCGGCGACCCCGCACAGAGCGGACGGGATGCGGACGGACCCGCCCGTGTCGGTGCCGAGCGCCAGCGGCACGATGCCCGCCCCCACGGCGGCGCCGCTGCCCCCGCTGGAGCCGCCCGACATGCGGCCGGTGTCGTGCGGGTTGCGCGAGGCGCCGTTGGCCGAGCGGTCGCCGGTGGGGCCGTAGGCGAACTCGTGGGTGGTCGTCTTGCCGACGATCACCGCCCCGGCCTCCCGCAGCCGGGTCACGCAGGCGGCGTCGCGGTCGGGGACGTAGCCGGCGAAGTGCCGGGAGCCCATGGTGGCGGGCAGCCCGGCCACCTCGATCAGGTCCTTGACCGCCACGGGGATCCCGTGCAGCGGCCCCCGGTCGCGGCCCGCGGCCAGCTCGTCGTCCGCCGCCTTGGCCGCCTCCAGCGCACCGGCGCCGTCCACGGTGACGAACGCGTTCAGCGCAGGGTCGAGCGCGGCGGCGGCGCCGAGCGCCTGCTCGGTCAGATCGAGGGAGGTGGTACGGCCGTCGCGGAGGTCCTGGGCGAGCTCGGCGAGCGAGCGGCCCGCGAAAGGGCCGGGGGGAACAGGCCGGGGGGAGATAGGCATGGCATCTTTCTACACATTTCCTGCCATCCAGATCGACCCCCGCGGCTACGATCAGCCCGGTGTCCGCACCCCTGTCACTCCGGTCCGTGATGCGCGGAGCGCGCCGGGCAGCCGCCGTCGTGGTCGGCCTGTGCGCGCTGCTCGGCGCCGTACGCCTGATCGCGCCCGCCACCGACGTCGCCGGCGAGCCGCCGGGGGTACGGCGGCAGCTCGCGTTCCTGCGCGCCGAACTGGACGCGGGAGCCGGAGACGAGGCGCAGGCGCTGTTCCCCGAGGGCTATTTCTTCCTGCACGCCCTGTACGGCCTGGCCTGGGTCGAGCTCGGCCACCGCCTGCCCGCCGAGCGGGAGACGGCGCTGCGCGAGGCGAGGTGGGCGCTGGCCCGGCTGGACGGCCCCGCCGGCAGGGCGCCCTTCGACCCGTCGCTCGACCCGCCGTTCGGCGTCTTCTACCGCGGCTGGAGCAACTGGCTGCTCGGCGGCGTGCTGAGCCTGCAGCCGGAGGAGCGGCGCGACGAGACCGAGCGGCGCCGCTTCACCGAGGAGTCGGCCGAGCTGGCACGGGCGTTCGACGCCGCGGGCACGCCGTTCCTGGAGTCGTACCCGGGGCAGGCGTGGCCGGTGGACTCGGCGGTCGCCATCGCCTCGCTGCGGCTGCACGACACGCTGCTGACCGGCACGGAGGGGCACGGGAACACCGTCGCCCGCTGGCTGGACGAGGTGCGCAAGCGGCTCGACCCGCGTACCGGCCTGATCCCGCACGCCGTCGACGCGGAGACCGGCGAGCCCCAGGGGGTGGCGCGGGGCAGCTCGCAGAGCCTCATCCTGCGCTTCCTCGTGGACATCGACCCGGCCTTCGCCGCCGCCCAGTACGCCCGCTTCCGCGAGCTGTACCTCGCCACCCCGCTGGGACTCGGCCCGGCCGTGCGCGAGTACCCGCACGGCATGGACGGCCCCGCCGACGTGGACTCAGGGCCGCTGCCCCTGGGCGTGAGCCTGTCGGCCACCGCGGTCGCACTCGGCACGGCGCAGGTGCACGGCGACGCCACGCTCGCCGGGGCGCTGGCCAACTACGGGGAGCTGGCCGGGCTGCCGATCGGCACGCCCTCGACCAAGCGGTACGCCTTCGGCCTGCTCCCCATCGGCGACGCCTTCCTCGCCTGGTCCAAGACCGCCCGCCCCTGGATCTCGCCGCCGCCCGCCGCCCCGCACCCGGTGGTCGGCCCGGGGTGGCGGATGCCGCTGCTCGCGCTGCTCGCACTGATCGGCCTCGCGCCCTGGCTGCCCGCGATCGGGCGGGCCGCACGCAGACGGGCCGCGCGCCGACGGGCCGTGCGCAGCAGCTCGGCGCCGGCCTAGGCGGTCCGGGCGCGCGCGCCCAGCCGGGCGGCCAGCCGGTCCAGCGCCATGTTCATGACGATGAAGATGGCCGCGATGAGCACGGCCGCCTGGATCACGTTCGAGAAGTTCGCCGCGATGCCGTTCAGCCCCCGGTCCACCAGCTCGTCGTAGCCGACGATCAGCCCGAGCGCCGAATCCTTCAGCAGCACGACGAACTGGCTGATCAGCGCGGGCAGCATGGCCTTGACCGCCTGGGGCAGCAGCACGAGCCGCATCACCTGCCCCTTGCGCATGCCCACCGCGTACGCCGCCTCCCGCTGCCCCTTCGGCAGGCTCAGCACCCCGGCTCGGATGATCTCGGCGATCACCGACCCGTTGTAGAGCGTGAGGCCGAACACCACGGCGGCGAAGGCCGAGATGTTCACGCCGATGAGCACGTACGAGCCGAAGAACGCGAAGAAGATCAGCAGCAGCAGCGGCACGGACCTGAAGAACTCCACCACCACCGCCGCGGGAACCCGCACCCACCGGTGGTCCGACAGCCGCGCGGTGGCGAAGACCAGCCCGAACAGCCCGGCCAGCACCACGCCGGCGACGGCCGCCGCGAGCGTCCCCGCCAGGCCCGGCAGGATGAACGTGGCCCAGACGTCGGCCCGCAGCAGCGGCGTCCACTTCTCGGCGGCCCACTGGCCCTTGGCGTCGAAGCGGGCGTACACGAAGGCCGCCACGGCGAGCAGCGCCAGCGCGACGAGCGCGGTCAGCACCCGGTTGCGGCGCACGCCGCGCGGCCCGGGAGGCTCGTACAGCGTGGCGCAGACGCTCATCGGGCCACCGCCAGCCGCCGCGACAGCCGGCCGAACGCGAGCCCCATCGGCAGGCAGAGCAGCACGAACCCGGCCGCGAAGCCGAGGAAGATCTCGATCACCTGGTCTCCGTACGTCTCGATCAGCTCGCGCATCCGCACCGACGCCTCGGCCACGCCCACCACCAGCGCGATCGTGGTGTTCTTGGTGAGCGCGATGAGGATGCCGCCGAGCGGCGCCACCACCGCGCGGAACGCCTGCGGCAGCGTGATCAGCACCAGCGTCCTGGCGAAGCCCAGGCCCAGCGCGCGGGCCGCCTCCGCCTGCCCCACCGGCACCGTGTTGAGCCCCGAGCGCAGCGCCTCGCACACGAACGCCGAGGTGTAGGCGGTCAGCCCGATGACGGCGAGCCAGAAGTTGTTGGTGGCGATGTCGTCGGACAGCTCGAGGCCCAGGTTCGCGCCCACTCCCAGGCCGGTGAAGAGCAGCACGAGCGTGAGCGGGGTGTTGCGGGCCACGGTCACGTACGCGGTGGCGGCGGCGCGCAGCGCGCCCAGCGGCGAGACCCGCATGGCGGTCAGCAGCGTGCCCAGCACCAGCGAGCCGAGCGCGCTGACCGCCGTCAGCCGCACCGTCATCCAGAAGGCGGCGATGATCGTGCCGCCCTCGGTCAGCAGCGCTTCCATGGGGCCCTCAGTACCGCTCGAGCCGCGGGGCCTGGGGCAGCGGGAAACCGGAGGCGCCCACGCTGTCCTGCAGCGCCTTGGTCCAGCTCCCGTCGGAGAACATCTTCTCCAGCGCGTCGTTGATCGCCTTGCGTCCCGCGGCGTCGTCCTTCTTCAGCCCGATGCCGTACTTCTCGGTGCTGAACGGCTTGCCGACGACCTTGAGCCTGCCTGCGTGCTGCGCGGCGTAACCGGCCAGGATGACGTCGTCGGTGGTGATCGCGTCGAGCTGGCCTCCGAGCACCCGGTCCACGCACGCCGAGTACGTCCGCTCCTCCTGCAGCTGCACCTCCTTGGCGTACTCCGCCTTGACCTTCTGCGCCGGGGTCGAGCCGGCGACCGAGCAGAGCTTCTTGCCGTTGAGCGCCTCAGGCCCGGTCAGCTCGGTGTCGTCGGCCCTGACCAGCAGGTCCTGCCCGGCCACGAAGTACGGCCCGGCGAAGGAGACCTTCTGCTTGCGCGCGTCGGTGATGGAGTACGTCGCCACCACCATGTCCACCTGGCCCTGCTCGATGAACGCCTCCCGGTTGGCCGACACGGTCTCCTTGAACGTGATGTCCTTCTCCTCGACGCCGAGCTGCTTGGCCACGTACTTGGCGACCTCGATGTCGAAGCCGGTGAACCCGCCGTCGGGGGTGCGCAGCCCCAGCCCCGGCTGGTCGGCCTTCACGCCGATGACGAGCTTCTTGTCGTTCTTGGCCTTGTCCACGATGGACGCGGTGGCGGCCTGGCTGTCGGCGCCGCACCCGGACGCGGCGGCTGCCACGGTCAGCGTCGTTGCGATCACCGTGAGTAGCGATATGCGGGACATGGCGACTCCTCAGGGGGTCTCGCGGTCGGGTCAGTGGGTGAGGATCTTGGCGAGGAAGTTCTGGGCGCGGTCGCTGCTGGGCGCGCCGAAGAAGGCGGCCGGGGTGTCCTGCTCGACGATCCGGCCGTCCGCCATGAACACCACCCGGTCGGCGGCGCGGCGGGCGAAGCCCATCTCGTGGGTGACGACGACCATGGTCATGCCCTCGCGGGCCAGCGCCGTCATGACCTCCAGCACCTCGTTGACCATCTCCGGGTCGAGCGCCGAGGTCGGCTCGTCGAACAGGATCGCCTTCGGGTCCATGGCCAGCGCCCTGGCGATGGCGACCCGCTGCTGCTGCCCGCCGGACAGCTGCGCCGGATACTTGTCCGCCTGGCCGCCGATGCCGACCCGGTCGAGCAGCCCGCGGGCCCTGCGCACCGCCTCGTCCTTCGGCCGCTTCAGCACGTGCACCTGCCCGAGCACGACGTTCTCCAGGACGGTCTTGTGCGCGAAGAGGTTGAACGACTGGAACACCATGCCGACCTCGGCCCGCAGCCGGGCCAGCGCCTTGCCCTCGGCCGGCAGCGGCACGCCGTCCAGGGTGATCGTGCCGGAGTCGATGGTCTCCAGCCGGTTGATCGCCCGGCACAGGGTGGACTTGCCCGCCCCGGACGGCCCGATGATCACCACGACCTCGCCCTGCCGCACGGTCAGGCTGACGTCCCTGAGCACGTGATGGTCACCGAAGCGCTTGTTCACCCGGTCCAGCACGATCAGGTCCGCGTGGCTCATGCGTCACGCTCCTTGTCTCGGTCAGCGTTGGCGTAACCGTAAGAAGCGGAACCCGCCGCGGAGCGGATTATGATCGTTTAGATCCTTCTGATCGTTTAATTCACGGATTGGCCGGCCGGGACGAGGCGGACGTGGTGCCGGTGACCCCGATCGTGGCGACGAACGCGCGGTCCCACTGCCCGTCGCGCAGCCAGCGCGCGATCAGCCCGTTGAGGTAGTCGCGGAACACCGCGTCCCCCTTGCGGATGCCGATCCCGTACGGCTCGCGCCCGAACGGCTTGCCGACCAGCCGCAGCGTGTCGGGATGCTGGGCCAGCAGGCCGAGCAGGATCGTGTCGTCGGTGCTCACCGCGTCCACCCGGCCGGAGATCAGCGCGGGCACGCAGATGCTGTAGGCGTCCACGATCTCCAGGCGCGCCATGGGCACGGTCTTGCGCAACCGGTCCACCGACGTGGAGCCCTTGGCCGTGCAGACGGTCTTGCCCTTCAGGTCCTCGACGCCGTTGATCGTCGTGTCGCCCACCCTGACCAGCAGGTCCTGCCCGGTGTAGTAGTACGGGTCGGTGAACGACACCACCTTGGCCCGCTCCGGCGTGATCGAGTACGTCGCCACGACCAGGTCCACCAGGCCCTGGGTGATGAAGTTCTCCCGCTCGCGCGAGACCGTCTCCACGAAGCGGATGTTGCGCTCGCTGCCCGTCAGGTCCTTGGCGATGAGCCGGGCGATCTCCGCGTCGAATCCGGTGATGCGCCCGCTCACCGGGTCCTTGTAGCCGAACATCGGCTGGTCGAACTTGATGCCGACGGTGAGCACGCCGCGCTCCCTGATGCGCGCCATCGTCGAGTCCTCGGGGAAGGGGTCCGGCTCGCCGCAGCCCGCCGGCGCCAGGCAGATGAGCACCGCCGCGAGCAAGGCCCGCAACCCTTTCACCGGTCCTCCCTCATCGGGCCCATCAGCGGGTGCATCAACGGGCCCATCATCGGACGCGGTAGCGGTGCTGCGGCCGGCCCGTCGGGCCGTACCTCGGGCGGCCTTCGACCAGCCCGCGATCGGCCAGGTGCTCGAGGTAGCGGCGGGCGGTGGCGCGGCTGACGCCGATCATGCCGGCCAGCTCGTGCGCCGAGGCGTCCTCCTCGACCTCCGCAAGGGCGTCGAGCACGGCCTGCTCGGTGGCGGGGGAGATGCTCTTGGGCCGGGCGACCGAGTCGAGGTGCATCGAGCGGAAGATGCGGTCGATCTCCTGCTGCTCGGCGAAGCTGTCGCCGGACTCCAGCTGCTCCAGCGTGGCGGCGTAGCGCAGCAGGGTCTGCTCAAGGGTGCCCGCCCGCGTGGGTTTGACCAGGTAGTAGAGGGCGCCGCGCTGGATCGCGGCGCGTACGGTGGCCGACTCCTTGCGGCCGGAGATGACGATCACGTCGGCAGGGGGCTGCTCGGGCCTGCGCAGGCGATGAGCCACCTCTAAGCCGGGCATATCCGGAAGGTGCAGATCGAGCAGGATGAGGCGCGGCGCGAAGCGGGCGGCGGCCGCCAGAGCGGCGTGACCTGTATGGGCGATCCCCACGACCCTGAACCCCAGCACCCGGTTGACCTGAGCCTGCAGCGCGGCGGTCACCACGGGGTCGTCGTCCACGATGAGTACGGTGATGTCCCTGAGCTCAGGCATCGCCACGCTCCTCGTCTAACCGGTCGATCACTGCAGCTTAGGCGGGTTTTGCCAGAAAAGATCGACTTTTGCTCGTTCTGCTCACCGGGAACCGGCGTGAACGCCGGAACCCTCCTACTCTGTACCCCAACGAGAGGGGGGAGGGACGGACGCCCGTGCGATGGTTGCTCGCGGTGACGGCCCTGTGGACGTTACTCGGCCTGCTGCCGCTGGCGCTGCTCACGTCGTCCAGCATCTCGCTGTCGGAGGGCGCGGTCAGAGACGAGGTGAGCGACCGCGTGAAGACCACGGCCTCGGTCAGCCGGGTCGTGGTCGAGCAGCAGATGGACTCGCTCAAGCAACTCGTCACCGCCTTCGCCCAGCGGCCCGAGGTCCGCCAGGCCGTCAAGAAGACCGAACCCGGCACGCTGGCCGGCTGGCTCGCCGAGCTGCGGCGCATGCGCGACGGCGTCAGCGGCCTCCTCATGATCTCGCCGGAGGGTCAGACGCTCGGCGTCGAGCCGCCCGTCGTGCTGCCCCAGGACACCGCCAGCACCGACTGGTACCGCGCCGTGCGCGACCAGCGCAGCGCCTACGTCTCGCAGGCGTACACCCCGACCATGCGCGACGTCTCCAGAGCCGTCGCCGTGGCCGCGCCCATCCCCTCCGCCGACGGCGTCGGCATGATCGGCATCCTCGCCGTCGTCTACAGCCTCGACGCGATCCAGCAGTTCGCCGAGAAGGCCGCCGACGCCCAGGACATCCGGCTGCTCATCACCGACAAGGCCGGCGTGCTCGTCGCCGACGACCCCAGCAAGAAGATCAACGCCCTGACCTCCCTGCGCGAGGACCCGCGCGTGGACAACGCGCTCAACGGGCAGGCGTGGAGCGGCGAGTACAAGGGCATCGACGGCGTCGTGCTGTCGGCGTCCGAGCCCATCCCCGGCATCGGCTGGACGGTCACCGCCGAGGTGCTCGCCGCCGAGGCGCTGGCCTCCGCCGAGCGGGTGCGCACGAACGTGCTCACCGTCGCCGCCCTGCTCGCCCTGCTCATCCTCATCGGCCTCGGCCTGCAGATCCACAGCACCCACGGCCGCCGCCGCGCCCAGGCCACGCTCTCCAGGTACGCCGCCGAGCTGGCCGCCGCCCGCGACGAGGCGCTCAGCGCGTCCAACGCCAAGTCGGAGTTCGTCGCCAAGATCAGCCACGAGATCCGCACCCCCATCAACGGCGTGCTCGGCATGAACTCGCTGCTCATGAACACCCGCCTGGACGACGAGCAGCGCTACTACGCCACCACCGCCCAGGAGGCGGCACAGAACGTGCTGCGCCTGCTCGACGACTTCCTCGACCTGTCGCGCATCGAGGCGGGGCACCTGCAGGTCGAGGCCGTGCCGTTCGACCTGCCGCGCCTGTGCGACGAGGTCGTGGCGCCGTTCGCGCCGCACGCCTACGAGCAGGGCCTGTGGCTCACGCTCCGGCTCGACGAGAACGTCCCCCGCCAGGTCGTGGGCGACCCCGCCCGGTTGCGCCAGGTGCTGACGAACCTCGTCGGCAACGCGCTCAAGTTCACCGTCCAAGGCGGCGTCGACCTGCACGTCACGCTCGACGAGGGCGAGCCCGGGCAGGACCGCGTGGTGCTCAGGTTCGCCGTGGCCGACACCGGCATCGGCGTCGGACCGCAGGACCGCGAGAAGGTGTTCGGCGTCTTCCGCCAGGTGGACACCCCGATCACGCGCAGGACCGGCGGCAGCGGACTCGGCCTGGCCATCAGCCGCCAGCTCGTCGAGCTGATGGGCGGGCGCATCGGGCTGGACAGCGTGGAGGGCGTCGGCAGCCGGTTCTGGGCCACGCTGCCGATGGACGTGCTCGACTGGTCCGAGCCCGGCGCCGCCGCCCTGGAGGGCCGGCGCGCCCTCGTCGCCGACCAGCGGCCCGAGGACCGCGCGCTGGCCGCCCGCTTCCTCGCCCAGGCGGGCGCCGACGTGGAGGAGACCAGGAACGTCGAGTCCGCCCTGCGCATGCTGCGGGCCGCCGCCGAGAGCGGAGAGCCGTACGAGCTGGCCGTCGTCGCGCTCGACCTCAGCTCGGGGGCGTCCAACGGCGAGTCGTCCGACGTGCCGCGCTCGCTGGCCCACGCGATCCTCGTCGACCCGCTGCTCCAGGCCACCAGCGTCATCGTGGTCGTCACCCCGGGACGCTCCGGCGTCGCCTGGCCGGCGCCCGCGGGCGAGCGCGCCGTGCAGTCGATCACCCGGCCGCTCAGCCGCCGCCGCCTGCTCGCCGCCGTGGAGAACGCCCTCGGCACCGCCGAGAACCCCGGCGGCGCCTCCGGCGGGCCCAGCGTCTCCGGCGGCGGGCCGGTCGGCGGCGCCCGCATCCTCGTCGCCGAGGACGACGAGGTCAGCCGCCAGGTCGCCACGCTCGTCCTCAGCCAGGCCGGGCACGAGGTCGAGACCGTGGACGACGGCGAGCAGGCCGTGCGCGCCGTGCTCGCCGGCGACTACGACCTGGTGTTCATGGACTGCCAGCTCCCCGTGCTCGACGGGCTCGCCGCCACCGAGGAGATCAGGAGCCGCGAGGAGTCCCACACCCCGATCATCGCCATGACCGCCGCCGCCATGCCGGACGACCGCATCCGCTGCCTGGAGGCCGGCATGGACGACCACCTCGCCAAGCCCGTCGACTGGGCGCGCGTGCTGGCCAGGATCCCCGAGTGGACCGCCTCCGCCGGGCTGCCGCCCGAGCTGGCCGGGCTCTCCGCCGAGGCCCTCGCCGACGTGGCGCGCGCCTACCTGGAGACCGCGCCCCGCACGTTCGAGGAGCTGCGCCAGGCCGTACGCGACGGCGACCGGCCCCAGGCGGCGGCGCTCGCCCACCGGCTCAAGGGCGCCTGCGCCACGGTCGGCGCCACCAGGGAGGCCGAGCTGTGCCGCCGCGCCGAGGAGATCTCCAGGGCCGGCGGCGTGGTCGGGGAGGCGCTGTTAGAGGAGCTGGAGGCGCTGCTGAACGAGGTCCCGGACTGGATGGGCGCGGTCCGCTCACCCTAGACGGGTCCGCATCTTCCTCGCACCCGGGACGCAGTGGGCAGGCCCACCTGACGGCGCCGGCCCGCAGCAACGGCATCCCGGTGCGGCGCGTGGGAGAGGTGCTGGAGGCCGTCGGCCTGGGCGCCGCCGCCCGCAGGCGCGCGGGCACGCTGTCGCCCGGCATGAGCCGGCTGCTCGGCGACGTGGGCCACGAGGTGGTGGCCGCCGTCGGCGACGCGCCCGCGCTGCTCGACGCCGTCGAGCGTCACCGGCCCGACGTGGTGGTCATCGACGTGCGCATGCCGCTGGGGCACAAGGACGACGGCATGCGGACGGCCCGGAGATCCGCGAGCGGCTGCCGGAGGCCGGCGTGCTCGTCCTGTCCCAGTACTCGAGCGGCGCTAAGTCGCCCGCCTTCTCGCCGGCCCCGCCGAAGGGCTCGGCCACCCGCTGAAGGACCGGGTCTCAGAGGTGGCCGAGTTCCTCGGCTCGAAGCACGTCAACGCCATCGTGGACAAGCTCGACCTGCCCCGCGCCCCCGGCCACAGCCGCCGCGTGCTCGCGATCCTGCGCTACCTCGACGCCTGATTGATCGCACATGAGGGGGGAAGGAACGCCGCCATGACTGTCATGCTCGCCGACGGACGCCCCATGCCCCGCATCGGCCTCGGCACCTGGCCCATGGACGACGAGCAGGCCCGGCAGGCCGTGACGCACGCCCTGTCACTGGGCTACCGGCTGATCGACACCGCCGCGCGATACGGCAACGAACGCGGCGTCGGCGCCGCCGTCGCCGAGTCGGCCGTGCCGCGGGAGGACGTCTTCGTCACCACCAAGCTGCGCGGCGCCGACCACGGCTACGACGCCGCGCTGCGCGGCTGCGAGGCCAGCCTGCGCCGGCTCGGCCTCGACTACATCGACCTGTACCTCATCCACTGGCCGCTGCCCGGCAAGGACCTGTACGCCGACACCTGGCGGGCCTTCGTCCGGCTCCGCGAGGAGGGCCTGGTCCGCTCGATCGGCGTCTCCAACTTCACGCCCGCGCAGATCCGGCGTCTGGCCGGCGAGACCGGCGTCTGGCCCGTGCTCAACCAGGTGGAGCTGCACCCCGGCTTCCCCCAGACCGACCTGCGCGCCTGGCACGCCGAGCACGACATCGTCACCCAGTCGTGGAGCCCTCTCGGCCTCGGGCACAAAGTGCTCGACGACCCCGTGGTCACCGATCTCGCCGCCACGTACGGCCGCACGCCCGCCCAGGTGGTGCTGCGCTGGCACCTCCAGCTCGGCGCCGTGCCCATCCCCAAGTCGGCCGACACGGAGCGGATGCGCCAGAACATCGAGGTGTTCGACTTCAGCCTCACCCCCGACGACATGGCCCGCCTCGACGCCCTGCCCGGCGGCCGCATCGGCGGCGACCCCGAGACCCACGTCGAACTGTGACACCGCCGCCGTCCGGACCCGCGGCGCCCTGACCGCCGGGCGCGGGAAGCCGTCCGGGCCGGCGTGGCGGTGATGAGGTGCGACCGCCCGGCTCAGAAGGCGGTGTGGTCGAGCCAGTGCCGCAGCAGCGCCCGATCGCCGTACACGCGGTGCGGCGGCACCCGCCGGGCGAGCACCAGCATGCACTCGGCCACCGGCCCCGACAGCACCACGTCGGCGTCCGCCTGCGACCGCTCCCACCGCGGCCCGCCGGGCGTCCTGGTGATCAGCCAGCCGCGCATGCCGTCCGGCCACACCGCCAGCCGCTCACCCCGGCCGCGCAGCCCGGCCAGCTCCGGCTTGAACGCCTCCACCCCCGGCGCCGTCACGAGCTCAAGGCCCTCGGTGATCACGTCGGCGGCCAGGTCGTCGGCGATCGCAAAGCCCGCACCCGTGGTGACCGCCGCGTCGTGATGATGGACGGCGGTCTCGCAGAACATCCGCCGCAGCCAGAAGACCGGCGGCACCGAACCCGTGAACGACCAGACGGGCGCGTCCGGCGCGGCCGACCGTACGGCGGCGATCAGCTCCTCGGCGCCGTCCCGCAGCCATGCCTCCCAGGCCCCGGGCGCATCCGGCAGGCCGTCGAGCGGATCGGGCACGGGCGGCGGGGCACTCGCCGCGGGGGTCCGCCCGGTGGCCGGTGCGCCGCCGTGCTCATCCGGCACGCGCGTAGGGCTGCTCGCCGCGCGGATCAGGCCCGCCGCCCAGCGGGTGGCCTGTCCCATGTGCCCGGTCAGATCGCGCAGCCGCCACTCCGGGCAGGCCGGAACCTTCGCCTCCGGGTCGCCGCCCGCGACGGCCCTGCCGAACGCCGCCGTCTGCTCGCGCAGCCCCGCCACCAGCCGGTCCGGCTCCAACGTCGTCATGGCCTTCACGCACTCCTCACTTTCATCCACCCCCAGGCCGGGGCGCTCGGGCCGCCGGCCGGGATCGCCGGTAGCGTAGGAGCTCCACCCGGGTGGAGGTTCAAGTGCCGTTTCGCGATGAGATGCTCGGCATCGGCGACCTGGCCAGGCTCACCGGCGTGCCCGTGCGGACCATCCGCTTCTACTGCGACGAAGGGGTGATCACGTCCGTGCGCAGCGCGGGCGGCCACCGCAGGTTCGACCGGGCGGCGGTCGAGCGGCTGGCCCTCATCAGGCGGCTGCGCGGGCTCGGGCTGGGGCTGAGCGCGATCGGCGCGGTGCTGGAGGGCGAGGCCACCCTGGCGAAGGCGGTGGCGGACGAACGCGCCGCCCTCGACGCACGGCTGCGCGAACTGGCCTGGCGGCGCGCCCGGCTGCGGGCCGTGGAGGAGGCCGCATCAGCCGCCGAGCAGGCGGCGGGGCTCGCCCCGGCCGAGGACGCCGAGGCCGCCCGCGAGCGGCTGGTCGCGGCCAGGCTCGAGCTGCTCGCCGCCGTCGAGGACGCCGAGGCCGCGCACGCGCGGCTGGTCGCGTTCTGGCGGCTGCAGATGGTCCTGCCGGTGACCGACGAGCTGTTCGGCTCGTTCGCCGCCATGGCCGCTCCACCGCCTCCGGCCGATCCGGCTCCCGCGCAGGTCGTCGCGTACGCCGAACTCGTCGCCCTGGCCGGCGACCGCTCGCTGGCGCGCGATCTGCGCGCGAGGGCACGGGAGAACGCCCGCGCCATCACCGACGAGAACGAGCTGATGCACGGCGTCGGCGAGGCCGTCGCCCTGGCGCAGCCGCTGGTCGCGGCGGGCGAGCCGCCCGGGCCGGGGCCGGAGCTCGACCGGTTCGTCGCCGCCCACGCCGGTGTACGCCGCCGCGCCGACACCCCGGACTTCCGGCGCGAGCTGCTCGGCGTCCTCGCCGCCGACCACGACCCCCGCATGCGCCGCTACTGGCGGCTGGTGGGCGAGGTGAGCGGCACGTCCACGACGGTCGGCCACACGATCACCTGGCTCGGCGACGCGCTGGCGCACTCGCTCGCCGTCCCAGAGCGGGGCCCGGGTAAGAAGGGCCCGGGTAAGACGGGCACGGGTAAGACCGGGTAAGACGGGCACGGGTAAGACGGGCGTCGGGCGGCGCGGCCGCTTCTGACGGCGGGAGCCGGGGCCGGGCGCCGTGAGCCGCACCCGTGTCTCAGGCGTCCTGGACGGTTGCCGCCGCCGGGGTGGCGGCGCCGCCGGCCGTGCGGGGCGGGTGCGCGCGGTGGGCGGCGAGGACGAGGAGGGCCGCCAGCAGCAGCCAGCCGCAGGTCATGGCGATCAGCCAGGGCCAGCCCGCGTGGCCGTACACGACGGCGCCCGCCGTGCCGCCCGCGCCGCTGCCCAGGTAGTAGCAGAGCGTGTAGATTCCGGCGGCGCGGCCGCGGGCGTGCGGGGGCGCGTCGGCGGTGACCCAGGCGTTGGCGATGGCGTGCGCGGCGAAGAACCCCGCCGTCAGGACCGCGAAACCGGTGACGACCACGGCGAGTGCGGAGTGGGCGGTCAGCAGCGAACCCGCCACCGTCACGGCCAGCGCCGCCACCAGCGCCGCCGTCCTGCCGAAGCGGGCCGTCAGCCGTCCGGCGGCGGCCGAGGACATCGTGCCCATCGCGTACGACAGGAACACCAGCGACGCGGCGGCCGGGCTGAGCGAGATGGGCGGCGCGGCCAGCCGGAACCCGGCCGCGTTGTAGACGGCCACGAACGCCCCCATGGCCAGCCCTCCGACCGCCACGGGCACCCCGAGCACCGCCCACGTACGCCCCGCGGCCCTGGTCGCGGGCCGGGCCGCGGCTCCAGGCTCGGGTGCGGCCTCAGGTCCGGGTGCGGTCTCAGGTCCGGGTGCGGCATCGGGCCGGGGCGCGCCGGGCAGGGTGGCGGCGGCGAAGCCCGCGCAGAGGAGGGCCACGGCCGCGACGGCGAGTTGCGAGCCCTGCCAGCCCAGCGGGCCGGCGGCGAAGCCCGCGCCCAGCCGGCCCAGCATGCCGCCCACGGAGTTGCCTGCGATCATCGCGCCGACCGCGCCTGCCAGCCGGCTCGTGCCGAGCTGGTCGGCCAGGTAGGCCGCCGCCACACCGGCGAACCCGGCGATCGCCACCCCCTGCGCCGCCCGCAGCACCAGCAGCACGGGGAACGACGGCGCGAGCGGCGGCAGCAGCCCCAGCACCGCGGGCACCAGCACCGCCCACAGGATGACCCGCCGCCGCCCCACGCGGCCTGCCAGCCAGGCCAGCGGCAGGACCGCGACGGCGAGCGACCCGGTGGCCACGCCGACCGCGAGGGACGCGCCGCCGGGATCCAGTCCGTACGCGGCCGCGAGCTGGGGAAGCACCGGCTGCGGCGAGTACAGCAGGGCGAAGGACGACAGGCCGGCCGCGGCGACGGCCGCGCTGACCCGCCGGGTGCCATCGCCTCCCATCGGGGATGAACTACGCAAAACCGCCACGTCCAGCACGCTAGGTCGGCGGAAACAATACGTCCAATACGCACATAGCCGATAATTCATGCTGTGACGTATGAATCCGATGACAGGCTGGCCGCCCGGCTCGCCCCGTCACTCGCCCTGCTGGCCGCCGTCGGCGAGACCGGCCACGTGACCCGAGCCGCCGAGCTCCTCGGCATCCCCCAGCCCACCGCGAGCCGCCGCCTGGCCGCGCTCGGCGAGCTGGTCGGCGCCCCGCTCACGCTCCCGTCGGGCCGCGGCATCCGCCTCACCCGTGCCGGCATCACGCTGGCCGGCGCGGCAAGCCGCGCCCTGACCGCCGTGACCGCAGCCGTCCGCGAGGTCCGTGAGGAGATCGACCCCGCCACCGGCCGTATCGGCCTCGGCTTCCTGCACCTGCTCGGCCGCACGCTGGTGCCCTCGCTCATCGGCGCGTTCCGCGAGCGCAACCCCGGCGTACGCTTCAGCCTGGCGCAGGGCTCGCGGCAGGACATGCTGCGGGCGCTCCGCGACGGCGAGATCGACCTGGTGTTCGTCGCCCCCATGCCGCTCGACGACCCCGACCTCGTCAGCCATCCCATCGCCGATCAGGAGCTGGTGCTGTCGGTGCCGCCCACCCACCGCCTGGCCGCCAGGAAGCGGGTGCGGGCGGCCGAGCTGGCGGGGGAGGAGCTGGTGACGCTCGAACCCGGGTACGGGCTGCGGCAGATCACCGACGACCTGTGCGCGGCGGCCGGGTTCGAGCCGCGCATCGCGTTCGAGGGGCAGGAGTCGGAGACCGTACGCGGGCTCGTCGCCGCCGGGCTCGGCGTCGCCGTACTGCCCCACTCCGAACAGCCGCCCGCCGGGGGCGTCGTCGAGATTCCCCTGTCGCCGCCGCTGTTCCGGACCATCGGCATGAGCTGGCGCGCCGGCGACGGCCTCACCCCGGCCGCCCGCGCCTTCCGCGACCACGCCCTCTCCGCCCTCCCCCTGCACACCCCGGGCTTCCGCCCGCCCAGAGCCCCGCAGCCGGGGGCCGGCGGGTGAGGGCTGCGGAGGCCGTACCCGCGCGGGCGAGTGCTGCGGGAGACTGGGGCGCATGGGAGAGCAGGACGGGGACGCGGGAGTGCCGGGGTCGCTGGCGCGGGTGCTCGCGGACGTGCGGGACGAGCGGGTGGCGCAGGACGAGCGGTGGGGCATGCAGGTGCTGCCCGACGGGACCGGCGGCCACGGCACGGTCGCGGCGGCCGGCGCGGCGCGCGATGAGACGGAGGCGGCGGCGCGGGCCGGCGGGCTGACGTGGCGGCACATCCTGGCCGAGGAGGTCATGGAGGCGTTCGCCGAGGAGGACCCGCAGCGGCTGCGCAGGGAGCTGATCCAGGTCGCGGCGGTCGCGGTGAAGTGGGTGCAGGCGCTCGACCGGCGTCCTGGAGACGGTCAGGCGGGGCCGCGGGACCAGACGGTGACGGCGAACGGGCGCGGCGGTGCCGGGTAGACCTCCTCGCTGAGCCGGGTCAGCGCGCCGTAGACGTCCAGGTACCGGTGCAGCCGGTCCGCCTCCGGCCACGGGTGCACCGCCACCAGCACGCCGTCCGGCGCGAGCAGCGCGCTGAGCTGCCGGGACGCGCGGCGCAGCCGGTCGTGGCGGCCCAGGTAGTACAGGGTCTCCGAGCAGAGGACCAGGTCGTAGCGGGGTTCGGGGCGGTGGGTGAGGAGGTCGGCCTGGATGAAGCGGATCCGCCCGCCGTCCGGCACGCGTGCCCTGGCGCGCGCCAGGGCACGTTCCGAGACGTCCACGCCGGTGATCTCCGCGTCGGGGTAGGCGGCGGCGAGCGTCCCGGTGAAGACGCCCTCGGCGCAGCCCACCTCGATGATGCGCCGGTACGGCCTGGCCGGCAGGTGCCTGAGCGTCACCCGGTACTTGTGCTGCTCGTAGTCATCGCTCGCCAGCCGCCACGGATCGGGCGTGCGGTGCCGCCACTCGAAGTAGCCGCGCAGGACGATGCCCTGACCCTTGGGAGAGAGCAGGGACAGGGCACGGAAGAACGTGCGGTGCAGGCGGTCAGGCAGACTCGGCATGCGGCCTCTCTCGGTCAGGGACCCCCATGGCCGGTCGGTCCGGGACGTGAGGTGAAGTCGTCGCCGGATGGGATTCCCGGGAACCGGGCGGGCAACGCCGAAGCCGCCGCTCTACGCCATGGCCTCCCGCAGCTCCCGCTTGAGCACCTTGCCGGAGGCGTTCTTCGGCAGCGCGTCCACGAACATCACCCGCTTGGGCGTCTTGAACGGCGCGAGCCTCCCCCGCAGGAACCCGATCAGCTCGCCGGCGGTCAGCTCGGCCCCCTGCCGCAGCACCACCGCGGCCGTGACCGCCTCGATCCACTTCTCGTCGGGCACTCCGAACACCGCCGCCTCGGCCACCGCCGGATGCTGGTAGATGGCCTCCTCGACCTCGCGGCTCGCGACGTTCTCGCCGCCCGTCTTGATCATGTCCTTCTTCCTGTCGACGACCGACAGGTAGCCGTCGGCGTCCATCACGCCGAGGTCGCCGCTGTGGAACCAGCCGCCGCGGAACGCCTCGGCGGTCTTGTCCGGGTCGTTCCAGTAGCCGAGCATGGCGTGCGGGCTGCGGTGGACGATCTCGCCCGCCGTGCCGGGCGGCACCGGCCGGTCGGCGTCGTCGACGATCCTGGTCTCGACGTTCAGCGCGGGCTTGCCGGCCGAACCGAGCCGGGTGAGCTGCTCCTCGGGGCGCAGGATGGTCGCCACCGGGGCCATCTCCGTCTGCCCGTAGAAGTTGAACAGCCGCACGTCCGGCAGCCGGGCGGCGATCTCCTTCAGCACCTCGACCGGCATGATCGAGGCGCCGTAGTAGCCCTTGCGCAGCGAGGACAGGTCGCGCCGGTCGAAGTCGGGGTGGCGCAGCAGCGAGATCCACACGGTGGGCGGGCAGAACAGCTTGGTCGCGCGCTCGCCCTCGATCGTGGCCAGGATGGCCGCGGGGCTCGCGCCGGGCAGCACGATGTTGGTGGCGCCGAGGTAGATGCCGGGCGTCAGGAAGCAGTGGAGCTGCGCGCAGTGGTAGAGGGGAAGGGCGTGCACCTCGACGTCGTCGTGGCTCATCTCGCCGTCCACCATGCAGGTGACGTACTGGGAGATGAGGCTCTTGCTGGACAGCACGGCACCCTTGGGGCGGGACTCGGTGCCGCTGGTGTACATGATCTGGATCGGGTCGTCGTCGGCGATCTCCACGGCCCGTTCGGAGCCGTCGTCGTGGGACGACCAGGCGGTGAACGGCTCCCACCCCTCCTGCCCGGCCCCGATCACCCCGCGTACGGTCACCCGCTCGCTCACGGCCTCCCGCGCGACCGGCAGCAGCGCGTCCTCGGCCAGGATCCCGGTCGCGCCGGAGTGTTCGAGGATGTACGCCACCTCCTCGGCCCCCAGCATGAAGTTGACCGGCACGGAGATCGCGCCCAGCCGGGCCAGGGCGAAGTAGGCGACGACGAAGGCGTGGTTGTTGTGGCTGAAGACGGCGAACCTGTCGCCCTTGCGCACCCCGCGCGCGGCGAGCGCGTTGGCCGTCCTGTTCACCATGAGGTCCAGGTCGGCGTAGCTCTGGCGCAGATCGCCGAAGACGATCGCGGTCTTGGCGGGGTGGCGGGCGGCCGAGCGCCGCAGGAGGTCACCGATGGTGTGCTGACGGGTCATATGGGGGGCACCCTTCAGTCGCAGAGCGATGTTCGGGCGATCCTAACCCGTGAACAGCGCCGCGAGCCGCCGGTAGGAGTCGAGCCGCCGGTCGAGATCGTAGGTGTTCATGGTGATCAGCACCTCGTCGGCGCCGCTCGCGTCCACCAGCGAGCCCAGCGCGACCGCGACCTCACGCTCGGTGCCGTGGATCTGCCCCTTCAGCGACTGCTCCAGATACGAGCGCTCCCGCTCGGTCATGTCCATCGCGGCGACCTCCTCGGCCGGGATGAGCGGCGGGAACGAGCCGCTGGTGCGCGACTTCGCGGTCGCCCACGCCTCGGGGAGCTGGAGCAGCGCCGCCTCCTCCGCGGTCGCGCCGACCGCCACGTTCACCGCGATCACCACGTACGGCCGTGCCGCCCACGCCGACGGCCGGAACCCGGCACGGTAGCGGGCCACCGCGTCCGGCATCCGCGAGCCCGCCCCGATCACCAGGGGCAGCCCGTGCTCGGCCGCGATCTCCGCGCCCGCCCCCATGGCCAGCACGAACACCTGCGGCCGCAGCCCCTCGGCGGGCAGCGCGTGCACGCCGGGGTAGGCGGTCTGGCCGCCGGTGAAGAAGCCCAGCAGCTCGCCGAGCTGCTCGCCGAAGCGGTCGGCGTCGTCCTTGCCGTGCCCGAGCGCCCTGCGGATGCCGCCGGTGAACCCCACGGAGCGCCCCAGCCCCATGTCCACCCGGCCCGGATACAGCGACTCCAGCACGCCGAACTGCTCGGCCACCACCAGCGGCCGGTGGTTGGGCAGCATCACCCCGCCGGTGCCCACCCGGATCCGGGAGGTCGCCGCGGCCACGGCGGCCGCCAGCACGGTCGGCGCCGAGCCCGCCACGCCGGGCACGCTGTGGTGCTCCGACACCCAGAACCGGTGATAGCCGAGCTCCTCGGCCTGCCGGGCGAAGCGCACGGTCTCGCGCAGCGCCTCGGCGGGCGTGGAGCCCCGGCGGACGAGCGAGCGGTCAAGGATCGAGAAGAGCGAGCCGGTCACGTCCTGGTGCAACGCACCCGGCCGCGGGATCAATCCACCGGGTCGCCGGGGACGCCCTCGTAGAAGGCGGCCACCTGCTCGGCCGGCCCGGCGTCCAGGCGCAGCTTCGTGCCGTCCACCTCGCCGACCGGCATCACGCCCCACGAGTTGCACAGGAACACCAGGTCGAAGCCCGCGAGGTCGGCCACCCGCAGCGGGCGGTGCTCCTGCGGCACGTCCATCCGCTCCAGCAGCCGCATGGTGATGCCGTGCAGCTTCGGCGCGTCCGGCCAGATCAGCCGGCCGCCGGCGAAGCCGCCCAGGTTCGTGATCGCGCCCTCACTGATCAGGCCGTCCTCGGTGGTCAGCAGCGCCTCGTCGAAGCCGGCGCGGTTCACCGTACGCAGGATGTGCGGCTGCTGGAAGCCCGACGCCTGCTTGATGTGCGCCAGGTAGCGCTGGTAGACGACCGGCCTGACGCGCAGCGGGCCGGGCAGCGGCGGATGCGGCGGCGCCGTCGTGGCGATGACCCGCGGCCTGCCGTCCACCTCGACCTCGTAGACGCGCACGCTCGCGTCCCGCTCGTCGCCCAGCGCCGCCCTGATCGTGGCCAGCACCACCTCGCGGTCGGGACCGGCGCCGAACAGCTCCTTACCCGCCTGCTCCAGCCGGTCGAGGTGCAGCTCGAGCCCGCGCACCCGGCGGCCGGCCACCTGCATGGCGGTGAAGTGGCCGTAGCGGGCCTCCAGGCCGAGCAGCGCCTCGCCGCCGAGCGGCTCGCCCTCCATCGCGGCACGACGGACCAACGCCGGCCCCCTCTCCTCGACGATCACGCGCCTCAGATTATGCGCCTACCGGCGGTAGAGTCCCACCGCCCACGACACCGGCCGGTTGGTGCCGGCCCCCCACAGCCCCACCAGCACCCGGACCTTCACCTTCTGGCCCTTGCGCACGGTGAACGCGTCCCCGCCCAGCGGGCGTACGCCGCACCCGGTGAGGGCGCGCGATTCGGCGCCGTCGATCCAGTACTTGAACCACAGCCGGTCGCCCAGGTCGCCCGAGCAGTCGCGCTCGATGGTGTAGCGGCCGGGAGCGGTGAGCGTGGTCTCGTAGGACCCGTCGTCCGGCCATGTGCCGGTGAACCCCTTGATCCGCGTCGCGCCGTCGAGACGGCCGGGCAGGGTGACGGGGCGCGGCTTGACGGGGCGCGCAGGCGGCGTCCAGTCGTAGACCGCCACCCTCCAGCGGCCCGCGCGGGGCTGCTCCGGCGTGCACGGCCCGTTCTCCGTCCTGATCACGCAGGCGGGACCCGTCGTGTCGAACGTGACCTGCACCTCTCCGGCACCCGCGGGCACCTCCAGGGGGCGCAGCCGCATGCCGGCGCCTTCGCAGGCGATCCCGGGCGACTCCGCCCGCCGCCCGTTCACGTACACCTCGGGCGCGATCGCGGCCGCGTCCGTGCCGCACATGACGGCCGCCTCCAGCGGGCGCCCGGTGTTGGTGACCGTGATCGTCGTCTTCTCGCCCCGCGCGTCCACCGTGGCCTCCTCCAGCCGCCGGTACGCGGTGCCGTCGGGCGAGACGTAGTACGCGGGCAGCTCCGCCCCGCCGCCGATCCCCGGCACGGCCGCCGCGTCGGGCGCGCCCGGGTGCAGCGCGCCCGTGACGGTCACCGAGGCGAGCACGGTGACCACGGTCGCGGCCCCCGCCAGCGCCACCGTGGCCGCCGTCCGCCGCCTCCTGACCCGCCGCACCCGCGCGCGGACCTGCTCGATGCGGTACGGGTTCGCCGGCGCGGGACCATCCGCCCGCTCGCGCAGGACGTCACGCAGCTCTCGCACGCTCATCGGTACGCCTCCCTCATGATCGACTCGTCCACGCGCAGCTTGGCCAGCGCCTTGGCGGTCTGGCTCTTGACCGTGCCCTCGCCGCAGCCCAGCAGCCGGGCCACCGCGCTCACCGGCAGGTCCTCGTAGAAGCGCAGCACGATCACCGCGCGCTGCCTGGCGGGCAGGCGCCCCACCGCCCGCCAGACCTCCTCGCGCTCGCCGTCGCCCCGGTCCTCGACGGGCCGCTCGGGCAGGGCGTCGCTGGGCAGTTCCCTGCGCCAGCGCCGCCGCCACCAGGACGTGTACGTGGTCACCAGGACCCTGCGCACGTACGCCTCGGGCTCGTCGATGTCCGGCCAGGCGAACCACGCCTTGGCCAGTGACTCCTGCAGCAGGTCCTCCGCGACGCCCCAGTCCCTGGTCAGCAGGTACGCGGTGCGTAACAGCCGATCCGTGCGCGTCGCCACGAATTCATCGAATATCGCCCTGTCCGCCACCTTTGTGCGCCTTCCGTCGCCCTTGCCGGTCGCCGGTACAGACGCATCGTCCGCCGCGCCGCGTTGCCCGGGTTGCACGGACGGCTGCGGACGGCTGCGGACGGCTGCGGACGGCTCAGGTGGATTCGGCGCGGAGCACCGTGTACGGGGCCAGCTCGCCGAGCCCGCGCACCGACAGCCGGTTCACCTCGCGCAGCCGGAACGCGCGATCGCCCTCCAGCTCCTCGGCGAGCTGCGGGTCGGCGAGGATGCTGCCGGGCAGCGCCAGCGCGGTCAGCCTGCTGGCGAGGTTGACGGTCGTGCCGAACACGTCGCCCATGCGCCAGATGACCGGCCCCGAGGCGAGGCCCACCCGCAGCTCGGGCATGTCCCGGCCGCGCGCGTGCGTCTCCACGAGCTTCAGCGCGATCTCGGCCGCCACGTGCGCCTTCTCGGAGACGAACAGCACCGAGTCGCCCAGCGTCTTGACCACCCGGCCGCCGGTGGAGGTCACGATGTCGGCCGAGCGCCCCTCGAACCTGTCGATGAGCCTGGCCAGCTCGGCGGCGGTGATCTGCCGGCTCAGCCGGGTGAAGGCCACCAGGTCGGCGAAGCCCACGGACAGGCGTACGGCGCTCATGTCCTGCTCGGCTATGCGGCCCGCGGCGGCGGCGAGCTGGCGCTGCCAGGCGTAGACGAGCAGGCGGGCGAGGTCGGGCACCACCCGCTCGGCCCGCCGCCGCCACGCCTTGGGCCGCTCGGCGAGCGGCACGCCGGCCCGGTCCAGCGCCTCCGCGCCCAGCTCGGCCTGCGACTCGGCGAGCCGCGCCGTGGCCTGGCCGAGCGCGCGGGCCGTCAGCAGCACGTGCTCCTCGTCGTAGATGCCGGAGGTGACCATGCCCAGCAGCGTCTTGAGCGCCTCGACGTCGGAATCGGTGAACTCGATCGCGTCGTCGGGCACGTTGGGGAACCCGAGGGCACGCCAGAAGCGCC
Organism: Nonomuraea sp. NPDC049309; assembly: GCF_043196965.1. Classification (NCBI taxonomy): domain Bacteria; kingdom Bacillati; phylum Actinomycetota; class Actinomycetes; order Streptosporangiales; family Streptosporangiaceae; genus Nonomuraea; species Nonomuraea sp. NPDC049309. The sequence goes on along the minus strand of NZ_JBICSH010000001.1, from coordinate 1,467,470 downwards.
GCGCGCGATAGACCGGCACGCCCGCCATCTCGGCGACCTGGTGACTGGTGTATCGGCGCGGCTCGCGTAGAAAAGCCTCAGTCAACCGATCCCGGTCCACGCGCGCCACCTGGGCAAGATAACACCCTTGTGGGCCAGATCACTCCAGCAGTGCTCGCAGGGCACTTGTCTCGCTTTCCTTTACATAAGGTGCGTAGTAGTCGTACATCGCCCTGCGTGACAGGCGGGCCGCCAGCGGGCCGTCGCCGGCCCTGATCGCCTCGATGACCTCTTCGTGGTGCCGGATGCTGCGCCGCATCAGCGCCTGCCGGTCGTCGGCGGCGTCGATGCGGGCGGAGATCTGCCGCAGCACGATCTGGCGTACGACGTCGGTGCAGATCTGGATGAGCTTGTTGCCGCTCGCCGCGACCACCGCGTCGTGGAAGGCCACGTCGGCCCGGCCGAACGCCTCGGTGTCGGCCGTGCCGGGCTCCGTGCCCGCCGCCGCGCGCATCGCCTCCACCGCCTTGTTCATCTCGGCGAGCTGCTCATCGGTGCGCAGCCGCGCGGCCAGCAGGATCGCCGCGGAGTCGAGCACCATCCTGAACTGCACCAGCTCGCCCAGCGACAGCTGCTCCACGCGGGCCAGCGTGGTCATCGACTTGTGCAGCGCGGCCGGCGAGAACGGCAGCACCTCCGCGCCGTGGGGGTCGCCGGGCCGCGAGCGCACCAGCCCGCGGGCCTGCAGCACGCGCAGCGCCTCGCGTACGGTGGAGCGGCCCACCGCGAGCTGCACCATCAGCTCGCGCTCGCTGGGCAGCCGCTCGCCCGGGGACAGGGCGCCGCTCTCGATCGCCTCTTCGATCTGCTCGACGACCCGCTCGTAGGCGCGCACCGCGCGTACGGGCTCAAAGCGCGGACCACCCATGTAAGCCCCCTTGACCCGAGCCGTCGTCAACTGGCAATGTGCGTAGCCTACTGGTCAGACCAGTGCACTAGCCAGGAGGCTGTAAGACATGAGGCGAATCGGGATCTGGCTCGCCGCGGGCGGCCTCCTGCTGGCCACCGCCGCGTGCGGCGGCGGCGGTAGCGGTGGCGGCGGCGGTGACACAGGAGGCTCCAAGGCGCAATCGCTGTCGGTCGGGTTCGTGGCCGAGCCGGCCAACCTCGACTTCACCTCCACCGAGGGCGCCGCCATCCCGCAGGCGCTGCTCGTGAACGTCTACGAGGGACTGGTCAAGCTCGACCAGGACGGCAAGATCGTGCCGCTGCTCGCCGAGAAGTGGGACATCTCGGACGACCGTAAGACCTACACCTTCACCCTCCGCAAGGGCGTGAAGTTCTCCAGCGGCGCGCCGTTCACCGCCGACGACGTCGTCTTCTCGCTCGACCGCGTCAAGACCGACTGGAAGCTCAAGATCAAGTCGCAGCTCGACGTGATCGACGACGTGGAGAAGAAGGACGACGGCACCGCCGTCGTCACGCTCAAGCGGCCGAGCAACGGCTTCCTCTACGCCATGGCCACCAGGCTCGGCGCGATGTTCAGCCGCACCGGCGTGGACGACCTGGCCAACAAGCCCGTCGGCACCGGCCCGTACGTGCTCGGCGACTGGCGGCGCGGCGACTCCATCAGGCTCGACGCCAACCCCTCCTACTGGGGCGCCAAGCCGGCGCTGTCGTCGATCACCTTGAAGTACTTCAAGGACGCCACGGCGATGAACAACGCGCTGCTGACCGGCGGCATCGACGTCATCTCCAGCGTGCAGGCGCCCGAGTCGCTGCAGCAGTTCGCCGACCCCAACAGGTTCGAGACCGTCGAGGGCACCACCAACGGCGAGGTCGTGCTGTCGATGAACAACGGCCGGCCGCCGTTCGACGACAAGAAGGTCCGGCAGGCCGTCCGGTACGCCATCGACCACAAGGCGCTGCTCGACACCGCCTGGGCCGGGCGCGGCCAGCTCATCGGCTCGATGGTGCCGCCCACCGACCCCTGGTACGAGGACCGCACCGGCGACTACCCGTACGACCCGGCCAAGGCCAAGCAGCTGCTGGGCGGCAAGACGTACAACGTCAAGATGCGCATCCCCAACCTGCCGTACGCGGTCAGCAGCGCGCAGGTCGTCAAGTCGCAGCTCGCCCAGGTCGGCATCAACGCCGAGATCGAGCCGCTGGAGTTCCCCGCCCGCTGGCTCGACCAGGTGTTCACCAAGGGCGACTACGACCTGTCGATCATCAACCACGTCGAACCCCGCGACATGGGCATATTTGCCGATAAGTCGTACTACTTCCGGTACGACAACCCCGAGTTCGGCAAGCTGCTCGCCTCCGCCGACGAGGGCACCGAGCAGGAGCAGATCGACGACCTCAAGAAGGCCGCCAAGCTGCTGTCCGACGACGCCGCGGCGGACTTCCTCTTCCTCTTCCCCAACCTGATCGTGGCGAAGAAGGGCGTCACCGGGCTGCCGAAGAACGCCATCTCCGAGTCCTTCGACTTCACCGCACTCTCCCGGCAACAGTGACGCTCTACCTGCTCAAACGCCTGGCGGTGCTCATCGCGAGCACCGCCGCGGCCGCCGTGGTGGTCTTCGCGTTCATGGCGCTGCTGCCCGGCGACCCCGCCGAGATCGCGCTCGGCGTCAACGCCACCCCCGAGGCGGTCGCCGAGCTGCGCCGCCAGTACGGCACCGACCGCCCGCCGCTCACCCAGTTCCTCGACTGGGCGGGCGGCCTGCTCCACGGCGACTTCGGCGTCTCGTACGTGACCAGCTCGCCCATCGGCCCGCAGATCTCCGACCGGCTCGGCGTCACCGCCGTGCTCGTGCTCGGCGGCATGGTCGTGGCGCTGGTGCTGGCGGTGCCCGCCGGCACGTTCGCCGCCGTGCACCACCGCAACCCGCTCGGCGCCGCCATCAGCGCCTTCAGCCAGGTCGGCATCGCCGTCCCCGCGTTCCTCGCCGGCATCCTGCTGGTGTTCGTCTTCGCGGTGAAGGCGCAGGCGCTGCCGTCCGGCGGCTACGTGCCGATCTCGGAGAGCCCGGGGGAGTGGCTGCGCGGCCTGCTGCTGCCGTGGCTGTCGCTCGGCCTCGTCCAGGGCGCCGTGCTCACCCGGTACGTGCGCAGCGCCGTGCTCGACGTCATGCGCGAGGACTACCTGCGCACCGCCAGGGCCAAGGGCCGCGGCGCCACCGGCGCGCTGTGGCGGCACGGCCTGCGCAACGCCTCCATCCCCGTCGTCACCGTGCTCGGCCTGCAGCTGGCCACGCTGCTCATCGGCGCGGTCGTCGTCGAACGCGTCTTCGTCATCCCCGGGCTCGGCGACCTGCTGCTCAACGGCGTCGCCGGGCGCGACCTGCTGCTCGTCCAAGGCGTGGTGATGGTGCTGGTGGCCGCCGTACTGCTGATCAACTTCGTGGTGGACGTCGCCTACCACCTGCTCGATCCGAGGCTGCGATGAGAGGCAGGCTGAACGCCGGGCTCCTGGTCGGCGGCACGCTCGTCGGGCTCGTCACGCTCGCCGCGCTGGTGTCGTTCTTCTGGACCCCGCACGACCCGACCCTCGTCGACGCCGCGCAGAAGCTGCGCGAGCCCGGCGGCGGCTACCTGCTCGGCGCCGACAAGTTCGGCCGCGACACCTTCAGCCAGCTCATGGTGGGCGCCCGCACCACCCTGTACGTCGGCATCGTCGCGGTCGGCATCGCCGCCGCGCTCGGCATCCCGCTCGGCATGATCGCCGGGATGACGCCGCGCGGCTGGCTGTCGGAGCTCATCATGCGGGTCAACGACCTCGTCTTCGCCTTCCCCGCGCTGCTGCTCGCCGTCATGCTGGGCGCCGTCTACGGCCCCGGCACGCTCACCGCGATGATCGCGATCGGTGTGGCCACGGTCCCGGCGTTCGCCCGGGTCGCCCGCGCCGCCACGCTCCAGGTCATGGTGACCGACTACGTGCTCGCCGCCAGGGCCGCCGGCCGCCGCCGGTCCGCCATCGCGCTGCGCCACGTGCTGCCCAACATCGGCTCCGTGCTCATCGTGCAGGCGTCGGTGTCGTTCGCCATCGCGATCCTCGCCGAGGCGGCGCTGTCGTTCCTCGGCTTCGGCACCCGGCCGCCCACCCCGTCGTGGGGACGCATGCTGCAGGAGTCGCAGGAGCTGCTGTTCTCCACCCCGCGCCTGGCCCTGTGGCCCGGCCTCGCCATCGCACTCGCCGTGCTCGGCTTCAACCTGCTCGGCGACGGCCTGCGCGACTTCCTCGACCCCAAGCTCAGGAGGATCCGTGCTGAGCGTTGACGGACTCACCGTCCGCGCCGGCGACGTCGAGCTCGTCCACGACGTGTCGTTCGGCATCGCGCCCGGCGAACGGGTCGGGCTGATCGGCGAGTCCGGGTCGGGCAAGTCGCTGACCGCGCTGTCCCTCATGGGCCTGCTGCCCGAGGGCGTCACCGCCACCGGCCGGGCGCGGCTCGGCGAGCACGACCTGGTGGGCGTGCCGGAGAGCCGGCTCAAGCGGCTGCGCGGGCGCGAGCTGTCCATGGTCTTCCAGGAGCCCATGACCGCGCTCAACCCGCTCATGCGGATCGGCGCCCAGGTCGCCGAGGTCATGACGCTGCACGGCCGGCCCCGCGACGAGGCCCGCGCGCGGGCGGTCGAGCTGCTGGACCGGGTGCGTCTGCCCGAGCCCGCCCAGATCGCCCGCTCGTACCCGCACCAGCTCTCCGGCGGCCAGCGCCAGCGCGTCATGCTCGCCATCGCCCTGGCCAACGACCCCTCGCTGCTCATCTGCGACGAGCCCACCACCGCGCTCGACGTCACCGTGCAGAAGCAGATGCTGGAGCTGATCGCCGAGGTCGCGCCCGCCCTGCTGTTCATCACCCACGACCTCGCCGTCGTCGCCTCCGTCTGCGAGCGCGTCATCGTCATGTACGGCGGCCGCATCGTCGAGTCCGGCCCGCTGCGCGAGGTCTTCTCCCGGCCCCGCCACCGCTACACGCAGGGCCTGCTGGCCGCCTCCAAGCTCACCCCGCGCGGCACCCGCCTGCCCACCATCGCGGGCAGCGTCCCGCCCGCCGGGCGCTTCCCCGCCGGCTGCGTGTTCCGTAACCGCTGCCCGCACGCCACCCCCCAGTGCGAGACGGCGCCGGACCTCACGGGCGACGGCCACGCGTACGCGTGCTGGCACCCCGCAGAAGAGAACCCCGCCCAAGAGCACCCCGCAGAAGAGCACGCAGCAGACCCCGCAGCAGACCGTGCGGACCACTGACGGGAGAAGCGACATGCCAGGCACCCCGCTGATCGAGGTCACCGGCCTCACCCGCGTCTACCGCCGCCCCCGCACCTCGCTGACCAAGCCGGGCGCGGAGGTGCGCGCGCTGCGCGACGTCTCCCTGACCGTGCACCGCGGCGAGCGCTTCGGCATCGTCGGCGAGTCCGGCTCGGGCAAGTCGACCCTGCTGCGCCTGCTGTGCGGGCTCGACCGGCCCACCTCGGGCAGCATCCGCTTCGACGGGCGGGAGATCACCGGACTGCCCGAGCGCAGGCTGCGCTTCCTGCGCGAGAACCTCCAGATCGTCTTCCAGGACCCGCTCAGTTCGCTCGACCCGCGCATGCGCGTCCGGGACCTCATCGCCGAGCCGCTCGTCGCGCTCGGCCTCCCCGTGGACGGCCGGGTCACCGAGCTGCTGGAGGCCGTCGGGCTGCCCGCCGACGCCGCCGAGCGCTACCCGCACCAGTTCTCCGGCGGGCAGCGCCAGCGCATCGCCATCGCCCGCGCGCTCGCGCCCAGACCCGCGGTGCTGGTCGCCGACGAGCCGGTCAGCGCGCTGGACGTCTCCGTGCGCGGGCAGATACTCAACCTGCTCACCGACCTCGCCGACGAGCTGGGGCTCACGCTCGTGTTCGTCTCGCACGACCTGTCGGTGGTGCGGCACGTGTGCGAGACCGTGGCGGTCATGCGGCAGGGAGAGATCGTCGAGACCGGGCCCGTGGACGACGTCTGGGCCGCGCCCGCCCACCCGTACACGCGGGCGCTGCTGGAGGCCGTACCGACGCTGGAGGGATGGACATGATCGAGGTCGACGCCGACGGAGTGGTGGAGTTCACGCAGGCGCTGGTACGCATCCCCAGCACCAACGACCCGGCGAAGGGCCGCTCCGAGCAGCCCGCCGCGGACCTGGTCGCGGCCAAGATGCGCGAGTGGGGCTGGGACCCCGTCGTGTACGAGGCCGCGCCGGGACGCCCCAACGTGGTCGCCGTGGTCGAGGGCGGCGGAGGGCCCGGCCCGACGCTGATGTTCGAGGGGCACACCGACGTCGTCACCGAAGGCGACCTGTCGTCCTGGACCGTCGACCCGTTCGGCGGCGAGATCCGCGACGGCAAGCTGTGGGGCAGGGGCAGCGCCGACATGAAATCCGGCCTGGCCGCCACCCTCTACGCCACCCGCGCGCTGCAGCTCGCTGGACCGTTCCCCGGCCGGATCAAGGTGTGCGCGCTGGCCGACGAGGAGGGCCTGATGATCGGCGCGCACCACTTCGTCTCCGAGGGCCTCGCCGCGGACGTGGACGGCGCCATCGTCGCCGAGCCCGAGGCGGGCGAGATCTGCGCCGTCGCCAAGGGCGCGCTGCGGCTGCGCGTCGACCTCACCGGCAAGATGGCGCACGGCGCGATGCCGCAGCACGGCCGCAACCCCATCCAGGCCGCCGGGCCGCTGCTCGTCGGGCTGCGCGCGCTCCAGGACGAGCTGCAGGCCCGCCACCCCGCCCACGAGCACCTCGGCGAGGTGTACGTCACCCCGACCGTGCTCCAGGCGGGTTCGCAGGAGCAGGTCAACGTCATCCCCGCGGTCGCCTCGATCTTCGTGGACGTGCGCACCATCCCCGGCGTCGAGCACAAGGACATCGCCGACCGGGTCGCCGCCCTCGCCGCTCACGACGGGATCACCGCCGAGGTGAGCGTGCTGGTGGACCGGCCGCCGGTGGACGTGCCGGTGACCGACCCCGTGGTCGCCGCGCTCGCCGCCGCCCACCGCACGGTGACCGGCGAGGAGCCCGTCTACGGCGGCGTGCCGGGCAGCACCGACGGCACCGTGCTCACCCACTGGGGCGGCATCCCGTCCGTCGTGTACGGCCCCGGCGGCAAGTGGATCGCCCACCAGGCCGACGAGTACGTCGAGATCGACGACATCGTGCGCTGCACCCGCGTCTTCGCCGAGGCCGCCAGGCGCTTCCTCACCGGGGACCACTGATGCGGCCGGGACCGGCCAACTGCCTGTCCGACGTGGCCGGGCTGCGCGTCGGCCACCACCAGCGCACCGATGCCGGCCACCGCACCGGCACCACCGTCGTCCTGTGCTCCGGCGCGGGCGCGGTGGCCGGCGTCGACGTGCGCGGCGCCGCGCCCGGCACCAGGGAGACCGAGCTGCTCGACCCGCGCAACCTGGTCGAGCGGGTGCACGCCGTGGTGCTCACCGGCGGCAGCGCGTACGGGCTGGCGGCGGCGTGCGGCGTGGTGGACCGGCTGGCCGACGCCGGGATCGGCTACCCGGTGGCGGGCGGCGTGGTGCCGATCGTGCCCGCCGCCGTCATCTTCGACCTCGGTCGCGGCGGCTCCTTCCGCGCCACCCCCGATCCGTCCTTCGGCGCGGCCGCCTACGACGTGGCGACGGCCGGGGGCGTCCCCGGCCAGGGCAGCGTGGGCGCGGGCACCGGGGCCGTGGCGGGCGGGCTGGCCGGCGGCGTGGGCACGGCGAGCGCCGTGCTCGGCGACGGCACGACCGTGGCCGCGCTGAGCGTGGTCAACGCGGCCGGCTCCGTGCTCGACCCCCTCGACGGCACGCTCGCCGGGGTCCGCTACGGCCTGCCCGGAGAGTTCGGCCACCTCCAGGTCCCCGACCCGGCCGAGGTGGCCGCCTGGACGCCCGTGCGCGCACCGTCGTTCAACACGACGATCGGCGTCGTCGCCACCGACCGCACGCTCACCAAGGCCCAGTGCGGCAAGCTGGCCGCGGTCGCCCACGACGGCCTGGCCAGGGCCATCAGGCCGGCCCACACCATGACCGACGGCGACACCGTCTTCGGCCTGGCCACCTGCGCCGCCCCGGCTCCCGGTCACGACGCCTTCCAGGACATGCTCGCGGCGGCGGCCGACGCCTTCAGCCGCGCCGTCGCGCACGCCGTCCTGGCCGCCACCGGCCGCGACGGCGCGCCCGCCTACCTCGACGTGTTCCCGAGCGCGAGGCGGCCGGCGTGAGCGATGCCGCGCCCGCGCTCGGCACCTGTCCCCGCGACGCGCCGCGCGCGCTCGGCACCTGTCCCCGTGGTGCGGCGGGTGCGCTTGACGCTCGCCCCGGTGGTGCGGCGGGTGCGCTTGACGCTCGTCCCCGTGGTGCGGTGCCCGCGCCTGACGCCTGTCCCCGTGGTGCGGGGCGCGCGTCCGCGCTCGGCACGGTCCCGGGCGCCGCCGCGCCTGCGCCCGGCGTGCCCCTGAGCGTCCCTCCACGCTCGCGGGGACGCCACCTGAGTCTCAACGTTGTTCCAAGCCTGAGGAGGCGGTCATGAAGCAGGAGTGGCCCGGCGGGCTGCCCATCGGCGGCGGCTGGGTGGAGACCGCGGACACCAGCGGCGTCATCTTCCCCTACGACGGCTCCACGGTGGCGGACGCCCCGCTCGGCACGCCCGAGCTGGCCGCGCGCGCCCTGGACGCCGCGCTGGAGGCCGCCCCGCGGATGGCGGCGCTGCCCTCGCACGCCCGCCGCGCCGCGCTGACCGGCGCCCGCGACGCCCTGCGCGCGCGGCGCGCCGACTTCGAGCGGCTGCTGGTGCTGGAGACCGGCAAGCCGCTGGTGGACTGCCGGGTGGAGGTGGACAGGACGCTCGTGACGCTGGAGACCGCCGCAGAGGAGGTCGCCAGGCTGCACGGCGAGACCGTGCCGCTCGACCTGCTGCCGTCCGGCGAGGGCCTGGTCGGGTTCTGGACGCGCCGCCCCATCGGCGTCGTCGTCGGCATCACCGGCTTCAACTATCCGCTGCTGCTGGCCGCCCACAAGATCGCCCCGGCGGTCGCCGCGGGCTGCCCCGTGATCGTCAAGCCGGCCCCCGCCACCCCGCTCGCCACGCTCTGGCTGGTGCACCTGCTCAGGGAGGCGGGCCTGCCCCCGGCCGGCGTGCAGCTCGTCACCGGCGACGTGGAGGTGGGCAGGCGGCTGGTGGAGGACCGGAGGATCGGCGCGGTCTCCTTCACCGGCTCGGCCGCCGCGGGCCACGCCATCGCCCGCTCCGCCGCCCCCACCAAGGTGCTGCTCGAACTCGGCTCGAACGCGGCGCTCGTCGTGGCCGGCGACGCCGACATCGAGGCCGCCGCCGACGCGGTCGTCAGAGGCGGCTACTACGCCTCAGGGCAGGCCTGCATCTCCGTGCAGCGGGTGCTGGTCGAGGAGAGCGTGGCCGAGCCGTTCACGGCGCTGCTCGCCGAGAAGGTCAAGGACGTCGCCGTCGGCGACCCGCGCCTGCCCGAGACCCGCGTCGCGCCGCTCATCGACCCCGCCGCCACCGACCGCGTCCTCGACTGGATCGCCGGCTCCGGAGCCGAGGTGGTCACCGGCGGGCACCGCGAAGGGCGGGCCATCGCGCCGACCGTGCTGTCCGGGGTGCCGGACGGCGCCGCCGCCTGGGAGGAGGAGATCTTCGGGCCCGTCGTGTGCGTGCGGCCCGTGCCCTCGCTGGAGGCCGCGTTCGACGCCGTCAACGCCTCGCGGTACGGCCTGCACGCCGCCGTCTTCACCCGCTCCCTGGCCACGGCGTTCGCCGCCATCGACCGCATCGAGGCCGGGGGAGTGGTGGTCAACGAGGTGCCGGGGTTCCGTGCGGACAACATGCCGTACGGGGGCGTCAAGGACTCCGGCGCCGGGCGCGAGGGACCGAGGTTCGCCATCGAGGAGCTGACCGTCACCCGCATGGCCATCATCCGCCCGTAACCGCCCCGGCGGGGCTTTCCGGGCCGGGAAGCCCCGCCCCCGGCCCGGGGTCCGCCCGCGGCGCAGTCCCGCCCGGCCCGAGCCGGGGGACCGGCCCGGTCCCCGGCCCGGTCCCCCGTCGGCGGCCCGACGCGACGGCGCTCCGACCCCGACCACGGCCCGACTGCGAGTGCGGCCTGACTGCGAGTGCGGCCTGACCGCGCCTGGGGCGCTGGAGAAGCGCGCCCGGCCTCCTGGCGTTCGAGGGTGGGTGCCCGGGCTTCCTCCCCCATCGGGGGTGGGGAAGCCGGTCGTGGGTGGGATGCCCGGTCGAGGGCGGGGACGCCCGGCCTCCGCACCGGTCGAGGCCGGGGAGGCCGGGTGAGGCGGGGAAGCCGAGCGAGGGCGGGGTGGCCCGGCCTCCGCGCCGGTCGAGGCCGGGGAGGCCGGGTGAGGCGGGGAGGCCGGGTGAGGGCGGGGTGGCCCGGGGGAGGGGTCAGTTGGGCGGGTCGAAGCGGCCGTCCACGGCGGTCCAGCCGCCGTCCACGTACAGGACGGAGCCCGTCACGAAGCTGGCCGCGTCGCCGGCGAGGTACACCACCGCGCCCGCCAGCTCCTCGGGCGCGGCCCAGCGGCCGAGCGCGCTCTTGGCGGCGTACGCGTCGTACCAGGCGGGGTTGTCCTTGATCTGCCGGGTCAGCGGGGTCTCCACGACGCCGGGCGCGATGGCGTTGACCCGCACGCCGCTCGGCCCGAACTCGGCGGCCGCCGTCCGCAGCAGCTGCACCAGGCCGGCCTTGGTGGCCGAGTAGACGCCCTGGCCCGGCTCGGTGACGGAGGCGCGGATGGAGGCGAAGCCGATGATCGATCCGCGTCCCCGCTCGACCATGCCGGCTCCGAAGGCGCGTACGACGTCGAAGGAGGCGCGCAGGTTGAGGTTCACCACGCGGTCGAACTCCTCGCCCGAGTAGTCGAGCAGCCGCTTGCGCACGTTCGTGGCCGCGGTGAACACCAGCACGTCCGCCGGCTCCTCGGCGGCGAGCGCCCGCACCGCCTCGCCGTCGAGCACGTCGAGCAGACGGGCGCTGCCGCCGCACCCTTCCGCGGTCTCGGTGGCGGTGGCGAGGTCGCGGTCGGCGCAGATCACGTGAGCGCCGTGGGCGGACAGCGCCAGCGCCGCCTCCCTGCCGATCCCGCTTCCGGCGCCGATCACTACGGCCCGCCGCCCGTCCAGGCGGAACAACGTGTCATATTTCATACGAGGCACCTTAGCCGCCCGCCGATGCGCCCAAAGGGGCAGGTGAAGCGGGTGACGCTCAGCACCCGGTCAGCTCCCGCGACAGCGCCCGCAGCCTGGCCCGCGCGTCGGGATCGTGGGCCTGCTCCAGCGCCCGAGCGGGCCGCAGCCCGTCGAAGAACCGCCCGGACACCCCCTCCAGCTCCGGGGTCCAGCTCCGGGTCCGTGACGAGCCGCGAGGTGGCCTCCACGCCCTCGCGCAGCTCGCTCAGCGGCGCCGCGGTCACCATCTTGGTCGGCATGTACGTGGCCGGGTGCAGCGCGTTGGCCGTCACCCCGGTGCCCGCCGGCTCCTCGGCCAGATCGACGGTGAACACCGGCTTGCTCTGCGTGTAGGCCCGGCGGCCGCTGTAGCCCTTGAGCAGCATCACGTCGTCGAAATCGATGGGGGACTGGCCGAGGCTGCTGACGTTGACGATCCTGGACGGCGCCGCCGCCTTCAGCACCGGCAGCGGCAGCCGGGTCAGCAGGTATCCGGACAGGTAGTCGACCGCGAACCGCAGTTCGTGGCCGTCGGCGCTCTCCTGCCGCGCCGGGCCGCCGGGCACCCGAAGGCCCCGCGCGCCCAGGGGCTCGCGCGACGCGCTCCACGGGCTCGCGTGGCTCTCACCTGTCAGGGGCCCGCTGCGGCCCGCCGCCGGAGCGGGCGGCGGGACCGCGCGATGCCCTCCTCAGAAGCTCCCCAGGAGCCTGCTGACGGCCTCCTGGGGCCTTCGCCGGCCTCCCCGGTCAGTCCTGCCTCTGGGCCGGGACGATGACGGCGTCGGGCCCGGGGAAGACGAACTGCTCGTGGCCGTCGGGGAAGCGCACGACGTACGGTGGCGCGCCCTCCGGCCCCCGGACCTCGATGATCTCGCCCTCCCTGTCGCCCTGGCCGACGACATTGCCGTGGATGATCAGCTTGTCACCGGTCTTCGCATGCATGGTGGGCTCCTCTCAGCCGAACACTCTCGTCAACGTTGAGGTGCCTACTTCCACCTATTTCCACCTTGCAACATGCCGGCCGCCCAGCAAAGCGGTGGAACCCGTGGCGCGGCCGTCAGGTTTGTGGGGCGAGAGCGTGCACGAGCCGCAGCGGCGCGGGCGGCGGCAGCGGCACGGCGCGCTCAGCTGCCTTGTTGTCAGCGGCGTTGTCCTCGGCCGCGTTCCCGGCGGGGCTGCCGGCACGGAAGGCCTGCAGCATGTACGCCACCAGCCGCCGCGACGCGACCGCCGCCGACTCGCCCGCCATCGCGGCGACCCCGCCGTTGGCCTGCATCAGCACGACCAGGTCTGCGATGGCGAAGTCGGCGCGCAGCCGCCCGGCGGCCTTGGCCCTGCGCACGACCTCGGCCAGCCCCTGCTCGGCCCGCCGCCGCATGCGCTCGAAGTCGATCGCCTCGGGGAAGGCGGTCATGAACGCGGCGGTGAACCCCTTGTCGGCCACCTGCATCGCGCACACCTTCTCCACCAGCGTCTGGAACGCGTGCCACGGGTCGGGGTCGGCCAGCGCCTCGTCCACCGCTCCCGCGCACTCGGCGACCTGGTCGGAGAAGACCGCGGTCACCAGCGACTCGCGCGAGGGGAAGCGCCGGTAGAGCGTGGCGACGCCCACGCCGGCCCGCCGCGCGATGGCCGCCATCGGCACGTCGAGACCGCGCGCCGCGAACGCCTCCCTGGCCGCGTCGAGTATCCGATCGCGATTGTGCCGCGCGTCGGCCCGCAGCTCCCGGCGATCGGCGATGTGAGAGCGATGACCAGGCATGTCTCTCAGATTAGCGTAAGTGGAGGGCGCCATCCGTTTAGCTGTCGGAGACACCCGAAGCGAAAGGGAATGAGCACAGTGAACGAGATGCGCGCGGTCCTGTTCGACCGGTACGGCCCGCCCGACGTGCTGTACGTCGGCACGCTCCCCAAGCCGGTCCCCGGCCCCGGCGAGGTGCTGGTGCGCGTGCACGCGGGCAGCGTCAACGGTGGTGACCTGCACGGCAGGGCGGGCGAGGTGCGGCTGGTGACGGACGTGAACCCGCGCGGCTGGCCGAAGCCGATGGGTCTCGACTTCGCCGGCGAGGTCGCCGAGGTGGGCCCCGGCGCCACCGGCCCGAAGGCGGGCGACCGGGTGTGGGGCGTGCTCGGCAGGACGTTCGGCAGCTTCGCCGAGTACGTCGTCGTACGCCCCCGGGCCATCGCGTTGACGCCGTCCGGGCTCGGCCACGTGGAGGCGGCGGCCCTGCCCGTGGGCACGGTGGCGATCACCGCGCTGCGCGACAAGGGCGGGCTGCGCCCCGGCGAGCGGCTGCTCGTCCGCGGCGCCGCCGGCGGCGTGGGGCACATCGCCGTACAGCTCGGCAGGGCGTACGGCGCGCACGTCACCGCGCTCACGGGGGCGGGCACGCTGGACTTCGTCCGCGGCCTCGGTGCGCACGAGGCGTTCGACTACGCGGCCACGGACCCGTCCGAGCTGGGCCGCTTCGACGTGGTCTTCGACACCGTCGGCACCGATCAGCGGGTCTTCCACCGCCTGCTCGCGCCGGGCGGGCGCATGGTGACGATCGCGTTCGACCTGCGCCGCCCCGTCTCCTCGCTGGCCTACATCGCCGCGTCGGCCCGCCGCGGGCGCTCCCGCGTGCGCTTCTTCAGCGGCAAGCCCTCGCATCGGCTGCTCGCCGACCTGGCCCGCCACGTCGAGAAGGGCGAGCTGCGGCCGGCCGTGGACCGGGTGTTCCCGCTCGACGAGGTGGCCGCAGCGCACCGGGCGCTGGAGGCGGGCGGCGTACGCGGCAAGATCGTCGTACACGTGTCGTGAAACCCTCCTGAAGCCCGCTACCTGCGGCGAAACCCGACCGTTCCCGAAAAATTGGAGCCCCATGTCCGGGGGCGTTTGACTCCCTGTGAGGAAATGTGGTCATCTCGTGACCATTGTTTCTGAAGGGATGAACCGAGACCAGGTCGGGGGAAACGCTCAATGCCGCACGCCCTCCTGCGCGTGCTCGTTTCGACGGCGATCGCGGGCACGGCCCTGACGGCCGTACCGCCGGCGGCCCAGGCGGGAACCTGGACGCCGGCCCAGGCCGGACCGCGGACCCCGGCGCAGGTGCGGGCCAAGCCCGCGGCGGTGCGCATCGCGCCCGTACCGGCCGTGGAGGAGCCGCCGCCCGCCGTCGTCACCGTCTCGCGCCGGCCCTCGCTCGCCCTGCGGCCGATGGGGGAGCGGCGGGTGGGTCCCGGCGCGCCCGTGGTGACCACGCCCGCGGGCTCCGGCCTGGTGAACCAGATCACCTCGGGCGCCGCCGCCGTGCAGGAGCGGCTGGGGTACGGCAGGGGCGCGCCGGAGGCGGGGAACGTGCTGCCGGACACTTCGAAGGCCCGCCCGCTCGGGCTGGCCAAGGTGACCGAGCGGACGGGCAAGGCGGTCGGCGACCTCGGCAAGACGCTCGGCAAGGTCACCTCGAAGGTGCTGCCGAAGACCACCACGTCGCTGCCGGACCCGGCGGCCAAGACGGTCTCCGGGGTGACGTACCGGCTGTGCGTGGAGAGCGCCCAGGTGCCGGTGTCCTGCTCGGCCCGCCGTCCCGTGGCCGTCCCCATGTACGCCGACGTCACCGGCGACGACAAGCCCGACCTGGTCGCCGACCTGGTGCCCGCGACCGAGCCGGGCAAGGGCGTGGCCGGCGTGACGTTCACCGTCAAGCGGCTCGGCGGGCAGAACCTCAAGGCGCAGGTCTGGGCCGAGTACGACGGCAAGGTCTCGGTCGGCTTCGACGGCCTGCGCCGCGGCTCCTCGCTGTCGGCATCCGACCGGGGCACGTTCACCGTGGACCTGGCGGGCAGGCGGGTCAAGGCCGTCGTGCGGCGCAAGGAGCCGGGAGCCTCCGCCGCCCTGGTCGCCGGGCTGAAGGGCCGCAACTCCGTCAGCCTCCGCCAGACCCCGGCCACCTCCCGGCTGACCGTGAACGCGGCGCTCGGCGAGCCCTCGCTCGACGTCGCCGCATCCGCCCCCGCCCGGCTCGAGGCGCTCGCCGTGACCGGCAGCCGCTTCACCCACGCCGTGCTCGACCGCATGGCCGCCCGCGCCCAGGTGCGCGTCTCCGGCGGCACGATCACCTTCACCAGCCCCTCCTCCGTGGGCCGGGCCGAGCTGGACGACCTCCACTACCGCAACGGCCGCCTGTCACGCGTCATCCGCGTCGGCATGGACCGGGTGCCGCCCTCCTTCACCGCCCGCTACCGCTCGGCGGACAGGAAGCAGACGCTCTCGGCCGCGACCGCCGGAGGCGGTGCCGGCCGGTCCGACATCGTCTTCTACGACCGCGGCGCCGGGCAGACCGTGATCAAGGCCCGGCTCAGCGCCGTGCCCGGCAAGGTCGGCGTGGTCAACGACATGGCCGCGCACCGCGTCACGCACAGCTCCAGCGCGCCCATCAAGGACTTCGCCGTGGTGCTGCAGCGCGGGGGCGGCGCGATCGCCACCCCGCGCGGCGACCACGTCACCATGATCAAGGACGGCGCCGCGATCGGCGTGTCCGGCAGGCTGTCGGGGCTGCGCGGCTTCGACGTCACGTACGGGGCGAAGCCGCACGCCCACCTCGACGCCGCGGCGGGCGGCGGGCCGTTCACGGGCGCGGCGAGCATCGACCGCACCCATCTGGCCCGCCTGGAGCTGTCCAGCACGCCCGCGACCGTGGACGTCACCCTCGACCCCGTCGCGCGCAAGGCCGTCTACCGGGCCGGCGGCGTGATCGGCACGATGCGGGCCGCGTACGCGAACGTCAGGTCCGGCCCCACCGTGGACGCCACCGTGCTCGGCGTGCGCGACAGCGTGGAGGCGTCATGGGCGCTCGGCGAGCGCTCGACGGTCAAGGTCGCGTCGTCGGGCAAGGTACGTTCGGTGCGGATTTATGCCAATAAAGCGCACGTGACGACGCCGTCCGGCGAGGACGTCCGCGCCGTCGTCGACGGCGTGGGCAAGCGCGCCGAGCTCGTCGCCGACACCAAGGCGCAGACCCTCACCTGGACCGCCGACGGGCCGGTGTCGAAGGTGACCGCGCTCGCCAGAGCCAAGCTCGGCGACCGCTACGCCAGGGCCGCGGCCCAGGTCACCGGCGTGCCCGCCACGTTCGACGCCTCGTGGGCCGCCGGGGCGTACCGCTTCCGCGGGCTGTCCGGCCCCGTCGGGTCGGCGGAGCTCGCCTTCACCAACCACGACCGCGCCACCTCGCCCGCAGGACCGCACCTCGCCGCCCACTACGACCAGGCGAGCGGCGACCTCGACGCCAGCGTGCGCGTGGAGAAGCTCAAGCAGGTCGAGCTCACCCCGTCGCCGCAGGGCCTCACCGCCGGCCTGGACGCCGCGGGAGGCCGCATCACCGTGGACGCCGACATCCGGCAGGGCGACGACCGCTACGGCATCCTCGGCACCGTCGGCCCCGTCCCCGGCCGCTTCTCGGTCGCCTCCGACGGCGGCAGGCTCACCTACACCGGCTCCCCGCTCGACGTGAAGGCCCGCGCCTGGCTCGGCAAGGCCGCCGCGCTCGACCGCATGCGGGCCGCGCCCGCCGTGTCCGGCGGCGTGTCGCTGGTGGACGGCGCCTGCGCCCCCGGACGCCCGGGCTGCGCGCAGGGGGCGTTCTGCGCGGCCCGGCGCGGCTGCTTCGGCCTGCAGGGCTACCTCGACGTCAGCGGCCTGCCCGAGCAGGTGACGGTGGACCTCGGCGGCAAGACGTTCGCCTTCTCCGGCTTCCGCCCCGAGAACCGCTCCCTGGACGTCTACCTCGCCAGCAGCGTGCTGTCGCCGGTGCCGGTCAAGGCCAGGGCCAAGCTGGCCGGCCTGCCCGAGAAGGTCACCGGCATGTCGCTCGGGCCGATCACGGTGTCACAGGGCGGCGCGGTGCAGGCCGCGTACAAGATCGAGCCCGCCGCCACGCTCGGCGCGCTGTCGGTGCACGCCGAGGCCGCCGGGCTGCGCGGACGGCTCGCCATCGACCCGGTGCCCGCCTCCTTCGCCTTCCAGGGCACGTACGGGGCCAAGACCCGGATCAGGGTCAGCAACTCCGCGCCCGTCAAGCACCTCAAGGCCAAGGTCACGCTGCCCGGCAAGGGCACCGGCGAGCTGCGCTTCTCCGACGTGCCCGCGGTCTTCGGCGTGGACGCCGACGCCTCGGCCGCCGGGCTGAGCGTGCCCGCCGTCACCTACAAGGCGGTCGGGAACGTCAACACGCTCGACGGGCGGCTCAGCGTCGAGGGCGGCCTGGTGGACCCGTCGGGGCGGCTCGGCGACGTCGCGCTCTCCGTGCGCGACCTGGCCGCCGACACCACGATCAGGCTCAACCCCGACCAGTCGCTCGACCTGGTCTCCAAGCCGGTGCCCACCGGGCGCATCACCGTACGCGGCGGGCTGCGCATCGACGGCATGCCCGCGCAGAAGCTCGCCGTGGACAAGGAGGTCCCGCACACCGGCGGCTTCCTCACCTACCACGTGGGCGGCAGCTTCGGGCTGCGCAAGAGCTCGGTCGAGCGGGTCACGTTCAGCATCTCCCGCATGTCGTGGCTGCGGCTGCGGCCCGGCAGGATCCCGTTCGGGCTGAAGGCGCCCGCCGCGATCGGGTACGTCGCACCCGGCTTCGAAGGCTCGTACGGCACCGTCAAGATCGCCGCGACGGGCGTGGACCTGCGGCCGGACGTCAAGCTGGACATCAAGCTGAGCCGCGAGATCGGCGCCGACGTCTTCCGCCAGTCCGTCCGCATCGGCCCCACCACCTCGCTCGCCCTGCGCCGCTACGACCAGCGCATGCGGCGCATCGGGGCCAAGCAGCAGATCAAGGCCGCCGGCATCAGCCTCGCCTGCGTGACCGTGGACGCCAAGCCGGGCTTCGCGGCCGGCGGCGGCGCCGCCAACAGGATCACGCTGCGCGGCGCCGACGGGCCCCAGATGGTGTCGCTGCTCGACCCGGGCGGTCAGGTGCCCGACTACGCGGTGGACCTGCTCACGCACTTCATGAGCCCGTTCCCGGGCGCGGAGTGGAAGGTGGCCGGGCTGGACGCCGGGTCCTGCGGGCCCGGCAAGACCGCCGGGCCCGGCGATGACGATCGCTGAGTTCTCGTCCATAATGTCGGATCAAGTCGCTGCCGCCTCCCCGCGGCCGTGACGAACGTCCGACAGGGAGAGGAACGCATGACCGCCCCACCACCGCGCAGCCCGCAGCAGCGCAAGCAGGACACCCTGCACCGGTTCGAACACGACGTGGACGCCTGGGTGGCCACCGCGAGCGCCGACGGGACGCCGTACATGGTGCCGCTGTCATTCCTCTGGGACGGCCAGTCGCTGATCGTCTCCACCACCGCCACCAGCGCCACCGGGCGCAACCTGCTCGCGGGCGGCAAGGTCCGGATCGGCATCGGGCTGGTGCGCGACGTCGTGCTCATCGACGGCACCGTACGCGCCACGCCGGCCGCTGAGCTGCCCGCCGAGGTAGGCGACGCGTTCGCGGCCAAGGCCGGGTTCGACCCGCGCAAGGAGCCCGAGTCCTACTACTACTTCCACATCACGCCGCTCCGGATCCAGGCGTGGCGCGAGGCGAACGAGCTGGCTGGCCGCACGCTGATGCGCGACGGCCGCTGGACCGTCGGCTGACGCCCGCCCCTCAGCCCCGGGACGGCAGGGCGACCGACACCGTCGTATGGCGCTTGCGGACCACGAGCGGCCCCGGGACGTCCGCACCGGCCGGATGGACGTCGATGCGCAGGCCGGTCGGCTGCGGGCGTCCCGCGTCCGTCCAGGCCCGCACGTGGGCGAGCAGCTCGCGGGCGAGCCGTTCACCGCCGGGCCCGTGGCCGCGCACGACGGCATCGCCCCACAGAGGGAGGAGCGCCACGGCGCTCGGCTCTGCGATACCCGCGCAGAAACCGTGTTCTTCGCCGAGCACCGTGCACCAGCGCGGCTCGTGCAGCGCCAGCCACATCGGCACGCCCGTGTGGTGCCCCGCGTCCCACGCGCCGTCCTGCGGCGCCTTCCTGCCGTCCAGGAGATCCCCCAGGGGAAGCTCGACGGGGGCGGAGCCGAGCGCCGCCGCCAGGTCGCCGAGCTCGCGCGGCCCGGGCAGCGAGAGCGCCACCTGCGGATCGCGGCTCACCACCTCGGTCACCTCGGTGCCCGCGAGCGACCCGCGCATCCGCATGAAACCGCACGGCAGCACCGACCGGCTCGTCCAGTGGTCGCCGTCGCGGTCCAGCGCCACCGACAGCTGCAGACCGTTGACGTCGAGCGGCACCACCATCCGCCCGCCGGGCGCGAGCTGCTCCATCCAGGCGGGCGCGAGGTCCCAGGCGCCCACGGTGGCGATCAGCCGGTCGTACGGCGCCCGCTCGGGATGGCCCTCGGCTCCGTCCCTGCACACCACCTCGACCTGCGGCAGCCCGGCCTCGTCCAGATGGGCGCGCGCCTCGTCCGCGACGTCCGCGTCGATGTCGAGACAGACCACCAGGCCGCCGGGCGCCGCGAGGCGGGCCAGCAGCGCCGCGTTGTAGCCGGTGCCCGCCCCGATCTCCAGCACCCGGTGCCCCGGCCGCACGTCGAGCTGGTCGAGCATGGCGGCCATGATCGCAGGCTGCGACGAGGAGCTGGTCGGCCGGCCCGCGTCGTCGCGCCGGGTGACGATCGGCTCGTCGCGGTAGGCCTCGTCCGGCGGAACGCCGGGCACGAAGAGATGGCGCGGCACCGCGCGCATGGCCGCCGCGACCCGCTCGCTCACCCCCTGCTGCTCTGTGAGCTTCGCCACCATGGATTCCCGCAATCCGGTCACATCCACGCGGTCATTGTCCACCGCGACCGGAAGCCCTCGTAAAGAAAACCGGCAAAGAGGGTTGAGCGGCGATTCAGCGGGAAGGGCAGCCAATTCATGTACGTCGAACGTGAGGAGGAGCCGTAGTGCTCACCCTGACAGCCAACGCAGCCCAGGCGATCCGCGATCTCACAGCGGCGGCGCCCGAACCCTCCCAGAGCGGGATCCGCATCTCGTCCCAGGGAGAGGGCACCGGCTCGCTCACCCTGACCCTGGCCACCGCCCCCGAACCGGCGGACGCGGTGGTCGAGTCCGAAGGCGCGCGCGTCTACCTCGACCCGGTGGCCGCGACCGTGCTCGAGGACAAGTCCCTGGACGCCGGATCCGACGACCAGGGCAGCGTGTCGTTCCTGGTCACCGACAAGCCCGCCTGAGGCGGCCTCGCCGCGCCGGAGCACTCCGGCGCGGCGAGGTCCCTCTCAGCTCTCGGAGAGCAGCTTGTGCAGGTAGCGCACCTGCTCCTCCGTCTGGAAGCCGCCGCCGCCCTCGTGGTTGTTCCACGGCCAGACCGTGATCTCCTTCGGGCCCTGCCAGTGGTTGTAGGCGGCGAACACCGTCGACGGCGGGCAGATGTCGTCCATCAGCGCCACCGAGTACAGCGCCGGCACCTTGCCGCGGGCGGCGAAGTTCATCCCGTCGAAGTACGACAGCGTGCGGAACACCTGGTCGGCCGTGTCCCGCCGGGACGCGAGGAAGCGCACCAGCTCCAGGTACGGATCGCGCGGCGTGATCTCCACCGCCCGCCGGAAGTGCGACAGGAACGGCACGTCGATCAGCGCCGCCTTCACGCCCTCGTGCAGCGCCGCCGTGGCCTGCGCGATCGCGCCGCCCTGGCTGCCGCCCGACACCACGATCCGGCTCGGGTCCACCGAAGGATGCTGCGCCGCCGCGTCCACCGCCCGCACCGCGTCGGTGAACACCCGGCGGTAGTAGTAGTCCTTAGGGTCGAGGATGCCGCGCGTCATCATGCCGGGCGCCTGCGAGTTCGCGCTACCGTGCGGGTCGCCGGTGACGCCGGGGCTGTTGACGTTCGCGCCGCCATGGCCGCGCGTCTCCATCACGAACACCGCGTACCCGGCGGCCGGCCACAGCAGGTGGTCCTTCGGGAATCCGCGGCCGCCGCTGTAGCCGATGTAGTGCATCACGCACGGGATCCGGCCCTCCGTGCCGTGCGGCAGCAGGAACCAGCCGTTGATGCGGTGCCCGCCCCACCCGGCGAACGACACGTCGTAGACGTCCACGGTCGTGAAGGGCAGGTCGTACGGGACGTACTCGGCGGCCAGGTCGTGCTCCCTGGCCTCGGCGAGGGTCGCCTGCCAGAACGCGTCGAAGTCGGCGGGCTCGTCGCGGTCGGGGAGATAGGTACGGAGCTGCTCCAGGGGCAGGTCGAACAGTGGCACTGTGGTAACTCCAGCTGTGTAGAGAGGTTCCTGCTATTTCATCCCAAACCGATGGAAAGCGCTATCCTGTCTGCTTTCTCCGCTCAAGAGCCGAAATATGGGTAGGCGCGGGGCCGTGAGCGAACATGTTATCGAGGTCCCCTACTCGCACCTCCGCCCCGGTTTGATCCTCGACGCCCCCGCCGGCACTCACGACTTCCTCGTCCTCCTCGGCGACACCGAGTCCCGCGCGCAGCTCCTCAACGACGACACCGGCCGGCCGCTGCTCCGCGTGGGCGGCTACATGACGGCCGACGGGACGGTGGTGGACGAACGCGTCTGGACCGTCCGCGATCTCGTCCGCCACGGCACACGCCTCCACCTCCACCTCGGCCCCTCCATCCCCTGACCCCACCTCGGCCCCCAGCCCACCTCGGCCCCCAGCCCACCTCGGCCCCCAGCCCACCTTCCGGCGCCGGAGCCTCCAGCTCGTTTTCCGGCGCGGAGCCTCCAGCTCGCTTTCCGGGGAGGGAGCCTCCAGCCCGCCCCTGGGGCCGGAGACTGGGGAGGGAGCCTCCAGCCCGCCCCCCCGGGCCGGAGACTACAGTCCGCCCCCGCACCGCTCCCGCCCCCTTGCGGGTTCGGCGTCGCGCCCCCTTCTCCGCCGCCGTCTCACGCTCGGTGCCGCGCTGCTTGCCCATCGCCCCTCTTCCGGCCTGCGGCCGCTCCAGCCGGCAGTGCGCTGCCTTCGGGCCACCCCGCCCTCTCGTGCTCGGGTGTCGTGCTGCTCGGTGCAGGGTCCGGTTTGTGGCGTGTGGTGGCTCCTGGTGGGCGGTGTGCTGCCTTTCGGCTGCGTCGCCTCTCGCGCTTGGTGTCGTGCTGCTCACTCGTCGGCTCTCTTCCGGTGTGCGGCTTTGGTGCGCGGCGGCTCCTGCCGATAGTGCGCTGCCTTTCGACTGCTTCGCCCTTCGTGTCCGGTGCGCTGCTTCCTTCTTCGCCTCGTCCTTCGCGGTTGGCCGGATGCCGCACTCTGCCCTGCTTCATTCGCGTACCTGGCCGCGCTCCTGACCATCTCTCGTGCGGTCACCCCCGCACGGGATCTCACGCTCCGGCTGCACCGCTTCCGATCGCGCCGCTGTGCCTCGGCGGCCTGCCGGCCTGGCTCCCGAGGTCGGCCGTTCGCCGTCCGGCCGGCCTGGGCGGAGTGGCCGGGGGAGGAAACCGGCGACAGCGGGGACCTGGGCCGACCGGCGAGAGCCTGACCGTGCCAGAGGCGGGTCGGTCCTGGACGGCGGGCCTGATCACGGCAACGGTCAGGGTGGTCAGGCTGGGCCGAGGTAGTCCCGGGGAGGAGCGTCGCCCTCGTAGGCGGAGACGGGGCGGCCGGTGAGGAACGCCCGGAGCAGCCGCAGGTGGGCCGTGCTGTGGTCGCCCCCAGCGGCGTCGCCGATGTAGGCGAGGCGGGCATCGGGCAGCGCCTCCCGGTACGCGGTGGCGGCCGACCAGCTCTCAGCGTCACACGCGCCCTTGACGATCAGCACCGGCACCTCCACCGCACCCAGGTCGGTACGCAGAGACGCGGGCCCCGGCCGCCCGGCCACCGCGACGTAACCCCCGAGACGGTCGCCGGCCGCGGCGGACCGCTCTCGGGACGCGCCGGTCGTCCCCCGCGCCGGAGTCTCCTTCTCCGCTGGTTCCTTGTCCTGCGCCGGGGCCTCCCTCCCTGCTGGTTCCTTGTCCTGCGCCGGATTCTCCCTCCCCGCTGGGATCTTCTCCTGCGCTGAAGTCCCCTCCTGCGCTGGAGCCTTCTCGGGTGAGGAAGGTTTCTCGGACGTAGGAGCCCCATCGGGAGCCGGAGCCGACCCGTGCCCGAGGGCCGCCGTGGACCGCGACGGGCAGGGAGGCTCGGCGGTCCGGCGCAGGTGATCGAGGTACGCCGCCAGCCCGCTGTCACCGGCGTAGGCGTGCGCGGCGGGCGGATCCACCCGGAGCAGAGTGGCGATGGCCAGAGAGCGGGGATCCGGCGGGTCGGAGGCCAGGTTCGCGGGGCTCAGGAGGGCCGAGGCGGCGGGACGCGACGGGGTGAGCCCGTCGGGGGAGTACAGGGCCGCCCTGGCGACCCTCCCTGGATGGCGTACGAGGTAGGCGGCCGCGAGCTGGGCGCCGTGGTCGCGGGCGACGAGGTTCAGCCGCTCGGCACCGAGGAGACGGCGGATCGCCTCCAGGTCGGCCATGTCCCGGTCGAGGCCGTAGTCGCGCGGATCGGCGAGCCGGGCGGACCGTCCCGCGCCGACCTGGTCGTAGACGTACACCTCGAAACCCTCGGACGCCAGCCGCCCGTAGAACGCCGCGTCACCGGCGAGGTCGCCGATCCCGGGCCCGCCGTGCAAGAACACCACCGGCTCCGGCCGGGTGACCCTTTTGGGAGCGGTGCGTACGTACGCCAGCCGCGATCCCGTCGGCAGCCGCCACTCCCGCTGCCCCGGCACCTTGGCGACCGGCTCGGCGGGCGGAGGCGGCCCGAGCGCAGCGGCACCCACCTGCCACACCACCAGCGTCTCGACGGCCAGCAGCGCCACCGCCCGTACCCGGCGCCCCCACACCGCCTGCGGCCGGGGCACGCACAGCAGCAGCCCCAGGAAGAACACCGATGCGAACACCGTCAGCCCCGTACCCGCGAACACCACCGGCCGCGCCCCCACCATCGCGGTCCCGGCCAGAGCGGCCAGCCCCAGTACCGGCGAGAGCGCCAGCACCCCGGCACCCGCCACCACCCGCCCGGTGATCCTGGCGACCAAAGCCACAAAAGGGACGGTAGTGCAATCCGCCTCGCCGAGACCTGCGAACGAGGCGGAGCCGCAGGGGCCGGGCGATGGGTGCGGTGTGGAAGGAAGCACGCGATGCCTTGAGTGAGGGGGCAGGGCCGCGCTGGTGGGGGAGTGCAGGACGCCTCCGGCGGGGCGGTCGAAGGCCGGGGCTGTTCGCGCGGTGAGTCGGACAGGCGCGGTTTTTCCGCGGTTCGGTCGGGCAGGCGGGACCGACGATCGGAGGCGTCAGTGCGCTCGCGCCGCGATCTGCGTCCTCGGGACGCAACCGGGTTCGTCGGAAGCGGGCGCCGATCGAGGGAAGCGCCGCCGGTGGGGGAGTGCGCCGGCGTCGCGCGCGGTGGTGAGCGCCGAGTGGGTGAGTGGTCGGGTGCCGAGTTGCGGTGGTGAGGACGCCGAGTGGGCGGGTCGTCAGGTGTGGAGTCGCGGTGAGGGCGCCTTGAGGGTGAGGAGGCGGGTGTGGAGTTGCGGTGGTGAGGGCGCCTTGAGGGTGCGCGGTCGGGTGTGGAGTTGCGGTGGCGAGGGCGCCGAGCAGGACGAGCCGAGCAGGACGAGCGGTCAGGTGTGGGGCGCGGTGGCGAAGGAGGCCGGGTGGGTGGCGGTCAGGCGGAGCCGGGCATGGCGAAGGAGGTGCTTGGGCGGCGGCCGGGTGGGGTGGGGGCGGTCAAGTGTCTGGGCGGGTGGGTGTGGGGTGGGCGGGCGTGACCTGGACGCGCCCGGTGCGGGCGGATGCCGGGCTGAGGAAAGGGTGACGATTACGCTCTGTGTGTGAGATGTACCACTCCGTCGTAGGAAGCCTCATGCGTGCTCGTCTGACCCTGTCGCTGGCCGTCATCACTCTGGCCGTTCTGCCTGGCTGTGCCGGGCAGCAGCCGCCGTACACCGCGGCGGTGCCCGCGCCGCCCTCCGATGCCGGGGCCGAGGTCTCCGAGCAGGACCGGGAGTGGATGCGGCTCATCCACCAGGCGAACCTGGCCGAGGTCCAAGCGGGACGGCTGGCTCAGGGCAAGGCCACCACCAAGCAGATCAAGAAGGTCGGCGAGACGCTCGTCAAGGACCACACCCAGCTCGACACCAAGGTCACCAAGACGGCCGAGCAGCTCGGCATCGACCTGCCCACCTCGCAGTCGAAGGAGCAGCGCGAGATGCTCGACCGCATCCAGAGCGCCAGCGGGCAGGACTTCGACCAGGACTTCGTGTCGGGAATGATCAAGGCGCACCGGCAGGCGCTGAACGCCACCAAGACCGAGATCTCCAAGGGCTCCGCGCCGGCGGTGGTGTCGCTGGCCAAGGCGGCGGAGCCGTCCCTGGAGAAGCACCTCGCCGACCTGCGCAAGGCTCAGGGCGGCGGCTGACCGGCACGGCACGGATCGCGCAGGAGGCGATGGACGGTGAGCGGAGCGGACAGAGCCGCGCGCAAGCTCAAGGAAGCGGCCGAGGAAACCGCGCGCAGGCACGAGGGCACGGCAGGCGAGGCGTTGCGCGGGGACGAGAGCGCAGCGGGTCAGGCGGTGCGCGGGGGCGAGGGCGCAGGGGGCCAAGCGGTGCGCGGGGACGAGGGTGCGGCGGGGGAGGACGTGCGCGGGCGTGAAGGCGCGGGGGGTCGAGCCCCGGGCGGGCGTGACGGGCGGAGAGCCGAGGGTGCGGCGGGGGAGGACGTGCACGGACGTGAAGGCGTGGGTGATCGGGCCGCGCGCAGGCTCGGGAGCGTGGCCGGGAAGGTGGCGCGGGCGGTGACGCGGCTGGTCGCGGTGGTGCGGCGCGGGCGCGCCTTGCATCCGCGCGGCCACCTGCTGCAGGGGACGCTCACGGTGAAGTCGGAGCTGCTGGGGGAGCGCGGCGAGCACGAGGTTCCGGTACGCCTGTCGAAGGGCGTGTCGCTGCCCGGCCGCCTGCCCGACGTGCTGGGCCTGGCCGTGCGCCTGCCGAACGGCGTCGATCTGCTGCTGTCCACCGGGTACGGCTTCCTGCCGGTGCCCAGACGGGGCTTCACCTCGGGCCCGTACTCGACGCTCGCCTCCTACCGCTGCGGGTCGCGGCGCTGCAGGATCGTGGCGAGGCCGGAGGCGGGCGGATGGGTGCCGGTCGATCCGGCGGAGCTGCCGGGCGTGCTGGCACGCCGGGACCTCGTCTTCCACCTGTGGGCGGGGGTGCGGTATCTGGGCCGGCTGCGGGTGCACACGGCGCTCGTCGGGCAGGACCTGACGTTCGATCCGCTCGTCAACAGCGTCCCCCACCTGTGCCCGGCGAGCCGCCTGCAGGTGCTGAGAGGCGCCGCGTACGAGGGGTCGCGGCAGGGCCGCCGGGCGAAGCTGGGGCGCGGCGGGGAGTGGCGCGAGAGTCGTTCCGTGAAATAGGGCGAAACATGCCCAGAACATTTACGGAAAAGTCGCGATTTGGGGTATTTGTCCTTTTTGAAACCAGGACAACACACCAAGGGGATCGTCGTGGCCATGAACACAGAGATCCGTAACCTGCTCGACTGCCATGTCGTGGGATCCGACGGGCAACCGATCGGGAAGGTGGGCCAGGTCTACCTCAACGACCGCTCGGGCGAGCCCGAGTGGGTGACCGTACGTACGGGGTTCTTCGGCATGAAGCAGACCTTCGTGCCGCTGCAGGACGCTCGCCGCTCGGGTGAGGAACTCAGGGTCCCCTTCGACAAAGAGATGATCAAGGGAGCGCCCAGCATCGACGTGGATGGCAGGCTCTCCCTCGACGAGGAGGCCGACCTCTACAGCTACTACGGCATGCAGCCGGCGGACGTCCCGCGTCAGCGCACCGCCGACAGCCCTGAGGGCATGGCCGCAGGCGGCCAGGGCCTGCTGGGCAGACCGGCCGCGACGGACACCGACCGGCCGGGAGGGCTGGAGGACTCCGATCGCCTTATCGGCGACACGCCGGACAGAACCGACAAGCCCGGCTTCATGTCCGGCGGAACGGGCGAGCCCGGCTTGGCATCCGGCAGAGCCGACGAGACCGGCTTCACCTCGGACGAGCCCGGCTTCACCGCCGGCAGAGCCGACGAGCCAGGCTTCGCATCCGGCAGGGCCGACGAGCCAGGCTTCATGCCCGGCGGACCCGTCACCGGCATGCGTTCCGACATGCCCGGCGAGACGACCGGCATGAGAGACGACATGTCCGGCGACCTGCGCGATGACGTGCCCGGCGAACGGGCGCGGGGCTTCGCGGGCGAGACCGGCGGCGGCTTCGCCGAGGACCGCGACATCGACATGACGCGGTCGGAGGAACAGCTGCACATCGGCAAGGAAAGCCGGGAAAGCGGACGCGTCCGGCTGCACAAGTACGTGGAGACGGAGGACGTCCAGGAAACGGTTCCGCTTTCGCACGAGGAAATCGTCATCGAGCGCGAGGACATTCGCGACGCCGGCCTTTCCGGGCCGTACGAGATAGGCGCGGAAGACCGGGAGATGATTCTGCACGAGGAGCGCCCGGTGATCGGCAAGGAGACCGTTCCCGTCGAGCGCATTCACGTGTACAAGAGGGACGTCCAGAGCGAGGAGGTCGTCGAAGGGCAGATCCGCAAGGAGCGCCTGGAGATCGACGAGGAAGGCGCGAGCAGGGACGACAGAGGATTCGGCCGCGGCGACGGATTCCCGCCGAGCCGGTAAGGGCCGGAAACGGAACCGGCAAGCGAACACGCCCGCCCCAGCGCGGTCGCGCCCCGGGTGGTTCTCCGCGGCGGATGGTCCCACTTGGGGCGGCCGACGTCCGGAAGGGCGGGCGGCCCGAAGAAGCAGGCGGCCATGCGCCGGGCGGGCCGCCGCCGGGTGGACGGCCGAGGGCCGGGCGTCGCGCTCGCCGTCCGGCTGACGGGTGGCGCTGCACGCCGTAGCCGAGCTCGCCGGTCCATGCGTACGGTTGCGCCGTGATCGCCGCGCCAGTGCGCATTCAAACGCGTCAATCAAAAGCCGTGATCGGGAATTCGGGGGCTCACAGGAGACGCCTTCCGCTGCCATTCAGCGGCATTCACCGATAGGTCGGTGAAGCCCGCCGTTGAAAAGCCGGCGACCACTTCTCGCGTGCGATTCGGATACCACCTCAGGAATACAGTTCGAGCTCGTTCAGCATGCTGCACGATTCCCCGATCTCCGGTTCGCATCCGGAGCGCGCGGCGGGCAGCACGATCTTGACGTATCGGGCGGTCCGCCCGACCGTCGCGTATCGGAGTGCGTAATCGGTGCGGTCCTCGATCGTCAGAACGGGCGGACCCCACGATCGCCCGTCATCCGACATGTACACGCGCGCCGACGCCGGATGGCCCGGCCGGAGGCTGAGCCCGATGCGGCTGATCGGGCGGAGGCGGTCGAAGCGGAGCACGTACCGGCCGCGCCCGGCGGCGACGGCGCTCGACCAGTAGCCGGTGCTGCCGTCGAAGGCCCCGGTGGGGCGGGTGCGCGGGCGGTGCGGGCTCGTCCAGCGCATCGTGGTGGAGATCCGCAGCTCGCCGCGGCGGTGCAGGTCGGCGAGGTCGATCCGGGTGCCGGGGACGGCGACGTCGAAGAGCAACCGCTTGATCGCGTACCAGCCGCCGTGCTCGAACCGCCCGTGCGCGGGGCAGGCGGTCTCGTCGAGCATCCCGTCCGGCCGTACGCCGGGCAGCTTGCAGTTGTCGAAGACCTGGATGAGCCGGTGCGGCCCCACGGCGGCGATGCCGGTGTAGCCGGAGGAGCCGTGCGCGTCCCAGATGCCGTCGCGGTTGTGGTACGTGACACGCGGCTCCAGCCACTGCTCGCCGGTGCCGTCGGGGGAGATCGCGAGCCAGTTGTCCGGGCGTCCGGCGCTGAGCACGAGCGCGCCGCCGGGCATGAGCAGCAGCCGGGGAGCCACGCCGCGCACCACGCAGTCGAGCCCGGCGAAGCGCAGCTCGCGGGCCGGCGTCCAGGTGATGCCGCCGTCGGCGGAGCGGCTCTGCCACAGCGTCGCGTACGGCCCGCCGTCGCGCCGCAGCACCGCCACCAGGGTTCCGTCCGCGGCCTGCGCGAGCGCGGCCTCGGTGAAGGCGAAGCCGTCCGCGGGCTCGGCGATGACCCCGCGCCTGACGAAGGTGCCGCCGCCGTCGCCGCTGGCGTACACCTCGGCCTGGTAGGCCTCCGTTTCGGCGTAGCGGGCGTACACGGTGATGAGGATGGTGCCGTCGGCGAGCTGGACCGGCGTGCCGTGGGCGGCGCCGCCGGGCAGCAGCTCGCCGGGCGTGACCAGCGTCGCCTCGGAGCGCACCCAGCTCTCGCCGTCGGACGACACCGGCGAGGTGAGCACGCCGAGCCGCGCGGTGTGCGGCCCGGTGCGGGCCGGATAGTACTCGGTGGCGAAGAACCGGCCGTCCAGCAGCTCGATCGGCGACTCGCGCAGCGGTGTGGGCGCGGCGGGGCCGAACGTGCGGCCGTCGTCGTCGGAGACGGCCGCCGCGCTGGTGAGGACGACCACGCGGTCGACGTTCGTGGTGAACGTGGTGATGACCTTGCGCGCGGGACGCCCGCGCGGCCCCGTCACGTCAAGTGCCGACACGTTGGGGAACCCGGCGAAGTCGAGCCGCTCGGTGTTGGTGGGCTCGCGCGCGGGTGGCGGGGGATACGGGTGAATCCAGCCTAGTGAGGAAGCAGTGGCGATGAGGTAAGACCCGGACTGGAGGGAGCGCTCCGGTAGCACGCAGTAACCGGGTTCGGCCTGCGCGCGACCGGGGGCGGCGAGCGGCGCGAGGACCGCCGGCAGGGCCAGAGACAGGCCCACGACCATGGATCTTGGCACCCGCACCGCGCTCGCTCCTCGGCTTCCCCCTGCCGACCGCCGGCATCTGAGCGCACTTTAGATCATCGACAGCGCGTGACGCCGCATTCACCTGCGGGAAGTCGGGGGTTCGCGGCGCTACCCAGGTTCTGCCGGGTGTATGCATGCCAGTTGCGTAAAGTGACAGTTGACAGAGAACCGGCTCCTGACGACTATCGGGACGGCACTATTAAGTGTCAATTTACGTAGGTCGGGTCAGGAGGTGGCCCTCAATGAGCATCGAGCCGAGGGCGAGCGTAGCCCCCGAGCGCGTGCTGCCCACCCCGGCGCCGATGGCGCCGGAGACGGCCGCGCAACAGCGGGTCGTCGAACGGATCTGCGCCAGGGTCGCGCCGGCCGGCGTGGACATCGGCGTAGCCGAACTACCCCCCGGCGGACTGCAGGTGTGGATCGACACCCCGGTGCCGATCGCCGAGCAGGAGTCGTGGGTGCTGTACCACCGCATGGCCCGCGAAGTGGCGCTGGTCGGCTGGCATTGCGAGGCCGACGCCGACCGCCTGCTGGTCCTGGGCTGGAGCGCCGCGTGCCTGCACAACCGGGTCCGCCTGCTGCAGAGCGGGCTGCGCAGGCTCGCCGACTTCGGGCCCACCGCCCAGCGGGCCGTGCAACTCGAAGGCCGCGACCCCGGCGACGAGCCGGCGACGCGGCTGGTGGACGAGGTGTGCGCCGCCATCAAGCGGCGGCTGCGCTGGCCGGAGCGGCTGGCGGAGCTCGACGGGTTCGAGCGCAGCTCGGGCCTGCCGCACCTGCAACTGCTCCTCGCCCAGGTCACCGGCCTGGAGGCGAAGGTGGCAGCGGCCTGCGAAGAGCACCTCGTCATGGCGCGGGTGCTGGCGCGGGCCGTCATCGAGCACCACGCGCGGCACGGGGACCCGGCCCGCGCGCGGCGCGACGTCCTGGCGGAGTCGCGCCGATGGGTGCACGCCAGTTCCATGATCCGCGTGACGGCCACCGCACGGCCGATCACCACAGGCGCGGGCCGGCCGCACATGAGCCTGGCCGAACGCCGCATCGCCGCGAGCGTCATCAACCACGGCGTGCCGCGGGCGACCCCCGTGGCCGTCACTCCCCAGGTCGCCCCTGTCGACCTCGGAGAGGGCGCGCGCTGACCTCGAGCCGCTCAACGGCGAGCGGTCGCCCGGAAAACCCCGAACGATCCGGTAGGAGAGTCCCGTCATGCGAACCCCCCCGCACCTGCCCGCCCGGCCCAGGCATGACCGTACCGACCGGGCCCGTGCCGAGCAGCCCAGGCGCCACCCGTACGGGCGGGACCTGCCCGCCCCGTCCGCGCCGCACACGGCACGTACGACGTACGCCCCCCACACCTACACGGGACAGCACGACCACGTGCAGGGCGACCCGTTCCGCGGCCGCTTCGGCACCCCGTTCGAGGCGGCACCGCCCCCCGAGGCGGACGCGTTCGTCGAGCAGCGGCTGCTCGGCATCAGGGAGATGTCCAACCAGGCCATCGGCTCCATCGACGACCTGCTCCAGCACACCGCCTGAAGTCGTCACCAGCGGCCCCCAACGGCGGAGGCCGGAAGAGCGTCAAACCGCACCACTTGGAGAGAGTCATGCAGGACCTTTCGCGCCCCGAACTGCGGTCGCGTGACGTCGGGGGCCACCAGCCGCGCACCGTGGCGGGCATCGAGACGCCGCGCAACCTCGACGAGGTACGCGCCCTCGTCCGCCAGGCCATGGTGGACAAGCTCCGCCTGTACCCCATCAGCACCGGCAGGAACTGGGGCATGGGCTCGGCCATGCCGGTCACCGACGACAACCTCGTCGTCGACCTCGGCGGCATGAACCGCATCCGCGGTCTCGACCTCGACAACGGCTACGCGATCGTCGAGCCGGGCGTCACCCAGCGGCAGCTCGCCGAGGTGCTGGAGGGCACCCCGTGGATGCTGAACGTCACCGCCTCGTGCGCCGACACCTCGGTGATCGGCAACGCGCTCGACCGCGGCGACGGCTCCATCCGCTCCCGCGTCCACGACGTGGCCGGCCTCGAGGCCGTGCTCGCCGACGGCAGCGTGGTCACCACCGGAGGCCTCGACCCCGCCGGCCACTACCACGGCCGGGTCGCAGGACCCGACCTGACGCAGGCGTTCGTCCAGCACAACCTCGGCATCGTCACCGCGATGGCCGTCTCGCTGATACCGCGCCCCCAGACCATCGCGCTCGTGCACGGCCGCATGCCGGCCCGCCAGGTGGGCGTGGCGGTGGAGGCGATCTCCGGCTTCCTGCGCCGTGGCAACCCGGCCGACGGGCTGATGCGCGTACGCGAGCTGTCCCTCGTCCCCTCCTCCGGCGACTGGACGCTGCCCGCCGGCGTCGACCCGAGCCTGTTCACCGTGCTCGGGCCGCTCATGGGCAGCGACGCCACCGTGGAGCTGGCCGAGGAGCTGCTGCGCAAGTCGCTCATCGAGGTCGAGGGCGCCGAGGCGCTGCGCGTCGTGGACACCGCCACGGTCGACCCCGCCGACCCCCTGTACGCCAGGGCGCTCATGTCGCGGGGCATCCCCACCTGCCTCGGCGTGCACCACGCGCTCAACGTGACCTCCTGCGACCAGATCGACGACGGCCCGATGGGCTTCCTCGCGCTGCTGCCGCTCATGCCGCAGCAGGCCCGCAAGACCGAGCACGTCGTGGCCGGTCTGCAGGCCGCGGTGGACGCGCACAGCACCGCGATGATGATCGAGTGGAACATGGTCAGCCCGCACCGGGCCAACGGCGTCATGCAGATCTTCTTCGACCGCAACGCCCCCGGCGCGGCGCACCGGGCGCACCAGCTCCGCAACGACGGTAGCTGCGTGCTGCGCGGCAACGGCTGCGCCATCTACCGCTCCGACATCGACCACGCCGCCGCCGACGTCTGGTCCGAGACCAGCACCGCCGGCCTCGGCATGCTGCACCGTCTCAAGACGGCGCTCGACCCGGACGGCCTGCTCTCACCCGGCCGGTACGGCGCCTGACCCAGGAGCCGGACACGGACAACGCGCCGCCCCGGCGCGCGGCCGGAGCGCCCGGGGCGGGAGAACGGCTCGACGCATCCCAAGGAGGATCCACGTGCGTTCGTCACCAGCGGCCGTCAGGCCCACCACGACCAGCAGGCGTCACGGCGTGATGCTGCGCCTGGTCGGCGCGGGCGTCATGTTCACGGTGATGGCCGACACCACGGCCACCACTCTGGCGGTGGGAGTGCTCAAGTACACGCCCGCCGGCGCCGGCATGCCGCTCGGTGATCTGGTCTGGCTGACCAGTGCGGCGTTCATCCCGATCGCCGCGCTGCTGGCCACCGCGGGCCGCTGGGCCGACCTGTTCGGCCGCCGGCGGGTGCTCGCGGTCGGGCTCGTCGTGTTCGTGCTGGGCGGCATCGCCGCCGTCACCGTGGAGTCCTGGTCCGCCGTGCTGGCCGCACGGGCCGTCCAGGGCGCGGGTGCCGCGGCGATGATCCCGGCCAGCCTCGGGCTGCTGCTCGGCGAGCTGCCCGAGTCGCAGCGGCGCGGCGCGATCGCGTTGTGGAGCTCGGCCTCCGGGCTCGGCTGCCTGCTCATGCAGGCCGGCGGCGGCTGGCTCGCCGCGGCCGTCGGCTGGCGGGCGCTGTTCGTCCCCGACGTGGTGATCGGCGTGCTCCTGCTGATCGCCTGCCTCGGAGTGCCCGCGGGCAAGCGCGGCAACGCCAAGGGCGTGCCGGACGTCCTCGGCGCCTGGCTGCTGGCCGCCGGCATCGCGGTCATCGTGCTCGCCATCTCCAAGGCCATGGAGTGGGGAACGGACGTGCTGTGGCTGGGGCTCGCAGCCCTGGCGCTCATCGGCGGCGCGCTCGCCCAGGCGCGGCACCACCGCCTGCCCGCCATCGACCTGGCGCTGTGGCGGCGGCCCAGGTTCGTCTGGGGCTGGCTGGCCACCTGGGGATTCGGCGCGCTGTCGTACGGGCTGCTCACCGTGCAGCCCCTCTACCTGCTGCACCTCGGCTACCCGATGCTGGAGGTGGCCATGTGGCTCACCCCGACCTCGGTGGCCGTGGTCGTGACGAGCTTCCTGGCAGGGAAGCTGGTCAAGCGGGTCGGTGCGTACGGGCTCATCTACGCCGGCTCGCTGCTGTGCGGCGGCGCCTGCGTGCTCGTGATGACGCAGACGGGACCCACCATCTGGGGCCTGATCGCCAGCGTCGTGGCCGGCATGGGCGTCGGCGCGCTCGCGCCCGGCACCTCCGTCGCCACCACCCTGGCCGCCCACCCGCACCAGTACGCCTCCGCCGTCGGCGCGGGCACCATGGCCCGCATGGTCGGCGGAGCGGTCGGCGTGGCCGTCGTGTCGGTCGTGATCGACCACCCGTTCATGACCGGCCCCTTCGCGGGCCTGGCCGGCGCGCTCGCCATGTGCGTGGCCATCTCGGTGCTGACCGGCGCGCTGGCACTCACCAAGGTCACCCGGCTCAGGCCGGACCCGGGTGACGTGATGGTCAAGGTGCCCCGCCGGATGCTGCTCGAACTGCGCATGACCCTCGCCACCGTGGCGGCGGAGGCCGACGCGCTGCTGCCGGTCGAGAACCGCGCCCCCGCCGCGGATCCGCACACCGGCCCGCACACCGGCCCGCACACCGGCCCGCACACCGGCACGCACACCGACGGGGTCCCGCGGCCGCGCACGGCCGAGCCGGGGCCGCTCGCCGGCACCCGCGGGCACACGAACTAGATCGACCATTCAGAAGGGCTCTCGTCATGGCAACCACATCGTGCGACGTAGCGATCGTCGGCGCCGGGCTCGGCGGCTGCTTCCTGGCCTTACTGCTGGGCCGCCGCGGGCAGCGCGTCGTCGTCATCGAGCAGGGACCATCGGTCCCGAGCGCGGGCGCCGACTTCCTCAAGCCCCCCGGGCTGCGCGTGCTGGCCAGGCACGGGCTGGCGGACCTCGCCGGACGCCACGGCCTGCGGCGCGACACCATCCGCTACTACCACGATGGCGACCCCATCCAGGAGATCCGCTTCCCCGAAGGCGGCTTCCTGATCCGCCCGTACCGCGAGCTGGTCGAGCTCATCTACACCGCGTGCACGACGGCGGGCGTCGAGTTCTGGTTCGACGCCGGCATCGACCGCCTCGACCTCGGCGAGGGCCGCCCCGCCGAGCTGACGCTCAAGGACGGGCGCACCCTACGCGCCGGCGCCCTCGTCGGCGCCGACGGCACCAGGTCCGTCGTCCGGAGCGCGCTCGGCATCGAGCAGCGCGTCTCGCCGTACGAGCGGGTGATCATGCGGGTGGCGACCGTGCCGCTCAGCGCCAGCGTCGCCCAGCTCAACCGGCTGTACTTCTCCTCCGACGGCTGGTTCACCTACCTTTACCCGGTCGGCAGGGACGAGACCCGCGTGTTCGTCGGCCTGCCGCCCGAGGACGACGAGATGATCTTCGAGGACGGCATCCCGTCACTGCTCGACGAGCTGAAGAAGTTCGTCACCGACAGCTCCGACGCCTTCGACCACCTGCAGGCGGCGACCTGGCAGCGCATCAAGGTGTCCGCGATGCGGGTCGAGCCCTACCACATGGGCAACGCCGCGCTGCTCGGCTCGGCCGCGTTCGCCTGCCACCCGATGACCGGCATGGGCATGAGCTACACGGTCCGCGACGCCGAGATCCTCGCCGACGTCATCTGCGCCGCGGGCGGCGACGCCGAGCTGCTCGACCGGCTGCTGCACGCACGCTACGAGCCGCGCAGGCACGCACACCGCGAGCTCATCGACTACGGCGACGCGCTGGCCACGACGTTCCACGACCGGGACGCCTACCTCGCGGCCTTCCGCCCCGACCTGCACATCTTCGGTGAGGCGGGTGCCGTGCCGAATGTGCCGCAACTCGTCTGAGCCGCGCCCCCGCCGCCCGCCGATCCCCACCCGGTGAGGTCGTTCAGCGCCGCGCTGAGTGCGGTGGCAGCCCGATACCCAGGCGGCGGGGGCGCTCCGGCGGGTGATCGCGGTAGTGCTGGCCCTACCCCCAAGTCGGGTGACAGCGGGGGTCCGCCGGCACCCCTCGCGCCGCGATGCTGAGGAGCGATCGCACAATCCCCTCGGCATCCGGAGACGCATGTGACTGTGACGGAGACCTCCCGCGCCCCCTCGGGGCGGCGGGGCAGCGACTACGCGAGATTGTCGCGGCTCATCGCCCAGGCGGGGCTGCTCGACCGGCGGCCCGGCTACTACGCGGTCAGGATCGGGCTGGTCGCCGCCCTGTTCGCCGGCACCTGGGCGCTGTTCGCCGCGGTCGGGGACTCGTGGTGGCAGATCCCCGTCGCCGTGCTCCTCGCGGTGGCCTTCGGCCAGGTCACGCTGCTCGCCCACGACCTGGCGCACGGGCAGATCTCCCGCTCCCGGCGCACCAGCAGGATCGCCGGCCTCGTCGCCGGCAACCTCGCCGTCGGGCTCAGCTACGGCTGGTGGATGGACAAGCACACCCGCCACCACGCCAACCCCAACCACGAGGACCACGACCCCGACGTCAACCCCGACATCCTGGTGTGGTCACGCCGCCAGGCCGAGGCCAGCCGGGGGCTGCCCCGCTTCATCGGGCGCTACCAGGCGTGGCTGTTCTTCCCGCTGCTCACCCTCGAAGGTCTCAACCTGAAGGTGTCGAGCTTCCGCGCGCTGCGCAGGCCCACGCTCAAGAGCCGGGGGCTGGAAGGGGCGCTGCTCGGCGGGCACGTGCTGGCGTACCTGGGGGCGCTGCTCCTGGTGCTGCCGCTGCCCAAGGCGCTGCTCTTCTTCGCCGTCCACCAGGCCTGCTACGGCATCTACCTCGGCTGCACCTTCGCCCCCAACCACAAGGGCATGCCGGTGCTCACCGCGGAGGACGAGCTGGACTTCCTCCGCAAGCAGGTGCTGACCTCGCGCAACGTGCGCGGCGGGCACCTCGTCACCATCGCCCTCGGCGGCCTGAACTACCAGATCGAGCACCACCTCTTCCCCAGCATGCCCACCGCGAACCTGCACAGGGCGCGGCCCATCGTCCGCGACTACTGCGCCTCGCTCGGCATCGACTACGTCGAATGCGGGCTCTTCGAGTCGTGGGGGCAGGCGCTGCGCCACCTCCACGACGTCGGCCGCCCGCTCCGCGCCGCCAGAGCCTGACGACCCCGGCCTCCGCTGGGTCTCGGCCTCCGCCCTGAGCCTGACGGCCCCGGTCTCCGCTCCGGGCCTGGCGATCTGGGCTGCGCCGCCCCGGCGCGGATCCGATGGCCGGGTTCCGCCGTCCCGGCACCCCGGCGCGGGCTCGGTGGCCGGGACTTCCGCCGTCCCGGCGCGCACTGTCACGGATCTCAGGAGCGCGGGTGTCGTGTGGAAGGATGGCGATCGTGTCCTCCGCGACATCCCCGGCCCCGCTGCCCGGCCTGCCAACGGGCCGCCCGCCCGGCCCGTCCGCCACCGCGCGGACGGCCGGTGCGCCGGTGGCGGCCACGGTGTTGCGGCTGGCGCGGGCCGTGGTGTTCGCGACGGTCTGCGGCGCGGTGTCGGCGGGCGGGCACATGCTGGCCGGGGGAGGCCCGGTGCCGTTCCCCGTCTACCTGGCCGCGGTGCTGGCGACGCTCGCGATGGCCTACCTCGCCGACAGGCGGGAGCGCGGGCTCGGCGCCGTGCTCGCGGCCACCGTCGGCACCCAGACGCTGCTCCACCAGATCTTCGAACGGTTCGCGCCCGGCGAGCTGACCGGCCACGTCCACGGTCCCGCGGCCACGGGCATGATGCTGGTCCACCTCACGGTCGCGGCGCTGACCGCGTGGTGGCTGCACCGCGGCGAGCGGGCGCTGTGGCTGATCATCCGTCTGTACGGCATCCCGCTCCCGGCCGTCGGGTTGCTCGCCACCGCACCCGCCATGCCCGAGACGGGGAGGCCTGTCCGGCGACCGGTCACCTCCGAGGCCGCCCCGCGCCGGGGCCGCCTCGTCTCCCGCACGATCAGCAGGCGAGGTCCGCCCGCGTTCCGGCGTCGCTGACGCCCTCCGCGGTTCCCTCTGGCCTGTGTCCGGACGTCCGGCGCCACCTGCGCGCTCGTCCGGAAGAAGATCGTTCTTGGAGACCCACCATGGCATACCCACCACGCCACACCCACCGAGCGTCCACCGGCACGCCCGCCCCGGCGTCCGCCGCGCCCGCGGGGTTCCTCCGCGCCGCGGCAGCCGCGCTCGCCGCGCTGCTGAGCGCCTGCCTCGTGCTGGCCTTCTCCGCCTCGCCCGCGCTCGCGCACGACTCGCTCAAGCGCAGCTCGCCCGCCAAGGACGCCGAGGTCGTCACGCTGGAGAAGATCGAGCTGGAGTTCACCGCGAGCGTCAAGTTCCCGTTCGTGGTGCTGCACGACGCGGCCGGCAAGCAGCTCCCGCTGGGCGAGCCCGAGCTGGACGGGCCGGTCGTCACCGCCGGGGTGACGCAGCCGGTCGCGCCCGGCTCGTACACCATCGCCTGGCGCGTCGTCTCCTCCGACGGCCACCCCATCGAGGGCGAGATCCCCTTCACCGTGCAGGGCTCGCCATCGGACGCCTCGGCCGCGCCGTCGAGCACCGGCGAGGCGGCAGCGGCGCCGTCCACCGACGCAACGGCCGGGCAGCAGGGCGACGCGGCCGCTGCGGCAGGTGCCACGGCCGGCGTCCCCGCCTGGATCTGGGCCGTGCTCGCGGTGCTCGTCGTGCTGGGCGTGCTCGTCTGGCTGCGGACCGCGCGCCGCGCACCCGAGGAGGCGCCCAAGCCGGCGGAAACGGATGCAGGTTGAGCGGGCACGGGAGATCGCCCGGCAGTGGGTCCTCGACGAGGGGACGAAGCTGCCGGGGTTCGGCGGGGCGTTCCTGACCGGGTCGGTCCTGTGGGCCGACCCGGGCGACGAGCTGGCCCCGCACTCCGACGTGGACGTCATGGTGGTCACCGACCCCGAGGCCGGCGCCGGGCACATCGGCAAGTTCCGCTACGAGGGGGTGCTGCTCGAGGTCTCCACCATGGCGGAGCCCCGCTCCGTCCACGACGCGCTCAGTGACTACCACCTGGCCGGCAGCCTCCACCTCCCGGGGCTGCTGGCCGACCCTACGGGACGGCTGGCCGAGATCCAGCGCGGGGTGGCCCGCGGCTTCGCCGAACGCCCCTGGGTGCTGGCCCGCTGCACGGCCGCCATGGACCGGGTGCGGGCCTGGCTCAACGGCATCGACGAGTCCGCGCCGCTGCCCGCCCAGGTCACCTCGTGGCTGTTCGGCACCGGCGTGACCGCTCACGTGCTGCTGGTGGCCGGGCTGCGCAACCCGACCGTGCGGCGCCGCTACGCCGCCGCACGCGAGCTGCTGGCCGCGCACGGGCGGCTGGACCAGCACGAGAGCCTGCTCGACCTGCTCGGCTGCGCCCACCTGAGCCGATCTCAGGTCGAAAGGCACCTGGCGGCACTGGAGCAGGTCTTCGACGCCACCGCCCCGCTGCGGGTCCCCGGCTACCGGTTCGACACCGACATCAGCCCCGTCGCCCGCCCGGCCGCCGTCGGCGGCACCCGCGAGCTGATCGGCTCGGGCCTGCACAGGGAGGCGGTGTTCTGGCTGGTGGCGACGTACGCGCGCTGCCTGGACAAGCGGGCGCTGGCGGGGGAGCGGGGCTATGAGGACGGCTTCCGCGAGCTGCTCGCCGACCTGGGCGCGGCCACGCACGCCGACCGCCGCAGGCGCGCCGGCCGGGTGCTGGCGGAGCTGCCGGAGCTGTGGCGGACCGCCACCGCGCTCATGCCGTCGTGAGCCGGGGTCAGGCCCTGCGCAGGGTGCGGGTGAGACCGGTCGCGATCGTCGTCGCCAGCACCCACCCGGCGGCGATCAGCCCGTACGCCAGCCACTGGGCGCCGCCCCCCGGATTGAACGCCTTCTCCTGCCCGAAGTCGATGATCGGCAGGAGCAGGTCGAGCGTGTAGACCAGCGGGTTGAACTCGGGCGACTCGCCGCGTTTGAGCGGCGGCGGCGGGTTCAGCGCGAACACCACGGTGCCGGCGGCGAGCAGCGCGAGCAGCCAGGCGGCCGCGCGCAGCGGGCGGAAGCCGTAGCCGACGGTGACGTCCTGGAGGTGGCCCCACAAGCGCGCGTACCAGGGGAGCGTGGTGCGGCGGTGCTGCTGCCCGGCCAGCATGGTCGCGCGGGCGTCGGCGTCGCCGCCCAGCCGCCGGTACATCGCGGCGAGCTGCTCGTAGGCGTTGGGCCGGTAGCCGTCGGGGTCGCGGCGCAGCCAGGCGATGCGCTCGGCGGCCGGCAGCATGGGTTCGAGCACCTCGTACGACGCGCCGTCCATGCGCAGCTCGCCCGGCCAGACGGCGGGGTCGTCGCGCAGGACGCCGATGCGGGCGTGGCCCAGCTCCACCCGGCCGCGGATCGGCTCGGCGGTGCGCATGGCCAGCTCGCGCGTCTCCAGCCGCCGGCACTTGAGCGCCACGTCGCCGGGTGCGGACAGCACGGCGTCGTCGAGGCACAGGCGGCTGCCGATCTGCGCGTTCGTCAGGCGTACCCGGCCTTCGGCGGAGAAGCCGTCACACAGGTTGAGCACCTTGCCGACGGTGATGCCGTTGGCCGACAGGGCCGTGCCGCCGGGGTTGACCAGCCGCGCTCCGTCGAAGTGCGCGGGGCCGCTGACGGAGGCGTCGAGCAGGCTGATCTCGCCCTCGGCGACCAGGCCGCGCCGGGCCGCCAGCGCGCCGTTCACGGACAGGCCGTCTCCCGCCAGCGCGAGGCCGCCCGGGTCGGCCAGGTGCGCGCCGTCGAGGCTGAGCGTGCGGCCGACGGCGGCGGACTTCAGCCACACCGTCCCCTCGGTCCTGGCGTGCGCAAGGAACAGGCCGCCCTCCGCGGTGAGCCCGCCGCCGTGCACGGCGAGGCCGCCGGGGTTGCGCAGCCGCGAGCCGCGCAGCGTGAGCGGGCCGCCGACGCGCGCGGAGCGCAGGCTGACCTCGCCGTCCACCTCCATGTACCGGGCGAACAGCCCCGCCTGGACGTCGAGGTCGGAGCCGCCGAACGCGAGCCCGCCCGGCGCGCGTAACCGGGCGCCGTCGAAGTTCACCGCCGCGCCGACCCTGGCGGCGGTCAGCACGATCTCGCCGTCGCAGGTGAAGCCGTCCTGAGCGCGCAGGC
The DNA here is from genome assembly GCF_043196965.1 of Nonomuraea sp. NPDC049309. Classification (NCBI taxonomy): domain Bacteria; kingdom Bacillati; phylum Actinomycetota; class Actinomycetes; order Streptosporangiales; family Streptosporangiaceae; genus Nonomuraea; species Nonomuraea sp. NPDC049309. The sequence goes on along the minus strand of NZ_JBICSH010000001.1, from coordinate 1,426,304 downwards.
TCGCGCCGACGTCGAGATGTTCGGCGTTGAACGCGGCGCCGCCGGGGTGTTCGAGCCGGGCGCCGCTGAGCGTGAGCGTGCCGTTGATCCGCGCGCCGTGCATGCGCAGCTCGCCGGTGATGTGGCAGTCGTTGAGCCGCATGTTGCCCTCGACCTGGGCGTTCGAGGCGATCAGGCCGGGCAGCCTGGAACCGGCCAGGCTGAGGAACCTGGTACGGGCCTGGTAGATGTCGGGGACCTCGTCGAAGACGCAGTCGTGCAGCAGGATCGGCAGGTCGAGCTCGGCGAACGCCAGGTGCAGCCGCCCCTCGATGTGGGCCCCCGTCAGCCGCAGCGCCGGTTTGGCGCCCGGCTCGGTGCGGTCGGCGAGCAGCAGCTCGGCCAGCACCTCGGCGCGCACCCGCCCGAGCGGGCCGACGTCCACTTTCGCCCCGTGCGGGACGGCCTCGGCGATGGCCTGCTCCGCGGGGGTCAGCTCCTTGTCGCGCACGAGGACATCCTGGCGTTCATCCGCCCGCGCCGAAAGCCGGAACGGGCGGCCACCTCCGGGCCGGCCTGCCGGCCGGCGGACGGTGACCGCCCGCTCCAGGGCGTCTGCGGGTGCCCGGCCCCACGGCCGGTGTCAGGCGGCGCGTTCGGTGATGGCGGTGATCAGCGGCTGGACCAGCTTGGCCGCCAGCGGGCCGAACGCCGCCAGGATGAGCACGTACGCGGCGGCCAGGGCGCCCAGGTCGGGGTGCACGCCCGCGCCGACCGCCAGACCGGCGATGACGATGTTGAACTCACCGCGCGGGATGAGCGCGATACCGGCACGTGCCTGGCCGGCCTTGGCGATGCCCGCCCGCCTGGCCGCGTACATACCGGTCAGCAGCTTGGTGATCATGCTGATCAGGGCGAGCAGCGCCGCGAGGCCGGCCACCGGCAGGATCTTCGACGGGTCGGTCTGGAAACCGAAGAAGACGAAGAACACCGCCGCGAACAGGTCGCGCAGCGGCGCGAGCAGCGCGTGCGCGTCCTCGGCGAGCTGCCCGGACAGCGCGATGCCGACCAGGAACGCGCCGACCGCCGCCGAGACCTGCAGCTGCTGGGCCAGACCGGCCACCAGCAGCGCCAGGCCGACGACCTTGAGCAGCATCACCTCGTTGTTGGGGCTGCGCACGAACGCCTCGATGTAGCGCCCGAACTTCAGCGCCACGACGAGGACGACGCTCACGGTGAGCAGCGCGATGCCGACCGAGATCGCCCCGCTGAGCAGGCTCAGCCCGGCCAGCATGGTCGTCAGGACCGGCAGGTAGATCGCCATCGTGAGGTCTTCGAAGACCAGCAGCGACAGCACCGTGGGCGTCTCGCGGTTACCGATCCACCCCAAATCGGACAGCACCTTGGCGGTGATGCCCGAGGAGGTGGCGTACGTGACGCCCGCCATGGCGACGGCCGCGACCGGCCCCCAGCCGAGCAGCAGGGCGATGATGGCGCCCGGCGCGGCGTTGAGCACCAGGTCGACGAGGCCGGCGCGGAAGTTGCTGGTCATGCTGGTGACCAGCTCGTCCGCGTTGTATTCGAGACCGAGCGTGAGGAGCAGCAGGACCACGCCCATCTCGGCGCCGGTGGAGATGAACGACTCGCTCGTCGCCAGCGGCAACACCCCGCCGGTACCGAACGCCAGCCCGGCGATCAGGTACAGAGGGATGGGAGAGATGCCGCCGCGCAGTGCGAGCGCGCCGAGGATCCCCAGACCGAGAAGGACGGCGCCGAACTCCAGGAAGATGACCGCGGTTTCGTGCACCCGCAGCCCTACCCGTTCACCAGGATGTCGGCGACTTCGGACGTGCTGTCCTCGCTGCCCACGACGACCACGACGTCGCCCACGGCGAAGACGAAGTCGGGACCGGGGCTCGCGAACACCTGTCCGCCCCGGACGATCGCGACGATGGACGCGCTGGTACGGGTGCGCACGCGAGCGTCCCCCATCGGGCGGCCCGCGTAGGGGGAGCCGGCCGGGATGGGCAGCTGCACGCTCACCAGGCCCTCGACCTGCTGGTGCAGCTGGTTGAGCCGCTGCACGATGCGGGGCGCGCCGAGGAGCTCGGCCAGAGCGTCGGCCTCTTCGTCGTTGAGCTTCACCGTGTGGCAGACGGCGTCGGGGTCGTTGGCGTCGTAGATGACGAGATCCCGGCGGCCGGTGCGATGAGACACGACACCGACTCGCTGTCCCTTGCGAGTGGTGAAGTCGTGCCGCAATCCGATGCCCGGCAGTGCTGTTTGTTCTACCTCCACCTGTCCCACCCGTATAGATCCGCGCATTTCTGGATAACCCTACCAATGCTGTGACCCGGAGTTGCCCATGGCCTGAAGCGCGCTTGACCGGGCGCGCTCTCCTGTGGCGCGGACTTGGATTACGGCTGCTCGCCGTTGATGAGGGCGTGGGCCTGGCGGGCGATCTCCCACTCCTCGTCGGTGGGGATGACCAGCACGGCGACCTCGGCGCCACCGGGTGAGACGGCGCGTTCGCCGTGCGCTGCGGCGTGGTTGCGGGCGGGGTCGAGGGTGATGCCGAGGCGGTCCAGCCCGTTCAGGGCTTCGGCGCGGGTGAGGGGGTCGTTCTCGCCGACGCCGCCGGTGAAGACGATCGCGTCGAGGCGGCCGAGGAGGGCGTAGTAGGCGCCGACGTACTTGCGGATGCGGCGGGTGTAGACGGCGAGGGCGAGGCGGGCCTCCTCATCGCCGTCCGCGGCGCGAGCGCGGACTTCGCGCATGTCGCCGGAGCCCGCCAGCGCGAGCAGTCCGCCCGCGTGCCCCAGCGCGTCCTCCGCGCTCTCGGCGTCCAGCCCGTCCACCCTGGACAGGTAGCCGGGCAGCGCGGGGTCAACGTCGCCCGACCGGGTGCCCATGACCAGGCCCTCCAGCGGGGTGAGGCCCATCGAGGTGTCGATGCTGCGGCCGCACTCGACGGCGGTGGCGCTCGCGCCGTTGCCGAGGTGAAGCACGATCAGCTTCAGCTCGGCCGGATCGCGGCCGAGGAAGGCGGCGGCGCGGCGGGAGACGTACGCGCACGACGTCCCGTGAAAGCCGAACCGGCGCACGCCCAGGCGCTCCCGCCACTCGCGCGGCACCGCGTACGTGTACGCCTCCGGCGGCAGCGACAGCTGGAACGCCGTGTCGAACACCGCCACCTGCGGCACCGACGGGAACGCCGCCCGCGCCACCCTGATCCCGGCGAGATTGACCGCGTTGTGCAGCGGCGCGAGCGGGGCCAGCTCCTCGATCGCCGCGATCACCTCATCGTCCACCAGCACCGCCCGGTCGAACCTGGCGCCGCCGTGCACCACCCGGTGACCGACCGCGACCGGATCCAGCGCGGGCCCCGCCTTGGCGAAGGCCGCCATCATCGCCGCCAGCCCCTCCCCGTGGTCGGGGAAGGGCCGTTCCACCACGTACGGGGGAGCGCCGCCGTGACGGTGGACGAGCCGCCCGCGCTCCTCGCCGATGCGCTCCACCAGGCCCTTGGCCGGGCGGTCCCGGCCGGCCACGTCCACCAGCTCGTACTTGATGGACGACGAGCCGGTGTTCAGGACGAGGATGTGTCGTCCGGCCATGTCCACGACCTGATCTCCGGCGGATCCTCGCCGTGCTCGCGCGTGTACGCCCTGGCCCGCAGCCGCTCGTCGCTCATTCGCTGCCGCAGATGGGCCGCCCTGCTGCCGAGGCCGGGCACCCGGTCGATCACGTCCATGACGAGGTGGAAGCGGTCGATGTCGTTGAGCATGCACATGTCGAACGGCGTCGTCGTCGTGCCCTCCTCCTTGTAGCCGCGCACGTGGATGTTGCGGTGCCCGTGGCGGCGGTAGGTGAGCTGGTGGATCAGCGACGGGTAGCCGTGGAAGTTGAAGATCACCGGCCGGTCGACGGTGAACAGCGTGTCGAACGCGGCGTCCGGCATGCCGTGCGGATGCTCCGACTCCGGCTGCAGCCGCATGAGGTCCACCACGTTGACGACGCGCACCTTCAGCTCCGGCAGGTGCTCGCGCAGCAGCGCGGTGGCGGCCAGCGTCTCCAGCGTCGGCACGTCGCCCGCGCAGGCCAGCACCACGTCCGGCTCGCCGCCCTCGTCGCTGGACGCCCACGGCAGGATGCCGAGGCCGCGCGTGTTGTGCGCCACGGCCTCGTCCATCGTGAACAGGTCCAGGACCGGCTGCTTGCCCGCCACGATCACGTTGACGTAGTCGCGCGAGCGCAGGCAGTGGTCGGCCACCGACAGCAGCGTGTTGGCGTCCGGCGGCAGGTAGACCCGCACCACCGACGCCTTCTTGTTCACCACGACGTCGAGGAAGCCCGGGTCCTGGTGGCTGAAGCCGTTGTGGTCCTGCCGCCACACGTGGGACGACAGCAGGTACGTCAGCGACGCCACCGGCCGCCGCCACGGGATCTTCTGCGACGACTCCAGCCACTTGGCGTGCTGGTTGAACATGGCGTCCACGATGTGGATGAACGCCTCGTAGCAGTTGAACAGCCCGTGCCTGCCGGTCAGCAGGTAGCCCTCCAGCCAGCCCTGGCACAGGTGCTCGCTCAGCACCTCCATGACCCGGCCGCCCGCGCCGAGGTTCTCGTCCGTGGGCAGCGTCTCGGCGTTCCACGCCCGGTCGGTCACCTCGAACACCGACGACAGCCGGTTCGACGCCGTCTCGTCCGGCCCCATCAGCCGGAACGTGCGCGGGTTCGCCTCGATCACGTCGCGCAGCAGCCCGCCGAGCACCCGCGTCGGCTCGCTCATCTGCGCGGCCGGCGCCTTCACCTCCACCGCGAGCCGCCGGAAGTCCGGCAGCCGCAGCGGCTCGAGCAGCTCGCCGCCGTTGGTGTGCGGGTTGGCGCTCATCCTGCGCTCGCCCTGCGGCACCGTACGGCGGATCGCCTCGACCGGCCGCCCGTCGGGGCCGAACAGCTCCTCCGGCCGGTACGACCGCATCCACTCCTCGAGCAGCGCCAGATGCGCGGCGTTCTCGCGTACCTTGGCCAGCGGCACCTGGTGCGAGCGCCACGTGCCCTCCACCGGCAGGCCGTCCACCGCGCGCGGGCCCGTCCAGCCCTTCGGCGTGCGCAGGATGATCATCGGCAGCCGGTCCGTGTCGCCCGCCTTGTACGCGGCCAGCTCGTCGAACGCGGTGTCCAGCGTGCCCGCCATCTCCCCGTGGTCGGGGCCCACCAGGTGGGGGCGGTAGCCGTACCCCTCCATCAGCTTGATCAGGTCGCCGATCGGGATGCGGGCCAGGATCGTGGGGTTGGCGATCTTGTAGCCGTTCAGGTGCAGGATCGGCAGCACCATCCCGTCCCTCTCGCGGTCGAGGAACTTGTTGGAGTGCCAGCTCGCGGCCAGCGGGCCCGTCTCGGCCTCGCCGTCGCCGATGATGCAGGCCACCACCAGATCGGGGTTGTCGAAGGCGGCGCCGTACGCGTGCGCCAGCGCATAGCCCAGCTCGCCGCCCTCGTGGATCGACCCTGGCGTCTCCGGCGCGACGTGGCTCGGCACGCCGCCGGGGAAGGAGAACTGCCGGAACAGCCGGCGCATGCCCGACACGTCCTGCGACACGTCCGGATAGCGCTCGGAGTACGTGCCCTCCAGCCACGCGTGCGCCACCGCGGCGGGACCGCCGTGTCCCGGCCCCGCGATGTAGATCATGTCCTGGTCCCGCTCGCGGATCACCCGGTTGAGGTGGGCGAAGCAGAAGTTCAGGCCGGGCGTCGTCCCCCAGTGGCCGAGCAGCCGCGGCTTGATGTGCTCGGGCCGCAGCGGCTCGGTGAGCAGCGGATTGTCCAGCAGGTAGATCTGCCCGACGGACAGGTAGTTGGCCGCCCGCCAGTACGCGTCTATGTGCTCCATCCCCTGCTGCTTCCTCCACAGAAGGGGCGCAATCCCCCCACGGCCCGATATGCCGCCCGGCACGCGCATTTCACGGAACTTTCACTGAGCGCCTAAAGACTCCGCTCCGCCATGCGCGGAATCAACCGCGTGGGGTACACGGTTACGGGACGATGGGACCAGGCAAGATCGGCTTGGCGCCACTGTTCTGGCGACATGAGGAGGCATTGTGAACGGCGACATCACCCAGAGCCAGGAGTGGGCGGCCCTGGGCAAGCACCACGAAGAGCTGGCGGGCAAGCACCTGCGCGAGCTGTTCGCGGACGACCCGGGGCGGGCCGGGCGGATGACGGTGACCGCCGGCGACCTCTACCTCGACTACGCCAAGCACCGTGCCACGCAGGAGACCATCGACCTGCTGGTGGCGCTGGCCGAGCGTGCCGGGTTGCGCGAGCGCATCGACGCCATGTTCCGCGGTGACCACATCAACGTCAGCGAGGACCGCGCGGTCCTCCACGTCGCGCTGCGCCTGCCGCGCAGCGCCGAGCTGGTGGTGGACGGCCAGGACGTCGTGGCCGACGTGCACGCCGTGCTCGACAAGATGAGCGACTTCGCCGACCGGGTGAGGTCGAAGGAGTGGAAGGGCGCCACGGGCAAGCCCATCGAGACCGTCGTCAACATCGGCATCGGCGGCTCCGACCTCGGCCCCGCGATGGCGTACGAGGCGCTGCGCGACTACGCCGACGCCGGCATCACCGCCAGGTTCGTCTCCAACATCGACCCCGCCGACATCACCGGCAACCTCGCCGGCCTCGACCCGGCCACCACGCTCTTCGTGGTCAGCTCCAAGACCTTCACCACGCTCGAGACCCTCACCAACGCCAGGGTCGCGCGCCGCTGGCTGGTCGACGCGCTCGGCGAGGAGGCCGTCGCCAAGCACTTCGTCGCCGTCTCCACCAACGCCGCCAAGGTGCAGGAGTTCGGCATCGACACGGCCAACATGTTCGGCTTCTGGGACTGGGTCGGCGGCCGCTACTCCTACGACGGCGCCATCGGCCTCTCCCTGATGATCGCCATCGGCCCCGAGCGCTTCCGCGAGATGCTCGACGGCTTCCACACCATCGACGAGCACTTCCGCACCGCGCCGTTCAAGGAGAACATGCCGGTGCTCATGGGCCTGCTCGGCATCTGGTACACCGACTTCTTCGGCGCCGAGACCCGCGCCGTGCTGCCCTACAGCCAGCGGCTCCACCGCTTCCCCGCCTACCTGCAGCAGCTCACGATGGAGTCCAACGGCAAGTCCGTACGCGCCGACGGCACGCCCGTCACCGCCACCACCGGCGAGATCTTCTGGGGCGAGCCCGGCACCAACGGCCAGCACGCCTTCTACCAGCTCCTCCACCAGGGCACCCGGCTCGTGCCCGCCGACTTCATCGGCTTCGCCGAGCCGTACGAAGACCGCGAGGGCATGCACGACCAGCTCACCGCCAACCTGCTCGCCCAGACCTCCGCGCTGGCGTTCGGCAAGACCGCCGAGGAGATCGCGGCCGAGGGCACCGCGCCCGAGATCGTGCCCCACAAGGTGATGCCCGGCAACCGGCCCACCTCCACGATCCTCGCGCCCAAGCTCACCCCGTCCACGCTGGGCCAGCTCGTCGCGCTCTACGAGCACATCGTGTTCGTCGAGGGCACCATCTGGGGCATCGACTCCTTCGACCAGTGGGGCGTCGAGCTGGGCAAGAAGATGGCGCTCGACCTCGCGCCCGCGCTGGTCTCCGACGAGCCGCCCACCTCCTTCCCCGACACCTCCACCGAGCAGCTGATCCGCCGCTACCGGGCGCTGCGCGGAAGGCGCGTCTGACATGGGAACCGGTGCGGCGGCCCCCGGCCCGGGGGCGTCCGGCCATTCAGGCCCGGTCTCGCAGGAGACCGGGCAGGAGCCTGCGGCTCCGGCCGGGGCCGGGCAGGGGGCTGCGGCTCCGGCTTCGGCCGGGGCCCGGCGGGGGACTCCGGCTCCGGCTTCGGCCGGGCAGGCGCGGGCGGGCTCGGCCGGATCCAGCCGGGCGGGGGCGCTGGTGCTGTTCGGCATCACCGGCGACCTCGCGCACAAGATGCTGCTGCCCGCCCTCTACCGGCTGACCGCCGCCGGGCGGCTCGACCTGCCGATCGTCGGGGTCGCCAAGACCGACCTCGACCTCGACGGGCTGCGCGAGCGCGCCCGCGACGCGTGCGGCGGGGTGCGCGACGCGGCGTTCGACCGGCTGGCCGGCAACCTGCGGCTCGTCGCCGGCGACTACGGCGACCCCGCCACCTTCACCCGGCTCCGCGACGAGGTCGAGGGCATGGGCTTCCTCGTCCACTACCTCGCCGTGCCGCCCGCGCTGTTCGCCCCCGTCGCCGAGGGCCTGGCCGGGGTGGGGCTCAACCGCGACGCCCGGCTGGTCGTGGAGAAGCCGTTCGGCCACGACCTCCGGTCGGCGCGCGAGCTCAACGACCGGCTCCTGCGGCACTTCGACGAAGACCACCTGCGCCGGGTCGACCACTTCCTCGGCAAGGAGCCGGTCGAGGACCTCATGGTCTTCAGGTTCGCCAACATGCTGCTCGAGCCCATCTGGAACCGCTCGTACATCCGCAGCGTGCAGATCACCATGGCCGAGGACTTCGACGTGCGCGACCGCGGCGCCTTCTACGACGCCAACGGCACCGTGCGCGACGTCGTACAGAACCACCTGCTACAGCTGCTCGCCCTGCTCGCCATGGACCCGCCGCCGTCCACCGACGCCCGGGCCACTCTCGACGAGAAGTGGCGGGTGCTGCGGGCGGTCAAGACCATCGACCCGGCCGACGTCGTACGCGGCCAGTACGCCGGCTACCAAGACACCGAAGGCGTACGTCCCGGCTCCACCACCGAGACCTTCGTCGCCCTGCGCGCCTACATCGACAACTGGCGCTGGGCCGGCGTGCCCTGGTGCATCCGCTCCGGCAAGGCCATGCCCATGACCGACCTGGAGGTCGTCGCCGAGCTGCGCCGGCCGCCGGTCACCATGTTCGACGACGCCCAGGCACCCGCCGGCCCCAACCTCATCCGGTTCCGGCTGCAACCCGACGCCGGGGTGACCTTCGACGTGCTGGCCAAGGAGCCGGGCAGGCAGCGCACCAGGCCCGTCCCGGTCAGCGTCGACTTCACCAAGGAGCTCGGGCCGATGGACGCCGCCTACGAACGCATCCTCTCCGACGCGGTGAGCGGCGATGCGCGCAGGTTCCTCAGGTTCGACCTGGTGGAGGAGTCGTGGCGGATCGTCGCTCCGGTCCTCGACATGACGGAGCCGCCGCTGCCGTACGAACCGGGCACCTGGGGCCCGGCACCCGCCGCCGAGATCCCCCCGGGCGGCTGGCACAAGATCTCCAACACGTTCGACTGACCACCCGCCACCCGCCCCGGCCCCATCCCCGGCCCATCCCCGGCCCGGCCCGGTGTCCGGCCCGGCCCGGCCCGGCCCCGGCCCGGCCCGGTGTCCGGCCCGGCCCCGGCCCGGACACCGGGCTGCTCGGATCCGGGGTCGGCGCGCCGACGCCCGCTGCGGTGACCTGCGCCGGCCATCCGCGCCGCCTGTGGTGCGCTCGCGTTCGCAGGGTTGTGCCGCGTGTGTGGTGTGCCTGAGGTGGCGGGGTCGCGCCCGCGTGTGGTGCATTCGAGTTCCCGGGGTTTGTGCCGCGTGGTGCGTTCGATTCGGCGGCGGCGCTCCGTGAGCGCCGCCGCACCGGCGCCAGAAGAAACGCCGTCCCGCGAACGCGCCAGGGCTGTCAGTGCTTGCGGCGGCGCCTCTTCAGAATCGAGCGCAGGGTCAGCAGCAGAACGACCGCGACGAACTGGCCGCCGATGACGATCCGGTTGACGTCGACCGCGGGGCGCCAGGAGACCTCACCGTCCTTGATGACGAACACTCCGGCCGGAGTGGCGCCGAAGCCGAATCCTCCGCCGCTGCCGCCGCCGGCGACCTCGCCCTTCTCGCCCTTCCCCTCGCCTTGGCCTCCTCCGCCGCCCTGAGCGACCCTGGCGACCGGGATGACCACGACGTCGCCGTGCCGGATCGGTTCGCCGAAGACCCGGCTCACCGTCGCGGTGTCTTTCGACTTCTCGACCAGTTCCATGATGTCCATTTCCCCATCGTCGCCCGGCGACGCCGCCCCGTCGAACCCCTCGCCCGCCGTGCGCCCGCCTGCCCAGGATCTCGCCTGGTGAGCCCTCGCAATGTCCAGCGGCCCGCACTGCTGCGCAGCCACCAACGCCACAACGCCCACGGCCAAAGCGATCAGGGCCGTATCCCACGGTCGGTGCGCCTGCCTTCCGGTGAACCGGCCGGAGCGGGGGCGGCCGGAGGCGATGCTCCTGCCGAAGTCGCCGGTCGCTGCCAGGAGAAGGGGCGTGGGTCGTAGGGTGGGCGGTATGTCGGCGGTGGCGGAGATTGCGGCGTTCGGTGGTGTGGTGATGCTCGGGGCGATGTCGCCCGGCCCTGACTTCGCCGTGGTCGTGCGGCGTTCGGCCGTCTCGGGGCGCGTGCACGGGATGGCCGCCGCGGCCGGGATCGCGGTGGGGGTCTTCGCCTGGGTGGTCGCCGCCGCCACGGGTGTGGCCGCGCTGCTCGCGGCGTCCGCGGTGGCGTTCACCGTCGTCAAGGTGGTCGGCGCCGCCTACCTGCTCTACCTGGGCATCCGGTCGCTGCGCGCGGCCTGGCGCGGCGGCGGCGCCCTTCGGCTGGACGTGCCGGACGCGGGCGGGCGAGGGCCGGGGGCGGCGTTCATGGAGGGCTTCCTCACGAACGTGCTCAACCCGAAGGCCGCGCTGTTCTTCGTGGCGCTGGTGCCGCAGTTCCTCGGGGCGGGTGTGCCGGTGGCGGCGCTTTCGGCGGTGGCGCTGGTGGGGACGGTGCTCTGGTTCCTGGTGGTGGCGAACGTCGTGGGCGCGCTGCGCAGGCTGTTCGCCCGGCCGAACGTGCGGCGCGCGATCGACGGGCTGACCGGCGTCGCGCTCGTCGCTCTCGGGCTCAAGCTGGCCACCACCACCCGCCCTTGACGCCCTACCGTCTCCGGCGCCGGCCCGGACAAGGGACCCTCCGTGCGCCGGCCAGGTCGAGGCCCCTTCGCGCGTCGGTCGGCCCGAGGTCCCCTCGCACGCCGGCCAGGATGAGGGTCCCTTCGAGGCCGTTTCCGTGGCGCGGGGTCAGGCGATGGTGACGCCTAGGAGATGGCCGAGGCCGAAGGTCACGGAGGCGGCGCCGACGCCCAGGGCGAGCTGGCGCAGGCCGCCGAGCCACCACGGCCGTGCCGTCATCACCGCCACCACGGCACCGAACCCGAACAGCGCCAGCACGCTCACCACCAGCGCCACCATCAGCCCGGACGCCCCGAACAGGAACGGCACCAGCGGCACCAGCGCCCCGGTGGCGAAGGCGCAGAACGACGATCCGGCGGCCACGTACGGGGACGGCAGGTCGTCGACGTCCACCCCGAGCTCTTCGCGGACGTGCACCCGCAGCGCCTGCTCGGGGTCCGCCGACAGGCCGTCGGCCACCCGTTCGGCCAGCTCGGCGTCGAGCCCGCGCGACCGGTAGAGCGCTGCCAGCTCGGCACGCTCGCCGTCCGGGTTGCGGGCCAGCTCGCGGCGCTCGACCGCGATCTCCGCCCGCATCAGCTCGGTCTGGGACTTCACGGACGTGTACTCGCCCGCGGCCATGGAGCACGCCCCGGCGATCAGTCCTGCAAAACCGGCGAGCACCGCCCCCTGCCCGGCCCCCGCCGCGCCGACTACTCCGGCGATCAGCGCGAAGTTGGACACGAGCCCATCCATCGCCCCGAACACCGCCGGCCGCAGCCACCCGCCGGTCACGTCTCGGTGGCTGTGGTGCGCCTCGGGGGAGTGGGGGCGAGCGAGCTCGATGGTCATAGCTTTTCCTCCCCTTTTGGATCTCTCGCCTTGAATGTGACATATGGGATGCAAGATCCGCAACGAAGGAGAGGCTTGCCTGACCTGCGGCATTAGCACCGACTGTTACTTACAGTGAGCTTCTTGTTCGAAGAGTGATCGGGGGGGTGGAGGGCCTGATCGAGGGCACGGCCGCGGGTCGGCGGGCAGCGGGGAGCAGGTCCAGGAAGGCGCTGACAAGCGGTTTTGCGCACGCGGGTCTCGAGTGCCGGGGTCCGACCGGGGTGGTCGGAGGCCGTCGGCCAGGGCCGGGGCGCGGGCCCTGGCGGGGGGACCCGGGAAGGTGACCCCGGGCGGGTGAAGTGGCGGGTGCGACCATGTCACCCGGCCGACCACGCTCGGGGCGCCCGAGGGCGCGGAGTCCAGCCCCGGGGACGGGTGTTCGCTCGAAAGATGGGCGCCGGTCCGGGTCGCTCGCCCGAGGGCGGGCGTTGGCGCCGCGGCCCGGATCGCGCCGGGGACGCCGGGCCCCCGTTGGCCTCGGGAAAGGTCAGGCGTGGGTCGGGGTCAAGGGCGGAAGGTGGTTCAGCGTGGTGGGCTCGGGGCGGGAGGGGCGGATGAGCGCGGTGCACTCCTCGATCGTCTCCTCCAGCAGCCTGCGCAGCAGCCCGTCGGGGTCGGGGATGCACGCCTGCACGATGCCGACCACGGCCAGCTGGACGGCGTTCGGGGCGGCGTACCGCCGGAAGCCCTTCTCGGTGATGCGGGCGGCGCGGCTGAAGCGGCGGGCCTGCTGGGCGGCGTGCGGCACCTCCGCCATGGCCTGCCGGCTGCGCTCGCTCATGCGGCCGGGCGGCGCGCCGTCGAGCCGTGCCAGCATCTCCTCGGCCGCGAGCACGGACACGGCCAGCGCGAGCTGGCGTTCGGCGGCGGCGACGGGCAGCGCGGTGGTGGCACAGCGCAGCGCGATGTGGGCGTCCACGCGCAGGTCGTCGCTGACCAGGCCGATGATGGACGGCACGAGCGGGACGAGCTTGGCGCGGTTCTCGTCGTCGGTGTTGTCGTTGACGAGCCGGGCGAGCGCGGCCAGCAGCGGGTGCGTGCAGGCCGGGTGGTCGCTCCAGCGCTCGCCGGCCAGGTAGGAGGCGAGTTCCATGAAGCAGGCGCCGCGCTTGGGGTTGCGATGCCTGCCACGGGAAAGGACCGGGAGGTGATCAAGGTGATTGTTCACGGGTGCTCCACTGCTCCACGCGATCGCCGTCTATCCAGTCTGCGCTGTCGTGCGGCTCATTACCAGTGATGCGATGAACGTTCCCTCTACCCTTAGAGGTCACACTCCAACCCGCTCTCACCGGCATGTCACGCCGGCTCGACGAAAACGGCGACCGTGCGGGCCGGGACCGTCAGCGTTCCGGTGGCCGGGTCGTACGAGGACCGCCGTACGACGGGATCGACCGAGTTCGCCTGTACGGGGTGGAGCCGCACGCCGGGCCCCGCGGACGGCGGCATGGCCTGGGCCTGCGTCCACGGCGTGGCGTTGAACACCACCGTGACCGATCGCCACCGCGCGTCCAGGCCCGAGGTGTCCACGTGCATCGCGATCACCCCCTCGGCGGAGGCGGGGAACGTCAGCCGCCGCCGGACCTCCTCCGCCGACCCGAGCGAGAACGCCGGCGTGGACCAGCGGATCCGCAGCAGCTCGCCGAACTGTGCGCGGGCCGCGCGGATCTCCGGGCAGCCGGGGCGCAGCGCCGGATCGGCGAGCAGCGGCCGCGCGTACGGCCAGCGGGCCTCGTTGTCGCGCCGGGGCGGCAGGCCCACGCCGAAGTTGTTGCCCTGCTCGCAGTCCCACAGCAGCCGGTTGAACCAGTCGCCGGAGTCGTAGGAGTTGCGGTCGAGCGACTTCGAGCGCAGCCGCTCGCTGCCCGCGTGCACGAACACCATGCCCTGCGCCAGCACCGCCATGGAAAGCGACAGCACCTGCATGCGCACCCGGTCGGCCATCGGCGTCTGCTGCGGCAGCTTGTACGCCAGCGCGTCGTAGAGCGTCTCGTTGTCGTGCGCGTCCACGTACGCGACCGCCTCGCCCGGCTCGGCGGCGTATCCGGCGGGCATGCCGTTGTACCAGATGTCGCGGGCCGCCTGCCCGGACGGCAGCACGTAGTCGGCCAGGCCGCCGGTGAGCCCGATCCTGATGAGGTCGGCGTAGGCGGCCAGCCGCTCGCGCTGCTGCTCGGGTCCGCCGTTGACGGGGGCGCCGTTGGGCGCGCCGGCCAGGCCGGAGCCGAAGCCCTGTGCGCGCGGGTCGGCGTCGAAGGGCGCGCCGCCGCGCACCGCGTCGCGCAGCCGGTCGTTGAACGTCGCGATGCCGGTGCCCGCCATGTGGGCCTGGCTGGCCTGCAGGAACCGGGCGTCGCCGGCCACCTCGCCGAAGCTCCAGCCCTCGCCGTACAGGATGATCGAGCGGCCGTCCACCCCGTCGGTCTCGGGCGTGAGCGCGTCGAGCGCGCGGCGTACGGCGAGCATGTTGGACAGCGGGTGGTGGCCCATGAGGTCGAAGCGGAAGCCGTCGACGCGGTACTGCCTGGCCCAGGTGACCACCGAGTCGACGATGAGCTTGCCCATCATCATGTGCTCGGGTGCGGTGTTGGCGCAGCAGGTGGAGGTGGCGAGCGAGCCGTCGTCGAGGCGCCGGTGGTAGTAGCCGGGCACGATGGGGTCGAGCACGGCGGTGGAGTAGGTGTGGTTGTAGACGACGTCCATGACGACGCGCAGCCCGGCCTTGTGCAGCGCGGCCACCATCGCGCGGAACTCCCGCACGCGGTCGTCAGGATCGGTCGCGTACGAGCCCTCGGGCGCCGTGTAGTGCAGCGGGTCGTAGCCCCAGTTGTAGGAGTCGACGGCGGCGGTGCGGGCGATGATCTCCTGCTGCCGCTCGGAGTCGGGCGGCAGCGCGGCCAGTTCGCCGATGGGAGGCTCGGTGCGGTCGGCGCGGCGCTCGGGGACGGTGGCGAAGTCGAACACGGGCAGCAGGTGCACGTGCGTGACCCCGTCGGCGGCCAGCCTGTGCAGCTCGCGCATCCCGGCCGAGTCGAGGGTGAAGGCCGCGTACGTGCCGCGCAGCTCCTCCGGCACGGTCGCGTCGGAGGCGGAGAAGTCGCGGACGTGCAGCTCGTAGACCACGGCCTGGTGCTGCGGCACGGGCGGCGGCGTGGCGTGCCGGTCCCAGCCGGGTGGCTTGAGCGCCGCCCTGGACAGGTGGACGAGCCTGCTGCGGCGGCCGTCGGCGGTGACGTCCACGCTGTAGGGGTCGGTGACCTCGTTCGTGACCACCGCTCCCGCCTCGGGCGAGTAGACGGTCACCAGGTACGTGTACTCCAGCCCCCACCAGGCGGGCGGCCCGTGCACCGACCACACGCCGGTCTCGTCGTCGCGCTTCATGCGGTACACCCGGCGCCCGCCGGGGCCGTACAGGGCCAGCTCGACCTTCCGCGCGGTCGGCGCCCACACCGAGAGCTTCGGGAACATCCGCCCCGACGGGCCGAGCACGGCGCCGGCGGCGGCCGCGTACAGGTCGTCGAGCACGCCCGCGATCTGCACCCCGGTCACGGCCGCGACCCCGCCCTCGGCGTCCCGCCGCACGGCCACGACCTGGCCGCGCAGCGCCTCGTGGACGAGGTCGATGTCCGCGGGGTCCACCTGGAACGCGGGATGCCCGGCGAGGTGCGGCCACCGTACCCGCTGCTGCGCGGTGAGCCGGCAGGGCAGCAGCCGGATCAGGCCGGAGCCGCACGCGTGCTCGTCGTGCCGCAGCGGCACGTCGCCGGGGTGGAAGGCGAGGAACGCGCCCTCGGTCGCGTTCGGGTCGCCCGGCCACACCACCGTGTCACGGTCGATCCAGTGCGCTCGCGCCTCCCGCAGGCTCTCGCCGTCCCCGTCGGCATGCCCCTGCTGCGGCGCCTCGGTGTCGTCACCTCTGCGAATGATGTTCCTCAGGCTCCCCGCCCCCTCGGTGCACAGGCATCCCGCGTTTCTTCACGTCCCCTGCGCGGGTGACCGCCTCCGCGGGTCGTCGTTCCCCCCTGAGTGAAAGCGAAGCGAAGCGTCCGGAAAACCATTCCTTAGGGCTGCTTGCCGGAAGTTTCGAAAAAAGTAACGCTGACCTGGTCTTTCGCACTCCCCGTTCGTCCCGCCCGCAAGGTTCGCCAAGCCCGGTGGCGCAGGCCGTCGAGGGCCGCGATCCCGCCGGTTCGATCACTTTCGGTATTTGACCGATTACCTGTAGTGATTAGATGCTGGGTTGATGGACGGATTCATCGACGAGACCTGCGAGGGTGTGACCGAGCTGCGCGTGCACGGCGTCTCGGGCACGCCGCCGTCCGTCATCCTCGCCCACCCCCGCCCCAGGCTCGTCGCCGGCGACGGCACCACCGGCTTCTACCGCCGCTGGTGGGAGGGCGGGCCGCCCTCCGGAGAGCACGCCGACGTGCCCGGCGTGCGCCACCGCGAGGCCTACGCCTGGGGCAACCTCACCTCGGGCGGGCGGGCCGTCGCGCTGTGGCTGCTCCTGCTGCCGTTCTCGCTGGCCAACCTCGCCTACTTCATGCTGCCCAGGCCCGCCCGCGCCCGCCGGCTGCGCCACGTCACCGAGGCGGGGCAGCGGCTGTTCGCCCTGCTGCTCACCGGCACGCTGGTCGGCGCCGTCACCAGGGCCGCCGTCGACGTCATCGGCTGGCAGTGCACCGCCGCAGGACGCGCCTGCGCCGCCGAGACCGCGCCCTCCTGGGTGCGGTGGCTCGCCGTCGTGTGGGGCGACGCGCCGTCCAGGCGGCTGGCGGTCACGTCGCTGGTGCCGCTGCTGGTCGTGGTGCTGCTGTGGTGGCTCGCCCGGCGCACCTGGCGGCGCGACGAGAACACGCTTCCGCCTGGCGAGCCCGCGACGCCCGCGCCGGCCGCGGCGATGCCGCCCGCGGGCGGGGTCCCGGCCCCGCGCGCCCAGGCGGACGACGCCCCGCCCCCATCCGCCGCACCGGGCGGGGGCGGGGCGGTCATCCCGGCCGCCCGCACGGCGGGCGCCGCCTCGGCCACGACCGCACGCCTGAAGGGCGCTCCAGGCGCGGGGATCTCCGCCGGGCGAGGGAACGGCGCGGCCGGAGCGGGTGCGCGGGGGAGCGGGGTCGCCACGGGCGCGGGGATCTCCGCCGGGCGGGGGAGCGGCGCGGCGGGAGCGGGTGCGCGGGCGGGCGGCGCGACGGGCCCGGGGGAGCGGGCGGGAAACGGAGTGCTGCTGGAGCGGCCCAGGCTGTGGCATGGCGGCGCGCCGGTGTGGCGGCTGCGGGTGGTGCACGTGGCGTTCGCCATCGCCTCGATCGGGGTCGCGGTGGCCGCGCCGTTCGCCGGGACGGCGGCCGGGCTCGCGCTCACCGCCGCCAACGCGGCGGTGCAGGTGGCCGCCGCCGTGCTGGTCACGCTGCCGTGCATCGCACGCCGGGTCGATCCGCACGCCGGACGCCGCACGCCCGTCCCGCTCGACGTCGCCTGCCGGGCGCTGCGGGTGGCGGCACCGGCGGTGTTCCTCGCCACGGCAGGGGCCGCGCTCGCCGGCCTGCCGCCGGGCGACGGCGGCACGCTCGCCTGGCAGCTGCCCGGCGTCGGCATCGGCGCCTTCCAGTACGCGCTCACCGTCGGGCTCGGCCTGTTCCTGCTGATCACCACGTTCGTCCTGGCCCGCGCCGGCCGCCCGGGCGACAGGGGGCCGCGGGCGATGATGGGCATGGCCGCCTGGTTCGTGCTCATGGTGGCCGTGGGCAGCGCGAACGTGCTGGCGCTCGGCCTGCTGTTCTGGACGGCCGCGTTCTTCGGCGTCCCCGGCACCGCCGCCGCGCCCGGCCCGCTGGACCGGGCGCTGCTGCTCGACGACTCGGCCTGGTGGACGGCGGCGCTGGTGCCGCTGCTCGCCTGCGGCCTGCTCGCGCTCGCGGGCGTGCTCTGGCTGATCCGCAGGTCGGTGGCGGCCCGGCTGGCGCCCGAGCTGAAGGCGTACTACGACCAGCGCGACGACGCCGAGCGGGTCGCCGACGCCTGGGCGCTGGCCGCGCTGACCGACCGGGCGGGGCTGGTGCTCGGCGTGCTCACCGCGATCGGCGCGGCGGGCTCGGCGGCGGTGACGGTGCTGCACTGGCTCGGGCTGTTCACGCCGGGCGGCGGGGTCGCCGGGATTTTCGCGTCGGCGGGCGCCTGGGCCATGGTGGTGGCCGTGGCGGCGGTCGTGCTGGTGGCGCGGCGCACGTACCGCGACTCGCGGCTGCGCAGGGCGATCGGCGTGCTGTGGGACATCTGCACGTTCTGGCCGCGCGCCATCCACCCCCTCGCGCCGCCCTGCTACACCGAGCGCGTGGTGCCCGAGCTGGTCGACAGGGTGCGCAGGCTCGCCGCGACCGACCGCGACCAGGTCGTGCTGTCGGGCCACAGCCAGGGCAGCGTCATCGCCGCCGCCGTGGTGCTGCAGCTCGACCCGGCGACCCGGGCGCGCGTGCGGCTGCTCACGCACGGCTCGCCGCTGCGCCGTCTCTACGCCGCGTACTTCCCCGCCTACTTCGGTCCTCAGGGTCTTGCGGCGGTACGCGAGGCGGTGACGTGGTGCAACCTCTACCGGCTCAGCGACCCGATCGGCGGCCCCGTGTTCCGCCGCGTCGATCCGCTGGCCGGCGGGCGGCCGGACGGCGTCGACCGGTTCTGCTGGGATCCGCGCCGCCCCGGCCCCGGCGAGCCGCTGCCGGAGACGCGATGGCACACCGCGTACTGGCTGGATCCGCTGTACGACGAGGCCCTGGACAGCCTGATCACCGTCACTCCCGCCGTCTGAACGTCCCGCGCTGTAGGGTGGCCCGCGGTCCGAGTCGGTGAGGCATGGGGGCTGACGTGCGTTGGGTCCTGTTACTCGTGCTGGTCGCGGGGTCGTGGGCGGTGCCTCAGGCGGGGGAGGCGGCGGCGCGGGCCGAGCCGGGCGCGCCGGCCGGGCGGGTGGCCTTCATCGGCGTGCCCGGCCTCATGTGGGACGACCTCGACCCGCGCGACACCCCGCGCCTGTGGGACCTGGCCGGCGACAGCGCGCTCGGCTCGCTCTCGGTCAAGGCCGTCGGCACCGTCACCTGCCCGTACGACGGCTGGCTGAGCGTGTCGGCGGGCGTGCGCTCGGCCGTCGGGCGCCGCTGCGGGCTGCCGCCGGAGCCGATCCCCACGGGTTCCGGCGCGATCGTGCCCGAGGTGCCCGAGCTGATCGGCACCACGGACGGCGCGTTCGCCGGCACGCTGGGCGCCGCCGTGCACGCCGCGGGCGGCTGCACGGCGGCGATCGGCAGGGGCGCGGCGGTGGCGCTCGCCGACCGGGAGGGCCGCGTCGACCTGTACGCCGCGGAGCCGGCCAAGCTGCCCGACTGGTCGCGCTGCCGGGTATTGGCCGTGGACGTGGCCGCGCTCGTGCAGCCGTACCTGCTGGACGGCAGGCTGCCCCGCGAGCCCGAGGTGATCTCGCCCGAGCAGCGCCGCGAGCTGGCCAGGCAGGCCGACACCGAGGTGGGCGCGGTGCTCGACCGGCTGCCCCCGGACACCGAGGTCGTGCTGGCCGGCATCGGCGACCACGGCTCGGTGCCGCACCTGCGGGTGGCGATGTGGCGGCGGCCGGGCACGGAGGCCGTCGCGGGGGAGGCGGGGCCGTCGATCGGGGCCGCCTCCACCATGCGCGACGACCTCGTGGCGCTGCCCGACATCACGCCCACGATCCTGAACGCGGCCGGCATCGCCCCGCCGCCCGGCGTGGTCGGGGTGCCGTGGCGGCTCGGGGCGCCCGTCACGCCCGCCGACCTGGTCAGGGCCGATGTGGCGGGCACCAGCGTGCGCGGCCTGACCGGCTGGTTCTTCACCGCCTACGCGGTGGTCCAGGTGGCCTTCTACGTCGCGGCGTACCTGCTGCTGTCGCGGCGGCGGCACCTGCGGCTGGTGGGGACGGCCGCGGTGATCCCGGCCTGCGTGCCGGTCGCGACGTACGCGGTGAACGTGCTGCCGTGGGACCGCAGCCCCTACCCGGTGGCGACGCTGGTCGGGGCGGTGCTCGCGGTGACGGCGGCCTTCGCGGCCGTGGCGCTGCTCGGCCCGTGGCGGCGCGACCCGCTCGGCCCGCCCGCCGCGGTCACCGCGATCACCGCGGGCGTGCTCGTCGCCGACCTGCTGACGGGCACGACGCTGCAGTTCAACAGCCTCATGGGCTACACCGCCGTGGTCGGCGGCCGCTACTACGGGCTGGCGAACATCCCGTTCGCGCTGCTCGTCACCTCCGTGCTCATGGGCTCGGCGGTGGCGGCCCAGCACCTCTTACGCGCCGGGCGGCGGCGCGCCGCCGTGGCCGGGGTGGTCGTGCTCGGCGTGGTGGCGATGCTGCTGGCCGGCTGGCCGGGCGTGGGCAGCGACTTCGGCGGCGTGATCGCGTTCGTGCCGGGCATCGCGGTGACCGCGCTGCTGGTCGCGGGGCGTACGGTGTCGCTGCTGAAGCTGGCCGGGTTCTGCGTGCTCGGCGGCGTGGCGGTGACGGTCATCGCCGCGCTCGACCATCTGCGCCCGCAGGAGGAGCAGACGCACCTCGGCAGGTTCGTGGGCCAGGTGCTCGATGGCACGTTCTGGCCGGTCATCGGGCGCAAGCTGGGCGCGATGCTCAGCACCCTGCTCTCGCCCACCCTCATGCCGATCGTGCTGGCCGGGTTGGTCTTCCTGGTCTTCGCCGTGCTGCGGCCGGGGACGGTGAGCGCGGGCGTGGTGCCCGCCGCGTTCGCGCGGGCGCCGATGCTGCGGGCCGGGCTGCTCGGGGCGCTGGCCAGCGGCGTGGTCGGCATGCTGGTCAACGACTCCGGCACGGCGGTGCTGTCGATGGTGGTGGCGCTGGCGGTGCCGCTGGTGCTGCACGCCGGCGTCCGGCTGCCCGAGGTCGCCGGGCAGGAGGAGCCTCCTGAAGGCGCGGTGGGGGAGCGGATCGGCGTCAAGATCTGAAATTTTCTTTTAGTTCATGTCAAAGCCTTGAAACTTATAACCACGAGCGATTGCATTCGGGTCGTGCAGACCCTCCGAATGCTGGCCGCCGCCGCGCTCGTGTTAGGCCCCGTGGCCCTGGGCACGCCCGCGCAGGCCGATCCCGTCTCTCCCGCAGAGGACGCGCTCCCGGCGTCGTCCTACCCCGCTTCCTCCACCCTCCTCGCCAAGGCCGCAGAGAGCCGGCGGCTGGAGACCGCGAAGACCACCCGGCCCGTCGCGCCCGGCATCTCGCTGACCTCGTTCGACACCTTCGACGAGCTCGGCTGGCTGCGCGCCGACGCCCTCACCGCCGACCTCGGCAGCGCCAAGGCCGACTACGTGTTCTCCGGCGAGGTGTCGAAGACCGAGCCGCTGTCCGGCCCGGCCAGGCGCAGCCGCGCGGTCGCCGCCGTCAACGGCGACTTCTTCGACATCAACAACTCCGGCGCCGCCCAGGGCATCGGCGTGCAGAACGGCACGCTCATCCAGTCGCCGATCGCCGGCCACGAGAAGGCGGTCGCCATCTCGCCCGAGGGCGTGGGCCGCGTCATCGAGATGTACTTCGAGGGCACCGCCACCCCGTCCGGCGGCGAGCCGATCACGCTGACCCAGTTCAACCAGCTCATCCAGAAGGACGGCGTCGGGCTGTTCACCCCGCTGTGGGGCTCGTACACGCGGGCCCGCGCCGTCGAGGGCGCCACTGAGGTCGCCGAGGCCGTGCTGGTGGACGGCGTCGTCTCCGAGGTGCGCGACGCCGCGGGCAGCGGCCCCATCCCGGCGGGCAGCACCATCCTGCTCGGCCGCGACAAGGGCGCCGCCGCCGTGGCCGCGCTCGAGCCGGGCGACAAGGTGGACGTGACCTACCGGCCCAAGCCCGCCGACGGCGGCCCGGTCAAGGCGGCCGTCGGCGGCAACTGGGTGCTGGTCAAGGACGGCGTCGTGCAGAACTCCACCGACACCGCCGCCCACCCGCGCACCGCGGTCGGCTTCTCCGCCGACGGCAGGACGATGTACCTGCTCACCGTGGACGGCCGTCAGGCCGACAGCCGGGGCGTGACGCTCAACGAGCTGGCCGCCATGATGAAGGAGCTCGGCGCGGCCGACGCGCTCAACCTCGACGGCGGCGGCTCGTCCACGCTGCTCGCCCGCGAGCCGGGCTCCGCCGAGGTGCAGATCGAGAACAGCCCGTCCGACGGCGGCGAGCGCCACGTCCCCAACGGCCTCGCGCTCTACGCGCCCGAGGGCAGCGGCAAGCTCAAGGGCTTCTGGGTGGAGACCGCCTCCGACCCGGCCAAGGCGCCCGGCTCCGGACCGGTCGCGGGCGGCCGTCCCGACCGCGTCTTCCCCGGGCTGACCAGGCGGCTGACCGCCGCCGGCTACGACGAGACGTACGGACCCGCCGCCGGCACACCGTCCTGGCGCGCCACGCCCGCCGTGCACGGCGTCGTCCGCGACGGCAGGTTCCACGCCCTGGTGCCCGGCCAGACCACGGTCACCGCCTCGAAGGGCAAGGCCAAGGGCAGCATCACGCTGACCGTGCTGCAGCCGCTGGAGCGGATCGGCGCCACCGCCGACCGCATCGGCATCGCCGGCCAGGACGGCACCGCCGCCTTCGGCGTCGTCGGCTACGACCGCAACGGCAACTCCGCGCCCATCGAGCCCGCCGACCTCACGCTCTCCTACGACAAGAACCTCTTCGAGGTCGCCGCGGCCGAGCACGGCTACTTCACCGTCAAGGCGCGGCAGGCGAGCGGCTCGGGGCTGATCACCGTCAAGGTCGGCAAGCTCACCACCGCCGTGCCGGTGACCGTCGGCATGGAGGACACGCAGGTCGCCGACTTCGAGGACGCGGCGAGCTGGACGTTCTCCGCCGCCCGCGCCACCGGCTCGCTGTCGGCCGGGCCCGGCCACGACGGCGGCGGGCTGAAGCTGTCGTACGACTTCACCACCTCCACCGCCACCAGGGCCGCCTACGCCAGCCCTCCGGGCGACCTGGTGATCGAGGGGCAGCCGCAGGCGTTCGGGCTGTGGATCAACTCCACCGGCAAGGGCGAGTGGCCCAGCCTGGAGTTCTACGACGCGCTCGGGCAGTCGCAGATCCTGCGCGGGCCGTACATGACGTGGACCGGCTGGCGCTACGTCGAGTTCACCGTGCCGCCCGGCGTCAACTACCCGCTCAAGCTGCGCCGCTTCTACGTGGCCGAGACCAAGGCCGACGCGCAGTACACCAACGAGATCACGATCGACGGCCTGGTGGCCAAGGTGCCGCCCGCCGTGGAGACGCCGCCCGCGCCGAAGATCACCGACCCGGTGGTCAAGCCCGACGTGTCGGACATGCCGTGGCGGTTCGCGGTCATGTCGGACGCGCAGTTCGTCGCCAGGGACCCCGACAGCGACCTGGTGCAGAACGCGCGCCGCACGCTGCGTGAGATCAAGGCCGCCGAGCCGGACTTTCTGCTCATCAACGGCGACCTCGTGGACGAGGCCTCGCCCGAGGACTTCGCGCTGGCGAAGAAGATCCTCGACGAGGAGCTGCGAGGCGAGCCGCCCTACCACTACATCCCCGGCAACCACGAGGTGATGGGCGGCGAGATCGGCAACTTCACGGCCGTCTTCGGCGAGACGTACCGGACGTTCGACCACAAGGGCACCCGCTTCATCACCCTGGACACCTCGCGCCTGACGCTCAGGGGCGGCGGCTTCGACCAGGTGGCGATGCTCCGCGACCAGCTCGACAAGGCCGCGAAGGACCCCTCCATCGGGTCCGTCGCCGTCGTGTTCCACGTGCCGCCCCGCGACCCCACCCCGGGCAAGGGCAGCCAGCTCGGCGACCGCAAGGAGGCCGCGCTCATCGAGGACTGGCTGGCCGCCTTCCAGCGGGAGACCGGCAAGGGGGCCGCGTTCATCGGCGGGCACGTCGGGACGTTCCACGCCGAGCACGTGGACGCCGTGCCGTACGTCATCAACGGCAACTCCGGCAAGAACCCCGCCACCGCGCCCGATGACGGCGGCTTCACCGGCTGGTCGCTGTGGGGCGTCGACCCGGTGAGCAAGGCCGAGGCCGAGCGGGTCAAGCGGAACTGGTTCGCCGACGCGCCCGCCTGGATCGGCACGCAGGTGCGCCCGCATGTGGACGAGCTGACGCTCACCGCGCCTTCGAGCGTCGCGGTCGGCAAGCCCGCCACCGTCGGCGCGTCCGTCGTCCAGGACGGGCGGACCGTCCCCGCCGCCTATCCCGTCTCGGTCGCCTGGACGGGCTCGCCCAACCTGCACATCGGCAGCCGTACGACGGCCAAGCCCCGGCACGTCGCCGTCCTCGACCCGGACACCGGAACGCTCACCGCGCTGCGGCCCGGCACGGTGACGGTCGCCGTCACCGTCAACGGCGTCACCAAGAAGGCGGAGGTGGCCTTGACCGCCAAGGCCGCCGCCTGACCCCGCCCCGCCGCGCGGGCCCCCGGGAACCGCTCCCGGGGGCCCGCGTGTCCTCCTGCGCAGATCGGGTACGAGATCGTTTTGGCGCCGTCTGATCGGAGAGGACCGCCGATGTCGATGGAGCTCGAAGTCGTGCCCGCCGGGCTGGCCCGTGCCCTGGAGGACCTGCTGCTCGTCGATCACCACGTGCACGGGGCCACCTCGCACGACCTGTCGCGCACCGCGTTCGAGGACCTGCTCGGCGAGTCCGACCGGCCGGTGCCCGACTGGATGACCCGCTTCGACTCCCAGCTCGGGTTCGCCGTGCTGCGCCACTGCGCGCCGGTGCTCGGCCTCGAACCGTTCTGCCCGCCGGAGGAGTACCTCGCCAGGCGGGCCAGGATCGGCGCGAACGAGGTCAACCGGCTGCTGCTCGGCGCCTGCGGCGTCGGCCACTTCCTGGTGGAGACCGGCTACCGCGCCGAGGAGCTGCTGGGGCCGTCCGGGATGGCGCAGGCGAGCGGGGCGCCCGCCGACGAGATCGTCCGGCTGGAGGCGGTGGCCGAGCAGCTCGCCGCGACGGGGTGCGCGGCGGCGGAGTTCGGGCCGCGGTTCGCCGAGGCGCTGTGGGAGCGTACGCGCTCGGCGCGCGGGCTCAAGACCGTCGCCGCCTACCGGTGCGGGCTCGACTTCGACCCGGCGCGGCCGGCCGAGGCCGAGGTCGCGCAGGCGGCAGGGCGGTGGTTCGAGGAGGGCGGGCGGCTGCGCGACCCCGTGCTCGTCAGGCACCTCATCTGGACCGGGATCGACCGGGGGCTGCCCCTGCAGTTCCACATCGGCTACGGCGACCCCGACGTCGATCTCAAGCGGTCCGACCCGCTGCTGCTGCGCGGCCTCATCGAGCTGGCCGAGCCCACCGGGGTGCCGTTGCTGCTGCTGCACTGCTACCCGTTCCACCGCAACGCCGGGTATCTGGCGCAGGCGTACCCCACCGTGTTCTTCGATGTGGGGCTGGCCGTCAACCACGTGGGGGCGCGCGGCGCGGCGCTGCTGGCCGAGAGCCTGGAGGTGGCGCCGTTCGCCAAGATCCTCTACTCGTCCGACGCGTGGGGGCCCGCCGAGCTGCACTATCTCGGCGCGCTGCTGTGGCGGCGGGGGATGGCGAGAGTGCTCGGCGAGTTCGTGGCAGAAGCGGAGTGGTCGGTGCCGCAGGCGGTACGGGTCGCCACCATGATCGGCGCGGAGAACGCGCGCCGCGTCTACGGCCTCGGCGGCTGATCGCCGGGATGAAGCGTGAGAGGAGAGACGGTTGACGGGGGCGGCGCGAGCGGGCGGAAACGGGTATCGGGCGGCCGGGGCGGAGGCCGGCCTCGAGGCGGCGCTGCGCGCCGCCCTGCGGAAGGAACTGCCCGCCGCCGTCGCGCTGCGCCGTGAGCTGCACGCGATGCCCCGCATCTCCGGGCATGAGGAGCCGACGCTCAAGCGGCTGCTCGACGCGCTGCCCGGCGGGCACGTCGAGTACGTGGCCGGCACCGGGGCCGTGCTGCGCGTCGGCCCTCCGGGAGCCGCCGTCGGCGTACGGGGGGAGCTGGACGCGCTGCCGATCGTCGAGCGCACCGGCGTGCGATGGGCCGCCACGAACGGCGCCATGCACGCCTGCGGCCACGACGTGCACCTCGCGGCGGTGGTCGCGCTCGCTCGCGCCGTGGCCGCCGTCGCATCGGGCGGCGCGGGGGAGACGGCCGGCGAGGCCGGGGCCGGAGCGGAGGCCATGGCGGAAATCATGGCGGAGGCCGCAGCCAGAGCGGAGGCCGTGGCCGGGGCGGCGGGCGGGGCGCCGGTCGCGTCGCCGCTGCTGGTGGTGCTGCAGCCGCGCGAGGAGACGTTCCCGTCCGGGGCGCAGGACATCGTACGGTCCGGCGTGCTGGCCAGGCACGGCCTGCGCGCGATGATCGGCGCGCACGTGCAGCCGGTGCTGGCCGAGGGGACGATCGCCTGCACGCCGGGGCCGGTCAACGCCTCATCCGACGAGTTCAGGGTGATCGTCACCGGGGCCGAGGGGCACGCGGCGTACCCGCACCTCACCCGCGACCCCGTCCTCGCGATGGCGCA
Source organism: Nonomuraea sp. NPDC049309 (assembly GCF_043196965.1). Taxonomy (NCBI): domain Bacteria; kingdom Bacillati; phylum Actinomycetota; class Actinomycetes; order Streptosporangiales; family Streptosporangiaceae; genus Nonomuraea; species Nonomuraea sp. NPDC049309. Next base: position 1,399,941 of record NZ_JBICSH010000001.1, on the reverse strand, counting down.
GGTGATCGTGGCCGCGCAGCAGCTCGTCAGCCGCGCCGCCGACCCGATGGTGCCGACCGTGGTCACGTTCGGCACGGTCGCGGCGGGCACCACTGCCAACGCGGTCCCCGGCGAGGCGGTGGCCACCGGCACGCTGCGGACGATGTCGGAGCGCTGGCGCGAGGAGCTGCACGGCCGGTTCCGGCAGGTGGTCAGGGACACCGCCCGCGCGTACGGCTGCACGGCCGACGTCGAGATCCTGCCCGGCGAGCCGATCCTCATCAACGATCACGACCTGGCGCTGCGGACGGGGGAGCGGCTGCGCGAGCAGGGCTGGACGGTCTCCGACGAGCTGCGCTCCTGCGGGGCCGACGACTTCGCCAGGTACGGCAGCGTGGCGGCGTCGCTGATGATGTTCGTGGGCGTGGACACCGAGGCCGGGCTGCACAGCCCGCGCTTCCTGCCGGACGACGAGGCGGTGGCCGCGGTCGCCGAGGCGCTGCTCGCGGGCTACCTGGCGGCCGCGCATCCCTAGCGTGATCGGGAAGACGGCGCGTCAGCGTACAGTCCGGACAATGGACGCATCGCTGACGAAACGGGAGTTAACCTCTAGGCTCGGCGGCGATGGATCTCGAAACATTCACCCCCGGCGCGGGCCGGCTCGCCCCGCGCGCCGCCCTGCGGTCCGACGCCCCCGCGCTCAGCCTCAACGGCACCTGGCGCTTCCGCCTGTCACCCGCCGCCGACGCCCCGGAAGACTTCGCCGACCCCGGCTATGACGACTCCGGCTGGGACGACCTGCCCGTCCCGTCCCACTGGAACCTGCACGGCCACGGCGCCCCCGCCTACACCAACGTGGCCTTCCCCATCCCCATCGACCCGCCCCGCGTCCCGAACGAGAACCCCACCGGCGACTACCGCCGCGCCTTCGACCTGCCCGCGGGCTGGCAGGGCGGGCGGCTGCGCTTCGAGGGCGCCGAGTCGTTCGCCCGCGTCTGGCTCAACGGCCACGAGCTGGGCTTCTCCACCGGCAGCCGGCTGCCCGTCGAATACGACGCCGGCCCCTACCTGCGGCCGGGACGCAACGTGCTGGCCGTGCGCGTCCACCAGTGGTCGGCCGCCACGTACCTGGAGGACCAGGACATGTGGTGGCTGCCCGGCATCTTCCGCGACGTCACCCTCACCCGCTCCACCGCCGACGTGTACGTCCGCGCGGACTACCGCGACGGCCGCGGCACCCTCGCCTACCTCGAAGGACCCGGCCCGCTCAGCGTCCCCGAGCTGGGCGTGACCGGCCTGCGGCCGGGCTCCGAGATCACGGCCGAAGTGGAGCCGTGGACGGCCGAGACGCCCCGCCTGTACGAGGCCGTCGTCGCGGGCGACGGCGAGACCGTGCGGCTGCGCATCGGCTTCAGGACCATCACCATCGAGGACGGTGTGCTGCTCGCCAACGGCAGGCCGCTGCTGCTCAAGGGCGTCAACAGGCACGAGTTCCACCCGGAGCACGGCCGGGCGGTGCCGTACGAGACCATGCGCGAGGACGTGCTGCTCATGAAGCGGCACAACGTCAACGCGGTCAGGACCAGCCACTACCCGCCGCACCCGCGCTTCCTCGACCTGTGCGACGAGCTCGGCCTGTGGGTCATCGACGAGTGCGACCTGGAGACGCACGGCTTCGGCGAGGTCGGCTGGCGCGGCAACCCCACCGACGACCCCCGCTACGCCGACGCGCTGCTCGACCGCATGCGCCGCATGGTCGAACGCGACAAGAACCACCCCAGCGTCATCATGTGGTCGCTCGGCAACGAGGCCGGCGTCGGACGCAACCTCGCCGTCATGGCCGACTGGACGCGCGAGCGCGACCCGTCCAGGCCGCTGCACTACGAGGGCGACCGCTCCTGCGCCCACACCGACGTCTACTCCCGCATGTACGCATCCCACGCCGAGGTCGAGGCCATCGGCAAGCGCGAGGAGGACCCGCTCGACGACCCCGAGCTCGACGCGCGGCGGCGCGGCATGCCGTTCCTGCAGTGCGAGTACGCCCACGCCATGGGCAACGGGCCCGGCGGGCTCGCCGAGTACCAGGAGCTGTTCGAACGCTACCCCCGGCTGGCCGGCGGGTTCATCTGGGAGTGGATCGACCACGGCATCGCCCATCCGGAGCACGAGTACGCCTACGGCGGCGACTTCGGCGAGCCCGTCCACGACTCGAACTTCGTCATCGACGGGCTCGTCTTCCCCGACAGGACGCCGTCGCCCGGCCTGATCGACCTGAAGAAGGTGTTCGAGCCGGTCCGCTTCGACTTCGACGGCGGCAGGTCCGTACGGGTCGTCAACGGTTACGGCTTCCGCGACCTGTCCCACCTGCGGTTCACCGCGACCGTGCAGGTGGAGGGCGAGACGGTGGCCGAGCACGTCCTCGACGTGCCGCCCGGCGGCGGCGAGGTCGCGCTGCCCGCTACGGACGGCGGGCCCGAGGGGGAGCGGTGGCTCACCGTACGGGCCGAGCTGGCCGAGGACCAGCCGTGGGCACCGGCCGGGCACGAGGTCGCCTGGGGCCAGACACGCCTCGCCCCCGCCTCCGGGACCGCCGCCCTCCAGGCCTCTGCGAACGCCGCCGCTCGGGACTCCGGGACCGCCGCCCTCCGAGCCTCTGCGGCCGCCGCCCCGCGGGGCCTCACGTCCGGCGTCGCAGGGGGACCGCAGGCGTTCACCCGCGGCGAGGACGGGCTGATCACCGCCGGCGAGTGCGCCTTCGACGCCTCGGGACGGCTGGTGCGGCTGTTCGGGCTGCAGGTGGAGGGACCCAGGCTCGACCTGTGGCGGGCGCCCACCGACAACGACCGGTACGGCGGGCTCGAAGCCCGCTGGCGCGCGCTCGGCCTGCACCGGCTCACCCACCGGGTGGACGAGGTCAGCGCGGGCGACGAGCTGGTCGTCCGTACCCGGGTCGCGCCGGCCGCGACCGACCTCGGGATGCGGGCGACGTACCGGTGGACGTACGACGGCGGGCTGCGCCTGGAGCTGGACATCGAGCCTGAGGGCGAGTGGCCGGACCCCATCCCGAGGGCCGGGGTGGACATGACGCTGCCCGGCGAGGCCGTGGACCGGGTGACCTGGTTCGGGCCTGGGCCGGGGGAGTCGTACCCGGACACCGGGCTGGCCGCCCGCATCGGCCGCTGGTCGGCCACGGTGGAGGAGCTGCAGACACCGTACGTCCACCCGCAGGAGAACGGGCACCGCGCCGACGTCCGCTGGGCCGTGCTCACCGGTGCGCGGGGCGGGATCACGGTGTCGGGCGAGCCGGTGTTCGGGCTGACCGCCCGCCGCTGGAGCACCGCCGAGCTGACCGCCGCCACGCACCGCCCCGACCTGGTCCCCGGCGACCGGCTCCACCTCCACCTCGACCTCGCGCACCAGGGCATCGGCACCGCCACCTGCGGCCCCGGCCCGCTGCCCGCCTACCACCTCCGGGCCCGCCCCGCCACTCTCCGCCTCCGCTTCACCCCCGCGTGAGGAGCCCGCCATCGCACACGGGGCAGGCCCTGCATGCGGGGTGAGCCTGGCGCCGGCGGGTCCCGCGCCGTGGGATGACTCCCGCGCCGCGCGGCTCCACGCGCCGGGCGAGCCCCGCGGTGGCGAGGGCTGGTGGCCCGGGCCCCAAAGGCCGAGGCGAAGTGCCGGGGGCAGGGGACCGGGGCCGAGCGGCTGAGGGCCAGGGCAGGAGGCCGGGACGGCCGGCCCCGTGCCAGGGCCGGCCGGTCCCCGCGCGGTCCCGATCGAGGCGGCCGGCCCCGCCTGGTCGCCTAGCGAGGGTGGCCGGTCCCGTGAGGTCGCCTAGCGAGGGTGGCCGGCCCCGTGAGGTCGCCTAGTGAGGGTGGCCGGCCCCCGTGGTCTCGGGTCAGGGGCGGCCGACGCCCATGTACGTGTAGCCGAGGCCGCGCATCTCCTTCGGGTCGAGCAGGTTGCGCCCGTCGAACAGCACGGGCCGCCGCATGGAGGCGGCCATGCCCGCCCAGTCGGCGTCCTTGAGCTGCGGCCACTCGGTGACCACGATGGCCGCGTCGGCGCCCTCGACGGCCTCCTCGGGGGTGGCGTGGCGGGTGGTGGAGATCCACGGCTCGACCTCGGCGGGCCTGGCCATCGGGTCCCAGCAGCGCACCTCCGCGCCCTCGGCGAGCAGCCGCCCGGCCAGCACGGTGCTGGTGGCCTCGCGCATGTCGTCGGTGCCGGGCTTGAACGTCAGGCCGAGCAGCGCCACCCGCATGCCGGTGAGCGTGCCGAGCTCGTCCTTCAGTTTCTGGATCGCGCGGCGCTTTTGCAGGTTGTTGACCTCGATGACGGCCGACAGCAGCTGCAGGTGGTAGCCGGTGTTGCTGGCGAGCTGGCGCAGCGCCTCGGAGTCCTTCGGGAAGCAGGATCCGCCCCAGCCGATGCCGGGCCGCAGGAAGTGAGGGCCGAGCCGGTGGTCGAGACCGACGGCGCGGGCGACCTCTTCGACGTCGGCGCCGGTCTTCTCGCACAGCGTGGCGATCTCGTTGATGAAGCTGATCTTCGTGGCGAGCAGCGCGTTGGACGCCAGCTTGACCATCTCGGCCGAGCGCACGTCCATGACGACGACCGGGCCCTCGATGCCGTGGTGCAGCTCGGCGACCAGGTTGGCGGTGGCGTCGTCCTCGGAGCCGATGACGATGCGGTCGGGATGCATGAAGTCGCGCACCGCGGTGCCCTCGGCGGTGAACTCGGGGTTGGCGGCGTACCCGACGTGAGCAAGGCCCGCCTCGTCGAGCGCGGCGCGCACGCGGCTGCCGGTGCCGACCGGCACGGTGGACTTCATGACGACCGCCCGCAGGTGGGTGGCGCCCTCAAGAGAGCGCACGACCGACCACACGCGCGACAGGTCGGCGTCGCCGGAGGCGGACGGCGGGGTGTCGACGCACACGTATGCGATCTCGGCGCCGTCGAGCGTCTCGGCGATGTCGGTGGTGAAGGAGAGGCGCTCCTTGTTCCTGGCGATCAGGTCGGCCAGGCCGGGCTCGTAGATCGGCACGTCTCCGGAGCGCAGCAGGGCGACCTTGTCGGGGTCGATGTCGCGGACCACGACGCGGTGACCGAGCTCCGCGAGACAGGCACCGGTCACCAGACCGATGTATCCGGCACCGAACACGGCCACCTGCCGTTCCGGCGTGGGTACCATGCTTGACCATCCAATTTCTCGGGGGAGATGACATGCCGGGGACCGGCGGGGGGACCTTCACCTTAACGTCCGCAGGTCATTCTCCCGGACCGGCGAGGCGGCTCGAAGCCGGGCCCGGTCATGCGGGCCCGGCAGGGCAGGGCCCGGGGACGGCGGGGCGTGGTTGTGCGGGGGCACAACCGCGGGCCCGGCGTTCGTCCATGCGGCCGAAGCAGGGCCGATGCCGGTGCCCTACGGTTCGCATATGCGACGTCTCACCCTGGACGATCTGTACGGCTTCGCCGTCCCCTCCGACCCGGCCCTGCGCCCGGACGGCGGCGCGGTGGCGTACACGCTGACCACCGCCGACCGCGAGTCCGACGCGAACCGCTCCGAGGTGTGGCTGGCCGCGCCGGGGGCGGAGCCGCGCCGCCTGGCCGAGGGGAGCGCGCCGCGCTGGTCGCCCGACGGGCGCACGCTGGCGTTCCTGCGCCCGGTGGACGGCGTGCCGCAGCTCCACCTGCTGCCCATGGACGGCGGCGAGCCGATGAGGCTCACCTCCGCGCCGCTCGGCGCGGGCCCGGCCGTCTGGTCGCCGGACGGCGCCGCGATCGCGTACGCGGGGCCGGTGGGGCCCGGCGACGGCGGCCCGCCCGATCCGCACGCGCCCGTGGTGGCCGAGCGTCTGGACTACAAGGCCGACGGCGCGGGGCTGCTGCGCGGGGTCACCGCGCACGTGTTCGTGGTGGACGTCGCGTCGGGGCAGACGAGGCGGCTCACCGAGGGTGACTTCCACGCGGGCGAGCCGTCGTGGCGGCCGGACGGCACCCGCCTGGCGTTCGTCGCGTCCATGGACGCCGAGCGCGACCTGCGCCCGGAGGCCGGCGTGTACGAGGTGCCCGCCGCGGGCGGCCCGCCCGAGCGGCTGACCGGCCCCGAGCTGCTGTGCGCCGGGGCCTGGTGGCTCGGCGACCGGCTGGTGGTGGCCGCGCAGAAGGGCGAGCCGGTGGGGCACGTCCGGCTGTTCACGCTCGGCCCAGGCGGCGCCGCCGAGGTGGAGACCGGGCTCGACCGCAACGTCATGCTCGGCCACCCCGGCTACCCGGGGGCGAACCCCGCCGTGCACCAGGGCGACCTGCTGTTCTGCGCCCGCGACCGCGGCCTGACCCGCCTCTACCGCGCCCCCGCGCACACGCTGGTGCCCGGCGACGTGAGCGTGGCGGGCGCGAGCGTCGCCGCGGGCAAGGCGGCGTACGTCGCCGCCACACCCCGCAGCCCCGGCGAGGTCTTCCTCCTGGACCTCGCCGGCTCGGCCCCTGAGCGCCTGACCCGGCACGCGCCGGCGGACATCGACCCGTACGTGCCGGTCGGCCGTACCTTCACCGCCCCCGACGGCACCGAGGTCGAGGGCTTCGTGCTGCGCGACGAGAGCGTCACGGAGCCGGGCCCGCTGCTGCTCGACGTGCACGGCGGCCCGCACAACGCCTGGGCGCCCGTGCTCGACGGCTTCCACCTGTACCACCAGGTGCTGGCCGCACGCGGCTGGACGGTGCTCACGCTCAACCCGCGCGCCAGCGACGGCTACGGCGAGGCGTTCTACACGGCGACGGCCGGCGCGTGGGGCCTCGCCGACGCCCAGGACTTCCTCGCCGCCGTGGACGACCTGGTCGCCGCGGGCATCGCCGACCGGGAACGGCTCGCCGTCACCGGCTACAGCTACGGCGGCTACATGACGTGCTGGCTGACCGGCACCACCGGCAGGTTCAAGGCGGCGATCGCCGGCGGCGCGGTCACCGACCTGGCCGGCCTGGCGGGCACCTCCGACCTGGGCATGCTGATCAAAACGTACGAGTGCGCCGGCGATCTCGCCGCCCAGTCGCCGATCACCCACGCCGGCGAGGTCACCGCCCCCACGCTCCTGCTGCACGGCGAGGACGACGACCGCTGCCCGATCGGACAGGCCGAGCAGTGGTTCGCCGCGCTGCGCGAGCGCCGCGTGCCGGTCCGGCTCGTGCGCTACCCGGGGGCCTCCCACCTGTTCATCCTGAACGGCCGGCCCTCGCACCGGTACGACTACAACGAAAGGATCATCGCGTGGCTGGAGCAATGGATCAGCGGCGGCTCGCCGAGCTGATCGCCCGGTACGAGGTGCCCGGCGCGGCGCTGGCGTACCTGCACGACGGAGAGCTGCACGAGGCCGCCGCGGGCACGCTCAACACCGCCACCGGCGTCGAGGCCACCCCCGACTCGCTCTTCCAGATCGGCTCGGTCACCAAGGTCTGGACCGCCACCCTGCTCATGCGGCAGATCGAGCGCGGCAGGCTGACCTTGGACACCCCGGTGTCGGAGGTGCTGCCGGAGTTCGCCGTGGCCGACCCCGAGGTCACCAAGACGGTCACGATCCGCCACCTGCTCTCCCACACCAGCGGCATCGACGGCGACCTGTTCCTCGACACCGGACGTGGCGACGACTGCGTGGCCAAGTACGTCGAGGCCTGCGCCGGCCTGACGCAGAACCACCCCATCGGCGCCACCCAGTCGTACTGCAACTCCGGCTTCGTCATCGCCGGCCGCGTCGCCGAGCGGCTGGGCGGCAAGCGCTGGGACGACCTGCTGCGCGAGGAGATCGCCGAACCGCTCGGCCTCACCCACACCTGGACGCTGCCGGAGGACGTGCTGCGCTTCCGCGCCGCGATGGGCCACGTGGAGGGCGGCGCCCCGGCGCCGGTGTGGGGGCTGATGCGCGGCATGGGCCCCGCCGGGCTCATCTGCGCCCGCCCCGCCGACGTGGTGGCGTTCGCGCGGGCCCACCTGGAGGGCGGCCTGCTCGACGACCCGCAGGCCATGTGGGAGCCGCAGGTGGACGTGCCCAACCCGCACGGCCTCGGCCGCCAGTGGGGCATCGGCTGGATCCTCGACGAGTGGAGCGGGCAGCGCGTGCTCTCGCACGGCGGCAACACCATCGGCCAGCACGCCATGCTGTGGGCGGTGCCCGGCACCGGCACCGTCGCCTGCGTCACCGCCAACGGCGGCCACTCCGGCGCCTTCACCCGCGCGGTGGCCACCGAGCTGTTCGCCGAACTCGACGGCCTGGCGGTGCCGCAGATGCCCACGCCGCCGGAGACCCCCGTCGAGGTGGACGCCACCCCGTACGCCGGCGTCTACGAGCGGGCCGGCGCCCGCATCACGGTGACCGTCAAGGACGACGGGCCGTGGATCACGATGGAGGCCACCGGCGCGCTCGCCGCCCTGCAGCCGGAGGCGGAGGAGCACCGCCTCATCGCCGTGCACGGCGGCGACCGGCCGTTGTTCGTCTGCAAGGCGGACGACGCCCCCGACTGGGTCACGGTCGTCTTCTACACGCTGGCCGACGGCTCCCCGTACGTGCACGCGGGCGCCCGCGCCACCCCCAAGACGGAGTGAACTATCGTGACCCCATGAGAATCCGCCCGCGCGCCGGCCTCGGGCGGATCCTCGACGACCTCGGCACCACCGTGCTCGACGTCGCCGCCTCGCCCGGCCACCTCGACGCCGAGGTCACCGGCGTCCACATCTACGACCCCCTCGACGAGCTGATCGTGGCCGAGGGCGCGATGGTGCTCGCGGTCGGCGTGCAGGGGGCGGCCGAGATCTGCGCGCTGCTCGCCCGCGTCCCGCACGCGGCGGGCGTCGTGGTCAAGCTGCCCGTCGACGTGGACGAGCGGGTACGCGCCGCCGTGCTGGAGACCGGCGTCGCCGTGCTCGGCCTGACCAGGGCCGCCTCGTGGGCGCAGGTGGCGGCGCTGCTGCGCTCGCTGCTCGCCGAGGGCGACCTGGCCGAGCCCGGCGACGAAGGGGCGCACGGCGACCTGTTCGCCCTCGCCAACGCCGTGTGCGCGCTGCTCGACGCGCCCGTCACCATCGAGGACAGGTCCTCGCGGGTGCTCGCGTTCTCCGGCCGCCAGGAGGAGGCCGACCAGGGCCGCGTCGAAACCGTGCTCGGCCGCCAGGTGCCCGAGCGCTACCTGCGCCTGCTCGACGAGCAGGGCGCGTTCAAGCGGCTCTACCAGAGCCGCGAGCCCGTCTACATCGAGCTGCCCGACGACAGTGTGATCAACAGGGTGGCGGTGGCGGTCCGCGCGGGTGACGAGATCCTCGGCTCCATCTGGGTCGCCGTGCGCGAGCCGCTCACCCCGCAGCGGCAGCGCGCGCTCGCCGACGCCGCCAAGGTCGTCGCGCTGCGGCTGCTGCACGAGCGGGCCGGCGCGGGCACCCAGCGGCGGCTGCGCGCCGACCTGCTGTCCACCGTCCTCGCGGGCGGCGCCGACGCCGCCGAGGCCGCGGGCCGGCTGGGCATCGCGACCGGCAGGCTGTGCGTGCTCGCCGCCGAGCTGACCGGCCCGCCGGCCGATCCCGGAGGCCGCTCGGAAAACGCCGCCACCGACTATGCGGCCGACCACGTGCGCAGCGAGAGCGAGCGGCAGCGCTTCTGCGACGCGCTCGCCCTGCACGTCGCCGCCATCCACCCCAAGGCCGCCGCCGCGCTCGCCGGCTCCGTCGCCTACGCCGTGCTGCCCCTCACCCCGGGCGGCGGCGAGGAGGAGCGCGCCGTCCGCGTCGCCGAGAGCTTCCTCGCCAGGGTCGGGCCCCGCCACGCCGCCAACGTCGGCGTCGGCCGGCTCGCGCTCAACCTCGCCCAGGTCGCCCGCTCCCGCGCCGACGCCGACCGCGCCCTGCGCGTGCTGCGCCACCGCGGCGTCACCGGGCAGGCCGCCGGCTACACCGCCGTGCACTTCGAGTCGCTGCTGCTCCAGGTCGCCGACGTGGCCGCCGCCGAGGAGCAGGCGCCCACCGGCCCCTACCAGCGGCTGCTGGAGCACGACGCCGAGCACGGCACCGAGCTGGTCGCCACGCTGGGCGCGTACCTCGACGCGTTCGGCGACGTCAACCTGGCCGCCGCCCGCGTCCACGTGCACCCCAACACCTTCCGCTACCGGCTCAAGCGGCTCACCGAGATCGGCGGCCTCGACCTCGGCGACCCCGACGCCCGGCTCACCGTGCAGCTCCAGATGCGCATCTTCGGACGACGGCACTAGACGGCCGCGCTTTTTCGTGCCCGGCACCGAAGAACGGGCACCGGCGAGCCGCGAAGGTGGAGCTCACCCCCACGCTCGTCTGGAGTACCCATGAGAACACCATTCGCGGCGGGCCTCGCCGCGCTCGCCCTGCTCGCGGCCGGCTGCGGAGGGACGGGGGCGGAGGGCGGCTCGGCCGGGGGCGGCACGTTCACCTACGCGCTCCCCGCCGACCCGGGCGTGCTCGACCCCGCCATGGGCGTACTCAACGTCACCAACACCACGCTCTCGCTCGCCTACGACACGCTCGTCGGCATCGACGCGCAAGGCAAGATCGTCCCCGCGCTCGCCGAGCGCTGGACGGTCGAGCCCGACAAGGTCACCTTCACCCTGCGCAAGGACGCCACCTGCTCCGACGGCTCGCCCGTCACCCCGTCCGACGTGGCGGCCAGCGTCGACCACATCACCGACCCGGACACCAAGTCGCCCATCTACGGCGTGCTCATCCCCACCGGCATGAAGGCCGAGGCCGACGACGCGGCCGGCACCGTCACGCTGTCCATGCCGAAGCCGTTCAGCTTCATCCTGGAGACCGGCCGGGCGATCTTCGTGGTCTGCGGCAAGGGCGTCAAGGACCGCTCGATCCTCGCCCGCTCCACCTCCGGCAGCGGCGCCTACCGGCTCACCGAGGCGGTGCCCGGCGACCACTACACGTTCAAGGTGCGCAGGGAGTACGCCTGGGGCGCGCCCGGCACCTCCATCAAGGACGCGCCCGAGACCGTCGTGCTGAAGATCGTGCCGAACGAGCAGACCGCCGCCAACCTGCTCGTCTCCGGCGCGCTCAACGGCATCACCCTCTACGGCCCCGACCGCGCCCGCGTCGAGGCCGCGCCCGGCGTCACCAAGAAGGTCACGCCGGTCGCCAACGGCCAGTTCTTCTACCACCAGGGCGAGGACCGGCCCACCCACGACCCCGCCGTCCGCAAGGCGCTCACCCAGGCCGTCGATCTGAAGGAGCTGGCCGGCATCGCCTCCAGCGGCACCGGCAAGGCGCCCACCGGCCTCGTCCTGCACCCGCGCCCCTGCCAGGGCGACACCGTCACCGGCCACGTGCCCGCCCACGACCCCGCGGCCGCCGCGGCCGCGCTGGACGCGGCCGGCTGGAAGCCGGGGCCCGACGGGGTCCGCGTCAAGGACGGCAAGCGGCTCACCCTGCGCTACCTGTACGCCACCACGCGCGGCGCCGGCGTCCAAGCCGCCGCGGAGTACCTGGCCACCGCCTGGGGCGAGATCGGCGCCGAGGTGAAGCTGAACGGCGCCATCGACACCAAGCTGTCGGAGTCGCTCAACACCACCCAGGACTGGGACGTCGTCTGGCTGCCCATCGGCGTCACCCTGCCCAGCCAGCTCGTCGGCTTCCTGTCCGGCCCCGCCGCGCCCAAGGGCGCCAACTTCGCGCACCTGTCGAACAAGCGCTACGAGTCGCTGGTCGGCGAGGCCGCGCAGGTGCCCGCCGCCGAGGGCTGCGACAGGTGGCTGCAGGCCGAGTCGGCGCTGTTCGACGCCGCCGACATGGTGCCGGTGGTGGAGACGACCGTGCTGGAGGCCGCCAAGGGCGCCACGTACGAGATGGTCGCCGGGATGTTCGTGACCACCTCCATCCGCCTCACCCAGGGGGCTGCATGAGCCGTCGCACCGGCCTGCGGCGGCTGGTCCGCTTCCTGGTCTCGCTGGCCGTGCTCGTGGTGGCGACGTTCGCGATGATCCACCTCATCCCCGGCGACCCCGTGCGCTCGGCGCTCGGGCCCGCCGCGCCGGTGGAGCTGGTGGAGGCGCGGCGGGCGGCGCTCGGCCTGGACCGGCCGCTGCCCGAGCAGCTCCTCACCTACGTCGCGAACGTCTTCTCCGGCGACTTCGGCACCTCGTTCGTCACCGGTGAGCCGGTCGGCGAGGTCATCATGGCCCGCCTGCCCAACACGCTCAGCCTGGCCCTGCTCGCCGTCCTGGCCGCCATGCTGGTCGCGGTGCCGCTCGGCATGTGGAGCGCCGTCCGCACCGAGAACGGCCGCAACCGGGGCACCGAGCTCACCTTCAGCGCCGCCACAGGGGCGGCGGTGGCGGTGCCGGAGTTCCTGTACTCGATCGCCCTGGTGGCCGTCTTCGCCATCGGGCTCGGCTGGTTCCCGCCCGCGGGCAAGGCGGGCGCGATCACGTACGTGCTGCCGGTCGCCGCGCTGGCGATCGGGCCCGCCGCCATGATCGCCCGCATCTCCCGCGTCGAGACCCTGCGCGAGCTCGGCAAGGACTACGTGCGGCTGGCCCGCGCCAAGCGGCTGCCCGCCGCCCGGCTGCACCTGCGGCACGTGCTGCCCAACACGCTCACCGCCACCCTCACCGTCGGCGGCCTGCTGCTGACCTCACTCATCGCGGGCGGCGTGCTGGTCGAGTACGTCTTCGCCTGGCCCGGACTCGGCCTGAAGATCGTCGAGTCGGTCACGCAGAAGGACTACCCGGTGGCGCAGGGCGTGGTCCTCGTCTACGGGGCGATCGTGCTCGTCGTGAACCTGGCCGTCGACCTGCTGCTCGGCGTGCTCGACCCGACCTCCGCGATCAAGGAGACCTGATGACCTCGCTGATGGGGCGGCTGCGGCGCAACGTGCCGGGCACGGCGGGCGCCGTCATCGTGGCCGCCATGGCCGTGCTCGCCGTGATCGGGCCGATCCTGTGGGGTGCGCAGGCCGAGCGCATCGACGCGGACGCCATCCTCCAGGGCGCCTCGCCGGGACACCCCCTGGGCACCGACAACCTCGGCCGTGACCTGCTGGCCCGCGTCCTGGTCGCGGGACGCTACTCGCTGCTGCTCGCGCTGGCCGCCACCCTCATCGGCGCGCTGGCCGGGGTCGTGCTCGGCGCGCTGCCCTCGGTGCTGCCCAGGCGCGCCGCCCGCCTGGTCACCGGCACGGTCAACGCGCTCGTCGCCTTCCCCGGGCTGCTGCTCGCCATGTTCACCGCCGTCGTCAGCGGGCTCGGCGCGCGCGGCGCGGTGCTCGGCATCGGCGCGGCCATCGCCCCCGGCTTCGCCCGGCTCACCCAGAACCTCGCCGCCACCGTCGCCGGCTCCGACTACGTCGCCGCCGCCCGCATGCTGGGCGTGCCGCGCCGCCGCATCCTCACCGGGCACGTGCTGCCCAACATCGCCGAGCCGCTCATCCTGCACCTCACCCAGGCGCTCGGCGGCGCCCTGCTGGGCCTGGCCGGGCTGTCGTTCCTCGGGCTCGGCGTGCAGCCGCCGGACTTCGACTGGGGGCGGCTGCTGTTCGACGGGTTCCCGCGCATCTACGTCACCCCCGAGGTGGCGCTCGGGCCCGCCGCCGCCATCGCGCTGGCCGGCATCGGGTTCAACCTGCTCGGTGACGCCCTGGCCAAGGCCGCCGCGCGCACCACCGTGCCGCGTGGCCGCACCGTGGCCCCCGCGCCGTCCGGGCCGCCGCCCGAGCCGGACCCGGAGGCGGTGCTGGAGGTGCGCGACCTCACCGTCACCTTCCCCGGCACCTCCCCCGGCACCTCCCCCGGCACCTCCCCCGGCACCTCCCCCGGCACCTCCCCCGGCACCTCCCCCCACGGGGCGTCCCCCGTACGGAACCTGTCGCTCACCGTCGCGCCCGGCGAGATCGTCGGCCTGGTGGGGGAGTCGGGCAGCGGCAAGAGCATGACCGCCGCCGCGATCGGCGGCCTCGTGCCCTACCCGGGCGTCGTCACGTACGCCGCGTTGCGGCTCGGCGGCAAGGACGTCGCCGCCCTGACGGACAAGGAGCTCGGCACCACGCTGGCGATGGTGTTCCAGGACCCGCTGGCCGCGCTCAACCCCGCGCTCAAGGTCGGCGGCCAGCTCGCCGAGGTGGCCATCGTGCACGAGGGCGCCACCCGCGAGCAGGCCCGCCGCCGCGCCGTGGACCGGCTCGCCCAGGTCCACCTGCCGGAACCGCAACGGCGCGCCGCCCAGCACCCGCACGAGCTGTCCGGCGGCATGCGGCAGCGCGCCGTCATCGCCATGGGCCTCATGGGCACGCCCCGCCTCATCATCGCCGACGAGCCCACCACGGCGCTCGACGTCACCGTGCAGCGGCAGATACTCAAGCTGCTGCGCGAGGTCGTCGAGGAGACCGGCGCGGCCACCCTGTTCATCTCGCACGACATCGCGGTCGTGGGCGAGCTGTGCGACCGGGTCGTCGTCATGTACGCGGGCCGCGTCGTCGAGGAGCTGCCCGCGGGAGACCTCGCCGGCGGCGCCGCGCACCCGTACACCAAGGCGCTCATCGCGTCGCTGCCGGACCTGGACACCGACCGCGACACGCCGCTGGCCGGCATCCCCGGCACCCAGCCCGCCCCCGCCGACGTCGGGCCCGGCTGCGCGTTCGCCCCGCGCTGCGCGCTGGCCACCGCCCGCTGCTCGAGCGAGCGCCCCGAACTCGCCGACCTCGGCCCCGGCCGCAGGGTCGCCTGCTGGGAGGTCAAGTGATCATCAAGAACCTGAGCGTGCGCTACGGCTCCTTCACCGCCGTGGACGACGTCACGCTGGAGATCCCCGACGGGCAGGTGGTCGGCCTCGTCGGCGAGTCGGGCTCGGGCAAGTCCACGCTCGCCAGGGCCGTGTGCGGGCTCGCGCCCCACACCGGCACGATCACGGGGGCGCGGCGGGTGCAGATGGTCTTCCAGGACCCGTACGCGTCCCTGAACCCCCGCATGACCGTCGGCCGCACCATCGCCGAGGGCTGCGGCCCCGGCGAGGTGGAGCGGCTGCTCGGCCTCGTCAGGCTGCCCGCCGAGCTGGCCGGCCGCTACCCGCGCGAGCTGTCCGGCGGCCAGCGGCAGCGCGTCGCCATCGCCCGCGCCCTCGGCGGCGACCCCGAGCTGCTGGTCGCCGACGAGATCACCAGCGCGCTCGACGTGTCGGTGCAGGGCGCGGTGCTCAACCTCGTGCGCGGGCTGCGCGACGAGCTCGGCCTGTCGATGCTGTTCATCTCGCACAACCTGGCCGTCGTGCGCTACGTCGCCGACGTCATCGCCGTCATGCACCGCGGCAGGCTGGTCGAGGTCGGGCCCGCCGAGCAGGTCGTCGGCGCGCCCGCCCACGACTACACCCGCGCCCTGCTCGCCGCGGTGCCGCGGCTCAGAGAGTGATCCACTCCGCCGAGGTGGTGACCTCGTCCAGCACGTCCTGGATCGGCTCGACCCCGAGCCCCGGACCCGCCGGCACCTCCAGATGCCCGTCCACCAGCTCGAACGGCTCGGTGATGTCGGTGGCGAAGTAGCGGCGCGAGCCGGAGGTGTCGCCGGGCAGCGTGAAGCCGGGCAGCGCGGCCAGCGCCACGTTCGCCGCCCGGCCGAGGCCCGTCTCCAGCATGCCGCCGCACCACACCGCCACGCCGTTGGCCCGGCACAGGTCGTGGATGCGCCGCGCCTCCAGGTAGCCGCCCACCCGGCCCGGCTTGATGTTGACGATCGAGCACGAGCCCAGCGCGATCGCCGCGGCGGCGTGCTCGGCCGACTCGATCGACTCGTCCAGGCAGATCGGCGTGCGCAGCCGCTGCGCCAGCCTCGCGTGCTGCACCAGGTCGTCGTTGGCCAGCGGCTGTTCGATCAGCAGCAGGTCGAACGCGTCGAGCCGGGCCAGGCGGGGCGCGTCCGACAGCGCGTACGCGGCGTTCGCGTCCACCTGCAGCAGCAGGTCGTCGCCGAACCGCTCGCGCACCGCGCGCACCGGCTCGACGTCCCAGCCGGGCTGGATCTTCAGCTTGATCCGGACGTAGCCCTCGTCGATGTAGCCCGCGACGGCGTCGAGAAGCTGCGGGATCGAGTCCATGATGCCGACCGACACCCCGCACGGCACCCGCGTCTTCGACGCCCCCAGGAACCGGCCGAACGACTCGCCCGCCGCCCGCAGCTGCGCGTCCAGGATCGCCGTCTCCACCGCCGCCTTCGCCATCCGGTGCCCCTTGATCGGCTCCAGCGCGCGGGCCACCTGGTTGGCGTCCACGTTCTGCGGCAGCGCGGGCAGCAGGAAGCGGCGGATCACCTCGGCGGCGCCGTCGACGTACTCGGAGGAGTAGAGCGGCTCGCTCATCGCCACGCACTCGCCCCAGCCCTCGGCCTCCGGCGTCACCACCCTGACCAGCAGCACGTCGCGCGCCGTCTCGGTGCCGAACGAGGTGCGGAACGGCGACACCAGCGGCATCGCGATCCTGCGCAGCTCCACTCCGGTGATCTTCACAGTCTCTCCACTACGTAGTACGACTTCGCGGCGAACCCCGTCACCGCGCGGCCCTCCGCCATCAGCCCTCCCAGCACATCACGGACGGCGTGCCGCCACGCCTTGGCCGCACCGCGATCGGCCCGGCGCAGCCCTTCGATGTCGGGCGGCACCGCCACCAGCACCACCGGCGCGTCCACCGGGCCGGGCACCGGCCGCCCGCCCTCGTCGGCCAGCGCCACCACCGCGCCCTCCGGCACCGGCGTCCTCTCGCCGGGCTCCCGCCGGGCCAGCGCCTCGACGTGCGGGGCGGTCAGCGGCCAGGAGGCGAGCAGCCGGTCGGACTCGTCGCCCTGGTTGATCGCGTCCTCCATGACGCCGTAGAAGCACGGAAGGTACTCCGCCGGCCGCGCGCCCAGCTTGGCGAGGTTGAAGTGGGCGTTGCGGCGGACCAGTGGATCGTAGGTCCAGGTGATGTGGGTCAGGCCGCGCTCCAGCGCCCAGCGGCGCTGGTGCTGCTTCAGCTCGAACCCGATGCCCCGCCCCGCGATCGAGCCGGTGACGTGGGAGTGCAGGGCGCCACCGGCCGCGAGGAACCCCACGGAGGCGCCGACCATGCGCCCGCCGTCGAACGCGCCGGCGACGTAGCCGCCCGCGTGCGACAGCGCCCGCATCAGCTCCATCGTGATGGGCGGGTCTGCGGAGCCGAAATGCCAGATGTCGTCGAACAGCGCGTAGACGCGCTCCAACTCCGGCATCTCGTGGAGCTCCCTGACCTCGATCAACGTTTCACCTTTCCCCTCACTGAGGTTCCATGGCGACGTTATGCCATGCGGGGCCGCCCGGGATTCGTCCGGGACCACCAAGAGGGGAGCGGTCTTTCGTAGCGGAAGCTCAGCGCGCCCGCGGGACCCGGCGGGCAGGCCGGCGCCCCCGCCGGGACCCGCCGGGGTCAGCGCAGGCTGCGGGCGTCGAGCTGGCGCAGGATGCGCGAGATGATCGCCGGGTCGGCGTTCGGGTCGCGCCGCGCCTCCAGCACCGCCTGGCGGGCCGCCGACATCATCTCGCCCTGCACCCGCCGCATCAGCTTGACCCGCCGCACCCGCTGCTCGAACGCCTCCCGCCGCTCCTCGTCCGCCGCCTCGGGACTGAGCCGCACGTTCATGTCCGCCAGCCGCCGGTTCAGCGCCTCCAGTACCTCGTCCGGCAGCTCCTCGGTCTCCTTGATCTCCTGCAGCCGCTGCCTGGCCGCCTTCGCCGCCTGCTCCGCCAGCCGCCGCTCCAGCGCGCGCTCGGCCGCCGTGTCCGCCTTCACTCCGAGCCTGTTCACCAGCCATGGCAGCGACAGGCCCTGCACGATCAGCGTCGTCAGGATGACCGCGAACGCGATGAACACGATGATCGGCCGCTGCGGGAACTCCTCCCCGCTCTCCGTCTGCAGCGGGATGGCCAGCGCCAGCGCCACCGACGCCACCCCGCGCATGCCCGACCACCACATCACCACCGTCTCCCGCCAGGTCAGCGGGATCTCGGTGTCCTCGTGGCCGGGCCCGCGCGTCTTCTTCGCCAGCCAGGCCGCCGGCAGCAGCCACACCAGGCGTACGAGGACGACGACGCCCACCACGGCGGCGCTCCACCACAGCAACTCGCCCAACCGGCCGTGCACCGTGCCGAACACCGCGTGCAGCTCCAGACCGATCAGCCCGAACGCCACACCGACCACCAGCGTGTCCACGACCTGCCAGAACGTCGTCGAGGCGAACCTGCCCTGCACGTCGTCGGCGTCGGTCATCCGCTCGCTCAGGAAGAACGACGTGGCCAGCACCGCCAGCACGCCCGAGCCGTGCAGCTCGTCGGCCAGCGCGTACGACACGAACGGCACCAGCAGCGACACCCCCACCCGCAGCGTCGCGTCGCCCAGCCACTCCATCAGCCGCCCGCCCAGCCAGCCCAGCGCCAGGCCCACGATCACGGCCACCACGGCCGACAGCACGAACTCGGTGAGCGCGCCCGGCCACGAGAACGTGCCCGTCACCGCCGCCGCGATCGCCACGTGGTACAGCACGATCGCCGTCACGTCGTTGAACAGGCCCTCGCCCTCCAGCAGCGACACCATGCGCCTGGGCAGCCCCAGCCGGCCCGCGACCGCCGTCGCCGCCACCGGGTCAGGCGGCGCCACCAGCGCGCCCAGCGCCACCGCCGCCGCCAGCGGCAGCCCCGGCACCAGCGCCTGCGCCACCGCGGCCACGGCCGCCGTCGTCACGAACACCAGCGCGACCGCGAGCAGGAAGATCGGCTGCCAGTTGGCCGCGAACTGCCGCCACGACGTCCGCTGCACGGCCGCGTAGAGCAGCGGCGGCAGCAGCAGGGGCAGCACGATGCCGGGCGGCACGTCCACGTTCGGCACGAACGGCAGGACGGCCATCAGGATGCCCAGCAACGTCATCAGCACCGGCGGCGGCAGCCCCACGCGGTCGCCCAGCGGCACCATGAGCAGCGCCCCCAAGAGCACCAGCATGAGCAGCACGAACTGGTCCACGAACGCCCCCAAAAGATCGCCCGCCCCAGCCTAATCCAGTCCCTCCCGCCCACTCGCACCCCCTGCCACGCAAGGAGCAGCCCCACGCGCAAGGCCCCGCCCGCCCCGCCACCCGGGCGCTCGCGGACGACCAGCGCGGGCGCCGTGCGTCCGGACCGCTGGTCGCCTGCGAGCGCCCGCCGCCCCCTTCACGCGTCGCGCCCCCTCCGGCGACCTCTTCTTCCTCCGCCCCGAAGGACCTCGACCCCGTGCGGTGGGAAAGGCGTTCGCCCACCTCGGCCCACGACGGACCTCCGACCCGGAACTCCTCACCCCCGGAGGACTTCGCCCCGTCCCCCGGAGGAGTCAGTGGTCGAGGGTTTCGAGGGTGTGGGGGAGCGACCCCAGGGGCGAAGGCCCGGAGGCGGTGCAGGCGACCACGTCGGCCACCCGGGCCCCGAAGAGATCCGGCACGTAGATGGCCGGCTCCAGGCAGAAGGTCATCCCGTCGGCCAGCACGGTGTCCTCACCGGGCCGCGGCCCTTCGTCGGGACCCAGCCCGACGCCCCGGCCGACGTGCGGGGAGGCGAAGCGGCCGTACCCGCTGCCGTCGATCACCTCGCAGACCGCCGCCGCCACCTCCGACACGGGCACGCCGGGCCGTACGGCCGCCAGTCCCGCCCGGTACGCCTCCGGCACCACCGAGTACATCGCCTCGAAGTCCTCGGGCGGCTCGGCCACCACGAAGACCCGGGCCGCCTCCGCGCAGTAGCCGCCCCATCGCCCGCACACCGACACGGTCACCGCGTCCCCGGGGTTGATGACCCGCCCGCCGGGCGCGTGGCAGGGCCTGGCCGTGTGCTCGCCCGCCGCGACCCGCAGCGCCACCACGTCCTCGCAGCCCGACTCGGCGAGCAGCAGCCGCAGCCGGCCCGCCATCTCCCGCTCGGTCGCCCCGAACCACGACAGCTCCCTGGCCCGCGCCAGCACGCCCTCCGCGGCGGCCACCGCCCGCCCGATGGCGGCCACCTCGCCGGGATCCTTGCGCAGCCGCAGCGGCGCGAGCACCGGCGACGCCGGCACCAGCTCCGCCTCGATCGCCAGCCCGAACAGCTCCCGCACCCGCATCTCGGCGTCCACCCCGACCCGCCGCGCGCCCGCCGGCACCAGCAGGGCGGGGTCGGAGGTCTCGGCCGCCACGTCGGCGGTCACCACGAGGAACGGCCCCTCGCCGCCGCCCAGGAACCGGTAGTCGGGCGAGGGGCGCAGCACCAGCGCGTCCACCCCGGCCGCCGCCATCCGCTCCCGCACCGCCGCCACCCGCCCGGGCACCAGCCGCGCCGCCTCCTCGACGCCAGGCGCGCCCGCCGCCCAGGCGCCGGACCCGCCCACCGGCTCAAACCCCAGGCCGGGCGCGGGCTCCCGGCCGAAGGCGGCCGAACCGCCGGGCGCGGCCCCCATGCCGGAAACGGCCGAACCGCCGGGTGCGGGCTTCTGATCGGAGACGGCCGAACCGCCGGCCGCGGGCCG
This sequence comes from Nonomuraea sp. NPDC049309, assembly GCF_043196965.1. Lineage (NCBI taxonomy): Bacteria > Bacillati > Actinomycetota > Actinomycetes > Streptosporangiales > Streptosporangiaceae > Nonomuraea > Nonomuraea sp. NPDC049309. The sequence goes on along the minus strand of NZ_JBICSH010000001.1, from coordinate 1,379,434 downwards.
CCCGCCCGAGGCGGCCGGGTCGCGGGGAGGTGGCCCCTCGTGCGGTGCGGGGGTCACTTCGGCTCGTGCAGCCAGCAGGCGACCGGCCCGAAGTCCGGCGACTTCTCCCTGCACACGTCCATCACCTTCGGGCAGCGCGGGTTGAACCGGCACCCGGACGGCGGGGCCGCCGGGTCGGGCACGTCGCCGGGCAGCTCGGCGGGCAGCACGCCGCGCCCGTCCGGCTTGGGGATGGCCGCGAGCAGCGCCTCCGTGTACGGATGCCGCGGCCGCGCCCACACCTCGGCCGTCTCGCCCACCTCGACGATCTTGCCGAGGTACATGACCGCGATCCGGTCCGCGATCAGCCGCACCACCGACAGGTCGTGGCTGATGAACAGCAGCCCCGCGCCCGACTCCACGGCGAGGTCCCGCATGAGCCTGGCCACCTGCGACTGCGCGGAGGCGTCCAGCGCGGAGATCGGCTCGTCGCCGATGAGCAGCCGGGGCCGCGCGGCCAGCGCCCTGGCGATCGCGATGCGCTGCCGCTGCCCGCCGGAGAACTCGTGCGGGTGCCGCCCGGCGACGTCGCGCGGCAGGCCGACGCGTTCGAGCAGGTCGGCGGGCGTGGCCGAGGTGTCGCCCGAGGTGCGCAGCCCGTCGGCGATCTGGTCGCCCACCCGCCGCCTCGGGTTCAGCGACGCGTACGGATCCTGGAACACCATCTGAATGCCGGTCAGCCTCCTGCGGCGCAGCCCGAGCGGCGTCACCGGCCGCCCCTCGAAGGAGATGGAGCCGGAGGTGATGGGGTTCAGCCCGCAGACCGCGCGGGCGAGCGTGGACTTGCCGCAGCCGGACTCGCCGACGAGCCCGACCACCTCGCCCGGCCGCACCTGGAGGCTGGCCCCCGCGACGGCCCGCACCACGGGACGTCCGGGCGAGCGGTGCTCCACCACCAGGTCGTCGATGGTCAGCATGCTCAGCGCACCTCCGTGTCGGGCAGCGAGTCCAGCAGTGCGCGCGTGTAGGCGTGCCCGGGCTCGCGCAGCACCCGCTCGCGCGGGCCCGACTCCACCACCAGGCCGTCCTTCATCACGCTCACCTCGTCGGCCACCGCCGACATGACGCCGAGGTCGTGGGTCACCAGCAGCACGGCCAGCCCCAGCTCGTCGCAGAGCCCGCGCAGCAGCCGCAGCACGCCGGCCTGCACGGTCACGTCCAGCGCCGTGGTCGGCTCGTCGGCGATGAGCACCTTGGGGGAGCAGGCCAGCGCGATGGCGATCGCGATGCGCTGCCGCATGCCGCCGGAGAACTGGTGCGGAAAGCGTCCGTACGCCTCGGCGGGCCCGGGGATGCGGACCTTGCCGAGCAGCTCGATCGCCCGCTCCCGCGCCTCCGCCTTGCCCAGCCGCAGGTGGTGGCGCATGTGCTCGGTGAGCTGGGTGCCGATGCTCAGCATCGGGTGCAGGCTGGTCGCCGGGTCCTGGAACACCATGGCGACCTCGCCGCCGCGCACCCGGTTCAGCTCCTTGGGCGGCAGCCGCAGCAGGTCGCGTTCGCCGAGCCTGATGGAGCCCGACGCCTTCGCGCCGTGCGGCAGCAGGCCGAGCACGGCCAGCCCGGTCATCGTCTTGCCCGAGCCGCTCTCCCCGGCCAGCCCGTGCACCTTGCCGGCCTCCAGCCGCAGGTCCACGCCGCGCAGGATGTCCTTGCCGCCGATCGTCACCTTCAGGCCGGCGATGTCCAGCGTCACAGGGCACGCTCCTTGATCGCGCGGGCGGTACGGGGGTCGAGCGCGTCGCGCAGCGTGTCGCCGAGGAAGTTGAACGCCAGCACCACGGTCAGGATCGCAAGACCCGGGAACGTCGCCACCCACCAGCTGTCGAACACCTCCACGCCCGACGCCACCATCGCGCCCCACTCAGGGGACGGCGGCTTGGCGCCCAGGCCGAGGAACGACAGGCCCGACAGCAGCAGCAACGCCGTGCCGATGTCGAGGGTGGCGAGCACCAGCACGGGGCCGGTCACGTTCGGCAGCACGTCCACGCGCAGCGACCGCCACACCGAAAAGCCCAGCAGCCGCCCGCTCAGCACGAACTCCCGCTCCCGCACGCCCAGCACCAGGCCGCGCGTCACCCGCGCGTACGCCGGCCAGGCCACGACCAGCACGGCCAGCACCGCGTTCGTCAGGCTCGCGCCCAGCGCCGCCGCCACCACCATGGCCAGGATCACCGTGGGGAACGCGAACACCAGGTCCGCCACCCGCATGATCGTCTCGTCCACCCAGCGGCCGAAGTAGCCGGCGCACGCGCCCAGCAGCCCGCCGATCAGCACCGACAGCGCCACCAGCAGCAGCGTCAGCGGGATCGACACGCGCGCGCCGTACATGACGCGGCTCAGGATGTCGCGGCCGAGCTGGTCGGTGCCGAACCAGTGGCCGGGCCCCGGCGCGGCCAGCCTCGGCAGGTCCTGCGCCAGCGGATCGTGCGGCGCCAGCACCGGCGCCGCCAGCGCGATCACCAGCCAGGCCACCGCCAGCACGGCGCCGGCCACGGCCAGCGGCTGCCGCCACGCCTGGGGCAGCCGCCGCAGCAGTCCCCCTCGGGCCAGGGGGTCACGGCGTCTCATTGCAGCCTCACTCGGGGATCGATGACGCCGTACAGGACGTCCACGATCAGGTTGATCACCAGGTAGACCACGCCCACGACCAGGCCGACGCCCATCACGGCGGGCAGGTCGAGGGTGGTGGCGCTCTTGTACGCGTACTGGCCGATGCCGGGCCAGGCGAAGATGGCCTCCACCAGCACCGTGCCGGACAGCAGGCTGCCGAACGCCAGGCCCGCCACCGTGATGACCGGCACGAGCGCCGAGCGCAGCACGTAACGGAACAGGATCGTCCGCCCCGGCAGGCCCTTCGCCCTGGCCGCGCGCACGTAGTCCTGGCCCAGCACCTCCAGCACCGCCGAGCGGGTGAAGCGGGTCAGCAGGCCGATCGTGTAGAGCGCGAGCACCAGCGCCGGCGTGATCAGGTGGCCGACGGCGGAGGCGAAGACGTCCCAGCGCCCGGCCAGCAGCGCGTCCACCGTCGCCAGGCCGGTCACCGGCGGGGCCGCGCCGAGCGCCGCGTCCACCCGGCCGCTGCCCGGGGTGAGCTGCAGCCGGTAGAAGAAGACGTAGAACGCGACCAGCGCCAGCCAGAACGTCGGCACCGAGATGCCGATCAGGCTCAGCACCCGCAGGGCGTGGTCCGAGAGCCGGTCCCTGCGCAGCGCCGCGATCACCCCGAACGCCACGCCCAGCACCAGCGAGACCAGGATCGCCGCGCCCGCCAGCTCAAGGGTCGCCGGGACGTACTCGGCGAGGTCCTGGCTGACCGGGCGGTGGCTCTGCTGGCTGGTGCCCAGGTCGCCGTGCACCAGGCCCTGCAGGTGGAGCAGGTACTGCTGCCACAGCGGCTTGTCCAGGCCGTGATCGGCGCGCCACTGCGCGACGATGGCGGGGTCGCCGAGCGCCCGCTGGCCGAGGTTCGCCGCGACGGGGTCGCCGGGCACGAGGTTCGTCAGCACGAACGTCACCAGCGTGATGCCCCACGCCATGAGCACGGCGAGCAGCACCCGCCGCACGAGGAACCGCACCAGCGGATGCCCGCCTCTCTTGGCACCGGCGGCGCTGCGACCCGCCGCCGGCCCCAGGGTCTCCGACACCTCCGGCGTCCCCTACTGCACGCCGAGGTCGGCGATGTCCACCGTCCAGACCGGGTGGTACTCGATGCCGGTCACCGACGCGGCGGCCACGATGTTCTGGCTCGGCTGGATCAGCGGCACGAACGGACCGGCCTCGTTCAGCTTCGTCTGCACGTCCACGTACGCGGCCTTGCGGGCGTCGTCGCCGATCGCGGCGGCGGCCTTCTCACCGAGGGACTCCAGCTCCTTGGCCGCGCCCTCCTTCCAGCCGGCCCGCAGGCCCACCGTCTTGCCGGGCAGGAAGGCCAGGTAGTCGCTCGGGTCGGGGTAGTCGGGGCCCCAGTACCACAGCCCCATCTCCTCCTTGCCGTTGCGGTAGTTGTCCAGCGCCGTCGTCACCGGGGCGGGCTGCAGGTCCACCGTGATGCCGACCTCCTTGAGGTTGGCCTGGATGCGCTCGGCCAGTGGCTGGAACGACAGGCCGTTCACGGTCAGCTCGCTCGGGTACTCCAGCTTCACGGTCGGGTTCGACAGGCCGCTCGCGGCCAGCGCCGCCTTGGCGCCCTCGACGTCCCGCTGCGCGGCCTGGCCGGCCGGCAGCGCGCCGAGGAGCTGCGACGGGATGACGCCCGGCGCCTGCGCCGAGCCCTCACCGGCCAGCTCCAGCAGGCCCGCGTAGTCCACGCCCTTGCGCACGGCCTCGACGAACTTCGGGTTCGTGGTGGTCTTGCTGATCGCCGGGTCCTGGTTGGCGAGCAGGAACAGCACGTTCGCCGACGGCGTCTTCTTCACCTGCAGCGCCGGCGGCATGCCGGTGACCTGGTCGCCGGACAGGTTGAGCGCGATCTGGCTGTCGCCGCGCTGCACGTTCAGCTTCTGCGTGGCGGCCTCGACGTTGCGGATCACCACCCGGTCGTAGGCGGGCTTGGTGCCGTAGTACTTGGGGTTCGCCTTCAGCGTCACCTGGCTGCTGACGTTGAACGACTCGATCTGGTACGGGCCCGAGCCCGCCGAGGAGTTGTTGAGGTACTGCTCGGCCTTGTCCTGCGGGTCCGTGGTCGCGCCGTGCTCCTTGGCGACCTTGCTGTTGATGATGCCGAGCGCCGGGTTCGGCAGGATGTACGGCAGCGCCGGGTTCGGCGACGTCGACGTCAGCGTGATCGTCGCGTCGTCCTCCTTGGCCACCTCGACACCGTCCAGCAGGAACGACGGCGTACCCTTCATGTCACGCACCCGCGTCAGCGAGAACACCACGTCGTCGGCGGTCACCGGAGACCCGTCGGCGAACGTGGCGCCCTGCTTCAGCTTGAGCGTCAGCGTCTTGCCGTCTTTCGACAGCTCGTACGACTCGGCCAGCGCCGGCACCGGCTTGGTCACATCGGCGCCGTCGAACGTCAGCAGCGTCTCGTAGACCGCCTTGCCCACGATGAGCCCCGTCGGCTCGTACGTGCGGCCGGGGTCCGCGGTCTTGAGGTCGAAGGAGGTGTCGATGACGAGGGTCTTGCCCCCGGCGGCCCCCGAGGGCCCGGAGGCGGGAGTGGTGCCGCCGCTTCCGCAGGCGGCCAGGGCGAGTGCACCGGCGAGCAGCACAGCCGCCGTCTGCGAGCGGGTCGCCATGTAAGTCCTCCAAGATTGGACGTTCGGCAGAAGGATGTCGAGGATTGTGCGGCAGAACGTCCAGGCTCTGTGCGGTCGGCGAGACGGATATGAACAGCGGTGAGGAACTAATGAGTGAAATTTCCAGAAATGGTGTCGCCGGTGGCGGTCAGCCTGGACGGATCGGAATCGGTCTCGAGCTGGACGAGATCCACATGAAGATCCTCGAGGTGCTCCGCGAGAACGGCCGCATCTCCGTCTCCGCCCTCGCCGAACGCGTCGGCATCTCCCGCGCCAACGCCTACACGCGCTTCGAGGCGCTGCGCGCCGACGGCGCCATCAAGCGCTTCACCGCCGAGATCGACCACGTCAGGGCCGGGCTCGGCATCACCGCGCTGATCTTCGTCACCGTGCGCCAGCAGATGTGGAAGCAGTTCAGGGCCGAGCTGGCGCGGATGCCCGAGGTCGAGTACTGCGCGATCACCACCGGCCAGCACGACGCCATGATCCAGGTGCGCGTCGCCGACGTGGCCGCCGTGCACTCCATGGTGACCGACCGGCTCGCCAACATCCCCGCCGTCAAGGCCACCGAGACGGTGTTCATCCTGGACGAGGTGCTCAAGCGGCCGTACGTGCTGCCCAGCGACCGCGACCACGCCGCCCGCGCCCAGCGGCGGCCCGCCCTGGAGGCGCAGGGGGACGTGCCGCTGGGCAAGATGCGCTTCGTCGGCGCCGCCGAGGGCCGCGCCGCCCTCCGTAAGGACACCTGACCTGTGCACGGCGGCCGGCGCGGCCCCACGCCGGCTGCGGGAGCCCGTGACGACGCGGTTCACCGGGGCGGTCGGCGCGGTCTCACGCCGGTCGTGGGAGCCCGCGATGACGCGGTCCACCGGAGTGGCCGCCCGCTCACCGCCCTCGCCGTGGCCTGGCCGGGCGCACCTGACGCCGGGGCGTCAGGACACCTCGACGCAGACGCTGACGTGAGGCGTGTCGTCGCCCTCGAAACTGAACTCCTCCACCAGCCGCAGCCGCCCGTCGTCGCCGGTCTCGATGCGGCTGGTGCTCTTCCCCGCCGCCTTGCCCCCGGCCACCAGGGCGTGCACGTAGGAGATCGTCACCTGGTCGCCGTCGCGCGTCCCGACGAAACGGCCCTGGGTCACGGTGTCGCCGGTGTAGCTGCCCCACACCAGCCCGTCGTCCTCCCAGTACTCGAACCGCGTGGGACCATCGGGGTTGACCTTGCTGGCCGTCGAGCTGACCATGACGAATTCACGACCGTTGAGATTCACACGGTCCATGGTCCCTAGATTTCCGATATTTCATCATTCGGCTGGACATTCAGTGAGTGATCCAGTCAGAACCTGAACAATCCGTCCAGCCCGCCCTCCGTCACCCCCGGCGACACGCACTCCCGGTCCACTCCCGCCACACCCTCCAGCCCACCACCTCAGAACCCCCGCGAGCGCACCCCGCAGCACCCTCGTGACCACGGCCCCGGCGCGCATGGGGCGCACCGCCGGCCCCTTGGGGCGTGTAACCCCACGTCATCTTCATGTGGGCCGTTTCGCGGGCTCGTCGGGGGGTGTCGTCCTGTGGCGTTTTCGTGTTCGTGGCCTTGGTGTGTGTTTGGGCGCGTCAGTTTGCGGCGTTTTCGTGTGCGCCGCCTCGCGGCGCCATCGGGTGCGTCGCCCTGTGGTGCCGTCGAGTCCGCGACTCCGATGCGTGTTCGAGTGTGCCGGTCCACGGCCTCCGGGCGGCCGTCCCGCCGCGCCTTCGGGTTCGCCGCTCCGCCGCAGCTCGCGGCCCGTCGCCCCAGGCGCGCTGCGCGCCGTCGCCCCCTCCCGCGGAAGGCCTTGGAGCTCTGCCGAAGAATGCCGGCCTGTCCTCGCACCGGCACCGGGCCGAGGCGGGCGCTGGCCCACCCCCGAGATGATCACTTAGGCGGATTTTCCGTACGATTGCGGCTCAGGGTCTGGCCCAGGGATCACCCCGGGGCACGTCCCCAGGGCCTTTAACGCGGGCCCTTCCTGGCGGCTCGCCGGGGGTATGGGCTTGCCCTGGACTTTACCTTTGCGCGCCTGACGCCATCATTGCACTGTGTGATAGTAATGTGACACTGCGTATCCGAAAGAGGTGCGGGAGATCTTCATGGTGGCGTACACGCTATCGATCTTGGCGGCAGTGGGCGCTGTGGCGCTCACGGCGCTGGTGTTCAGGCGGGTCAAGAGAGCCGGCGAGGACCGTGATCCCGGCGGCCCTTCGGCCTCGCACGCCGGGGCGATGCTGTCGGCGATGTTCCTGCTCGTGTTCGCCATCGCGATCATCGTGCCCTGGACGACCGCCGACGCCGCCAGGCTCAACACCCACGCCGAGAGCCAGGCCGCCGTCGACGCCTACTGGGCCGCCGCCGAGCTGCCCGGCAGCGCGTCGGAGGAGGTGCGCAGGTCGCTGCGGGAGTACGTCGCCTTCGTGGTCAGAGACGAGTGGCCGCTCATGGCGGAGGGCAGGATGCACCCGGTCGGCGGCGAGCGCCTGGACGACCTCCGCGCCCGCGTCACCGCACTCGAAACCCACAGCGACGACGAGACCGACGCCAAGGCCAACGTGCTCGAACACCTCAGCGCACTTTCCGCCGCCCGCGCCCAGCGCACCGCCGACGCCGCCGCCCGGCCGCCGGACGGCCTGCTCTTCCTGACCATCCTCACCGGCGCGCTGGTCATCATCTTCCCGTTCCTCGCCGGGGCCAGGCCGCGCGGGCTCGCCATCCTGCCGCTGGTGGCGACCGCCGCGCTGATCGGCTTCGGCACCTACCTGACGTGGGACATCTCCCGTGCCTTCGACGGGCCCTTGGCGGTCGGGCCTGATGCGTTCAGGAGCGCACTCGACGAGTTCGCCCGGATCGCCGGAGGGGTGTGACCGTGGGAGCCAGGCGCGCGCCGCTCCTGCTGGCCACCGCCCTGATCACCGTCACCGTGACCGGCCCGGCCACCGCAGGGCTTCACTCTTCTCGGACGCAGAACGCCACCGCTTCCCGCGCGCACGACACCGCTGCACCGCCTCGCACCTCGCAGGGAGCCGTGGCGACGCACACCCCACAAGGCGCCGTGGCGGCTCACATCTCACACGGTGCGGTGGCGGCCGGTGGCGGGGCGTCGGGGGAGCGCGGTTCGCGGCGTGCACGTGGCGCGGATGGCATGGCGCAGGGGGATGATCGGGCGCGGGTGGCGGAGGGCACGGCGCGGGCGGATGATCGGGCGCGGGTGGCGGCAGGCGCGGCGCGGACGGAGGACGGCGTGGCCCGGGTACGGGTGGCCGGGGTCGCGCAGGTGTCACTACGGGATAGCGCGGCCGGAAGTGTCCAGGCGCCGGTGCAGGAGAAGGCGGCCGGGGGTCCGCAGGGGCCGGTGCGGGGGTGGGCGGCGCAGCCCGTACGGGCGTCGCGTCCCGTTCCGGACCCCGGGCGGGTGCGGCTGCCCCGTCCCGCCTCCACCCGGCCGGTGATCAAGCCGCGCCCGGTGCCGAAGCCCCGTGCGGTGCCCAAGCCTCGTGCGGTGCCCAAGCCTCGTGCGGTGCCGAAGGCGTCCGTACGCCCACCGGCCCCGCCCAAGCGGGTCACCGCCGGGCCGGACGTCCGGGTGCCCCGCGTGTGGGTGCAGACCTCGCCCCGCCCCCGGGTGTCGATCTCGATGCCGCGCGCGAAGCGGAACGCCGCCCCGCAGGTCACGGTGCCTCAGGTGACGGTCTATCCGGACGGGTTGTGCGCGGGCGGGGTCCACGTCGGGGACTGCCCGCGCGGCAGGCCGAGGCCGGTGCCGAGGACCGTGCCGGCTCCTCCGGCTCCTCCCGTGCCGGTCCAGACGCCGGCGCCCACCCCGGCCCGTACGCCCACTCCCACGCCGTCCCCGACCCCGTCGGCCCGATCGCACGCCCTGCAGGTCAAGCCGGCCGAGCGGCGCCCCAATCCGCTGGGCACCGTCCTGCTCACGGTCGCCCTGGTGACCGCGATCACCTCGACCACCGCTGTCGCCTTCAAGGCCCGCTGAGCCCGTTCCCCTTGACGCGCCCGCCGGTGGGCACGGGTGACGGGGAACGGGCCGGTGCTCGGACCGGGCGGTCGCGGCGCGTGCGGCGGGCACCCAGGGCAGGAGCACCTCACCCGCCGCACGTCATCGGCGGGGCCCGCAGCGGCGGGCCGCACCGGCGGGGCCCGCAGCGGCGGGACCGCACCGGCGGGGCCAGCACCGGCGAGGGCCGGTCCGAGGTCCACGTCGGCGGCGGGACCCGTCGCGCGTCACCGGCCGGGAGCGCCCCCGCCCGCGCCTCCACAGTCAGGTGGGAGTGCCCCCGCCCGCCTCCGCTGTCGGGTGGGAGTGCTCCTCGTCCGGGCGTCCGGTGTCGGGTGGGGGCGTCCGGCCGTAGCTCATACACCGAGGTCAGGAGAGCTTCGACTGCAGGGACTCCGTGCGGGTGGTGAGGGTCCGGCGGAGGGCGGTCGCCTCCTGGGCGGCCTTCGCGGTGTCGGCCCCGGCGTTGCGGTTGTAGGCCGCCAGCGCCTCGTCGAGCAGCTTCGTCGCGGTGCCGCCCGCCAGCAGCTTGCGGTACAGGGCGGCGTACTCGCGCTGGTAGAGCTGCTTGAAGCCGGCGTCCTTCAGGAAGCGCTCCTTCAGCGTGTGCCCGGGACGCATGCCGACGCCGCGGCGTTCCTGAGGAACCTGGCCCTGGCGGCCCTGCTGGTCGGGCGGGCCCGCGCCGGCGGGGCGGCGGCCGAAGACCATGCCGACCGGGTCGTCGGGCCCGGCCGTGGGGTCGCCGCTGAAGGCGAAGTTGAGGTCCCAGTTGATCACCTGGAACGTGGAGGTGCGCAGGTCGTACCAGAGGTAGTAGTTCCGCCCAGGCCCCGCCATGTCGTCGAAGTTCAGCATGAGGTTCTGCAGGGCGGCGTAGCGGGCGAACGACTCCACGTCCATCCGCTCGGCCAGGCCCTTGGAGAACTCCTCGTCCGACGCCTCCTCCACCCACTTGATGAAGTCGATGACCGGCTGGAGGTCGCGCTGGCCCTTGAGGTTGATCTGCTTGAAGTCGTCGACGTACGCGGTCTGGTCCTCGCCCTGGTAGGTGAACTGGCTGGAGGCCAGCGACTTGTACAGGACGCCCTCGCCGAGGCGCTCGGCGTACCCCTCGTCCAGGTACTCGACCAGCAGGCGCGGCTTCGACGCGCGTCCGTTGACGGAGAACGAGGCGTACGTCGAGCGCTGGGTCGGCTCGCCCGCCGCTCCGACCATGGCGATGGCCAGCGCCTCGTTGAGCAGGGCCGACGCCTGCTGGGTGGCCGGGCGTACGGCGATCTGGCTGTGGCCCTGGTAGCGGCGGCCCGCCACGAACTCGTCGAAGCTGATCAGCCACGGCAGGTTCTCCGGCTCCTCGGCCTTGAGCGCAGGGGGCGGCCCGTTGCCGGGAGGCCCGCCGTTGCGGCGCGCCTGCCCGTTCTGCTGGCCCTGCCTGTTGTCCTGCGCCTGGCCGCGCTGGGCCTGCCCGTTGTCCTGCGCCTGGCCGTGCTGCGCGTCTGCGTCCGCCGGGGGCGGGCCGTTCGGCTGTGCCTGTCCGTCGGCGGGTGGCCGCCCGTCGGCCGGGGGCCGGCCGCCGTCTGGCGGCCCGCCGTTCCGCTGCCGGCCGCCGGGCCCGGAGCGCGGGCGGGTCTGCCCCTTCCAGGTCAGGCCCTGCAGCGTCGAGTTGCCCTTGAGCCGGATCCCCACGCTCGGGATGCGGGTGCCGTCGATGGTCAGGTCCGCCTCGACGTACTTCTTCTCACCGTCCTTGAAGTACTCGGCCAGCATGTCCTGGTAGCTCTCGTCGCGGAACGTGAGCGTCACCTCGTGCGGCACGGAGGTGTCGAACAGCTCGCGGGTGCCGGTGAGGTCCTGGACGACGTCGCGGGTCTGGACGGTGCCGGAGGTGGTGACGTACGGCCGGACGGTCCCGCTGCCGAACACCCCCCAGCACACCGCCAGGAACGCCGTGCACAGCGCGACGAGCTTCCAGTTGTGCCGGAGCTTGACGGGGATGCGGTGCTTGAGCCGGTGCGGCTGTGCCATGACGGGGCCCTCACAGGTCGGTCTGGTCGTACCCGGTCAGGACGGTGACGTTCTGGCCGTGGTTGCGCTCGCGCAGCGCGGCGATGACGTCCGCGGGCTCGCTGCCCTTCTTGATCTTGACCGTGTACATGAGCTCGAGCAGCGCGCCGCCCCTGATCGACTCCATGCTGACCAGCTCGAACTCGTCGGTGTGGCGGATGAGCACGTCCTGGATGGCGTGCGTGTAGTCGTCGTCGGACGGCACCTGCACCTTGACGACCTGCCGGCGCACGTTGAGCTGGAACCAGTTGAACCGGTGCATGATCATGATGATCAGCGAGATCGCCACGGCGGCGACCACGGCCAGCAGGTAGAAGCGGGTGCCGACGGCCATGCCGACGCCCATCACCAGGAAGATGAAGCCGACGTCCCGCGTCTCCTTGATGGCGTTGCGGAACCGCACCACCGACAGCGCGCCCACCAGGGCGAACGCGCGGGCGATGTTGGAGCCGACGACCAGCATGATGAGCGAGATCAGCATGCCGAGGATGACGAGCGTCTGCACGTACGACTGGCTGTAGGAGACGTTGCGGTGCGTCGCCCGGTACACCCAGCCGATCATGGCGCTGAGCACGAACGACAGGGCCATCGCGAGCGCGATGTCGGCGACGCTGAACGTGCCCGACAGGTCCTGGAACGAGAAGTCCATGGGGGTCACGCCTCCTTGGCGGTGGTCAGGGCCGGCGCGCGGCCGGGGGCGGGGGAGTCGAGGTCGAGGTCGTGTCCGGGGATGTGGAAGATCGAGCGGGGCGCCAGGCCGTACGCCTCCACGCTCTGGCAGTACTTGGAGACCCGGATGACCTGGAGGTTCCGCTTGGCCGTCAGGTCGGTGAGCCAGTACGGCACCCGCTCGTTGGCCTTGACCTCCATGATCACTTTGCTGGGCGGGACGATGAACCGGTTCTCGGCGTCGGCGCCGAGGTGGAAGTCCCGGTCGCGGCCGCGTACCCGGTGGTCGAACGTCACCCGCAGGCCCACGTCGGCGCCGCGGCCGACGTACGCGTGCCGCTGGTATCCGGTCATCGCGGTGGCCCGCAGGTCGAGACGGCAGACGAGGTCGAGCACCTCTTCGAGGAAGGCCCGCTGGGACGGATCGTGCGCGACCATCGCGCGCCCGTCGCACAGCGCGATCGCGTCGCGGTACGGCAGCCGCACCCGGCGCTTCTGGGTGACCCGGTTGACCCGCTGCTTGATCTCCACGAAGACCGGGGTGTCGCCGGTGACCTGGAACCGGTCGCCGTAGTGGCGGATGCGCAGCTTCCTGCGGAACTTCAGCCCCTCGATCTTCTCCCAGTAGAAGCGCAGCCGCCGGGTGTCGTAGTACACGCTCCAGATGCCGTATCCGTTGTCGCCGCTGTGCCGGTCGCGGTCGAGCAGGTTCTCGATCTCGGCCCGCAGCTCGCCGGCCTCGGCGGCGTCCAGGAGGTACTTGATCTCGTATCGGTTGAACGCGTGCAGCTTGCTGGGGGCGCGCAGCGCGTGTCCCGCCTCGTCGTGGGGAGGACCGGGACTGGCGGGCTGACCTGCGGAGACGGTAGGTCTGCGGAATCTTCCCAGCATGTCTCTCCTTCCGTGTCAGTCCATATGGGACCGCAACAAGCTGGGAATAATGTGTGAACGCCGTCTTACCGGGTCGGGACGGCCGGAAGCAGCACGCGGAAGGTCGTGCCGCGCCCGGGACGGCTTCGCGCCTCGATGCGCCCGTCGTGCGCGCCCACCAGGGCGGCCGCGATGGCGAGCCCCAGCCCGGTGCCGCCGCGGCGTTCGCGGGACGGGTCGGCGCGGTAGAAGCGGTCGAAGATGTGCGGCAGGTGCTCGGGGTCGATCCCCGGCCCCTCGTCGTGCACCTCGATGACGGCGACCGGCTCCCGCACGCGCTCGGCCCCGGCGTGCGCCACGGCCGCCGCGCCGTCCGCCGGCCCGGCGAGCCCGAGCACGACGCGTACGGGCGTGCCCGGCGGCGTGTGGGTGAGGGCGTTGCCCACCAGGTTGGCGAGGACGCGGTGCAGCCGGTGCTCGTCGCCGACCACGCGTACCGGGCCGTCGCCCGGCACCAGCTCCACCTCGCGCCCGGGGTCGCGCGCCCGCGCCCCGAGCACCACGTCGCCGGCGATGACGTGCAGATCCACCTCGGTCATGTCGAGCGCGGGCTCCTCGTCGAGGCGGGCGAGCAGCAGCAGATCCTCCACCAGCACGCCCATCCGCTCGGCCTCGCCCTCGATGCGGCTCAGGATGCGGGCCACCGCGGGATCGGGGTCGGGCCTGCCGTGCCGGTACAGCTCGGCGAAGCCGCGGATGGAGGTGAGCGGCGTGCGCAGCTCGTGGGAGGCGTCGGCGAGGAAGCGGCGCAGCCGCTGCTCGGAGCGCTCGCGCTGGCGCAGGGCCTCGCTGAGGCGGCCGAGCATGACGTTGAGCGCGTGGCCGAGCCGGCCCGTCTCGGTACGCGGGTCGCTGTCGGAGACCCGCCGGTCCAGCTCGCCGGCCGCGATGGCGGCGGCGGTGCGCTCCATCCTGGTGAGCGGGCGCAGCCCGATGCGGACCACGACCAGCGCCACCGCGCCCAGCAGGACCAGCACCAGGACGCCCGCCGCCGCCTCGATGAGCAGGAGCTGGCGCACGGTGCTGCGGTGGGACTCCAGCGAGAGCGAGACCGCGGCCATGTTCCCGTCGTGCATGCGGACGATCATCGTGCGCCACTCGCCGTCGCCCGACCTGTCGGGCACGGTGAACGGGGTGGCGGGCGGGTGCTCGAGCAGCTCGGGCGGCACGTCGGGGCCGTCGCCCGTGCCGGGTAGCCGCCGCACGACCGCGCCCGACCCGGCGAACACCGTGACCCGGAACTGGGTGGGCAGCTCCACGTCGCCGCCGCGGCCCGGGGGCGGCGGGGGAGCGCCGGGCGGCGGGCCGTTGCCGAACGAGATGGCGAACGCGGTGAGCTGGGTGTCCACGCGGGCCAGCAGCGAGCGGTCGAGCAGCAGCACCCCGGCCGCAGCGAACACCGCGAGCGCCGCCGCCGACAGCCCGAGCAGCGCGGCGAGCAGCCGGTGCCGCAGCGGCCACGCCCGGCCGTGCCGCCTCGGAGCGCCGGCCTCCATCAGCGTTTCCGGTCCATCAGCGCCTGGTCGCGCAGCGAGTAGCCCACCCCGCGCAGTGTGTGGATCAGCGGCCGCCCCTCGGCGTCGATCTTGCGGCGCAGATAGCTGATGTACGACTCCACGATGCGGCTGTCGGCGTCGAAGCCGTGGTCCCAGACGCGGTCGAGGATCTGCGCCTTGCTCACCACCCGCTCGGCGTTGATCATCAGGTAGCGCAGCAGCGCGAACTCCGTCGGCGACAGGTGGATGTGCCGTCCGGAGCGGCGCACGGCGTGGGTCTCCTCGTCCAGCTCCAGGTCGGCGTAGCGCAGCAGGCCGTCGTCGAAGCGCTCATCGCGCGCGCCCGTACGGCGCAGGATGGCGCGGATGCGCAGCACCACCTCCTCCAGGCTGAACGGCTTCGTCACATAGTCGTCGCCGCCCGCCGTCAGCCCGGCGATGCGGTCCTCGACCGTGTCGCGGGCGGTCAGGAACAGCACCGGAGGGCCGCCGCCGTCCGGGCGCAGCCGCTGCGCCACCGCGAAGCCGTCGAGGTCGGGCAGCATCACGTCGAGCAGGACCAGGTCGGGCCGCTGCCTGCCGACGCTCCTGAGCGCCTGCGTGCCCGACGCGGCCGTGCGGACGCGGAACCCGTTGACCTCCAGGGCGTCGAGCAGCAGCTCGCGGATGTTGGGCTCGTCGTCCACGACGAGCACCACCGGTGCTGGGTTCATGCCGCCTGTTCTACCGTGCGCCCCGCAAGACCGGGATAAAACCGGTGGTATCGCTGAGCCGCGGCACGGTAGAAGGGAGGGCGTGGCGAGCGGCGAGGAGATTCTGGCCGGCGGCGTCAACCACGTCGTCCGTGCGGCCGGCACCGTGCGCCGTCCCACGGGACCGTGGACGCCCGCCGTGCACGCGCTGCTGCGCCACCTGGCCGAGCGCGGCTTCACCGGTGCTCCCCGGGTCCACGGCGTGGACGAGCAGGGGCGCGAGGTGCTCGGCTTCGTGGCGGGGGAGACCGCCGACCACCCGCTGCCGGCGTGGGCGCGTACGGACCGGGCGCTGACCGGCGCGGCCCGGCTGCTGCGCCGCTACCACGACGCCACCGCCGGCTTCACGCCGCCGCCCGGCGCCGCCTGGTACTTCCCGCCGGTCGAGCCGGCCGAGGTGATCTGCCACGGCGACGTGGCGACGTACAACACCGTGTTCAGGGACGGCGAGCCGGTCGCGTTCATCGACTTCGACACCGCGCACCCGGGGCCGCGCCTGTGGGACGTGGCCTACGCCGCCTACCGGTTCGTGCCGCTCACCGACCCCGCTCCCGCGGGCGGGGCGCCGGTGGCGGAGCAGGCGCGCAGGCTGGGATTGTTCGCCGGCGCGTACGGGCTCGGCGACGACGACCTCGAAAGGCTGCCCGCCATGGCGGTGACCAGGCTGGAGCACCTGGTCGCGTTCATGCGTGAACGCGCCGCCGCGGGCGACGCGGCCTTCGCCGGCCACGTCGCCCGCGGCGACGACCGTCTCTATGAGCGGGACATGGCGCACCTGACCGGGCACGCCGATGAGCTCACTTGCCGAACCCGGCGGTGAGGCCGGCGAGGAGCTGGCGGCGGCCCACCACGTACAGCACCAGGATGGGCAGGGTGGTGAGCACGACCGAGGCGAGCACCGCGGGCACGTTGATGCTGTACTGGCCCTGGAAGGACCAGAGCGCCAGCGGCAGCGTGCGCTTGTCGGGGCTCTGGGTGAGCACGAGCGGCAGCAGGAAGCCGTTCCAGATCTGCAGCGCGTTGTAGATCGTCACCGTCACCACGGCGGGGCGGGTGAGCGGGAACGCGAGCTTCCACAGCATCTCGTTCTCGGTGGCGCCGTCGATCCGCATGGAGTCGAACAGCTCCTTGGGCACGTCCCTGATGAAGTTCGACAGCACGAGCACCGACAGCGGGATCGCGAACGCGATCGACGGCAGGATCAGCGCCATCAGCGAGTCGTACAGGCCGAGCTGGATGATGATCAGGTAGATCGGGATCACCACGGCCTGCAGCGGGATCGCAAGGCCCATGAGGAACATCGAGTTCGTCCAGCGCAGCAGGCGGCTCCTGCCGCCGCGGACGATCGCGTACGCCGCCATGAAGCTGACCAGCACGGCCGGCACCACGGCGCCGACGGTCGCGATGACGCTGTTGATGAAGTACTGGATGAAGTCGGCCTCGATGACCATCCGGTAGTTCGCAAGCGTCGGCTCGGCCGGCGGGGCGAACGGGTTCTCCTGGTAGTAGTTCGACTGCGACTTGAAGCTCGTGATGACGATCCAGTAGATCGGCACGACCACGATCGCCAGCCACAGGATGCTGGTCAGGCCGGCGACCCAGTTGCGTCGCTCCCCGCTCCGCGCGGCCTTGCGGCGGTGAGCCGGTCCCGCCGCGAGGGTCTCGCTCTTGTGAGCCCTGGTGGAGGCGGTCGTCATGCGTCAGGCCCCTTCAAGCTGGCTGTGGCTGTGGTCTCGGCCGCCGAGCCGGCGCAGGAACAGCGACAGGGCGAGGCCGACGAGGACGAGGATGACCGCGATCACGCTGGCCGGCCCCATGAGGTTGGCCTGGAAGCCGCGCTTGTACATGTCGAGCGCGAGCACCCTGGTGGCGTCGCCGGGCCCACCGGCCGTCAACACGAAGATCAGGTCGAACAAGGTCAGCGAACCGACGACCATCAGCGTCGACGACGTGATGATCGTGTACTTGAGCTGCGGCAGCGTGATGCTGAAGAACCTGCGTACCCGGCCCGCGCCGTCGAGCTGCGCGGCCTCGTACATGGAACGCGGGATCTGGCGCACGCCGCCCTGGTAGATCAGCGCGTGGAACGGGATGTACTGCCAGGACACCACGAAGATCACCACGCCGAAGGCGAGCACCGGTTCGCCCAGCCAGTCCTGCACGAGGAAGGGGATGTTCAGGCCGGCGCCGAGACCGAAGTTCGGGTCGAGCAGCGCCTTGTACGTGATGGCCAGCGCCGCCGAGCTGAGCAGCAGCGGAATGAAGAAGATCACCGACAGCACCGCGCGGTAGCGCTGCTGGCCGGCCAGGAAGGTGCCCATGAGGATGCTCGCGGGCGTCTGGACGGCCCACGAGACGACCATGACGAGGAAGGTGATCCACAGCGCGTGCGGCAGGCCGGGATCCGACAGGATCGCGCTCCAGTTGCTGAACCCGGCGATGCCGATCTCCCCGAGCCCGTCCCACTGCGCGAAGCTGAGGAGGAGCACCCCCACCAGCGGGATGAGCGCGAAAACGACGAAGAACGCCAGCGCCGGAATGGTCATCCACCCGAGAGAGCCGCTCCGGCCCGCCCTGGAGGCGGGCCGGGCGGTCGTCATGACTGCGCTCACTTGCCGATGACCGCATTCATGTTGGTGGCGAACTGCTGCGGCGAGATGGACAGCTGGAACAGCTTGGCGATGTTGTCCAGCAGCACCTCGGCGGCCGTCGGGCTGAGCGCCTGGTCCCACGACTGGGCGAAGGACTTGGCGTTGACGGCGATGTTGTAGACGAAGGTCAGGAATTCCTTGTCCTCGGAGTTGGCGAACTCCTTGTCCGCGCCCTTGATGATGGGCACGGCGCCGGTGGCCACCCACTCCTTGACGGCCGTGTCGTCGATGAGCGCGCCGGCGAAGAACTTCTTGGCGATCTCCTTCTGCTCGGGGGTGGCCTTGGAGGAGATCGAGATGTACTGGCCGGGGTTGCCCACGGTGTTGCCGGGGTCGCCCTTGCCGCCGTCGATCGGCGGGAAGTTCATGTAGCCGAGGTTGCCGCCGGAGACGAAGTCGCCGCCGTCGGCCTTCATGCTGCCGTACGTCCAGCCGCCGTGCAGCATCATCGCGGCCTTGCCGGTGTAGAGCAGGGCCTGGTCGGCGTTGGAGTCGGCGGTGATGGAGGAGAAGCCCTTGACGAAGCCGTTCATCTTGACCAGCTTCTGGATCTCCTCGAGCGCCTTGATCGCGATCGGGTTGGACCAGGCGTCCTTCTCACCGTCGAACACGGCCTGGAACACCTCCGGACCGCCCATGCGGTCGAAGAGGAACTCCAGCCACATCATGTTCGTCCAGCGCGACTGGCCGCCCAGCGAGAACGGCGCGATGCCCTTGGCGTTGAACTTCGGCACCAGGTCGAGGATGTCGCCCCACGTCTGGGGCGGCTGGGCGCCGATCTTGTCGAAGGCCCGCTTGTCGTAGTAGAGGACGATCGGCTGCAGGGTCTCGCACGGCATCGCGTAGATCTTGCCGTCGATCGTCGCCGCGCCGAAGGCGGAGGGGAACAGCTTGTCCTTGACGGCCGGGTTCTGGTCGAACCAGTCGGTCAGGTCGTCCACCTGGCCGGCCTGCACGTAGCTGCGCAGGGTGCCGCCGCCCCAGCCCCAGATGAGCGTGGGGGCCTGGCCGGCGCCGATGGCCGTCTTGATCTTGGTCTTGAACGCGTCGTTCTGGAAGGTCGTGCCGACGATCGTCGCGTCAGGGTTGGCCTTGTTGTGGCGCTCGACCGTCCGGGTGCGCACGCCCTCCTGGGGCTGCGTCGACAGGTACCAGTACGTGGCGCTGTTGGCGTCGCCACCACCGGTGGTCGCGTCGCCCGTGCCGCCACCGGCGCCGGTCTGGGTGGGTCCTGTGCCGCCGCAGGCGGCGAGTGCTGCTCCTAGGGGGACACCCATGGAGACGAGGCTGAGAAAGTTGCGGCGAGAGGTGGTTGTCCTGGACTCCACGCTGATCTCCGTACTTGAGTGCCGCGGGCTGGGGGTCGCGGCTCGTGATCAATGGATGCGATGACCGGCGGTCGTGGATTGGCACCCTAGTGCCACTCGTCCACTCCTCCTAGTGTCAGCTCATCGAAACATTTTCGACATGACCGCGGGGGTCGCCAATCTAGGTTTCGAAAATAGTGGTGTCAAGACCTTGTCGATCAGGGAAACATCTGGCTATCTGATGAGGCGCGTGTAAGGTACTAGCGCGCGTGCTCTTAGCTGGAGGTCTGGGACGGCGAAGGCCGCGCGCCGAGATCGGCACGGCTGTCGAAACATTTTCGAAAAGTTACGAGAAGACCGCACCTTCTTAAGGAGCGCAGTACATGACGGCTCTTGATCGGACCCCGACGGCGGACCGGGCCCTGCGCCCGTGGCAGGACCCGGCGCTCGCCGTGGCCGACCGAGTCGAAGCCCTCCTTGCCGAGATGACCCTGGAGGAGAAGATCGGCCAGCTCGGCAGCCGGTGGGTCGGCAACGACATGAGTCAGGCCGAGGAACCGGAACCGGGCGCCGAGCCGCTGAACGTGGCCCCCATGCAAGACGTCTTCGCCGCCTCCGGCACCATCCCCCTGGAGGAGGCGGCCCGGCACGGCCTCGGCCACCTGACCCGCGTCCACGGCAGCACCCCCGTCACCCCGGAGGAGGGCGCGGCCGAGGTCGTCCGCCAGCAGCGGATCGTGATGGAAGGCTCCAGGCTCGGCATCCCCGCCATCGTGCACGAGGAGTGCCTGACCGGCTTCACCGCCTTCGGCGCCACCGTCTACCCCGCCGCCATCGCCTGGGCCGCCACGTTCGACCCCGACCTGGTCGAGCGCATGGCCGCCGCCATCGGCCGCGACATGCGGGCGGTCGGTGCGCACCAGGGCCTGTCGCCGGTGCTCGACGTCGTCCGCGACTACCGGTGGGGACGGGTCGAGGAGACCATGGGCGAAGACCCGTACCTCGTGGCGACGCTCGGCGCCGCCTACGTCCGCGGCCTGGAGAACGCCGGCGTCATCGCCACCCTCAAGCACTTCGCCGGCTACTCCGCCTCCCGCGCCGCCCGCAACCACGGCCCCGTGCCGATGGGCCGCCGCGAGCTGCTCGACATGATCCTGCCGCCCTTCGAGACCGCGATCGCGCTCGGCGGCGCCCGCTCGGTCATGCACTCCTACTCTGATGTCGACGGCGTCCCCGCGGGCGCCGACCCCTGGCTGCTCACCGAGGTGCTGCGCGACGAATGGGGCTTCACCGGCACCGTCGTCTCCGACTACTGGGGCGTTCCGTTCCTGGCCACCATGCACCGCATCGCCGCCGGCACCGAGGAGGCCGGCGTCCACGCGCTCACCGCAGGCGTCGACGTCGAGCTGCCCGACACGCTCGGCTTCGGGCAGCACCTCGCCGAGCGCGTCCGCAGCGGCGAGGTGCCGGAAGAGCTCATCGACCGGGCCGTGCGCCGCCTGCTCACCCAGAAGGTCGAGCTCGGCCTGCTCGACCACGACTGGACGCCCGAGAAGTCCGTCGCCGGCGCCGCGGAGGTCGACCTCGACTCGCCCGCCAACCGCGCACTCGCCCGGGAGCTGGCCGAACGCTCGATCATCCTCCTCGACGCCGGCACCGCGCTGCCGCTGCTCGGCGAGGGCCGCACCGCGCCCCGACGCGTCGCCGTCGTCGGTCCCGCCGCGCACGACCCGCGCACGTTCATGGGCTGCTACGCCTTCCCCAACCACGTGCTGCCCCGCCACCCCGGGCTCGGCCTCGGCATCGAGGCGCCCAGCGTGCTCGACGCGCTCACCGCCGAGCTGCCGGACGCCGACATCCGCTACGAGAAGGGCTGCGAGGTACGCGGCGACGACCGCTCCGGCTTCCCCGCCGCCGTCGCCGCCGCCCGCGACGCCGACGTGTGCGTGGCCGTCGTCGGCGACCTGGCCGGCCTGTTCGGGCAGGGCACCTCCGGCGAGGGCTGCGACGCCGAGGACCTGCGGCTGCCCGGCGTGCAGGCCGACCTGCTCGCCGAACTCGCCGCCACCGGCACGCCCGTGGTCGTCGTCGTGGTCTCCGGGCGTCCGTACGCGCTGGGCGAGATCCGCGACCGCGCCGCCGGGCTCGTCCAGGCGTTCATGCCCGGCGAGGAGGGCGGCGCCGCCATCGCCGGCGTGCTGACCGGCCGCGTCCAGCCCACCGGCAAGCTGCCCGTGCAGATCCCGCGCAGCCCCGGCGGCCAGCCCGCCACCTACCTGCAGCCGCCGCTCGGCACCGACAGCCACGGCATCAGCAACCTCGACCCGACCCCGCTGTTCCCCTTCGGCTACGGCGCCTCCTACACCACCTTCGTGGTGTCGGACCTGCGGCTCAGCGCCACCGAGGTGCCCACCGACGGCGAGTTCACCGCCACCGTCACCGTGCGCAACACCGGCGGCAGGGCCGGCTCCGAGGTCGTCCAGCTCTACATCAACGACCTCGTCGCCCAGGTCACCAGACCCGTCAGACAACTCATCGGGTACGCCCGCGTCCCGCTCGAACCCGGCGCGGACGCCGAGGTCACCTTCCGGATACACGCGGACCGCACCTCCTTCACCGGGCGCGACCTGCGCCGCGTCGTCGAACCCGGCGACATCGAAGTACTCGTCGGCACCTCGGCCGCCGACCTGCCGTGCAGCGCCGTCGTACGCTTGACCGGCCAGACCCGCCACGTCGGCCACGACCGGCGCCTCGTCACGCCCGTCGAGGTGAACGCCACGGCCGCCGGGCAGTCTCGGCAAGGGGGTGCAGATGCCGCCCAGCTCTAGACGGGCCACGCTCGCCACGGTCGCGGCCTCCGCGGGAGTGTCCGTCGCGACCGTCTCCAAGGTGCTCAACGGCCGCAGCGACGTCTCCCCGGCCACCCGCTCCCTGGTGCAGGAGCTGCTCCAGCAGCACGACTACGTCGCCCCCACGCCGCGCCGCGAGCAGGCCGGGCTCGGCACCGTCGAGGTGCAGTTCGACACCGACCTCAACGCCTACTCCACCGAGATCATCCAGGGCGTGATCGAGGCGGGCGCCGAGGCCGGCGTCGGCGTCGTCGTCAGCATCAGGAGAGGCGAGGCCCGCACCACCGCCTGGGCGCGCAGCCTGGTCGCCGCGGGACGGCGCGCGCTCATCGCCGTCACCAGCGAGCTCACCGCCGGGCAGCCCGCCGCGCTCAGCAGGGCGCGGCTGCCGCTCGTCCTCATCGACCCGCTCAACCTGCCGCGCACCCGCGTCACCAGCATCGGCTCCACCAACTTCGCCGGCGGGCTGGCCGCCACCCAGCACCTGCTCTCCCTCGGCCACCGGCGCATCGCCTACGTCGGCGGCCCCGCCACCGCCGCGTGCAACCAGGCGCGGCTGCACGGCTACCGCGCCGCCATGGAGGCCGAGGGAGCGCCCGTGCTGCCCGGCTACGTACGCTCCAGCCACTTCCACTACCAGGACGGCGTCGAAGGCGGAGCCGCCGTGCTCGACCTGCCGCACGCCCCGACCGCCATCTTCGCCGGCAGCGACGAGATGGCCGTCGGCATCATGGAGGCGGCGCGGGAGCGCGGGCTGCGCATCCCCGAGGACCTGAGCATCGTCGGCTTCGACGACACCCAGATCGCCAAGGTCACCTCGCCGCCGCTCACCACCATCCGGCAACCGCTGCGCGAGATGGGGCAGGCCGCGCTGCGGACCGCGCTGCGGCTCGCGGACGGCGAGCGGGTGGACTCGCACCATGTCGAGCTCGCGACCGAGCTGGTCGTGCGCGGCTCCACGGCACCGGTCCGCAAACCCTGACGTGTGACCGCGCACCCCTTGGCCCGGCCCTTTGCCGGCACCGTCTAGTGGGCACCGTCTTGTGGGCACCCTCTTGTGGGCACCGTCCGCCGCGCCCCCTGGTCCTGGTCCGCGCTCGACCGCCCGCGGCCGGGCATCCGCTCGTCTTCGGCCCGCGCCGTGGGACCGGCTTCCGCCGCCGATGCCTGACGCCTGGGGAGGGAAACCGCATCCCGGCGGGGGCAGACGATGCCGGCGGTGGGCAGGCTCCGGCGGCGAGGCCCGGACAGGGCGGGGCCGGGTCACGCCGCCGGCGGAGGGCAGGAGCCGGCGGCGAGGCCGGGACGGGGCGGGGCCGGGAAGAGGGGCGGGGCCCGGGTGGTTGAGGGTGAGCGTGGAGGAGAGCGAGGTCGTCGTCATCGGGGCCGGGCAGGCCGGCCTGTCCAGCGCGTACTTCCTGCGCCGGTTCGGGTTCGAGCCCGTGGTGCTGGACGCGGAAGACGGGCCGGGCGGGGCGTGGCGGCACCGCTCGCCCTCGCTGACGATGGACAAGGTGCACGGGGTCTTCGACCTGCCGGGCCTCCCCAAGCCGCCCGGCGGTGACGGGTCGCGGCAGGCGGCCGAGGTCGTTCCCGCGTACTACGGCGCGTACGAGCGCGCCGTCGGGCTCCACGTCGTACGTCCGGTGCGGGTCACGTCCGTACGCGAGGGCGAAGCAGGGCGGTTGGTGATCGAGACGGACGCGGGGGAGTGGTCCGCGGCCGCCCTCGTCAACGCGACCGGCACCTGGACCCGTCCCTACTGGCCGTACTACCCGGGCGCCGCCACCTTCGCCGGCCGCCAGCTGCACTACGCCGACTATCGGGGGCCGGCGGAGTTCGCGGGGCGGCGGGTGGTCGTCGTGGGCGGCGGCGCTTCGGCGGCGCACGTGCTGTCGGAGATCGCGGGGGTGGCCGCCGCGACCGCGTGGGTCACGCGGCGGCCCCCCGTGTTCCGGGACGACGACTTCGGCGAGGAGGCCAGGCGGGAGGCCGTCGCCATGGTGGAGGAGCGGGTACGCGCCGGGCTGCCGCCGCAGAGCGTCGTCTCCGTGACCGGTCTGACCTACAGCGCCGTCGTACGTGAGGCGCTGGCCAAGGGGGCGCTGCGCCGGCGGCCGATGTTCCGCCGCATCACCGAGACCGGCGTGGAGTGGGACGACGGCACGTTCCTCGCCTGCGACACCATCATCTGGGCCACCGGGTTCCGGGCGGCGCTCGACCACCTCGCGCCCCTGCGCCTGCGCGAGCCGGGCGGCGGCGTCCGCGTGGACGGCACCCAGGTCGTCCGCGACCCGAGGATCCAGCTCGTCGGCTACGGCCCCTCGGCCAGCACGATCGGCGCCAACCGTGCCGGCCGCACCGCCGCCCGCAACATCCGCCGCCTCCTCACCGCCACCTCCACCCGCCCCGCCGCCTGACCAACGCCCACCGATCCCGCCCGCTGCCCGTCCGGGCCTCGTCGTCTCCCCGCGGGTCTCGGCCGACTGCCCGTCTGGGCCTGGTCGTCTGTCGGCGGGTCTCGGCCGACTGCCCGTCTGGGCCTGGTCGTCTGTCGGCGGGTCTCGGCCGACTGCCCGTCCGGGCCTCGTTGTCTGTCGGCGGGTCTCGGCCGACTGCCCACCTGGGCCCCGTCGTTGTCCCGCCGTCCCGCCCGCGGTCCGCCTGAGCCCCGTCGCCGCCCCTCCGGCACCCCGCCCGCTCCTGCAACGGACCCGTCAGCGGCTCTCCCCGGCCGTCCCGCACTCGCGCCCACCGGAACAGCGCCCTGGTCCACCACCCCGCCCCGTCCACGTTGCCCCGCACCACCAGAACCCCGCTCGGAGAAACCTGCACCACCAGAACACCGCCCAAAGACCTCAAAGGCCCGCACCACCACCACGGTCAGGAAATGTCCGGTGGATGTCCGGTCTGTGTCCTTGTCCGGGAAGCGCAGGTCGAACACCATCCGGAGGTGACGTGTACACGCGGTGGGAAGGGGCGATCATGCGAGGCGGAACGCCGGGGAGCAGAACCCGCCATCCAGGCCTCGGCAGGCTGAGCGCGGTCTCCCGGCCCCCGGAGGCCGGGCGATGACGGACAGGGCGGCGCGGCCGGGAGGGCTCCGCACGGCGGGCCGCGTCCTCTGGCACTACGTCGAGCTGGTCATCGCGGTCAACCTCGGCATGCTGCTGCTCGGCATGGCCGTCGGCGCGCTGCTGCCCGCGGGCACGCGTGCCGACGTCGGGATGATGATCATGGTCGCCGAGATGGCCGTCGTGCCGGCGCTCTGGATGGCCGTCCGCCGCCACCGCAAGCGGGCGATCGGCGAGATGGCCGCGGTCATCTTCGCGCCCTTCGTCATCCTGTCGGTCCTGTTCTGGCTGGAAGTGCTGGGCCTCGCCCAGGTCTCGATGATCGGGCATTGGGCGATGTACGTCCTCATGGCGGCGTCCGTGCTCAGACGCCGCGGTGAGTACGCCGCCCTGCCCCGCCTCGCCATCAGGGGAAAGTGGGTCAAGGGCGCGGCTGTCGTGCTGATCGTGCTGCTCGTCCCGGGGGCGGTCTCGGCGGCCAGCACGATCGGCAGGTTCGGCAGCATCTACGAGGCGCGCGCCGACGCCGTCTCGGCCGCCCCCGCGGCCAGGAGCCACGACCCGGCCAAGCCCACCGTGGCCCTGCTCACCGGCGGCAACGGCACCAACGCCGCCGACCTGCTCGGCCCGTACGAGGTGCTGGCGAGCACCGGCCGGTTCAACCTGTACGTCGTCTCCGCGGGCCCCCGGCTTATCCCCATGACCGGCGGGCTGGACATCGTCCCCGACGTGACGTTCGACGAGCTCGACCGGCTCATGTCCGGCCAGGGCGACACGCTCGACGCCGTGATCTTCCCCGCGATGCAGACGCCGGAGCCCGCCGAGCTGAGCTCCATCAACGCCTGGGCCAGGCGGCAGGCGGCCGCCGGCGCGCTGACCGTCAGCGTCTGCAACGGCGCCCGCGCGCTGGCCCGTACCGGGCTGCTCGACGGCCGCCCGGCCACCTCGCACTGGCTGCGCATGCGCGGCCTGCGCGCCGACTTCCCCACCGTGAAGTGGCGCAGCGGCATGCGGTACGTCGACGACGGCGACGTGATCACCGCGGCGGGCGTGCTGTCCGGCATCGACGCCGCCCTGCGCATCGTCGAGCGCCTGGCCGACGTCCCCACGGCCCGGCAGGCGGCCGGCGCCGTGCACTGGCGGCACTACTCGCCCGGCGCGCCCGCGAGCATCCCCGTACGCAGCCTGGAGCCCGCCGACCTCGTCGCCCCGCTCAACTCCTCCTACCAGACCGGCCCGTCCGACATCGGCGTGCTGCTCACCGACGGCGTCGGCGAGCTGGAGCTCGCCTCGGTGTTCAACTCCTACACCGAGCAGGCCGTGGTCGGGCGGACCATCGCGGCCGGCGACGGCCCCATCCGCTCCGCGCACGGGCTGACGTTCGTCCCCCGCACCACCCTCGCCGCCGCGGCCGGCGGGCTCGACCGGCTCCTCGTGCCCGGCCTGGACGCCGCACGCCGCCAGGTGCCGGGCATCGGCGATCTCCGTCCTGAGTACGTCCACACGACCGAGGAGTTCGCCTTCGACGCGGTGCTGCGCGACATCGCCCGCACGTACGACGTGGCGACGGCGAGGTTCGCCGCCAAGACGCTGGAGTACCCGATCGTGGACGTCAAGCTGGCCGGAGCGGGATGGCCCTGGTTCCCGACGCTCGTCTTCTTCCTGTTCCTGCTGCTGGGCGTCGCCGCCGCCTGGGCGATCACGGTCGCGGCCCGCTCCCTGAACCGCCGGAGGGCCCACGCATAGCGGTCATACCGATCCGATCACTGTCGCCGTCACTTCTGGTCAAGGGACTCGACACGCGCGGTGACACCGGGTTAGCGTCCTGACATAAGGATCTTTATCCGGTCAGGAGGTCTCCATGGAGGTTCCCGGCTACACAGAGATCCGGGAACTCGGGCACGGCGGAACCGGCCGGGTGATGCTCGCCGTCCGCGACTCCGACGGCTTAGAAGTGGCGATCAAGCACCTCTCCGGTGAGCTGCGCGAGGACGAGGCGTTCGTCGCGCGGTTCCGGGAAGAGGCGCGGCTCATCCAAGAGATCGACAGCCCGCACACGGCCCGCGTGCTCGACTACATCGAGGGCGACGACGACGCGGTCATCGTGATGGAGCTGGTCGACGGCGTCACCCTGCGGCGGCTGCTGGGCAACGAGGGCGCCACCGGCCCGCAGGCGGCGCTGACGGTGCTGAAGGGCTCGCTGCTCGGCCTGGCGGAGGCGCACCGGCACGGCGTGGTGCACCGCGACTTCAAGCCCGAGAACGTGATGATCACCCAGGAGGGTGAGAGCAAGCTCGTCGACTTCGGCGTGGCCGCCCGGGTCGGGGAGACAGGGGTGCTCGCGGGCACGCCCTCGTACATGGCCCCGGAGCAATGGGACGAGGCGCCGGCCGGGCCCGCGACCGACGTCTACGCCGCCACCCTCGTCTTCTACGAGTGCCTGACCGGTCACCGCGCCTTCCACGGCGAGAACATCGCCGCCCTCGCCTACCAGCACCGGCACCTGCCGCCGCCCATCGACGACATCGAGGCGCCGCTGCGGCCCCTGATCGAGCACGGCCTGGCCAAGGACCCGGCGCAGCGTCCCGAGTCGGCGCTGGCGTTCCTCGAGGAGCTGGAGGACACGGCGCGGACGGCGTACGGGAGCGAGTGGGAGGAGCGCGGCCGCGCCAGGATGGCGGCGCTCGTCGTGCCGCTGGCCGGGCTGCTGCCGAACCCGCCCGCCGTCCCGGAGCCCGGCACGGGGACGAGCCTGTTCCACAGCGCGCTGTCGCCGACCGGGAAGCTCGCCATGACCAGCGGCCTGGTGGTGGCGACGGCCGCGGCCGTCGTGTCGGCGTTCGCGATCCTGGGCGACGTGCCCGACCCGCGCAGCGTGACCGAGCCGCCGCCCGCCACCGTGGCGCTGCCGCCGGCGACCACGCCCGCCCCGTCCTCGCCGTCACCGTCGCCGACGCGGGAGACGCCCACGCCCGAGCCGACGCCCACCAAGGCGTCGCCCACGACGAGCGAGCCGGCCGCGCTGACACCGGCGGCCACGTCACCCGCCCGCCCGGTGACCAGGCCCGTGGTGCGCAGGCCCACGACCCCGCCCACCACCACCAGCAGGCCCACCACCCGGCCGACGATCCGGCCCAGCCGGCGGCCCACCACGAGCCGGCCCACCCGCGAGCCGACCCGCAGGCCGACCAGGACGAGCCGGCCGACCCGCCTGCCCACCTCGGACCCGACCACCATCCGTCCGACGCCGCCTCGCGACGACGGCCCGCCCCCGCCCACCTCGTCCGCGCCCCAGGAGCCGCCACCGCCCGTGACCAACGAGCCGCCGGAGCAGCTGGCCGGCCGGGGCCCGCTGCTGTCGGTGTCGGTGAGCGTCTCGCTCGGCGTGCCCCTGCTCAGGGGCGAGCGAGGGCTCCTGGACGCCGGCATCGGCCTCGGCCTCGGCACCAGCCTCCTCGGCTTCGCGGTGGTCCCCGGCTCGGTCCTGCTGGGCCGCCACCTCGTCGTCCGGAGAGTCCGCAAGGGCCGCGAGCGCGACCAGCAGTGAAACGCGACCGAAAGGTTTCGTGACCGCCCGGCGGCTTCGGTGTCACCGGCACCGCCGCCCTGCCCGCGCCCGGCCGGGCAGGCGCGGTGCCGGAAGCGGAGATCGACCGGGTGGTCGAGATCTACATGCGGAGGCTGCGGATCAAGGCCGCATCGCCGCACCGGCTCGTCTCCGAGCTGTCCGGCGGCAACCAGCAGAAGGTGCCGCCGGCCGTCCGGCCGAAAACGCTGCTGCTGGACGTCAGCGGACGCGGCCGCGGGGCTTGAGCCGCGTGCCGGGAAGGACGGGCGCGGGCAGCGGCTCCCCGTCGAAGCCCTCGACGACGCCGAACCCCTCGCCCTCCATCCACTCCTTCCGGTACGCGGCCACCTCCTCGTGGGAGCGTCCGACGAAGTTCCACCACATGACGATCTCCTCGGCGAACGGCTCGCCGCCGATGAGCAGCACCCGCCCGCGCCCCGACAACCGGATGGACGTCCGGCCCGGCGGCAGGTACACCAGCGCGCCGCGCTCGGCCCCGGCCACCTCACCGTCGAACAGCAGCAGCCCGTGCTCGAACCCCGGCTCGACCGGCACCTCGGCCTCCCCGCCGACCTCCAGCTCGGCGCCGACGAGCGGCGAGTAGGCGGTGGCGGGCGAGGTCACCCCGCCGAGCGCGCCCATGATGACGCGGGCGCGGAAGCCGGGACCGGCCAGCTCGGGCAGCTCGGGATGGTGCTCGAAACCGGGCGCGACGTTCCGGTGCGCGCCGGGCAGCGCCACCCACAGCTGCACGCCGTGCAGCACCGTCCGCGGCGACTCCTCGGAGTGCGAGATGCCGCGCCCCGCCGTCATGAGGTTGAGCTGCCCGGGACGGACCTCCTGCAGCGAGCCGAGGCTGTCGCGGTGCAGCACCTCACCCTCGACCAGCCAGCTCACGGTCTGCAGGCCGGTGTGCGGATGCGGCGGCACCCGCATGGTGGCGACCTGCGGCCCGTACGCGTCGACGAAGCACCACGCGCCGATCATGCGGCGGTGCTTGTGGGGGAGGGTCCTGCTCACCAGCATCGCGCGGGGACCGCCGAGCGGCACCTCACGGCCGGTCAGCACCTCGCGCTCATCGGCCGCACCGGCGCCGCAGCGGATCTCGCGCGGCTCGCGTTCCAGATTGCTCACAGCCGCACCCTACGCCGGGGCGCTCAGGCGAGCATCACGTGGGGCGCTCAGGTGAGCATCTCCCACCAGCCCTCGACCGCCGGCGCGGCCGAGACGTCCACGGCCTCGCCCGGCCTGGGCACCGCGATGCGCACGTCGCGCGCCTTCGCCTCGCGCCACAGCCGGTCCACCGGCTCCGCCCACGGGTGCAGGGCGAGCGTGAACGTCGCCCAGTGCACCGGCAGCAGCAGCTTGCCGCCCAGGTCGAGGTGGGCGGTGACGGCCTCCTCCGGGTTCATGTGGATGTCCGGCCAGGCAGGGCTGTAGGCGCCGATCGGCATCAGCGTCAGGTCGAACGGGCCGTGCTTGCTCCCGATGCCCTTGTAGCCCTCGAAGTAGCCCGAGTCGCCCGCGTAGAACACCCGCTTGGTCGGCCCGGCCACCACCCAGGAGCCCCACAGCGTGTCGTTGCGGCGCAGGGTGCGGCCGGAGAAGTGGCGGGCCGCCGTCGCGACGAAGCGCAGCCCCCGTACCTCGGTCTCCTCGTCCCAGTCCAGCTCGATGATCCGGTACGCCGCCACGCCCCACCGCTCCAGATGCGCCCCGATGCCGAGCGGCACGATGAACGGCGCCTTCTGCGTGCGGTTGAGCGTCTGCACGGTCGCCATGTCGAGGTGGTCGTAGTGGTCGTGGGAGATGGCGATCGCGTCCACCTCGGGCAGCTCGTGCAGCTCCACCGGCACCGGGTGGTGCCGCTTCGGGCCGACCAGCTGGGAGGGGGAGACCCGGCGGCTCCACACCGGGTCGAACAGCACCCGGCGGCCCTCGATCTCCACCAGCGTGGAGGCGTGGCCGTACCAGATCGCGCGCACGCCGTCGGCGGGCGGTGCGTCGGACGGCGGGATGCGCAGCGGGACGGGACCTGCGGGACGCCGCTGGGAGCGGTCGGTGGCGAGCTCGCCGAGCATGCTCACGGGCGGCGCCGACGGCACGGTCGCCGGCTCTGACATCGTGTTGACGAACGCGCCGTCCCTGAACTGCGGCGAGCGCCGGATCCGCGCCGCCCGGTCCGGTCCTGACGTCAGCGGCCGTATGCCCAGCTCGGCGGGAACCTCGCGTAGCGCCCAGCCGGCCGCGGCCAGGACCGCGCCGCCCGCGAGGATCCGCCGTGCCGTCCGCATCCCTGCCATCGCTCACACTCCCCTGGAAAGTTCTCGCGTCCCGATCGGCGGGACTCCCCGATGTTTCCACTTCTACGATATATCGCGATAGGTCAGACGGTCGTGATCGCTCAACCGGCGATGACCGGGAACCGGCCGCCGCCGGCGCCCCCGCGCTTCCTGGCGGCGTACGGCGTTGCCGGGCCCCGTCACCGAAGCGGCGACTCGTCCGGTTGATGGAAACCTATCGGTAGCTTCGGCCCTAGGGAACGCCGCCCCCACCCTGCCGCCCCGCGTCGCCCTCTCCCACGCCGCGAGGGGTGCCCGGTGCCGGCACGGCACCGGCCGCCCCGGAGCGCGGGGTCAGGGGCGCTCGTCGTGGTCACGGTGCGGGTACGGCCAGGGGTTGGGGCGGCAGCCGCCGAGCGACTTCGACTGCTGGGTCATCACGGGCGCGAGCCTGCCGGGTCCTGGGCAGGGCCGGTGGCCGTGGCCCAGCGCGTGGCCGACCTCGTGACTGATCAGATAGCGCCGGTACGCCACCAGATCTCCGTCGTACTGCGGGACGCCCTTCGCCCACCGCAGCGCGTTGATGACCGAGCGGCGGCCGTTCCAGCAGGACAGCTCGCCGCCGGTGCGCAGTGGCAGGCACTGGCGGATGGTCATGCGCGGGCTGGACAGCGCGACGCGCACCCGTACCGGGCCGTGATCCACGCGCTGGAAACGGGCCCAGCCGCGAATGTCGTTGAGCGTGCGGTGCACCTCGGCGGCGAACGTGAGCGGATCGAACGGCAGCCCCCGCTCCACCTCCACGAGGTAGCGCACGAGCGCACCCCGTCCACGCCTGGCACGGTCGGATCCGGGGACGACGGCGTACCGGCCCGAGGCGGAGTGCGGCACCCGGACCTCCTGCTCGGGCGCGCGTTCGCGGTGGCGGGGCGCCGGCGGCTTGGGCGCGGGCGCCGCGGAGGACGGCGGGGGAGTGGCGGACGGCGACGAAGGCGCGACCGCCTTCGGGTCCGCACAGCCGGCGAGCACCACGAGCAGCAGCAGGAGCAGTGCGAGCAACGGCAAGGCGGCCTCCCCACGATGTCACCGGTGGGGAGGTATCCGAGCTTACGTTGCCGCTTGTCGCACTTGATGAGCAGGGTGGCTTATCGGGCTGGGCGTCCGATATCAGCGTGCGGTTTCATGAGCTTCTGGGCGGCAGGTACGGCGTGATGTCGATCGGCGGCCGCTCGCCCAGCACCAGCGCGGCGGCGATCTCGCCGGTGAACGGTCCGGCCGTCAGCCCGTACGCGCTCAGCCCCGTCGCCACCACCACCCGATCGGTCACCGGCCCGATCAGCGCGGGACCGGGAGCGTAGACCGGCCGCAGGCCGACCCGCGTCTCCGACACCGTCGCACTGGCCAATCCCGGAGCCACCCGCAGTCCCGCCGCGATCACCTCGTCGAGCCCGCCGACCGTGACGCGCGGTGCGAACCCGACGTCCTCCACCGTCGCGCCGACCACCACCCGCGAGTCGGGGAAGCCCAGCAGGTACGGCCCCTGCCGGGGCAGGATGATCGGCCACCACGCGGTGTCCACGCCCTCCAAGGTGGCGTGCAGGATCTGGCCGCGCCGCGGGAAGACCGGCAGCTCGACGCCCAGCGGCCGGCACACCTCGCCGGTCCACGCCCCGGCCGCCACGATCACCCGGTCGGCCTCGAGCGGCACGCCCTCGCCCGTCGGCGTCTTGCAGACACCGGGCATCGTGGGCGCGGAGGACGCGTCCGGCGCCGACTGCCGCCACGAGCCGCCGCCTGCGTCCCGCCGCCCTGACGCCGCCCGCTCACCCTCCGTCCCTGCGCCTCCCGGCCCGGCCGCCTCGGGACCCGTGCCTCCCGGCCGGCCGTGGGCCGGCTCTGCCGCTCCCACCCGAGCCGCAGCCGCCCCATCGGCTCCCGGCCGCCCCGCGGCCGGCCCTGCGGCTTCCCGCCGCTCCGTTTCGGCTCGCTCCGTCCCCGGATGAGTCACCCTCTGCGACGCCGTCCCGGCAGCAGCAGAGCCTCCGGCCTCGGGGACGGAAGCCGTGCCCCCGGGGGTAACGGCCGGGGACGAGGCCCGGGAAGCGACGGTGCCGCCGGTCTCGTCGTCGGTGGGGTGCAGCAGGACCTGGCCGTCGGAGGTCAGGGTGGCGGTGCCCGTACGGATCTCGGCGCCCCTGGCCACGGCCGCCGCGAGCAGCGCGTCGCGTACCTGACGGCCGTTCACCCTGGCCGCGCCCGGCACCAGCAGCGCGCTCAGCGTGTCGGACAGCGGCGGGAACAGCTCGACCGGGGTCGGGACGTCCACGACCTCGCCCATCTCGGGCGCGCCCGCATGGCGGCGGCGCAGCAGCGCCCGCACCGGCTCCAGATCGACCGGGTCCTCGGCCACCAGCAGCGCGCCCACCTTGGCGTAGCCGATGTCCTCGCCCAGCTCCTCGACCAGGCCGGGGTAGTGGCGCGCGCCCTCGCGGGTCAGACGGTACCAGTCGTCGTCCTCGGGGTGGTCGACCCACGGGCAGACGATGCCCGCACCCGCCTGCGTCGCCTCACCGGGGAAGCCGCCGTCCACGACGGTCACCGCCACGCCCCTTCGGCTCAGGTGGTAGGCCGCGCCCGCGCCCACGATGCCGCTTCCGATCACCACAACACGCATGCTCCCCATGTTCGCAGCCAGGGTGACCAGGACAGACGACCGGCCCTGCCCCCTTGCCATGCGGATACCGCTCCACGCCCCACACCGTGCCTGCGGAGGAGGGCCTGCACCCGGCACTCGCCGGAGGACGGCCGCCGGGCCCGGGAGGGAGCGGGATGCCCGGCCCTCGCGACCCGGCGGGACGACGCGCCCCGGCGCGTGCAGCATGAAACGACGGCATGGCAGGTCGCCGCGTTCATGGCGCACGACGGCCATTCGAGCGGCCACGCGGTAAAGGCCAGGGCAGGAGGCGGTTACGCGTGCCGCGCGCGGGACCGGCGGCACGTGCTACGCGGCGCGGGTGGGCCAGGGACGCCCCGGATGCCGCGCGGCCGGCGTGCAGGGCAGGCGGGTGCGGTCAGCCGGGGATGGTGGTGCGCAGGCTTTCCCGCAGGCGCGGGGTCAGGAAGGACGAGCGCGGGCCGGCCAGGGCGGAGTCCATCCGTGACGCCTGGCCCTTGGTGAACATGAACATGGCGGCGTCCTCGACGTAGTCCATGTAGTTCATGAACATGTCCCCGTGGGGCGCGTTGCCGCAGCTCACCTTGGGGTAGGAGGGCGCGCCGAAGTTGGGGCCGGCCTGGTTGGGAGTGTCGTCGACGAAGTCGCTGCCGGAGCAGCCGTCGCCGTCGTCGCCCCAGATGTGGCGGAGGTTGAGCCAGTGGCCGATCTCGTGGGTGGCGGTCCTGCCCCCGTCGTACGGGGCCGCCGCCGTGCCGGTGGTGCCGAACGCGGAGTGCCGGATGACGATGCCGTCGAGCTCGGGCGGCCCGCCGGGGAAGGCGGCGTAGCCGAGCGCGTCGTTCAGCTCGCAGACCCAGATGTTGAGGTAGCGGTCGGCGGGCCAGGCGTCGGAGCCGCCACGGGCGGTGAACTTGACCCGGTCGTCGGTGGAGAACCCGGTGACGTCGGTGGGGACGCGCAGGACGCCGGTGGTGGGCGAGCCGTCGGGGGCGGTGTCGGCCAGGCGGAACTCCAGGCGGGCGTCGGCGGCGAGGTCCTGCCACACCTGCGGCACCTTGCCGACGTCGGGGTTGGCCCGCCGGAAGTCGGCGTTGAGCACCTCGAGCTGGCTGTCGATCTGCTCCTGTGCGATGTCCTGCTCAGGGCCGTGGTGGACGACGTGGACCACCACGGGGATGGTGACGACCTCGTCCCTGCCGGGCGCCCCGGCGGTCTTCCTGGCGAACGTCTCGTTCTCGATGGCGGCGAGGGCGAGAGCGTAGCGGGGCGAGGTGGACAGCAGGCGGCGATGGACGGGCATGGTCGCGCAGCGTTCGAACTCGGGCACGGGGGCTCCCTTTCGTGCGCGCGCGGCGGAAAGGGGAACGCCGCACGGGGGACGTTGGCTCCTGCCTCCGGATTGTAGTCGCCCAATCACCGAGAGTGTGCAGAGAGCCGACGTCCCCCGTCAGCGGGATCAGCGCAGCGGGGCCGACGCCGCGGCCGTGCCGCCGTCGCGGGACGCCCAGCCCGCCAGCACGGTCGCGCCCTTGCCCGGGGCACGGGGCACCGGCACGGTGACGGTGGTGACGCCCTTACGGGAGACCTTCACGACCTTGCTCCCCGCCGTGCCCTCGGCGTCGCGGACGAACAGGTGCGCCTCGCCGGGCTCCCCGGCCTGCAGCCGCACCTGTACGGAGTCCCGCCCGCCGGAAGCGGTCACCACGCGCGGGGCATGGGCGGCGGCAGGCGCGCCCGCGGGCGGCACGTTCACCCGCACCGACTGCTCCAGCGTCTGCGGCGAGTCCAGGCTGGACAGCGCCGTGTCGGGGATCACCGGCTCGGGCGGCGTGGTGGGCCGGTCGGCCGGCGGCTGGTAGCCGGGCAGCCTGGCCACGCCCCACCGGTACGGGTCGCCCTGCACCCCGCCCCACGTCGACCAGCCGATACGCGTCTGGCCGGTCTTGTCCTGGGTGTCGGAGTCGTACACGAGGATGTTCAGCCCCAGGTGCTCGGGATCGACCGCACCGGGCAGCACCTCCATCGGGATCGACATCTCCACCGTGTACTCGCCGTCACCGACCTTCGACGCCACCTTCATGCCGGGCGCGGTCTCCTCGCCGGGGCCCTGGTGGTTGTCGGCGTCCCGCAGGAAGCACGGCGGACCCTCCGCGGTGACCGGCAGGACCGCGGTCTTGAACGTGGTGGAGGTGTTCTCGGACACGCCGCGCGGGTCGAGCGTGACCTCCACCGCGTCGGTGCGCCAGTGCCGCTTGCAGTCGGAGGTCTCCAGCGCGGTGCCGAGCACGTCGTCCTTCACGTGCACCAGCACGTACAGCGTGTCGTCGTGCCAGGCGAGCTTGGCCGTGCCGGAGCAGTCGGCCGCGGACTCGCACTCGCTGCCCTCCCACAGGCGGGAGATGTCGAGCGTGTCGCCGGTGTACTCGCCGTCGCCCTCGGCGCCGTCCACGGCCGGCGCGCTCTCGGCCTGCGGCACCGTGGTGGCCGGGACCAGTTCGAGCGCGGGCCTGCTGACGGCCGAGCCGCCGCCGTCGATGGTCGTGGTGATCGTGTACGGGTAGTCGCCGCCCTCGTTGGAGGTCTTCAGCGACGGGTCGGAGTTGGTCACCTTGAACGGCACCGTCACCGACTCACCCGCGGCCA
Organism: Nonomuraea sp. NPDC049309; assembly: GCF_043196965.1. Classification (NCBI taxonomy): domain Bacteria; kingdom Bacillati; phylum Actinomycetota; class Actinomycetes; order Streptosporangiales; family Streptosporangiaceae; genus Nonomuraea; species Nonomuraea sp. NPDC049309. The sequence continues at coordinate 1,343,147 of NZ_JBICSH010000001.1, read as the reverse complement.
GGTCCTCGAAGGGGGCCTCGGTGCTCTCCGCGGTGAACCCGTCGGGCAGGTCGATGCGCACGGTGCCGGAGCGGGTCTCGGAGCCGACGTTGGTGACGACCACGCCGACCTCGCGGCTGCCGCCCGACGGCAGCGTGAGCACCGGCTGGACGATGCCGCCGAGCTGCGGCACGCCGACCTCGGCCGTCCACTTCTCGTACTGGGCGACCTGGGGGAGCGGCTGCTGCACGGCGCGTACAGGCGGGCTCACCTCGACCTGCCGGTCGGTGTAGCCGCCGCCGTTCTCGGTGGTGAGCGTGGCCGCGACGCGCACCCGGCCGGGCTCGGCCTGCGCGGGCGGCGTGACCGTGAACGTGGCCTTGGCCGTCTGCCCGGCCCGCACCCGGCCGAGGTCGCCGGAGCCGGTCACCTGCCAGCCCTCCGGCACCTTCAGCGCCACCGTGGAACGGCCGAGCCGCTCCTTCTGCGGCGCGCCCACCTCGGCCTCGACGGTGAACGCGGCGCCCGGCCGCACGTCGAAGTCGCTCGTGCGCAGGAAGAACGTCGTGCCCAGCGGCACGCCGCCCTTGGGCCTGGTCACCGCGCCGTCGAGGATGTTCGTGGGCGCCGCGGCGGCCGCGCTGCCCGGCTCGGGGAACGGCACCCGCGCGTCCACCTGGGTGAAGAAGTCGCAGCCGAGCTGCTGCGGGTCGGACGGCACGTCGGGGAAGCCGGCCCAGCCCTGCGAGGCGTACTCGCGCTGCGCCTCGCGCTCGATCGCGGCCCACGTCTTGCCCTGGCTCGCCGAGGTGCGGCCGCTCCAGACACCGAACACGTTCTGCGCCGGGTTCGCCGGCTTGTACGTCGACGAGCAGGACTCCCCGGGCTGCCCGGTGCCGCGCGCCCCGTTCGTGAGCAGCCGGGCCGGCGCGAACGGCTTCAGCCCTTCCTTCGTGATCTGCTCGGGGAACATTTTGGGGTCGGCGGCCGCGTAGAAGGCGGCGATCGCGAGCCTGGCCGCCTCCTGGTGGTTGCCGTGGTTGCCCGGCGTCGGGGCCGGATCCATGGTGAGGATGATCTCGGGCCGGGTCTGGCGGACGACCCTGACCACCTTCTCCAGCGTGTCACCGCCCCACACCTGGTCGGTCAGCGGCGCGCTCACCGTGTAGTAGAAGTCGACGTCGTCGAGGTTGAACACCTCGCGCACACCCGCCTTGCCGACGGCGGCGCGCTCCTCGGCCTCGCGCAGCAGGCCGAGCGCCGGGCCCTCCTCGGGCCCGACCGCGTTGCCGCCGCCCTCGCCCCTGGTGACGGTCACCACGCCGGCACGCACGCCGTGGTCCTCGTTCCACTGGCCGAGCGTGGACAGCGTGCCCGACTCGTCGTCGGGGTGCGCGCCGACGAACAAGGCGTCCAGGTCGACGGGCGCCTTGCCGGGACGCTCGGCCGGCGGGGGAGCGGCCGCCGACGCCGGGAGGGCGGGCGTGACGCCGAGGACGAGCGCGGCCGCGGCGAGCGGGGCGGTCACCGCGGCCCGCCGCCGCGCTACGGATCTTGTGATGGGCATCGAACCTCCGGGGGGTTACTCGCGGACCGCCCCCTGGAGCAGTCCGCGGACGAAGTGGCGCTGGAGGAACAGGTAGAAGATGACGACGGGCAGGGCGACGATGACCGATCCGGCCGCGAGCAGCGTGAAGCCGGAGGTGTACTGCCCCTGGAAGAACGCCAGGCCGAGCGGCGCGGTGCGCAGCGACTCGCTGGTCACCATGATCAGCGGGATGAGGAACTCGTTCCACGTCCACATGAACACCAGCAGCGTCAGCGTGACCAGCGCGGGCCTGGCGGGCGGCAGCAGCACCTGCCACAGGATGCGCCAGCTCGACGCGCCGTCGATGCGGGCCGCCTCCACGATCGCCCGGCTGGAGGTCAGGAAGTAGGCGCGCATCCAGAACGTCCCGAACGCCACCGACAGCGCGATCTGCGGCAGCGTGATCGACCAAAAGGTGTCGATGAGCCCCAGCGAGCGCAGGTCGAAGTAGAGCGGCACCGCCACGGCCTCGCTCGGCATCATGATGCCCAGCATGAACAGGTAGAACAGCACGGTACGGCCACGAAAGCGCATGGTGCCGAAGGCGTACCCGCTCATGATCGACAAAATCACGCTCACGACCACGACGAACACCGACACCGCGAGGCTGGTGCGCAGATAGGAGCCGAACCGGCCGATCTCCCACGCCGCCGCGAAGTTCCCCAGGCCGGACGTGCCGCCGCTGTCGGCGGGGCCGAGCGCCGCCGACAGGATCACCACGATCGGGTAGAGCGCGAACGCCGCGAACACCGTCAGGATGACGTAGTTGGCCACCCGCTCACCGCGCGAGATCACGACAGCCTCCTGTCCGCGAAGCGGTTCACCGCGAACGACACGATGAAGATCAGCACGGTCAGCGTGACCCCGATGGCCGCGGCGGAGCCGACCTGCCCCAGGCCGAAGGCCCGGTGGTAGACCTCGTACGACGGCACCGACGTGGCGTTCCCGGGGCCGCCGCGCGTGGTGACGTACACCAGGTCGAAGGTGCGCAGCGCGGCGATCACCGTCAGCGTCAGCGCCACCGCGATCTCCGCGCGCACCGACGGCAGCGTCACCGCGAAGAACTCGCGCACCGCGCCCGCGCCGTCGAGGCGGGCCGCCTCGTACAGCTCCGACGGGACCCGGCTCATCCCGGACAGCAGCAGCACCGTCACCAGGCCCGTCTCGAACCAGGTGCCCACCACGCCCACGGCGGGCAGCGCGAACGTGTAGTCGCCCAGCCAGCCCCGCGCGAGCGAGTCCAGCCCGAGCGCGCCGAGCAGGGAGTTGAGCGAGCCGTCGGGGGCGTACACCCGCCGCCAGGCCACCGCCACCACGACCATCGCGATGACCTGCGGCAGGAACACCACCGTGCGGAAGAAGCCGAGGCCGCGCACCTTGGCGTGGTTCAGGATCGCGGCCAGCGCGAGACCGATGACCAGCGGGAACACCGCGTAGAAGACGATGAGCACCAGCGCGTGCGCGAACGCCGCGCGCAGCCCCTCGTCGGTCACGATCGCGAGGTAGTTGTCCAGCCCCGCCCAGGTGCCGACCGACAGCCCGTCCCAGTCGTAGAGGGAGAACTGCACGGCCCGCCCGATCGGGAACAGCAGGAACGCCGCATACACCACGAAGGCGGGCAGCAGGTAGAGGTAGGCGACGCGGCGGGGCTCCCCGGGCGGTCGGGTCATCCTCCGTTGCTCTCGACGAACGACGTGTAGTCCTTCTCCAGCTTCTCCAGGAACTCCTGCGGCGTGGCCTTCTTGGCGAGGAGGTCCTGCAGCGCCGCGCCCAGCGTGTCGGCGAACGTCGGGGTGGCGTAGTCGAGGTACGGCACCAGCCCGTCCTTCTCGGTGGCCGTGCCGAACGCGGTGAACACGTCCTGCTGCGGCCCCTCCTTCACGCTCTGCGCGGAGGTGTCGGCGACCGGCAGGTTACCGGTCTCGGTCAGCACCTTCATCGCGTCGGCGCTGGTGATGAAGTTGATGTACGCCGCCGCCGCGTCCGGGTTCTTGGTCTTGGACGTCACAGCGAACGGCAGGCCCGTGCCGCCGGTCGCCACCGGCGGGGCGTCGGCCGTCGCGCCGGGCGGCAGCATGAAGCCCAGGTCGTCGCCGAGCGCCTTGTCCAGGTCGGCCAGCAGCCACGTGCCGGCGATGAGGAACACGCCCTCGCCCTTGCCGAACGCCTGCCAGGAGGCGTCGTAGTCCTGGCCGTTGAAGCCCTTGGCGAAGTAGCCCTTGTCGACCCAGCTCACCAGCTGCTCGGCGGCCTTGAGGTTCTCCGGCGAGGTCCAGGAGGCGCCCTTCTTGCCGAACGCCAGCGTGCTGATCTGCTCCTTCGGCACGTGGCGGCCCTGCACGGTGCCGAAGACGTGGACCGCGGGCCACTTGTCGAGGTTGCCGAACTGCAGCGGCACCTCGCCCTTCGCCTTCGCCGTCTCCAGCGCCGACTCGAAGTCCGCCCACGTCGCCGGCGGCTGCAGGCCCAGCTTGCTCAGCTTGGCCTTGTTGTAGAAGATGCCGACGACCTCGCCGACCTGCGGCAGGCCGTACAGATTGCCCTCGCCGAACACCTTGCCGTCGGCGGTGTAGCGCGAGTAGCGCAGCACCGACTCGGGGTAGCGCTGCTTCCACCCGTACGCGTCGGCGTAGGCGTCCAGCGGCAGCAGCTGCCCCGCCTTGACGAACGCGCCCATCGACGAGCGGCCGTTGTTGGCCTCCACCACGTCGGGCGGTTCGTTGCCGCTGAGCGCCAGGCGCAGCGTGGTGTTGAGGTCGTCGAACGACCGGGAGACCCGGTTGAGCTTGATGTTGGGGTACTTCTCCTGGAACGCCTTGTTGAGCCGCTCCATCTGCGCCGCCTGGCCGCCGCGCACCTCCTGGTCCCACACGGTCAGCGTGACCTGGCCCAGCTGGGCGGGGTCGGTCTGCACCGCCGAGGCCGACGGCTGCGGCGGCGACGAGGCGGGCGGGGCGGAGGAGCCGGGCGCGCACCCGGCAAGAACCCCGGTCAGGGTCAGGGCGCCGGCGGCGAGCAGGGCGAAGGCTCTCGAACCGCGCGGTCGTCGCGTCGGGGCGGTCATGCGTTACTCCTTCTGGACAGGGGCGCGAGGCGTGTCCGGTTCGTCACCCTCGGGCGAGGGTCGCGGCGCTTCCGGCCGCTGCCCGGAAGCGGGGGGTGCCATGCCCACGTCGGCGTACCGGGCGATGGTGGCGGCGGCCCGGCGCACCGCTCCCACCGGGTCGGTGGGCACCAGCCGGTCGAGGAAGGCGTAGCGGCGGGCCAGCGAGCTGCCGTACGCGCCGCCGTGCGGGGCGGCCTCGCGCACCTCGTGCCACCAGTCGGCGATGTCGCCCCAGCCCGGCGCGGCCAGCGAGCCGCCGAACTGCTGCACCGCGAGCCCGGCGCACAGCTCGGCGAACGCCAGCCGGTCGTCGAGCGGCCAGCGACACAGCGTACCGAGCACGAGGCCGGCGCCGAACACGTCCCCCGCGCCGGTCGGGTCGAGCGCCGTCACCCGGGGCGCCGGCACGAACGCCTCCTCGCCCGTCGTGGAGTCGATCGCCATCGCGCCGTTCGCGCCGTCGGTCACCACGGCCAGGGGCACCTTGTCGGCGATCGCGTACAGCGCGTCGCGCGGCGTCTCGGTCCCGGTGTAGGCCATGGCCTCGGTGGCGTTCGGCATGAACGCGTGGCAGTACTCGAGCTGGTCGAGCACCGAGCGCGACCAGGCGCCCGAGGGGTCCCAGCCGACGTCGGCGAAGATCAGTGCGCCGTCGCGGGAGGCCAGCTCCGCCCACGAGCACGGCGCGTCGGGCGAGCCGAGCGGCTCGTCGGGCGAGAGCGTCGCGATCACCGCGCGCGACCGCGGCGGCTTGCCGATCATCTCGTTGGCCGGCATCGGCGCGGGGTGGCCGTGGGTCACCATGCTGCGGTCGCGATGCACGGCCATCGACACCGTCACCGGCGAGTGCCAGTGCTCGAAGCGGCGCGAGCGCGACAGGTCCACCGACTCCTGCTCCTCGAGGGTGCGCCAGCAGAAGTCGCCGTAGTCGTCGTCGCCGAACGCGGCCGCCAGCGACGTGCGCAGCCCGAGCCGGCTCGTCGCGATCGCCAGGTTGGCGATGCCGCCCGGGCACGAGCCCATGCCCTCGGCCCAGATCTCGGTGCCGGCCGCGGGCATGGACGGCAGGCCGGTGAAGATGATGTCGAGGAAGACGGTGCCCGCAAGGAAGACGTCGAACTGCGGGGCATCGGGGCTGCGCTCGCCGGCAAGAGGGTCGTACGCCTGGACAGACACGGGAATAAGTCCTCCTCGACACACCAGGTTCTGCGCAATCTTGCACGTTTGCTCGCACTCTGCAAGTGCTCACGCAATTGTTTGGCGCAAGTTGCTTACTTCTGCGCGTATTTGAATGTTAGACTCCCGGCGTGCTCCAGCGCCTCCGGCATGCCGAGATCATGCGCCGCGTCCGCGACTCGGGCGCCACGAGCGTGCGTGATCTCGCCAGTCAGCTCGGCGTGAGCCCGTCCACGATCCGCAGGGACCTCGAGGTCCTCGATCGCGACGGCACCCTGCGGCGCGTCAGGGGCGGCGCCCTGGCCACCGTCGACGCCGACACCGACCGCCCGTTCTCCGAGGTCGCGGCCGCCGACGAGCAGGACAAGGAGGCCGTCGCCGCCCGCGCGGCCGAGCTGGTCGGCGACGGCGACGTCGTCCTGCTCGACATCGGCACGACCACCATGCGGCTGGCGCGCAGGCTGCGCGGCCGCCGCATCACCGTGGTCACCTCCAGCCTGGCCGTGCTCGACGTGCTGCGCTCCGACCCCGCCGTCGAGCTGCTGCTCCTCGGCGGCATGGTGCGCCGGCCCTACCACTCGCTCGTCGGCGTGCTGACCGAGGCGGCGCTCGCCCAGGTCGTCGCCGACCGGGTGTTCCTCGGGGCGAGCGGCGTGCGGCCCGACGGGCAGCTCGTGGACACCACGCTCGCCGAGGTGCCGCTCAAACGGGCCATGATCGCCGCTGCCGGGCAGGTGGTGCTGCTCGCCGACCGGCACAAGTTCCCCGGCACCGGCGCGCTGCGCGTGTGCGGTCCCGAGGACGTCGATGTGCTGGTCACCAACGAAGGCGCCGACGAGGCGACGCTGCGCGCCTGCGCCGCCGCCGGCGTCGAAGTGCTGCTCACGTGAAAGGCTGAGGATGAGACTGGCCGTACTCGGCGGCGGGGGCTTTCGCGTCCCGCTCGTCTACGGCGCGCTGCTGCGCGACACCGCCAAGCCTCGGGTGGAGGAGGTGGTGCTGTACGACGTCTCGCCCGAACGGCTCGAGGCGATCTCCCACGTGCTGCGCGGCCAGGCCGCCGGGCACGACGACCCGCCCCGCGTGCGCGTCACCACCGACCTCGACGAGGCGCTGACCGGAGCCGACTTCGTCTTCTCCGCCATCCGTGTGGGCGGGCTGGCCGGCCGCACCGCCGACGAGCGGGTGGCGCTCGAACTCGGCCTCGTCGGCCAGGAGACCACCGGGCCGGGCGGCATCGCGTACGGGCTGCGCACCGTGCCCGTCGCCGTGCGGGTGGCCGAACGCGTCGCCGCCCGCGCCCCCCAGGCGTGGGTCATCAACTTCACCAACCCGGCCGGCATGATCACCGAGGCCATGCGCGGCGTGCTCGGCGACCGCGTCATCGGCATCTGCGACTCGCCCATCGGGCTCATCAGGCGGGCCACGAGCGCGCTCGGGCTCGACCCCGCCCGCGTCTCGCCCGACTACGTCGGCCTCAACCACCTCGGCTGGCTGCGCGGCCTGCAGCACGACGGCCGCGACGTGCTGCCCGACCTGCTCGCCGACGACGCCGCGCTGCACCGGGTGGAGGAGGCCAGGCTGCTGGGCCCCGACTGGGTGCGGGTGCTGGGCGCGCTGCCCAACGAGTACCTGTACTACTACTACTTCTCCCGGCAGGCGGTGGCCGCCGGCGCCGGGCGCACCCGCGGCGAGGCGCTGCTCGAGCAGCAGGAACGCTTCTACGCCGCGGTGCGGGAGCGGCCCGAGGACGCGCTGAACGCCTGGCGGCTGGCCCGCAAGGAGCGCGACGAGTCGTACATGGCGGAGGCGCGCGAGGCCGCCGACGCCGGCGAGCGCTCGGCCGAGGACCTGGAGGCCGGCGGGTACGAGGGCATCGCGCTCGCCCTCATGGCCGCCATCTCCAGAAGCGAGCCCTCCACCATGATCCTCAACGTGCGCAACGGCTCCGCCGTGCCGGGCCTGCCCGACGACGCCGTCGTCGAGATCCCCTGCGCGGTCGACGGCTCCGGCGTCCGCCCCCTGGCCACCAGGCCGCTGCCGGGCCGCTTCCTCGGGCTCATGCAGCAGGTCAAGGAGGTGGAGCAGACCGCCATCCAAGCCGCGCTGACCGGGTCGTCGCGTCTTGCGGTGGCGGCGTTCGCGCTGCACCCGCTGGTCGACTCGGTGCCGACGGCGCACAAGCTGCTCGACGGCTACCGCGCCCGCATCCCCGAGCTGGCCGCCGTCTTCCCCCGCTGAGCGCGCACCGCCGGGCACCGGCCGCCTCAGCCGGGGCGTGCCGGACGCTTCACAGGGCTGCGACGGCCTCGTCGATGGGGGTGTCGCCGGAGACGAGCTCGAGCGTGCGGCCCGCCGTGCCCGGCGCGCCGAGCAGGGCGACGATGACGGCCGCCACGTCGTCGCGGGGCACCGCACCGCGCGGCACCTCGGGGGCCAGCAGCACCCGTCCCGTGCCCGGCTCGTCGGTCAGGCGGCCGGGCCGCAGGATCGTCCAGTCGAGGTCGCGGCGGCGCAGGTCCTCCTCGGCCTCGGTCTTGGCCTTGATGTAGGCGGCCCACACCTCGTCGCTGCCCGGCGCGGGCGGCTTGCCCGTACCCATGGCCGAGATCTGGACGAAGCGCCGCACCCCGGCCCGTTCCGCGGCGTCGGCCATCAGCACGGAGGCGGCCCGATCGACGGTGTCCTTGCGCGCCGCCCCGCTGCCGGGACCGGCGCCCGCGGCGAACACCACGGCGTCCGCCCCTTCGACGATCCCGGTCACCTCGTCGACGCTCGCGCGCTCCAGGTCGCACACCACGCCCTGACCACCGGCGGCCTCCACGTCGGCGACGTGCGCAGGATTGCGCACCAGGCCGACCGCCTCCGACTCCGGCGCGAGCCGGGCCGCCAGCCGCAGCGCGATCTTCCCGTGCCCACCCGCGATGATGATCCGCATGCGGGCCATGGTGTCATGGACGCATGCGCGACTTCCCGCAGGCTCCCACCCCGGCGTTTCTCTTCGACCTCGACGGCACCCTGATCGACAGCGTCTACCAGCACGTGGTGGCCTGGCGGCAGGCGCTGTCCGGGATGGGCATCGACCTGTCGGTGTGGCGGATCCACCGGCGCATCGGCATGAGCGGCGGCCTGTTCGTCAGCGCGCTGCTGCGCGAGACCGGGCTCGAGCTGTCCAGGGAGCAGATCGACGAGCTGCAGACCCACCACGCCGAGGCGTACGAGCGGCAGGCGCACTCCGTCAGGCCGCTGCCCGGCGCGGTCGAGCTGCTGGGCGAGCTGACCGAGCGGGGCGTGCCGTGGGCCATCTGCACCAGCGGCTACGCCCGCACCGCCCGGCTCGCGCTGGGCCTGCTCGGGCTCCCTGATGACACGCCGATGGTCACCCGCGACATGGTGCGCAGGGCCAAGCCCGACCCCGACCTGTTCCTCGCGGGCGCGGCCTTGGCCGGCGTCGATCCCGCGCACGCCATGGTGGTGGGCGACAGCGTCTGGGACCTGCTCGCCGCCCGCCGGGCGGGTGCGCTCGGCATCGGGGTGCTGTCCGGCGGGTATGGCAGGGACGAGCTGGAGCGTGCGGGGGCCTTCCGGGTGTACGCCGACCCGGCGGACATGCTGGACCGGCTCGACGAGCTCGGTGTGCGCCAGAGCGACTGACGGGAATATCCCCGCGAACCGCCGGGCTTGATGTTGCGTATTCCCCACAGAGGAGCTGACTGATGGACTTGGCAGACATCGGCGTCACCGGCCTGGCGACCATGGGGCGTAACCTGGCCAGGAACCTGGCGCGACACGGCTACACGGTCGCCGTGCACAACCGTTCCTACGGCCGCACCGAGCAGCTGGTGAAGGAGTTCGGCGACGAGGGCGCGTTCGTGCCCGCGAAGGAGATGGCCGACTTCGTGGCCTCGCTGAAGCGGCCACGCCGGGCGATCATCATGGTGAAGGCCGGCGCCGGCACCGACGCGGTGATCGAGCAGCTCGCCGAGCTGATGGAGCCGGGCGACATGATCGTCGACGGCGGCAACGCGCACTACGAGGACACCCGCCGCCGCGAGGCCGCGCTGCGCGAGCGCGGCCTGCACTTCGTCGGCACCGGCATCTCCGGCGGCGAGGAGGGCGCGCTGAACGGCCCGAGCATCATGCCGGGCGGTTCGAAGGAGTCGTGGGAGGCGCTCGGCCCGATCCTGCAGGACATCGCGGCCAAGGTGGACGGCGTGCCGTGTGCCGTGCACGTCGGCCCCGACGGTGCCGGGCACTTCGTGAAGATGGTGCACAACGGCATCGAGTACTCCGACATGCAGCTCATCGCCGAGTCCTACGACCTGCTGCGCCAGGCCCTGGGCGCCGGCCCGGCCGAGCTGGCCGAGGTCTTCAGGGAGTGGAACAGGGGCGACCTCGACTCGTACCTGATCGAGATCACCGCCGAGGTGCTCGACCAGGTCGACGCCGAGACCGGCAAGCCGTTCGTGGACATCGTGGTCGACCAGGCCGAGCAGAAGGGCACCGGCCGCTGGACCGTGCAGAGCGCGCTCGACCTGGGCGTGCCCGTGACCGGCATCGCGGAGGCCACGTTCGCACGCGCCCTGTCCGGCCACCCCGAGCAGCGCGCCGCCGCCCGCTCCCTGCGCGGGCCGGACCTGTCCGGCGTCGGCGGGCGCGAGCTCATCGAGGACGTCCGCCAGGCGCTGTACGCCTCCAAGATCGTCGCGTACGCCCAGGGCTTCGACCAGATGGCCGCCGCCTCCAAGGAGTACGGCTGGGACCTCGACCTCGGCGCGATGGCCACCATCTGGCGGGGCGGCTGCATCATCAGGGCCAAGTTCCTCGACCGGATCAGGGCCGCCTACGACGCGAACCCGAACCTGCCGACGCTGCTGGCCGACCCGAGCTTCGCCGGGGCGCTCGAAGCGGCACAGGAGTCGTGGCGGCGCGTCATCACCACGGCGGTGCAGATCGGCGTGCCGACGCCCGGCTTCTCCTCGGCCCTGGCCTACTACGACGGGCTGCGCCGCGACCGCCTCCCGGCGGCGCTGGTGCAGGGACTGCGCGACTACTTCGGCGCGCACACCTACCGGCGGGTGGACAAGGAGGGCACCTTCCACACCGACTGGTCCGGCGACCGCACGGAACGTCCGGCGTAGCCCCGCTACCTGGTGCCGCGCGGCGCCGTCATGGCGGAGCCGTTGGCGATGGCGGTCACCACGCAGAAGCCGAACGGCCCGGCGGCGTCGTGCACGGTCACCTGACCGGTCGCGACGCCGCCGTCGCTGACATGGCCGGTGCTCTCCATGCCGATGAGGTCGCCCTCGGGCGCCCTGGCCAGGGTCAGCGTGTAGTCGGCGTTGATGAACCGCAGGCCGTCGGCCTGGGAGTTGCTGAGCGGGCTGGCGAAGTCGGCGGCCAGCGCGGCCCGTACGATCGGGGTCAGCGGCTCGTCGTCCACCAGCGCGAACCGCTCGCGCAGCCACACCCGCCCCGGCCCTGGGGCGCCCCACGGCGTCACCCGCCACAGGTCGAACGGCGGCGTCCACGGCCCGTTCGCCCCCGCCGGCGGTCCTTCGGGCGGCGGCGCGTCCCACGCGGGCGTGACCAGCGACCGCTCACCGTCGGGCTGCTCGCCCTCCCGCAGCAGCACCGCGCTCGCCCGCGCGATGACGCCCTGGGCGGTGGAGATCGTCGCGTCCGCCACGCGGATCCTGCGGCCGTCCCTGACCAGGGAGGTCTCGACGGTGACCGGAAGCATCGGGCTGTTGCGGAACAGATCGACGGTCAGCCGGGCGAAACGCAGGCCCGGCCGGGCGTGCCGCTGCTCGATCGCGCGTGCGGCCAGACCGCCGAGCAACCGGCCGTGCAGCATGTCGGGGGACCAGGGACCACGGGCGTGCGGCGCGGGGACGTACTCGTCCTGCTTGAGCGTGAAGAACGCTGACTCTGACGACACAGAACGAAATTCTAGAGCAAGGTGCGCGCGTGAGAGGGCTCCTGGCCTGCCGCGCATGCCATCGCTCATCGACGAACATCGACATCGCCCGGGACGAGCTCGGCGACCGGCGCGAGCGCCTCGCCGGCACCCGCTGGCCGGACGCGCTCGACGGGGTCGGCTGGACGTACGGCGTCCCGCCCGAGGCGGTGCGGGAGCCGGCCGCGTACCGGCTGGACGGCTCTGACCGGCGCGCCCACGAGGCCCGGCTGAACAAGCTGCCCCAGTACACCACCGAGATCGACGGTCAGCGCGTGCACTTCGTCCACATGCGCAGCGTGTCGCCGCCCGGGCCGCGCTGATGGACCGCCTCGGCTACGACCGGTACGGCGTGCAGGGCGGCGACTTCGGCTCCCTGATCTCCGCGGCCGTCAGCCGCACCGCCCCCGACCCCACGCCGACCGGCATCGCGGTCTTCCCCGGCGACACGACCGTGCGGCGGTACGCCGAGCGCGTGCACAACGTCGTGCACTGGCCGGAGTTCGAGCGCGGCGGCCACTACGCCGCCCTCCAGGCTCCCGGCCTGCTCGCCGCCGACATCAGGACGTTCTTCGCAGCGCTGACCTGAGGGCCGGCCTCGCCGCGGCGGGGCCGTGTTCGCGGGGCCGGGCGCTCCCGCCGCGTGCTGCCGTCTGACCGGAGCCCTGGGCTTCCGGCACGAGGCCGTGGGTGGGTGCGGCGTCCGGTGGGAGGCCTGGGTGGGTGCGGCGTCCGGCGCGAGGCCTGGGTAGGTGCGGCGTCCGGCGCGAGGCCGTGGACGTGACCTGGGCGGGTGCAGGGGCGGGGGTGGATTTTCGGGGGTGAGCGCCGTAAGCTCCCCCAATGCGTGATCTAGGTGAGGACCCTCGCCCCGCCCGGGGCGCCGTACGCGAGATCTACGACGTGCGCGGGGCGGCCACTCTGACGTACTCTCCCGAGCTCGACGGCCTGGCCGACCCGGGGGAGATCGTGTGGACGTGGGTGCCGTACGAGGAGGACCCGTCCCGGGGCAAGGACCGGCCGCTGCTGGTCGTGGGGCGTAACGGGCGGCGGTTGCTCGGCATGATGCTGTCCAGCAAGGGCGACGACGGGCCGGACTGGCTGGAGCTCGGGCGGTGGGGGAACGACGACCGCGTCTCCTACGTCCGCCTCGACCGGGTCTTCGAGCTCGACGAGGACGACATCAGGCGTGAGGGCGCGGTGCTGGACGGCGAGCGGTTCGCCAGGGTCGCGGCCCGGCTCATGAAGCTGCACGGCTGGAAGGTGGGCAGGTGAGGTTCCCGCCTGCGGCGCGGTCGTTCGTGGCGGGGCTGCTGGTGAGCAACAGCGCTCCCCACCTGGCCACGGCCGTCACCGGGCGCCGCCACCTCACCCCGCTCGCCGGCCGGCGCTCCGGACCGGGCGTGAACCTGGTGTGGGGGCTGGCCAACCTGGCCGGCGGGCTCGCGCTGCTGCGCTCGGCGGCCAAGGCCGGACGTCCAGGGGACGCCTGGGACGGGCGGCTGGTGGCGTTCGAGGGCGGGTGCGTGGCGTTCGCGGCCTGGATGGCCGTCACCGAACGCCTCACGCACATGAATCACGAGGACCGGTCGGCCGGCTGAGCGTGGCTGCGCGCATCCGCTGCGAGGCGCGGGCCTCCGGCTGACATGCCGGCGGCGGTCGTGCGCCCCCGCGAAGCCCACGACCGCCCACCGAGGCGGCGGCCGCACGCGGTCGCCGGGTTGCGTGCGGTGAGCCGTCCCGCCCGGACCGCCCTGCTCCCAGGTGGGACCGTCCGGGCGGGACGGCTCGCGTCACTCCAGGGCGGCTTGCGCGCGTTCGCGGCATTCGGCGAGCGTCAGGCCGGCCAGGGCCTCCCGTACGGCGGGGACGCACACCGGCGCCATGGACAGGCTGGTCACCCCGAGCCCTACCAGCAGCGGCGCGAGCAGCGGGTCGCCCGCGGCCTCCCCGCACACCCCCACGGGCTTGCCCGCCTCCTGCCCGGCCCGCGCGCACATCGCGATCAGTTCCAGCAGCGCGGGCTGGCGCGGGTCGAGGATGTCGGCGAGCTGGGAGTGCTGGCGGTCGGCGGCGAAGGTGTACTGGGCGAGGTCGTTGGTGCCGATGCTGAGGAAGTCGACCTCCTGGAGCAGGCGGTTCGCGCGCAGCGCCGCCGCCGGGACCTCGATCATGACGCCCACCTTGGCGATGCCCTTGGCCCTGGCACGGCGGGCGAACGCGCCGGCCTCCGCGACCGTGGTGACCATGGGCGCCATCACCCAGGGTTCGGTGCCGGTGCGGCGGGCGGCCTCGGCGATGGCGTCGAGCTGGGTGTCGAGGACGTCGGGCAGCAGCCGGTCCACGCGCAGGCCGCGGACGCCGAGCGCCGGGTTCTCCTCGGGCGGCAGGCCGAGAAAGGGCAGCGGCTTGTCGGTGCCCGCGTCGAGGGTGCGCACGATGACGCTGCCGGCCCCGGCGAACACCTCGGCGTACGCGCTCACCTGCTCCTCGTACGACGGCGCCTGCTTGCGGTCGAGGAACAGGAACTCCGTCCTGAACAGCCCGACCCCCTCGGCGTCGGGGTGCAGGTCGGCGGCCGAGCCGATGTTGAGCAGCAGCTTGACCGGGTGGCCGTCGGCGGTCCTGCCGGGGCCCGAGCCGGCGGCGAGCCTGGCCTTACGCGCCCGTTCGGCCTCGGCGACCGCAACCGCCTCCGCCTCGGTGAGGCCGACCGCGATCTCGCCGGTGGTGCCGTCCACGCCGACGACGGTGCCGTCCTGAAGGTCCATGACGCCCTTGCAGGCCACCACGGCGGGCAGGCCCCGGGCGCGGGCCAGGATCGCGGTGTGGCTGGTGGGCCCGCCGCGCTCGGTGACCAGCGCCAGCACGTCGTCGCCCAGCCCCGCGGTGTCGGCGGGGGAGAGGTCGTCGGCGGCGAGCACGTACGGGTGTCCGGGGTCGGGCAGGCCCGGCATGGGCAGGCCGAGCACGGACGCGATGGCGCGGTGCTTGAGGTCGTCGAGGTCGGCGGCGCGTTCCGCCAGGTAGCCGCCGAGCGCCGCCAGCGCCTCGCGGTGCTGGGCGAACGCGGCGTCGAGCGCGTGGGCGGCGTCCACGCCCGTGGCGGCCCTGGACTCGGCGTCCTCGCGCAGCATCGGGTCCTCGCAGATCATGGCGAGCGCTTCCAGGATCTCGGACGCCTCGCCGCCGGCCTCCGCCGCCCGCCTGGTCAGGTCCTGGGCCACCGCCTCCAGCGCCTTGCCGACCGCGGCCACCTCCGCCGAGGGGTCGCCGACGGCGCGCGGCGCGGGCAGCGCGGGCGGGCCGGCCATCCGCAGCACCGGCCCTGCCGCCCGCCCCTGGCTCACCCCGAGCCCGGCCAGCCGCCCCGCGCTCCCTTTCCACGCCCCCTCCCCGGCATCGGGGGACGGTGACGCGGGGACGGGCGGGGCGGTGCCGTCATGCATCGGGGGCCTCTTCCGCGTCGAGGTCGCGCGCCAGCAGCGCCGCAAGCGCGTCCAGCGCCTCCTCGGCGCCGGGCCCGTCGGCCTCCAGCGTGACCTCCGTGCCCTTCACGGCCCCCAGCGACAGCACGCCCAGCATGCTCTTGGCCGGTACGGCCTTGTCACCGGCGCGGATCGTCACCGGCACCCCCGCCTTGGCCGCCGCCTGCACGAACAGCTTGGCGGGGCGGGCGTGCAGGCCGCTGGCCGAGGCGACGACCACCGTACGTTGTGCCATGGCAGGACCTCCTAGGGCTCGATGGTGACCTTGATGGCCTCGCCCCGGCTGACCAGGTCGATGCCGTCCAGCACCCGCGGCAGCGGCAGCCGGTGCGTGATGAGGTCGGACACCACCACCGACCCTTCGGCGACCAGCTTCAGCGCCTGGGCGTTGTTCGCGGGACTGGAGCCGTTCGCGCCGACGATGGTCAGCTCGCGGTAGTGAACGAGGTTGGAGTCGAGCGAGATGATCGGGTTGTCCTTGGGCAGCCCGCCGAAGAAGCTGATGCGCCCTTGCCGGGCCGCCATTCGCACCGCCTG
The DNA here is from genome assembly GCF_043196965.1 of Nonomuraea sp. NPDC049309. Lineage (NCBI taxonomy): Bacteria > Bacillati > Actinomycetota > Actinomycetes > Streptosporangiales > Streptosporangiaceae > Nonomuraea > Nonomuraea sp. NPDC049309. Next base: position 1,327,314 of record NZ_JBICSH010000001.1, on the reverse strand, counting down.
CTCCTGGGCGGCGCCCGAGGCGGCGGCGGTGATGACGACGTCGGCGCCGCGCCCGCCGGTCAGCTTCAGCACCTGCTCGACGGGATCGCTGTCGATGGCGGCGTCGGGGCGTACGAGCTCGGCGGCCATGGCCAGGCGTTCGGCGTTGACGTCCACCAGGAACACCCGGTTGGCGCCGCGCGCCCGCGCCAGGCGGACGTGCAGGCAGCCGATGGGCCCGGCGCCCATGACCACGACGTCGTCGCCGGGACCGACGCGGGCCAGCGTCTGGCCGTTGATCACGCACGCCAGCGGCTCGGCGACCGACGCCTCGGCGAAGCCGACGCCGTCGGGGACGGCGTTGACGCCGTCGACGGCGAGCACCTTGGCCGGGACGATCATGTACTCGGCGAAGCCGCCGTCGTAGTGGTAGCCCATCGACTCCTGGTTCGGGCAGACGGTGAGCCGCCCGCGCCGGCATTCGCCGCAGGTGCCGCACGGGATGGCGGCGATCACCTGCACGCGCGCGCCCGTGTCGACGACCTCGCCGGCGATCTCGTGGCCCATCACGCGCGGCGGCACGATGTGGTGGTGGCCGAACTTGAAGATCTTGGCGTCGGTGCCGCACGTCGAGCAGTTGCGTACCCGGATCTTCAGTTCGCCCGGACCGGCGACCGGTTCGGGCGCCTCTTCGATCCGGATGTCGCCTGGCGCGTGGAAACGCGCGACCTTCATGTCAGCTCCTTCATCACCTGGGAGACCTCGGTGGCCTCCCGCAATGTCCGCGCCCTGCCGGGGTCGAGCAGGATCTCGGCGAGCGCCGCCAGCAGCGGCACGTGCCCGTCGTCCTTGGCGGCGATGCCCACGCAGAGCGTCACCTGCTCGCCGTCCCAGTCGACGCCGCCGGGGAAGCGCACCACGCAGATCGCGTCGCGCTTCACCGCCTCTTTCGAGGCGTTGGTGCCGTGGGGGATGGCGACGCCCTCGCCGACGTAGGTGGAGATCGAGCGCTCGCGTTCGAGCATCGCCTCCACGTACGACTCATCGACCGCTCCCACCTCGACCAGCGCCCGCCCGCACCGGCGGATGGCCGCGGTGCGGTCGGGGGCGCTCTCGTGCAGCAGCACGGCCCGCGGGTCGAGCAGGCCGTCACGCATCGACCGTGCCGCCGTTCTTGATGGTGTTCACCAGCTTGGTCACCGCCGGGTCGCCCAGGAAGATCTGGAACGGGATGAGGACCTTGCCCGGGGCGGCCGCCCTGGCACGGGCCGCCAGGCCGGAGTGGCAGACGATCACGTCGGCGTCCTCCGGGATGTTGTTGACCGGGGTGTGCTCCACGGTCACGCCGGTGTCCTTGAGCTGCTTCTTGAGCTGGGAGGCGAGCATCACGCTGCTCCCCATGCCCGCGTCGCAGGCGACGATGAGCTTGCGGATGTCCTTGCTGTCGATGCCGGCCATGGCTCAGCTCTCCTTCTGAGTGATTTCTGCGGATTCGGCCTCTTGCGCCGCGTCGGGCTGGGACTTCTCGCCCCTGCCGAAGCCGAGCAGGAGTGCGGCGATGACGAACGAGACTCCGGTCGCCACGAGGATGCCCAGGCTGGAGCCGAGCCAGCCGCCCTTGGGGGTGACCGCGATGTAGGCGAAGATGCTGCCGGGCGACGGCGTGGCGACCAGCCCGGCGCCGGTGATCATGAAGGTGAAGACGCCGGCCGCGCCGCCCGCGATCACGGCCAGGATCAGGCGGGGCTTCATGAGCACGTACGGGAAGTAGATCTCGTGGATGCCGCCGAAGAAGTGGATGATCATCGCGGCGGGGGTGGTGGGCCGCATGGCGCGCGGGCCGAAGAGCAGGAACGCCAGCAGCAGGCCGAGGCCGGGTCCGGGGTTCGACTCCAGCATGAACAGGATCGACTTGCCGCTCTCCGCCGCCTCGGCGACGCCGAGCGGGCTGAGCACGCCGTGGTTGATGGCGTTGTTGAGGAACAGCACCTTGGCCGGCTCGATGAGCACGGAGGCGATCGGCAGCAGGTTGTTGGTGATCAGCCATTCGACGGCGTCGCCCGCCGCGCTGGTGACGGTCTCCATGACCGGGCCGATGGCGTAGTAGCCGACGATGGCCATCGCGCCGCCGACGATGCCGGCCGAGAAGTTGTCGACCAGCATCTCGAAGCCGGCCTTGGTCCGCTGCTCCGTGAACCTGTCCACATATTTCAGGACCAGCGCGGCCAGCGGGCCGATGATCATGGCGCCGAGGAACATCGGCTTGTCCGTGCCCACCACGACGCCCATCACCGCGACCGCGCCGACGACGGCTCCGCGCTGCTCGTGCACCATCCGCCCGCCGGTATAGGCGATGAGGACCGGCAGCAGGATGCGGATGATCGGATCGACCATCTGGGCGAGCGACTCGTTCGGCAGCCAGCCGGTCGGGATGAACAGCGCGGTGATGAGACCCCAGGCGATGAACGCGCCGATGTTCGGCATGATCATGCCGGCCAGATGGCCGCCGATGCGCTGGATCGTGGCCTTGACCCCGGTTCCGGTCACCGGGGGTGTGTAGGTGTCGGCCATGGGAGGTGCTCCTTTGGAGGATGAGCAGGAGGTCAGCCGGGTTGGGGAAGCGCCGCGGGTACGGCGGTGGAGAGCGGACGTTCGGGGTCGGGCCGGCACACGGTGACGGCGTCGATGTCGATGTGGGCGGGGCCCGGCATGCGGCTGCCGGGCTGCTGGACGGCGGCGGCGCCCCAGGCCAGCGCCTGCGCGAGCGCGCCGGGACCGCTGCCGCCCGCGGCGAGGAACCCGGCCAGCATGGCGTCGCCCGCGCCGACCGAGCTGCGCGGCACGGCGGCGGGGGCCTCGCCGTACCAGGTGCCGGACTCTTCGACGAGGACGGCGCCGTCGGCGCCCAGGCTGGCCAGCACGGTACGCGCGCCCGCCGCGCGCAGCTCGCCCGCCGCCGCGACCACGTCGCCCAGGCTCGCGATCGGCATGCCGGTGGCCGCCGACAGCTCCTCCAGGTTGGGCTTGACCAGGTCGGGAGCGGCATCGAGCGCGTACGACAGCGCGGGCCCGCTGGTGTCGATCGCGACGTGGATGCCGGCCCCGGCGAAACGACGGCACAGCGTGGCGTACACGTCGGCCGGCACCTCGGGCGGCAGGCTGCCGGACGCGACCACCCAGTCGGCGCCCTGGCCGCCGGAGTGCGCCGCCTCCAGCACGGCCTCGGCGATCGTGTCGAGCTCGGCGGGCGACAGCGCCGTGCCGGGCTCGTTGATCTTGGTGACGGTGCCGTCGGGCTCGGCCAGCGTGACGTTCGACCTGGTCGCGCCGGACACCGGCACGGTCACCATGTCCAGCCCCTCGGCGGCCAGCAGACGGACGAGCTGCCTGCCCTCGTCGCCGCCGTACGGCACCACCGCCCGGCTCGCCACCGCGTTGGCGAGCAGCGCGCGCGAGACGTTGACCCCCTTGCCGCCGGGGTCGAGGTGGGCGGTGGCGGCGCGGATGACCGTGCCCCGGTCGAGCGAGGAGATCTCGATCGTGCGGTCGAGGCTGGGATTGAGCGTCAGGGTGACGATCACGCCCTGATCACCTCCGGCCCGGCGGCGGCCACGTCGGCCGCCTGGGCCACGTCGAGGCCGGTGTCGGTGATCACCACGTCGATCTCGCTCAGCTCGGCGAACGTCGCGAGGTAGGTGTTGCCGAACTTCGTGTGGTCGGCCAGCAGCACGCTGCGCTGCGCGGCCTTGACCATGGCCCGCTTGATCGCCGCCTCGGCGGGGTCGGGCGTGGTCAGGCCGCGGGTCAGCGAGCAGCCGTTGGTCGCCATGAACGCGACGTCGACGTTGAGGTGGGCGAGCGGGCGCAGCGCCCAGTCGTCCACGGTGGCCAGCGTCTTGCCGCGCAGCCGGCCGCCCAGCATGATCACGTGCAGGTTGGCGCGCGCGGCCAGGGCGGTGGCCAGCGGCGGCGAGTTCACCACGACCGTCAGCTCCCGGTCGGCCGGCAGCACCTTCACCAGGCGGCCCGTGGTCGTGCCGGCGTCGATGATGATCGACCCGTCCTCGGGCAGCTCGGCCAGCGCGGCCTTGGCGATGCGCTCCTTCTCGGCCGTCATGACCTCGTCGCGGGTGGCCAGCGCGGGCTCGAACCCCAGCCGCTCGACGGGGATCGCGCCCCCGTGCACGCGGCGCAGCACGCCCGCACGCTCCAGCGCCGTCAGGTCGCGGCGGATCGTCTCTGTGGTCACGTCGAGCTCGGCGGCCAGCGTCACCACGTCGACGCGGCCCGCGGCACGCGCGCGTCGCAGGATCTCCTGCTGCCGTTCCTCGGCGTACATGATGTTGATTCACCGCCGTTTCGTGTTGGTTTCATCTGTGTTTATACCCGCTTAGTTGGGCGGGTCAAGGGTGTCCTGGGGAGATCTGGTACTTATAGGCGGATGCGAACCAAGGTCCTGGGATCTCTGCTCCTCGCCGGCGCCCTCACCGCCACCATCGCGACACCCGCGCAGGCCGCCGCGCCCCGCGTCCCCGCGGGCACCACCGCGGCGTGGGTGGTGTTCGACCGCCAGGCGGGGAGATTCGTCGCGCTGCGCAACGCGCACCGCAAGTACCGCTCCGCCTCCGTCGTCAAGATCCTCATCGCGATCGACTACCTGGAGGGGCGCAGGACCGTTCCGCCCGCCGACGCCGAGCTGCTCAAGGTCATGCTGCGGTCCAGCGACGACGACGCCGCCTCCGCGCTCTGGGACCGCCTCGGCAAGGGGCAGATCATCGTCCGGCAGGCCCGCAGGCTCGGCCTGTCCGACACCACCCCGCCGCCCGCCTCCAAGCCCGGGTTCTGGGGCTACACCTCGCTCAGCGCGTACGACATCGTGCGCACGTACCGCTATCTGCTCGACAAGGCCGAGCCCCGGGTCAGGGACATCATCCTCGGCCACCTGCGCAAGGCCACGCCGTGCGGCACCGACGGCTTCGACCAGACCTTCGGCATCCCCGGCGGCGTGCCCAAGCCGCACGCGGTCAAGCAGGGCTGGTCGGGCTTCGGCACCAAGCCGCCCGCCCCGTGCACGGGCAACGCCACCCACGCCGCCGGCACCGCCGCCGCTGGCGGGGCCGTGGGAGCGCCCATCTCGCTGGCCGCGCGGCGCGCCACCGGCTCGGGCGTGCCCGACTACGGGCGGCCGGTGCTGCACACGACCGGGCTCGTGGGGCCCGGCGAGCGGTACGTGATGGCGCTGCTCACCGCACACCCGGTCGGCGGCACGTGGAACGCCTCCGTCAGGCGCATCACCACGCTGACCCGCGACCTCTACCGCTCCCTCACCCGCTGACCCGCCGCGAGGCGCTCCCTGCCCGTGGGGTCGCTGATCGGGCGCGCCGCCGCGAGGCGCTCTGTCCTATGAGGTTCGGCGGGGCGGCGCTGAGGCCTTCGACGTGGCGTTGGGATCGGCGACGTGGTGCTGAGGCCGGCGACGTGGCGGTGGGGCCGGCGACGTGGTGCTGAGGTCGGCGGGGCGGCGCTGAGCTGGTGATGCGGCGCGCCGCCGTGAGGAGGGCCGGCTCGGGTGCGGTGGTCAGGGCGCCGCTTCGCCGGCGGCTACGGCCGTCGCCGGGCCGCCGCGGCGGCGCGTTCCTGTTCGAGGCGGACCTTCTTCGGTACGCACATCCGCCACGCCTCCAGCACCAGCTCGCGCATCTCCTCAGGATCGAGCGCGGCCATGCGGGCCTCCACCCAGTGGAAGCGCATGTCCGACTCCCGGGGAAGGAGGAACTTGTCGGGCTCACTGGCCACCAGGGCCGCGCGCTCCTCCTTCGGGAAGCCGAAGCCCATGATCGTCTCGTCGCGCGAGAACGCCACGTAAACGATCTTGCCGACCCGGAACTTGATCCGGTCGCGGATGAGATGTTCGGTCGTGCGCGGCAGCGTGAGCGCGAACCGGCGGACGTCCTCGACGGTGACCACGCCGCCAGGCTACTCCGCCCACGTCCCGCGCCCGCGCCGTCCGCGAGAACAGCCCGCAGGGGCGTTCTGCGGCGTCCGTGGGAACGGCCGCAGAGGCGCCCCGCCTGCCGGGGGGCGCGGGCGCCATGGTGTCGCGCCGGGTGACCGCGCCCGCCGGTCCTGCGCGCCAGGAGCCGCCTGGAGCAGCGCCTACAGGCTCGCGGCGGCCAGCCTGATCTCCTCCAGCAGCACCTCGAGGTCCGCCTCCGTGGTCTCCGGGTGCAGGAAGCAGGCGCGCAGCGCGTCCCGCCCGCCCAGCCGGGTGCCGGTGATGAACGCGTTGCCGCGCACCTGCACCGCGTACGGCAGCGCCCGGTTGAGCGCGTCGAGATCGCGGTCGCGCGGCGTGTGGCGGAAGGCGGTGATCGAGGTGGTCACGGGGGCGAGCAGCTCGAAGTCGGGCGCCCGCTCGACCATCGCGGCCAGCGTGCGCGCCAGCCCGCAGGTGTGCTCGACCAGCCGCTGGATACCGGCCCGGCCCAGGTGCGACATGGTCGCCCAGGTCTTCAGCGCGCGGAACGGGCGGGTCTGCTCCGGCCCGTACTCGGCGAACCATCCGAGCTCGCCCGCGTTCTCGTCCACCAGGTACGACGGCACCAGGCTGAAGGCCGCCCGCGCCGCCCCGGGATCGCGCAGCAGCGCGCACCCGCAGCCCACCGGCACGCCCAGCCACTTGTGCGGGTCGAGCGCCAGCGAGTCGGCCCGGTCGAGACCCCGGTAGTGCGGTGCGGCCTCGCCGGCCAGCACGCCGAGCGCCCCGTAGGCGCCGTCCACGTGGAACCAGATCCCGTACGCGGCGGCCACGTCGGCGATCTCGCCGAGCGGGTCCACCGCGCCGGAGTTCACGGTGCCGGCGCTGGCCGCCACGCAGAACGGCCGCAGCCCGGCGTCGAGGTCCTCGGCGATCATGCGCCGCAGCGCGGCGGGGTCCATCCGGTACGCGCCGTCCACCGGTACCCTGCGCACGTTCCGCGCGCCGATGCCGAGCAGCTCGGCCGCCTTGTGCAGGCAGCTGTGCCCCTCGTCGGTGACGTACAGGACCATCGGCGCCCGCCCGGACAGGCCGTCGCGGCGGGCGTCCCAGCCGTCGGCCAGCGCCGCCCGCTGCCGGGCCGCGGACAGGCAGATCACCGTCGCCATGGACGCGCCGCTGGTCAGCAGCCCGCCGCCGGGCGGGTGCGGGAAGCCGACCAGCTCGGCGAGCCAGCGCACGACGGTGCGCTCCAGGTGCGGGCCCGCGTGGTCGCCGCCCGCGCAGCTCGGGTCGAGCGCCGCGGCCAGCGGCTCGACCAGCACGCCCGCGGGGTTCGGCGGCGAGTTCACCCAGCCGAAGAAGCGCGGGTGCCCGTTGCCCATCGGGTACGGAAGGATGTGCTCGCGCGCGTCGTCCAGCAGCGCGCCCAGCGGCCTGCCGGTCTCCGGCAGCTCCTGCCCGGAGATCCAGGCCAGCTCGTCGTCGGGCACCGGCCGCCACACGGGGCGCCCGGCGATCCCCTGCAGGTGGCCCGCGGCCAGCTCCGCGGCCCGCACCCCGGCCGTCCGCAGCTCATCGGCCTGGACCTTCGCCGTCCGCGGCTCATCCATCGCGCGGCTCCCTCCCCGTCTCGTGCCGCCCGGCTCCGTGGTGTCCCGCCGCACCGGCGGGGCCAGGCGTCAGCGCCATGGCGAGGTAGAAGACGCAGCCGGTGTCAGGATCGCCGGCGAAGGCGTGGCGGCAGTCGCCCGGGTAGTACGCGGAGTCGCCCGCGCCCAGCTCGTACGGCCGCCCGTCGATCGTCAGCAGCAGCCCGCCGCGCTCGACCGCGAGGTACTCGCGCGACCCCGGCGCGTGCGGCGCGAACTCGCCCGCGTCCACGCCGGGCCCGATAGTCGTGCGCATGAACTCGAACTCCACGTCGCCGAGCACCGGGGACAGCACCCGCCGCTCCCAGCCCGACGGGTCGCGCAGCACCCGCTGCTCGGCATGCCGCAGCACCCGCACGCCGCCGTGCGCGGGCTCGTCGAGCAGCCGCGAGATGGACGTGCCGAGCGCCGTGGCCAGCCGGTCGAGCACCAGCACGGTCGGCGTCTTCGCGCCCCGCTCGACGTCGGAGACCATGCTCCTGCTGATGCCGCTCAGCTCGGCGAGCCGCTCGATGGACAGCCCGCGCGCCCGCCGCTCGTCGCGGATGCGCCCGCCCAGCTCGGCCATGGACAGGCCGCTGGACAGCACCCCTTCGCCAGTCATTCCTCCACTATAGCGATGCTTTGTCCGCTTTAGTGGATTCCTGATACGCCTTCAGCACCTGCTTGCGCCGCTTGGCCGGCAGCCGGTCGATGTAGAGGTAGCCGTCGAGGTGGTCGGTCTCGTGCTGCAGGCAGCGCGCCAGCAGGCCGGTGCCCTCGACCGTGACGGGCGCGCCGGTCACGTCGAAGCCGCGCACGGTGGCGTGGTCGGGGCGGGGGAGCGGCGCGTACTGGCCGGGCACCGACAGGCAGCCCTCGTCGCCCGCGTCGAGGTGCCGCTCGCCCAGGCTCGGCAGCTCCAGCTCCGGGTTGACGACCACGCCCTTGTGCTGCTTGCCCTCGGCGTCGGGGCAGTCGTAGACGAAGACGCGCAGCGACACGCCGATCTGGTTGGCGGCCAGGCCCACGCCCTCGGCCGCGTACATGCTGGCGAACATGTCCTCCACCAGTGCCGCGAGCTCGTCGTCGAAGCGGGTGACCGGCTCGCAGGGATTGTGCAGGACGGGGTCGCCCACGAGGGTGATCGGCCGGACCTCTGCCACGGACTCCGCCTTTCATGAAGTTCTCGTACGTCGTCGGGAAAAGTCTACGTACGCGGCTCCATGTCTTGTCATATGAGACGGCATCTCTTGAATGATGAGACGACGGCTAGGGTTGGTGGCGTTCGCAGAATGGAAGGAGTTCACCGATGAACGCCGTCTACACCCACGGCCACCACGAGTCCGTGCTGCGCTCCCACCGCTGGCGCACCGCCGAGAACTCCGCCGCCTACCTGCTGCCTCACCTGCTCCCGCACATGAGGCTGCTCGACGTGGGCAGCGGGCCCGGCACGATCACCGCCGACCTGGCGGGCCGCGTGGGTCACGTGACGGCCTCGGAGGTGAGCGAGGACGCCCTCGCCCTGGCCAGGGCCGAGATCGCGGCCAGGGGGCTGACGAACGTCGACTTCGCCGTGGCCGACGTGCACGACCTGCCGTTCCCCGACCGCTCCTTCTGCGTCGTGCACGCCCACCAGGTGCTCCAGCACGTGGGCGACCCCGTACGCGCGCTGCGCGAGATGGGCAGGGTCACCAAGCCCGGCGGCATCGTCGCCGCCCGCGACAGCGACTACGCCGCCTTCGCCTGGTGGCCGCGGGTGCCCGCGCTGGACGAATGGCTGGCCCTGTACGAGAAGGTCGCCCGCGGCAACGGCGGCGAGCCGGACGCCGGGCGGCGGATGCTGTCGTGGGCCCGCGCCGCCGGCTTCGACGACGTCACCGCCACCTCGTCCACCTGGTGCTTCGCCACCCCCGCCGAGCGTGAGTGGTGGGGCGGGATGTGGGCCGAGCGCGTCCTCGCCTCCGCGATGGCCCAGCAGGCCCTCGCCACCGGTGCCGCGACCGAGGCCGACCTGAGGCGCATCTCGGCGGGCTGGCGCGAGTGGGCGGCGGCCGACGACGGCTGGTTCTCCGTCCTCCACGGCGAGATCATCTGCCGCGTCCCGGCCTGACCCGCCGCACGGACTGCGACGGGGACCCGTCGGCGCGGCGGCGGCCGGTCGGGAGGCGCGTGGGGGACCTGTCGGGTGGCGCGGCGGCGGCCGGTCAGGTGGCGCGTGGGGGACCTGTCGGGTGGCGCGGCGGCGGCCGGTCAGGTGGCGCGTGGGGGACCTGTGGGGTGGCGCGGTGGTGGCCGGTCGGGAGGTGTGGTGGGGATCTGCCGGGTGGCGCGGTGGGGGCCGTCGTGTGGGCGTGGCGCGGTGGTGGCCGGTCGCGATGCTCGCCGGTCTTGGTCGTGCGGGCCGAAGAGGCGGCATGCGCGGGGCCCCGTGCGGCTGCGCCCTGCCGAAGGGATCAGCGTCGGCTGCCTCGGGCCCGGCAAGTCGGTCACCTGCTCCCGGCCGTACCCGATCCTCGGCATAGACGTGCTCTCCGGCTTGTGCGCCACCTGACGTGACCCGGCCCCGGGCGAGCCGCCCGGGGCCGCCATGGGGACGTCTAGAGGCCGACGGTGCGCACCCGCTGCCACTGCGGGTCGCGGTAGAGCACCATGTCGGTGCCGACCATCTCGTCGGGCGCCGACACCATCGCGATCTCGCCCGCCGCCTGCAGCTGCAGCAGCAGGTCGCGGACGCGCGGGCCGACCGGCAGCCGGCCCACGGGCAGGCCGAGGCCGTTCCTGACCGTGTCGGCCACCTCGGACAGGTGGAACGGGCCGTCGAACCCCGCGACGACGCCGCGCACGATGGTCATCGTGATCAGGTGCTCGGCCTCGGCGTGCGCGAGCTGCCAGGTCACCTGCTCTTTACGGCGGCCGGTCCCGGCGCAGGAGGTGCAGGGGCGCACCAGGTCGGGCGCCACCTCCTCCTCCGCCGTGCCGAGGCAGGCCGAGCACAGCCCGCTCTCGGCGGCGTGCACCTCGGCCGTCATCCGGCCGACCATCAGCGCGCCGCACACGCAGGCGAACGTGTCACCCAGGAGGCCGGTCTGTGGGGAGATCGCGTGCTTGGTCACCGAGCCGACTCTACCGGTGATCGCCGCCCCGCCGTCCCACCCGTCCCGCATGTCACTCGGCTCGCGCGCCGCGGGACGGCGGCACAACGTGAGGACCGGGTGCCGCAGCGGGGGGACGGGAGATACGGCGGCGGGCGGCGGACACGCGGGGTCGCACGGCTGCGGGCGGCGGTCATGCGGTGGTCGCACGGCTGTCTGCGGCGGTCGCCTGGCGGTCGCGTGGCGGGCGGTGGTCAGAGGCGGACGGTGGCGAGGCCGCGCAGGCGGCGCAGCGCCTTGCGGGCCGCGGACACGACCTTCTCGTCCGGATGGTGGTCGATCAGCACCTGCAGCACGCGTCCCGTCCACGGGTGGTCGCAGAAGGCGAGGATCGCGATCGTGCCGGCCTGCTCCTCGGCGTCCATCCCCATCGAGATCGACTCGATGACCTCGCGGATCTCCCCGCCGAACTCCAGCAGCGCCGCCGCCATGTCCACCAGCACCCAGGACATCTCCTCGGGCGCGGGACGCCGGTTGTCGCGCCCGGTCCTCGCCGCGATCACCGCGCCGAGCCTCGGCTGGTCGAGCAGCCGGGTCAGCGCCAGCCTCCCCTCGTCACCGAGCGAGGTGGACAGCACCTCCACGCCGACCGCGCGGGCCAGCGGGCTCACCGTGCCGAGCGCGGAGGCGATCTCGGCCGCCGCGTCCGCCCGCTCGCGGCCCTTGAGCCAGCCGGCCAGCTCCTCGTCGCGCTCGCTCTCCGGGTACGAGCGCAGCCCGTGCAGCAGCGCCGGCGCGTCCGCCTCGGCCAGCGAGCCCATGACGGGGATCTCCTGCCCGGTGGTCTCGGCGATGATCTGCCGCGCGACCCACAGGCCGAGCCAGCTCAGCGTGTACGGCTCCTCCCGCCGCACCAGGCCGAGCCCGGTCAGCGTGGCGGAGGGCGTGCTCCTGGCCGGCTCCCTGGACAGGAACAACCTGATCAGCTCGAGCAGCAGGCTCTCGTCGCCGGCCAGCCGCTCGCGGCAGTGTTCGGCCCAGAAGGCCAGCACGTCGGAGTCCTCGGCGTCCGGCTTCAGCTCGTCGGCCTGCCCGCTCACCTCCTCGAACGTGGGCGCCGAGCGTACGGCGGAGGCGAGCGTGGCCGCGGCGGGCAACCGGATCGGGGGCTGCAGGGGCAGTGTGTCGTCGTCGTAGGAGCTCACCCGCCCATCCTGGCGCGAGATCTGGGCTAAAGTGCCCTCGGACACCGAAAAGCCGGAAGAAAGGAGGCGCTGAGATGTTCCGCACGTTCACGGGCGCCCACCGCGCCCGCTTCTGCTTCTCGGAGGATTCATGCGTTTCCGTTCCGCCCGGCGAGACGATCTCGACCGCCTGCTCGGCTGCGCCGTCGACGAACCGATCAGCTGGGCCCATCCCGACCGGCTGCTGACGTTCCTCGACACCGGCAGCTACCGCTACGACCGCATCTGGCTCGCCGAGGACGAGCACACCGGCGAGATCATGGCCCGCGCCGTCTGGTGGAGCTTCCCCGGCGACGACCGCCCGCTCACGCTCGACTGCCTGTACGTTCACCCGTCCGTCCCCGGCCGCCGCGCCCTGGCCGCCGAGCTGCTGCGCCGCGCCCACGAGGCCTACGGGACCGCGCCCGAGTACCACGTGTTCGTCACCCCGGGCTGGCGCGACGACCCGGGCACGCGCGCCGCGATCGCCTGGCGATGGGAGGCGGCCGGCGAGGCCGGGCTGACCGAGGAGCTGGAGCGCCTGCGTTACGCCTGGACCGGCGGCGAGGCCCCGGTGCCCGAGCCGTCGCGGCGGCTGGTGTTCCGCGCCGACGACGACGACGAGGCGTTCGTGGCGGCGTTCCGGCGGGTGGCGGAGGGCACGCTCGACTTCCACACCCGCCAGGCGCTGGCCGTCATGGACCCGGAGGAGCAGGCGCGCGCGGACGTGCGCGACTACAAGTCCATGCGCGGCGACCGGTCATGGTGGCGGCTGGCCTACGACCACGGCGGCGACCTCGTCGGGGTGGCGCTGCCGTCGGCCAACGACGCCGGCCCCGTGGTCGGCTACCTCGGGGTCGTGCCGGAGCGGCGCGGCCAGGGGTACGTCGACGACCTGCTCGGCGAGATCACCCGCTTCCACGCCGGGCGCGGCGTGCGGCGCATCGCGGCCGACACCGACGTGGGCAACGCGCCGATGCGGCGGGCGTTCGAGCGGGCGGGTTACCGCGTCTTCGCCGTCCGCCTGGTCCTGTCGCCCGCCACGGGAACCTCCGTCTGACACGGCAGGCCCCCGTCGTGGCACGGCTTGCCGTGTCCTGACACGGCAGGCCCTGTCCTGGGACGGCAGGCGTCCGTCTGAGGCGGGCAAGCCCCGTCCGGCGCGGAAGGTGCCGGTTGAGCGTCGCGGTACGGCCGCTCGGCGACGCGAGCCGACCGTACGGCGACGCTCATCGACCGTACGGCGATCCCCGCCCGGGCTCCCGCGCGTCACGTCTTGCGCCATCGGCGCACGCTTGTTCTGATCGACAAGTGAGTGCTTACGAGGCGGTCTACCGGCGCAGCATCGAGGAGCCCGAGGCGTTCTGGGGCGAGGCGGCCCGCGGCATCGAGTGGGACACGGCGGCGAGCACCGTGTACGAAGGCGGCCGCTGGTTCCCCGGCGGGCGGCTGAACACCTGTCACAACGCGCTCGACCGGCACGTCGCGGCCGGACGGGGCGAGCAGGCGGCGCTGATCTACGACAGCCCGGTCACCGGAGTCACCCGCACCTACACGTACGCCGGCCTGCTGGAGGAGACGGCGCGGACCGCGGGCATGCTGCGCGGGCTCGGCGTCACCGCCGGCGACACCGTGGTCATCTACATGCCCATGGTGCCCGAGGCCGTGGTGGCGATGCTGGCCTGCGCCAGGCTGGGGGCGGTGCACTCGGTGGTGTTCGGCGGGTTCGCGGCCAGGGAGCTGGCGGTGCGCATCGACCACGCGCGGCCCAAGGTCGTGCTGTCGGCGTCGTGCGGGATCGAGCCGAGCCGGGTGGTGGCGTACAAGCCGCTGCTCGACGACGCGCTCGCGCAGGCGCGCCACCGGCCGGACCGCTGCGTGATCCTGCAGCGGCCGCAGTGCCGCGCCGAGCTCACCGAGGGCCGCGACCTCGACTGGGCGCAGGCCGTCGCGGCGGCGGAGCCGGCCGGGTGCGTGAGCGTGGCCGCGACCGACCCGCTCTACATCCTCTACACCTCCGGCACGACGGGCGCGCCGAAGGGCGTGGTGCGCGACAACGGCGGCCACGCGGTCGCGCTGCACTGGAGCATGTCGAACGTGTACGGCGCCGCGCCGGGCGAGGTCTTCTGGGCCGCCTCCGACGTGGGCTGGGTGGTCGGCCACTCCTACATCGTCTACGGGCCGCTGCTGGCGGGCTGCACCACGGTGCTGTACGAGGGCAAGCCCGTCGGCACTCCCGACCCGGGCGCGTTCTGGCGGGTGGTGGCCACGCACGGCGTGCGCACGCTGTTCACCGCGCCGACCGCGATCCGCGCCATCAAGAAAGAGGACCCCTCCGGCGAATACGCGAAAAAGCATGATCTGTCGGGGCTGCGGTACCTCTTCCTCGCCGGCGAGCGCCTCGACCCCGACACCTACCACTGGGCCTCCGGCCTGCTCGGCATCCCCGTCATCGACCACTGGTGGCAGACCGAGACCGGCTGGCCCATCGCCGCCAACTGCGTCGGCATCGAGCCGCTGCCCGTCAAACCGGGCTCGCCCACCAAGCCCGTGCCCGGCTGGGACGTGCACATCCTCGACGGCGAGGGCCGCGACTGCCCGCCCGGCGCCGAGGGCGCGGTCACCGTCAGGCTGCCGCTGCCGCCCGGCGCGCTGCCCACCCTCTACCGCGACCCCGAGCGCTTCACCCGCTCCTACCTCGACCGCTATCCCGGCCACTACCTGACCGGCGACGGCGGCCACTTCGACGCCGACGGCTACCTCTACGTCATGGGCCGCATCGACGACGTGATCAACGTCGCCGGGCACCGCCTGTCCACCGGCGCGATGGAGGAGGTCATCGCCGCCCACCCCGACGTCGCCGAGTGCGCCGTGATCGGTGTCGCCGACGAGCTGAAGGGCCAGCTGCCGGTGGGGTTCGTGGTGCTCAAGGCGGGCACCTCCCGCGACCCGCAGGAGGTGGAGCGCGAGCTGACCGCCCTCGTACGCGAGCGCATCGGCCCGGTCGCCGCCTTCCGCCGCGCCGTCGTGGTGTCCCGGCTGCCGAAGACCCGGTCGGGCAAGATCCTGCGCGCCACGATGCGCGACATCGCCGACGGCCGGCCGTACACGACTCCGTCCACCATCGAAGATCCCGCGGCGCTGCCGGAGATCGAGAGCGCGCTGGAGGGTACGTGACGATCAGGGCACATCCCGACCGTCCTGGCGAACGGCCTGCGGCGGCCGGGGCCGACGACGCATGATGGGACAGCCCCAGTCCCCCGGGAGAAGGCCATGATCGAAACCCCGAGCTACGCCGACGCCCTGAGGATCCTCGGATGCAAGGACACCAGGCTGGTCAAGGTCATCGGGCTGGCATCGGCGGCCGAGCGCACCGGCTGGGCGCTGTCCGGCGGGCCGCAGCTCTCCGGCGGCCTGCGCGACCTGCGCGACGCCATCGTCGCCTACGGCGAGGACGTCGTCCGCCGCCTGCCCGAGCTGCGGGCCGGGGTGGACCGGCACACCCGCACCCGCCGCCTGGCCGCCGCGCACGCCGCCGTCGTCGTCTCCGCCTACTTCGAGGCGCTTGGCGAGGCCAAGCTGCCGTTCACGCTCGACCGGCTCGACCGGGGCGAGCAGGTCTCCCGGGTGGTGCCGGCCGCGGAGCGCTTCACCCGGCTGGTCGCCGAGCTGCTGCTGGAACGCCTGCCCACGCCCGAGCCGCACGTGCCGTACGCCGACACCCGCGCCGCCGTGGAACGTGCCTACCTGCGCATGTCGGAATGCCTGGCCGCGTACGTGAGCGGCCTGTCCTTATGGGACGAGCTGCCCGTGGACGACCAGCTCCGGCTGCCCCGGCTGCTCGCCGACGGGCCGCCCGCGCACGCGCTGCGCATCTACGACGAGGACTACCGGTCGCTGGCGCTCGACAGCCACGAGTTCGGCGTGCGCAGCCTCGTCACCGAACCCCCGCCGCCCGCCACCGCCCTGTCCCGCGTGGCCTGGCTGCTCGCCGAGCTGGCGCCGCCCCGCGCCGGCGACCGCCCCATGATCCACCGCGTCAGGATGGCCGCCAACGCGCTCGACCAGCCGCTGCTCGTGGTCGGCAAGCTGCCGGAGGACGTCTACCTGCCGCTGCTCGGCGAGGGCTACCTGAGCCCCCGCTGCCGGGTCGCCGAGCTGACCCAGGAGTCCACGCCCGCGCAGCGTGGCTGGTGGGAGGGCCAGCGGATGCTGGCCGACACCGAGGCGTTCCTCGTCGGCCACCTCACCTCGCTGCGCGCCACCCAGGTGCCGCTGCTCGTGCTCGGCGAGCCCGGCTCGGGCAAGACCAAGCTCACCGAGGTGCTGGCCGCGCGGCTGGCCCGCTCGGAGTTCCTGCCGATCCGGGTGGAGCTGGGCGGCGTGCGGGCGCGGGCGAGCGTCACCGAGCAGATCGAGCAGGCCGTCGCCGAGGTGCTGGGGGAGGAGGTGGCCTACGCCGACCTCGTCGCCGCCGCCGACGGCGCCATGCCGGTCATCCTGCTCGACGGCATGGACGAGCTGGTCGCGGGCGCCGCCGCCCGCTACGACTACCTGGAGCGGGTACGCGAGTTCCAGGCCAGGGAGGCCGCGGCCGGGCGGCCCGTCGCGGTCATCGTGACCAGCAGGACGGTGGTGGCCGACCGCGTCCGCTTCCCCGACGGGCTGATCGCGCTGGAGCTGCGGCCGTTCGACGACGACCAGGTACGCCAGTGGCTCGACGTCTGGGACCAGGCCAACCGCGCCCTGCTGGCCAGGCGCGACCTCACCCCGCTGCCCCCGGAGGCGGCGCTCGCCCACGGCGAGATGGCCAGGCAGCCGCTGCTCCTGCTGCTGCTCGCGCTCTACGACGCCGGCGGCAACGCGCTCCAGCGCGACCACGGGCCGCTCGGCCGCGCCCGCCTGTACGAGGTGCTGCTGCGCGACTACACCGAGCGCGAGACGGGCGGCGCGCACCGCGCGGCCATCGATCAGGAGCTGGTGCTGCTCGGCGCGGTCGCGCTGTCCATGCTGGCGCGCGGCAGCCAGGTCATCACCGACGAGCAGCTCGAACGCGACGTGCCCGCCCTGTGCCGGGGCGGCGAGGACGAGCCGGACGACGACGTCGAGCCCGGCGGCTGGGCGCGCAAGGCCACCGAGCGGTTCTTCTTCGTCCGCCGCCGCGGTCACGCGTTCCTGCACGCCACGTTCGGCGAGTTCCTCGTCGCCTGGATCACCATGTACGCGCTGCGCGACCTCGACCGGCGCCGCCGCCTGGCCGGCGACGAGCCGCTCGCCATCGTGCAGGCCGTGGACGACGACCTGCTGTACGCCGTCACCTCGCATTCCTGCCTGGCCGAGCGCACCCCCACCGTCGGCTTCATCCTGGAGCTGCTCGCCGAGGTGCCGTCCGCGGTCCGCGCCCGCTGCGCAGACCTGCTCACCGGGCTGCTGCGCCGCGCCCTGCACGAGCGGACCCGCCGTCACTTCACCAGGTTCCGCCCGGTCCGGCTCACGATGACCCGCCGCCTGGCGGCGTACTCGGCGAACCTCGCCCTGCTCATCGTCTGCGCGTCCGAGCAGCCCGTCGCGGTCTCGGCCCTGCTGGGCGGCCCCGACCACCTCGAACGCTGGTCCACGCTCACCCACCTGTGGAAGGGGGAGCTCGGCCAGGAGGGCTGGAACGGCCTGGTCACCGCCCTGGCCGCCCGCCGCGTCGTCGTGGACGGCCGCGAGGACGTCATGCTCGGCGGCGGCACCGGGCACGACGGCGAGCACGACGGCATGGGCGACGTCATCACCGCGATCGCCACCGGCCACGACCCCCGCCACCGGCGCCTGCTCGACCTGCTGCTGCGCGCGCTGGGCGCGGGGGAGGTGCTGCCGTTCGGCCAGCGGGTGGCGCTCATCGAGGAGCTGCTGCGCACCGCGGGCGTCCGCTCGCCCGCGCTGTATCGCGCCCTGGGCGCGCTGTGGTACGAGGAGGGCGCCGACCGCACCGTCCTGCGGCCCCTGCTGCGCACCCTGCTCGACGACCCCGGGGACCGCATGGCGACCTGGGAGCAGCTGGTGAAGGCCGGCATCCCTGAGCCCGCCCTGTGGGAGATCCAGCAGGCCGCGCTCCTGGCGGGCGACTGACCGCCGCCGTCCTCCCGGCGGCCGGCCGCGCTCCTGTGACGTACCCCATGGGCGGTAGGCGGGTACGGCGGCCGCGGTATCGCGCGGGGCGGAGGCTCCGCACTACGGTGCGGGTATGCGGACGACCGCTCTCGTGCTCGTCATGGCGGTGACCGTGCACGCCTCCACCGTCATGGCGTACGCCAACCAGCCGCACGCCTGGCCGCTCGACCTGCTCGGGCACGTCCTGCTCGCCACCACGGCGCTCGGCCTCGCGCCGCTGCCCAGGCGTCCCGTCCTGGCATTGGCCGTGTGCGCGGGAGCGGCGGCGGTGATCTTCGCCCGCGGCTACGCGATCGCCCTGTGGCCGGTGCCCGCGCTCATCGCGCTGTTCGCCGCCATCGCCGCCGGGCGCAGGGCGGCCGGATGGGCGGGGGCGGCGTTCCTGGTGGCGGTGCCCGCGGCGGCGGCGATCGCGCGGATGGAGGCCGACGTCGCGATCGCCGTGCTCATATGGCTGCTGCTGGTGCTGGTGGTGGCGCAGCCGGCCGAGGTGTCGCGGGCGCGGCGGGCGTACACGCGGGAGGTGGAGCGGCGTGCCGCCCAGGCCGAGCGCACCCGCGAGGAGGAGGCGCTGCGCCGGGCCCAGGAGGAGCGGCTGCGGGTGGCCAGGGAGCTGCACGACGTCACCTCGCACACGGTCTCCGTGATCGCCCTGCACGCCGCCGTCGCCGCCGAGGCGGTCGAGCGCGCCGGAGGGCCGCCCGAGGCCGCCGCGGCGCTCCAGGTGATCCGCACCTCCAGCCGGCAGGCGCTGGGCGAGATGAAGGCGGTCCTGGGCGTGCTGCGCTCCGGGACGGCGGCCGAGGGCACCGCGCCGCAGCCGGGCGCCGCGCAGCTTCCCCGCCTGCTGGAGACGGCCGGGATCCCGGTCGGCCTGGACGTCGAGGGCGAGCGCCGCCCCCTGCCGCCGGCCGCCGACCTCGCCGTCTACCGGGTCGTGCAGGAGGCGCTGACCAACACCATGCGGCACGCGGACGCCGCCGCGGCGACCGTGACGCTGACGTACGAGCCGGACGCGGTGACCGTACGGGTGGAGGACGACGGCCGCGGGGCCGATCCCCGCGAACGGGACCGGCGCGGCCACGGGATCACCGGCATGGCCGAGCGGGTCGCCGCCCTGGGCGGCCTGCTCACCACCGGCAACGCCCCCGGCGGCGGGTTCCGCGTCACCGCCAGGCTGCCGACGTGATCACGGTCCTGCTCGCCGACGACCAGCCGCTCGTCAGGGCCGGGCTGCGGGCGCTGCTCGACCCCGAGGACGACCTCACCGTGGTGGGGGGAGGCCGCCGACGGCGCCGAGGCGGTCCGCGAGGCGCGGCGGCTGCGGCCCGACGTCGTGCTGATGGACATCCGCATGCCGGAGCTCGACGGCCTGGCCGCCACCCGCGCCCTGACCGCGACCGGGGTGCGGGTGGTCGTGGTCACCACGTTCGACCTGGACGAGTACGTCTACGAGGCGCTGCGCTCCGGCGCCGGCGGCTTCCTGGTCAAGGACGCCGAACCGGCCGAGATCCGGCACGCGGTCCGGGTGGCCGCCCGCGGCGACGCGCTGCTGTCGCCCGGCGTCACCAGGCGGCTCATCGAGGAGTTCACCTCCAGGCCCGCATCCCTGGACGACGGCAGGCTGACCCGCTGACCGGGCGCGAGCGCGAGGTGCTGGCCAGGGTCGGCCGGGGTCTGTCCAACGCCGCCATCGCCGAGGAGCTGGCGATGAGCCCGCACACGGTCAAGACGCACGTCAACCGCATGATGACCAAGCTGGCGGCGCACGACCGCGCCCAGCTCGTCGTCATCGCGTACGAGACCGGCTTGGTCCGTCCCGGTTCCTGACCGCAGTCCGTCCGGCTGCCGCGCCGGTCCGCCGGGAGATCCCGGCACGGCCCGGCCCCGGCTCTTCGTCCCGCGCGTACCGCGGACGGCCTACCCGATCGACCGCGCCGGGGCGACGACCGGTCGCGGCCGCCCTGCCTACGGTCGCCGCATGATCCGATTCTGTATCCGTCGCAGACGCCTGGTCGTCGCCTTATGGGCGGCGCTCACGGCCGCGCTCGTCGCGGCCGCCGCCACCTGGCCGGGCCCGTCGCAGGACGAGTTCACGCTGCCCGGCTCGGAGAGCGGCAGGGCCGCCGCGCTCCTCGGAGCGGCGGCGGAGCAGGCGCCGGGCGCGCTCGTCGTCTCCGCCCCGTCCGGGGTCGAGTCCGCCCCGGTACGCGCCGCGCTCGACGATCTCGTCGCCCGCGTGAACGCCGTCCCCGGCGCCCGCGCCGCCATCGAGGAGCGGCGCGTCTCCACCGGCGGCACCATCGCCTCCATCCCGCTCGGCTACCCGGACACCGCAGCGGCTCGGGAGATCAAGAGGGTCAGGGACGCCTTCCGCCCGCCCGCGGGCGTCGCCGTCGAGCTCGCGGGCGACGACTTCGCCGACGTCACGCCCCCGGGCCTCACCGAGGGAGCCGGGCTGCTCGCCGCCGCCGTCGTGCTGCTGGCCGCGTTCCGCTCGCTCATCGCCGCCGCGATCCCGCTGGTGATCGGCGTCGTCGGGGTGGCCTGTGGCGTCGCGGCGTTCACCCTGCTCAGCCATGTCGTGGACACGCCCGGCTTCGGCGTGTACCTGACGATCATGCTGGGGCTCGGCGTCGGCATCGACTACGCCCTGCTGATCGTCACCCGCTTCCGCGCCGAGCTGGAGAGCGGCCCTGTGGCGCAGGCGGTCGCCCGCGCGATGCGGACGGCGGGCAGATCGGTGCTCTTCGCCGGGCTCATCGTGATCGTCACCGGCTCCGGCATCCTCCTGCTCGGCCCGTCGCCGGGCGGCGGTGTCGCGCTGGCGGCCGGATGCGGCGTCCTCATGGTGCTGCTCGCCGCGCTCACCCTGCTGCCCGCCCTGCTGGCGCTGATCGGCGCGCGGATCGACAGGTTCGCCCTGCCGCGCGGGAGCGGGCGAGTGCCGCTGTCGTACCGGTGGAGCAGGGTCGTGCAGCGCCGCCCCTGGACGGCGGGCGCGCTGGCGCTGGTCGCGCTCGCCGCGCTGGCCCTGCCCGCCACCCAGCTGCGCGTCGGCTCGTCCGACGCGGGGAACCGGCCGGTCACCGACACCACGCGCCGGGCGCACGACCTGCTCGCCGAGGGTTTCGGCCCGGGCATGGCGGGTCCGCTCGTCCTGGCCGGGCCCGCCACGCCCGAAGGCGGGGCCGCGCTGCGCACGGCCGTACGGCAGGCGGCCGGGACGCCCGGCGTCGCCCGCACCCTTCCGGCGGGGGAGAGCGCCGCGCTCGTGATCCCCGAGACCGGCCCCCAGGACGAGCGCACCGGCGACCTCATCCACCGGCTCCGCGCGGAACTGCCCGAGCAGGTGCTGGTGACGGGCTCGACCGCGGCCGCCGCCGACTACGCCCGCCACACCGCGCAACGGCTGCCCTGGGTGGTGTGCGCCGTGCTGCTCGCCGCCTTCGCGCTGCTCGTGCCCGTGTTCACCAGCGTGGTCCTGCCGCTGAAGGCCATCGTGGTGAACCTGCTGTCCATCGGCGCCGCCTACGGCGTGGTGGTCGCGGTGTTCCAGCTGGACGTGCTCGGCCAGGGCACCGCGGGGCCGATCGACGCGTGGGTGCCGCTGATGCTGTTCACCATCATGTTCGGGCTGTCCATGGACTACGAGGTGTTCCTGCTGTCGCGGATCAGGGAGGAGTACCTGAGGGACCGCGACAACACCCGCGCGGTCGCCGACGGGCTCGCCAGGACGGCCGGGGTCATCACCTCCGTGGCCACGATCATGTTCTGCGTGTTCGCCGCGTTCGGCGCGTTCGACGATCGCGCGCTGCGCACCATGGGCGTGGGGCTGGCCGTCGCGGTGCTGGTGGACGCCACAGTGGTGCGGCTGGTGCTCGTGCCGGCCGCGATGGAGGTGCTGGGAGACCGCAACTGGTGGTTGCCCGGACTGACCTTTCGGAGGCTGACACCTGGGGAAAAAACTACGTAATATCCCAATACTACGAGCGTTGGGGGCGCCAGGGTGCCAGAGCAGAACGTGGGTGTGGTAGTGGATCCGGCCGTCCGGCTGGAGGACGCGACGACGTTGCGCGCCAACGCCCCGCTGCTGTCCAGGATCAAGGCCGGATGGGTGCCGCCCGCCGAGGTGGTCCCGGCCCGCCGCCGCAATCCGTCGAGCGCGCTGCTCCTGGCCGCCACGCCGGTGGTCATCGCGCTCATGGCGGTGCTGCTCGCCTCCCAGTACGCCGCCGCCGGCTTCGTGCTGCTCGGCACGTACGTCTTCATCGTCCTCATCAAGATCGCCTCCATGAGCGAGGTCCCCGAGGACGACCGCCCGCACGAACGCGCCGTCTACGAGAAGGCCCGCCTGTACGAGGGCCGCTACCTGCTCCCCGAGGACTTCGACGAGGAGGCCGCGGCCGTCCTGGCCAGGGCGCAGCGCGCGATCGGCACCGTGCTGCGCTCCCACGTCAACGCCGAGGGCCTGCTCGACGGCGCGCGCAACGGCGTGATGCTGCCCGCCCAGGAGTGGGAGATCGCCCGGCTGCTCGCCAAGCTGTCGGCACTGCGGATGGAGCACCGCGAGCTGCTGTCCAGAGGCATCGCGCCGGAGGTGGCCCAGGTCATCGAGCCGCTCGAACGCGCGCTGGCCGGCAGCGAGGCCGCCGTGGTGGCCAGGGTGGAGGCGCTGGAACGTTACGCGGGCCACGTCGCCGAGGCCGAGCGCGCGTACCACGCCCGCAGCCAGATCGAGGAGCTGCGCGCCCGGCTGCCGCGCTACGAGGAGCTGCTCGCCGAGTCGGGCGCCGACCGGCTGTCCGTGCCCGAGATCGACCGGCTGTCGCAGGACGCCGACGCGCTGGAGCGCACCTTACGCCGCAGTGTGAAGTCCGCCCACGAGGCGTTCCGCCACCTGGAGAGCTGACGACCACACGCGCGGAGGATCGAGGACGTGCCCGGACGATACGCGAAGGTCATCGTCGATCCCTCCGTGCCGGACGAGGTCGCCGCCGTGCTCCGCGACAACCGCAAGCTCCTGCTCAGGATGCGGGCCGGGTGGGTGCCGCCCTACACGGGCCGCCTGCCGCTCGCGGGCGCCGCGCGGGCCGCCGCGGCCGTGACCGCGCTCCTGGCGGCCCTCTACGGGCTCGTGCTGTTCGGCGCCGAGCGCTACACCCCGTTCGCGGTGATCATGACGGTGTCGGCGCTGCTCATGGTCGCCGTCCTGCTCAAGCCGCGGCCCGACGCCCAGACGCGGCGGCGCATCGCCCTGGAACGCGAGGTCTACGAGATCGCCCGCGCCCACGAGGGCCGCTACGTGCTGCGCGACCGCCTCGACGAGCAGGCCAGGGCGCTGCTCACCCGCGCCCAGACGGCCATCGACCAGGTCATGTCGTCGAGCGTGCACGCCGATGGGCTGCTGGACGGCGCGCGCAACGGCGTGATGCTGCCCGCCCAGGAGTGGGAGATCGCCCGCCTGGTGGCCAAGCTGTCGGAGCTGCGCGCCGAGCACCGGGCGATCATCGCCGAGGGCGTCACCCCCGAGGTCGAGGCGGTGGCCGAGCCGCTGGCCCGCGCGCTCGACAGCAGCGAGAAGGCGGTGCTCGCCCGCGTGGAGGCGCTGGAGCGCTACGCCGGTCACGTCGCCGACGCGGAACGCGCCTACCGCGCCCGCAGCCAGATCGAGCGGCTCGGCGCCAGGCTGCACCGCTACGAGGAGCTGCTGGCCGAGACCGGCGCGGACGGCGCCGAGATCCCCGAGCTGAAGCGGCTCTCCGACGACGCCGACCGCCTGGAGCAGGCGCTGCGCGACAGCGTCAGCTCCGCGCACGAGGCTTTCCGCCACCTCGGCGGCTGACGTCGCTTAGGATCCGGGCTGTGGCGGACATGGTGATCGATCCGGAAATACCGCCCGATGACGCCCGGCTCCTCCGGGAAGGGCGCCGGGTTCTCCTGAAGATGCGCGCCGGCTGGGTGCCCCGGCCCCGGGCGAGCAGCTCCGGCAAGCGGGTGCGCAGGGTCGTGACCGCCAGTGCGGCCGTGTTCCTGTGCGTGCTGCTCGGCTTCGGCGCGCTGCGCATCGGCGTCAGCCTCCTGCTGCTCCTCGCTCTCGGCCTCCCCCTGCTGCTGGTGGTGTTCACCCGCGACGACCTGTCCGAGGACGAGACGGCCGAGTACGAGCGCGGGATGTACGAGCGGCTGCGCCTGTACGAGGGGCGTTACGTGCTCCCCGACGACCTCGACGAACCGGCCGCACGCCTGCTGGACCGCGCCCAGCGCGCCATCGCCTCCGTGACCGGCTCCCGCGTCAACGCCGAGGGCCTGCTCGACGATGTGCGCAACGGCGTGATGCTGCCCGCCCAGGAGTGGGAGATCGCCCGGCTGCTCGCCAAGCTGTCCGCGCTGCGCACCAAGCACAGGGAGACCGTGGCCCAGGGGCTCACCCCCGAGGTGGAGGCCGTGGCCGAGCCGCTGGCCCGCGCGCTCGACGACAGCGAGGCGGCGGTGGTCGCCAGGGTCGAGGCCCTTGAGCGGTACGCCGCCAACGTCGCTGAGGCCGAGCGCGCGTACCTGGCGCACCGGCAGATCGAGGAGCTGCGCGGGCGGATGCACCAGTACGAGGAGCTGGTGGCCGAGACGGGCGCCGGCAGGCTCGCCGTACCGGAGATCGAGCACCTGGCCCAGGACGCGGACCGGCTGGAGCAGGCGCTGAGGCGGAGCATCAGCTCCGCCCGCGAGGTGTTCCGCCCCCTGGAACCGGGCCCCTCCGATCCGGGCTCCGCATCGCCCAAGGAGCCCTGACGGCGCGGCCGGGGGAGGCGCAGGAACGTCCGGACCGGGCCAGGGGCCCTAGCGGGCGCCGCCGGTGTAGACCTGGGGCATGCCGTGGCTCGCGGTCTCCAGCAGCAGGTCGCACAGCGCATCGGCCGCGTCGAGCCGGCCCAGCTTGGCCGCCGCCTGCCCCATCGTGTGGCGCAGCTCGGGATCGGCGAGCAGCGGCATCAGCTCGGCCAGCAGCATCTCACCCGTGGGATGCGGCTCCAGCAGCGCCCGCGCCGCCCCCGCCGAGGCCAGGTAGGCGGCGTTCTTGCGCTGCTCGTCGCCGCCGGTCGGGATGAGCGGGATCAGCACCGACGGCTTGCCGATGGCGGTCAGCTCCGACACCGTGCCCGCGCCGCTGCGCGAGATCACCACGTCGGCGGCGGCGAACAGGTCGGCCAGCTCGCTGCCGACGTACGGCACCGGGTGGTAGCGCTCGGCCAGGTCGGGCGGCAGCTGCACGGCCCGCATCTGGTCGATCCACGCCGGGCCGCACTGGTGCACGATCTGCGCGTGCGGCAGCAGCCGCGGCAGGATCTCCATGATCAGCGTGTTGATCTGCTTGCTGCCCTGGGCGCCGCCCGTCACATAGATCAGCGGCACCTCGAACGTCAGCCCGAACAGGTCATAGGCCGCCGCCCGGTTGCCCTGCAGCAGCTCCGGCCTGATCGGGTTGCCCGTCACCACCGCCTTCTTGCGCGCCTTGGCGGGCAGGTACTCCAGCGACGACTCGTGCGACAGCGCGATCCGCGTCGCCAGCCTGGCCAGGATGCGGTTGGCCAGGCCCACCACGGTCGTCTGCTCGTGCATCACCAGCGGCCTGCGGATCAGCTTGGCCGCCACGCCGATCGGCACCGCCACGTACCCTCCCGTCGACAGCACCACGTCGGGAAGGTACCGGGCGGCGTGCCCGATCGCCTGCATGACCCCGATCGGGATGCGGAACATGTCGGCGATGTTGGTGCCCAGCTCCTTGAGGTTGGGCCGGCGGCGCAGCTTGCCCGTGGTGATCGCCTTGAACGGGATGCCGTGCTCGGCCGTGACGCGGGCCTCCAGGCCGTTGGCGGTGCCCACCCAGAGCACGTCGTGCGGCACCTGACGTCGCTGGACGGCCGACAGGGTCGTCAGGGCCGGGTAGGTGTGACCACCGGTGCCGCCGCCGGTGATCAGCAGTCGCAGGGTTCGTGACATGACGCTCAGACTATGGCCGCGCAGCGGAAGCCGGTGTGCCCGGTCGACGAGTCGGGCGTGTTCGACGTGCGCGCCGCCACGCGGTAACGGTTGCAGTAGGAATCGTGGCACATGTACGAGCCGCCTCTGATCACCTTCGCCGTGCCGTCCGCCGGGCCGAGCGGGTTCTCCGCGTACGGCTCCCACGCGGTGCCCCACCAGTCGGCGGTCCACTCCCACACGTTGCCGGCGACGTTGTAGAGGCCGTAGCCGTTCGGCTGGAACGACTTGACCGGCATCGTCCCCTTGCTCGGCGCGGTGGGGAAGGGACCCTGCCAGATGTTGCAGCGCTGCCGGCCGTTCGGCGCCAGCTCGTCGCCCCACGGGTAGCGCTTGCGCTCCAGGCCGCCCCTGGCCGCCATCTCCCACTCGGCCTCGGTGGGCAGCCGCTTGCCCGCCCATTCGGCGTACGCGGCGGCGTCGTTCCACGACACGTGGACGACCGGGTGGTTCTGCCGGTCGCCGATCGACGAGTCCGGCCCCTCCGGCGAGCGCCACGTGGCGCCCTCGACGCCGACCCACCAGGGCGCGCCGGGCACGGTCGCGTCCATCACCCCGGCCTTGGCGAACTGGTAGAACACGAACGACCAGCCGATGCGCTCGGCCTCCGTGACGTAGCCCGTGTCCTTGACGAACGTGGCGAACTGCGCGTTCGTCACGCAGGCCGCGTCGATGAGGAACGGGTCGAGGCGCACCTCGCGCACCGGACCCTCGCCGTCCTCCGGCTGGCCGTCCGGGTCGTCGCCGCCCATGAGGAACGTCCCGCCGGGGATGCGCACCATGCCGCGCGTCGTCGCCTTGCGCTTGCGCACCAGCGCGGGCGCGGCGAGCTTGACCGCCTCGTGCGGCGGCCTCGCGGCCTCCCCATGCGGTGGCGCGGCGGCCTCGTGCGACGGTCCGGCGGCGCTCTCCCTGCTCGGGCCACAACAAGCGCTCAAAGGTCCCCCAAACGTGTCATGCCACCAAGGAAGGGTAGTGCCTGGAGCGTGCCCACGATCACGCGGCGGGGCGCGGGCGCACGCGAGACGGCGCCACCCGCCGCCGCGCGCGCCCTTCGGCATCGGGGGCGGCTCGCCGGACGGTACGGCCGTACCGGCCGCGCCGTCGCCACGTCCGTCACGGTCGGGCGGCTCGCCGGGATCGCCGGTCCAGCGGGGCCCGTCCGTCGCCCGCTCCCTGCCCCGCCAGGACATGGCCGGCGGGCGGCCCAGCTCACCACCACGGACTCCGCCGCGCGCCCGGCCGCCGGGGCGCTGGTCGCGGACGCGGCGATGGACCCTTTCGAGGCGGAACGCCTCGACGTGTGCCCGTGGGCGCTGCGCGAAGGCGTCGTCCTGCGGCGGCTCGACCGGCTCGATGCCGGGGCGGAGTAACCTTGATCTATCTCAAATCGGTGGAATAAACGACTGGCAGGCGGGCATTGTCCGGCGAATGATGACCGTGCTCGGCTTGATCGGGACCCTGATGGTCGTCCTGGTCCTCATCGTCTCTGCGGTACTGCTCATCGCGGTGGTCTCGATGCTCACCTTCCTCGGCCTGGCCGCCACGATGATCCGCTGGCGAAGAGTCCTCGCCCGCCTCCGCCTCCTCCCCGCCCCGGCGACGGCCAGGGCCGGTTCGGCGTCTCGCCGCTCGGCGAGCCCGGAGATCGCGCAGGCGAACGGCCGGGCGGGCGGCCACGCCCATCGGACGGCGAGCTGGAACGGTGACCGGTTGGAACGTGCCGAACGCCACGCCGGCGGCCAGGGATCGCGCTCGCGGGACCACCGTGACGACCGGCCGGCGGGCGAGCGGGCGCCGGGCGGTGATCGGCAAGGCGGCGAGCGGGCCTCTCACAGGCAGGTCCCGAAGGAGCGGGTGCCGCAGGAGCAGTAGGCTCCGGGCGAGCGGACGCCCGTGCACCAGGCGCGACGAGCGCTGGGACGTGCCAGAGTCCCCCAGAGCGGGGGACGGGCGGGAGGGGCGGAGATCAGGTGGCCATGAGGTGGCGGCCGGCGGCGCCGGGGGCGTAGCGGAGGCGCTTTTCCAGGCAGACCACGGCGCCGTGCTCGCGGCGGTTGGTGAAGCGGACGTCGTCGGCGAGCGCGCGCATGATCTGCATCCCGCGCCCCTCCTCGGCGCCCGGCTCGGGATCGAGCAGTTCGCGCGGGTCGAAGCCGCCGCCGGTGTCGATGACCTTGATGACGCACAGGTGGTCGTGGACGGAGGCGCTGACGGTGTAGTCGTCGCTGGGCCCCGCGTGCTTGATGACGTTGGAGCACGCCTCGGTGAGCATGAGCTCGATGTCGTCGCGTACCTGCGGCTCGACGCCGAGCGACCGCAGCGTGCCGTCGAGCAGCTGCCTGATCAGCGGCACGCTGGCCGCATCCCTGGGCAGTCGGAGCGCTATCGTCGCCTCCACCGCGTCTCCTCCCCTTCGGATGCGTGACGGGCCACTGCCCCGAAAAGGCCGCCCCAATCGCCCGTATAGGGGATGTCGCGCCCGAAAAGCGGCGTGAAGTGCGCTCAGGCGTCCAGAAGCCGGAGCGCCACCTCGACGGTCGCCTTCTGGATCTCCTCCTCCGGCAGCTCGCCCTCCTTCAGCAGCCACTTGCCCGCGTGCAGGGCGAAGAGCGCCAGCGAGTAGCTGACGCGCTCGGCAGGCGTGGCGCCGGACTCGCTGAGCTCGGAGACGAGCTCCATCATCCGCTCGCGGATCTTGATCAGCATGGGATGGTCGCGCAGCGCGGTCTGGTTGCGTTCCAGGAAGCGGGCGATGCCGTGGTGGCGGTCGTCGCGGAGGCCGGCGGCGTAACGTTCGACGAGCTCGCGGCGCGTCTCCGGCGTCTTCGGCCGGTTGCGCGCCCACTCCAGCAGCTCTTCCAGCTCGATCAGCCGCTTCTCGACCAGGCTGGCCACGATGTCGTCCTTGGTCTTGAAATGGTAGTAAAGTGCGGCTTTCGTCACCCCGAGCTCCTCGGCGATCTCCCGCAGCGAGGTCGCTTCGTACCCCTGCTCCGTGAAGCGCCGGAGGGCGACTTCCTGGATGCGGGTTCGGGTGTCTTCGCGCACTTCACACCTTTTCTACTTGTCGGCCGGTAAGTTCACCGTCTCCATTCTAGGGCGCACGCGCGTCGCCCCCCACCGGCGGTACGGAAAAGCAGAGGCGGTTTCGCCGGGTTTCGGCGACAATCCGGAGAATGCACACCATCAGGCGGCCCACCGCGGGCGACGTCCCCGCCATCTTCGAGCTCGTCTCGACGCACAACATCGAGATCATCGGCGAGCCCGACATCACGCTCGCCGACATCAGGGACGAGCTGGCCGAGCCGGGCCTCGACCTGGACAAGGACGTCTGGCTCGCCTGGGGGCCCGATGGCCGGCTCGACGGCTACGCCTGGGCGCACCACAACGGCGACAGCGATCTGGTGGACGTACAGGTGATCGTCCGCCCCGGCGTGCAGGACCTGGAGGACGAGCTGTACCGGCTGGTGCTGGACCGGGCCGCCGAGTCGGGCGCCGCGGCCGGACACGAGAGCGTCACCGTGCACGCCGGCCTCTACGGCGCCGACCAGGCCAAGGCGGTCAGGCTCGGCAGGCTCGGCTTCGAGCCGGGCACCTCCTTCCACCGCATGCGCATCGACCACGACGGCCCGGTCGATCCCCCGGAGGTGCCCGGCGGCGTCACCCTGCACACGGGGGTGAGCGACGAGGTGCGGCGCGAGGCGCACCGGGTGCACCAGGTGGCGTTCGCCGAGCACTTCGGTTTCGTCGCGGTCCCGTACGAGGAGTGGTACGAGCGCCGCCAGGTCATGTCCGGCACCGACTGGACGCAGCTCACCCTGGCCAAGGTGGACGGCGACCCGGCGGGGGTGGTCATCGGCAACGACGAGTTCGTGGCCGGCGAGCAGTGCGGCTACGTCGCCACGCTGGCCGTGCTGCCCGCGTACCGGGGCCGTGGGCTCGGCCGGTTCCTGCTGCGGCACGCGTTCGCCGCCGACGCCGCCAAGGGGCGCAAGGGGACGCTGCTGCACGTCGACTCCAACAACACCACGCCCGCCCTGGACCTGTACGAGTCGGTGGGCATGCGCCCGGTCCTCGTCGTCGAGGTCTGGAAGCGCCGCCTCAGCGGCACCTCCAGGAAGGCGCCGTCCTGAGCGCCCGCCTCCGGAGCCGCCGCTGACCTCGCCTCCCAGGCGGTCTCAGACGCGGTGCTTCGCCAGGTGCTCGAGCACCGCCTGGTTGGCCTCCCAGCCGTCGGGGAACTTCACCGGCACCCCGAGCTGCACCGGCTCGGCCGACGGGTGCGCGTCGAGCAGCTCGGCGATGCCCGCCCTGGCGACCACCACGCAGGCGTGCCGGTGCCGGGACGCCAGCACGCACAGCCGCCCCGACTCCAGGTGGAAGGCGGTGGCGTCGCGGCGGCCCGACAGCGGGTGCAGCACGATCGTGACGTCGTACTCGCGGCCCTGCAGCCGGTTGGCGGTGTCGACGGTGATCTCGGGCGGCAGGCCCGCGGCGCGGATGGCGGCCACCTGGTCCCGGTGCGCCGCGCCGACCGCGATCCTGTCGGCCGTCACGGGCCGCTCGCCCTGCTCGGAGCCCGCCACCGCGCCGCGCTGCAGCAGCCGCTCGGCCAGCGCCGCGACCGCCTGCACGGCCTCGCCGTCGGTGCGCACGGTGTGGCGGTTGGGCAGCTCCAGCAGCGCCCAGCCGGACCTGGCGGCCTCCTCAAGGGCCTGGTCGTGCACGGTGCCCATGCCGCCGGTGGACAGCTCCAGCCACCGCTCGCCCTCCGCGGTGCCCGAGCGGAACCCGGTGAACGGATAGAACGCCTGCGACACCACCGGCGCCGCCGACGCGGGCAGCCGCCACGACACCGGCAGCCGGTGCACGGGCAGGTCGGGGTTGTGCCGCAGCAGCACGGCGACCGCGCTCTGCAGCGGGTCCCACGACAGGCCGGACCAGCGGTCGCCGTCCACGATCGAGAACGGGTCGAGCTGCCCGGGATCGCCCACGAACAGCGCCCGCTCGAACAGCCCCGCGATGCGCAGCAGCTTGTCCGAGCGCATCTGGTACGCCTCGTCCACGATCGCCCACGGCCACACCCGGTCGCCGATCCACGCCCACTTGTCGGCGGTGGCGATGACGATGTCGGGGTCGCCGAGGTCCTGGATGCGGGTGCCGACGCGGACGCCGGGCAGCTCCAGCATGCGCAGCGGCGGCACGTACCCGCTCGCCGACAGCCGGCCCACGGTCAGGTGCGGATGCTTGTCGCAGATCCTGGCCACCAGGTCGTCGACCTGCTCGTTGGTCTGGGCGACGATCATCAGCGGCTCGCCGGTCGCGGCGATGTGCGCGGCGGCGCGCACGACGAGGGTCGACTTGCCCGCGCCGGGCGGCGAGTCGACCACCACCCCGCGGTGCCTGGGCAGGTCGGCCAGGACGTTCCTGATGACCTGCTCGGGGCTGCCGGTCACGACCAGTCCTCCAGAGCGTCCTCGTCGTCGGGCACGTACTCCTGCGGCGGGCCGCCGTGCGTCCACGGCGTGGCCTCGGCCTCGGGCAGGGCGGGGGAGCCCTGGAAGTCGTCGGTGAGCGAGGTGTAGCAGACCCGCTCGCCGATCTCGGGCACCGCTCCCGGCGCGGGCGTCCTGCCCCGGCCCATGCCCTTGGTGATCTTCAAGGTGACCAGGCCCTCCGCGGCCTCCACCAGCTCGGCGCCCTGGCCGCGGCGCTGCGGGGTGCCGAGCGAGGTGCCGGGCGCCAGGCGTACCGGATCGTCGGTCTTGATCACCACGAGCGGGCGGAGCTTGCGCGAACGGCCCTCGCCCTCGGTGTTGTCCGGCACGGTCTCGACGACCTCACCGGCGAACGCCTCGCCGGTCAGGCGGTACTCGGCCATGACCAGCGGGTCGTCGTAGGCGCGCTGCACCTCGTAGGCGGCCTGCGCGCGCTCCATGCGGGCCAGCCGGGCCGCGGCGGCCACCGCGCCGTCACGGCGGGGCTGCGGCGGCGCGCCCTCGGCGATGCTCTCCGCCATGCCGCTGAACGAGCCGCGGTCCTGCTCCCACCGCTGCGCCACGCTGGCGCCCTCGGGCAGCCCGGCCAGCAGGTCGATCGCCTGCCACATCAGCCGCCAGGTGGGTTCGAGCTGGGTGCGCAGCGCCTCCGTGATGCGCTCGGGCGACCCGCTCTCCATCGCGGGGGCCAGCACCTCGGCGTCGAACCCCGGATCGGTGGCGGGCCCGGCGGGCGGCCAGATCAGCGGGTCCTCGGCCTCGTCGCTGGGCCCGGTGGTGATCCAGCCGACGAGCGAGGCCAGGTTGGCGTCCTCCAGCGCGCTCTGCCCGCTGGCCCAGTGGCGGCCCAGCTCCTGCGTCGCGGCCAGCATCAGCGACGACCCCGGGTAGGCGGCCCGCTCCCCGAGATAGGTGAGCCACCGCCCGAGCAGCGGCACCGACTCCGGCACCGGATAGGGGCCGTCGGGGCGGCGGAACCGGGTCGAGCGGCCGAGCAGCCGGGTGAACGCCACGCCGCCCAGGTTCGGCACGATGAGCTGCGGGGCGTCGAGCGCCCGCTCGTAGGGGTCGGCGTTCCTGCGCTCGACCGTCTCGGTGTCGTGCAGGAAGCCTTCGATGTACGGCAGCAGCACCTCGGCCACCTGGGCCGCCCACGCGAAGCGCTGGTCGCGGTTGCGCGGCTGGGTCACCACGAGCAGGTGCGGCCGGTCGCGGTCGGTGCCGAGCATCGCGGCCAGCGGCGCGGCGGCCTCGCCCGACAGCTTCAGCGGGATGAACACCATGGGCCGCGCGGACAGATGGCAGTGCCTGACGGTCGCGACGGGCTGGGCGATGCCCTCGTCGAGGGCGCGCAGCCGGGCGAGCGAGGTCAGCAGGCTCATGCCCGGCTCTCCCCCCGGGATGCCGGGGCCGGCGGGATCGGTCGCGGGTTCATGCGAGGCACTCTCTTCGCAGGCGTTCGGCGTTGCGGAGCAGGCGGGCGATCTCCTCCTGGCCCTCGGCCGGGTCGAGCGTGCCGTCGGCCAGGCCGAGCGCCTCGGAGACCGAGGCGACCCCGCCGAGCTCGTCGCGCACCTGGCGGCCGAGCAGGTCGGAGGCGCCCTCCTGGCGGGCCTCGTCGCGGCAGAAGAAGCACAGGTCACAGGTGGACAGGCAGTCGGGCGCGTAGCGGGCGGTCGTCCTGCGCAGCGCGTCGGCCAGCTCGGCCACCGGCCTGGTGGGCCGGCCGTCCTCATCGGGACGCAGGTCGAAGCTGAGGTCGTCGGGCAGGTCGGCGAGCAGCCGGTCGAGCGTGGTCATCCTGGTGAGCTGGCGGCGCAGCACCGCGAGCTGCTTGCGCACGTCGACCAGCGAGGCGACCGGCCGGTTGGCGAAGTTCTCCGGGCAGACCAGCACCACGTCGTGGGAGACCCTGAGCGGGTCGTGGCCCAGCTCCTCCAGCAGCGTGCGCAGCGCCAGCACGTAGACCGCGGCCTGCCGGGCGGCCGCCGCGACCGCCGACGGGTCGGCCTGGCCGTCGATCACCGCGAACGACTTGATCTCCACGATGTGGAAGCGCCCGCCGAGCTGGAAGGCCACCACGTCGGGCTCCAGGTAGGCGGTGTGCCCGGCGATCTCCAGCGTGAGCAGCGGATGGTCGTAGAGGGTGCCCGCGTCGTGCTCGTCGCGGGCCGCCC
Organism: Nonomuraea sp. NPDC049309; assembly: GCF_043196965.1. Classification (NCBI taxonomy): domain Bacteria; kingdom Bacillati; phylum Actinomycetota; class Actinomycetes; order Streptosporangiales; family Streptosporangiaceae; genus Nonomuraea; species Nonomuraea sp. NPDC049309. The sequence goes on along the minus strand of NZ_JBICSH010000001.1, from coordinate 1,293,535 downwards.
GGTCGATCAGCGCCCTGGTGTGGGCGTGACGCAGGTGGGCGCCGACGTTCTCCACGTCGTGGTAGGCGACCTCGGCGATGGGCAGCCCGAGCAGCTCGCGCAGCATCCGCAGCAGCTCCGCGCACCCGTCGGCCTTCACCTGCGCCTCGAACATGTTGCCGCGCGTGATCGCGAACGGCGACTGCCCGAACGGGGCGGGAAAGCCGAGGTGGCGGGCGGTGGCGTCCTTGTCGATGCCGGCGCCGTCGAGCAGGGCCCTGCGGGCGCAGCCGGGGTTGGCGGCCAGGGCCGCGATGGCGCGGGCGTCGTGCGGCCGCGGCGGCGTGGTGCCCCGCAGCGCCTCCAGGCGGTGCACGTGGTCGCCCTCGCGCTTCAAGCCGCTCACTTGGCGTTCTCCTTCTTGATCGTGCTCAGCGTAGCGGCGCCGAACAGCCGGGCGGCGTCACCGAGCTGCGCGGCGGCGCGTTCGGCCAGCTCAGCGCGATCCCGCGTGTCGCGATCGACGTGGACGCGCAGCTCGGCCTGGGCCGCGCGGGTCACCCGCTCGGGGTCGGGCGGGCCCAGCGTGCCGTCCGTGGCGCCGGGGATGTTCCTGGCCATGCGCAGCAATAAGCGGCTCGCCCGCTCATCCAGCGGCCCGCGGCCGTCCCGCTCCCGCGCCGCGTGCTCGCGGGCCACCGCGATGGCGCAGGTCAGGAAGTCGACGCGGGGGCTGAGCGGGCCGACCACGCGCCGCTCGAGCGGCCAGGTGCTCAGCGTGAGCAGGCCGCGGGCGGGGGAGAGGCGGTCGGTGAGCGCCGCGCACAGGTAGTACGGCCGGCCGTACGGCGAGGACCGGAACGAGCGCTCCTCGTCCCTGCGCAGGCTGGTGAGCTGGCCGCTGCGGATGGTGCCGCCGAAGAACGCGTCGCTGACGGCCACGATCAGCCGCGGCTGGGCGGGCGCGCCGAGCAGCCGCAGCCCCTGGTGCACCTGCTCGCGCACGGTGACCAGGCGCGGCGGCTCCTCCTTGACCGGCTCGGCGCCGCACACCAGGGCGTCCCAGGCGCGCTCGGCGCTGCGCAGCTCGGCCCGCAGCACGCGCGCGGTGGCGCCGTCCCTGGCGCGCATCGCCTTGCGCACGGCCGCACGCAGCTCGTCGATCCGCCGTTCGAGATCGTCCAGCCGGTCACTCATGGCGCGACTTTACCAACAGTCCCAGCATTTTCCAGTAAAACCGGGAAGATTGCCGCCATGCTGAGATCTACACTGTAAAGGCGCGCTCCGGGGTCAGGCCGGCCTGGCCACCGCCCACGCGTGGTCCTCGGTGAGGAACCGGTCGAGCCGCAGACCCGCCTCCGCGAGCTGCGCGGCCAGCTCGTCGTCGGTCAGCCGCAGCGACTCGAACGACTGCGTCCAGACCTTCCTGACGCCGTCCTTGACGTAGCTGTACTCCATCGTCACCGCCGCCACGCCGGGCCTGACCGGCTCGTACGACGCCATCTTGATCGTGATGTCGCCGTCGGTGCGGCCCCTGCCCGCCTGCCAGCGGTCCTGCGACGTGGCCGGCATCCACTGGACGAGCACCGAGCCGCCCGGCTTGACGTGCCGCGCGCAGGCGTCGAGCAGCTCGCGCCGCTCGGCGTCGTCGGGGGTGTTGACGAGCTGCGAGGCCAGCATGACGGTGTCGAAGCGCTCGTCCAGGTGCAGATCCTGGATGCGGGACAGGACGGTGCGCGCGCCCCGCACGTGCGCCAGCATCTCGGGCGACTCGTCCACGGCGACCACCGTGAACCCGCGCTCGACGAGCGGATGTGTCACCCGCCCCACGCCGCAGCCCAGCTCCAGGACCGTGCCGCCGTGCGGGGTGACCTCGGCGACGTGGGCGGGCTCGTCCGCGGCGGGGACGAGGGTGTAGAACTCGACAGGGGATCCGTCAGGGGTGATGGGCCCGGGGCCCGTACCGGTTTGACGCATGTCCCGAACGTAACCCGGGACCCCGCGAAGATCAGCCCCCTGCGCGCTGCGTCCGCGAGCCGTCGCCGGCCGGACGCTCGGCGGTGCGGCGGACCCACATGCTGAGCAGCGAGCCCCCGCCGGTCTGCTCCACCGTCACCGCGTCGCACAGATACTGGATCACCCACAGCCCGTAGCCGTGCGAGGCGGTCTGGTCGAGCGCGGCGGCGGCGAGATGGCCGCGGGTGAGCAGCCCCGCGACGTCCAGCACCTGCACCATCACCCCGTCGGCGTGGCCGCGCACGGTCAGCACGCCGGAGGCGCCGCCGTGGTCGAGCACGTTGGTGACGGCCTCGTTGGCGGCCAGCACGAGGTCGTCAAGGCGCCGCTCGGGAAGGCCGCAGTAGTGGCCGTGCATGCGGATCAGGTCCCTGATCAGGCCGAGATCGGCCGTGATGGGACACCGCAGTGCGAACTCGGATGCCATCGTCCTTCACGCCCGCCGAGGGCCGGGAGGATCCGCGGGCGCCTGTCCTCTGACCGAGCCGAAGATCGCGAAACCCTGGATGAAGATCTGGACGCCTTTGACGCGCCCCTGACGCGCCAGAAACCCCGACAAAACGGACGTCGGCGTACGTTGATGGACATGCGGGCACCCGATGGTGACTCCCGATACCTGCCGATCGGCGAGCACGGACTGATCGGCGACCTGCGCACGGTCGCGCTCGTCGGCACCGACGGCACGATCGACTGGTACTGCTGCCCCCGGTTCGACGCCCCCAGCGTCTTCGCCGCCATCCTGGACGCCGGCAAGGGCGGCTCCTTCGAGCTGCACGCCGGCGTGCCCGCCACGACCAAGCAGTTCTACTTCCCCGACACCAACGTGCTCATCACCCGGTTCTTCGCCGACGACGGCGTGGGCGAGATCCAGGACTTCATGCCCATCGCCACCGACCCCCGCGAGGCCGACCGGCACCGGCTGATCCGCCGCGTCTCCTGCGTGCGCGGCCGCATCCCGTTCCGCGCCCGCGTGGCGCCCCGCTTCGACTACGCCAGGCAGCCCCACGTCGTCACCCGCGAGGCGGGCACCGTCACGTTCGCCTCGCCCACGCTGGCGCTCGCGCTGACCTCCAGCGTGCCGCTGCAGACCGACGAGCGCGACGCCTGGGCGGCCTTCGAGCTGACCGAGGGCGAGCAGGCCGTGCTCGCCCTCGACAACATGGCGCCCGGCGTCGCGCCGCGCGGCTGCCCGCTCGAGGAGGCGGAGGCGGAGTTCGCCGCCACCGTGCGCTACTGGCGGCGCTGGCTGTCGGCCTCCCGCTACCGGGGCCGCTGGCGCGAGGTCGTGCACCGCTCGGCGCTGACGCTCAAGCTGCTCACGTACGCGCCGACCGGCGGCATCGTCGCCGCGCCCACCACCAGCCTGCCGGAGCGCATCGGCGGCGGCCGCAACTGGGACTACCGGTACGTGTGGATCCGCGACGCCGCGTTCTGCGTCTACGCGCTGCTCAGGCTCGGCTTCACCGAGGAGGCCGACGCGTTCATGGGCTTCCTGTCCGGCCACGTCGCGCTCGGCCGCGACCGCCGCGACGGGCCCTTGCAGATCATGTACGGCATCGACGGCCGCTGCGACCTGCCCGAGCAGGAGCTGCACCACCTGGAGGGCCACCGCGGCTCGGCCCCCGTGCGCATCGGCAACGCCGCCGCCGATCAGCTCCAGCTCGACATCTACGGGGCGCTCATCGACTCCGTCTACCTCTACAACAAGTGGGGCGCGCCGATCTCCAGCGACCGCTGGGAGGAGGTGTGCACGCTGGTCGGCTGGGTCTGCGACAACTGGAACCAGCCGGACGAGGGCATCTGGGAGACCCGCGGCGGGCGCAAGAACTTCGTCTACTCGCGGCTGATGTGCTGGGTGGCGATCGAGCGCGCCATGCGCATCGCGGCCCAGCGCGGCCTGCCCGCCGACATGACCCGCTGGCGGCACGCCCGCGACACCATCTACCGCGACATCATGCGGCACGGCTGGCGGCCCGAGCTCGGCGCGTTCGTCCAGCACTTCGACGAGGACGTGCTGGACGCCTCGATCCTGATGATGCCGCTGGCCAAGTTCGTCTCGCCGACCGACCCCAGGTGGCTGTCCACGCTCGACGCGCTCGGCGCGGGACTGGTCTCCGACTCGCTGGTCTACCGCTACAACCCCGAGGTCAGCCCCGACGGGCTGGAGGGGCCCGAGGGGACGTTCTCGATCTGCTCCTTCTGGTACGTCGAGGCGCTGGCCCGCGCGGGCCGCCTGGACGAGGCGAGGCTGGCGTTCGAGAAGATGCTCACCTACGCCAACCACCTCGGGCTCTTCGCCGAGGAGATCGGACACAACGGCGAGCAGCTCGGCAACTTCCCGCAGGCCATCACCCATCTCGCGCTCATCAGCGCGGCGTTCAACCTCGACCACGCGCTCGGCTAGGTGAAGTCGCTGGGTGAGCGCGCGAGGCGAGAGCCCGCCGCTCGCGCGGCCCCTCGCGTGGGCCGCCGGGCCGAGGCCCCGGCGTGAGGGCCCGGCCGGGGAGGCGTCGTCGCAGGTCAGCGTGGCTATGCTGGGCGATCGGGGGCGATTTCCGATACGCGATGGGACGGGGGACATGACCGCACCGGACACCATTTCGGGCGCGAGGGCGAAGCGGTCGCCCGCTCTCATCGTGCTCGACGCCGACGGCGTCGTGATCGGCTGGACGAAGTCCGCCGAGGAGCTCACCGGCTACCCGCCCGGCGAGGTCATGGGCCGGCCCGGGGACTCGCTCCTGCGCTGCGGCGACGCCCGCCTGTGGACCGGCGCCCTCGGCGACCAGGAACGCTGGCACGGCCTGGCCGAACTGCGCCGCCGCGACGGCTGCGGGCTGCTCGCCCTCATCGAGGGCGCCCGCCTGACGACCAGGCCGGCCGGCGAGGCGTGGCTGCTGTCGGCCGTGCCGGCGGACGAGGACCTGTCGGGCAGGACAGGGTCGCTGCTCGAGGCGCTGATCAACAGCTTTCCCGTGGCGATGGCCATCTGGGACAGCGACATGCGCTGCGTCTGGCTGAACGACGAGGCGAAGCGGCTGGAGCCCGGCTTCCCCCACTACCGCATCGGCCACTCGTTGGCCGACCCCATCCCCGGCACCGACGTCACGACCCTGCTCGCCGCCATGCGCAAGGTGCTCGCCGACGGCGAGGCCCTCATCGACCGCGAGTCCCGCTGGACCATGGCCGACGACCACGGCGACGAGCGCACGCTGTCGTCGTCCATCTCCCGCCTCGACGGGGTGGACGGCCGCCCGCTCGGGGTGTGCACGCTCGTGCTCGACATCTCCAACAGCCGGGCCCGCGACCGCCTGCGGCTGCTGCGCGAGGCCAGCATCAGGGTCGGCACCACGCTCGACGTCGGCAAGACCGCGCAGGAGCTCGCCGACCTGGCCGTGCCCGTGCTCGCCGACTTCGTCACCGTGGACCTCGGCGAGTCGGTGCTGCCCGACACCACGCCGCTGCAGCGGCTGGCCGGCACGCCGGTGGGGATCCCCGCCTTCCGCAGGGCCGGGTTGGCCTCGGTGCACGAAGGCGTCCCCGAGGCCCGCTGGGCGCTCGGCGACGCGGTGTTCATCCGGCCGTCGTCGCCGTTCTCGCACGTCGTGGCCACCGGCACGACGCACTACGAGCCCGTCATCGACTTCTCACCCGGCAGCTGGCTCGACGACGACCCCGAGCGGGCCGGGCTCATGCGCGCCACGGGCATGCACTCGCTGCTCATCGTGCCGCTCCAGGCCCGCGGCGAGGTCCTGGGCGTCACCGTGTTCGCCCGCACCGACAACGAGCGGCCGTTCAGCGTGGACGACCTGCTCCTCGCCGAGGAGCTGGCCGCCAGGGCGGCGCTCAGCCTGGACAACGCCCGCCGCTACACCCGCGAGCGCAACACCGCGCTCGCGCTCCAGCGCGAGCTGCTGCCCGGCAGGCTGAACGGCGGCGACGCGCTCGACGTGGCCTCCCGCTACCTGCCCTCCGGCCTGCACGAGGGCGTCGGCGGCGACTGGTTCGACGCCATCAAGCTGCCGGACGGCCGCGTCGCGCTGGTCGTCGGCGACGTCACCGGGCACGGCATCACCGCCGCCGCCACCATGGGCCGCATGCGGACGGCCGTGCGCACGCTGACGTACGTCGGGCTGCCGCCGCACGAGCTGCTCGCCCACCTCGACGAGCTCGTCGTCCGGCTGGCCGAGACCGACGACGACGCCTCGCCGCTCGACCCTACGGGCGCCACCTGCCTGTACGCGCTGTACGACCCGGTCACCCGCCGCTGCGTCATGGCCGGGGCCGGGCATCCGCCGCCCGCGCTGCGCCGCCCGTCAGGCGAGGTGTTCTTCCCCGACCTGCCCGGCGGCACCCCGGTCGGCGTCGGCCTCGGCTCCTTCGCGTCGGTGGAGCTGGAGCTGGAGCCGGGCACCGTGCTCGCCCTCTACACCGACGGCCTCATCGAGACCCGCTGGGGCGACCTGGACGAGGGCATGCGGCGGCTCGGCGCCGCGCTGTCCCGCGCGCGGCCGCCGCTCGACGGTCTGTGCGCCTCGGTGATCTCCACGATGGTGGGCGGCACACCGGCGGAGGACGACGTCGCCCTGCTGGTGGCGCGCACGCGCTGACCCGGCGGCTCAGGACTCGCTCTTCTGCTCGTCGAGCGCCTGGGCGAGCAGGCCCTGGTTGACGGTGCCCGCCCAGGTGAGCTCGCCGGACTCCAGGCGGGCGATGAGCCGCCTGACCCAGCCGAGCTCGGCCTCGCTCAGCGTGCGCTCGTAGTCGAGCTCCACCGTCAGCACCTCGGGCAGCCCGGAGGCGTGCAGCGCTTCGAGATGGGCGTTCAGCCCGGCCAGCTCGCCCTCCAGGGAGGCCGCCCTGGTGCGCAGCGACTGCAGCGCGTCGGGCACCGGCAGCACCCCCATGAGCGAGACGGCCGCGGTGAACGTGCGCCGCTCGCCCTGCGGGCTCTCCAGGAGGGCGCGCAGCCGAGTGGCCAGCTCGCGGCGGCCCTCGTCGGTGATCTCGTAGATGGTGCGCTCGGGACGGCGGCCCTGCCTGCTCGTCTCGACGGGGACGATCAGCTCCTGGCCGGCCAGCTTCTCGACCGCGTGGTAGAGGCTCCTGGGCAGGCCGGTCACGTAGTCCTTGTGCGTGTCGACGATGAAGCGGTGCAGCTCGTACGGGTGGGCCGGGCGTACCGACAGCATGGCCAGCACGGTCAGGCCGACCAGGTCGGGACGTCGCGCCATGATCCCCCTCCGCTCGTCGTGCGCTTCGCACTTTAGCCGAGAAGGCACCCCATAGTGCACCTCGCCATATGGGGCGGAGCATCGGCGGACGAACGTGAACAGGCGTCGGTTCCTGCTTGAACGACGGCGCATTCGAGCGCATTCTCAACACGAAAGCCCGATCATCTCCACGCCCAGCCGACCGCCTGCCGGAGGAGAGCGCATGAGAACGGGAGCATGGCTGATCGGAGCCCGCGGCTCGGTCGCCGTCACCAGCATGATCGGTGCCCTGGCCGTCAAATCCGGCCTGACCGGGCCCACCGGATGCGTCCTCGAGTCGCCCGCGCTGCGCGACCGCGTCCGGCCGGGGATCGGCGACCTGGTGTTCGGCGGACACGACGTCACCTCGGTGCCGCTCGACAAGAAGGCCGCCGAGCTGGCCGCGGCCGGGGTCGTGCCGGCGGCCGTCGCAACGGCCGTGCAGGCCGAGCTCACGGCCATCGACCAGCGCTTACGCCCGTTACCGGCTGCCGCCACCCAGGCCGGGACCGCCGCCGCCATCAGCGCCGACCTCGAGGCGTTCCGCAGCCGCCACGACCTCGAACGCGTCGTCGTCATCAACGTCTCCACCACCGAGCCCGTCCCGCCACCGCATCCCGCCCACGCCGGGCTGCCCGCGCTGCGCGCCGCGCTCGAACGCCCCGGCACCGTCCTGCCGCCCAGCGCGCTCGCCGCCTACGCCGCCTTCCACGCTGGCTGCCCGTACGTCGACTTCACCCCCTCCACCGGCGCCCGCCTGCCCGCGCTCGACGCGCTGGCCCGCGAGCGCTCCGTGCCCTACGGCGGGCACGACGGCAAGACCGGCGAGACGCTGGTGAAGTCCGTGCTCGCCCCGATGTTCGCCCAGCGCAACCTCAAGGTCCGCACCTGGTCCGGCGTGAACCTGCTCGGCGGCGGCGACGGCGCCAACCTCGCCCGCCCCGGAGCCAACGCCGCCAAGGCCGCGAGCAAGCAACGCGTGCTCGCCGAGACCCTCGGCTACGCGCCCCAGGGGGAGACCCGCATCGACTACCTGGAGGACCTGGGCGACTTCAAGACCGCGTGGGACCTCGTCACGTTCGAGGGCTTCCTCGGGACCGCCATGCGGATGGAGTTCACCTGGCACGGCTGCGACTCCGCGCTCGCCGCGCCGCTCATCCTCGACCTGGCCCGCCTCACCGCCGCCGCGCACCGGCTCGGCCGCGTGGGGCCGCTGCCCGAGCTGGCCTTCTTCTTCAAAGACCCCCTGGGCGACGTCCCGCACGGGCTGGCCGAGCAGTGGCAGGCCCTGTGCGCGTTCATCGGCACGCTGGAGCCCGCCCCGTGACCTCCTCCCCGCCTGCGTGCCGGGGCCCGGTCACCCGCCGCAGGCCGGTGAAAGGGGTGCGGGCGTGAGACTCCGTGACCTGGCCGACCTCGTACGGGCGCCGGCCGCGCTGTCGGTGCCCGGGGACGTGATCGCCGGGGCCGCCGCGGGACAGGCGGTGGGGCCACGGACGGCCGGGCTGGTCTGCTCGTCGGTCTGCCTGTACTGGGCGGGGATGGCGGCCAACGACTGGGCCGACCGGCACCTCGACGCGGCCGAGCGGCCGGAGCGGCCGATCCCGTCCGGGCGGGTGCGGCCCGGGGAGGCGCTGGCGGTGGCGGCCGGGCTCACGGCCGCGGGCCTCACCGTCGCGGGGCTCACCGGCGGGCGGCGCGCGCTCGCGGTCGCCGCGCCGCTGGCCGGTGCGGTGTGGGCGTACGACCTGGCGGCCAAGAACACCCGGGCGGGCCCGCTGGTGATGGCGCTCTGCCGCGGCCTGAACGTGCTGCTCGGCGCCACCTCGGCCCGGTCGCCCGGCGTGTGCGCGCCCACCGGGATGAGCGCGTCGCTCCCCGCCCCGCGCCCCTTGCCCGCCGGTCGGGGACCCGGGCTCGCCGGCCGTCCGCTCGGCGCGGCGGTCCCCGCGGCGCTGACCGTGGCGGCGCACACGTACCTGCTGACGGAGCTGTCGCGGGGCGAGACCGCCGGGACCTCCCCGGCCCGCCCCGCCGCCACACTGGCCGCCACCCTGGCGCTGGCCACGACCGCCGCCGTGCCCTCCGGGCAGGCCCGGCCGTCCGGCGGGGCGACGGGGCCCGCGCAGGGGGCGCTGGCGCTCTGGTACGCCGCCCAGTTCGGCCGCCCCCAGGCGAGAGCCGTCTCGGACCCCTCCGCGAGCCGGGTCAGGGACGCCGTGACGGCCGGGATCGTCAGCCTGCCCGCCCTCCAGGGCGCGCTGGCCGCACGGGCGGGCAGACCGCTCGCCGGGCTCGCGCTCGCCGCGGCGGTGCCGCTCGCCCGCCGCCTGGCCAGGAAGGTGTCGCCCACATGATCAGATTCGGTTACGGCACCAACGGCTTCGCCAACCATCGCCTGACCGACGCGCTCGACGTCATCGCCGATCTCGGCTACACCGGCGTCGCGCTCACCCTCGACCACCACCACCTCGACCCGTTCGCCCCCGGCCTGGCCAGGCGCGTGGCCGAGGTCGCCGACCGGCTCCGCACGCTGAACCTGGCCGTGGTGATCGAGACCGGCGCCCGCTACCTGCTCGACCCGCGCCGCAAGCACGCGCCCACCCTGCTCGACGACGACCGCGCCACGCGGGTGGACTTCCTGCGCCGCGCCGTCACCGTGGGCGCGGACCTGGGGGCGGAGGCGGTGTCGTTCTGGTCGGGGGTGCGCCCGGCCCACGTCCCGCCCGGCGAGGCCTGGCGGCGCCTGGTGTCCGGGTGCGCGCAGGTGCTGGAGCACGCCGGCGGGATGCCGCTGGGCTTCGAGCCCGAGCCCGGCATGCTGGTCGACACGATCGCGGGCTGGCGCAGGCTGCGCAAGGCCCTGGGCGAGCCAGAGGGGTTCGGCCTGACGCTCGACATCGGGCACTGCCGCTGCAACGAGCCCGACCCGGTGCCCGGCTGCGTGACGGCCGTGGCGGAGCACCTGGTGAACGTCCAGATCGACGACATGCGGCGCGGGACGCACGAGCACCTGGAGTTCGGCGAGGGCGAGATCGACTTCCCGCCGGTGCTGCGGGCGCTGTCCGCATCCGGCTACCGGGGCCTGGTCGCCGTCGAGCTGCCCAGGCACGCGCACGCCGCCCCGGACGTGGCGGCCCGCTCGCTCGCCTTCCTGCGCCGAGCCGAAGAAGCCGCGCGCCGCCTCGTACGTACCGGAGAAAGCGAGGGACGCGCGCCGACGACGGAGGGAGGCGGCGCATGACCACCATCGACGCGCTGCGCAAGGCGCTGACCGGCACCCCCGGATGGCCCTGGCTCGAGGAGGCGCTCGCCGAGGCGGCGAAAAGCCCGGAGTCGGCCGTGCGGCCGTTCTCGTCGGCGGGCCGCAAGGCCGGCCGGTCGGAGCTGCCGGACGCCCCCGGCTGGACGGCCGACGAGGCGGCCAGGGCGCTGCTGCTCGCCGCGCTCCCGCCCGGCCGCGTGGCCGAGGACGTCACCGCCTTCTACCGGTACGGCGACGCCGACGAGAAACGCGCCGTGCTCAAGGCGCTGCCGCTGCTGCCCATCGGCGCGCAGGCCGTCCCGCTGCTGCTCGACGCCATCCGGAGCAACGACGCCCGCCTGCTCGCCGCCGCGCTCGGCCCCTACGCCCGCCACCTGGACCCGCCGGCCTGGCGGCAGGCGGTGCTGAAGTGCGTGTTCATGGGCGTGCCGCTGGAGGCGGTGCACGGCCTCGACGAGCGGGCCGACGCCGAGCTGGCGGAGATGCTGGCCGCGTTCGCCGAGGAGCGCGCCGCCGCCGGACGCCCCATGCCCGCCGACGCCGCCGCCCTCCTGAGCCGCCTGACCAGCGAGGAGACCTGATGCGCATCTTCGACCCCCACATCCACATGACCTCGCGCACCACCGACGACTACGCCAGGATGTCCGCCGCGGGCGTCCGCGCCGTGGTCGAACCGGCGTTCTGGCTCGGCCAGCCGCGCACCAACCCCGGCTCGTTCACCGACTACTTCGACGCGCTGCTGGGCTGGGAGCCGTACCGGGCGGCGCAGTTCGGGGTCGTGCACCACGCCACGATCGCGCTCAACCCCAAGGAGGCCAACGACCCGCGCTGCCGTCCCGTCCTCGACCTGCTGCCCCGCTACCTCGACAAGGACCGGGTGGTCGCGGTCGGCGAGATCGGCTACGACTCGATGACGCCGGAGGAGGACGACGCGTTCGAACGTCAGCTCGCCCTGGCCGTCGAGCACGAGCTGCCCGCCCTCGTGCACACCCCGCACCGCGACAAGGCCCGCGGCACCAGGCGCACGCTGGAGGTGGTCGCGGCCTCCGGCATCGCCCCCGAGCGCGTGCTGATCGACCACCTCAACGAGGTGACGATCGAGCTGGTGCACGGCTCGGGCTGCTGGGCCGGGTTCTCGATCTACCCGGAGACGAAGATGTCGCCGCCGCGCATGGTGGAGATCCTGCGCCGGTACGGCCTGGAGCGCATGCTCGTCAACTCGGCCGCCGACTGGGGCGTCTCCGACCCGCTGCTGACGCTGGAGACGGCCGAGGCGATGCTGAAAGCCGGGTTCGACGAGGACGACGTGGACAAGGTGTTCTGGCGCAACCCCGTCGAGTTCTACGGCCAGTCGGGGCGGCTCGACCTGTCGGGGGTGGCCGGCGCGGACGAGCCGACCTTCGCCGGCAGCTCGATCAAGCGCGGCGGCGAGTGATGCGGCTGAGGCACCCGTCGGGCACGCCGCTGCACCTCGGCTACTGCACCAACGTGCACCCCGCCGAGGACCTGGACGGCATCGTGGCCCAGCTCGACGCGTACGCCGTCCCCATCCGCGACCGCCTCGCCACCGACGTGCTCGGCCTCGGCCTGTGGCTGGCCGCACCCGTCGCGGAGGCGCTGGCCGCCGACCCGTCCGCGCTCCGGCGGCTGCGCGGGGAGCTGGACGCGCGCGGCCTGGAGGTGGTGACGCTCAACGGCTTCCCGTACGCGGCCTTCCACGACCCGGTCGTCAAACACGCCGTCTACCGGCCGGACTGGACCGAGCGGGAGCGGCTCGCGTACACGCTGGATCTCGCCCGCGTCCTGGCGGGGCTGCTGCCGGACGACGCCGCGCGCGGCTCGATCTCCACGCTGCCGCTCGGCTGGCGCGAGCCCTGGGACGCCGCCATGGCCGATGCCGCCGCCCGCCACCTGGACGAGCTGGCCGCCGGGCTGGCGCAGGTCGAGGCGGCGACCGGGCGGACGATCAGGGCCGCGTTCGAGCCGGAGCCCGGCTGCGTCATCGAGACCACCGAGCAGGCCGTCGCCCATCTGGCGCGCGCCGACACCGAACGCCTCGGGATCTGCCTCGACCTCGCCCACCTCGCCTGCGCCTGGGAGCAGCCCGCCGCCGCTGTGCAGGCGCTGGCCGAAGCCGGGCTGCCCGTCGTCAAGGTGCAGCTCTCCGCGGCCCTGGAGACCGCCGAGCCCGAGGCCCTGCACGAGTACGCCGAGCCGCGCTTCCTCCACCAGACCCGCACCAGGACCGGCGAGCGCGCCGACGACCTCGACGAGGCGCTGCGCCGCCGCCTGCCCGGCACCTGGCGGGTCCACTACCACGTGCCGCTGCACGCGGCCCCCGCCGCACCGCTCGCCACCACCGCCCCCGTGCTGCGCGCCGCGGTCGCCGAGCTGGCGGGCGGGCCCGAGCCCTTGTGCGACCACTACGACGTCGAGACCTACACCTGGAGCGTGCTGCCCGCCGCGCTGCGCCCGCGCACCCCGGCGGAGCTGGCCGCGGGCATCGCGGCCGAACTGGACTACGCGCGTACCGAGCTCTGGAAGGCGGGAGTGACGGCATGACCAAGCTGCTGGTCCTCGACGTGGTGGGGCTGACCCCGCGGCTGCTCGCCCACATGCCCCGGCTGCGCGCGGTCGGCGAGCGCGGCTTCCAGGCGGGGCTCGGCACCGTGCTGCCCGCCGTCACGTGCAGCGTGCAGTCCACGTTCCTCACCGGGCTGCCGCCGTCCGGGCACGGCATCGTCGGCAACGGCTGGTACTTCCGCGACCTCGGCGAGGTGCTCCTCTGGCGGCAGCACAACGCCCTCGTCGCAGGCGAGAAGCTGTGGCAGGCCGCGCGGCGCGAGCACCCCGGCCACACCGTGGCCAACGTCTGCTGGTGGTACGCCATGGGCGCCGACGTCGACTGGACCGTCACGCCCAGGCCCGTCTACTACGCCGACGGCCGCAAGGAACCCGACTGCTACACCGACCCGCCGCAGCTGCACGACGAGCTGACCGCCCGGCTCGGCACGTTCCCGCTGTTCAGCTACTGGGGGCCGGGCGCCGGCATCGCCTCCTCCCGCTGGATCATCCGTGCCACCCGGCACATCATGACCGCGTACGACCCCGACCTCACCCTCGCCTATCTGCCGCACCTCGACTACGACCTGCAGCGCTACGGCCCCGATGACCCGCGCGCCGCCGCTGCCGCCGCCGAGCTGGACGCCGAGCTGGGGCCGCTGCTGGACGTCGCGGGCGACCGGACCGTGGTGGCGCTGTCGGAGTACGGCATCACCGGCGTCGGCCGCCCCGTGCACGTCAACCGCATGCTGCGCTCCGAAGGGCTGCTGCGCGTCCACACCCAGGACGGCATGGAATACCTCGACCCGTGGACGTCCCGGGCGTTCGCCGTCGCCGACCACCAGATCGCCCACGTCTACGTCCGCGACCCCGCCGACGTGCCCGCCGTCGCCAAGCTCTGCGCCGCCCTGCCCGGCGTCGGCAGCGTCCTCGACGAGGACGGCAAGGCCGCCCACGACCTCTCCCACCCCCGCTCGGGCGAGCTGGTGCTGCTCGCCGAGCGCGACGCCTGGTTCACGTACTACTACTGGCTGGACGACGCCCGCGCCCCCGACTTCGCCCGCCTGGTCGAGATCCACCGCAAGCCCGGCTACGACCCGGCCGAGCTGTTCTTCGACCCCGCCGCGCCCGGCGCGGCCAAGCGGCGGGCCGGGCTCGCACTGCTGCGCAAGAAGCTGGGGATGCGCTATCTGATGAGCGTGGTCGGGCTGGACGCGGGCGCGCGCGCCGTACGCGGCTCTCACGGGCTGCTGCCCGCCGACCCCGCCGACGCGCCCGTCCTGCTCTGCTCCGACCCGGCGCAGGCCAGGGAGCGGTACGCCGCCACCGAGGTCAAGGACCTGCTGCTCCGCCTCGCCCGATGACCCCGTCACCGCCCCGGGCCCTGTCCGACGCCACGACGCCCTCTGGGCTCGCCTGCGACGGCACCCGCCACCACCGGCCCCCGGGCTAGGCGCAGGGTGCCGCGTCGCGCGCCGGTCGCGTGCCCGTGGCTACGCGGGCAGGGCGCCTCGGGCGTCGTCCTCGCCCCGGTCACGTGCCCCCGGCTACGCATGCGGGGCGCCTCGCACACCGGCCCCGCACCCGCCCCCTCGACGGCCGCTCCCCTCACCCGGCGGGCCGCCACCGGCCGGTCCGCACCCCTGCACCCCGCGCTTGAGCGCGGTGAGCGGGCCGATGGCGGGTGGGGCGGCGACGGTGGTTGCGGGAGCGGCGGGGCCGAGCAGGCGGTGGCGAGGGTGTGCGGGTGAGGTGGCTCCAGGAGCGGCCCGAGGGAGGCGCCAAGGGGAGCCGGGTAAGGCCGGCCCGGCGGTGCGGCCCGGGTCCGCAGGCGGGCAGACGGGGAGTTTTCGCAGGCAGGCAGCGCGGGAGGCCCCGTCCCGGTTAAGGTTTCCCCGACCGGACGGGGGAGGGGTGGCAGGTGAAGCGAGGCGGGCAGCTGGTGGCGGCCGTCGCGGGACTCGCCGCCGCGATCCCCGTCTACTACCTGACCGACGCCGCCGCCAGGGCGCTGCGCGGCGGCACCGTGGCCTTCGCCCCCGCGCCGTCCGCGCTGGCGTACGTGGCGGGCGTCGCCGTGCTGGTCAGGGTCCTGACGGTGTGGCCGGTCGCCGCACTGGCCTGCGGCGTGCCGCTGACGGCGGCGGGTGTGCTGTTCGCGCTCGACCTCGACGCCGCCGTCGAGCTGGCGGCCACGCTGCCGTGGGCGCGGGCGGGCGGCCTGCCGTGGACGGCGGGTCCGGCTCCATGGGCCGAGCCGGGCGAGCCGCCTGGCACCCTCGCGGGGATGACCGGCCTGTACGCACTCACCGGCGCCTTCCTCGTGCTGTCCGCCCTGCTTCCGGCCCGCAGGAGACCCCTGCTCGGCGGATGACCGCGTGCACGGCTCACCGGCAGCGGTGAGCCGAACCACCACGCCCGCACGCACAGCCGGCCTAGATCCTCCAGCGGATCGGCCGGTACGCCGGATCGCTCACCGCCCTGGTGCAGCACGGCCTCCGCGGGTTCGACCCGTTCGGCGTGAACGCGTGCACCGCGTCGCGTACCGCGACGGTCATGAACCGGCCCCACGACGGTACGCCCTTCGGGTCGGCGGTCTCAGGGGAGCCAGCTCACCTTGCCGTGCAGGAAGGCGTACCCGACGAAGGCGACCGCGTCGATCAGCGTGTGCGCGATGATCAGCGGCATCGAACGGCCCCACCGCTGGTAGAGCCGCCCGAACACCAGCCCCATCACCACGTTCCCGACGAACCCCCCGAACCCCTGATACAGGTGGTACGACCCGCGCAGCAGCGACGACACCACGACCGCCTTCCACGGCCCCCACCCGGCCTGGCCCAGCCGGTGCAGCAGGTAGCCGGCGACGATGACCTCTTCCAGCACCCCGTTCTGCGCCGCCGCGAGCAGCAGCACCGGCACCTGCCACCACACGTCCGGCAGCGCGCCCGGCACCACGGTCAGGTTCACCCCGGCCGCCCACACCGCGAGGTAGAACGCCAGGCCCGACCCGCCGATCGCGGCCGCGAGCGCCGCACCGCGCAGCAGGTCGCCCCCCGGCCTGCGGAAGTCCGCACCGATCGTGCGCAGCGACTCGCCCGAGCGCACCATGAGGTACGCCACCAGCCCCACGGGCGCCACCGCCACCGCGATCTGCACCAGCTGCAACGTCAAGTCCAGCCATGGTCGCCCGGGGGCCATCGACCCGACGAGCACGGCCTGCTGCCCCTTCAGCTCGCGCGGCGCGGTGAGCGCCCCGATCAGCCGTACGAACGCCACCAGCGCGCTGGCCCCGAGCGACACCGACAGCACGGCGACGACCTCGGCCCGGATCAGCCGGGGAGTGAGCAGGTGGGACGGGGCGAGGGGGGACTGTGTCTGCATGGCCGCAGACTAACCCCGACATGATCGGATGCTGATAAAGCCCTCATTCCCGACACGCGTCCCGCCGCCGCCCGTGCCCGGCGCGGGCGTCCTCGCCGACCGGCGCCTTGGCTCGTCGGACGGAGCCCCGCGTCCCGGGACGGCGCTGGGCTCATTCAAGCCGGTCCTGCGACGGGTGCGGCCTCATGGGCGCCGCCCTGGCTGCTCCGTGCCGGTGCCCGGCTTCTCAGCCGCACACGGTCTCTCAGCCGCACACGGTCTCTCAGCCGCACACGGTCTCTCCCCGCCGCGTATGGCTCCTGCGGAGCTTCGTCCGAGACGGAGAGGGAGAGCCGGGGACGAGCGCCTGCTCGCCGCTCCAGAGGCCGCCGTACGCGCCAAGCCGGAGGTCGCCGGCTCCGGCGGACTGACCGGAGACGAGCGGGCATCCGCCCTTCGCGCGAGGGGACCGGGGCGATGACGGCGAGCCCCTGGCGTGCGGGGGCGGGCCGGAAACGGCGAGCGGCCCGTCCCCTCGCGAGAGGGGACGGGCCGCGGGAAGCACGGGACGGGTGGTCCGCCGGGGTCAGTGGGACCCGGTCAGGTCGAGGGGCTTGACCTTGGCGTCGCCCTCGTCGGCGAAGTAGTCGTCCTGCTTGGTGGCATCGTCGCCGTCGGCGACCTTGGCGGCCTTCAGGATCGCCGTGGCCGCCACCGTCACCACCAGGTTGACGATCAGCGCCAGGAACCCGGCGTAGATCGTCATCGGGGTGTCGAAGCCGAAGTTCGACAGCGGGAACGCCGAGCCGCCGAAGTGCGCCTTGCCGTTGGCGGGGTTGGGGATGAGGTACAGCATCCACATGCCCGCCGCCAGGCCGGCCGCCCAGCCCGCGATGAGCCCGCCCTTGTGGAACCAGCGGGTGTACAGGCCGAGCGCCACGGACGGCAGCGTCTGCAGGATGATGACACCGCCGATGAGCTGCAGGTCGATCGAGAACTGCGGGTCGAGCAGCAGGATGCAGAGCACCGCGCCGATCTTGACCAGCAGCGACACCAGCTTGGAGACGTTGGCCTCCTGGGCGTCGGTGGCGTTCTTGTTGATGTACTCGCGGTAGATGTTGCGGGTGAACAGGTTCGCCGCCGCGATGGACATGATGGCGGCCGGCACGAGCGCGCCGATGCCGACGGCGGCGTAGGCGACGCCCGCGAACCAGTCGGGGAACATCTGGTCGAACAGCTGCGGCACGATCGTGTTGGCGTCGGCCTTGCCGTCGGTGGTGACCGGCTTGGTGCCGGCCGCGATGGCCATGAAACCGAGCAGCGCGATCAGGCCCAGCACGAAGCTGTAGGCGGGCAGCGCCGACATGTTCCGCTTGATGACGTTGCGGTTCTTGGAGGCGAGCACGCCGGTGAGGCTGTGCGGGTAGAGGAACAGCGCCAGCGCCGAGCCGAAGGCCAGCGTCACGTACTGGAGCTGGTTGTTGGCGTTCAGGATGTGGCCGTCGCCCGGAGCCGGGGTGGCGTCGAACTTGGCCTTGGCCGCGTCGAAGATCGAGTCCCAGCCGCCGAGCTTGGCGGGGATGTAGATGACCGCGGCCAGGATCACGATGTAGATGAGCGAGTCCTTGACGAACGCGATCAGCGCGGGCGCCCGCAGGCCGGACTGGTAGGTGTAGGCGGCCAGGATGGCGAAGGCGATGATGATCGGCAGGTGCCCGGTGATGCCCATCGTCTTCAGCACGGCCTCGATGCCGACGAGCTGCAGCGCGATGTACGGCATCGTGGCGATCAGGCCGGTGATGGCGACGGCCAGCGCGAGCGTGGGCGAGCCGAAGCGGGCGCGCACGAAGTCGGCGGGGGTGACGAACCCGTGCACGTGGGAGACCGACCACATGCGGGCCAGCACCAGGAACACCAGCGGGTAGACGACCACGGTGTACGGCAGCGCGTAGAAGCCGAGCGCGCCGGAGCTGAAGACCAGCGCGGGCACCGCGACGAAGGTGTAGGCGGTGTAGAGGTCGCCGCCGACGAGGAACCAGGTGATCCAGGAGCCGAAGCTGCGCCCGCCGAGGCCCCACTCGTTGAGGCTGGCGAGGTCGTTCGGGCGGCGCCAGCGGGCGGCGACGAAGCCCATGCCGCTGACGATGAGGAACAGCAGGACGAAGATGACCAGCTCGGTCGTGTGGGCGCTCACTTAGTCATCCTGTAAACGAGAGTGGTGGTGGCCACGCCGACGATGATGAAGGCGAGCTGCAGCCAGTAGAACAACGGGAAGCCGAAGAGGCGCGGCTCGTCGTAGTTGTACAGGAATGTCAGCAACGGCAGCACGATGGGCACGATCAGCAGCCAGTTCCATGGGCTGCGATCGCTACGTGGCTGCCCGGGTTCCCCGGTAGTCATCCGGCCCTCCGATGAGTTGATCAGGCGCGCTGGCGGTGACCAGGCTCGTGACATGGGTCAACGGAGGGAGGTTAGCTTTTCGAAGGGATTAAACCCAATGAACGCTATGTTACGGTTTGGCCTAAATGCCGAGTTGATATCTCGATATTTGAGACGGGCATTAGGGCGGGCCGCCCAGAACAGTAACTCCGGTGAGGCGGTGAGCGCCGCACATAATCGCCGAGCGGTCGGTTGGGCGCGACGAACGGTCATCCCCTTCACCCGAGGATGTGCGGCCGGGTCAGGGCGGAGGGTCAGGGTCCGCGTAGAGCCGGGCCATCCGGGCGGCGGCCTCGGCGACCATCGCCCGCAGCCGCGGCGGGCCGAGCACCTCGGCCTCCGGCCCGAACCGCAGCACTTGCGAGAACGCCACCGGCAGCGACTCCACCGCCAGCCGCACCGTCCCGTCCTCCTGGAGCGAAGCCAGCGCGTCCGGCACCGCGGCGGGGTCGGCCACGTGCCGCAGCATGCGCACGCCCCGCTCGGTCAGCCGCAGCGTGATCTCCTCCCGCAGCAGCGACCTGGCGAACGCCGCCGCCTGCTCGGCCCAGAAGGCCGCCAGGTCGAAGTCCTGGTCCCGGTCGAACGTCTCCTCCAGCACCGAGATCTCGCCGAAGCGGTGCACCCGGAAGATCAGGAACCTGCCCCGGTGCCGCGCCGCGAGGTACCAGACGCCCGCCTTGAGCACCAGCCCGTACGGCTCGAGCACCCGCAGCACGTCCTTGTAGACCGCCGAGACCCGCCGGTCCCGCCACACGGCCCTGGCCAGCGGCGCCAGCGCGTCAGGCGGCGGGTCGTCGCCCGCGAACCAGCCGGGCGCGTCCAGGTGGAAGCGCTGGGCGGCGGTCGCCGGCGCGTCGCGCAGCGCGGGTGCGAGTGCGGCGGCGGCCTTCAGCCGGGCCGCCGCCGCCACGTCCTGCAGCCCCATCTCGCGGAGCGCGGCCGGCACGCCCGACAGGAACAGCGCCTCGGCCTCGGTCCTGTCCAGCCCGGTCAGCCGGGTGCGATACCCGTCGAGCAGCCGGTAGCCGCCGCCGCGCCCCCGGTCGGCGTAGATCGGCACGCCCGCCTCCGACAGCGCCAGCACGTCGCGGTGCACCGTGCGCTCGGAGACCTCCAGCTCCTTGGCCAGCTCGGCCGCCGTCATCCCGCCTCTGGCCTGCAGCAGCAGGACCAGGGACATCAGCCGTGAGGCGCGCACAGCGGCAGCACCACGGCCGAGGGCCGCTCGGGCGAATGGAACACGTCGACGTCCACGGGCACCATCCTGCCGTCTCCTCCGGGGGAGCCGAGCGGTTCGCCGGTGCCGGGGTTGCGGGTGATCGTCGGGTACGCCCCCGCCGCCACGTGCACCCTGATCCGGTGCTCGCGCCGGAACCGGTGCCCGATCGGCCACAGCTCCACCTCGACCCGCCGCACGCCGTCGCCGTCGAAGTCCCCGTCTCGGGGCCCGAGCCGCCTGACGCCCTCGCACACGTTGTACGACCGCCCGTCGGGATGCACGTCGCACACCCGCACCACCACGTCCACGTGCGGCGTGCTGGAGCGCACGTAGAGCTCGGCGCGCACCGGCCCGATCGCCTCGAGCGGCCGGTCCAGCGCAGGGGAGCTGTAGACCAGCACGTCGCGCCGCTCCTCCAGCCGCCGCTGGTCGCGCGGCCTGGAGTCGCCGAGCAGCACGGGCCCGCCGATGCGCGGCGTCGGGTACGCCGGGTGGTAGCGGAACCGGTCGGGCCCGCACTCCAGCGGGCCGTCGGGACCGAGGCCGAAGCCGTGCTGGAGATGCCAGCGCGTCTCCCGCATACCGGGCACCGGCCAGTCGGGGTAGTCGCGCCACTCGCCCGCCCCCGTCACGTGGACGCGCACCGGGTCGGGCCGCAGCAGCGAGCGGTCGCCGAGCAGGTGGGCGCGGAACCAGGCCGACGCCTCCTCCATGGTGGCGCGGCCGTGCCGGGCGTCGATGTGGTACCAGGGCCCGATCGTCAGGTACGGCCGCCGCCCCGCCGCCCGCAGCGCCGCGTAGTCCTTGAGCTGCCACGGCAGGAACACGTCGTACCAGCCGCCCAGCATCGTCACCGCCGCCTCCACCTCGCCCACCCTGGCGGAGAAGTCCCGCTTGTGCCAGTACGGGACGGCGGGGTTCGCGTGGTGGGCGAGCAGATCCCGGTAGAAGCGCAGCGGACGGCCCGCCGAGACCAGGTCGAGCTCCGCCACCGGCCGCCCCGACAGCACCGCCCTGCGGGTCAGGCGGGGCGCGGTCAGCACCGACGCGCCGCCGAACCCGCGCGACATGCCGTCGGTGAGCGTGGTCCAGCTCAGCGCCGACTCCAGCGCGAACGCGCCGCCGACGTACGCGGCGTCCCTGAACTGGGAGGCGGTGATCTGGGTGGCCATCGCCTTCAGCTCGGGCCCCGCGAAGGGCGCGACGGCCCACTGCGCGTAGCCGAGGTAGGAGGGGCCGAACATGGCGAACGAGCCGCCGTAGAAGGGCTGCTCGCGCAGCCAGGCGACGGTGGCCAGGCCGTCCTCGTGCTCGTCGCCGAGCGGGTC
Organism: Nonomuraea sp. NPDC049309; assembly: GCF_043196965.1. NCBI lineage: Bacteria > Bacillati > Actinomycetota > Actinomycetes > Streptosporangiales > Streptosporangiaceae > Nonomuraea > Nonomuraea sp. NPDC049309. The sequence goes on along the minus strand of NZ_JBICSH010000001.1, from coordinate 1,272,115 downwards.
GAGCAGGCCGCCGGAGCCGAAGCCGCCGCGGCAGCTCTGGACGACGACGTGCAGGCCCTGCCGGGCGAAGCCGCGCGCGAAGTACCAGCCGAGCAGGCCGCGCCGCCCGTACGGGGAGCGCATGAGCACCACGGGGCCCGGCCGTCCGTGCGGGGGCGCGTAGTGATCGGCGAGCAGCGTCACGCCGTCGGGCATCGGCACGCGAAGGTCGCGCCGGATCCGCACGCGTCTCATGTACCAACCAGTAACATATGCCGCCCCGGGCGGATAGCCCGGGGCGGCGTCAACGACAGAGCCGGCCACCCGGCCTCGCCGGGAGCGCCGGGTGGCGTCACGGCCCGCCACCGCGCGCGGCGGGGCGGCGGGCCGTGCCGGCCGACGTGCCGTCACGAGGTACCGTCAGGACGCCGCCCGGTCGGGACGCTCCGAGACGCGCAGCGCGTTGATGATCGTCGAGCCCTGCCTCGCCGCGAACCGCACGTTGAGCTGCCCGTCGGTCACCTTCACCGTGTACTGCCTGCTCACCGCCGTGTACGTGCCCGCCTCCAGCGCCAGATCCAGCGCCGGGATGGCCAGCTCGCCCTCGACCAGCACGTCGAAGACCCGCTTGCCCATCTTCGTGTTCGACAGGTCGGCGAAGTCCAGTTCCACGGTGTAGGTGCCGTTCGGCACGTTGTCGAAGCGGTACTCCAGCATGCCCTCCCTGGCCGTCGTGTACAGCGTCTGGTCGGTGGTGCCGGAGATGCTCTTCGACGTCTTCACCGTCTTGCTCGTGGTGGCCACGTAGCCGTGGCCGCCCTGGGTGTACTTGCGGTCGGCCGTCCAGGGGTCACCGGCGGCGTCCACGGCGTTCTTGGTCGCGCCGATGTCCACGGCGATCTGCAGCTTGGGCACCACGACGGTCACCTTGACCTCGATGGTCGGCTGCCGCCCGCTGGCCGACTCCACCAGCAGCGTGCCCGTGCGGAACGTCCCCGCGGCCACCCCGGTGCTGGACACCTCCACGGTCAGCGTGACCTTCCGCCCCTGGGCGAGCTCCCCGGAGGCCGGGGTCACGGTGAGCCAGGAGTCGCCGGTCACCGTGTACGGCGTCGCCGTCCCGAGGTTGGTCAGCTCCAGCGTGCGCTTGCGGGTGGTGTCCGCCGGCTGCACCACGGTCAGCTCCGCCGCCGACGCGCTCACCCGGCCGGTGACGAGCTGCGTGTCCACCCGGGTCACCGCGGCCGGGGCCACCGTGACCTGCTGGGTGAAGGAGCCGTAGTGCTCCTTGGTCACCTCGACGTCGTAGTCGCCGGCCAGCACCTGGCCGTAGAAGGCGCCGTCGTCGCCGGTCGTCAGCGTCGCCACGTCGCCCACCTTGACCGTCGCCCCGGCGATGGGCTCGCCGTCGTTGGCGTCGGTCACCGTGCCGACCACCAGGCCGTGCCTGCTCGCGGTGAACGTCAGGCTCTGCCCGTTCGCGAGCACCGGCTCGTTGTAGGAGTAGAGCAGCGCGTCGTCGCCCTCCGCGTTCTCGACGCCGATGGTGGCGCTGGCGCCCTGGGTGCGCTCGCTCTCGATGTCCTTGTACCGGAACCCGATCGAGCCGTCCTCGCCGAGCAGCGCCGAGAACGACACCCGCTGCGCGGGCTCGTTGTAGTAGGTGACGTTGCGCCACTCCACCACGAACACCCGGTTCGGGGCCGTGCCCGTCACCGCGGTGTAGACGCCGGCCTGGTCGTCCACGATGAGGTCGTCCCAGTACGGGTAGATCGCGTTGTTCGGCGTGACCGGCGACGGGATGAGGACGTTGCCTGCGGTGGTGGCCCGGTCGCCGAAGGTGATGAAGCCGTTGGAGGCGATCCACGCCTGGCTCTGGCCCGTGCCGTAGAACGGCACCGGGAACGGCAGCGTGACCTGCACCGCCTCATCGTCGCCCGTCAGCGCGAGCAGGTCGGTGCCCGCCACGTACGGCTGGGCGCCGGATGCGCAGGTGTAGCCGAAGTTGTCGCCGCGCAGCGGCAGCTCGATGTCCTTGACCAGGTCGCCCTCCAGGGTGATCGACTCGGTCGCGGAGCTGGAGCAGCGCGAGGTGGGGGTGACGGTCAGCTCGTACGTGCCCTGCGGCAGCGTCAGGCTGTAGCGGCCCGCCTCGTCGGTCACCGCGCTCACCGGCGTGCCCGTGGCGGCGACCGTCGCTCTGGGCTCGGGCGTGCCGGCCGTGCTGACGGTGCCCGACACGACGGCGGTCGGCTGGGCCTCCAGAGTCAGGTCGGCGGTGCTCGCCTCCTCGGCGGTGATCGTCACCTCGGTGGTGACCTCGACGTAGCCGAACTTGCCGGCGGTCACCTGGTAGTCGCCGGGCAGCAGGCGCGGCAGCGTGTACGTGCCGTTCTCGCCCGTCGTCACCGAGCGGGTCAGCGGACCGGTGACGGTGATCGAGGCGCCGGGCACCGGCTCGCCGCCGGAGGTCACCGTGCCGGACAGCTCGCCGAGACCCTCCTGGGGCGCGGCCTGCACGGCGGCGTAGGCGTCCAGCCTGCCCTCGCCCCACACGTTGTTGTCGGCCGCGGTGCCGCCGCAGCTGGTGTCGTCGACGTCGATGGCGGTCCCGTCGAGCAGCGCCCTGGTGGTGTCGATGGCGCCGGTCAGGCCTGGCGAGGCCGACCAGATCAGGGCCACCGTGGCGGCCACGTGCGGCGAGGCCATCGAGGTGCCGGTGTAGGAGTCGTAGCCGTCGCCGGGCACGGAGGAGCGCACGTTCACGCCCGGGGCGGCGATGTTCGGCTTGATCTCGCCGTTCTCGCCCTCGCCCTTGCTGGAGCGGGCGTAGAGGTCGTTGTTCACGTCGAAGGCGCCGGCGCTGTAGGCGGTGATGTACTGGCCGGGGGAGCCGCTGGTGCGGCAGGCAGGGCCCTCGTTGCCGTTGGCGAAGGCGGGGAAGATCCCGGCGGCGAGCCAGGTGTCGACGACCTCCTTGTACCAGGGGTCGAAGCCGTCACCGCCCCAGGAGTTGTTGACGACGTCCGGCGCGAGGTCGGGGCGCGGGTTCTCGCCGTTCAGGTCGGTGGGCCGCACGATCCACTGGCCGGCCGCGAGCAGCGAGGCGTCGGTGCAGGTGTTGAGCTCGCAGCCCTTGGCCGCGATCCACTTGGCGCCCGGGGCCACGCCGATGCCGTTGGCGCCGACCATGGTGCCCATGACGTGGGTGCCGTGGCCGTTGTTGTCGCACGGCGCGGCCGACGGGCAGACGCCGGCCGGGTCGAACCAGTTGTAGTCGTGGGTGTAGCTGCCGTCGGGGTTCCTGCCCCGGTAGGCGGCGGCCAGCTCGGGGTGGTCGAACTGCACACCGGTGTCGATGTTGGCGACCACGATGCCCTCACCGCGGACGCCCAGCTCGTCCCAGACGCGCGGGGCGTTGATCCGGTCGATGTTCCACTCGACCGCGTTCACCCTGGCCTGCGCGCGGCCCTCGTCCGGCTTGGGCACGGAGACGGTGCGGATCGGCTCGATGCGCTGCACCTCGGGCAGCTCGGCGATCTCGGAGGCGAGCTTTGCGTCGGCGGTCACCTTGACCGCGTTGACGATCCAGTACGGGGTGTATTCGGCTTTACGGGCGTCGAGTAATTTGCGTAAGCCCTCCTGGGAGGACTTCGCCTGTGCGCTCTTGGCCTCGTAGACGGCCTCGGCCTTGGCCTCCTTGGTCACGGCACGGCGGGCGCCGCCGAGATCGGCGGAGCCCTTCATCCTGACCCAGAACGTGGCCTTGTCGTCCTGCTCCAGCCGCGTCTGCACGGCGGCGTCGATCTTGTCGGACTTCGGCGCCGCCTGAGCCGCGGTCTGCGGGACCAGCAGACCGGTGGCGGCCACGACGATCCCCGCGAGGATCGCGCGCCAGCGGGAGATGTGGGGCACGTGCTCTCCTTCTCGACGGGTGAAGAGGTGATCTTCACGCCTCTGTCGAGAAGAGTGAAGTGATCAAGTGAGGAAAGCAATAGCTGTAAGGAAAAGTTACTTTGCGATAAGAAATGTAATCTTGTCAGATTGCTGGCCGGTGCGGGTCGGTGACCGCAGTGACCGATTTGGTCAATGATCACCGGGAAATAGGCGGCGATGCGCTCCGGCTCATCGTCGTGCGGGATGCGTGCCCGCGTGCAGCACGACCGCCGTGGTGAGCGCCTGCACGACGTCCCCGCCGGCGGCCGGCCGGACTCGCACGCCCGCACCGGCACGTCGCGCACCGCCCGCCGTCGACCTTCCGGCACGTCTCCAGCGGAGCCGTCTCGCCGGCGAACCTGCGGTGGACGTCGCCCTGATCGCCCCGGGCCCTGATCACCCCGGCACGCCGTGCCACCTGCTCGATGCCGGTCTGCCGGGCGCCCGCGGCGCGTCCGGCGGCGCGGGCAGGCGGCGCAGCCCGGAGCGGCCGCCGTAGCCCGGAGCGGCCGCCGCAGCGCGGATCCGCCGGCGGTCGAGGAGCGGTACTGTTCGAAGACGCGCCACACCAGCGGGCTCGTTGCGCGATCATGGTCGGGGGGTTAACCTTGACGGCATGCGAAATCACGCTCAGCTCCAGTGGTGGCGCCGCTCCTAGGCGGCGCGTGTTTCGCATTCCACAACGAACGGACGGCCGCCCCGGATGGCGGCCTTTCTCGTGTCCGCCCCCGGGGCTCGATCATTTGAAGGGGCAGGAAGTGGAGAAGAGCGGATATACCACCGCCGGGGGCATCGGTGTCGAGCGCGAGACACGCGAGGTGGACGAGGCCGCCCTCGAAGAGATCGTCTCAGCCTTGTCGGAGCGGCGCGGTGGCGCCTTCTCCTCCGGCATGGACTACCCGGGCCGCTACAGCCGATGGGCGTTCGGCTACGTGGATCCGTGCATCGAGCTCGTCGCCAAGGGCCGGACGATCTCGGCGACCGCGCTCAACGAGCGCGGCAAGGTCGTGCTGCCCGCGATCACCACGTGCCTGCTGAGCGCGGGCAAGCCCGTCACCGACCCCACCACCGACCAGGTCTCGGTGTACGTACCGGAGTCGGAGGACCTGCTGCCCGAGGAGCAGCGCAGCCGCAGGCCCACCGTGTTCACCGCCATCCGCGAGGTCATCGCCGCCTTCAAGGGCGACGACCCGCATCTCGGCCTCTACGGCGCCTTCGGCTACGACCTCGCCTTCCAGTTCGAGCCCATCAGGCAGGAGCTCGTCCGCCCCGACGACCAGCGCGACCTCGTGCTGCACCTGCCCGACCGGCTCGTGGTCATCGACCGCCAGCGCGAGACCTGCGTCGAGCACCGCTACGAGTTCACCGTCGACGGCGCCACCACCCGCGGCCTCGAACGCACCGGCGAGATCGTCAAGCCCGCCGCCCCCGGCGAGCTGCCGCCCAACCCGCCCAAGGGCGAATACGCCAAGGTCGTGGCCGCCGCCAAGGAGAAGTTCAAGCGCGGCGACCTGTTCGAGGTCGTGCCCGGCCAGGTCTTCCACGCCGTCTGCACCGACCCGCCGGCCTTCTATCGCAGCCTGCGCACCAGCAACCCCGCCCCGTACGAGTTCATCATCAGCCTCGGCGAGGGCGAGCACCTGGTCGGCGCCTCACCCGAGATGTACGTCCGGGTCACCGGCGACCGCGTCGAGACCTGCCCCATCTCCGGCACCATCGCCCGCGGCCGCAACCCGGTCGAGGACGCCGAGGCCATCCGCACCCTCCTGTCCAGCGTGAAGGAGGAGTCGGAGCTGACCATGTGCACCGACGTCGACCGCAACGACAAGTCGCGCATCTGCGTCCCCGGCACCGTCAAGGTCATCGGCCGCCGCCAGATCGAGCTCTACTCCCGGCTCATCCACACCGTCGACCACATCGAGGGCCGGCTGCGCCCCGAGTTCGACGCGCTCGACGCGTTCCTCACCCACATGTGGGCCGTGACCGTCACCGGCGCGCCCAAGACGTGGGCCATGCAGTTCATCGAGGACCACGAGGCCACCACCCGCCGCTGGTACGGCGGCGCCATCGGCTTCATCGGCTTCGACGGGTCCATGAACACCGGGCTGACCCTGCGTACCGCGCAGATCAAGGACGGCATCGCCGCCGTCAGGGCCGGCGCGACCCTGCTGTTCGACTCCGACCCCGAGTCCGAGGAGCGCGAGACCGAGCTGAAGGCCAGCGCCCTGCTCGGCGCGCTCGCCGCCGTCAACCGGCCGGGCGACGTCAAGGCCGCCGAGCCCAGGCAGCAGGCCGGCCTCGGCATGAAGGTGCTGCTCGTCGACCACGAGGACTCCTTCGTCAACACCCTGGCCGACTACTTCCGCCAGGAGGGAGCCGACGTCGTCACCCTGCGCCACGGCTTCCCGACCCACATGATCGACGAGATCGCGCCCGACCTGGTCGTGCTCTCGCCCGGCCCCGGCTGGCCCACCGACTTCGGCATGTCCGCGCTGCTCGACGAGGTCTACGCCCGCGACCTGCCCGTCTTCGGCGTCTGCCTCGGCCTGCAGGCCATGGTCGAACACGCCGGCGGCACCCTCGAGCTGCTCGACTACCCCGAGCACGGCAAGCGCGGCCGGGTCTCCAAGATCGCCGAGAGCGCGCTGCTGGACGGCCTGCCCGGTGAGTTCACCGCGGCCCGCTACCACTCGCTGCACGCCAAGCGGCCCGGCGTGGTCGGCTTCACCCCGACCGCGCTCACGCCCGACGGCAACGTCATGGCCATCGAGGACACCGAGCGGCGGCGCTTCGCCGTGCAGTTCCACCCCGAGTCGATCCTCACCCAGGAGGGCAACGCGGGCGCGAAGATCATCGCGAACGTGCTCCGGCTCGCACGCAGATGAGTAAAACCCGGGCGGGAGCATGCGGGGCTCCCCTAGAGTCTCCGCATGCTCCCCGTAGACCTGCCCGGCACGGTGCGTGACGCGCTGCTCGCCCCGCTCGTCGACCACCACTGCAACGGGGTGCGGCGCGACGACCTCGGCCGAGCCGGCTTCGAACTGCTCATCAGCGGCTCAGGCAGCCCCGCGCCGCCCGGCACCACCCACTTCGACACCCCGCTCGGCACGGCCGTACGCCGCTGGTGCGGGCCGCTGCTCGACCTGGAGCCGCACGCCCCGCCCGCCGTCTACCTCGCCCGCAGGACCGAGCTGGGGGCCGCCGAGGTCAACCGGCGGATGCTCGCCGGTGCCGGGGTGGTGGCGTTCCTCGTCGACTCGTCGGCACAGGACGGCGAGCTGCTCGGCGCCGCCGAGATGGGCCGCCTCGGCGGGGCCGCCGCCGACGAGCTGGTCCGCGTCGAGCACATCGAGCGCGACGTCGCCGCCTCCGCGCAGCTCGCCGTCGACTACCTCGACGACCTCGGCGAGGAGCTGACCGCCAGGGCGGCGCGGGCGGTCGCGCTCAAGACCGTCGCCGGCGCGCTGTGCGGGCTCGACCTGGAGGCTGGCCGGCCCGCCAGGGGCGCGGTGATCGCGGCGGCCAACCGGCGCCTCGCCGACCCCAAGGCCCCGCTGACCGACCCCGTGCTGCTGCACTACCTGGTCTGGAGCGCCGTCGACGCGGCCAAGGAACGCAACCTGCCCGTCCAGTTCCACTGCGGCTTCGCCGGCCTCGCCGGGGCCGGCGGGCCGGGCGGCCCGCTGGGGGAGCCGCACCGTACGGACCCCGCCAGGCTGAGCGCCTTCGCCGCCGCGCTCCAGCCGCTCGGCGTGCCGATGATCCTGCTCCACTGCTATCCGTTCCACCGGCAGGCCGCCCACCTCGCGGCGGCCTTCCCGCACGTGTACGTGGACGTCGGCCTCGCCCCGCCGCACACCGCCGCCGCCACCCGCGTCGTCGACGAGCTGCTGGAGCTGGCCCCCTTCCACAAGCTCCTGTACGGCTCCGGCGCGTGCGGCCTCGCCGAGACCGCCTACCTGGCCGCCCTCGCCCACCGCCGCGCCTTGGCCGCCGCCCTGGCCGCCAGGGTCGACGCGGGGGAGTGGAGCGCCGCCGACGCCGCCCGCGTCGCCCACATGATCGGCTCCGCCAACGCCCGCCGCATCTACCGCCTCTGACCGCCCGCGGCCGGCGACTGCCCGCCTGTGACCGGCGACTGCCCGCCCGCGGTCGGCGGCCGCCCGCCTGCGACCGGCGGTTGAGCTCAACGGGGATGAGGCTCGACGGTCCCGGGCGACGGCCGACCGTCCTGGGGCGCCGGCGCACCCCCGCTCCCGCCCCGGCGGGCCCTGAGGTGAGGGCGCAGAGCGAGCCGGCACGCCCGGAGAGCCTGACCGTGCCGGGCGGGGCGAGCCCGGCATGCGATGCGCCCGAACCCTGAGCGCCTCAGCGTGCCGGGACCGGCCGGTGCGACACGGGCAGTCCCCCCGCCCGCGCGGTGCCAGGGACCGGTCGGTGCGCTGTTGGCGTGCCTGGGCCTGAGGGCAGGAGGCGAGGCGCCGGTCGGAGTGGCGTGGGCGTGTTTGCGTCTGCGTCACGCAGAGGCGGGGAGGGTGAGTGCCGTTCGGTGCGCTGTGGGTGTGCTTACATCAGCGTCGCGTCGGGGCGGGAGGGTGGGCTGCGGGTGGTGCGGCGCCGACGTGCTCCGCGCTTGCGCCACGTGCGGGCGAGCGCCGGTCCGCCCCCTCGCGTCTCCTCCGGGGCTGCGGGGCGGCGAGCGCTGCCTGGCCCCTGCGGTCGTGTGGTTGTCGTCCGAAAGTGTTCACTGACGTGTGCCAGAGGCCCCCGGAGTGGCGCTGACGTGCGGCTTCGATCCGCGTACGGCCTGAAAAATCAATATAAAAATCCACATTTCCTGATTTCGCCCCATCCAATAACTCTTGTCGATTTGTAAAAAGCGCTGTCATGATCGGAAACGCCAGACAACCTAGCCTCTGGAGGTGTCGTGTCCTGGCGTCGCATCACCCTCGTGGCCGCGTTATGCCTGGCACTGGCCGCGCCCGGCACCGCCGCAGCCGATGATCCGCCGCCAGAGGTGGAGCCGCGCGCGGGCACCCGCGCCCCCGCCGAGGTGCGCGGCCTGTCCGAGCCGGCGCAGGCGGGCGATCCGGTGGCGGCGGCCAAGGCGCACCTGGCCGATCCCCGCTACCACATCGACCCCGCCGACCTCGCCCCGCTCGGGACCGTCGTGGACGGCGCGGACGAGACGGTCAGGTTCGCCCAGCGCCACCGGGGCGTGCCCGTCTTCGGCGCCCACTACCTCGTGCACTTCCGCAAGAACGGCGACCGGCGCGAGGTCGTCGGCGCGGGCGGCCGCTTCCTCACCGAGCTGACCGTCGGCACCACCCCCGCCGTGACCCGCGAGTCCGCCGCCACGATCGCCCGCACCACCTTGATCCGCGACCGCCGGGCCAAGGAGAGCGCCAAGGCCGAGACCGGCGAGCTGGTCGTGATCCCGCGCGGCGACGGCCGGCTCGCCTGGCACGTGGTGCTCACCGGGCGCGAGCCCGTCGCCGGGCGGCCGCTGCTGCTCGACGCGTACGTGGACGCCCACTCCGGGCAGCCCCTGTTCGCCGTGGACCGTCTGCGCGCGGAGGGCCCGGTGACGGGCACCGGCGAGACCGTGCACGGCCGTAGCGTCGAGCTGAACGTCTACCAGCGCGCCGACGGCGCCTACGAGCTGCGCGACCGCGCCCGCCCCATGTGGGACGGCACCGACGGCGAGATCCTCACCTACGACGCCCAGGGCGGCGACGTCAACGCCTGGCTCGGCCTCGGCGTCCCCGCGGACGCCGAGCCCGTCCGCTCCGGCACCCCCGCCTTCGGCTCCGAGCACGCCGCGAGCGGCGCCGTGGACGCCCACTGGGGCGCGGGCCAGGTCTACGAGTTCTACCGCAGGCTCGGCCGCGACGGGCTCGACGGCCAGGGCGGCACGATGTACTCGGTGGTCGACGTCACGATGGAGGGCGAGCCGATCGCCAACGCCTTCTGGGACGGCACCAAGATGATCTACGGCAGTGGCGGCGGCGACTACCGCCCGTTCGCCTCCGGGCTCGACGTCGTCGGCCACGAGATGACCCACGGCGTCATCGAGCACAGCGCCGGCCTGGTCTACATCGGCCAGTCTGGCGCGATCAACGAGGGCGTGGCCGACTACTTCGGCAACGCCATCCAGCTGGAGGCGTTCGGCATCCCGATGACCGACCCCCACGCGAGCCTGCTCGGCGAGACGCTGTGCAAGACGCTCCCGCCGGAGCAGTGCGCCATCCGCGACCTCGACGACGGCCGCGTGGCGGGCGAGTCCTACCTCGGGATGTCGATCCGCGCCGACTACGGCGGCGTGCACTACAACTCCACGATCTTCTCGGGCGCCCTGTGGGACATCAGGGAGGCGCTCGGCGGCGCGTCCGCGGACCGGCTCGTCTACAAGGCGGTCACCGAGTACATGACGCCGCTGGACGACTTCGTGGACGGCCGCCGCGCGGTCGAGTCGGCGGCCCGCGCGCTCGGGCTGCCCGCCCGCGACCGGCTGACCGTGAGCCGCGCGTTCGACCGGCACGGCATCAAGCCCGGCTGGGAGCGCGCCCTGCGCACCGACTCGCGCGTGCTGATCGACGGCATCACCGACCCGTACGCGAAGCCCGACGTGGCCGGCGGCCGGTACGTGGTGTCGAACTCCTCGCCCGACGTCGTGGAACCCTCCCAGATCCTCACCGGCCGGGTCAGCGGTGGCAAGCCGGTGCGCCTGTCGGAGAACGACCGGTGGAACCTCATGCCGGCCACCGACGGCAAGAGCGCCGCGTGGGTCTCGTTCGACGCCACGCGGCAGAGCTACCGGGTCCACACGCGCCCGCTCGACCGTTCGTCGCCGGAGAGACTCGTTCACGATGGCAGTGGCGTCATCGAGACGGTGGCCATCGACGGCGACACGATCGCCTGGGACGGCGTCGGACCCGACGATGAGCACTCGGTGTGGGTCAAGCGCGGCGACGCGCCGCCCGTCGACGTCACCGCCGCGGCCGGGGTGCACGGCCACGCGCCGTCGCTCAAGGGCGGCAGGCTCGCGTACCTCAAGGTCTGGACGGAGGGCGAGGCGTCCCGCAGCGCTCCCGCCGTCCTCGACCTCGAGACCGGCGCGGAGACCGTCGTGCCGATGCCGCAGGGCTCGTTCAGCGCGGTGCCGACCCTGACGGGACGGCACCTCGCCTGGATCTACGACGAGAACGGCGACGGCCGCTACGGCATCATGCGGGCCGCCTCCGACGGCACCGGTACGGCCGTGGTCGTGCCGGACGGCCCGGACGCGCCCACGGCGTACTGGTTCGACGCCAACGACACGTTCGCCACCATCGGCGTGTGGCCCGACGGCACCGAGGTGACGAACGACATCCTGGTGAAGATCCACCAGGTGCCGCTCGGCGGCGGAACCCTGCAGCGGTTCTCGTGCAACCGGGGCATGCAGGACCTCTTCGCCTCCGGCGACGGCAGGACCGTCGTCTGGCTGGACGGCACCGACGGCAACACCGATCTGGTCACCCGCGACCGGCCGGCGAAGCGCTGCCGCGACGGCGCGTGACGCACGGCCGGGCGACCGGCAGGCGTCGGCCCGCGCACGCGGGCCGACCTGGACAGGCGCCCGCCGCACCGCAGTGAGGGGGGCGGCGGGCGCCGGGTCGCGTACGGCCGCCCGACCTGGTTTGCTTAAGGGCCGTCACACTGCCGAAACCGAGCGGGGGCTATCCATGCGCACTGTCGAACCAGAGGTCTTCATCGTCGCCAGGCCGGCGCTCGACTACGACGAGCTCGCCCGCTATCTCAGGGAGGTCGGCGGTGAGAGCTGGCTCGAGCGGCTCGACCGCGGCGACCTCGACGCGCAGAACCTCGCCGAGTTCGCCGGCCGGCTCTGCTACCGCTCGTTCGAGCCCGGCCTCAACCCCAACGTGGTGCGGATCAGGGACAACCAGGACGACTACCTGCGCAACATCCTGGCCAGCGCGCACGGCTCGGTGCTCGAGCACATCAGCTTCAGCTTCGTGCTGCACAACGTGAGCCGGGTGCTGACCCACGAGCTGGTGCGTCACCGGCCCGGCGTGGCCATCTCGCAGGAGTCGCTGCGCTTCGTCCGCCTCGACGAGCTGCCGTTCTGGTTCCCCGAGTGGGCGCGCGAGGACGAGGAGCTGATGAAGCGGGCCACGGCCGTGCTGGAGCAGCTCGAGCAGTTCCAGCTCTGGATGGCCCAGCACTTCGGGCTCGACGAGGAGGGTGTGCCGTTCTCGGAGAAGAAGCACCGCACGTCGTTCATGCGCCGCTTCGCCCCCGAGGGCGTGGCGACGGGCCTGGTGTGGACCGCGAACGTGCGCACGCTGCGGCACACCATCGAGGCCCGCACCGCGGCCGGCGCGGAGGAGGAGATCCGCCTGCTGTTCCAGCGCATCGGCGAGCTGATGCGCAAGGAGGCGCCCGCGCTCTTCGGCGACTACGTCGTCGAGGACGGCGCCTGGATCCCCGGCTGGCGCAAGGTCTGACCACCCGCCGCAGGCCCGCACGCGGCCGCCGCGAACCCACGCCCGCGCATCCGCCGCGAGCCCATGCCCCGCGCATCCGCCGCGACCCGCGCCGTGCCCGCGCGAAGCGGGCGCGGGGCGCGCCGCGGGCCCGGCCAGGGCTCAGAGCACCGCGGCGCGCACCGTGAGCACGTCGGGCAGGTGGCGGGCGACCGTGGACCACGTCTCGCCGTCGTCGCGCGAGGCGTAGACCTCGCCCGATCGGGTGCCGAAGAACACCCCGGCGGGCGAGGCGGTCATCGCGTCGCGCAGCACGGTGGAGTAGACCGGCCCGTCGGGCAGCCCGTCGGAGAACGCCTGCCAGGTGGCGCCGCCGTCGTCGGTGCGGTGGACGCGGTAGCGGTGGCCGACCGGCGTGCGGTCCATGTCGGCGTGGAGCGGCAGCACGTAGACCGTGTCGGGCCGCGACGGATGGACCGCGATGGGGAAGCCGAAGTCGGACGGCAGCGACGCGCCGATGTCGCGCCAGGTGCCGCCGAAGTCGTCGCTGCGGTAGACGCCGAAGTGGTGCTGGAGGTAGAGCCGCCCGGGATGGGACGGGTGTATCGCCACCTTGTGGACGCACTGCCCGAACTCCGGATATTGCTGCCCCTCCGGCATGAACGGCGCCCTGATGTTCTTGTTGGCCGCCTCCCACGACAGCCCGCCGTCGGCCGTGCGGTAGAACCCGGCCGCCGAGACGGCCACCGCCATGACCTTGGGGTCGGTGGGATGGGTGACGATCGTGTGCAGGCACAGCCCGCCGCCGCCCGGCTCCCACCGCTCGCGGTGCGGATGCTCCCACAGGCCCTCGACGAGCCGGTAGGTGACGCCGCGGTCTTCTGAGCGGAACAGCGCCGCGGGCTCGGCCCCCGCCCACACCACGCCGGGCTCGGACGGCGAGGGCGCGAGCTGCCAGACCTTGGCGAGCGTCGCGCCGGTCTTCTCCGGGAAGGCGACGGGCGGCTTGTCCGCCTCGTGCCAGGTGGCGCCGAGGTCGTCGGAGTACATGACCGACGGGCCGAAGTGGCCGTACTCGATCCCGGCCAGCAGCCGGGGCGTGGTGCCGCCGGTGGTGTCGATCGCCACCGAGTGGACGGCGATCGACGAGAACCGGATCGGCTGGACCTCGAACGGGCCGCCGCCCTTCGACAGGGCCAGGAACAGGCCCTTGCGGGTGCCGACCGCGAGCAGTGCGTCACTCATGACTTCGCTCCTATGTTCGCTTGCCGGCCATCGTGACACGCGCCACCGACAGTTCCCGAGGATCGGGAGGTTCGGTGCGCGGGTCGCCGCTTACCTGAGAGGTAATCGAGGCGCTTCCCCGTGATCGCCTAACGTGGGCGGCATGGAAGCGGTCGCCGTACATGAGGAGTCCTTCGGTTCGCTGCTGCGCTCGTGGCGGCAGCGGCGCCGGGTGAGCCAGCTCGACCTGGCCATCGAGGCGGGGGTGTCGGCCCGCCACGTCAGCTTTCTCGAGACGGGGAGGGCGAGGCCCAGCCGGGAGATGGTGATGCGGCTGGCCGAGGAGCTGGACGTGCCGCTGCGGCACCGCAACCGGCTGCTGGTGGCCGCGGGGTTCGCCCCGATCTACCCGGAACGTGAGGTGCGCGCGCCCGAGCTGGAGGCCGTCAGGCAGGCGCTGGACACGATACTCGCGGGGCACGAGCCGTATCCGGCGGTCGTGGTGGACGCGGCGTGGAACCTGGTGGCGGCCAACGCGGCGGCCGGGCTGTTCCTGGAGGGCGTGCCGGAGGAGCTGCTCAAGGAGCCGGTCAACGTGATGCGGCTGTCGCTGCACCCCGACGCCCTGGGCGGGCGGCTGCTCAACCTCGCCGAGGTACGCGCCTACGCGCTGCGCCAGCTCCGCCGGCAGGCCGAGGCGTCGGGCGACGGGCGGCTGGCCGAGCTGCACGACGAGCTCGCCGCCTACACCTATCCGAACGCCGTATCGGACGCCGGCCCGGGCGTGGTGACGCACCTGCCGGGCCCGTCCGACATCCTGGTGCCGATGCGCGTGGCGGCGGGGGATCGGGTGCTGTCGCTGTTCACCACGATCGCGACGTTCGGCACGCCGATGGACGTCACGGTGTCCGAGCTGGCGATCGAGACGTTCTGGCCCGCCGACGAGGAGACGGCCGCCGCGCTGCGCGCCCGGGCCGGCGCGCAGGTCAGCGGGCGGTGAGCGGCAGCGCGGGCGGCGGTTCGCCGGTGGCCACCGCGGCCTCGATCGAGACCAGCGGCTGCGGGCCCGGCACGATCGGCAGGCCGCCGGTGACGGTGTGCGTGCGCACGTCGGGCGTCCCGTTCGCGGGCGGTGCTGCGACGGCGAAGGCGGGGAAGGCGTTGCCGCCAGGCACGACCGAGGTGGAAATGTAGTCGCCCACGCTCCTGCCCTGGCCGGTGAGCGCCAGCCAGCCGACCGCCATCGGCCCGTGCAGCTCCAGCGGCGCCGACCAGCTCGCGCCGCCGTTGGCCGACGAGGTGTGGCCGACGGTGAGCCGGCAGGTGGCGGGCACGCAGGCGGCGTCGGCGTAGCGGTAGTAGGTCACCGCGAGCCGCGCGTGCTCGCCGTCGCTCGTGCGGTCCACGCCCAGCCCCGGGATCACGTGGTCGCCGCCGTCCGCGGTGACCCGCAGCACGTCGCCCCACTTCTCGCCGTCGGCCGACGTGCTGAGCACGATGTCGTTGCCGGCGCAGCCGTGCTGGAAGCGGCAGTCGTGCCAGGCGACGTACACCGTGCCGGCGGCGTCGGTCCCGGCCGACGGCAGCGGCAGGGCGTGCAACCCGCCCGCCGGCGTGTGCCGCTGCACCCGCGAGACGGGCACGCTCTCGCTCCAGGCGGTGCCTCCGTCGCGGGAGCGGATGGAGCGGATCTCGCCGTCGTTGCTCAGATACGGCACCACCACGGTCCCGTTGGGCCGCACCACCGGCTGCCCGCCGAGCCCCGTGGCCTCCGTGGCGGTGACCGACCACGACAGGCCGCCGTCGGACGAGCGCGCCACCCTGATCGCGTTCCCCGCCGCGTGGTCGTCGAAGACGGCGTAGCACTGCCCCCGGTGCGGGCTGCGTTCCCCGTTGTCGCAGACCACCCAGCTCTTGTCGAGGTCGCCGCCCACGGCGGTGACGACGGGCGGCGACCAGGCCACCCCGTCGGTGGAGCGGCTGGTCAGCACCGCCGCACCGGACACCCCGCCGTCGTCGGACAGTCCCAGCGAGGTGATCAGCCACACGCCGTGCGCGGCGTCGTAGGCCACGGAGGGGTCGGCGGTGCGCGCGTGCACGCCGCCCGCCGCCGTGGTGATCCCGGGCAACACGCCGCGCGTCCAGGTGGCGCCGGCGTCACCGGAGGTCGCGAACGCGATGCCGGCCGCCCCTCCGTCGGATAAGCGCCCGACCTGGTGCGCCGCCACGATCACGCCGTCCCACTCGTAGGTGTCGGCCCCGCCCTGCGGTCCTGAACGCCCCTCGGGGACGCCGATCTCGGTGAGCGGGACCGCCTCCGACGCCGCTCCGGCGGCCGTGGCGGGGACGGACGTGACCAGCGGCGCCGCCGCGAGGACGGCCACGAGCCCGCCGATCACGCGGCGCCGGGCGGGAAGAGGCACGCTCCACCTCCACGAAGGGGATCATCTCCAGATGGCCTCTTCCCCGCCCGATTGTCAACCTTTCGAGTGAGTTGTCAGCGTTCGCCGTGCACCACGTCCCGGTGTATGCGGGCCGGCGGGACGCCGTCACCCTGCAGGCGGCGCACGGTCTCGTCGACCATCGCGGACGGGCCGCACACGTACACGTCGTGCTCCGACCAGGAGTGGAAGCGCTGGGTCACCTCGGGCAGATGGCCCCGCATGCCCTCGTAGCCGGGCTCGTCCGACACCACGGGCAGCACCCGCAGCCACGGGAACGACGACTGCATCCTGATCAGGTCCGGCAGGTCGTACAGCTCGGCGGCGGTGCGCGCGCCGAACAGCAGGTGGATGTTGGGACGGCGGCCGGAGGCGATGATGTGCTCCACGATCGCCTTCAGCGGCGCAAGGCCGGTGCCGCCCGCCACGCACAGCACGTCGCGCTCGCTGTGCTCGCACGGCGTCATCGTGCCCATGGCCTGGCCCAGCATGAGCGTGTCGCCGATGCGGGTGTGCCGGATCAGCGCGGTCGAGACCCAGCCGCCGGGCACCGACCGTACGTGCAGCTTGATCATGTGATCCTCGCGCGGCGCGTTGGCGATCGAGAACATCCGCCACACGCGCGGCCAGCGCGCGGTCTGCACGGTGACGTACTGTCCCGGCGTGTACGGCAGCGGCTGCGCCGGGCGCAACGTGATGACCGCGATGTCGCGGTGGCGCAGCTCGTGGTCCACGACCTCGGCCAGCCACCACGCGGGCGAGGTGCCCGCGTCCGACTCGGCCGCCTCGATCATGAGCTTGGACGCCTCGGCGAACGCCGCGGTCCAGGCCGCCTCGATCTCGTCGTTCCAGACCTCGGCGGCGAAGCGGCGGATCGTGGCCAGCAGGGCGTTGCCCACGGCCGTGTAGTGCTCGGCGACGACGCCGTACTTGCGATGGTCGCGGCCGAGCTGCCCGAGATAGGCGGCCATGCCCTCCGGGCTGTCCAGGCTCCACACGATCCTGGTCAGCGCGCTGAACAGCCGGTCCCGCTGCACGTTCATGGCAGGCGGGAACATGCTCCGCAAGTGCGGGTTCTCGGCGAACAAGCGGCCGTAGAAGTAGGCCGTGGCCTTGTCGGCCACGGGTTCGACGAGCGAGAAACTCTCCTTGACCAGGCGCGGATTCAACGTCATGAAAACAACCCCACCCCTTGACCGGAAACGCATTCCGGCCCTCGCCGTTCACCTCCCTGACGTTCCGGGTCATGAGCGCGGGACCCCTCCCCGGCATGTCCGTACGCTCGAAATCGAGTGTTACACCGGCGATGACCCCCCACAACCGTTTCGCCCAATACGGTGCGAAGCTGAACTATCCGTAATGGATCCGTGATTCTCCGCGTTCGGCGACATGTGAATTACGGTCTCGAAAGACGAACAGAAATAATCTTCATATTGAACGTCGATTTTCTTGGTGCATTGACACGGATCACGGCACCCACCCGAACGTCGCAACGCCTGCCGCCCCCACCACCCTGACCGGACAGGCCTCCGACCGCCTGGGCGGGACACACGGCCCAACGCGCCGCCCCCACCCGCGCCACCCCGGTCGGCCAGGAGGGCTGGCGTGGAGCCGCCCTCACCCTGGCCCAGCCCCCGGCCCGATCCCGGCTCCGGCCCCGATTCCAGCCCCGGCCTCGTCCTGGATCCCGGTCTCGGCTCGGTCGGGGAGAGCGACCCGGGCGGCGGGGAAGGGCCGGTCGGGCGGCGGGGAAGCGACCAGGGCGGCGACACTCCGTGCACGGGGCGGAGGCGTGTGTGCGAGGGTGCAGGCTGGGCCGCTGGGCGGTGAGGCTCCGGGTGTGGGGTGGGGGTGTGTGCGGGGGTGCAGGCTGGGCCGCTGGGCGGTGACGCTCCGCACGCAAGGCGGAGAGCCGCCGCCCCGGCTGGCCGGGACCACCCCGGCCCCGGTCCCGGTCCCGACCCCGGCCTGGGCTCGGTCTCGGCTGGGGAGCGTGAGTGGGGTGGTGGGGAGGGGCGGCTGGGTGGCAGGGAGCCGGCCGGGCGGCGATGCTCCGTGTGCTGGCGGGAAGCCGCCATCCTGGCCGCCTCGGGAGAGGGCGGCGGGCCGGATGAGCGAGGTCCGCTGCCGCGACAGGGCCGGGGAGGCACGGTGGGTGGGCTGTGGGAGGTCCGCCGCTCCGGCGGGCCCAGGAGCACTCCGGTCCCGGCAGGCCCAGGAGCCTTCCGGTCCCGGCAGGCCGGGGGAGCCCTCCCGGGCCCGGCCGAGGACGGCGAGGCAGGCGGCCGGGGGAGTGCGAGCCGGGCGGCGGCGTTTGGCGCGCCGGAGGATCCGCCTCGCGCGTCAGAGAACCGCTCGTGCGTCAGAGAACCGCTCGTGCAACGGAGAACCGCTCGTGCGTCAGAGAACCGATCGTGTGCCGGAGGAATCCGCCGCCACGGTGGGGCCGCGGCGGGTGGGCTGGGGAGGGCGTCGCTCGGTTCGCCCTGGGAGGCGGCTCGGACGGCCGTGGAAAGGGGTGATGGGTGAGGCCGGGGGACGGATCTTCAAAGGGGTGACATATCGGAAAGACTGTGCGCCATGATGGGGGATGCATGGGGCCGCCGCCGCACCTCGGCGGATGGCGGCCGTACGAACTCCACCATGCCACTGGAGATCGCATGTCCCGACCGCTGATCGGCATCACCGCCTACTGGGAGGCCGCCCGCTGGGGCGACTGGGTACGCGAGGCCGTGCTGTCTCCCCCCTCCTACGCCAAGGCGGTCGGCCGGGCCGGCGGCGCGCCCGTCGTGCTGCCGCCCATCGCCCCGAGCTCGGCCGGCGACTACGTGAGCGGCCTGCGCGGCATCGTCCTGGCCGGCGGCGCGGAGCTGGGCGCCGACACCTACAACGGCGAGCAGGACGCCAGGGCCGACGAGCCCCAGCCCCACCGCGACCGCTTCGAGCTGGCACTGGCCAGGGCCGCCATCGAGGCCGACCTGCCCGTCCTCGCGATCGGCCG
The DNA here is from genome assembly GCF_043196965.1 of Nonomuraea sp. NPDC049309. Taxonomy (NCBI): domain Bacteria; kingdom Bacillati; phylum Actinomycetota; class Actinomycetes; order Streptosporangiales; family Streptosporangiaceae; genus Nonomuraea; species Nonomuraea sp. NPDC049309. The sequence continues at coordinate 1,253,048 of NZ_JBICSH010000001.1, read as the reverse complement.
GGGCATGCACGTGCTCAACGTCGCCCAGGGCGGCACGCTCATCCCGTGGCTGCCGGACGTGCTGGACAGCGACCGCCACTCCGAGCCCGACGGGCCCCACGTCATCCAGGTCAGCGTCACCAGCAAGCTCGGCAAGGCCGTCGGCGACCGCGTCGAGGTCAGCGCGCCGCACCGCCAGTCCGTACGCAGGCTCGGCACCGGCCTGCTCGCCGTGGCCTGGGCCGAGGACCAGATCGTCGAGGGCATCGAGCTGCAGGGGCACCGCTTCGGCGTCGGCGTCCAGTGGCATCCGGAACGCGGCACCGACAACCGGCTCTTCGATGCGTTCATCGAGGCGGCCCGATAGGCTGCGATCATGCCGCTGCACCCCCAGGCGCGGGATTACGTCGCCCGGATCCAGGCCGGCCCCGAGGACGGGCTGGCAAGCCTCGACCTGGCCGCCATCCAGGAGATGCGCGCGACCGACCCCATGGCCGTCCATCGGGGGCCGCTGACCAAGCTGCCGTTCGTCCGCGACGAGGTGGCCGAGGGCGTGCCCATCCGCATCTACCGCGCCGACCCCGGCGACGGTCCGCTGCCGGTCGTGGTCTACTTCCACGGCGGGGGCTGGGTCTTCGGCAGTGTCAAGCGCAACGACGCGACGGCCCGCGACCTCGCCATCCGCACCGGCGCCGTGGTGGTCTCCGTCGACTACCGCCTGGCGCCGGAGAACCCGTTCCCCGCCGCGGTCGACGACGCGTGGACGGTCGTCCGCGACCTGTTCGCCCGCCCGGCCTTCTACCAGAGCAACGGCAGCGTCGCCGTGCTCGGCGACAGTGCGGGGGCGAATCTCGCCGCCGTGGCCGCCTGGCAGGCCCGCGACGCCGGCCTGACACTGTCGCACCAGGTGCTCGTCTACCCGGTGCTCGACGCCGCTATGGACACGCCCAGCTACACCGAGAACGCCAAGGGCTATGGCCTCGACGCCGCCGACATGGCCTGGTTCTACCGCCAGTACGCCGACGGCGTCGATCCCGCCGACCCGCGCCTGTCCCCGCTGCGCCTGCCCGACGTGTCCGGCCTGGCCTCCGCCACCGTCATCACCGCCGAGTACGACGTGCTCAGAGACGAGGGCGAGCGCTACGCCGCCCGCCTCGGCGAGGCCGGTGTGCCCGCCGAGCTGCGCAGGTTCGACGGCGCGGTCCACGGCTTCTTCGTCCTGCCGGGCCTGTTCGACCAGGCCGTCGAGGCCCGCGAGTACGTGGCGGAGCGGCTCCGGGAGCACCTGTGAAGGACGCCTACACCAAGCTGCGGCTCGACACCCCCGCCGACGGGGTGCTGCGCGTCACGATCAGCGAGCCCGCCAGGCTCAACGCCGTCGACGCCACCGCGCACCGCGAGCTGGGCGAGATCTGGCGCGACGCCGACCGCGACGAGTCCGTGCGCGCGATCGTGGTCAGGGGAGAGGGCACCGCGTTCTCCGCGGGCGGCGACCTGTCCATGATCGAGGACATGATGCGCGACCACGGCACCCGGATGCGGGTGTTCGCCGAGGCCCGCGACATCGTCTACAACGTCCTCAACTGCTCCAAGCCCATCGTCTCCGCCATCCAGGGCCCGGCCGTCGGCGCGGGGCTCGCGGTGGCGCTGCTCGCCGACATCTCCGTGGCCGGCCGTACGGCCCGGATCATCGACGGCCACACCCGGCTCGGTGTCGCGGCCGGCGACCACGCCGCCATCGTCTGGCCGCTGCTGTGCGGCATGGCCAAGGCGAAATACCACCTGCTGCTGTGCGAGCCGGTCACCGGCGAGCAGGCCGAGCGGATGGGCCTGGTCAGCCTGTGCGTCGACGACGACCAGGTGCACGAGCGGGCGATGGAGATCGCGGTCCGGCTCGCCTCCGGCGCGCAGGACGCGATCAGGCTGACGAAGTACTCGCTCAACAACTGGCTGCGCCTGGCGGGGCCGTCGTTCGACGCCTCGCTCGCCATGGAGTTCCTCGGTTTCACCGGCGCCGACGCCGCCGAGGGCGTGCGCGCGCTGCGCGAGAAGCGGCCGCCCGCATTCGGCTGAGCTCATCCGCCCTGGTGGGGTGTGCTTTCCCGCCGCTCGGGTAGTCGGGGCGCGTGGGCGACGACGGCGCGAGCGGGCATCTGCCCGTCGAGGTCGAGAACGCCGCCCCGGCACGCAGCGCCGAGATCTTTTTGGCGGCCCGCGTGACCGTCGGGCGTCCACGCGCAGGGGGAGGAGGTCAGCAAGCCGCCGCGACCACGGCCGCGGCGACCAGCCCACCGGCCGGTCCACCCTTCGCCGACATGGCGGGACCAGGGACGTGATCGCTACGGCGATGGGCACGCCGGTCCACAGGCCGGCGGGAACCGCGGGGGCGGTCCGGACACTCGCGCCGCCGGGAAGTTGAGCAGGCAGCTCCCGGCCGCAGGCGCACCCCGTCCGATCCGGGCGCCGATCGGGCGGCCGGACGCCCCGCGCTCCTCCTCCTACGCTCGGCCGCTCGTACGCGTGTCAGCGGGGCCGCCGGGCGTGGAAGACGAACGCGGGAGGCGTGTTGCGCCACACCGTCCGTCCTGGCACGACCTCTTCGAACCGCTCGGCCAGCAGCGCGCGGAACCGCCGCGCCGAGCTGAGCGGAATCGCGTGGATGTAGGAGAACGTGGTGAACGCCGCGCCGGGGCTCATCGCCTCCGTGACCGCGCCGAGCAGCTCGCGCTGCATCGCGCCGGGGAACGCCGCCCACGGCAGGCCGCTGATCACCACGTCGGCGGAGCGCAGCCCGCGCTCGGCGAGCAGCTCGCCCAGCCGCATCGCGTCGGCGTGCGCCACGTCCACGGCCGGATAGCGCCCGGCCAGCAGCCGCGCCAGCGGCTCGTTCAGCTCGACGGCCAGGTGATGCCCGCGCCCGCCGAGCCGCTGCTGGATCTCCGCCGTGAACGCGCCCGTCCCGGGCCCCAGCTCGATCACGATCGGCTCGCCCCGCTCCGGGATCGGCGCGCAGACGGCCGCCGCCAGCCGCCGTGAACTCGGCGCGACCGCACCGATCGTGCCGGGGGAGCGCAGGAACTGACCGAGGAACAGCGCGGTGTCGTTGGGCATGCCATGAACGTAGGCCGATCGGCGCTCCTGATCGCTCCCCCTCCAGGGCGGACCTGCGGCCACTTGGAGGAGGCGAGCTCCTCCACTCGGAGGATCAGCGGGCCGGAAGAGGCGGCTACCGTGTGGTTCATGCGTTGGCGTGGCGTGCCGCTCGATGTCCTCCTCGCGGCCTCGGGGGTGGGGCTCGACCTGCTCACCACGGCGCACGCGGGCGACACCGAGTACCTCCCCGCCGAGGCGGCCATCCCCATGGCGCTGCTCGTCGGCCTGCCGATGGGGCTCGTCCGCCACCGGCCCATCGGCGTCACGCTCTTCCTCGCGGCCGTGCTCGTCGTCACCGACCAGCTCGGCTCGTTCACCTCCAACACCGCACAGATCCTTCTCTGCGTCGCGCTCGGCGTGGCCGGATACCGCGCCGGCGCGCGCGCCACCGCGCTCGCGGTCGTCGCCGCCATCGGCGCGACCGCGTGCAACATCGCAGACCCCGGAATCGCGCTCACCGGCAACACGTGGATGTACGCCATGCTGCTGCCCGTCTTCCCCGCCGTGCTCGGCGGCTACCTGCGCGGCTCGGCGGAACGCCTTGACGATCGCGACGTCACCCCCGACGCGCTGCTCGCCGCCGGCGGCGTGGCGATCACCGTGCTCAGCACCTGGACGTCCTGGCACTCCGGCGGCCAGCCGGTCTGGGTCATCGGCCTGCTAGCCGTCGTCGGCGGCCTGTCGCTCGGCATCGCACGACGGCTGCCGGGACTGGTCTTCCTGCTCCAGGGCGTGCTGCTCGTCTCCGCCGACGCCTACCTCAACCAGGTCGTCAACACCTGCGTGATCCTCACGCTGATCGCGATCGGCGTGTTCGCCATGCGGGTGGCGTCGTGGGCGTGGACGCTGGCCGCGTACCTGACCGGCTGCCTGCTCACCGCCATCGCCGTCGTCGGCCCCCAGACCGAGATCACCCCCTTTCGCGTCGGTGTGCTCATGACGCTCGTCTCCACGCCCATCGCGATCGGCCGCTACCTCGGCATGCGCCGCGCCGCCGCCGCCTCCGAGCGCCTGCGCGCCGAGGAGGCCGCCCGCGCCGCCGTCGCCCAGGTCCGCGCCGACCAGCTCGCCGAGCGCGAACGCATCGCCCGCGACGTGCACGACATCGTCGCCCACCACGTCGGCGCCATGGTGCTGCGGGCCGGCGCCGCCCGCTACACCGCGTCCGACGGCCCCGTCGCCGAGGCGCTCGACGACATCCGCCAGACGGGACACCAGGTGCTGCAGGACCTGCGCGACCTGCTCGACCTGCTGCGCGACCCCGAACGCCAGCCCGGCCTGCTCGCCGACCCGGCCGACGTCGTGCGCGAGTCCGCCGAGCGCATGGCCGCCGCCGGCCTCGTCGTGGACCTCGACCTCGACCCGGCCATCGACCAGGCCCCGCTCGTCGCCCGCGCATCCGCGGCCAGGATCGTCCAGGAAGGATTCACCAACGTGCTCAAACACGCCGGCCCAGGCACCCGGGTCCGCGTATCCGTGACCTCCTCAGACGAAGGGCTCGCCGTCGAGGTCCGCAACGGCCGCCCCCCGACGGCCATCGAACGCCTGCCCTCCTCGGGACGCGGCCTCGCCGGCATGCGCGAGCGGGTCCGCACGCTCGGCGGCACGCTCAGCGCCGGGCCCGACGGCGACGGCGGCTGGGTGCTCGCCGTCCACCTGCCCACCCGCCTGGCCTCGGGGAGCGCCGCGTGATCCGCGTGCTGGTGGCCGACGACCAGGCGCTCGTACGCGCGGGCGTGCGCATGCTCCTGCAGGCCACGGGCGACATGGAGGTGGTCGCCGAGGCCGAGGACGGCGCCGAGGCCGTCCGCCTGGCCGAGCGCCACCTGCCCGACGTCGTCCTCATGGACCTGCGCATGCCCAGGGTCGACGGACTGGAGGCGATCAAGCGGGTGCTCGCCGCCCGGCCCTTCACCAGGATCGTGGTGCTGACCACGTTCGCCGAGGACGGCAACGTCTACGCCGCCCTGCGCGCCGGCGCCGCCGGCTTCCTCGTTAAGGACGACGATCCCGAACGCATGGTCGACGCCGTCCGCCGCGCCGCCGCCGGCGAGCAGCTCCTCGCGCCGTCCGTGCTGCGCCGGGTCGTCGAACGCTTCCTCGCCGCCGAAGAACAGGCCGCGCCCACCGTGCCGCCCGGCCTGACCGAGCGCGAGCTGGAGGTCCTCGCCCTGGTCGGCACCGGCCTGTCCAACGCCGAGATCGCCGAGGAGCTGCACGTCGGCGTCACCACGGTCAAGACCCACATCGCCGCCGCCATGGAGAAGCTGGGGCTGCGCAACCGGATCCAGGCGGCGGTGGTCGCCCACCGCACGGGGCTGGTCGACGCCTCTTTCCGCCCCGTACGCCAGCCCCGGAACTGACCTCCGGAGTACGGCGGGGACGGCGGATTCATCCCAGGGCGTACCGGCGTCTCATCCACCGGGTGGACGACCGGGACGCCCCGCTACGCGATCATGTGATCGCACATCGATCGCAGCAGCGGAAGGACCCGCCATGCAGAAGACCCGCGGCGCCCCGGCCCGGACGGACGGCGCGGCCGACGGGATCTCCGCCGGCCTGCTGTACGGCCTGCGCCTGGCCGTCACCGCGCAGGCCGCGGCGCTCCTCGTGGCCGTCGCGTTCGCCGGGCAGGCGGCGGAGAACGCGTCGATGGCCGAGGCCCACGTCATGGCCGGGACGGTCGTCCACGTCGTGGCGCTCGTGCAGATCGTGCTCGCGGTGCTGTTCTGGCGGCCGGGACGCGGGGCGGGCTGGCCCGCGCTGGGCAGCATCGCGCTGTTCGCCGTCGGTCTCGCCCAGCATGTCACCCGGCCGGCCGCGCACGCGCCCGGCGGGGTGATCCTCCTCGTCCTCATTCTGGCGCTGTTGTTCTGGGCCTGGCTGTCCCCGTCCGCCACGCGGCGCCGCTAAGGTCGAAGGCGTGTACGTGAAGATCTGCGGGCTGAGCGAGCCAGAACACGTCGCCACCGCCGTCGAGGCCGGCGCCGACGCCATCGGATTCGTCATGACCACGAGCCCACGCCGCATCACGCCCGAGCGGGCGGCCGAGCTGGCCGCGCTCGTGCCGCCGCACGTCCTCACCGTCGGCGTCTTCCGCGGCGAGGATCCGCAGACCGTGCGCGAGGCGGCGCTGGCCTCCGGCGTACGCGCCGTCCAGCTCCACGGCAGGCACCCGCACGGCGACTTCACCGCACTCAAAGACCTCGGGGTCCGCCTGGTCAGGGCCGTCGACTCCCAGGCCGACCTGCGCTGCGGGGCGTACGACGAGGACCTGCTCATCGTCGACGCGCCCCACGCCGGCTCGGGGCGGCCGTGGGACTGGGCGGCCGTGCGCGGGCGCCCCTCCGGCCACTGGATGCTGGCCGGCGGCCTCGCGCCCGGCAACGTCGCCGAGGCGATCGCCGCCGCCGAGCCGTGGGGCGTCGACGTCTCCAGCGGCGTCGAGACCGCGCCGGGCAAGAAGGACTCCGACCTGATCAGAGCGTTCATCAAAGCAGTACGCAACCTCGATGCCTGACTTCCTCAGCCCGGACACCGCCGGCGGGTCGCCGGCGTCCGATAGGGCCGGCGTATCGTCGGCATCTGACAGGGCCGGCGGGTCGCCGGCTTCCGACGGGGCCGGCGAGGTGGCCCGGGTGCTCGGCTTCCTGCACCGCTTCGCCCGCCGCAGGGCGCCCCGCGTCTTGCCCGCGCCGGGCGGCTTCGCGGTGCTCGACGACCGCTACCCCGGCTCGTACGACGACAACAAGCTGATCGTCACCGCCGCCCCCGACCCGGACCCCGGCCGGGCCGCCGAGCTCCTGCTGAAGGCGGCCGACGAGCTCCTGGCCGCGCGTGCCCACCGCCTGATCTGCGTCGACGACGACCGGCTCGGCACCGCCTGCGCGCCCGCGTTCGAGGAGGCGGGCTACGAACGCGAGACGACGTACGTGATGACCTTCCACGGCGAGCTGCCCGAGTCGCCGCCGCAGGCCGAACGGCTGGAGCCAGCCGAGCTCATCCCCGTGCTGCGCCGCGACTGGCGCCACACGCTCCCGAACGCCCCGGCCGACGTCATCGAGGGCCTCGCCCGCCGCGTCGAAGCCCGCCTGGACGGCGCCGACGTGGTCCGCTTCTACGGGGTACGCGCGCCGGACGGCGAGGTGGCCGCCCGCGCGGACCTGTACGTCCACGACGGTGTCGCCCAGATCGAGAGCGTCTTCACCAGCCCGCTCCACCGCGGCTCCGGCCACGCCAGAGCCCTGATGACGGCCCTGCTCGCCGAGGCCGCCACCCTCATCGCCGCCACCGCACCCGCCGATCTCGCCACGAGCACCGCCACCGGACCAGAAACGCGCGGTGAGAACCCTGCCGCCGGGGCAAGCGATTCCGGTGGGAACCCTGAAGCCGGGTCAAGCGTGTCCGATGGCAACCCCGCTGCCTTGGCAGGCGAGTCCGGCGCGAACACCGGCGTGAAGACCGGCAGCGGCGCAGACGGCCTGATCTTCCTCCTGGCGGACACCGACGACTGGCCGCACCGCTTCTACCGCCGCCTCGGCTTCACCCCGGTCACCCGCACCCACGCCTTCCTCTGCACCTGATCCACCCGGCCCGGATCGCCCCTGACGCTCCGGGCCCGGTCGGCACGCCGCAGGTTGATCGCGCCCCGCCTCCGGAGCACCGCAGCCGGCCTGCTCCGTGCCGGCGCGCCCGCCCCGGCTCCCTTTCGGTGTGGCGCGCCCCGCCCCGGCTTCCTCTCGCGAAGGCGCGCCCTGCCTGGCTTCCTTTCCGTACGGTGCCCCGCTCCGGCCGCCTCCGGTACGGCGCGCCCCTGCCCGGCCACCTCCAGCGCAACGCGCCTCGCCCCAGTCGCGCGGTCACGACCAGAACCAACGCCATGCCTTGCCCATCAGAACGAACGCCATGCCCCGGCCAGGGTGGTGCGCGTGGCCGGGCCGCTTCGGTGCCTCTGGCACGGGGCGCCTCGCCTCCCGGCTGCCGATCCGGAGCGGAGCAGCGGCCATCCCCCGTGGCCGTGCGCGGCGGCGGGGCGTGAGTTCGGCATGGCCGGGGACAGCGGCGCGGGTCCGCCTCCCCGGCCGTTTCCGGCGCAAGGCCTCCTGTGCCGGCCGTCTCCGGTGTGTCGTGTCCCGTGCCGGCCGTCTCCGGTGCGGAGTGAGCCGGCTTCAGGGGAGGCCGGACGTGGTGGCTCAGCCCCTGTGCGGTGCAGACTCGTCGGGCGGCCGTGCGGTGCCTGCCTTACGGTGCGTCGCTGGGATGCGGCCGCGGTCGCCCGCTCGGCGCTCGGGGTGGTCGCGACCGGCCCTGCGGGAGGGCTTCGGACACCCGGCGACGCCCGAGCCCGTCACCGGAAGGGGTTTCGGGGCGTTCTGGCACGTGGGGCGGGCAGGTCCGGTCCCGTCCCGAGTGCGCGTTCCAAAGAGGAGAGGGTGGTGCACAGGCGGCCGGAGGGCGGGCGGACGGGGGCCGCTGTGGTGGAGTTCCAGGCAGTAGGGTCTCCTGCGTGAGTGAAACTTCCGCCGAGGACCGGATCTGGACGGTTCCTAACCTGCTGAGCTTCCTGCGCCTCCTTGGCGTGCCCGTGTTCTTCTGGCTGGTTCTCGGGCCCAAGGCCGACGGGTGGGCCATCGGGGTCCTCGCGGTGGCCGGTTTCACGGACTGGCTCGACGGAAAGATCGCCCGCGCGTTCAATCAGACCAGCAGGCTCGGCCGGCTCATCGACCCGGCCGCGGACAAGCTGTACGTTTTCGCCACCGTCATCGCCCTCCTGCTGCGCGAGGTGATCCCGTGGTGGCTGGTCGTCATCGTCCTGGGCCGCGACCTCTTCGTCGGCTGTTTCGGCCCTGTTCTTCGCAAATACGGCTATAGGGCACTTCAGGTGCATTTCCTGGGCAAGGCCGCCATGTTCAATCTCATGTACGCCTTCCCGCTGCTCTTCCTTGCCTCGCACTCCGGGTGGTATGCCGAAATAGCACGAATTGTCGGGTGGGCGTTCGCGCTCTGGGGAGCCGGCCTGTACTGGTGGGCGGGCGTCCTGTATGTCGTACAGGTACGCCAGCTCGTGGCGGAGGCCAGAAGGGGATGATCGGGTGAAGGCGGTCGTCATGGCGGGCGGGGAGGGCACTCGGCTGCGTCCGATGACCGCCAACCAGCCCAAGCCCCTGCTCCCTGTGGCCAACCGCCCGATCATGGAGCACGTGCTGCGCCTGCTCAGGCGGCACGGCGTCACCGAGACCGTGGTGACCCTGCAGTTCCTCGCGGCGCTGGTCCGCAACTACTTCGGCGACGGCGGCGAGCTGGGCATGAGCCTCCAGTACGCCACCGAGGACGTGCCGCTCGGCACCGCGGGCAGCGTCAAGAACGCCGCCGACCGCCTGCGCGACGACCGTTTCCTGGTCATCTCCGGAGATGCCCTGACGGACATCGATTTATCGGAGATGATCCGCTTTCATCGTCAAAAAGGCGCTCTAGTCACGATCGGTCTGAAACGCGTCCCCAACCCGCTCGAATTCGGGATCATCATCGTGGACGAGGAGGGCCGGGTCCAGCGCTTCCTGGAGAAGCCCACCTGGGGCCAGGTCTTCTCCGACACCGTCAACACCGGCATCTACGTCATGGAACCCGAGGTGCTCGACGCCGTCGCCACCGGCCGCCCCGTCGACTGGTCCTCGGACGTCTTCCCCGCACTCCTCGCCCGCGGCGCCGCCATCTACGGCTACGTCGCCGACGGCTACTGGGAGGACGTCGGCACCCACGGCAGCTATCTCAAGGCCCAGGCCGACGCCCTGTCGGGGCGGGTCGCACTGGACATCGGCGGCTTCGAGGTCTCGCCCGGCGTGTGGGTCGCCGACTCGGCCACGGTCGACCCCGGGGCCGTGCTCAAGGGCCCGCTGCTCATCGGCGACTACGCCAAGGTCGAGGCGGGGGCCGAGCTGCGCGAGTACACCGTCCTCGGCAACAACGCGGTCGTCCGCGAGGGGGCGTTCCTGCACCGCGCGATCGTCCACGACAACGTCTACCTCGGTCCCGGCACCCACCTGCGCGGCTGCGTCATCGGCAAGAGCACCGACGTGATGGCGGGCGCCCGCATCGAGGAGAACGCGATCGTCGGCGACGAATGCGTCATCGAGGCCGAGGCGTACGTCTCCAGCGGCGTCAAGGTCTACCCGTTCAAGACGATCGAGGCCGGCGCGGTGGTCAACACCAGCGTCATCTGGGAGTCGCGCGGCCAGCGCAACCTGTTCGGGCCGCGCGGCGTCAGCGGCCTGGTCAACGTGGACATCACCGCCGAGCTGTGCGTGCGCCTGGCCAGCGCGTACGCCACCACGCTGAAGAAGGGCGAGCGCGTCGTCACCTCGCGCGACTGCTCGCTGGCCGCCAGGGCGCTCAAGCGGGCCGTCATCGGCGCGCTGACCGCGGGCGCCATCAACGTCCTCGACCTGGAGGCCGCCCCGCTGCCCGTCACCCGCTTCCACACGGCCAGGGTGTCGGCGGCCGGCGGCATCGCGCTGCGCACCACGCCGGGCGACCCGCAGAGCGTGGACATCATCATCATGGACGACCGCGGCGCCGACCTGCCGCCCGCCGCGCAGCGCAAGCTGGAGCGGGTCTTCTCCCGCCAGGAGTTCCGCCGCGCCTTCCCCGGCGAGATCGCCGAGCTGACCTACCCGGCCCGCGCGGTCGAGGACTACACCCACGAGCTGCTGCGCCACGTGGGCGTGAGCGACGTGCGGGACATGAAGGTCGTCGTCGACTGCGCGGGCGGCACCTCGTCGCTGGTGCTGCCCACGCTGCTGGCCAGGGTGGGCGTCGAGGTGCTCACGGTCAACGCCAGGCTCGACGACGTCTCGCCCACCGAGACGCTGGCCGAGCGCCGCCGCGACCTGCAGCGCCTGTCGGAGCTGGTCAGCTCGTCGCGGGCGGCGTTCGGGGTGCGGTTCGACCCGGTGGGGGAGCGCATCGCCCTGGTGGACGAGAAGGGCCAGCTCATCAGCGAGGAACGCGCGCTGCTGGTCGTGCTCGACCTGGTGGCCGCCGAACGGCGGGGTGGCCAGGTGGCGCTGCCGGTCACCACGACCAGGGTCGCCGAGCAGGTCTGCCGCTTCCACGGCGTGCAGGTGCAGTGGACGCCCACCGCGCTCGACGCGCTCACATCGGCCGCCGCGGGACCCGACATGATCTTCGCCGCCGACGGGCGCGGCGGGTTCGTGGTGCCCGAGTTCAGCCCGGCCATCGACGGGCTGGCCGCGTTCATGCGGCTGCTCGGGCTGGTGGCGCGCACCCGGCTGTCGCTCAGCCAGATCGACGCGCGGATCCCCGAGGCCAGGCTGCTCAAGCGGTCGGTGCCCACGCCGTGGGCGGCCAAGGGCGCGGTCATGCGCTCGGTCATCGAGGCGGCCGAGGCCGAGCCCGACCGGCACCGCGTCGACACCACCGACGGCGTGCGCGTGGCGCGCGACGACGGAAGCTGGGTGCTGGTGCTGCCGGCCGCCACCGAGCCGGTCACCGACCTGTGGGCCGAGGCGGCGGATCTGGACGCCGCCCAGGCCCTGCTCGAACGCTGGGCTCGGGTCGTGGAGCGGGCGGCCGGCTGAGCTCGTCACGCAGAGTTAACGGAAAGGGTTCGCCGATGACGTGCCCAGAGAGTGCCGCAAGATCGTAATGTAGATACGCGCGGCGGCATGGACCACGGGGCGGGGGCGGCGGTAACTTTATCTGCGTCCGAACCACAGTGCAGCGCCCCGCCTTGACCTTTGCCGCTGATCAGCGTAAGTTGCGGCATTCGCAAACGTGAAAATAGCGAAGCGAGGCGCGCCCAGAGCACCGTCGCCGCGTCTTCGCGGTAGGAGGCCGAGCCGATCGATGCCGAGCGTCTACTGCACGCAGTGCGGGCACGCCAACCCCGAGGATGCCCGTTTCTGTTCCCGTTGTGGGTCGCCGCTGACCAGACACGAGGTCTCCGGGGACACCACCTCGACGATCTCCATAGCGGGAATCGAGGCGTACGAGGCTGAGACAGGCGACATGCTCCAGGCCGAGCGGGCGCTCGTCGAGCAGCTTCCGCCCGGTACGGCGTTGCTCACCGTGACCAGGGGCCCCAACCAGGGGAGTCGTTTCCGGCTCGACAAGGACCTGACGACGACGGGGCGTCACCCCGAGAGCGACATCTTCCTCGACGACATCACGGTCTCCCGCCGCCACGTCGAGTTCTACCGCCACCCCGGCGGCCAGTTCTCCGTGCGCGACGTGGGCAGCCTCAACGGCACGTACGTCAACCGCGAGCGTATCGAGGAGGTACCCTTGCATTCGGGCGACGAGGTGCAGATCGGCAAGTTTCGCCTTCTCTTCCTGATGCGGGGCAACTCCGGCGTATGACTTCACAGGCGGCACGCTCGCACATGAGCATCGGGGAGGTGCTCGCGCTCCTGCGGAGCGAGTTCCCCGATGTGACCATCTCCAAGATCAGGTTCTTGGAGGGCGAAGGGCTGATCGAGCCCGAGCGCAGCCCCTCCGGCTTTCGCAAGTTCACCCACCTGCACGTCGAGCAACTGCGCTTCATCCTGACCGAGCAGCGCGACCACTACCTGCCGCTGCGCGTGATCAAGGACAAGATGGCCGAGAGCTTCGGCCGGCCGCGCGCGGTGCAGCAGGCGCAGGAGGTCAAGCTCAGCCGGTCCGAGCTGCTCGAGAAGGCGGGCATCGACGACGAGACGCTCACCGAGCTCGAGGACTACGGCCTGCTGGCCCCGGTGGCCAGGCGCTACGACGAGGAGGCGCTCAAGATCGCCCGCACCGTCGGCGCCCTGGGCCGCTTCGGCCTGCACGCCCGGCACCTGCGGGCGGTCAAGGCGGCGGCAGAGCGCGAGGCCGGGCTGGTCGAGCAGACCGTCGCGCCGATACTCAAACGGCGCCGCCCCGGAGCCATCGGAGAGGCCGACGAGGTCGCCCGCGAGCTGTCGAATCTTCTGCTCGACCTGCACGCATCCCTTGTGCGCACGGAGGTGCGGTCGGTCCTGGGTCGTTGACGGCGAAGCGAGCTGGGAGGCGAGGGCACATTCCGGGCCCACCGGGTGTTACGTTGAATTGCAGGAACCAGTCAGCAGAACCGATGTTCAAGAGCTGTGCCGGGTGACCGGTCAGGAAAACGGAGCAGCCCGTGTTGCAGATGGAGGTCGTGGGCGTTCGAGTTGAAATGCCCACAAATCAGCCGATCGTCTTGCTCAAGGAGGCACACGGGGAGCGGTTCCTTCCTATATGGATCGGCATGACCGAAGCCACGGCCATCGCGTTGGCCCAGGCTGAGGAGCCGCCGCCGCGGCCGCTCACCCACGACCTCTTCAGGGACGTGCTGAGCGCCCTGGGTGTCGGCCTGCGAGCGGTCAACATCGTCGCCCTGCGCGACGGCATCTTCTTCGCCGACCTGGTGTTCTCCAACGGCGTGGAGGTGAGCGCGCGGCCGTCCGACTCGATCGCGCTCGCCCTGCGTACGGGGGCGCGCATCTTCGCCAGCGAAGAGGTCGTCCAGGAGGCCGGGGTCATCATCCCGGACGACCAGGAGGACGAAGTGGAGAAGTTCAGGGAGTTCCTTGACACGATCACTCCCGAAGACTTCGGCAGGGCGGGGTAGGTATTTCAGTGCATTTACGCTTCACGACGCGCCGAGCCGGATCGTTGACTGAGCATGGTCACGGTCCTACGGTGCAAGTGAAACCCGTGGCCGCCCTTCACGAACCCCCAGATCAGGCCACGGGATGAGAGAAAGCCGGAGGTCCGCGTGGCGGTCAGCAGCGGCGAGGGAAAGACGGCCGGCCAGGAAGATCCGGTGCGGCGCGAGAGCGCGCGGCAGCGTGCCGGAGAGCAGGGACTGCTCTTCGACGAGCAGCCGACGGCGCTGCCGGGTGACATCGGATACCGCGGGCCCACGGCCTGCGCCGCCGCCGGCATCACCTACAGGCAGCTCGACTACTGGGCGCGCACGGGCCTGGTAGAGCCCACGATCAGGGCCGCGCACGGCTCGGGCTCGCAGCGGCTCTACAGCTTCCGCGACATCCTGGTGCTCAAGGTCGTCAAGCGGCTCCTCGACACCGGGGTGTCGCTGCAGCAGATCCGTACGGCCGTCCAGCACCTGCGTGACCGCGGGGTCGCCGACCTCGCCCAGATCACGCTCATGAGCGACGGCGTCAGCGTCTACGAGTGCACCTCGGCCGACGAGGTGATAGACCTCCTCCAGGGCGGGCAGGGCGTGTTCGGCATCGCGCTCGGCCGGGTCTGGCGCGAGGTCGAGGGATCCCTCGCGGAGCTGCCGGGGGAACGCGCGGCGGTCGCGGACACCGTCCCGGCCGACCACCCCGCTGACGAACTGGCCCGCAGGCGGCGCGCCCGCCGCATCGGCTGACCCGATCGCTTCCGTACGCTCGCGCCGGGGTGAACGCCGCCCGCGGCGCGGCACGTACCGGAACGCAGAGGTGACGAAGCGTCACCGCCTCATCGAACGCTCACTGCGAGACCCGCGGTGAAGTGCGCCTTTCACCCGTGATGCGGTGCACGGCAATAGCGGCCTAACGTAGTAATCTAGGACAGCAAGGCTGACGACCCCGTGCGGGAGAGTCCCCGGGCCCAGGGCCCAGGGCGCCGAAGGAGCAACCCTCCCCGGAATCTCTCAGGCAACCGGTACCGCTCGGGCGAGGCGACTCTGGAAAGCAGGCGCGCCCGCCAGGCGTGTCTCACCGACGGTGCAAGCCCTGCGTCAGGGTGAAGCTCTCAGGTCGTGGCGCCGCGCACCGCGTGGCCCGCGCTGACAGAGGGGGAGATCCGGCACTCGCCCGCGCCCCGGCGCCGGTCTCCGCAAGCCTCGGGAGGCACACCATGACCGATCTGTCAGCTCCTCCGTTCTCGTCCAGGCATATCGGCCCCTCCGAGTCCGAGCAGCAGCGCATGCTCGAGGCCGTGGGCTTCGAGTCCGTCGCCGACCTCGTGGCCGTGGCCGTCCCCGAGTCGATCAGGGCCAAGGACCGCCTGCGGCTGCCCGCCCCGATCGGCGAGGCCGAGGCGATCGCCGAGCTGCGCGCCCTGGCCGGCCGCAACAAGGTCCTCACCTCGATGATCGGCCTGGGCTACTACGACACGGTCACGCCCGCCGTCATCCGCCGCAACCTGCTGGAGAACCCGGGCTGGTACACCGCCTACACGCCGTACCAGCCGGAGATCTCGCAGGGCCGGCTCGAGGCGCTGCTGAACTTCCAGACCGTCGTCTCCGACCTCACCGGCCTGCCCGTCGCCGGCGCGTCCCTGCTGGACGAGGGCACCGCCGCCGCCGAGGCCATGACGCTGGCCCGCCGGGCGGGCAAGTCCAAGAGCAGCGTCTTCGTGGTGGACGCCGACGCGCTGCCGCAGACCAAGGCCGTGCTCGCCACCAGGGCCGAGCCGCTCGGCATCACGCTCGTCGAGCACTCGCTCGACGGCGAGCTGCCCGAGTGCTTCGGCGTGCTCGTGCAGTACCCGGGCGCCTCCGGCCGGCTGCGCGACTTCCGCCAGATCGCCGCCGCCGCGCACGACAAGGGCGCGCTCGTCGTGGCCGCCGCCGACCTGCTCGCGCTCACCCTGATCGCCGCCCCCGGCGAGCTGGGCGCCGACATCGCCGTCGGCTCCTCCCAGCGCTTCGGCGTGCCGTTCGGCTTCGGCGGCCCGCACGCGGCCTACATGTCCGTACGCGACGGGCTGCAGCGCCAGCTCCCGGGCCGCCTGGTCGGCGTGTCCGTGGACGCCGACGGCGACCCCGCGTACCGGCTGGCCCTGCAGACCCGCGAGCAGCACATCCGCCGCGAGAAGGCCACCAGCAACATCTGCACCGCCCAGGTCCTGCTCGCCGTCATCGCGAGCATGTACGCCGTCTACCACGGACCCGAGGGCCTGCGCCGCATCGCCCGCCGCGTGCACCGCCACGCCAGCGCCCTGGCCGAGAGTTTCAAGGGCGCCGGCGTCGAGGTCGTGCACGGCGAGTTCTTCGACACCGTGCTCGCCCGCGTGCCCGGCAGGGCCGCCGAGGTCGTGGCCGCCGCCGCCGAGCGGGGCATCAACCTCTGGCAGGTGGACGCCGACCACGTCTCCGTCGCCTGCGACGAGAAGACCGGCGCCGCCGAGCTGGCCGCCGTACGCGCCGCCTTCGGCGTCACCGGCGAGGCCGTCGAGCCCGAGCAGGCCCCCGACGCGCTGCCCGCCTCGCTGCTGCGGGAGAGCGACTACCTCACCCACCCGGTCTTCCACCAGCACCGCTCCGAGACCGCGATGCTGCGCTACCTGCGCAGGCTCCAGGACAAGGACATCGCGCTCGACCGCTCGATGATCCCGCTCGGCTCCTGCACCATGAAGCTGAACGCGACGACCGAGATGGAGCCGATCACCTGGCCGGAGTTCGCCGCCATCCACCCGTTCGCGCCCGAGTCGCAGGCCGAGGGCTACCGCGAGCTGATCGGCACGCTGGAGAGCTGGCTCGCCGAGGTGACCGGCTACGACGCCGTCTCCATCCAGCCGAACGCCGGCTCCCAGGGCGAGTTCGCGGGCCTGCTGGCCATCCGCGCCTATCACCGGGCCAACGGCGAGGACCGGCGCGACGTCTGCCTCATCCCGTCCTCCGCCCACGGCACCAACGCCGCCAGCGCCGTCATGGCCGGCATGCGCGTCGTCGTCGTGGCCTGCGACAAGGACGGCAACGTCGACCTGGCCGACCTCGACGCCAAGATCGAAAAGCACCGCGACGCGCTCGCCGCGATCATGGTGACGTACCCGTCCACGCACGGCGTGTACGAGGAGGCCATCACCGAGATCTGCGCCAAGGTGCACGAGGCCGGCGGCCAGGTCTACGTCGACGGCGCCAACCTCAACGCGCTCGTCGGCCTGGCCAAGCCGGGCGAGTTCGGGGCCGACGTGTCCCACCTCAACCTGCACAAGACCTTCTGCATCCCGCACGGCGGCGGCGGGCCCGGCGTCGGGCCGGTGGCCGTCCGCGCCCACCTCGCCCCCTACCTGCCCGGCCACCCGCTGCGCGGCGGCACCCCGGTCGGGCCGGTCTCGGCGGCGCCGTACGGGTCCGCGGGCATCCTGCCCATCTCGTACGCCTACGTCAGGATGATGGGCGCCGACGGCCTCACCGCCGCGACCCAGCAGGCCATCCTGTCGGCCAACTACCTCGCCCGCCGGCTGGCCCCGCACTACCCGGTGCTCTACACCGGCCGCGGCGGCCTGGTCGCGCACGAGTGCATCATCGACCTGCGGCAGATCACCAAGGAGACCGGCGTCACCGTGGACGACGTGGCCAAGCGCCTCATCGACTACGGCTTCCACGCGCCGACCATGTCGTTCCCGGTGGCCGGCACGCTGATGATCGAGCCCACCGAGAGCGAGGACCTCGCCGAGCTCGACAGGTTCGTGGACGCGATGATCGCCATCCGCGGCGAGATCGCGAAGGTCGCCTCCGGCGAGTACGACAAGACCGACAACCCGCTGCGCAACGCCCCGCACACCGCCGAGTCGGTCACCGCCGACGAGTGGACGCACCCCTACAGCCGCAGCGAGGCCGCCTACCCGGTGGCGTCCCTGCGCGAGAACAAGTACTGGTCGCCGGTGCGCCGCATCGACCAGGCCTACGGCGACCGCAACCTGGTGTGCTCCTGCCCGCCGCTGGAGGCGTACGAGGACTGAGCGGAGACGCGGAGGGCGGGCGGTTCGCCCGCCCTCCGGCGTGTGCGGGCGGGCTTCTGCGGGCCCCGGCGGCGAGGCGGCCAGTCCTTCGGCGTCAAGTGAGCAGACATGATCGGCGGAACTCGTTAGGCTCGGGGCCGACCGTCCCCACAAGGAGCTCCGTTGACGTCCTCAGAACTGGAGACCTCGCCCCTCGACACCGCCCGCCGCCTGGCCGAACGCGGCGAACTCGACGCGGCGGCGGCGATACTCGGCGAGCTGGCCGACGACCCCGACGATCCCGACCGCGCCCAGGCCGCCGTGGGCCTCGCCGTGGTCCTGGAGCAGCGCGGCGACGTCGAGGCCGCACGGCGGGCCGCCAGGACCGCCCTGGCCACCGGACACCCCGAATACGCCGCACAGGCCGCCTGCCACCTCGCCCAGGGGTTCGAGCGCGAGGGGCGCGACGAGCAGGCCAGGGGCGCCTGGCAGGCGGTGCTGGGGGTCGGCACGCCCGCGTACGTGCCGCTGGCCCGCCTCGGGCTGGCCAGGCTCGCCGTCCGCGAGGGCAACCTGGCCGAGGCCGAGAAGGAGCTGCGCGAGGCCATGCAGGCCGGCGTCGAAGCCGGCGACGAGCGGATCGGCGCGCACGCCGCCCAGCGCCTCGCCGACCTGATGGTGGAGCACGGCGAGCCGGGCGCGGCGGCCGAGGTGCTGCTCGACGCCCTGGAGTTCGCCCCCGAAGACGAGATCCCCGGGCTGCGGGTCCAGCTCGGCATCGCGCATCTGGAGCTCGCCTGCGCCGAGTTCGCCGCGAGCCTTGACAGCGGCGCCGACCCGCAGACCGGCGCCCTGGCCATCGAGCTGCTGGCCCGCACGCTGCCGCTGCGCGGGCGCACCGAGGACGCCGAGCGGGTGTGGACGTACGGGCTGGAGCACGAGGACGAGACGCTCGCCGCCGAGGTACGCCTGCGCTACCACCGCGACACCTGACCCGTTGCGGCCGTCTCGCCGGACCGGGCCCGAGGGTGTCCGGCCGCCTCCCGGCCCAACGCCTGACCACGCTGGCCGGGTTCCGTGCCTGTTCAGCGGCGGCGCATGATCACGGCGGCGGCCGCCACGTTGATCGCGACGATCGCCATCCAGGTGATCAGCAGGCCGGTCGCGCCCGCGCTCGAGCCCGCGATGCCCGTCAGCGGGATGCCGAGGGCCAGCGAGCCGATCACGATCGGGACCATCGGCCCGGCCGGGCTCTGCCGCTTGCCCCGCGGCGCGGGCTCGTGGAGGTCGAGTTCGGCGCGTACGCGGTGCGCGATCGTGGCGTCGAGGCGCTCCATGAACGAGTCGATCAACGCGGCCTCGTACTCGGGGCCCAGGTCGCGGCGGGCGTCCAACGTGGCCTGCAGGTCGTCCCTGAGGCGTTTGTCTGACATGCGATCTATCATGTACGGCCCGGCGGCACGCCGTCATCCCACCTGAGAGGTAGGGCGTGATCCTCCGCAGGTACGGTGCTGCCATGCAGGTGATGACCCCGAAAGGTCCGGCGGCGGTCGAGATCGACGAAGCCGAGGACCCCCGGCTGCTACTGGTGATGACCCACGGCGCGGGCGGCGGTGTGGACTCGCCCGATCTGCTGGCCGTACGCGATGCGGCCCTGGCCGTGGGCGCCACGGTGGCGCGGGTGACGCAGGCGTTCCGGGTCAAGGGGGCGCGGGCGCCCGGCAACGCGGCCGCGCAGGACGAGGCGTGGGTGAGCGTGGTGAACGCGCTGCGCGAGCGCTTTCCCGGGCTGCCGCTCGTCCAGGGCGGGCGGAGCAACGGCGCCCGGCTGGCCTGCCGTACGGCCAAGTCCGTCGGGGCGCTCACCGTGGTGGCGCTGGCCTTCCCGGTGCACCCGCCGGGCAAGCCGGAACGCTCCCGGGTCGGCGAGCTGCGCGAGGCCGGGGTCGATGTGCTGGTGGTGAACGGCGATCGCGACCCGTTCGGCATACCCGGCGCGGAGGACGCGGCCAAGCTGGTGGTGCTGCCGGGCGAGAACCACGGCCTCAACAAGAACCCCGCCCGCGTCGGTGAGATCGTCGCGGAGTGGCTGACCCGGTACGCCTAGCCCGCACTGTCCGGGCTTGTACGCGCTCGCCCGCGTGCGTGCGCTCCAGCGGCAGCGCGCTTGTACGTGCTCGTCCGCGTGCGCTGTAGCCGCATTACGTTTGTACGCGCTCGCCCACATGGGTGCGCTCCAGCGCGCATCGCGCGGGCTTTTCTCAGCAGGCCGCACGGACCGTGGTACCGGCCTCTTGGGGCGGCCTTGTGCGGATCTCAGGAGGGTCTGCAGAAGAGCCCTCCGAGGTGGCCCTGTGCGGGCCTTCGGACGGGCCCGCGCGCGGCGTTCACGTGCCGCTGGCGCGGGCCGGCGAAGTCGGGCGGCCCGGCCGCGGAAGTCGCGCGCCGGCCGCCCGGTGGCGGGTCAGGCCGCGCCGACCACGGGCCGGTGCGGTGCGATGGCCGCGCCGCTGGGCAGAAGCTCCCCGGTGTCCTCGAACAGGACGACACCGTTGCAGAGCAGGCTCCACCCCTGTTCGGGGTGACTGGCGAGGGTGCGGGCCGCTTCGCGGTCCGGCGCCTCTGCATCCGGACAGGCCGGTTCATGCGGGCACATCGGCGTGCCTCCGATATCTCGTGGGATGCTCCCGTGGTGGAGGGGCGGGAGCCGGCTCGGGTGGTTGTGCTGGCCCGTGTGCGCGAGTCACACGTTCCGGCGTGACCCGCAGGGACTGTTACAGAAGGGTCCCCGAACCGTGTGACCTTCGACACAACGTGCCTCTTGCAGGATAACGGGCCGAGCGCACCACGCGCATCACGTTTGCAATCCCTTGAGAAGAGCGTCGAGTCCGCGCTCGAAGTCCTCATCGGCTCTTTCGTCCCGCCTGACCCATTCATCGACCTCGGGGTCGGCCCAGCCGGACTGCTGCACCTCGACCGCCACGCTGCCGAACACGAAGGCCCGCAGCGCGCGCACGGCCTCGGCGGCGTTCTCCAGCCCCGCCTCGGCGAGCTGCTCGGTCTGCTCTCTGATCGCGATGGCCGTGGCGCCCTTGGGCGGTTTCGTCAGTGCCAGCGCCAGCACGCCCGGATGGTCGCGCAGCAGCTCCCTGCTCGCCCGGCACCACGCCTTGGCCGTCTCCTGCCAGGTCGACTGCGGCTCCACGTGCACGGACGTGACGTGCTCCGCCAGGGCGTCCATCAGCGCCTCCTTGCCGCGGGGCAGGTGGTGGTAGATGGCCATCGCCTCCACCTGCAGCGCGTCGCCCAGGCGGCGCATCGTGAGGCGCCGCAGACCCTGGGTGTCGGCGATGTGCAGCGCGGCCTCGATGATCCGCTCGCGCGAGAGGGGGACCGGCGGTCTCTTGGCGGGCATGCCGGTGATCTTACTATGTAAAGGCGCTCGCGCCGGGGCGATTTCCGCACGTGTCGCCGGACGGCGTACGCTTGGCGGTTGAACAAGCAACGACAGCGTGAAAGGGCCGGGTCGAATGGCGTTTTTCCGTCCGCGGGTGAGCCGGGAGGCAGAGGTTCGCTACCACGCGGACCAGGAGATAGCCAAGAGCTTCCCTGAGTTGCTCGAGAAGGCCAGGCAGGCCGAGCGCACGCTGCAGGAGCTGCGTGCCGCCGACGCCGACGAGTTCGAGCTGCGCGAGGCCGGGCTGGCCTTCGACCGCGCGCTGACCGAGGCGCTGCGGGCCGCCGAGGCGGGGCAGCGGGCCACGTTCGGCGTGAAGGCCTACGACGACCGGATCGCGCGCCGCAAGGCCAAGGCGACCCCCGAGGGTGCCATGTGGACCGCCGAGGTCAACCGCCTGCGCACGCTGCGCGAGGAGAACCGGCTGTGGGGCATCCCGCGCGTTCCGCAGCGCGTCCCCGCCTCCCGCTGACCGGCCGCCGCTTCCTGCGGCTTACCCGTCTTCTGCAGGTCGGTCGCGTGCTGAGGGCTTCCGTCTCGCGCGGGCCGGTCGCGCGCTGAGGGTTTCCGTCTCGCGCCGGCCGGTCGCGCGCTGAGAGTTCCCGTTTTCCGTCGACCGGCCGCGCCCTGGGTCCCGCGGGTGGCGCGTGACCGTCCAACAGGGGCGGGTCCCTGTACATGACGAGAGCCCCGGTGGATCACCGGGGCTCTTGGTGTCGGCACGCCCAGCCGAGCGGGGTCAGCTCGCCCAGTCCAGCAGCGGGCGCGTGTTGCTGGGGTGGCGGAGCTTCGACAGGGATTCCTTCTCCAGCTGGCGGATCCGCTCCCGGGTCAGGCCCAGGTGCTTGCCGATCTCGTCCAGGGTGTGCGGCTTGCCGTCCACGAGGCCGAAGCGCAGAGCCATGATCTTCGACTCGCGCGGCGAGAGGTTGTCGAGCACGCCGCGCAGCTGGTCGCCCAGCAGCTGGCGGTCGACGATCTCCGACGCCTCGGGGGAGTCGACGTCCTCGATGAGGTCGCCGATCGTGGTCTCGCCGTCCTCGCCGATCGTCGCGTTGAGCGAGATGGGCTGCCGGCTGGTGCGCAGCAGCTCCTCGATCTGGTCGGGCGTCTTGTCCAGCTCGACGGCCAGCTCCTCGGGCGTGGGCTCGCGGCCGAGCCGCTGGTGCATGTCGCGCTCGACCCGCGACAGCTTGGAGAGCATCTCCAGCACGTGAACGGGCAGCCGGATCGTCCGGGCCGAGTCGGCGAAGCCGCGCTGGATGGCCTGCCTGATCCACCACATGGCGTACGTGGAGAACTTGAAGCCCTTGGTGTAGTCGAACTTCTCCACGGCCCTGATCAACCCGAGGTTGCCCTCCTGGACGACGTCCAGCAGGGACATGCCGCGGTCGGTGTACTTCTTGGCCACCGACACCACGAGGCGCAGGTTGGCCTCCAGCATGTGGTCCTTGGCCTGCTTGCCGTCCTCGACGACCATCTTGAGGTCTTCGCGCAGGTCCTCGGGCAGGTCGGGCTGGGTCTCCAGCTTGTACTCCGCGTACAGGCCCGCCTCGATGCGCCTGGCCAGCTCGACCTCCTGCGCGGCGGTGAGCAGGGTGCGGCGGCCGATGGACTTGAGGTAGGTGTGCACGGAGTCGCCCATGACGGACGCGGTGTCGTCGAGGTCGAGCGGCTCGTTCTCGAGGTCGGCGTCCTCACCGTCGATGGCGAGGTCGTCGGCGGCGTCCTTGACCGTGTCCTCCACGTCCTCCACGGGCTCCGGCGCGGGCTCGGGCTCGGCGCCGTCGGCCTTGCGGGACTTCTTGCCGTTGCGCTTGGTCGGCGCCTGGGCGTCGGTTTTTGCCTCGCTCGCCTTGCGGCGGGTAGTCTTTGCGCGCGAGGTGGTCTTCTTGGCGGCGGCCTTCTTGGCAGGGGCAGTGGTGCTGAGAGACGGCTCGTTCTCGGTGGCCAGGCTCACGCCGGCCTCTGAGAGTTCACGCAGGATCGTGCGGCCTTCAGAGGGGCTGATACCGGCCTTCGCGAAAGCGTCACGCAGCTCCGCCAGAGAGAGGTGACCCTGCGCTCGCCCTCGTTCAATGAGCTGGTCGAGAGTTTCGGGCGGGGTCGCCACGGCGGTTCTGGGCATGAGGACACCTCCTCCGTACGGAGTGGAAGCGATCAGGCAGGTTGTGGTGGGGCGGTTGACGTCCGCACGGCGCACCAGTATCAATAACGCCATTCGCCGTCATTTGTTCCCGGTGCGCACGATGCGGGGATGAGAAGGGGCGGAACGCCCGAATACTCAACCGCCCCCGCCCCTGTTCTTATTCCGGCTGCCCGCCGATCTCTCCGGAATCGCCTTCGCCCATCTCCAGCCTGCCCACCTCCGGCATGGGCATCGGCTGGGCGTCCTCCATCCGCTGGTCGCTCCAGTAGCGCAGCACCGTCTGGGGGTCGGGGTTGACCTCCGTGGAGACCACGGCGGGCTCGCTGCTCTCGGGGCCGGGCTGCTCGCCGGACGGTGACACCTTCTCCATCTCGGCCCTGGTCTCCCTGGCGACCTGGTCGAGCTTGCCCGCCGAGGCGGCCGCCGCGACTGACGCGCCCCCGACGATGATGACGCCGACGACGGCCGCGGATGCCCACATCTTGCGGGTCTGGTCCATGAAGGCTCCCTCCTTCTTCCCCACTATGACGCAGCCGCAACTCGTCAGGTTCCTGCCCTCAGGCGGACCAGATCGGTCTTTCCGTTCGGCAGCAGTGGTAGCCGGGACATCAGCCGCAGGTCGCGCGGGGCGGCGTGGGGAGGAAGCCTATCGCGGCAGTATGCCCGCAGTTCTGAAAGTGTTGGTGGTGTGTCGGGGTGGGCGGGGACCACGACGGCCGTGACCAGCTCACCCCATTCCGGGTCCGGTACGCCGACCACGGCCACGTCGGCGACCTCGGGGTGCGCGGCGAGCACGGCGGTCACCACGCCGGCCACCACCTTCTCACCGCCGGTGTTGATGACGTCGTCGGCCCGGCCCAGGACGCGCAGCCGCCCGCCGTCGAGCTCGCCGAGGTCGGAGGTGACGAACCAGCCGCCGTCGAGCGGGGCGGGCGGCCGGTCGAAGCGGTAGCCGGAGAACAGCACCGGGCCGGCGATCCTGATGAGGCCGTCCTCGCCGATCTTGACGTCCACGCCGTCGAGCGGGCGGCCGTCATAGACGCAGCCGCCCGAGGTCTCGCTGCTCCCGTACGTCGTCACCACCCGCGCGCCCAGCTCGCGGGCCTTCTCCAGCAGGCCAGGACGGGCCGCGGCGCCGCCGAGCACGATCGTCTTGAACACCGACAGATCCGCACCCATCTCGACCAGCCGGTGGAGCTGGGTGGGCACCAGCGAGACGTGGTCGGCACCCGAGTCGAGCACCGCCCGGGGGTCGAAGGCCGGGTGGATCACCGGTTCGCTGTCCGAGAGCAGCGCGCGTACCAGGACCTGCAGGCCGGAGACGTGGGAGACGGGCAGGCAGCACAGCCAGCGCTCGCCCCTGGCCGCGCCGACGCGGCGCAGCGAGGCGGAGGCCGAGGCGCGCAGCGCGGCGGCCGAGAGCATGACGCCCTTGGGCGGGCCGGTGCTGCCGCTGGTGGAGATCACGACCGCCACATCGCCGGGAACGCCGGCGCCGCCGTCGCGGGGCGAGCCGCCGACGTGGGTGGGCCGCAGCGCCTCGATGGCGGGACCCTCCTGGCCGGGCGCGAGCGGAAGGACCGCGGGTCCCTCACCCGCCAGCGCGTCGCGGATCGCCGCGAACAGGGCAGGTCCCGGAGGCTGCACGATGGCATGCAGTGGCCGGTCCGGATGCGACGGGTTCCTCCACATGCTCGTAAGGTTAATGGCGACAGGTCGGACAGCGGGTTCAGGGAGGGTCGTGACGCGTTCCCCCGTGGTCTTCCGGATCCCGATGCGTACACGGCTTCACGGGCAGACCGCCGCAGCAGGGCCGCCCCCGCGGGCTCGCGCCCTGCGGCCCGGCACGTTCCCGAGCGACCCGCCCAGGATCTCCCCGCACGGCCGGTCCGGTGCGTCCCCGGGCACTCCGCCCAGGGTGTTCCCGCGCGGCTCGTCCGGCGTGTTCCCGTGCGGTCCGCCCGGCGTGTCCCCGTGCGATCCGCCGGGGGAGCGGGCGGTGCGGCCGTCCGCCGGCGGGCGGCGGGGGCAGGCGGTGCGATCGGCGCCCCCGGTGCTACTGTTCCGCCGCCCCATGGGGAATTTTCAGCATTTGTCGGCATTTGAGATCCACTGGCTTGGCCGGAAGCAGGAGGCGTCCCGTTGAACCCCGCTACCGCGCTGGCCACGGTGCTGGTCGACGAGCTGGTGCGCTGCGGCCTTACCGACGTGGTGCTGGCGCCAGGCTCGCGTTCGGCACCGCTGGCCATGGCGCTGCACGCCGAGTCGCGGGTGCGCCTGCACGTGCGCATCGACGAGCGCTCGGCGTCGTACCTCGCGCTCGGCCTGGCCAAGCGCTCCGAGCGGCCGGTCGCGCTCATCTGCTCATCCGGCACCGCGGCCGTGAACTTCCACCCGGCGGTCGTCGAGGCGTCGGAGTCGGGGGTGCCGCTGCTGGTGCTGACCGCCGACCGCCCGCCCGAGCTGCGCGGCACCGGCGCCAACCAGACGATCGACCAGCTCAAGCTGTACGGCACCGCGCCCCGCTGGTTCGCCGAGGTCGGCGTGCCCGAGGAGCGCCCCGGCCAGGTCGCCTACTGGCGCTCGCTGGCCTGCCGCGCCTGGCAGCACGCCGCCGGCGCCGGCAACCCGGGCCCCGTCCACCTCAACGTGGCCTTCAGGGAGCCGCTGATCCCCGACGGCGACACGAGCTGGTGCGAGCCGCTCGACGGCGCGGCGAACGGCCCGTGGGTGCGCGCCAGGGTCGCCCCGCCGCCGGTTGCCCTGCATCTGCCGCCCACCAGGCGCGGCGTGCTCGTGGTCGGCGACGGCGCCGCGAACGTGCGCCGCTACGTGGCCGCGGCCGGCATGGCGGGCTGGCCGGTGCTGTCGGAGCCCAGCGGCGGCGGCCGTTACGGCGACAACGCCATCTCCACCTACCACTACCTGCTGAGCACGCCCGAGTTCGCCGACGCCCACCGGCCCGACGTCGTGGTCACGCTGGGCAGGCCGGGGCTGTCGCGCCCGCTGCTGTCGTGGCTGCAGCGGGCGGATGAGCACATCGTGGTCGCGCCCGACCTCGACCGCTGGCCCGACCCGACCCGCTCGGCCACCCAGGTCGCGCAGGCCGTGGAGATCCCGGTCGCCTCCGGCGACGACAGCTGGCTGCACGCCTGGCGCCGCGCCGACCAGGCGGTCAGGGCCGTCGTTGACGAGGTGCTCGACCTCACGGGCACCAGCGAGCCGCGCCTGGCCAGGGACCTCGTCGACGCGCTGCCGAACGGCTCGCTGCTGTTCTGCGGCTCCTCGATGCCGATCCGCGACCTCGACCAGGCGATGCGGCCCCGGCGGGGCATCAGGTTCATGGCCAACCGGGGTACCTCAGGCATCGACGGGCTCGTCTCCACCGCCATGGGCGCCGCGCTGGCGCACAACGGCCCCTCGTACGCGCTGATAGGCGACCTGTCGTTCCTGCACGACCAGAACGGCCTCATCCTCGGCCCCCGCGAGCCCCGGCCCGACCTGTGCCTGGTCGTCGTCAACAACGACGGCGGCGGGATCTTCTCGATGCTGCCCCAGGCGGCCATCCGCGATCCGTTCGAGCGGGTGTTCGGCACCCCGCATGGCGTGGACCTCGGGTATGTGGCGGCGGCGACCGGCACGCCGTACACGCTGGTGTCGGACATCGGCGACCTGCCCAAGGCGCTGCGCGGCCAGGGGCCGCGCGTGGTGGAGGTGCGCACCGACCGCGAGGAGAACGCGCTCGTGCACGCCCGCCTGCGCGAGGCGGCGCAGGACGCCGTGCGCGCCTTCCTCGGCGCCTCCTGACCGACCCCGCCGGACAGCCTGCTGAGCGCCTGCGCCGGATCGCCTGCTGAGCGCCTGCGCCGGACCGCCTGCCGGGCGCCCTGCCGGCCCCGTCTGTTGCGCCACCGCAGGACCGCGGTGACGCCCCGCCCGACCGCCTGCCGGGCGCCCTGCCGGACCGCCGTGAGCGCCTCGCCGGGCGGCCGCGTCCTGAGTGCCGCCGCAGGACCGTGCGGGGGCGTCAGCGGGCGAGCGCGTCGAGGAGGCGGTTGAGCGGGCCGTCGATGCCGTAGCGGTCGGCCAGCGCGACCAGCGCCTCGGCGTCGCGCGGCTTGCTCGGCAGCGTCAGGTCGGCGTCCGGCAGCGGCGCATCCTTGGCCACCTCGACCACGGTGGGGGCGACGCGCAGGTAGTCGCGGGCGGCGGCCAGCTTCGTACGGCTGCCGGCCGGGAAGCCGTCGGTCTCGCCCGCGTCGAGCGCGTCGAGCAGCCCGCTGAGCGAGCCGAAGCGGGTGATGAGCGCGGCCGCGGTCTTCTCGCCGACGCCCGAGACGCCGGGCAGGCCGTCGCTGGGGTCGCCGCGCAGGGTGGCGAAGTCGGCGTAGGCGCGGCCGGGGATGCCGTATTTGGCGGTGACGAACGCCTCGTCCACGATCTGCAGGTTGCGGATGCCGCGCGCGGTGTAGAGCACGCGGACGGGGCGGGAGTCGTCGACGAGCTGGAACAGGTCGCGGTCGCCGGTCACGATGTCGACCGCGCCGCCCGCCTGATGGGCCAGGGTGCCGATGACGTCGTCGGCCTCGTAGCCGGGCGACTCCAGGCGGGCGATGCCGAGCGCGTCGAGCACGTCCTGAATGACCGCGATCTGCGGCACCAGCGCCTCGGGCACCTCCTCGGTGTCGCCGTGCGCGACCCGGTGCGCCTTGTACGTGGGGATCGCCGCCACCCGGAACGCCGGCCGCCAGTCCGCATCCATCGTCGCCGCGAGCTGGTCGGGCGCGTACTGGCGGACGAGCGTGGCGATCATGTCGATCAGCCCGCGCACCGCGTTGACCGGCGACCCGTCGGGAGCCTTGATCGACTCGGGCACGCCGTGGAAGGCGCGGAAGTAGAGGGACGGGGTGTCCAGAAGCATCAGCACGGACCCATGCTGCCATCCGCCACCGACAACCCGCCCGCACCGCCGGCGGGGCGGGTCACTGGTCGAGGATGCCGACCGCCAGCAGGCACGCGTCGTCCTCCGGGTTCGGGCCGCCGATCTCGGCGAGCAGCGCGTCCAGGCCGTCGCCCAGGTCGCGGCCCGACAGGCGGCGGGCGGCGGCCAGCACCTGGTCCAGGCCCACGTCGATGTCGCGGGTACGCCGCTCCACCAGCCCGTCGGTGAACATCAGCAGCAGGTCGCCGGGCTGCAGCCGGGTGGTGGCCAGCTCGTACGGGCTGCCGGACGCCGCGCCCAGCAGCACGCCCCTGGGCTTGGGGAGCTGGCTCGCCACCCCGTCGCGCACCAGGATCGGCGCGAGATTGCCCGCCTGCCCCCAGGCGAACACCCGCGTCGCCGGGTCCAGGTGGCCCACGATCGCGGTGGCGGTGGTGTCCTTGAGCTGGTGCATGACCAGCTCGTTCAGCCAGTCGAGCAGCCTGTTGGCGGCCTGTCCCGTCATCGCCAGGCCGACCAGGGCGTGGCGGAGCTGGGCCATCCGGGAGATCGCCGGCAGGCCGTGGCCCGAGACGTCGCCGATGGTCAGCAGCAGCCGGCCGTCGGGGGCGGGCGCGGTCTCGAACCAGTCGCCGCCCAGGTTCGCGGTCTTCTCCGCGGGCACGTACCGCACCGCGACCCGGGTGTGCGGCAGGTCGAGGCAGCCGACCGGCTCGGGCAGGATCGCCTCGCGCAGCGCCAGCATCACGTGGCGCTCCTCGGCCGCCTGCTCGCGCGCCTCCAGGAGCTGGCGGCGCGACTCCGAGACCATGCGCTCGGCGCGGCGGCGGCCGGTGATGTCCTGGATGACGCCGTGCATGCCGATCGTGCCGCCGGGGCCCGGCAGGGGTTCGAGCACGACGCGCAGGTCGCGTACGTCGCCGGCGCCGCGGCGGATGCGGAACTCGGCCTGCACCGGCTCGACGCCCTGCACCACCGACCACAGCAGGCGGTCGAGCGTGGCCACGTCGGCGGGATCGACGTGCTCGGCCAGGTCGGGCAGCGGGATGGGACCCTCGTCCGGGTCCCTGCCGAAGATCACATAGACCTGCTCGGACCAGATGGTCTCGCCCGTGTGCAGGTGCCACTCCGCCCAGCCCATGTTGCCCAGCCGCTGGGCGTGCGCCAGCCGTGCGGCGAGCATCTCGGCCTCGCTCTCGTGCCCGAGCAGCTCGGCCGCGCCTATGACGTCGACCATCGTTCTCACTCTCGAACGCAGTGGAACTGGACAATTGGCCCCACACTACGTGATCGACTGCTAACGTGGTGTAGTTCTGAGTTGGAGCGTGGTGAGACCTTTTCCCGGTTTTTAGGCGGTGTCGCAAGAGTAGATTGGGCCTGTGACGTCCTCAGATCTGTATCCCGTGTCCCGTCTGGCCGCCGTCCAGGAGGCCACCGCCAAAGCCGGTCTCGACGCCCTGCTGCTCACGCCGGGACCCGACCTGCGCTACGTCAGCGGCTACGACGCCAAGCCCTTGGAGCGGCTGACCTGCCTGGTGGTGCCGGCCTCGGGTGAGGCGTTCATGATGGTGCCCCGCCTGGAGCTGCCCGCCGCGGAGGCGTCGCCGGCGTCCCGGCTGGGGCTCGAGTTCGTGCCGTGGGACGAGACCGACGACCCGTACGCGATGGCCGCCGCCCGGCTCGGCAGGCCCGCCAAGGTGGGGCTGGCCGACCGCATGTGGGCCATGTCCACGCTGCGCTTCCGCGAGGTGCTGCCCGGCACCGAGCAGGTGCTGGCCGGCAGCGTGCTGCGGGAGCTGCGGATGCGCAAGTCGCCCGCCGAGGTGGCGGCGCTGCGCGAGGCCGGGGAGGCCATCGACAGCGTGCACCGCCGGGTGCCCGAGCTGCTGCGGGCCGGGCGCACCGAGCGCGAGGTGGCCAGGGACATCGCCGAGGCGATCCTCGCCTCGGGACACGCCACCGTCGACTTCGTCATCGTCGCCTCCGGGCCCAACGGCGCGAGCCCGCACCACGACGTGTCCGACCGGGTCATCCAGGCGGGCGAGCCGGTCGTGGTGGACATCGGCGGCCAGCTGCACAACGGCTACTGCTCCGACTCCACCCGCACCTACAGCGTGGGCGAGCCGCCGGCCGAGTTCGCCGCCTACTACGAGGTGCTGCGCCAGGCCCAGGAGGCCGCCTGCCAGGCGGTGCGCCCCGGCGTGCCGTGCGAGTCGATCGACGCCGCCGCCCGCGACATCATCGCCGCCGCCGGCTACGGCGAGTACTTCGTCCACCGCACCGGCCACGGCATCGGCATCGAGACGCACGAGGAGCCGTACATCGTCTCCGGCAACGGCGAGCCGATGGAGCCCGGTTTCGCGTTCTCCGTCGAGCCCGGCATCTACCTGCCGGGGCGTCACGGCGCGCGGATCGAGGACATCGTGGTCTGCACCGGCGACGGCTTCGAGCGGCTCAACACCACGCCGCGCGAGCTGGTCGTCGTCTGACGGGCGTGTTCCGCGAGGTCGCCTACGCCACCAGGCCCGGCTCCGCGCGGCCCAACGAGGACCTCGTGATCGCCGGGCCGTCGTGGATCGCCGTGCTCGACGGCGCCACGGCCCCGCCCGGCGTCGACAGCGGCTGCGTGCACGGCGTGGCCTGGCTGGTGGGGCGGCTCGGCGGCGCGCTGGCCGCCGAGCTGGCCCGCGACGCCCCCGATCCGCTCGCCGCGATCCTGGAGCGCGCCATCGAGGCCACGGCGGCCTCCCACGCCGACACCTGCGACCTCGCCAACCCCGACTCGCCGTCGGCGACCGTGGCCGTGGTGCGGGTGCGCGAGCGGCTCGAGTACCTCGTGCTCGGCGACTCGCCCGTGGTGCTGTGGCTGGCCGGGGGAGGGGTGCGGGTGGTGTACGACGACCGGCTCGACCGGCTGCCCGGCGGGCGGCCGTACTCGCTTGAGCTGGTGCGCCGTCTGCGCAACGCGCCCGGCGGGTTCTGGGTCGCCGCCGCCCGCCCCGAGGCCGCCCGCGAGAGCGTCACCGGCCAGATCGCGCTCGGTGACGTGCGCGGGGCCGGGGTGTTCACCGACGGGGTGGCGCGGCTCGTCGACTGGTACGGCCGGCGCTGGGAGGACGTCCTCGACCAGCTCGCCGCGCAGGGGCCGGAGGCGGTGATCGCGGCGGTGCGGGCGCTGGAGACCGAGCGCGGGCCGGTCTGGGGCAAGCGCCACGACGACGCCACCGCCGCCTGGGGCCTCCTCCAGGACCCCGCCTGAGCCCCGGACCGCCTTCCCCCGAGCGAAGCCCGTGCGGCCTCCGCAACGAGGTAGACCGCGCCTCGCGTGTGGGCCGCGCGAGCTCCGTGTGCGGCCCGCGCGCACTCCGGGGTAGGGGTGTGCGTGTCGTGCGTGCCGACCGCGTGAGCTTCGCGTGCGGGTTGCGTGAGTTCTGCGTGCGGGTTACGTGGGCTATGCGTGGGGGTGTGCGTGTCGTGCGTGCCGACCGCGTGAGCTTCGACGTGCGGGTTGCGTGAGCGCCGCGCGTAGGTCGTGTGAGCGTCGCGCGAGGCAGAAGTCCGCGTGAGGCCGTAGGGTTCCGCGTGAGGCGTGGGGGCTCGCGTAGCCCTGGCGGCCTCGTCCGAGCCCCGGCGAGGCTCGCTCTGCCGCACGTTTCCCGTCCCCGCCGCGCTCGTTGGCGTCGGTGCGGGATGGCGTGGGGGAGAGCCGAACAGGGCGGTCCGGCCAGGCGGCTGATACCTTGATCGATAGTATGTGATCATGAAAGAATTCCCCTGACAGGTGCATATCCAGGGGAAATGGGGGTCGTCGGGCATGATCCGCGAGCCGGTCGAGCGGCCCTAGGATGCCGGGCGACGAGCTGGACGAGGCGTTCGAGCTCGGCGAGACGTGCGCCTTGGCCGCCGAATGCGGCCGAGATTTGCGGCGGTGTGCCGAAATGTACGGCGGGTTGTTCCCGGCTGCCGCCTTCGGCTCCGAGCTGTTCACCGCCCTGACGCTGTCCACCGCCTTCAGCGCCCCCTGGGCGAGCGCTCAGCATCTGAAGGTCGTCAACAGGGCCGCGCTGTGGGTGCTCGCGGTGGACCGGCTCATCGATCATCGCGCGCTCACCCGTTCCCACGTCGATCGTCTGGCGGAGGACTGCCTGGACGTCGCCGAGGGCGCGGCGCCGCGGTCGGCGGCCTCCCGGTTCCTCGCCGATCTGCGCGATGAGCTGGGCACCGTCAAGGAGTTCGGCCACTTGCAGGGCATCTGGGCCGACCAGCTCGGATGCATGCTGGAGGGCATGGCGCGGGCGTGGATGTGGCGCGACAGGCGCGACCTGCCCTCGCTGGCCCGCTATGTCGACAACGCCGACAGCCGGGGCTCCTGCTTCGTGGACCTGTGTCACTGGATCTACGCGGCCGACGACTGGGCCAAGGCGCACCTGGAGGAGCTGCGCGCGGTGAGCCGGCAGGTGCAGCGCTACCTGCATCTCCTGGGCGACGTCGTGAGCTACCGGCGGGACCTGAGCTGGGGCGGCCTGAACGTGCTGGCGCTGGGCGTGGAGCGCTCGGAGGTGACGCGGTCGATGGCGGATCTGGCCCGCCGCGCGCAGGAGATGATCGAGCCGATCGGCGACCACAGCCCGCGCACGGCCTTCTACCTGCGCAGACAGCTCGGCTTCTACAGTGGGTTCACCGGTGTTTCGGACTTTCACCCGCCGCGGTAAAGTGCTCGTCTGAATACATGACAGACAAACTTGACTGTTTGCCTGTTAGATCGCCGAATAAGCGGGCGTCTAGCCACAAACCATGACATTTTCGTTCTTGTAAAAGATTGCGGCTTGAGTGGAAAATGTGGCGTTGCTAGGGTGTCTCGATGCCAGGCATGTGGGCCGACCTTCACAAGCTTCCTTGACAGGTACCACTGACCACGGCACCTAGGGCGGGGTCGCGCATGCGCGGGATTTGTACGGGCGGTGCTGGATGGAATTCGGTCGCTCAGACCGTTGGCGGCTGCCGACCGCGATCAAGATCTTGATCGCCGGAGGTTTCGGCGCGGGCAAGACCACGATGGTCGGGGCCGTCTCCGAGACCAGGCCCCTGCGTACGGAGGAGGCGCTCACGCAGGCGGGCACCTACATCGACGACCTGTCGGGCGTGGAGCGCAAGCTCGCCACCACCGTGGCGATGGACTTCGGCCGCATCACGATCCGCAACGACTACATGCTCTACCTGTTCGGCACCCCGGGCCAGGAGCGGTTCTGGTTCGTCTGGGACGAGCTGGCCATGGGGGCGCTGGGCGCGGTGGTGCTGGCCGATACCCGCCGCCTCGACGACTGCTTCCCCGCCGTCGACTACTTCGAAAAGCGCGACCAGCCGTTCATCGTGGCGCTCAACCACTTCGAGGGCACCACCCCGTTCACGATCGGCGAGGTGCGCTCGGCCATCGGCCTTGAGCCGGACATCCCGATCGTGCGCTGCGATGCCCGCCGCCGCGACTCCGGCAAGGAGGTGCTCATCACGCTCCTGGAGCACGCGATGCGCAAGGGGGCCTCTCCCGTCGGGACCATGTCGTGACCATGACGGGCTACCTTTGACCGATGGAGGAGATCGACCGCCGCATCGTCACGCTGCTGGCCCGTGACGGCCGCATGAGCTTCACCGACCTGGCCAGGGAGACCGGGTTGTCGGTCTCGGCGGTGCACCAGCGCGTACGCCGCCTGGAAAAGCGCGGCGTCATCCGCGGATATGCCGCGATCATCGACCACGACGCGGTGGGGCTGCCGCTGACCGCGTTCGTGTCCATCAAGCCGATCGATCCGGCCGCGCCCGACGACGCCCCCGAGCGGCTGGCCCACCTGACCGCCATCGAGGCCTGCCACAGCGTGGCGGGCGACGAGAGCTACATCCTCAAGGTCCGGGTGGCCTCGCCGGTCGCGCTGGAGGACCTGCTGCAGCAGATCCGCGCATCGGCCAACGTCTCGACCCGCACCACGGTCGTGCTCAGCACCCCTTACGAGCACCGCGCCCCCGACATCGCAGGCGAGCCGCCCGTGGCCGCCGAAGGCGCCTGAGCGGCTTCAGAGCGGCCCGTACGCGGCACGCGGCGCCGCCAGAGCGCTTCCGGCGGCGCCGAGCCCGCGCGGGCACATCTCAGCGAGCCGGTGCGGCGGTCCGGCCCGCAGGCCCAGGCTCGCGGCCGGCTCGCCGCCGTGCTCGCGCAGCGGGCGGGGCGGCACGTCCTCGCCGTCCAGGAGCACCGTGCGCTCCGCCGGAGGGACGGAGCGCACGGGGTGCCGTCCATCATGACGGGACGGTCGAGCGGAACACCTCCTCGCGTGCGGCGGCGAGGGCGAGGTCGAGCGCACCGGCGAGGACGGGATTGCCCTCCACGCAGGACAGGCGGACGGGAGGCCGGGGAATGGTCAGCGCGTGCAGCTCGTGCTCGACCAGCTCGCGCAGGGTGTCGCCGCCCGGGAGCACGACGCCGCCGGTCAGCACGATCAGGGCGGGGTCGACGACCGAGGTGATGGCCGCAAGGCCCACCGCCAGGCGGGCGGCCACGTCGCGCAGCCCGGCCCTGGCGTCGTCGGCCTTCTTCCCGGCGCCTTCCGCCGCGCGCACGGCGTTCGCGACGGCCTGGCGGAAGTCGGAGCCGCGTACGCCGTACGAGCGCAGCAGCCTCAGCACCGCGGGCCCGCCGGTCAGCGCCTGGTAGCCGTGGCTCGCGTAGCGCCCGGCCTCGCGGGCCGTCGGCGCACCCGGGGTCGGCATGTAGCCCACCTCGCCGGCGCCGCCGGTCGCGCCCCGGTGCATGCGGCCGCCCAGCACGATGGCCGAGCCGATGCCCTCGTCGGCCCACAGCAGCACGAAGTCCTGCTGCCCGCGCGCCGCGCCGTGCGCCTGCTCGGCCACCGCCACCAGGTTGACGTTGTTCTCCACGTCCACCGGCGCGCCGAGGCCGGCGCTGAGCGTGGGCACCAGGTCGGGGATCTGCCAGCCCGGCACGTCCTTGGCCGCGGCGTAGCCGAGCCTGCCGGTGGTCGGGTCGATCGCGGCCTGCACGCCGATCACCACCCGGCGCAGCTTGTCCGGCGGGCCGGCGCCGCGCAGCGCCGCGTTCAGCCGGTCCACCAGCTCGCCGTGCGGGCGGCGCGGGGTCGGCAGCACGTGCTCGCCGACGACCGTGCCGGTGATGTCGGCCACCTTGGCCTCGATGCGGGCGGGGGTGACGTCGAGCGCGGCCACGTACGCGGCGGCCGGGTTGATCCGGTAGACCTCGGCCGTACGGCCCGGCATGCCCTCCCTGACGCCGTCCTGCACGACCAGCCCCGCCTGCTGGAGGCGGAGCAGGAGCTGGGAGGCCGTCGGCTTGGACAGGCCGGTGATCGCGCCGATCTCGGGGCGGGTCAGCGGCCCCCGCTCCAGGAGCGCCTGCAGGGCCGCGCGATCATTGATGGCACGTAGCAGACTGGGGGTCCCCGGCACCGGGCCGTTCACGGCGTCTCCTTCGTTCGGGTTAGGAAACTTTCCTAATGAGCGATGACCGTAAGAAGGCGCAGGGGAGACGGTCAAGAGGTGAGACCAAGGCGTGATCAGGAAAGGAGGAAAGTGCTGAGACCAGTGACGCGGGCGTGCTAATGTCGGCGTTTGTCGCAACAACAAGCAGAATGGCCCGGAGTGTCCCATTAACCACATTAACGGTCAGGCGGCAACGCGTCAAACCGAACTGGCAAGAGAGCAGGCGTACGTCACCCGCCTCTACGACCGCCTCGACACCCTGCGCGAGCGTACCCAGCGGCAGCTCAAGGAGGTGCTCGCCGCGGGCGCCGTCGGCACGATGCAGAACCGGTCGGAACGTGACACGTTCGCCGGCATGTACGCCTCGCGCCTCGCCCGGCTCTGGGCGGTCGAGCGCGGCCTCGCCTTCGGCCGGCTCGACCACGTCGAGGAAGGGCGGCTCTACATCGGCAAGATCGGCATGACCGACGACGAGCAGCGCCGCCTGCTCATCGACTGGCGGGCGCCCGTCGCGCAGCCCTTCTACCGCGCCACCCCCGCCGCCCCCATGGGCGTCACCCGCCGCCGCCACCTGCAGACCAGGGGGCGCCAGGTGGTCGGCGTCGACGACGACCTGCTCGACATCGACGCGCTCACCGACGACGACCGCGCCACGCTCAACGGCGAGGCCGCGCTGCTCGCCGCGCTCGACGAGCGGCGCACCGGCCGCATGCGCGACATCGTCGCGACCATCCAGGCCGAGCAGGACCGCGTCATCCGCAGCGACCTCAACGGCGTGCTGGTGGTGCAGGGCGGCCCCGGCACCGGCAAGACCGTCGTGGCCCTGCACCGCGCCGCGTACCTGCTCTACACCCACCGCGAGCGCCTCGAACGCCGCGGCGTGCTCATCATCGGGCCCAACCTCACCTTCCTGCGCTACATCGAGCAGGTGCTGCCCTCGCTCGGCGAGACCGATGTGCTGCTGTCCACGATCGGCGAGCTCTACCCCGGCCTCACCACCACCGCGCGCGAGCGCCCCGAGGTGGCCGCGCTCAAGGGCGACCTCCGCATGGCCGACGTGATCGCCAAGGCCGTGCGAGACCGGCAGCGCGTCCCGCGCAAGCCGATCGAGCTGCCGCTCGGCCGCATCACGCTCACCATCGACCGCCAGATGATGGAGACCGCGAGGAACAGGGCCCAGCGCTCGCGCCGCCCCCACAACCAGGCCCGTACCGTGTTCGTGCGCACGCTGCTCAACGCCCTGGCCAAGCAGCAGGCCCGCAAAATCGGCAAGGGGCTCATCGGCGACGAGGAGCTGGCCGACCTGCGCGAGGACCTGCGCACCGAGCCGGTCGTCAAGGCCGCGCTCAACCGGCTGTGGCCCTACCTCACGCCGCAGGGCCTCCTGCTCGGCCTGTACGGCTCCGCCGAGCGCCTCGACTACGCCGCCTCCTCGCTCACCCCCGAGGAACGCCGGCTGCTGCGCCGCGACGGCGGCGAGTGGACCGAGTCCGATGTCCCGCTGCTCGACGAGGCCGCCGAACTCCTCGGCGACATCGACGAGCAGGTGCTGCGCGCCACCGCGCTGCAGGCCGAGGAGGAGCTGGCCGCCGCCAGGCAGGCCGCGGAGAGCGAGCGCGAGGCCGAGCTGGCCTACGCCCGCGAGGTGCTGGAGCTCACGGGCCTGTCCGACGTGATGGAGGCCGAACGCCTGGCCGAGCGCCAGCGCGCCGACGGCCCCCAGCTCACCACCGCCGAGCGCGCCGCCGCCGACCGCACCTGGGCCTACGGCCACATCATCGTGGACGAGGCGCAGGAGCTGTCGCCGATGGCCTGGCGGGCCGTCATGCGGCGCTGCCCCACCCGGTCGATGACGATCGTCGGCGACATCGCCCAGACCGGCTCGGCCGCCGGCGCGCGGTCCTGGGCGGAGGTGCTCGACCCGTACGTGGCCGGGCGCTGGCGCCTGCAGGAGCTGACCGTCAACTACCGCACCCCCGTCGAGCTGATGGACGTCGCCGCCCGCGTGCTCGCCACCATCGACCCGGAGCTGCGGGCGCCCATGTCCGTGCGCGAGGCGGGCACCCGGCCCTGGTCGGCGCCCCTTGAGGCGCTGCCCGGCCTGGCGGCCGCCGAGGCGGCGGACGGCGGCAAGGTGGCCGTGGTCGCCCCCGACGACATGGTGGCCGAGCTGGGCGCCCGGCTGGCCGCCGCCGTACCCGGCACGGTCGCCGTCACGCCCGGCGCGGGCCGCGGCAAGGGAACCGAGGCGCTCGACGCCCCCGTCGCCGTCATGGGCGTCGCGGACGCCAAAGGGCTCGAATTCGACTCCGTCATCGTCGCGGAGCCCGATCTCATCGCCGCCCAGTCGCCACGAGGTCCCAGCGACCTGTATGTTGCTCTCACGCGTGCGACGCAGCGGCTCGGGGTCGTCCACGAGCGCCCGCTGTCGCCCGCGCTGCGGGACTTGCCAAGCCGCTCACCGGAGCCCGCGAATGGGGTTTGACCGGCTTTGAAGCCGCCAGTCGAACATGTCCCAGCTGCTGAAACTTGATGTTTCTGCTGATCGGGACACGGTTGACATCTGAGGTGGAGTCGGTAGTTTGCTGCGCAGTCCAGCACGGGACTTGGCCGGTTGGCCGTCTCTGACATCGCCGGATCCTGCGTCCGTGACGGAGCGTGGCTTCGTCCACACAGCCAGGTGCAGGGCCGTCGGTCCGTCGAGTCGGGGCACCCCAACCGGGCGGGGGGTTGGACCCGGGACGGGTCCGGGAGCCCAGTAGACAACGGAATTCCGCGCTCGCCGCCGACGAGACGGGTCCGGTCCGAAGGGTTTCCGGGCCCTCTTCCCGTTCCCGTGTTTCAGGACCGCCGACGCGCCGGGTGGTCCCGCCCAGATCGCTGCGGGACCGCCCTGCCGTCTTTTCCTCTTCTCCGATCTTCTGCGGGGTGTGCCGGTCTGAGTGCGGCCCGGGAGCGGTAGCGTTTTCGCAAGCAGGCGTTTGCGAGGTGGCGAGGAGAGCCCGGAGTGGTGCAGGACCGTACGAACCCCACGCCCGCGTCCGGGCGGGCCGCAGCCGGCACGGCCACCGGCGCCCCGGCCGTCACAGACGACGCGAGGCCCGATGCTCCGGCCACCGTGAGCGAGCCGACCGGCACCACGGCCGCCGCCGAGGCGGGCGCTGAGGCTCAGGGCGCGGCAGGGAGCGAGCGGGGAGCGCGTGCGGTGCCGGGGGAGAAGCGGCAGGTGCTGCTCGCGCGGGTGATCGCGGCCGTGGCCGGCGGCGTGGTGCTGTTCCTGGCGTTCCCGCCGCTCGACTGGTGGCTGTGCGCGCCGCTCGGCATCGGCCTGATCGCCGCCTCGCTCCACGGCGCCCGCCCCCGCCGCGCCGCCTGGCTCGGCTACCTGGGGGCGGCGGCGTTCCTGCTGCCCGGCGTGGCCTGGGTGCGCACCATCGGCGACGACGTGTGGCTCATGCTGGTGGCCACCGAGAGCGTCTTCTACGCCGCCATGGCCGCGCTCGCGGCTCCGGTGTTCCGGCTGCGGGCCTGGCCGCTGTGGTTCGGCGGCCTGTGGGTGCTGATGGAGTGGGCGCGCGGCCTGGTGCCGATCGGCGGCTTCCCGTGGGCGCGCGCGGCCTTCAGCCAGGGCGAGTCGCTGTTCACCCCGTACGCCGCGCTCGGCGGCGCGCCGCTGGTGTCGTTCGCGGTGACGCTGTGCGGCGCGCTGCTCGCGTACGCGGTGGTGGACCGGCGGCAGGTCAGGCTCAAGGCCCCGATCAGGGGCGCGGGCAGGCTGGTGCCGGTCGCGCTGGCGGTGGCCGTGCCCGTGCTGGGGTCGGCGGTGCCGAGGTACGGCGACGAGGGCCGTACCGTCAACGTCGGCATCGTGCAGGGCAACGTGCCGGGCCGCGGCATGTACGCGCTCGGCGACGAGCCCGCCGTCGTGCTGCGCAACCATGCCAACGAGACCAAGCGCCTGGCCCAGGCCGTACGCGACGGCAAGCTGCCCAAGCCCGACATCGTGGTCCTGCCGGAGAACTCCACCGACATCGACCCCTACCGCGACGAGTACGCCCGCCAGGTCATCTCCGACTCCGTGCGCGACGTCGGCGTGCCCACGCTGGTCGGGGCCGTCGTGGCCATCGGCGAGGAGAACCGCGCCACCCGCAGCCTCGTCTGGGACCCGGTGACGGGCCCCGGCGCCTACTACGACAAGCAGCATCTGGTGCCGTTCGGGGAGTACACCCCGTTCAAGGA
Organism: Nonomuraea sp. NPDC049309; assembly: GCF_043196965.1. NCBI lineage: Bacteria > Bacillati > Actinomycetota > Actinomycetes > Streptosporangiales > Streptosporangiaceae > Nonomuraea > Nonomuraea sp. NPDC049309. The sequence continues at coordinate 1,212,944 of NZ_JBICSH010000001.1, read as the reverse complement.
GATCGTGCTGGCGCTGTGGGAGCGGGCGAACCTCGTCGGCAGGCAGTCGGTGCCCGGCGACAAGCCGGGCGATCTGACGATGGGGCCGGTCACGATCGGCGCCGTCAACTGCTACGAGGTGGCCTACGACGACACCGTACGCGGCACCGTGCGGGCCGGTGGCACCCCGCTCGTCGTGCAGACCAACAACGCCAGCTACGCCCTGTCCAACCTGCCGCCGCAGCAGCTCGCCATGTCCAAGCTGCGTGCCGTCGAGCACAACAGGGCCGTGGTCACCGCCGCCACGACCGGTATATCCGCTTATGTCACGCCTGACGGTAAGGTCTCCTGGCAGACCCGTGAGCTTGTCGCTGACATGAACGTCGTCAAGGTGCCCGTGCGGACGAAAGAAACAATTGCCACAAAGGTGGGCGCACTTCCTGAATGGGCATTGATGGTAATGGGAGCGGCGGCTGCCGGGTTCGCCGCGTGGCGTGGCAGGCGGCGAGCCGATCACATGAGGAACGACGGATGATGGAGAGTCTCGGCCGGGTGCTCGTCGTCGTGCCGACGTACAACGAGCGCGACAACCTGCCGGCGATCGTCCAGCGCGTACGCGCGGCGGTGCCGGAGGCCCATGTGCTGGTGGCCGACGACAACAGCCCCGACGGCACCGGCGAGGTGGCCGACGCCCTCGCCGCCGACGACGAGCAGGTGCACGTCCTGCACCGGCCGGGCAAGCAAGGACTCGGCGCGGCCTACATCGCCGGGTTCCGCTGGGGGCTCGACGAAGGCTTCGACGTCCTGGTCGAGATGGACGCCGACGGCTCGCACCAGCCCGAGGAGCTGCCGAAGCTGCTGCAGGCGCTGGCCGACGGCGCCGACCTCGCCATCGGCTCCCGGTACGTGCCGGGCGGCAAGGTCGTCAACTGGCCGCAGCGCCGCGAGCTGCTGTCCAAGGGCGCCAACCTCTACACGCGGGTCATGCTCGGCCTGCCCGTCCGCGACGCGACCGCGGGCTTTCGCGCCTACCGCGCGGCCACCCTCGAAAAGGTGGGCCTGGCCGGTGTCGAGTCGCAGGGCTACTGCTTCCAGGTGGACCTGACGCTGCGCACCGCGCGTAACGGGCTGCGGGTGGTGGAGGTGCCGATCACGTTCGTGGAGCGTACGGTCGGCAAGAGCAAGATGAGCGGCAAGATCATGACCGAGGCGCTGTGGCGGATCGGCATGTGGGGCGTCGCCGGCCTGCCCAAGCGCCTCAAGGGTGACGGGCCCCGCGGCTAGCGACAGACGCTCGTGCGGCGTTGGCGTCGGTGCTGCGGCCCCGGTGCGGCCTGGTATCAGGGGCGGCGGCTTCGGTGCGGCGTCGGCGATTCCAGCGCGGCGTCGGCGTCAGGGGCGGCGGCACAAACGGCTCGCCCCGGGGACGGGCGGACCGCGCGGCCGGTCTCTCCCGCGGCCCGCCGCGAGGGCGGAGGATCGCGCGGGGCAATGGGCATCCGGCGGAACGCTCGGCAGGCGCCGGGCGTTGTCCAGTGCAGTGACGCGTGTGCGGAAACGAGGAATTGAACGATGCGGCTGCTGCTCTTTCTGGCCTTCCTGGTCATCCCCATCGTGGAGATCTGGCTGCTGATCCAGGTCGGCCAGGTGATCGGAGGGCCGTCCACGATCGCCCTGCTCATCGCCGACAGCCTGCTCGGCGCGTGGCTGGTGCGGCGCGAGGGCCGGCGTGCGTGGCGGGCGCTCCAGGAGAGCCTGCAGAGCGGCCGGATGCCCGACCGGGAGCTCGCCGACGGCGGCATCATCCTGGTCGGCGGCACGCTGCTGCTCGCGCCCGGGTTCTTCCTAGACGTGTTCGGCCTGCTGTGCCTGATCCCGGCCACGCGGCCGATGATGCGCCGCCTGGGGGCGTACCTCTTCGAACGGCGGATCAAGCGGCTGGCGCAGTCGTCCCCGTACGCGAACCTCTTCCCGCCCACGTCCGGCTTCCCCGGCGACGACCCCGGCCCCGCTCCCGGCGCGCCTCGCGGCACCCGCGTGGTGCACGGCGAGGTCATCCGCGACGACAACGACTCCTGAGCGCCTCGGCTCTCGACCTGCTGTCAACCGCGCCCGCCACCCGCGGAGTACTACGTCCGGTGCGCGAGCTGGGACGGACGTTTTCGCCCACGCCCCACCGTCGACCACGTCCGGCCCGCGCCCGCGTCCGGCTTGTGGCCGCGTCCGGCCCGCAAGCGCGTCCGGTCCGCAAGCGCGTCCGGTCCGCAAGCGCGTCCGGTCCGCCGACCGCGTCCGGCTCTTGGCCGCGTCGGGCCCGCAACCGCGTCTACCCTTTGAACGCGCCCGGCTCGCGCCGCGTCTGGGTTCTGGGCACCGCCGGCTGCGACCGCGTCTGGCTTGGGAGCGCGTCCGGTCCGTAGCCGCGCCTGGCCGGTCCCAGGGGGCACACGATGGGCGAGCAGCGGAAGCCGCGCTGAGCCCGGCCGAAGAGCCTGCCGGCAGGCAGAAGAGGGCTCGGTTGAGCGAGGGGTGCCCTGTCCGACCGGAGCCGAAGACAGCGACGACGCCGAAGAGACGAACGCCGAGGACACACGGATGAACCCCTGGCGAGGCCCGGCGCCGAGGCCACATGGACTGCCCTCTGGCGGGGCACCACGACGCCGAGGGCACACGGAGGGACCCCTGGCAGGGCACAGAGAAACCCCCGGGCCGGAAGCCCGGGGGTTCACCGTGAGAGGAGGTCAGGCGCTCTTGCGACGCTGGGCCCGAAGGACCGCGAGCCGCTCGTTGAGCACCTCCTCAAGATCTTCGATGGACCGCCGCTCCAGGAGCATGTCCCAATGCGTCCGCGGGGGCTTGGTCTTCTTGGATTCCGGCTGCTCGCCGTCCACCCGCACGGCGGTGGCGCCGCACATCCGGCACTCCCAGCTGGCGGGAATCTCGGCCTCGGCGGCAAGCGGAACCTCGAAGCGATGGCCCTTCGGACAGGTGTACGACACCTCCTGGCGCGGAGCCAGGTCCGTGTTACGGTCGTTCTCGTAGCTGGTTGCCCCGAGCCGGGTGCCACGAAGCGCGCGCTCGCCCATGTTTAAATGCCTCCTACAGGGCCCCCTTGCGTGGGGGGTCTGTCTCCCACGGTGTCTAACGCTTGGTACCGTGATGGGATTCCCACCTGTGAGGTGATCCAATCGCGCTTGGGGCCATGGTTCTTCACGTGATCGCCGATCAGGGCCGTAACCTGCGGTGATGCCGGTGCTCCCGCGGCGCGGGAGGCATATATCCGGATTTTTTGCCCGTGCGTAGTCCCCTCTTCTGGCGTGTGAGCCCGCCGTGCCCCGCCCTCGCCTTCGCGTAGGAGGCGGGTCGTCGTTCGGCCCGCCGCTTCGTCCTCGCCTTGCGGAGGAGGCGGGCCGTCGTTCGGCCGCCGACCCGTCCTCGCCTTCGCGTAGGAGATGGGCCGCCGCTCGGCGGCCGACCTGTCTCGCCGTGTGCCGGTGCAGGGCGCTGTGCTCGTTTCGCCGCGTGCCGGCGGGGTGCCGCGCTCGTTTCGCCGTGTGCCGGTGGGGTGCTGTGCTTCGCCCTGGCGGCTGGGTTTGGCGGTTGGGGAGATGCGTGGTACGTTGAAGGAGTTGCAGTTGTTGTACCCATAAGACTTTGTGCGCGTCTGGCAGAGTGCAGCTAGACGCGTTTTTTGTTTTTCTCCGGTCATCTCCGGATGGGCTTTCACACGGCGACACCGCGGTCCGCACGGTGTGGATCGCACCCATCTCTGAAGGAGATCGACATGGCTACCGGAACCGTTAAGTGGTTCAACTCTGAAAAGGGCTTCGGCTTCATCTCGCAGGACGGCGGCGGGTCCGACGTCTTCGCCCACTACTCGAACATCGTCTCCGACGGTGGCTACCGCGAGCTGTTCGAGGGGCAGAAGGTGTCCTTCGACGTCGTGCAGGGCCAGAAGGGCCCGCAGGCGGAGAACATCGTGGCCGCCTGACCCAGGCGAGCTTGTTAACGGGCCGGGCCCGCATCCTTCGAGGATGCGGGCCCGGCCTGTTCTGTGTCCGGCCCCTCTTCCTGTTCGTGCCCGGGCCCCTCCTCGGGGGTGAAGGCCCGGGCATTCGCGTGTCCGCGGCCTGCCCTCCTCCCGGGTGAGCGCCTGACGCGCGCATGCCTTCCGGCTGTGGCCCGGCCTCGTGTCGTGTCCGGGGGTAGCCGTTTCGCAGCGCGGTGGGGCTGTGGGCGTGCTCGGGGCAGGCCCCACTCTCCGGAACGCGGGGCTCGCCGATGGGCGGTGTGCGTTCCGGGGGTTCGGGGGTGTCTGGTCGCCGGTCCAAGGGCCGGTCAAAGTCTGCCGGGCGGCGAGTCGGGGCGGGGCGCCAGGGAAGCGCACCCATGAGGGCCGGACACCTCGTGGGGAGGGGTGTGGTGCGGGAGCCTGGCGGTGGATTCGTCCTGGTGGGATACGACGAGTCGCCGGGGAGCGAGCAGGCGCTGCGGTGGGCGGTGCAGGAGGCGCGGCTGCGCGGGCGTCCCGTGGTCGTCTGTCACGCCTGGCACTGGCCGTACGCGCTGCGCCCCGCCAGCCGGACGCTGCTGGCGGAGGTCGAGCAGGTCGCCGCCCGGATCGTGGAGGAGGGCGTGCGGCGGGTGCGCGCACTGGGCGGTGCGCCGGACGTCCGCCCGCTGCTGGTCAAGCGGCCGGCCGCCGCGGTGCTGCTGGAGGCCGCTCAGGAGGCGGAGCTGGTGGTGCTGGGCTCGCGCAGGGTCGGAGGGTTCGAGGACCTGCGGGTGGGGTCGGCCGCCGTCCAGGTGCCCGCGCACAGCCCCGCCCCGGTCATCGTGGTACGCCCCAACGGCCCCTCCGGGGAAGCGGTGGGTATTCGGCAGGCTCTCGCGGACCCGGGCGGCCCGTCCGGGCAGGTCTCCGCGCACCCGGGCGGGCGGTCTGCGGGGTCGGTCGGTGGGGAGCGGGCCATCGCGTACCCGATGGGCGAGGAGGCCGGTGGGGTGCGGGTGGTGGTGGGGCTGGACGGGTCGCCGGCCAGTGAGGCGGCGTTCCGGTTCGCATTGCGGGAGGCGGAGCTGCGGGGCGGCTCTCTGGAGGCGGTGTGCGGCTGGTGGGATTCCTGCGACTGCCCGGGGGAGGACGAGCGCCCGTTCGTGGACGCCAGGTCCATCCGGGCGGCGGCCGAGGCGGGCTTCAGGGAGGCGGTGCGCCGTCTGGCCTCCGGCAGGCCGAACGTCCCCGTGACGGCCGACTTCGTGACCGAGCGGCCGCCCAGGGCGATCGTGGAGCGTGCGAGCGGGGCGGCGCTGCTCGTGCTGGGGCACAGCGGCAGGCGGGCGGGCGTGCTCATCGGGCCGGTCATCCAGACCGCGCTCACCGAAGTGCGCTGCCCCGTGGCCGTCACGCCGCCTCCGCACTCCAGGAAATGCGTCGCGTGATCATCATCACTCCGCTGACGCACATAGACTCCTGAGTGGCTAGCGTGCTCATGGGGAGTTTGAGGGCGGTTTTTCGGAAGAGTGATGTGTTTCACTCAACGGGACGGTCAAACCTTGCGTCGTATCTGACAGGGTGTTGATCGGTTCTGTGAAAGTGCCGGAATGCCGCATCCGGCGCGACGGTCCGTACGGCGGGCCGGCTCGCGTCAGCGAGTTGCCGTCGTACGGGCGGATCGGTTGAACTCCGGGCGGGGGCGCCAGGCGCGGAGAGCGTCCCCGCCCGGTCACCCGCCGGCTGCCGCGCCGCACCCCGCCGCTGCTGCGCGGCGGCTTCCTCGTCTCGGCGAGGGCGGACTCGTACGCGAGGAGGGTGTCGACGACCAGCCGCCGCTGCTCGGCCGTCAGCGGCTCCAGTGCGCGCCGCCAGGCCCGCGCCCCCGGGGACGGCCATCGGGAGATGGCCGGCCGGCTCCCGGGGCTGATGTCGATGATGCGGCGGCGCCGGTCGGCGTCGTCCTCCCGCCGTTCCAGCACGCCTTTGCGGCTCAGCTCGCTGACCAGGAGGCTCACGGTGGTCGGCGCGACGCTCGGCCGGTCGGCGAGCTGGGAGACGGTCAGCGGGCCGTCGAGCAGGAGCATCAACAGCGGTGACAGGTGCCGCGGCGCGAGGTCGAGCGAGCGCAGCTCGCACCTGACCGTCCACGCCGCGGAAAGCGATCTCGCCGGCCGCGAGAGCGCGCTGACCGACGCCGTCGTCGCCGTCTCTACGGGGAGTGGGGGCGCGAGATCGCCGAGGTCCGGCTCGTCGTCGTCCCGGCGGGCCGCTGGGGCAACGGCGGCAAGCCGGTCGGGGATCCCGCGCCGAGCGTGACGTTCGCCATCAAGGAGGCCGCCTTCAGCAGGCCGGAGGCCGACGGCATCGTGGCCGGCCCGATCTCCGGGTGACCGACGCGATCGCCGGCGTCATCGGCGAACGCGTCCGCTCCAAGGCGAGCGTGGAGCTCGTGGGCACACCCGCCGGGCACAGCGGCGTCGGCGGGGCCGTGCTCACGTCCTGAAGGCAGGGCCCACGTCCTGAAGGCAGGGCCCACGTCCTGAAGGCAGGGCCCACGTTCCTCGACACGATGCTCACGCCCTCAGCGCAGTGGCCGGGCCTCCGCGAGCGTCAGATGCGTTCGGGCACCTCGTTGCCGGCCGCACGGATGGCCTTCGGCAGGTTCGTCAGCGCGAGCAGCACGAACCCGACCACGAAGAACAGGATCATCGACATGATCGCCATCCGGTAGCTGTTGGTGAGCTGCAGCGCGATCGTGATCGTCAGTGCGCCGATGAACGCCGAGCCCTTGTCGCTGATCTGCAGCAGGCTGAAGTACTCGGCCTCCCGCCCCTTCGGGATGACCAGCGAGAACAGCGAGCGCGACAACGCCTGCGTGCCGCCGAGCACGATCGCGATCGCGAACGCCATCAGGTAGAACTGCACCGCCTGCCCCTCGGCCACGAACATGGCCATCACCACGATCGCCGTCCACAGCACGAGGCTCGCCAGCACCGTGCGCTTGGTGCCGAAGGCGCGCGCCAGCCGCCCCAGCAGCAGCGCGCCGAAGAACGCCACGAACTGCACCATGAGGATCGCGGAGATCTGCACGGTCTGCGACAACTTCAGCGCCTCGGACGCGAATGCCGCGCTGTTGGCGATGACCGTCTGCACGCCGTCGTTGTAGACCAGGTACGCCACCAGGAACAGCAGCGTCAGCGGATACTTCCGCAACCCGGCGAGGGTGTGTCCGAGCCGGCGGACGCTGCCGCCGACCGCGGCCAGCGCCGACGTCTCGTGGGCGGGCACGGGCCGGTTGCGCAGCCGCAGCAGCGGGATGATCGTGAACGTCGCCCACCACAGGCCCGCCGACATCATGCAGATCCGCACCGCCATGCCCTCGGTCAGGCCGAGGCTCTCGTGCTGGAGGTAGAGCACCAGGTTGAGCGCGAGCAGCAGACCGCCGCCGAGGTAGCCGATCGCCCACCCGCGCGAGGAGACCGCGTCGCGCTCCTCGGCGGTGGAGATCTGCGGCAGGAAGGAGTCGTACACCACGACGGAGGAGCCGTAGGCCAGGTTCGCGACGACGAACAGCACGCCGCCGAGCATGTAGCGGTCGCCTTCGACGAAGAACAGCCCCATCGCGGCCAGCGCGCCGATGTAGGCGAACACGCCCAGCATCTCGCGCTTGCGCCCGATGTGGTCGGCCAGCGCGCCCACGATCGGCAGGAACACGATCTGCAGCAGCACCGCGATCGTGGTGATCAGGCCGAAGAACGCGGCCGGCCGGATGTCGGCGCCGAGCACGTCCACGTAGCCGAGGCCGGGGTGGGCGGCGGCCAGCTCGTCGAAGGTCGACACGCACGTGCCGGAGTCCACATCAGGGAAGTCCTTGGCGCACGCCGCGGTCTTGGCCACGGGGATGATGTAGGGGCCGAGGAAGACCGAGATGACCGTGGTGTAGAAGGCGGAGTTGGCCCAGTCGTAGAAGTACCAGCCGCGTTGCTCGCGCCGGCGCGCTGCGGGGGAGTCGTCGAGGGCCGCGGGGGGTGCGGATCCGGGCATGGTGTCGTCTCGCTCCTCTGGGGCCCTCTGCGCGGGGGCCTGGCGTATGGGGACGGTGCCGGTACGATCTCAGGCCGCGAGGCCGGAATGCCAGAGCCCGCGGCGGTCGAGCACGTTGCGCAGGCCGGTGACGTTGTCGGTCATGATGCCGTCGACGCCGAGGTCCAGCAGCTGCTCCATGCGCGCGGTGTCGTTGATCGTCCACACGTGCACCTGCATGCCGATGGCGTGCGCCGTCCGGACCAGGGCGCGGGTGGTGACCCGCAGCCCGCGGAAGCCGACCGGCACCTGCGCGCAGGGGACACCGGAGCGCGACAGGCGGGCCAGCGTGCGGCCGTAGCCGGAGGTGGCGGCGGCGGCGCGCAGCGCGGCCACGCCGCGCGGGCCGAGCGACGAGCACACCTCCTTGCGCAGCGCCCGCCTGGCCGCCTCAAGGCGCTCGTCGTTGAAGGCGGTCAGGCAGATCCGGTCGTAGGAGTTGGTACGCCTGACCGCCTCGGCCAGCGGGCCGATGGCCGCCCACTCCTTGACGTCGATGTTGAAACGGATCTCCGGCCACGTGCCGAGCAGGTCCTCAAGCAGCGGGATCTCGTGCACGCCGTTGATGCGCGCCTGCTTGACCGTCCGGTAGGGCAGCGCGGAGATGCGGCCGCGCCGGTCGGTCACCCGGTCGAGGGTGTGGTCGTGGAAGGCGATCAGCACCCCGTCGGAGGTGGCGTGCGCGTCGGTCTCCAGGTACGTGTAGCCGAGCCCGACCGCGCGTTCGAAGGCGGCGACGGTGTTCTCAGCGCCCTCGGCCGCGCCACCGCGGTGGGCGAAGGCGAGCGGGCCGGGATGGTCGAGAAAGGCGAATCGACGGCTCAGCACGTGGAGAAGTATGCCCCTTCGTGATGAACGGTGCGGTTACGAATCGGGGAGATTCTGCCACTCCTGCCGCCGCGCCTCGGCGAGCGCGATGGCCGCCGCGACCGCCACGTTGAACGAGCCGACCCGCCCGACCTGCGGGATGTAACAGGCGCCGTCCACGGCCTCCAGCAGGGCGGGAGAGCAGCCGTGGTCCTCGCTGCCGACCACCAGGCACACGTCCCGGTCGAGGTCGGCGCGGTGCAGCGGCACCGACTCGGCGGTCAGCTCGATGGCCAGCACCGCGTAGCCCTCCTCGCGCGCCGCCTTGACCGCCTCGGTGGCCGGGATCGGGTCGTGCCAGGTGACCAGGCGTTCGGTGCCGAGTGCTGTCTTGCCCGCCTTGGGGTTGGTGGGCGGGGTGGCGTTGCCGGCCAGCCAGATCTCGTCCACGCCGAACGCGGCGGCGCTGCGGAAGATCGAGCCGATGTTGAACGGCCCCGTGACCGACTCGATGATGAGCGCGAGCCGGTTCCCGGTGTTCCTGCGCCAGGTGCGGTTGAGCCGCTTGACGTCGGTGGGGCGCAGCTGTTTTCTCAACGGGTCACCTTCAGGATGCGGTAGGCGGCCCGGCTGGCCTCGCGTGAGGCCTGCCAGCCCTGCTCGCCGAGCCAGCGCTGCAGGGAGTCCGAGCCGAGGTGTTTCTGGACGACCAGGTGGGCCACGCCGTCGGGCGCCAGCCGGGTCAGCCACCTGGTGAGCATCTCGTGCAGCGCCTGCTTGCCGATGCGGATCGCGGGGTTGGACCAGATGGCGCGGAACGTCACGCCCTCCGGCACCTCGTCGACGTGCACGGCGCGCACGTTGCCGAGCCCGGCCTTGCTCGCGTTGCGCTCGGTCAGCTCCAGGCCGCGCCGGTTGACGTCGATCGCCCACACCGTGGCGCCGGGCGCCCGCTTGGCCATGGTCAGCGCGATGGGCCCGTAGCCGCAGCCCAGGTCGAGCAGGTCGCCCTCCTGAGGCGGCGGCGGGACGCTCTCCAGCAGCACCCGGGTGCCGACGTCGATCCGCTCGGGCGAGAAGACGCCGCGGTCGGTCTCCAGCCGCAGATGCAGGTCGGGCAGGACGAGATCGACCGACGCCGGCCTGCTCGCGGTCTCGGGCTGCTCGGAGAAGTAATGAGCCACGTCGCCAAACGTTACGGGATCCGCGTACCGAACAGCACCGCGGCGCCCGCCACCAGCAGCCCCGCCACGAGCGCGGCCACGATGAACCACTGCGTGATCTCCTGGTTGACCAGCTTGTAGCCGAGCGAGGTGCCGATCTGCTCGTAGACCTCGCGCAGCTCGGCGCCGGACTCGGCGGTGTAGGCCCGGCCGCTGGTGCCGTCGGCGAGCGCCTGCAGCGTCTGCTTGTTGACCGGCACGTTGACCGGGCGGCCGTCGATGTTGACCGTGCCCTCCTGGGTGCCGTACGCGATCGTGGAGACCGGCACGCCGGCCTGCGCCGCCGCCTCGATGGCCTCGCCGACCGAGCGGCCCGAGGTGTTGTCACCGTCGGACAGCAGCACGATCGCGGCCGGTGGCGGGTCGGTCGCGGCCTGCTGGTCGAACGAGCGCACCGACTCCAGCGAGTTGAAGACCGCCTCGCCGATGGCGGTGCCGGGCCGCGTGGTGAGGTTGCCGAGCGCGGTGACCACGGCCTGGTGGTCGGTGGTGGGGGAGACGATCACGTTGGCCGAGCGGGCGAAGGAGACCACGCCCACGTTGAAGCGGTCGGGCAGCTCCTGCGCGAACGCCTGCGCGGCGGCCTTGGCGGCGCTGATGCGGTCGGGTTGCACGTCGTCGGCGTCCATGGACAGCGAGATGTCCAGGGCGATGATGATCGTGGCGCGGTCACGGGGGACGCGCACCTGGTCGGCGGGCTTGGCGGCGCCGATGACCAGCAGCGACATCATGACGAGGAACAGCGCGGGCGCCACGTGGCGGCGCCAGCCGGGCCCGGCGGGGGCGACGAGGTTGAGCAGGGCCAGGTTGGTGAAGCGCACCGTGTAGCGGCGGCGCAGGAACATGGCCGCCACATAGCCCGCCACGAGCAGCAGCACGAGCACGAACAGCCACAGCCAGCCGGGGGCGAGAAACGTCATGCGGTCGGTCTCCTGTGGGCGAGGTGGCTCATGCGGCGCTGGCGCAACACGAACTGCGCGATGTCGAACACCCAGTCGCGGTCGGTGCGCAGCACCAGGTGGGCGACGCCGGCGCGGCGCAGGGCCAGGCGGGTGCCCTCACGCTGCAGGGCCGCCGCCTCCGCGTACGCCTGCCGGATTTTCGGCGAAAGGTGTACTTCGCGTACGTTCCCGGTCTCGGGGTCGGCGAACGCGACCCGGCCCACGTCCGGCAGCTCCAGCTCGCGCGGGTCGATGACCTCGACGGCCAGCACCTGATGGCGGGCCGCCAGCCGCCGGATCGGGCGCTCCCACGGCCGCTCGGCGTCAGGGTCGAGGTCGGGCTCGGCGTCGAGGAAGTCGGAGACGATCAGCCGCAGGCCGCGGCGGCGGCGCGTGGCGTTCAGGATGTCGATGCCCTCGGCGAGATCCGGCGGGTCGGGCACCACGCGGCCGCGCGGCGCGTCCATGAGGGAGTTCAGCAGGCCGTAGAGCGCGGGGCGGCCGGTGCGGGCGGGCATGCGGTGGACGTACTCGTCGTGGATGACGAGCGCGCCGAAACGGTCGCCCATGCGGCTGGACAGGAACCCGATCGCGCCCACCGCCGCGATCACGAGGTCGCGCTTGTCAGTGTCGGCGGTGCCGAAGTCCATGCTGGGCGACAGGTCGGCGAGCGCCCACGTCTCCAGCTCGCGGTCCGCGATGAGGTCGCGTACGTGGGGGATGGTCGTGCGGGCGGTCACCGCCCAGTCCATGCGGCGCACGTCGTCCTCGCCGGGCACGTAGACCCGGCTGTCGCCGGACTCGCTGCCGGTGCCCGGCAGCAGGCCCTGGTGCGCGCCGTGCAGCAGGCCGTCGAGCCGGCGGGTGACCGTCAGCTCGAGCCGCCGCAGCGCCTGTTCGGCAGTGGTGCTCAACGGTTCTGGTTCCAGACGACGAGGGGCGGGGGCACGGCGTGCAGGATCTGCTTGACGACGTCCTCGGGATCGACCCCGTCGGCCAGGGCGTCGAAGGTGAGCATCAGCCGGTGCGCCATCACGTCCACGGCGACGTCGTGTATGTCGTCGGGCAGCAGGTAGTCGCGCCCGCGCAGCAGCGCCAGCGCCCGCCCCGCCGACACCAGCCCGAGCGTCGCGCGGGGGCTGACCCCGACTTCGATGGTGTCGATGAGGTCGGGCAGGCCGTACTCGGCCGGGTTGCGGGTGGACATCACCAGCCGCACGACGTAGTCGGCGACGAGCTGGTGCACCGAGACCTGCTCGGCCGCCTTCTGCAGCTCCAGCAGCCTGGGCGGGTCGAGCACGCGCTCCGGCACCGGCGGCGTGACGCTCATGCGGTGCAGGATCTCCAGCTCCTCGTGGGCGCTGGGATGGGGGACGCGCACCCGGAACAGGAACCGGTCGCGCTGCACCTCGGGCAGCGGGTAGACGCCCTCCGACTCGATCGGGTTCTGCGTGGCCAGCACGATGAACGGCTTGGGCAGCGGATGGGTGACGCCCGCCAGCGTGACCTGGCGCTCGGCCATCACCTCCAGCAGCGCCGACTGCACCTTGGCGGGAGCGCGGTTGATCTCGTCGGCCAGCAGGAAGTTCACGAAGACGGGGCCGAGCTCGACATCGAACTTCTCGGTGGACGGGTGGTAGACGCGGGTGCCGACGATGTCGCTCGGCACGAGGTCGGGAGTGAACTGGATCCGGGCGAACGTGCCGCCCACGACGGTGGCCAGGGTGGAGGCGGCGAGGGTCTTGGCGACCCCCGGCACCCCTTCGAGCAGGCAGTGCCCGCGCGCCAGCAGCGCCACGACGAGGCGTTCGACCATGTGGTCCTGGCCGACGATGACACGCCGGACCTCGTCGAGACTCTGACGCAGCAATGCCGCGTCGTTTCCGCCTGGCAACTCTTCGGCGACGCTCATGACGCCCATTCCACCAAACGCGCCGCAAACTCGCACGACGCCACGTCTGTGCTTACATGGCAAACGTGGCAAGTCCCTTGCAGTACGGTGACCCGCCCCGGCTCGGGCCCTACGTGGTGCAGGCGCGCCTGCACAGCGCGCCCGCCGGCTTCGTCTACCTCGGCCAGGGCCCCGACGGCCGCGCCGTGTCGCTGGCGGTGCTCACCAGGGGCGCCGCCTATGACGCCGCGGCCCGCGACCGGTTCGTCACCGCCATCAAGGAGGCGGGCGGCCGGGAACGCTCGGGCGTGCGCGGCTGGCTCACCCGTCCCGCCAGGTCGCGCGCCGGCGGCGCCGTGCTCGAGGGCATGCCCGAGGTGCTCGCGTACGACGGCGGGCGGGCGCCGTGGGTGGCGGTGCCGTACCAGCCGGGACGGCCGGGCGCGGAACGGTTCCTCGAGCCGGTCATGGTGGGCGGGACGCTCATCGGGCAGGCGCACGGGCCGGACTTCGTGCCGTACTGGCTGACCGACCGCGCCCCCGCCCTGCCCGGCCCGCCGCGGCCCCGGCGGCCGCTGACCGAGACCCGCAAGCGCGTGCTGCTCGCCGCGCTCGCCGTGCTCATCCTCCTGCTGCTCGTGGTGGCGATCCTGCTCATGCTGGTGTTCGGGCGGCAGGACAGCGAGCCGCAGCCGCGCCAGCTCCCGCCCACGGTGTTCGTGCCCACGCCGCCGCCGACCCCCGAGACGCCCAACCCGCAGCCCTCGCCGTCGGATTCGCCGTCGCCGTCGGAGAGCGGGCAGCGCACGCCGGGCCGCTCGCCGGGCGAGGATCCCGGCGACGAGGCCCCCCTGTGAAGAGGTGGCACTGTGGAGCCCCCTGTGAAGAAGGTGGCACTGTGAAGAGGTGGCACTGTGAAGAGGTGGCACTGTGGGCCCGCTTGTGATGAGGCGGCGCTGTGAACGGGCGCCGGGAAAATGATTTGAGCCTCACGTAACGTGAGGGTTTAGCGTCCCGGGCCATGGAGTTCATCGTTCACGACACCCTCACGCCCATCGCGTCCCTGCTCGAGCAGCCACTGGAGCGCCGGCCGGACGCGCTGCGGGAGATCCTGGAGCCGATGCGCGCGTCGATCCCGATGCCGGGCGACATCGTCGGCATCCACCACCAAGGCGGCGGCTTCCGCGTCGACGCCGACGACCCGCGCTACCTGCCCGCCGTGCGCCGCATGATCGAGCAGGACGTGCTCGGCCAGGTGAAGCACGAGCTGGAGCGCGCCTCGCAGGCGCTCGGCGGAGCCACGCAGCCCGACAAGCTGGACGTCTTCCTCATCCTGGGCGACCCCGGCAACGAGCATCTGATGAAGATCTCCGGCGGCTACTACGGCATGGGGGCCGGCACCAGCTACATCTACCTGCTGGCCTGGCCGTCCGACGAGGTCATCGGGCGGATCTCGCACCTCGCGGTGCACGAGTTCCACCACCACGTGCGCTTCAGCAACGTGGAGTGGGACCCGGTCGCCGTGACCGTGGGCGAGCACGTGGTCGCCGAAGGGCTGGCCGAGGCGTTCGTCCGCGAGCAGTCGGGGCCCGAGGCCATGGGGCCGTGGTCGTCCATGGTGACCGGGGAGGCGTTCGACGGCGCCTTCGAGAAGATCATGGCCGACTTCGACCTGCAGGGCATGCAGAACACGCCCGCGTACGTGCTGGGCGACACCACCGCCCGCCGCTTCGGCGGCGAGCCGCGCGGCATCCCCGACATGGCCGGGTACGCGGTGGGCCTCCACCTCGTCGACAAGGCCCTGGCCGCGACGGGGATGAGCGCCGCGGAGGCGACCGTCGTGCCGGCCGCCGAGCTGCTGCGGCGCGGCGGCGTACGCGGCTGATCCGGGCGCCGCGCCGTACGCGCCCCGGCGCGGCGCCCGGTCATCGCGGAGACGCCGGCCCGGCCGAGACGTCAGCCGGGGGAGACGAAGCCCGACTCGTACGCGGCGATGACGGCCTGGGTACGGTCGCGCGCGCCCAGCTTGGCCAGCACGTTGCCCACGTGCGTCTTGACGGTCTCCTGGCTGACCACCAGCTCGGCGGCGATCTCCTGGTTGGACAGGCCCTTGGTCATCAGCCGCAGCACATCGCCCTCACGCTCGGTCAGCCGGTCGATGCCCGGCACCTTCTCCGGCGACCCCGCGCGCGACCTGCGGCCGGCCAGGGCGCGGATCGCGGCGGGGAACAGCAGCGAGTCGCCCGCCGCCACCAGGCGCACCGCCTGGACGAGGTCGTCCGGCCTGGTGCGCTTGAGCAGGAAGCCGCTGGCGCCCGCGCGCAGCGCGTCGTAGACGTAGTCGTCGTTCTCGAACGTCGTCACCACCAGCACCTTGGGCGGCTCGTCCAGAGCGAGCAGCCGCTCGGTGGCGCGGATGCCGTCGACGGCGGGCATGCGGACGTCCATCAGCACGACGTCGGGCCGCTCGCGGCGGACCACCGCCAGCGCCTCCGCCCCGTCGGAGGCCTCGCCCACCACGGTCATGCCGGGCTCGGAGTCGATGATGATGCGCAGGCCGGTACGGATGAGGTCTTCGTCGTCGGCGATCACGACACGCAGCGTCATGGCTTCGACCGTAGCGGCAGGCGGGCGGCCACGCGCCAGCCGTTTTCCGCCGGTCCGGCCTCCAGGTCGCCGCGCAGAAGCCTGACCCGCTCCCGCATCCCCGCCAGGCCCCGCCCGCCGGTCCGCCCGCCGTTCCTGACGCCGTCGCGGCGCTGCCCGTCGCACGGGTTGACGACCTCCACGCGCAGGTGGTCGCCGTCCACGGCGGCGGTCAGGCGGATGGGGCCGCGGGCGCCGTGCTTGATGGCGTTGGTCAGGGCCTCCTGGACGATCCGGTACGCCTCGCGGGACACCACGGCCGGCACCGCCGACAGGTCGCCCACCTGCTGCTCCACGGGGGCGCCCGAGGTGGCGACGAGCTCGCCGAGGTCGTCGAGCGTCGCCTGCGGTGCTCTGGCGCGCCGGGCGTCGGGCCGCCCGGCCGGGGCGTCGCCCGCGTCCCCGGCCGCGCGGCGGCCGTCGCCCCCGGTGGAGCCGGGAGCGCCGCTCGCGTCCCCGGGCGTTCGCCGCGCGGCGTCGTCGTCTCCGGGCGGGCCGTCTCCTGGCGGGTCGTCTCTGAGCAGGCCGAGGACATGGTCGAGGTCGGCGAGGGCGGCGCGGGCCGACTGCTCGATGGCGGCCAGCGCGCTGCGCGCCGTCCTGGGCGCGTCGTCGGAGCCGCGGTCGAGTACCCGCCCCGCCGCCGCGGCCTGCAGGGTGACGACGCTGAGCGCGTGGCCGACGGAGTCGTGCAGCTCGCGGGCCAGGCGGTTGCGCTCGGCCAGCGCCCGGGCGTGCTCCTCGGCGGCGGCGAGCCGTTCCGCGGGCGTGGGGCCGAGCAGGACGGGCGCCAGCCTGGCCAGCAGCGCACCGGACCCGGCCGCCAGCGCGACCAGCCCGGCGAGCAAGGCCAGCCCCGCCAGCGCCCACAGGAACGCGTTCCAGCCGGGCGTGATGTCCAGCCCCACCGGCTGCGCGGGCGGCCCGGTGAAGAACACCGCGACCGTGAAGATCGTGAACGGCACGATCGCCAGCGTGCAGCCGCTGACCACGCCGCCCACGCCGAGGTGGAGGGTGAACCACGCGGCGGTGCGCCGCCGCTCCTGCCAGGACCGGCGGACCTGCCGGGGCGGGGTGAGCACGCGGGCGCCGAGCAGGCCCTGCGCCGCGCTCACCTCGAGCCCGCGTATCGGCAGGAACAGCCCGGTGACCGCCACGACGGGCAGCACGGCCGCGAACACGCCGAGCTGCGCGGGCAGCAGCAGGCTGGCCGTCTGGCCGCTCACCAGGCCCGCGATCAGGCTGCCGGCCATCATGTACGGCATCAGCAGCGCCCCGCCCAGGATCAGGCACGACCACCGGCGAGCCAGGGTCCCTATCACGTACGGATTGTAGGCCGACGGCAAACGGCCGCGTCGGCCGGAGAACGCCCGGCAGAAGAGGATCACCGGCTTGTCGCCGGGGCGGGCGCGCCCCCTGCCTCGCGTCCCGGCGGCTTCCCCGTCCGGTGCCGCGGCGCTCCAGGCGGTTCCTCCCGCGACGCCGCATGCCCGGGATCCGATGGTTCGGGAGATCATGGGGGATCACGTCAACGCAGGGATTCCATCAGCGACCGGGCCCGGGGACGGGCGCCGTGCTGCTGGTGGACGCCGACGCCGGGCACGTGGCGGCGGTCCGCCGCGACGGCCTCGTCCTGCGCGGCGCCGGCGGCGAGCGCAGCGTGGCGGTGCCCGCCGCCACCCCCGGCGAGGTGGACGGGCCGCTGCACCGGGTGCTGTTGTGCGTCAAGGCCCAGGCCACCGCGGACGCGGCCGGCTGGATCGCGCCCCGCCTGGCCGAGGACGGGTACGTGGTGTCGGTGCAGGACGGCCTCAACGAGGGCCTGATCGCCACCTCCGTGGGACTGGAGCGGGTGATCGGCGCGTTCGCCGGCATCGTCGCCGACGTGGTCGAGCCGGGGGTCATCCGCGACGGCGGGCCGGGCCGTTCGTCATCGGCGAGCTGGACGGCCGGCCGAGCCCCCGCGTGGACCGGCTGGCCGCCGACCTCGCCGCGCTCGGCGCCAGGACCACCGGCAACGTCAGCGGCCACCTGTGGGCCAAGCTCGGCTTCGGCGCCATGCTGAGCGCCACCGCGCTCGCCGGCGCGCCGATGGCCGACCTCATCGACCGGCACAGGCCGCTCATGCACGCGCCGGCCGCCGAGGTGTTCGCGGTCGCGGACCGGCTCGGGCGGCGGCTTGAGCCGTTCGACGCGTTCGAGCCGCGGGCGTACCTGCCGGAGTCGCCGGAGAGGAGCGGCAGGCGGCGACGGACCGGCTGACCGCGTGGCTGCGCACCCGGCCGGAGGACCGCAGCGGCACCTGGCGCGACGTCGCGGTCCGGCACCGGCCGGTCGAGGTGCACGAGCACTACCGCGAGGTGCTCGCGGCGGCGGACCTGCGCGGCGTGGCGACCCCGCTGCTCAGGGCCCCGCGCGCGCCTTGCCGACGTGGAGGCCGGCCGCGCGCCGATGAGCGGGCGGCACCTCGCCGACCTGGAGTCGCTCCTGGTTCGGTAATCGGTTCGCCGGGCGGGCGTGTCCGCCTCCGGCCGGGGTAGGCGGCCCCGTACTCGAAGGAGGACAGACATGACGAAGACGGCTCCGGAGAAGATGGCCGAGACGGACGTCATCGACCTGCTGGTGGCCCAGCACGGCATGATCAGAGATCTGTTCGACGAGGTCGAGCAGGCCCCCGCCGGGCAGCGGGGCGAGGCCTTCACCCGCCTGGTGCGCATGCTCGCCGTGCACGAGACCGCTGAAGAGGAGATCGTCCACCCCTACGCCCGCGGCAGGATCGACGGAGGCGAGGGCGTCGTCGAAGACCGGCTGACCGAGGAGAACCAGGCCAAGCAGCTCCTGTCCCGCATGGACGAGGCCGGGCCCGACGCGCCCGACTTCATGGAGAACCTGCTGATGCTGCGCGGCGCCGTCGAGGCGCACGCCCGCGCCGAGGAGCGCTACGAGTTCAACAAGCTCATCGCCCAGACCACCGAGGCCGAGCGGCGCAGCATGGCCGCGGGAGTCAAGGCGGCCGAGGCCATGGCGCCCACCCATCCGCACCCCGGCACCGAGTCGGCCGCCAAGAACGTGCTGATGGGCACGCCGATGGCGATGATGGACCGCGTCCGCGACGTCGTCCGCAAGGCGATGGGCAAGAACCCCTGACCGTGACGGCCTCCCGTTCCGCACGGTGACCCGGCAGGCCGGGCCCGCACCGAGGGCCCGGCCCGCTTCATGCCCGCACGCCGCGTCCCCAGGTCTCCACGCCTGGACGCCGAGCTTGCTCTCCACGCCCGCGCTTGCTCTCCACGCCTGCGTCCGGTCTCGCGCCTGCGTCCGGTCTCGTGTCCGTGCCCGGTCGCCGCGCCCGTGCTGGGTCTCCGCGCCTGCGCCCCGTTTCCTCACACCGGTCGGGTGGGGCTCGTGGGCGTTATGCGTGATCTCACATCACAGGTTCATTGCAGTATGCAAGGTTCTCTTGGTCTCCTTGATCCGCCGGGCTGGAATGTCAGAGGTCATCAGGATGTCGAGCATGGCGCGAAGCGGGGGGTACACGGGGGCGTGTCCTGGGTGCCGCTCTTGGGCCGCCGAGGGGATGAGGGCGTAAGGCATGGGGCTGTCCCGGGAAGAGCGTCGGGCACTGGAAGACCTGGAGAAGCGATTAGCGCTCGATGAACCCGAGCTGGACGCGCTGCTTTCCGGGAAGGCCGGTCCCCACCGGCGGCGCAAGTCCGCCATGCAGGTCTGGCTCATGCTGATGCTGCTCACGTGCGCCATCCTCATGATGGGGATCGTGCTGCTCATCACGACGGGGGAGCGGGAGTGCCCAGGGGTGCCGATCAGCTCCTGCGAGAGGGCGCCCGCGCGGCAGGAGGGGTAGCGGCGGTACAACTGTGGACATGGGTGACATGTCCTCGAAGGGCGGGACACGCATCGCCGGCCGTGACGACGACCTGTCGGCCGTCGTCACGGCCGTGCTGAGCGGGTCGCGGCTGCTCGTCGCCGTCGCCGCCAGGTCGCTCGGCGCCGTCGGGGACCGTGTCACGCTGCCGCAGTTCCGGATGATGGTGCTGCTCGCCCGGCACGGCGAGACCAAGCTCGTCACCATGGCCGAGCTGCTCGGCGTCAACTCCTCCACCGCCATGCGCATGGCCGACCGCCTGGTGGCCGCCGGGCTGGTCGTCCGCGAGGTCAACCCGCACAACCGGCGCGAGAGCCTGATGCGGCTCACCGCCGAGGGGCAGCGCATCGTCGACCAGGTGATGGAGCGCCGCCGCGCCGAGATCGGCGCCATCGTCGCCCGCATGCCGGCCGAGCAGCGCCGCGCCCTCGTCTCCGCCATGAACGCCTTCAGCGCGGCGGGCGGCGAATCGGCGGACGCCGCGTCACGCCCGCTCGGCCTGCAAGACGTCTGACCCGCGGCGCCCGCGGCCGTCTACTGCGGTCACCCGCGGTTCCGCCGTCATGGGCTGCGGTCACCCGCGGTTCCGCCGTCATGGGGTGGGGTCGTCCGCGGTTCCGCCGCCATGGCCGCGGTCGCCCGCTTCACCGGTGGGGTGGCCGGGTGGGTGAGCCGCGTCAGGCCGCCGGGTCGGGGAAGCTCTCCGGGGTCGTCAGGCCCGTGCTCTCCAGCAGGCGCTGGTGGTTCAGCACCGCCGCGTTGCACTGCTCGGAGAAGCGGCGGACCAGCGTGTTCTGGGTGCTGCCGCGCACCTTGCCGATCAGGCCGAAGATCTGGCCGTGCGCCAGGCGGAGCCATTTGACGTACGTGGCGTCGTACGAGGAGCCGGTGCTTCCGGAGATGTCGCTCATCCAGCGCTGCTGCTGCTCGGTGGGCTTCACCGGCAGCTTGACCTCCAGCTTCGACGCCAGCTCGCGGACCTGCCTGTCGAGGGTGTGATGCTGGCCCGCGATCGTCTCGCTGACCTCCCTGACCTTGGCCGAGGCGGCGCGCTGCGCGGCGTCCTGGGCCATCGGCATCTCCCACAGGCCGGCGAGCCGCACCTTACGGATGAGCTCCCTGTCGATCTCCGACAGCGGCCCCCACTTCGTCTGCCAGGTCCCGGTGTCCTCTTCCTCCTCCGCGGGCGGCGCGGAGCCGGAGGGTTCGGCCTCGGGCAACGGTGTTTCGCTCGCCAGGTCGGTGAGTGCGGCCGTGTCGGCGGTGGGCGTCGGCGTGTAGCCGGCGCACGCCGCCAGCGGCCAGAGCGCGGCGATGCCGCAGACGATGAGTACGCGTCGGGGTCCCATGACCATCGTCCCCTTCCCCGGCCTGAGACGGCCGTCATGGTGAGGTACGCCGCCGGAGGCGGGGCCGTTCATGGCACTGTGCAAAAGTCATGGCACTGTGCGAAAGCCATGGCACTGTGCGAAAGCCGCAGGGGAGCTCATGGCCCGCGAGGCGCACCGGCGTCCAAGCCCGGGGTGCCCGTTTCCTCCTAGGGTGCCGGGCATGACGGAACTCGATGTGAACCGCACCGGCATGGCGGCGCTCGGCCGGCAGGCCGTGGACGCGCTGGCCGACTGGCTCGACGCCCTGGAGAAGTCGCCCGCCAGCGACTACACGCCCTCAGCTGAGCTGGCGGAACGCCTGCGCCGCCCGCCCGCCGCCGGGCCGGGCGACTTCGGCGAGCTGGTCGAGACGTTCCTGCGCGCGGCCGGGCAGGGGGTCAACACGGCGGGTCCCGGCTACCTCGCCTACTTCCCCGCGGGCGGGCTGTACTCGGCGGCGCTCGCCGAGCTGCTGGCCAACGCCGCCAACCGGTTCACGGGCCTGGCCCAGATGGCGCCCGCGCTGGTCGCGATGGAGCACGGCGTGCTCACCTGGCTGTGCGAGCGCTTCGGGCTGCCGCCGGGCGCGGGCGGCATCACCACCAGCGGCGGATCGACGGCCACCCTGTCGGCGGTGCTCGCCGCACGCCAGAGCCGCCTCGGCGACGACCTGACCGGCGCCACCCTGTACGTCACCGCGCACACCCACTACTGCGTGGCCAAGGCCGCCCGCATCTGCGGCCTGCCCGCCACCGCCGTGCGTCAGGTGCCGATGACCGAGGACCTGCGTATGGACGTGCGCGCCGCCGCCGAGCTGATCGCCGCCGACCGGGCCGCGGGGCTGCGGCCGTTCCTGCTGGCCGGGACCGCGGGCACCACCGGCACCGGCACCATCGACCCCCTGCCCGAGCTGGCCGGGCTCGCCGCCCGTGAGGGGCTGTGGTTCCACGTGGACGCGGCCTACGGCGGCGGCTTCCGGCTCACCGGGCGCGGCCGGGCCCTGCTCGCCGGCATCGAACGCGCCGACTCCATCGCCATCGACCCGCACAAGAGCATGTTCCTGCCGTACGGGACGGGCGTGCTGCTCGTCCGCGACCCGGCCGCGTTGCACGCCGCGCACGCCGACGGCGGCGACTACCTCCAGGACCTCGCCGCGATGGACGGCCTGCCCGACTTCGCGAACCTCGGCGTGGAGCTGACCAGGGAGTTCCGCGGACTGCGGCTGTGGCTGCCGCTGCACCTGCACGGCGTGGACGCCTTCGCCCGCGAGCTGGAGGAGAAGCTCGACCTGGCCGCCCTGGTGCACCGGGAGCTGGCCGCCGACCCCCGCTTCGCCGTGCCGTGGCGGCCGGATCTGACCGTGGTGGTCTTCCGCCTGCGCGAGGGCGACGACGAGCGCAACCGACGCCTGCTCAAGGAGATCAACGACACCCGGCAGATCCACCTGAGCAGCACGACCGTCCAGGGGCGGCTCTACCTGCGGCTGTGCGTGCTGAGCTTCCGCACGCACGCCCGTCACGTCGAGCGCGCGCTGGAGATCATCAGGGCCGCGACGGACACCGTGATCGCCAAGTTTCGGTGATCTCGCGAAAATTTCATCGACATCTCGCTGTGCTATAGGGCGGCTTGCTGCGGAGATGTGGTAAACCGCGCTTCACAGTGCGCAAGAGGCCATTGACAGGCGCCGGAAGCGAGTCCGATACTTTCGCCGTCTCTCCGATACTTTCGGAGAGACGGCTCGCTTCACCCATCGTCGATCAGGGGCCCTTGAGGCCATGGGGCGCGTACGCGCGCGCCCGTATCCCCGCCGCCATCACGCGAGGAGGAAGCACCCCATGAACGGCGCACCCCCCTATCCACCGGCCCGCAGGCGCCGGTGGCGATTCGCCGCCCGCGCGTTAGCCGTCATCGCGGCCCTCGGCGTCGCGATGCTCCCCAGCGTCGCCCACGCCGCCGTCACCACCAACCAGACCGGCAACCACGGCGGCTACTTCTACTCCTTCTGGACCGACGCCCAAGGCACGGTCTCCATGGAGCTGGGCTCGGGCGGTAACTACAGCACCTCCTGGTACAACACCGGCAACTTCGTCGCAGGGAAGGGCTGGGCGACCGGCGGGCGCAGGACCGTGACGTACTCCGGCAGCTTCAACCCGTCGGGCAACGCCTACCTGGCGCTGTACGGATGGACCAGGAACCCGCTCATCGAGTACTACATCGTCGAGAACTGGGGCACCTACCGGCCCACCGGTACGTACAAGGGCACCGTGACCACCGACGGCGGCACGTACGACATCTACCAGACCACCCGCTACAACGCCCCGTCCATCGAGGGCACCCGCACCTTCGACCAGTTCTGGAGCGTCAGGCAGCAGCGGCGCACCGGCGGCACCATCACCGTCGGCAACCACTTCGACGCCTGGGCCCGCGCCGGCATGAACCTCGGCAGCCACGACTACCAGATCCTCGCCACCGAGGGCTACCAGAGCAGCGGCAACTCCAACATCACCATCGGCTCCGGCGGTGACAACGGCGGCGGCGACAACGGCGGCGGCGACAACGGCGGAGGTAACCCCGGCGGCGGCTGCACCGCCACGCTCTCCGCGGGCCAGCAGTGGAGCGACCGCTACAACCTGAACGTCTCGGTCAGCGGCTCCAACAACTGGACCGTCACCATGAACGTGCCGTCCCCGGCGAGGATCATCGCCACCTGGAACATCAGCGCCACCTATCCGAGTTCCCAGGTGCTCCAAGCCAGACCCAACGGCAACGGCAACAACTGGGGGGTGACCATCCAGCACAACGGCAACTGGACCTGGCCCACAGTGTCCTGCAGCGCAAGCTGACCTTCCCCAGCACCTCGTGGCGCGGCGGCTCCCACTGACCGCCGCGCCACAGCCGTGCCCGCCTCTCCTGTGCGCCGCCCGCCCCTGCCGCGGCTCCGCCACAGCTCTGCCGCGGCTCTGCCACAGCTTGGCCGCGGCTCCGCCGGGCGGGCGGTGATGCGGGTCAGCGGGGTGGGCCGGCGGCGATCGTGGCGCGGGCGTCGGCGACGCCGCCGCGCCACCATCCCATCGCCTCCACCCACCAGGTCATCCCGGCCGCCGCGTACCCTTCGACGAGCCCGTCCGCCGCCCGGCCCTCCAGCGCGATGTCGTACCCGTCCAGCGACCCCCGCTCCTCGCCCAGGAAGTCGACCACCCGTGCGAACTCCTCCACCGGCACCGGCGGAAGGTCGTGGCCGTAGTCGCGGAACGTCGGCATCGCGCCGTCCCAGCGGGCCGCGCGGCGAAAGCCCGCCTTCGTGGGCCAGCGTCCAGGGCACCAGATCGGGATGCGCGGCCGCTGCACAGGGGCCGGCAGCAGCCGCTCCCACAGCCGGGTCAGCTCGTCGAGGCCCTGGTCGAGCTTGGCCGCGCGGACCTTCAGATCGGGGTCCTCGCCGAAGTCGGCGTACTCGGAGTCCAGCGACCCCAGCCCGGCGCCGAACACCAGCCTGCCGCCGGACAGCCGGTCGAGCGAGGCGGTCTCCTTGGCCACGGTCTGCACCCGCCGCCGGGGGAGCGCGGTCATCAGGATGCCGAGCCGGACCCGGCTCGTACGCGCGGCGATCGCCGACAGCGTCACCACCGGGTTCGCGACCGGCCAGCTCGGGTCGTGGTAGAGCAGATGGTCCCAGAGGTAGACCGCGTCCCAGCCGTGGTCCTCGGCGGCGACGCCGAGCTCGGTCAGCAGCGTGGGGTCTCCGAACTCGCCGACGTTCGGCAGTCCGACAGCGAAGCGCACCATGGGGCAAGGCTATGCCCGCGACCCTCCCCGGGAGCGGCTCCCTTCGGCGTGGCGTTCCGTCGCGACCTCCGCGAGCTGGGGGCTCCCGTCTGCGTGGCGTTCTGTCGTGATCTCCGCGAGCTGTGGCTCTCGTCGGTGTGACGTTCTGTCGTGACCTGTGCGAGCAGTAGTTCGTCGGCGTGGTTCCCCGCCGCGGTCGGGGCGCACGGTCGGTCTGCTTGGCCGGAAATCAGCGCAAGTGGCGAGCAAATGTCCTTTGACCTGCTTATTTCACAATACATCGTAAGCAGAGCTAATATTTCGGGCATGAGTACGGAGGAGGATCTGCCCGGTGCGTTCGCCGGCGTGCTGACCGGGCTCAACCGGCTGATCCGGCGCCGCCTGCGTCAGGGCCTGAGCGGGCCGCGGCTGCGCGGCGCCCAGGTCGAGCTGCTGCGCCTGGTCGCCGACAACCCCGGCATCAGCGTCTCGGCCGCGGCCAAGGAGCTCTACCTGGCGGGCAACTCGGTCTCCACGCTGGTCAACCAGCTCAGCGGAGCCGGGCTTATCGACCGCGAGGTGCGCAGCGACGATCGCAGATCCGCCAGGCTGCTGCCCACTCCAGAGGGGGAGGCGCGGCTGCGCGCCTGGCAGGAACGCCGCACGGCGCTGGTCCGCGAGCACCTGGCGCGGCTCGGCGACGAGGACCTGGCCGCGCTGGAGGCCGCGCTCCCGGCCATGCGGCGTCTGGCCGAGAGCCTGCAGGAGGAGGTGACGGCGTGATGACCGACGCCGACGGCGCACGAGACCACGCCGGCGGGACCGCCCACGACGACCCCGCACACGGCCCCGCGCAGGGCAACGGGCCCAGTAACGGGCACACTAACGGGCACACTAACGGGCCCAGTAACGGGCCCAGTAACGGATACGGCGATGGGCACGGCGGTGCGCCGGAGAGCGGGGCCGGTGAGGAGGGTGCTGCGGTCTCGTGTACGGGGCTGCGGTACTCCTTCGGCGAGTCCACCGCCGTGGACGGCCTCGACCTGACCGTGCGCTCCGGCGAGGTGTTCGGCCTGCTCGGCCCCAACGGCGCGGGCAAGACCACCGCCATCAGGTGCATCACGACGCTGCTCCCCGTGCCGAAGGGCATGGCGAGGGTGTTCGGCCTCGACGTGGCCGCCGACAGGATGCGGGTGCGCCGCCTGCTCGGCTACGTCCCCCAGCAGCTCTCGGCCGACTCGGGGCTGACCGGCAGGGAGAACGTCTCGCTCTTCGCCCGCGTCTTCGACGTGCCGAGGCGCGAGCGGCGCGCCCGCGTGGAGCAGGCGCTGGAGGCGGTCGGGCTCACCGACGCCGCCGACCGGCTGGCGAAGACGTACTCGGGCGGCATGATACGCCGCCTGGAGCTGGCCCAGGCCCTGGTCAGCGCGCCGCGCCTGCTCATACTCGACGAGCCCACGATCGGGCTCGACCCCATCGCGCGCACGGTGGTGTGGGAGCACATCATGGCCGTGCGCGCCGCGACCGGGATGACGGTCCTGGTCACCACCCACTACATGGACGAGGCCGACCAGTACTGCGACCGGGTGGCGCTCATGCACAAGGGCCGGGTGCGCGCGTCCGGCACGCCGCGCGAGCTGACCGACGACCTGCGCGCCCGGCGCGGCGCCGGCCCGGAGCCGACCCTGGAGGACGTCTTCCGCGACGTCGCAGGCAGCGGCCTCAACGAGGAGGGAGGGGAGTTCCGCGATGTCCGCCGTACCCGTGCCACGGCCTCCCGCGTCGGCTGACGGCTCGCTCGCCGCGCCGCTGCCCGCCCCGCCGCAGGACCGGCCCGCCTGGCGGGTGATCCCGGCCAGGCTGGTCGCGATGTGCATGGTGGAGCTGCAGAAGCTGCGCCACGACCGTACGGAGCTCTACACCCGCGCCGTCCAGCCCGCGCTGTGGCTGCTGGTCTTCGGCGAGACGTTCACCCGCATCAACGTGATCCCGACGGGCGGCATCCCCTACCGCGACTATCTCGCGCCGGGCATCATCGCGCAGTCCACGATGTTCATCGCCATCTTCTACGGCATCCACATCATCTGGGAGCGCGATTCGGGCGTGCTGACCAAGCTGCTGGTCACGCCGACGCCGCGGGCGGCGCTGGTGGCGGGCAAGGCGTTCGCGGCCGGGGTGAAGGCCATCGTGCAGGCGGCCGTGGTGGTGGTCATCGCCGCGCTCCTGGGCGTGCATCTGAGCTGGCATCCGCTGCGCCTGCTCGGGGTGGTGGTGACGGTGCTGCTCGGGTCGGCGTTCTTCGCCTGCTTGTCGGTGACGATCGCCGGGATCGTCCGCACCCGGGACCGGTTGATGGGGTTCGGGCAGGCCATCACGATGCCGCTGTTCTTCGCCTCCAACGCCCTCTACCCGACGACCACGATGCCGGACTGGCTGCAGGTCGTCAGTGCGGTCAACCCGCTCAGCTACGAGGTGGACGCGCTGCGGGGGCTGCTGCTCGGCGTGCCTGCGCACCTGCCGCTGGACTTCGCGGTGCTCGCGGTGGCCGCCGCCGCGGGGATCACCGCCGCGGCCGCGCTGCTCGGCCGCCTGGCCCGTTAGCGCAGGCCGGAGCACGTCGGAGCAGGTCGGGGTCCGTTTAACCCGATCTTCCTCGGGCAGCCGCCGCCCATGATGGACTACGTGCTCCCGCTGCGCTGGGAGGACGACCGGGGCCTTGGCGAGCTCACCGCCTACCTGCGCGGGCTGGCCCGCCACGTACGGGAGATCATCGTCGTGGACGGCTCGCCGCCTCCGCTGTTCGCGCGGCACGCCGCCGCCTGGCGCGGGCTGGTCGCGCACGTCCGCCCTGACCCCGGCCTGCGCTGCGCCAACGGCAAGGTGGCCGGCGTGCTCACCGGCATGCGGCTGGCCCGTGCCCGGCACGTGGTCATCGCCGACGACGACGTCCGCCACGACGGTGACACGCTCGCCAGGATCGACGCGCTGCTGGAGAGCGCCGACCTGGTGCGTCCCCAGAACCACTTCACCGAGCTGCCCTGGCACGCCCGCTGGGACACCGCCCGCACCCTGCTGAACCGCAGCGCCGGCGCCGACTACCCGGGCACGTTCGGCGTGCGCCGCGCCTTCTTCGAGCGCATGGGCGGCTACGACGGCGACGTGCTGTTCGAGAACCTGGAGCTCATCCGCACGGTCCGCGCGCACGGCGGCAGGGAGGTGCGCCCGCTCGACCTGTACGTGCCGCGCCTGCCGCCCGACACGGCCCGCTTCTGGGACCAGCGGGTCCGCCAGGCCTATGACGATCTGGCGCAGCCTGCCCGGCTCGCGCTGTTCCTGCCGCTGCTGCCCGCGCTCGTCTGGTGCCTGTGGCGGCGCCGGTACGCTCCGCCGCTGGCCGGTGCCGCGCTGGCGGTCGCGCTGGCCGAGCTGGGCAGGCGGCGGGTGGGCGGCAGGCGCGTCTTTCCCGCCTCTTCGGCGCTGTTCGCGCCCGTGTGGGTGCTGGAGCGGGCCATCTGCTGCTGGCTCGCCGCCGGGGCCGCGCTGCGGGGCGGCGTCCCGTACGCGGGGCGCAGGCTGCGCCGGGCCGCGCACTCCCCGCGGTGGCTGCGCCGGGCGGCACGCTCGCAGCCGCGGCCGGGTCAGTCCTGCGGGTCGGGTTCGCTCGGCGCGCGAAAGCCGATGACCTTGTGCGAGCCGTCGCAGAACGGCTTGACCGCCGAGCGCCCGCACCGGCACAGCGCCACCGTCGAGCGTCCCGCGGGGATCGGCACGCCGTCCTGAGTGACCAGCCGGAACGGTCCCCTGAGGAGCAGCGGCCCGTCCTCGCACGGCGTCACGGTCACCACATCGTCCGTGTGCTCCACGTCGTCCACGTCTTCCCGGTGTTGCGACACCTCTGTCCCGTGCCCGGGAGGCGGGGCGATATGCCGGAATGATCCCTGACCTGCGGGGTAGCACGGGCGCGTGAGCACACGGACGCAGCGCGTGACCAGAGCGGGGGAGCGGCGATGACGACCGGTTTCGACCCGGCCGCCTACGGGCGCGGCATCGCCGACATCTACGACCTCACGGTGGCGAACCTGCCCACCGAGGCCACCGTCGAGCAGCTGTGCCTGCTCGCCGAGGGCGGCCCGATCCTGGAGTTCGGCATCGGGACGGGCCGGCTGGCCGTGCCGATCGCCGCTCGCGGGCATGAGGTGGCCGGCATCGACGGCTCGCCCGAGATGGTGGAGATCCTGCGCGCCAAGCCGGGCGGCGAGCGCATCCCGGTCACCGTGGGCGACTTCTCCACGACCCGGGTCGAGGGCACCTTCTCGCTGGTGGCGCTGACCACCAACACCATTTACGCGCTGCCCTCGCAGGAGGCGCAGGTCGCCTGCTTCCGCAACGCCGCCGCGCACCTGCGGCCCGGCGGCAGGTTCGTGGTGGAGGCGTGGGTGCCCGACCCCGCGGCGTTCAGGAACGGCAGCGCGCTGCGGCTGCTCGCGCTGAGCGAGGACGTCGTGCTCGCCGAGGCGGCCCGCATCTCGCCGGCCGAGCAGCTCATGGCCACCACCAAGGTACGGCTGACCGACGGCGGCGTGCGCCTGCTGCCCGCCAACCACCGCTACGCCTGGCCCTGCGAGCTCGACCTGATGGCCCGGCTGGCCGGCATGGAACGCGAGCACCGCTGGGCCGACTGGCACCGGACGCCGTTCACCGACGCCAGCGCCGAGCACGTGTCGGTCTACCGCCTGCCCGGATGACGCTCAGGGCCGGGACAGCGACGAGTCGCCGCGCTCCCACCGCGCCATCACGTACGCCGCCCACGACCGCTCGAGCTCCAGCGCGCACGCCGCGCCGAACACGATGTCGCCCGCCAGGTGCGGCTCGTCGGCGGCCAGCGCCGCGCACAGATCATGGGCCGCGACCTGCTCGTGCACGGCGTCGGCCTGCACGTGCTCATCGTAGAAGCGCGCGGCGGCGGCGTCGCCGCCGAGCCGGCGCAGCCCCTGCGCGTAGCGGCGGTTGGGCAGCGACGAGGTCATCTCCAAGGCGGCCAGGTGCCCGGCGAGGGCGCCGCGCAGCCGCCGGTGCAGGCCGAACAGCGACATGGCGTTGGAGATGGCCAGCGTGATGCCGGGGACGCGGTCGAGGTAGGCGCCGTAGGAGTCGTCGAGGCCGAGGCCGCGCATGGTGGCGCGGAACAGCTCGGAGTGCATCCGCTCGGCGCGGCCGCCGCCGTACTCGTCGGCCTGGATCTCCACCAGCGCCGCCTTCGGCCCGCCGGCCAGGCGGGGGATCGCCCACGTATGCGGGTCGGCCTCCTTGAGGTGGTAGATCGACCGGTGGACGACGAACTCGCGGAACTGCTCGCGATCGGCCCGCCGCGCCAGGAAGCGCGACACCGACGGCCCGCTGTCGTCGGCCGTGAGCGCGACCAGCGCCCGCCGCACGTCGTGCGGCCCGGCCACGCGCGGCCGGGGCACGGCGCGCGCGAGCAGCTTCTCGAAGTGCCGCTCCAGCACCGCCCGCGCGGCCAGCAGCGACGGCTCCCACTCCCAGCGCTCGTCCACGCCCGCGAAGCCCCGGTAGTGCAGCTCGTAGCAGGCGAACAGGGCGAGCTGGAAGTCGCCGTCGCCCAGGTCGGCGCCGGTGACGTCGAGGTGCAGCGCCCGCCCGTCAGGGGGTGTGGACAGGCGGCGGAACAGCAGCGCGGTGACGGGCCCGCGCGGCTTGGGCAGCCCCGGTGCGAGCCCGCTCGTCCTGTGCTGGACGGTCCTGCCGTGTCCTCCGATGGCGTCGACCGCTGTCACGAAGTACCCCCTCTGGACGGCTCCCATTCGTTTCCCCCGCGCTGACCGGGCAAACCGCCGGTATGACTCACCCTTGACGGGGTAGTGGGGGCACGGCGGGAAAGGCTCTCGCCGGTCGCAACGAGGAGGTGATGTCCCTGATGACCCGCGAAATGGAGCGGCATCCCGACATCATCAGCATGCGCGAGCAGTACGACGTGGCCGCGGCCAAACCGGTCGTTCAGGTGGCCGACGGACTGACCCTGCTGGCCGGGCTGTTCCTGGCCCTGTCTCCGTGGATCGTCGGCTTCTCCGGCATCACGTCGCTGACCGTCAACAACCTCGTGACGGGGCTCGCCGTGGCGCTGCTGGCGGCGGGGTTCAGCTCCGCGTACGGGCGCACGCACGGCCTCGCGTGGATCACGCCCGTCATCGGTCTGTGGACCATCCTCGCGCCGTGGCTGATCAGGGGAGAGGCCGACACGGCGGCGACGATCACCACCAACGTGATCGTCGGCGCGATCATCCTCGTCCTCGGCCTGGTGGCGCTCGGCATGAGCATGACGAGGAGGCGATGAGACCAGGGCCGGCCCTCGAGACCGGCCCTTCTCACGCGCTCAGCCGCCCTCATCGGCGGGCCGGACGCGCAGCGCCAGCGCCACCACGGCGGCGTCGCCCGGCACCCGCACGTCGCGGCCCGTCAGCTCCCTGAACCTGGCGAAGCGGTGCTGCACGGTGTTGCGATGGCAGTAGAGCGCCGCCGCCGTCTCGGCGATCGCGCCGTCGCCCGCCAGATGCACGCGTACGGTCTCCAGCAGCCGCTCCCGCTCCGCCGCGCCGATCGACCCCAGCGGCCCCAGCACCCGCTCGGCCAGCTCGGCCGCCAGCTCGGGGCTGTGCGCGACGAACACCTCGAGCCACCGGTCCTCCAGCCGCATCGGCCCCGCGGGCGCGGCGCCGCCGGCCCGGATCGTGGCCGCGGCCAGCCGCACCGCGTGCGGCACCCTGGCCAGGCCGTTCACCCGCGGGGACACCCCGCACGCCACGCGCGCCAGCGCGTCCAGCACCAGCCGTTCGGGATCGGGCGCCCGATGGGGCAGCTGCACCACGAGCATGTCGCCCGACGGCGACTCGTGGCGGTGCGTGCGCAGCCCGAGCCCGCTCATCCCGCCCGCCGCCACCCGCAGCGCCGCACCCGCCGCCGGGGACGCCACCACCGCCACGAACGCGGCCGCCACGTCGAAGCCGAGCACCCGCCCGGCGTCGCGCACCACGTCGGGGTTGCGGCCGTCGTTGTCCAGCAGCCGGGCGAACCACGTGCGCCGCTCGTCCTCGCGCTGCCTGCCCATCTCCAGCACGGCCCGCTGGTAGCCGGTCATCAGGCCGGTGTTGTGCTGCTCGACCGCCTCCCACACGAGGATGGCCCCTTCGAGCAGCGGCGGCAGGTCCTCAGGTGCGGCCAGCCGCACCAGGCCCTGCCAGAGCGCGCGGGCGTCGAGCCGGGCCGCGGCGAGCAGCGACTCCAGCGGCACGCCCTGCCCGGCCCGCCGCTCGCCCAGCCGCTCGGAGTGCGGGCGCAGCTCGGGCGGCACCCGGCCCTCGGCGAGGTGACGCAGGATCAGCTCGAACCCGACCCGCGCGCCCTCCAGCACCTCCGCGCGGCTGACCAGGCCCTGCGCGTACGGCTCCATCGCCATCACCTGCTCGGCCCAGCCGTCGATGAGGTCTTCGTAACTCTCCAGACATCGCCGGGCGAGACGGACCAGTACCTCGTTGGTCATGTGCACAATCTAGCCGCGCATTTACGCACCGTCTCACCGTTGGTCGGGCCCCTGACCTCGCCATACCGTGGGCGAAACGGGAGGTTCGACGTTGCATCTGACACCTCGCGAGCAGGAGCGGCTCACCATCTTCACGCTCGCCGAGCTCGCCCGCCGCCGCCGCGCCAGAGGGCGCAGGCTGAACGCCCCGGAGGCGATCGCCCTGATCTGCGACGAGATCCTCGAACTGGCCTGGGACGGCGCCACGCTGCCCGAGGTCATCGAGGGCGCCAAGGCCGTGCTCGGCCCCGGCGACGTCATGGACGGCGTCTGCGCGCTCGTGCCCCACGTCCAGGTGGAGGCGCTGTTCCCCAGCGGCACCGCGCTCGTCGCCGTGGACGCCCCCATCGGACCGCCCGAGCCCGGCGGCCCCGGCGCGGTCCGGCCGCTGCCGCGCGACGTCGAGCTGAACCCCGGCCGCGAGCGCACCACCCTGCGCGTCACCAACCGGGGCGAGCGCACCGTCTACGTCTCCTCGCACTTCCCGCTGGGCGAGGTCAACGCGGCGCTGGCGTTCGACAGGCCGCCGGAGGGGTTCAGGCTCGCCATCCCCGCCGGCACGGCGACCGCATTCCCGCCGGGCGAGACCGTCGAGGTGGAGGTCATCACGTCATGAGGCGCGAGACGTACAACGCGATCTACGGCCCGACCACCGG
This sequence comes from Nonomuraea sp. NPDC049309, assembly GCF_043196965.1. NCBI lineage: Bacteria > Bacillati > Actinomycetota > Actinomycetes > Streptosporangiales > Streptosporangiaceae > Nonomuraea > Nonomuraea sp. NPDC049309. The sequence goes on along the minus strand of NZ_JBICSH010000001.1, from coordinate 1,180,109 downwards.
GGACCTCATCAGGCTCGGCGACACCTGCCTGTGGGCCGAGGTGGAGGCCGACGACGTGCCGCACGGCGACGAGCTGCTCGGCGGCTGCGGCAAGACGCTGCGCGACGGGCTGCTGGCCAGCCCGCGCGGCGACCGGGAGTCCGCGCTCGACCTGGTCGTGGCCGGGGTCGTGCTGATGGACCCGGTGCTCGGCGTGCGCAAGACGCACATCGGCGTCAAGGACGGCCGCATCGTGCCGTTCGAGGGCGCGATCATCGACTCGCACACGGCGATCGTCCCCGGCGAGGGGCTGATCGCCACGCCCGGCGTCGTGGACTCGCACGTGCACCTGTCGTCGCCGGAGATCGCGCCCGCCGCGCTGGCCTCCGGCGTGACGACCGTGGTCGGCATGGGCCTCGGCGGCGTGTGGGACGTCGGCGTCAACCCGGCGCACAACCTGCACACGCTCATGGCCGCCTGGCGCGGCACCCCGCTGAACGTCGCGTTCCTGGCCCGCGGGTCCTCCAGCTCGCGGCGGCTGCTGGAGGAGGCGGTGCTCGCGGGCGCGGGCGGCTTCAAGATCCATGAGGACTTCGGCGCGACGCCGCGCGTCATCGACACCTGCCTCGGCGTCGCCGAGCAGGCCGACCTGCCGGTGGCGCTGCACTCCGACTCCATGAACGAGTCCGGCTACCTGGCCGACACGATCGCCGCGACGCGCGGGCGCACCGTGCACGCCTACCACGTCGAGGGCGGCGGCGGGCACCCCGACCTGCTGGAGATCCTGTCCGAGCCGCACGTGCTGCCCTCCTCCACCACCCCCACGCTGCCCTACACCACGAACACCGCCGGCGAGCTGTTCCCGATGACGATGACCGTGCACCGGCAGAACCACCACATCGACAGCGACGTGGCGGTGACCCGCAGCCGGGTCAGGGAGCACGGCATCGCGGCCGAGAACGTCCTGCACGATCTGGGCGCGATCAGCATCGTCAACTCCGACTCGATGGGCATGGGCCGGGTGGCCGAGACCGTGCGGCGCACCTGGCAGGTGGCGCACCTCAACGCCCTGGCGGCGGGCGCCGGCGAACCGGCCGCGGACAACCCGCGGATCCTGCGCTACCTGGCCAAGCTCACCGTCAACCCGGCCGTCGCGCACGGCCTGGCCCACGAGGTCGGCACACTCCAGCCCGGCCGGCTCGCCGACATCGTGCTCTGGCAGCCGGCCTGGTTCGGCACCAAGCCCGAGCTGGTGATCAAGGCAGGGTTCGTCGCGCACGGCGTCTCCGGCAGCGGCTCCGGCTCCACCCGGCTCACCCAGCCGCGCGTCTACCGGCCGTACTTCGGCGGGCTCGGCGACGCGCCCGCCCGGCTGTCGCGGATCTTCGTCGCGCGCGACGCGCTCGACTCCGCCGACAGCAGGGACGCCCTGCCGCGCGGCCTGCGGTATGCGGCGATCCGGCACTCCCGCGGCCTCACCCGATCCGACATGCACCGCAACACGGCGACCCCTCGCGTCGAGGTGCCGCGCGAACCCGGACCCGTCCTCGTGGACGGCGCCGAGGCGAGCATGGCCCCCGCCACCGAGGTGCCGCTGGCCCGACTCCACCACTTCGCCTAGGAATCCCCCCGTATGAGCTCCACCACCGCCCGCGGCGCGGGCATCGCGTCCTTCGTCGGCACCTCCATCGAGTGGTACGACTTCTACATCTACGGCACCGCGTCCGCCCTCGTCTTCGGCAAGCTCTTCTTCCCCGACGTCAGCGACGCCGCCGGGGTGATGGCCTCCTTCGCCACGTTCTGGGTCGGGTTCCTGGCCAGGCCGCTCGGCGGTGTCGTCTTCGGCCACCTCGGCGACCGCATCGGCCGCAAGCGCACGCTCGTCGTCACCCTGCTGCTCATGGGCGGGGCCACCACGCTGGTCGGCGTGCTGCCCACCTTCGCGCAGATCGGGGTGCTCGCGCCGATGCTGCTCGCCGCGCTGCGGCTCATTCAGGGCATCGCCGTGGGCGGCGAGTGGGGCGGCGCCGTGCTGATCGCCGCCGAGCACGCGGGGCCCAAGCGCATCTTCTACGCCGCCTTCGCCCAGCAGGGCTCGCCCGCCGGGTCGATCCTCGCCACCGCCGCGTTCGCGCTGGTCAGCACGTTGCCCGAGGACGACTTCCTGTCCTACGGCTGGCGCATCCCGTTCCTGTGCTCGGCCGTGCTGCTCGTGGTCGGCCTGATCATCCGGATGCGGGTGGAGGAGTCGCCGGAGTTCACCCGCATGCAGCAGCGGCGCGAGGTGGCCAAGCTGCCCGTCGCCGAGGTCTTCCGCACCTCCTGGCCGCTGGTGCTGCTCGGCATCGGCGCGAGCGGCGTCGGCATCGCCTCGGCGTACTTCACCAACACCTTCATCCTGTCGTGGGCCACCACCGACCTCGGCATCAGCCGCAGCACGATGCTCGACGTGCTGCTCATCGTGGCGATCACCCAGTTCGTCACCCAGCCGGCCGGCGCGGTGCTCGGCCAGCGCTACGGCGCCGCCCGCTTCATGCTCATCGCGTTCACCGCGCTCATCGTCTGCACGCCGATCACCTTCGCCATGGTCGGCACCGGCTCGCCCGTGCTCGCCACGCTGGGGCTCGCGATCAGCATCGTCTTCGGCGGCATGTCGTACGCGGCCCTCGCCGGCTTCCTCGCCGAGGCGTTCCCCGCCCGCGTCCGCTACACCGGCATCTCGCTGTCGTACCAGCTGTGCGGCGCCCTCATCGGCGGCACCGCCCCCATGATCGCCCAGGCGCTGCTCACCTCGACCGGCACCATCTGGGCGGTCGTCGGCCAGTACCTGGTCATCATCCTGCTCACCATGGCCTGCGTGGCCGCCCTGCGGCGCAGGAGCGTGGCGGCGCGGGAACCGCTGGAGGTCTGATGCGTCTCGACACGCTGTTCGTCAACGGCCGCTTCACCACCCTCGACCGCGACCGGCCGCAGGCCACCCGCCTGGGCGTGCTGCACGGCCGGATCGCCGGGCTCGACGAGAAGCTCGACGGGGTGAGCGCGGAAACGGTCGTGGATCTCGGCGGCGCGCCCGTCGTGCCCGGCTTCAACGACGCGCACCACCACCTCAGCATGCGCGGACAGCGGCTGCGCGAGCTGGACGTCCGCGTGAGCAGCCTCGACGAGCTGTACGCGCGGGTCGCCGAGCGCGCCGCGACCCTGCCGGAGGGCGCCTGGATCCGCGGCGGCGGCTACGACCAGAACAAGCTGGGCGGCGCACACCCCACCCGCGAGGCCCTCGACCGGGCCTCAGGCGGCCGCCCCGTCTGGCTCCAGCACACCTCCGGTCACATGGGCGTGGCCAGCACCGCGGCGTTCGCGCTCATGGGCTTTCCGTCCCTTGAGGACGTGCCCGACGTGCCGGGCGGCTCCGTCGGCCGCGACGAGCGCGGGCTGCCCGACGGCCTGCTCGCCGAGCAGGCCCAGGACCTCGCGCTGCGGGTGCTGCGGCCGCTCGCGCACGAGGAGTTCATCGAGGGCATCGCGCTGGCCGGGCGGGCCGCCGCCGCCGAGGGGCTGACCAGCTTCACCGAGCCCGGCGTCGGCGCCGGCCTGGCCGGTAACGGCCCCTGGGACGTGGCCGCCTTCCAGGACGCGATCAGGCGCGGCCTGCTGCCGCAGCGGGCCACGCTCATGCCGGGCTCGCCCAATCTGCACGACGTGGACGCCGAGTTCGGGCTGGATCTCGGCGTACGCTCCGGGCTCGGCGACGAGTGGCTGCGGATCGGGCCGGTCAAGCTGTTCTCCGACGGCTCGCTCATCGGCCGCACCGCCGCCATGTGCTGCGACTACGCGGGCGAACCCGGCAACCGGGGCTTTCTGCAGGAGGAGGCCGAGGCGCTGCGGAGCTTCATCCTGCGCGCCCACGACTCCGGCTGGCAGATCGCCACCCACGCCATCGGCGACGCCGCCGTGGACGTCGTGCTCGACGCCTACGCCGAGGCGCAGGCCCGCACTCCGCGCCCCGACGCCCGCCACCGCATCGAGCACTGCGCGGTCACCAGCGACGCCCAGGTCGCCAGGGTCGCCGAGCTGGGCGTCATCCCCGTGCCGCAGGGCCGGTTCATCTCCGAGATCGGCGACGGCATGCTGGAGGCGCTCGGGCCCGAGCGGGCGCGCGGTTGCTACCGGCAGCGCTCGTTCCTGGAGGCGGGCATCGTGCTGCCGGGCAGCTCCGACTGCCCCGTGGTGGCCGGCGCGCCGCTGCTCGGCATCCACGACCTGGTCAACCAGCGCACGGCGAGCGGGCGGCCGTTCAACCCTGAGGAGGCGCTCACCGTCGAGCAGGCGCTGCGCGCCTACACCGAGGGCTCGGCGTACGCGGTGCACGAGGAGCACCTCAAGGGCACGCTGAGCCGGGGCAAGCTGGCCGACTTCGCGGTGCTCTCCGACGACCTGTTCGCCGTCGATCCCGCCGCGATCAAGGACATCACCGTGATCGCCACCGCGGTGGGCGGCCGATGGGTCCATGACCTGCGTTGACCCGGTTTCGCCACCTATGACCCGCACGTTGCGGCGGCATTGGCTTCCCGTGAACCGGCAGTTGGAAGCATGGCTCTGAGGAGCGAGGCGAGCGGGGAGGTTGTCGATGCCCCTGCGTCCCGGCCGCCTCTCCGTGCAGGCCCGCCTCATCGTGATGACCGCGCTGCTGTCGCTGGCGAGCCTCACCGGGATCGCGGTCGCCGCGGACCTGATCGTGCGCCAAAAGGTGGCGGGCGAGGTCTACCAGAGCACCCAGCGCGCGGCCTCGGACTGGATCGCGGCCATGGGCACCTCGACCCCGCAGCCCGTGACCACGGCGGAGGTCAACCTGCTCCAGCTCGTGGACGCCACCGGCCGCGTCGTCAAGGCCAGCCGCGACGCGGCCGGACGCCCGCCGATCGCCACGGTGTGGCCGGGCTCCGACGACCGCATCAGGCACGGCAAGGAGTGCGCGGACGGCGAATGCGTGATGTTCACCGCCTTCCGGCCGTCCCCGCAAGAGGAGGAGCAGCTGTGGGGCGGCGCCTCCCACGTCGTGTACGCCGGCCGGGCCGAGCCCTCCATCCTGGCCGCCTGGCACCTCGAACTCGCCCTGGCCGGCGCCGTCCTGCTCGCCAGCGCGCTGGTGACCGGCCTGGCGGCGCTGCTCATCCGCCGTACCCTGCGCCCGGTCGAGGTGATGCGGGACCTGATCGCCGAGATCACCGTCACCGACCTCGGCCTGCGGGTGCCCGTGCCACGCGGCCGTGACGCGATCGCCACGCTCGCCCGTACCGTGAACCGGACCCTGGCCAGGCTCGAGGAGGCCGTACGGCAGCAGGGCTACTACTCCTCGATGGTCTCCCACGAGCTGCGCACGCCGCTGACCGGCCTGCGTACCCGGCTGGAGGAGGCGCTGATCTACCCGGGCGTGGACCGGGACCGGACGATCAGGGACGCGCTCGACAGCGTGGACCGCCTCCAGGTGATCATCGACGAGATGCTGCTGCTCACCCGGGTGCGCACGTCGTCGCCGCAGCAGGCGGAGCGGATCGACCTGGGCGCCCTCGTACGCGACGAGGTCGACCGCCTGTCGCCCGCCTACCCGCCGCGCGTGTCCGTCGACGACACCGCCCGCGTGTGGGGCAACCGCGTCCAGCTCGGCGAGGTGCTGACGAACCTGCTGGTCAACGCCGAGCGGCACGCCCGCAGTGCGATCGAGGTGAGCGTCGGGCGCGCCGACGGCGAGGCCGTGCTGACCGTCTGGGACGACGGCGACGGCATCGCGCCCGACCAGCGCGAGCAGGTCTTCCAGCCCTTCATCCGGCTGGCCGAGGGGCGCGAACGCGACCCCGGGGGCAGCGGGCTCGGCCTGGCCATCTCCCGCGCGATCGCCCAGGCGCACCAGGGCAACCTGACCATCGAGGAGACCCCGCGCGGCCCCTGCTTCGTGCTGCGGCTGCCGCTGGCGGGCGAGCACGAGCCCGGCTGAGCGAGGCCAAGGGTCCTCGCGATCAAGGGACTTTCGGCCCTAGGGAGCGGCGGCCGGAACCGGGAGCATGGGTGGCGCACCCGCTGAGGTGCGGAAGAGAGGCACTCATCCCAACAGGACGGCTCCGTCCGGCCGCGGGCTCCGGTGAAGACCGGCGGTCATCACCGGACCCGCGACCGCGACGGAGCCGTTCGAATACGCGGACGCGGGGTCAGCCTTTCTCGGCGCCCTCGTTGGCGTCACGGATGAAGTAGCGCTGGAAGATGACGAAGATCACCGCGACCGGGATGGTGGCCAGCAGCGCCGCGCCCAGCTTGAGCGGGAACTGGGTGCCGCCCCCGAGCGAGCCGCTGACCAGGTCGGCGAGGCCGCGCGGCAGTGTGAACAGCGCCGGGTCCTGCACCGCCACCAGCGTGTGCGGGAACTCGTTCCACGAGCCCTGGAACGACAGGATCGTCAAGGTGATCAGCGCCGGGCGGGACATCGGCAGCACCACCGACCAGAAGACCCGGAACGTGCCCGCTCCGTCGATCCTGGCCGCCTCCTCGACGCTGCGCGGCACCGACTCGAAGAACTGCTTCATGATGAAGACGCCGGTCGCGTCGGCGACGAGGGGCAGGATCAGCGCGAGGTACGAGTCGTACATGCCGAGCTGGTTCAGCACCAGGAACTTCGGGATGAACAGCACCACGCCCGGCACCGCCATCACCGCGATCACCGCCGCGAACAGCCCCGACCGGCCGCGGAAGCGCAGCCGGGCCAGCGCGTAGCCCGCCATCGAGTCCAGCAGCACCCGCCCCAGCGTGACCACGACGGTCACCAGCAGCGAGTTGCCCAGCCAGATCGGCATGTCGGTGCCGCCGAACACCCGCTCGAAGGCCGCCAGCGTGGCCGGGTGAGGGATCGGCGACAGCGGGTTGGCGGCGGCGTCGGGGTCGGTCTTGAACGAGTTCGCGATCTGGATGACGAACGGGTAGATGAAGACGACCGAGAAGACGATCAGGATGAGGCGCCTCATGCCTTGCGCTCCCTCATGACCCACCGCTGGAACAGCGTCAGCAGCACGATGATCGAGAAGAGCACGAACGAGATCGCCGTGCCCACGCCGTAGTCGAAGTCGCGGAAGGCCGTCCGGTACGACAGGAACGCCGGCGTCAGCGTGGTCTTGGCGGGATCGCCCTGGCTCATCACGTAGATCTGGTCGAACACCTGCCACGTGCCGATCAGCCCCAGCGTGAGCACCAGGAACATGGTCGGCTTGAGCATCGGCAGCGTCACCCGCCAGAACCGCTGCCACCGGGTGGCGCCGTCGATCATGGCCGCCTCATCGAGCGTCTTCGGGATGTTCTGCAGCGCCGCGAGGAACATCAGCATGAACGTCCCCGACGTCGTCCACACCACCAGCGCGATGATCGCGCACATCGCCACGCTCGGCCCCGACAGCCAGTCCCACCAGGTCAGGCCGAACATGCCGTGCTCGGTGAGCACCGCGGGCGGATCGCCGATCAGGAGCTGGATCACCCCGCGCGGGTCGGAGAACCACTGCGGCCCCTGCACGCCGAGGAAGCCGAGGATCTGGTTGACCGCTCCCGAGTTGCTGAAGATGAACAGGAACACCACGCTGATCGCGACGGAGCTGGTCACCGACGGGAAGTAGAAGGCGGTGCGGAAGAACCCCTTGCGCTTGTTCACCACGAGCGCGAGGAAGAGCGCGAGCGCCGTCTGCAGCGGCACGACCGCGGCGACGTAGTAGATGTTGTTGCGGATGCTGATCATGAAGTCTTCGCGGGCCAGCCCGTCCTCGGTGAACAGCCGGGCGTAGTTGTCGATGCCGACGAACGGCACCTCGGCCCGGAACGGGCTGCCCTGCCCGTTCCATCCCGTGAGGCTCACCCAGAGCGCCATCAGGATGGGCAGGAGCAGGAACAGCCCGAGGATCACCACGACCGGCGCGACGAAGAGCCACCCCGCGAGGTTCTCCCTGGTACGGCTGCGCATCACGTCAGCCCAGCGCGCTCTCGGCGTTCTTCTGCAGCCTGGCCAGGATCTCCTTCGGGTCCTTGGAGGCCAGCTGCTGCAGCCCGGCGTCGAAGTCGGACAGGACGCTGTCCATCTTCGGGGCGTTCACCGGGCCCTGCGCGTAGTCGGCGCCGTCGACGAAGGCGGCGTCGCCGGGGAACTCCTTGAGGTAGTCCTCCTTGGCCGAGGCCCTCGACGGCATCACGCCGAACGCCCTGGCGAAGGTGAGCTGCTGCTCCTTCTTCGTCATCGCCTCGACGAAGCTGATGGCCGCGGCCTTGTTCTTGGACTTGGCGGCGATGCCCCAGCAGTTGCTGAACGACAGCGTGCCCTTGCCCTTCGGCCCGGCCGGCAGCTCGTGCACCGAGAACTTGACGTCCGGGTAGTCGGCCTTCATCGCGCCCTTGATCCAGTTGCCCTCGATCGTCATCGCGGCCTTGCCCTTGCCGAACGCCTCGCCGCCCCACTCGGCGTCGAGCGCCTTGGCGTACTGGGCCTGCTTGCCGGTGAGCAGATCCTTGACGTACTGCAGCGCCTGCAGGTTCTCGGGGCTGTCGCCCGTCGCCTGCTTGCCGTCGGCGCTGGTGATCCAGCCGCCCGCCTGCACCATGAACGCGCCGACCCGGTCACGCGTGTCGCTGAACGTCAGCGGCGTCACGCCCTTGATCTTCTTGGTGACGGCGGTCAGCTCCTCCCACGTGGTGGGGATGTCGTCCTCGGTGAGGCCGTTCTTCTTCCACAGGTCGTCGTTGACGATCAGGGCGAGCGTGGAGAAGTCCTTCGGCACGCAGTAGAAGCGGCCGTCGTAGGTGTAGGTCTCGCGCAGCTTCGGATAGAAGTCCTGGACGTCGGAGATCTTGTCGGCGTACGGCTCCAGCGCGCCGACGCTCGCGTAGTCGGCGAAGCGTGAGGCGTCCACGTAGAACACGTCGGGCGGGTTGCTGCCGGCCAGCGCCTGGCCGAGCTGCTGGTGGATGTCCTGGGCCGGGGTGACCACGGCCTTGTTGCCGGTGGCCTTGGCCCACGCGTCGGCCGCCTCCTTGACCGCGTTCGTCTCGGCGTCGCCGGACGAGGCCATCAGGACCTGCAGCTCCGCCGGGCCGCTGGTCTGCTGCTGCGGCTCGGCCTGCCGGTCGTCGAAGCCGCTGCCGCAGGCGGTGGCGGTCAGGAGCACGGCGGCCGCGGCGGGGATCGCGAATCTCTTCATGATCGGGGGTCCTTCCGGATGACCAAGGTGGGACTGAGCAGCGCGTGGGACTCGGTCGGCCGGCCCGACAGGCGGCCGGTCAGCATCTCCACGCAGCGGGCGGCGGCCTCGGCGAGCGGCTGGCCGACGCTGGTGAGCCCGATGGCGGCGGCCACCGGCGTGTCGTCGAACCCGACGGCCGCCCGCGTGACCTGGACGGCGCCGAGGGCCACGGCGTCGCTGACGCAGACCAGGGCGGTGGCGCCGCGCTCCACGAGCGCGAGCGCGGCGGCCCTGCCCTCGGCAGGCGAGCCGTCCGTCTCCAGGGCCAGATCGGCGTCGAGCCCTTCGGCGGACAGCGTCCTCGACCAGCCGGCCCTACGGTCGTCGCCCACGCCGGAGCCCTGCTCCCAGCCGATGAAGCCGATCCGGCGGTGGCCGGCGTCGAGCAGGTGGCGGGTGGCGGCCTCGGTGCCGGCCGCGCCGTCCACGTCCACCCAGGGGTATCCGGCCTCCAGCGCGCCCCACGGGCGGCCGAAGCTGACGAACGGCAGGTCCCGCTCGGCCAGCCAGGCGGCGCGCGGGTCGCCGTGGTGGGTGCTGGTCAGCACGAAACCGTCGGGCTCGAACTCGCCGAGCAGCTGGTCGATGGTGTCGATCTCGTTCTCGTCATCGGTGGCGGTGTAGAGCAGCACCCGGTAGCCGGCGTTCGCCGCCGACTCGGTGAGGCCGTGCAGGAAGCGGTCGAAGACGTTCATGCCGTCCTGGATCGTCTCGATCCGTACGGCAAGCAGCCGTGACCGGCCGGTCCGCATCTGCCTGGCGGCGGCGCTCACCCGGTAGCCGAGGGCCTCGACGGCGGCGAGCACCCGCCGGCGGGTCTCCTCCTTGACGACCTCCGGGGAGTTGAGGACGTTCGACACCGTCTGGCGGGACACGCCGGCGTGGCGCGCCACATCGGCGATCGTGACCTTCGCCGCCATATATCGCCTTTCCGTGAGTTTGAACGATCAAAATGATGTATGACAGGATTAGATCGTTCAAGTTAACTGAGTGTCAAGGGGGCCTCACAGTGACCCATCACCGGCTGCAGCCGCTGTTGCACGATCTCGTCAGCACCGTCATGGCGCCGACGACCGCGCTCAGCGGTGCGGACGGCCAGATCAGGCCCGCAGGGGTGCAGGGGCTCTTCCACGCCGACGCGCGGGTGCTCTCCCAGGCGAGGCTGCTGATCGACGGCCGCGAGCCGGAGTCCGTCGCGCACGCCGTTCCCGGGCCGGGGCTCTCGCGCTTCGTCGCGCTCGCCCGCTGGCTCGGAGACCCTGCCCCCGACCCGACCGTCAGGATCGACCGGCTGCGCCGGGTCACGCCCGGCGGCATGGACGAGGAGATCACCCTCGCCTCCACCGCCTCGGCCCCCGTCACCTGCACGATCACCGTGGAGCTCGGCTGCGACCTCGCGCCCATCGAGGTGGTCAAGTCCGGCGGCGACACCACGCCGCTCGACCCCGCGCCCGGTGCCGGCGGCCTGGTCTGGGAGTCCGGCGAGGTGCGGGTCGCCGTGCGGGCCGACGCCGAGGTCAGCGGGCAGGCGCTGCGATGGGACGTCACCGTCGCGCCGGGGGAGCGGGTCACCGTGCGGTGGGGCGTGACCGTGCAGGACCCCGGGGCGGTCGTCGCCGCGCCGGCCAGGGCCCGCGAATGGAGCAGGCCGCAGGTGGAGGCCGGCGACGCCCGCCTGGTACACCTGGCCCGCCAGTCGCTCGACGACCTCGAGTCGCTGCGGCTCACCGAGGCCGGCGCGCCCGATGACACGTTCCTGGGCGCCGGCGTGCCGTGGTTCCTGACCCTCTTCGGCCGCGACAGCATCTGGGCCGCCCGCATGCTGCTCCCGCTCGGCACCGAGCTGGCCGCCGGCACCCTGCGCGTCCTGGCCCGCCGCCAGGGCACGAAGATCGACCCCGCCTCCGGCGAGGCGCCCGGCAAGATCATGCACGAGCTGCGCCGCCACGAGTTCAGCCTCGAAGCCGAACGGCTCCGCCTGCCCGCCGCCTACTACGGCACCATCGACGCCACCCCGCTGTGGATCACGCTGCTGCACGACGCCTGGCGCTGGGGCATGCCGGAATCCCAGGTCGCCGCGCTGCTGCCCGCCATGGAAGCGGCGCTCGGCTGGCTCGCCGACCACGGCGACGCCGACGGCGACGGCTTCCTCGAATACATCGACACCAGCGGGCGCGGCCTGGCCAACCAGGGCTGGAAGGACTCCGGCGACGCCGTCCGCTTCCACGACGGCTCGCGCGCCGAGCCGCCCATCGCGCTCGTCGAGGTCCAGGGGTACGCGTACGAGGCGGCCACCGCCGGTGCGGCGCTGCTGGAGGCCTTCGGCCGGCCCGGCGCCGAGCGCTGGCGCGACTACGCGGGCCGGCTGGCCGAGCGGTTCCGCGCGGCGTTCTGGACGGACCGCGGGCACCCCGCGCTCGCCCTCGACCGCGACAAGCGCCCCGTGGACGCGCTCACCAGCAACATCGGGCACCTCCTCGGCACCGGCATCCTGACGCCCGACGAGGAGCTGCGCATCGCCGGCCTGCTGAGCGACCCCGCCATGTCGGGCGGCTTCGGGCTGCGCACCATGTCCAGCGGTGATGCGGGGTTCAGCCCGCTGTCGTACCACTGCGGCTCCGTCTGGACCCACGACACGGCCATCGTCATCACCGGCCTCGCCCGCACCGCCCTGTCCAGGGCCACTGCGTCCACCTCTCCGTCCGCCGCTGCGTCGACCGCCGCGCCGTCCGGCGAGGCCGGGCCGGCCGGCCTGGCCGCCGGCCTGGCGAAGGGGCTGCTCGCCGCCGCCGAGGCGTTCGACTACCGCCTGCCCGAGCTGCACGCGGGCGACTCCCGGGAACTGCTGGGCCGGCCGGTGCCGTACCCGGCGGCCTGCCGCCCGCAGGCGTGGTCGGCCGCGGCCGCCGTCGCGATCCTGCACGCCGCCACCGGCCTGCACCCCGACGTTCCGGAGGGCAAGGCCGTGCTCCGGCCCCTGCCCTCGGCCCCGCTCGGCCCCCTGTCGGTCCGCGGCCTGCGGGTGGCGGGCGCCCCGGTGGACGTCACGGTGGACGCGTCCGGCGCCGCCCACGTCACCGGCCTGCCCCAGGGCATCACCCTCGTCACGGAGTGACCCGCTCCGTTCGCACCGCGGCGGCGGGCCCGTCTCGGGCCCGCCGCCGCTTCGCGACGTCGAGCGGTATCCGAACCCGCGGCCTTCCCGGCTCCGCACGCGATCGGGCCGGTCGTCAGCGGAGTGCGGGAGTCCGCTCGACCAGGCCCCGGCTCCGCGCGCGTTCGGGCCGGTCCGCTGTCCGCACGCGGCCGCACGCGCGAGCCGCGTGCCCGTCTGGGCGGCCGTGCGTGAGCGGCACGCGGCATCAGGTGGCGCGTGTGGATCGCGTCACCGGCCTGCGCCCTTCCGGTTAGGGACGCAGGGCGTCCACGAGGAGGTCGAAGAGGCGGTCCATGCGGTCCCAGGCGTCGCTCGCCGCCGTGGACAGGAACACGCCCAGGATCATCGCGGTGACGTCGTCGGGGTCGACGTCGCCGCGCAGGGTGCCCGCGCGGGCGCCGCTCTCCAGGATCGTGCCGATGGCGGCCGTGATGCGCTCCCTGGTCGTGGGCGTGGCGAGCCGTCCCGATGACCAGCCGGCGCGGAGCGTGTCGAGCATGGCGCGCTTGGTCGAGACGAACGCCCCGTAACGCTTCATCCACTCCCGCAGCGCGGCCTCCGGCGGGTGTGCGGCCAGCAGGTCGGGTACGCAGCCGGTCACCTCGTCGAGCTCGGCGGCGTACACGGCCTCGACGAGCGCCTCCCGGGTGGGGAAGTGGCGGTAAAGCGTGCCGATGCCGACGCCGGCCTGCTTGGCGATGCCTTCGAGCGAGACGGGCCCGTCGGCGGCGGCGAAGGCCGCGCGGGCGACGGCGAGCAGGTTCTCACGGTTGCGCCGGGCGTGCGCGCGGACGGGCCGCCCGGCGGCAGGGGATTCGGAAGATTCCGGGGCAACCAAAGCGGAGGCACCTCCGATAGTGCTAGGGTCGGTCTTGGCGGAGGGTCCTCCGCTTTCTCTCGTCATTGTCTCGAGGACGGTGTTTCCTGATGTCCAGCGGTACCTCTTCCTCCGGCGTCACGGCCACCGGAGCGCCGCGTCCCGGCGGCTCCGGCCTGCTCGGCGACCTTACCGTCTCCCGCGTCGGCTACGGCGCCATGCAGCTCGAACGCCTGCACGACGACCGCGCCGCCGCCGTACGGCTGCTGCGCCGCGCCGTCGAGCTGGGCGTCGATCACGTCGACACGGCCGACTTCTACGGCGACGGCTTCGTCAACGACGTGATCCGCGAGGCGCTGCGCCCCGAGGACGGCGTGGTCGTCGTCAGCAAGGTGGGCGCGGTCGTCGACCCGGACGGCCCGTTCCCGCTGCGTCCCGCCCAGCGTCCCGGGGAACTGCGGGCGAGCGTCGAGGCCAACCTCAAGAGCCTCGGCGTCGAGCGCATCCCCGTCGTGAACCTGCGCAGGCTCGACGTCGGCCCCGGCATCCGCGCCACCGGCGCGCAGGTCGTGGACGTGGACGACCAGCTCGCGGTGATGACGGCGCTGCGTGACGAGGGCAAGATCGGCGGAATCGGGCTGAGCGCCGTCTCGCTCGACGTGCTGCGCCGCGCCCTGCCCGCCGGCATCGTGTGCGTCCAGAACGCCTACAGTCTCGTCGGCCGCGACCACGAGGACATGCTCGCGCTCTGCGCCGCCGAAGGGATCGCCTGGGTGCCGTACTTCCCGCTGGGCGGCGCCTTCCCCGGCATGCCCAAGGTGGTGGAGCAGCCGGCGGTGACCGAGGCCGCCGCCCGGCTCGGCCGCACGCCGTCCCAGATCGGCCTGGCCTGGCTGCTGCGGCACGCGCCCAACGTGCTGCTCATCCCCGGCACCGCGTCGGCCGCCCACCTGGAGGAGAACGTCGCCGCGGGCGAGATCGCGCTCGACGACGAGACGCTCGCCGCGCTGGACGCCGTGCCGTCGCAGTCCACGAACATCCTGCTCGGCTGATCGCGCCCGCTTCCGGTCAAGGGGGTTTGGCACGGCGCTGACCCGCGCGGGACGCGGACGTGCCGGCCTGCGGGTAGGCGTCACGGGAGACGCGGAACGGGCGCCGCCCCCTTGCCCGCGGAAGGCGGACGAACAGTCATGAGCCGGCTCTACGATCCCCGCCGCACGGCGGTCCTGCTGATCGACCCGTACAACGACTTCATCTCCGAGGGCGGCAAGCTCTGGCCGCGGCTCGCGCCCGTCGCCACCGAGGTCGGGCTGGTGGACAACCTGCGTACGGTGACCGCCGTCGCACGCGGGGCCGGCGCCCGGCTGCTGATCGTGCCGCACCGCCGCTGGGAGCCGGGCGACTACGAAAGCTGGCACCACCCGAACCCCACCCAGCGCGGCATCATGGAGCGGCACTCGTTCGCGCGCGGGACGTGGGGCGGCGAATTCCACCCCGACCTCGCGCCGGAGCCCGGCGACATCGTCGTCCACGAGCACTGGGCGCAGAGCGGCTTCGCCAACACCGACCTGGACTTCCAGCTCAAGCAGCACGGCATCACCCACGTGGTGCTGATCGGCGTGCTCGCCAACACCTGCCTGGAGGCGACCGGCAGGTTCGCGATGGAGCTGGGCTACCACGTCACGCTGGTGCGCGACGCCACGGCGGCGTTCAGCCCGGAGATGATGTACGCCGCCCACGAGCTGAACGGCCCCACGTTCGCCCACGCCATCCGCACCACGGAGGAGCTGGTGGACGCCTTCGGCCTGACGGCGGCCTGACCGGAAGCGGGAGGACCTGACCTCCCTGCACGGCCACCTGTGCGACGCCGGGCGAGCCTCACCGCGCCGGGGCGGCGGGCCGGGTGGCCGGCTGGAACGTGAACGACACGGCCTCCATGAGCGGCTTGTGCTTGGTCTTCTGCACGGAGGCGATGCGCCAGAGCCCGGCGGCGTCGCGGACCAGCGTGTACGTCGCCAGTTTGCCCAGCCTGCCCTGCTTGCCCTTGACGACGTCGCCCCTGGTGAGCACGACCGCGGTGTCGGAGCCGTAACGGCGCAGGTCGATGACCTCCATGACGAGCCGCGAACCCTTCAGGAAGCCGTCGAACAGCGCCTGGTGGGCGCGGCCGATCTCGGCGCCGCCCCGGTAGACCGTGCCCGCGAACGTGACGTCGGTGGCGTCGTCGGTGAAGCAGGCCCCGTAGGCCGCGCCGTCGCCGCGGTCCCAGGCGTCCTGGCTCGCCCGCAGGAGGGCGAGGATGGCGCCCTCATCGGCGCCGGTGGTGCGGGCGGTGGTCACGCGTGCGGTGGTCATCGGCTCTCCTCATGGTAACTTCTTTGAAGAAGTTTCTTCTCTAAAGATTTCTCTTCTCTGAGGAAGAGATTAGGGAATGGGAGAGTTCATGTCAATCGCGCGCGAACGCCCCGACGCCGCCGCCGTCTACCGCCGCTACCTCAGCGCCGTCCTGCTGCACGGACACGCGAGCGCGCGGGCGTGCGGGCTCGGCGCGACGGACCTGTACGCGCTCAACATCCTGGAGCTGGCCGGCCCCATGACGCCGGGGGAGCTGGGCGCCCGCGCCGGGCTGACCACCGGCCCGACCACCCGCCTCATCGACCGGCTGGAGCAGGCCGGATACGTCCGCCGTAGCCCTGCGCCCGACGACCGGCGCAAGGTCATCGTCGAGCCCGTCGGCAAGCCCGCACAGCTCGACGAGGTCATGGCGCCGGTCAGACGCGAGGTGGGCGAGATCCTCGCCGGCTACTCCGACGAGCAGCTGGACGCGCTCTACGACTACTTCCGCAGGGCCGCGCGCGCCTACGAGGAGGCGGCCGAGCGGCTGCGCGCCGGCTCATGACCGCTCATGGCCGGAGCGCTCAGGAGGCGGTGAGCGCCCGGGTGACGGTCAGGCTGTCCTCGTAGATGTGGTAGCGGGTGATCAGGCCGTCCTCGACCGTCAGGTGCAGCGCGAACGGCGACGTGTACGCAGGTCCGCCGCCCCGCACGGTCTGCTTGATCACCCCGAGCACCACGGCGTGCGGCCCGTCTGCCAGGACGTGCTCGACCGAGGTGCCGTTCAGCTCGGGCACGTGGTGCCCCGCCAGCGACCGGAAGTGGTCGGCCACGTCCGCCCGGCTCGACCGTGGGCGGATCCACGGCACGGCGGGATGCCCCTCGGAGGGCCATGAGAGCCGCCAGTCCACCGGTTCGGCGAAAAGCTCGGCGATACGGTCGGGGTCGCCCTCGGCGATCCTGGTCAGCAGCTCGGTCACGACATCACGGGTGCGCTCACTCATGCCCCGCATCCTGCCGGGCCGCGCCACAGACCGTCGATTACCTGCGCGGTCATGCGGGGCGGTACCTGCGCGGTCATGCGAGGCGGTACCTGCGCGGTCATGCGGGCCGGTACCTGCGCGCTCATGCCGGCCGGTAGCTGCGGGGTCATGCGGGACGGCGGTAGCGGGCCCGGCCGGGCGGCTTCGACGCCACCAGCCCGGCCCGCTCAGCGCCGGCCCGCGGTTCTGAGCCGGCCCGCTTCTCCGAGCCGGTCTGCCGCTCAGCGCCGGCCCGTTGCCCGGTGCCGATCCGCTGCTGAGCGCCGGTTCGCAGGTGTGAGCCGGTCGGCCGATCCGAGCCCTGCCGCTGCTCTGGTCCGGTCCGCCGTTCGCGGCGGGTGCCGCGCGGCAGCGTGAGGGCGAGGATCGTGCTCGGGATGTCCAGCTCGATACGGTGCCAGCGGCCGCGCGGCACGATGGCGGCGGTGCCCGCCCCCAGCCTGACCACCTCCTCCCCGCGCCCGTCCAGGCGCAGGAAGAGGCGGATCTTGCCGACCACGCAGGACACGATCTCGTCGGCCTCCGGGTGCATCTCCCAGTGGTCGGCGTGCACGTCGTCGGCGGTCTTGGCGTGAAAGGCCGTCAGCCGCCAGCCGTCCAGGTCGCCGCCCGCGCCTCTCCTGCCCGCGCGGATCTCGCCGTCCCCGCCCAGGTGGATCTCGGACGCGAGCAGGTCGATCGGCCTCGCGCCGCTCACGTCATCTCGGGGGATCAGCGGGACGAACGCCTCCAGTTCTCCGTTCATGCCGCCATCCTGACGATGACCGGTGCCGAGATCGCCCGCCAAGCGTCGGGGATGTCCCGAGCATGACGCACCGATCGGCGCGCCTCGGAGCCGACAGGCTTCTTCTGCCGGCCGAGGCATCCCGGAAACCACGGCAGGCGTCGCCGGCCGGTCGGCGCGGCCCGGAGCCGACGGGCCCCCGGCCGGTCGGCGCGCCCCGGCAAGCGCGGTCATCACCCGCCGATCGGCGCGCCTGCCGGCATCAGGTGAGGAGGCGCAGCAGCTCGGCCTCTTCCTCGGCGGTGAGCCCGGCCTTGGTGACCTGGTGGCCGGAGTCGCGCAGCCAGGCGAGCGTGTCGCGCGCGGTGTCGGCGATCGGGCGGATGCGCAGCCCGGCATCCAGCGTGGCCGAGACGTCGCGGGCCATGAACCCGGCGTACTCCGGCAGCGGCAGCCACAGCGGCAGCGACCGCGGCCCCGCCCAGGGCGCCACCTTGTGCTCGGTGAGGAACTCCTGGCCGGCCCAGACCAGCTCGGGCCGCACCGACAGCCCCTCGGCGATGCCGGCCAGCAGCTCGCCCCTGGTGAACGGGCTGGACATCACGTCGTACGGCCCCGCGAGCCCCTTCTCGGCGGCGTCGAGCGTCCAGGCGGCCACGTCGCGCACGTCGGCGAGCTGCACCAGGTCGCCGGGGGAGCCGGGAGCCAGCACGGGCCCGCCGCGCGCCAGCCGATCCACCCAATAGGTGAACCGATCGGAGCCGTCCTCCGGGCCCACGATCAGCCCGGCACGGACGAGCAGCGCCGCATCGCCGGCGATCTGCTCGCACGCCACCTTCGCGGGCCCGTAGTTCTCCGGGGCGCTCTCGTCGGCGCCGGGCGCCAGCGGCTCGTGCAGCACCTGGGTGGCCTCATGGGTGTCGGCGTAGACGCTGCACGTGGAGATCATGGTCCAGTGACCGGCGCGCCCCGCCAGCTCGGCGACCGCCCTGCGGACCATGCTCGGGTGCCTGGCGACGTCGATCACCAGGTCGAACGAGCCCTCCAGGGGCGACAGGCCGCCGTCCTGCGCGCGATCGACGCGGACGAACTCCACCCCCTGCGGCGGCTCGCCCGCCTGGCCGCGCGCCGCGCACACCACCTCGTGCCCGCGATCGCGCGCCTGCCGCGCGATCTCCTTCGACAGAAACCTCGTACCACCCAGAACAAGTGTCCGCATGCCCTCATCCTGGCCTACCGAGGCAGGCGGAACCGGGCCGCTTCACTCCCAGCGCAACCCGAGCCGCCACCTCGATGGAAAGGCGTCAGCCGGAGGCGAACCTCCGGGCGCGGTCGCGGGCCCACTCCACCATCTGCGCGGTCTGCTCGTCGCGGATCGGCGAACCGGGCATGCCGTTCAGCCGCTCGACCTGCTCGGCCAGGCGGAGGTGCTCGCGCTGGGCGTGCTCCCTGCACGGCAGGCAGGTGACGCGTTCCGGGTGGGGCGAGGTCATCGCGTACGGCACCTGAAGCCCGCAGCCGGAGGTCACCACGGACGGCGCGTCGGGGACGCGGCCCAGCGTCGAGGCGATCACGTTGCGGAAGGCGGCACCGGATTGCAGCACCTTCCGCTCGACGTGGATGTGCGGGTCGGTCTCGCTCATCGGCGGCCACACCTCCGTCGGTCCGGCGCGGTTCCGCAGCCAGACTAGTGCGGTGCCGACGGGCTTACGCTTCTGCTGCTTTTCGGTCACTTTCCGAGCCGTGCGATCGTTGCATCACGCAATGAACTGTTATGGTCGCGATAGGTGATCCGGGAAGTCTGGTCGGCGCAGGTCTTCCATGTACGTCCACGCTGGGACCCGTTCATGCACCCCTCAGAACCTGGAATCCACGAGAGTGCTCCGGATTTCGACATCCGGCTCGACAGGCACGGGGAGGTCGTCCTGCTGTCCCCGACCGGGCGGCTGGAGGGGGTGGCGTGCCTGGTCCTGCAGCAGTACCTGGTCAACGCGCTGGTGGCGCGGATCCCGCCGCTGATCGTGGTCGATCTGCGCGAGCTGGCGGCGATGGACGAGCACGGCAGGGACGTCCTGCGGTCGGCCGCGCGGCACGCCAGGGTGTCCGAGGGGCGCCTGATCGTGATCCCAGGCGGCTGCGTCACCGGGTATGAGCGCGCCGGTGAGCGTGGCGGGATCGAGGCGGCGAAGTCGGTGGACGACGCGCTCGCCGAACTCTCCGGCGCCTCGCACCGACCGGCCGGCTGACCCGTCAGGAAAGCGCCGGGGACCGGCTCGCGCACCCCGGGAGTGCCGGTGTGTAAGGCGTTCCGGTAGTTTGCCTGATCGTGAGGCGCAGATGGATGGCACCGGGCCTGCTGGCGGCGATCGGGGTGGTGCTCGCGGCGTGGACGGCCGCGCGGGGCGACTTCGTGGTGGCGGCCGCGGTGCTCGTGGTGTACGCCGCGCTCGGTTTCGCGATCTCGCCGCTGGCGTTCCCCAGGCCGGTCGGCGCCGAGGAGGCGCGGCGGCGCAGCGCGGCGGACGGGCGGGCGATCGTCTACTGGCGTCCGGGCTGCCGTTTCTGCATGCGCCTCAGGTTCCGGCTGGGCCGGGCCGCCCGGCGGGCGTACTGGGTGGACATCTGGCGCGACCCGGCGGGCGCGGCGGCCGTACGGGAGATCACCGGCGGCGACGAGACCGTCCCGACCGTCGTGCTGGCGGGCGAGCCGCACGTCAACCCCGACCCGAAGTGGCTGCGCGACCGGCTCGCCTGAGCCGCAGGGCACGGGTCAGCCCACCGCGCGGGCCACGCACAGGGGGCAGGCGGGCCGGAACAGGGGAGTGCCCGCCTCCGGGCCGCTGAGCCGGAGGCGGGCACGTGTGGCGGCGAGGCGCGGGCCCGTCATGGGCCGATCGGTCCGGCCGCCTTTCAGCGGCTTCGCTCCTCGCCTTCGTCCTCTTCCTCTTCGTATTCGCCCCCTTCCGGTTCCTCTTCGGCTTCTTCTGCTTCGTCCTCTTCCAGTTCCGCCTCCTCTCCGGGCTCCTGCTCGGCGGCGGGCTCTTCGCCCTCCTCCGGCTCTTCGCCCTCCTCGTCCTCGTACTCCTGTGGCTCTTCTTCCTCTTCGGCCTGGGCCGCGCGCTCCTCCTCCATCGCCGTCTCGTGGTCCTTGACCACCTCGCCGTCGCGGATCTCGCCGCGCCAGCCCTCGCCGACGTCCTCGGGGTGCAGCACCAGGTGCGCCATGACGTGGCGGCGGAAGTGCTTGAGCTCGAGCCGCACCCGGCGGCCCTGCGCCCGCCACAGGTTCCCGGTCCGCTCGAACAGCCCCTGCGGGTGGTACTCCAGCACCACCAGCACCCGCGTGAGGTCGTCGCTCAGCTCGTGGAACGTCACCGCGCCGTCCACGTGACCCTTCGGCCCCTCCGAGCGCCAGATGATCCGCTGGTCGGGAATCTGCTCGATGATGTGGGCCGTCCAGCTCCGGTGCGACCAGAAGACCTGCGCCTTCCAGGTCAGCTTCTCGTCGGACTCCTGCTTGACGTTCTCCACCTTCTTCATGAACGACGGGAAGTCCTGGAACTGCGTCCATTGGTCGTACACCAGGCGGCGGGGCGCACCGATGTCGATCGTCTCGACGATGTTCGTGACCTTCTCGAAGCCGCCCTTGCCGCCTTTGCCGCCGCCGGTGACCTTCTGCATCATGCTCTTGAGCCCGCCCTTGACGCCGCCCTTCAGCACTCCGCCCAGCACGCTGCCCGAGCCGCCCCCATCGTCGGATCCCGAGCCGCCCGAGCCGGTCACCGCGCTCAACAGGCCCTTGCCGCCGTGCTCCGCGTAGTCGGTGAGGCGGCCGGTGAGGCCCTCCAGCTTGTCGCCCGCCTTGGAGACCGCGCGGTTGAGCGCGGCGTGCATGAGGTTCTTCGCCTCGTCGACGAGCCGCTCGGTCGGCAGCGCGGACAGGAAGTCCTTGCCGACGCCCTTGACCGCTCCCGCCGCCGTGCCCGCAGCTCCCGTGGCGGCACCCGCCACGCCCTTGGCCGCGCCCGCGACCTTCCCGGCCGCGCCGGTGGCGCCTTTGGCGGTGTCCGAGACGCCTTCGGTGGCGCCTTCGGCGGTGTCCGAGACGCCTTCGGTGGCGCCTTCGGCGGTGTCCGAAGCGCCGTCGGTGGTGCCTTTGGCGGTCTCTGTGGCGCCCTTGGCGGTGTCGGTGACCCCTTCGGCCGCCCCGGTGGCACCCTTGGCGGCGCCGGTGGCCTGATCGGTGGCGCCCGTCGCCTGCTTGGCCGCGCCCGCGGCCCCCTTCACCGGGCCCTTCGCCGCGCTCTTCGCCGTCCCGGCGGCGCGAGTGGCCGTGCCCGTCGCCGAACGCGTGGCCTTGCTCGCCACCTTGCCCGCTGCCGGCGTCTTCCCCGTGCCTTCCTTGGCGGCGCTCGCGGCCTTGCCGAGCCCGCTGACCGCGCTCTTGCCCGCGCCCGCGGCCTTGCCCGCCGTACGTGTCAACCGCCGGACCGTGGGGCGTCCCGCTCCCGCTCGTTCCTCAGCCACCTGTGCTCACCTCCGGACGGTGGTCCGCCGGATGGTGCGCGGCTGCCGCCGCGCCCGTTCCTGCCCAGCGGGCTCTCGGTCGGCCTCGTCCTGACTCCCGGCCTCGTCCTGGTTCCCGGCTTCGTCCTGGTTCCCGGCTTCGCTGCCGGGCTCGCTCTCGGCCTCGCCGCCGGTGCCGCTTTCGGCCTCATCATCTGGGGAGGACTCGCCGGTAGCGCCGGTGTCGTCCGCCTGCTCGGTGGTCTCGGCCGCGTCCTCGGCGGTGGGAGGTGCCTTGAGCAGCTCGGCGCGTTCGTGCAGCTTGTCGCTCAGGGAGTCGACCTGCCTGCTCGCCGCTGCCTTGCCGGCCTCCATCAGGCCGCCCTTGACCTGCTCGGTCAGCTTGCCGAGATCGGCCGATGAGCCCAGCGTCTTGAGCCCCATCGACAGCAGCCCGCCGTTCCCGGCGGCCTTTCCCGCCAGCCCGGCCGCCGCGAGGAACGCCGCCGTGCGCAACTTCCTCCGCCGCCCGAGGTAGTACCCGGCCAGCAAGGCGCAGGCGATGCTCAGCTTGTTCGACATGATCGAGTTTCCTTCCCCGAGGCCCGCGTCTGGAAGGCCCATCGCGGCCCGTCTGCCCTCAAAGGGGACGAGGAACCCGAAATCATGCGAAACTTCAGCAAATTTGCGGATCAGTCTGGTTTGTGCCGTTTCGGGATGCCCGCCCACCACGCCGGCCGCAGCGGCTCGATGAACAGCGTCGAGACGATCACCGCGGCGAGGAACACCATCACCACGCCCGACGTCACGGGCGCGCCCCAGAGCCGCACCGGCGACGGCGGCAGCCCCTGGGCGGCGCGGGTGCGGCGGAAGGCGTGATGGGTCGCGAGGATGAGCAGCCACACCACCAGCGCCCCGAACACCGACGCGCCGAACAGCGCCAGGTACGCGCCGCTCTTGCCGGCCGCCGGCACCCCGGCCGCGAGCGTCGGGCCGAGCGCCGACAGCGCGAGCGCGTTGCGCGGCACGCCGGCCCGGTTCAGCCGTCCCGTCCAGCGCGGGGCGTAGCCGTTGGCGGCCGGCGAGTGCATCATCCGGGTGGTCAGGTAGAGGTGGTGTCGGCGCTGGACAGCGCGGCGGTCAGCACCACGAAGATCATGATGGCGGCCGCGGCCGGGACTCCGGCGGCCGAGAACACGGTGACGAACGGGCTCTCGGTGACCGACCCGCCCTGCGCCGTCACCGGCCACGGCACCACGGTGAGCACGATCGCGATGGCCACCACGTAGAAGAGCGCGAGCCGGGTGATCATGCGGCGGGCGGCGCGCGGGATGTCGCGTACGGGGTCTTCCGACTCGGCGGCGGTGACCGACACGACCTCCGTGCCGATGTAGCTGAACAGCACGAACACCATGGCGAGGAACAGCCCGCTCATCCCGTTCGGCAGGAAGCCGCCGTGCGCGGTGAAGTTGGCCAGGCCGGTGGCGTCCGCGCTGGGCAGGCCGACCGTGACCAGCACCAGGCCGAGCAGGATGAACACGACGATCGCCACCACCTTGATCATCGCGAACCAGTACTCGGCCTCGCCGAACAGCCGCACCGCCGCCGCGTTCACCGCGAGCACGACGAGCGAGAAGACCGCGACCGGCAGCCACAGCGGCAGCGACGGCCACCAGAACTGCACGTAGATCCCGGCCGCGATCACCTCGCCGCCGATCGCGATGACCTGGATCGTCCAGTACGTCCACCGCACCACGAACCCGGCCCACGGCCTCAGATAGCGGTGGGCGATGAGCCCGAACGCGCCCGCTTCGGGATGCACCACCATCATCTCGGCCAGCGACCAGCCGATCACCATGGCGACTGCGGCGCAGATGACGTACGCCACGATCGTCGCCGGGCCCGCCTGTGAGATCGCCAGGCTGGAGCCGAGGAAGAGCCCGGTGCCGATGGCGCCGCCGAGCCCGATCATCGTGAGCCGGCGCCGGTCAGCCGGCGCTGCAGGCCGGAGGCGTCGGGGGTCACGGGGTCGTCCACGGCACGTGCCTTCCGGTAGGCGTTTGGGGGGTGGTCGGCTCCTCCGATAGGAGCCGATGGCTTCGACGGCCGCGTCCACGTCGGAGCGGTCGTTGTAGTAGTGGAACGACAGGCGCAGCAGGTGGCCGCGCGGTGCCGTCCAGATGCGGCGTTCGGCCGGCGCGGCGGCCAGCCGTCGGGGGCCTCGTCGGCGATGGCCACCTGCGGGCCGCGCGCGCCCTCGGCCGCCAGCCGCTCGGCCAGCTCCTCCACCAGGGCGGACACGTGGCGCCGCACGTCGTGCAGGTCGATGCGCTCGATCAGGTCGAAACCGGCGTTCGCCGCGTACGCCGACGGGATGGGCGGCGTGCCGGTCTCGAAGCGGCGCGCGTCGTCGGGGAAGCCGAGCAGCCTGGGGCCGAACGCGAACGGCTGCCTGCGGCCGAACCACCCGGTCAGCTCCGGCTCGCGCTGCCGCTCGAGCCCGCCGCGCACGTACAGGAAGGCGATGCCGGGCAGGCCGAGCAGGTACTTCAGCGAGCCGGACGCCAGGTAGTCGCAGCCCGGCTCGCGCACGTCGATCGGGGTCACCCCGGCGGCCTGGTAGGCGGCCTCCGACGCGCACGACAGCACGGCCACCTCGCCGGGCTCGGCGCCGATCAGCCGGGCTAAGCGCTCCCTGGCCCGCTCGACCCGCGCCGTCCAGGTCCCCCATGGAGCGCCCTCGGCGCGCAGCGAGTGGCCGATCTCCTGCAGCGCGTACGCGAGCCGCGACGACAGCGCTCCCTGGCTGCAGCTCGCGAGCCACCTGCCGCCCGGCGGCTCGGCCGGTACACGCGCGTCTCACCCGGCCACGGCCGGCGCGGGCGGCTCGTCGTCGAGGCGGCGGGGACCGAGCACCTGCTGGAGGAGGGGGACAGCTGCTACTTCGACTCCTCGCTGCCGCACCGCTGCCTCAACCCGGGCGACGAACCCGCCGGCTTCCTCATCGCGACGAGCCCGCCGAGCTACTGATCGGCCCGCCGCGGGGGAGCGGCGGTCACTCGCCGGCCATGGCGTACAGCGCGGCATCGGCGATGACGCCCACCGTGCGGATCACCGGCTCGGCCGCCCATCCGCCCTCGGCGACCTCCTTGTAGCGCCGGTCGGCGTAGCCGGGGAAGAACGTGCGGGTGTACCGGTCGGCGTGCAGGATCGCGATGAGCGTCCCCGTACGGGGGTCCGGCTCCGCCCCGGCCAGGACGGCGGCCACCCGCGCCCTGATCTCGGCCCGTCCGCCGGGACGCGCCTCCGGCCACCGCCTGACGGGGAAGATGCCGAGCGCCTTGCCGCGCGTCTCGGCCAGCACCCCGCCCGTCACCAGCCGGGTCAGCAGCCGCCGCCGTAAGCCGTGCCGTTCCAGGAGCCGGATGCACGACACGGGCCGCCTGCTTCTGGAGCCCAGGAGCGCCAGCGCGGCGTCCAGCTCGTCGTCGCCGACCCGGCTCGGGTCGCGGACCCGCAGCCTTCCTCCCGACGGCTCCACCCGGTCGTGCACGGCCAGCTCGGCCAGGACGGCGGCGGCGATCGCGGGATCCAGCCAGGTCAGGGTGACGGCCGGCCGGCCTTCCTCGTCGTAGGCGAGCAGGAGCAGCTCCTCCGCGATGGTCATGCGACCTTCACCCTCTTCGCGCGCGGCATGGTGCTCACGGCGTGATCCACCTCGGACGTGGTCGCGCGGCCAGCCGGGGAAGATCCGTCGATCAAGCCGGGTGCCTTCGAGCGTCCAGCCGAACGGCTACGCGGTCAAGGCCCCGCCCGGCCGGGCGGGGCCTTGACCGCGGGCGGTGAGAGCGGGGGCTCGGCGTGACCGGTACGCGCTGCTCTCCATGGGCACGCGCGGATCACGCCCGGGCGGGCCGGCATCGACCAGGCCGTGCTGCTCGCGGCCGGCCTCGGCGTGTACTCCGAGAGCACCGTCCTCGCCGAGGTGCGGATGTTCCGGCCCGGCAGGGAGAAGGGCTTTACCTGCGGCAGCCTCGCCGGATGGCCCGCGACCAGGGCGTTCGCTGCCCGCCCCCGCACCGGCCGGCGGGCATGGTCATGGAAAAGTCTGACGACCGCCATTCACATCCCGGCAACCGGTCAGATTACGACAAGCAATCACCTATCGGGCTAAAGCGGTAGATACCGTGACCGTATGGCTCGCGTAGGGAGGCGTGAGGAGCCGATGCTGTCGCGCGGGACCGAGTGGCTCACCGCGTCTCACCGGCTCCGGCCGGCCGGGCCCCCGGCCACCACGGAAATGGACGAGATGCTCGTGCGCGCCGCACGGGAGACCGGGGCCCACATCGCCCTGCTCTACCTGCTCGATGCGGCCTCCGAGGTGCTGCTCATGCAGTCACAGATGGGGCTGCCGGGCCCGATGGTCGGACAGTGGAGCAGGCTGCGCGCCGAGGCCGGCGTACCCGCCACCGTCGCCGTGCGGCGCGGGGAGCGCGTGTGGGTGCCCGACCTGGAGGAGCTCGCCCGGCGCTTCCCCGCCATGGCCTTCCTCGTGCCGTACCACTTCTCCGTGCTGGCCACGCCGCTCAGGCTCGGCGACCGGGTGGTCGGCTCGTGGGTGCTCATGTGGTCGTCGTCGCGGGCGCCGCGGCTCGGCTCGTACGAGCTGGAGGTCATCGACGAGGCCACCCGCCGCATGGAAGAGGTGCTGAAGGAGTCGGCGGGGGACGACCAGCGGCCCCCGGTCACCCCGCAGCCGCGCACGCTGACGCCGGTTCCGTCCCGGCGCTACGAGGGGACGCGCGCGCCGGGCGGCTTCGGCTTCGCCGACCGGCTGCGGGACGGCTGCGTCTCGCTCGACCTGTACGGCCACATCACCTACCTCAACGATTCGGCCGCCCAGCTGTTCGGCGGCGCCGCCCACGGCACGCTGCTCGGCCGCGTGCTGTGGGACGCGGTGGACTGGCTGCGCGGCCCCGTCTTCAAAGAGCGCTTCCGGCACGCCGTGGTCAGCCAGCAGCCCACCACCTGCCTGCTCGGCACGCCGGGCGGCGTCACGGTCGAGGCCCGCCTGCACCCCGACCCGTCGGGCGTCAGCCTGCACCTCGTGCCCACCGGCAAGATGGGGCTGACCGACAGCGCGTCACACCCGCAGCCGCACCACCTGCACGAGCTGCTGCACCTGGCCGCCACCCTGACCAGGGCGCTCACCGTGCGGCAGGTCATCGAGGTGGTCACCGACCACATGATGGCCGTGTGCGGCGTGCACTCCATGGCGGTCTTCATCGCCGAGGGCGGCAGGCTGCGGGTGCTCGGCTCGCACGGGTTCAGCCGCACGTTCGTCGAGCGGCTGAACGGCATGCCCCTGGACTACGTCACCATGACCGGCCAGGTCATGCGGACCGGCGAGGCCAGGTTCTACAGCGACCGCGAGGAGATGGGCGACGTCTACAAGCCCGCGCTGGACGCCGACGACATGGAGGCGTGGGCGTTCCTGCCGCTGTCGCTGCCCGACCGGCTGGCCGGCACCTGCGTGGTGGCCTTCGAGCAGCCGCACCCGTTCAGCGGGGCCGAGCGCACCACCCTCACCTCCCTGGCCGGCCTCATGGCCCAGGCGCTCGACCGCGCCCTGCTGTACGAGGCCAAGGACCAGGCCGCCCACTGCCTGCAGCACAGCCTGCTGCCGCGCCGCCTGCCCGACATGGAGGGCCTGGAGGCCGCCGCCCGCTACCTGCCCGCCACGCGGGGCGTCGGTGTCGGCGGCGACTTCTACGACCTCATCCGCCTGCACGACCACGCCGCCGTCGCGGTCATCGGCGACGTGCAGGGACACAACCTGTCCGCCGCCGCGCTCATGGGGCAGGTGCGCACCGCCATTCACGCCTCCGCCACCGACCCGGAGTCCGAGCCCGGCACGGTGCTGTGCAACGCCAACCGGCTGCTGCTCGACCTGGACACCGACCTGTTCAGCAGCTGCGTGCTGCTCCACATCGACCTGCGGCTGCGGGCGTTCTCCATCGCCAACGCCGGCCATCCGCCGCCGCTGCTGCGCGCCCCCGGCGGCGCCGCCGAGCCCGTCGAGGTGCCGCCCGGCCCGCTGCTCGGCATCGATCCCGACGCGGAATATCCGACCCTGCAGGTGCCCTTCTCGCCCGGCGCGGTCCTCGCCCTGTACACCGACGGCCTCATCGAGGAGCCGGGCGTGCACCTGGACGACGCCATCACCCGCCTGGCCGCGTACCTGACCAAGGCGGGGCAGCAGTCGCTGCACCTGCTCGGAGAGACCCTGCTCGAACAGGCGCCCGC
Organism: Nonomuraea sp. NPDC049309; assembly: GCF_043196965.1. Lineage (NCBI taxonomy): Bacteria > Bacillati > Actinomycetota > Actinomycetes > Streptosporangiales > Streptosporangiaceae > Nonomuraea > Nonomuraea sp. NPDC049309. The sequence goes on along the minus strand of NZ_JBICSH010000001.1, from coordinate 1,151,983 downwards.
CGCCGAGCAGCGCGGTGACGACATCGCGCTGCTGCTGCTCGAGCACCTGCCACGGCCATGACGGACCAGGACGGGGTCATGGCGCAGGGAGCCTACCGGCCTTTTCCCCGAAGCCTGCTCCGGCTGGGGGTGGGCAGAGGAGGTCGCATGAGGCTGAGCGGGCCGGGATGGCGATGGCCGTACCCCAGGTCGATCCGCGCGCGCTACGCGTGCTGGGTCGGGGGGCTGTTCCTGGTGATCCTTTCGGTGGTCGCCGCCCTCGCCGTGCTCGGCATCCGCAACAGCATCTCGAAGGACGTCTACGAGGATCTGTGTCAGGAGATCGTCGGATGGGCGAACGAGATGGTGCCGGGCCAGATCGACCGGCCCAGGCCGAGCCTGCGCACCGACTACATGCAGCTCGTCAACGCGCGAGGCGAGCTGGTGGCGGGCAACCCCGCCGGGATGCGCATCCCGCCGCTGACCGCCGTCCGCCCACCGCCCAATGAACGGCTCAAGGACCTCGTGGCCTGCCCGCCGAAGGGGCCGTGCCTCATGGTGGCGGTGCTGCGGCTCGACGGCAGCGTGGCGCAGACGCTGTTCGGCGGCGAGGAGCACTACATCCTCGGCGCCCGGGTGATGCCGCCCGCACTCGCCACGCCCTACCTGCCCATCGGCTTCGGCATCGCGGCGCTGATCGCCTCCGGCGCGGCGGCCTGGGCCACCTGGGTCGTGGTGGGCCGCACGCTCCGCCCGGTGCGGGAGATCAGCGCCACCATGCGCGAGGCCACCGCGACCGACCTCAGCCTCCGGGTCCCGACACCGCCGGGCGACGACGAGATCGCCGAGTTCGCCCGTACCTCCAACCTCTACCTCGACCGCCTGGAGAAGGCGGTGTCCGCCCAGCGCCGCTTCGCCTCCCTCGTCTCCCACGAGCTGCGCGCCCCCGTCTCCGCCCTGCACGTGCAGCTGGAGGAGGCGCTGATGTACCCCGACGAGGTGGAGCCGCGCTCGGCCCTGCGGCTGACGCTGCGCACCACCGAACGCCTCCAGGCCATCATCGACGACCTGCTCGCCTACACCCGGGTCAAGAACTCGGGCCCGGCCGCCCACCAGCAGGTCGACCTGGTCGAGCTGGTGGAGGAGGAGCTCACGGCGCTGCCCCGCTCCGGCATAGACATCCGGCTGCACCGATCCGGCCGCCCCACCGTGATGGGCTCGCGGGTGCAGCTCCTGCGCGTGCTCGACAACCTCCTGGCCAACGCGCGCCGGCACGCCCGCACCCGCATCGACGTCTCCGTCTCGCGTGCAGGCCGGCAGGCCGTCCTCGCCGTGCAGGACGACGGCGACGGCGTCCCTCCCGAGGACCGCGAGCGGATCTTCGAGCCGTTCGTCCGCCTGGAGGAGGGGCTGCGCCGCGACCCCGGCGGCAGCGGGCTCGGGCTGGCCGTCAGCCGCGAGACGTGCGTGGCGCACGGCGGCACGCTGACGGTCGAGGACTGCCCGCGCGGGGCGCGGTTCGTGATCCGCCTGCCGGTGTACGAGCAGCCCTCCGCCGCCGACGCCGTCTGAACGATCTCTTCAGCGCGGTCTTCGATGCCGCTTGTTCCGGTGCCGCCCGCTCAGCGCAGCCTGGCCACGCCGTCCAGCAGCCGCTCCACGTCCGAGGCGTCGTTGTAGTGCACCAGGCCCGCCCGCACCGCGCCGCCCGAGTCGCGGATGCCGAGCGCGCCGGTCAGCTCCCAGGCGTAGTTGTGGCCGTTCCAGACGTTCACCCCCAGCTTCGCCAGGTGCTCGGCCACCTGGCGCGGGGTGTGCCCGGCCACGTTGAAGTAGACCGTCGCGGTCCGCCTGGCGGGCTTGCCGTACAAGGTGACGTGCGGCATGGACGCAAGGCCCGCCAGCATCTCGGCGAACAGCTCCAGCTCGTGCTCCTCCGCGGCGGCCATCGAGGCCAGCAGGCGCTCGCGGCGGGTGCCGGTGCCGGGCACCATGGCGGCCAGGTGGTCCACGGCGGCCGTCACGCCGTCCAGGTCGGCGAAGGCCGCCGTGCCCGTCTCGAACCGCTCGGGCACCGTGTCCGGCGACGACGCGAGCTTGTCCGGCCGCAGCGTCTCCAGCACCTCGGGATCCGCGACGACCGCGCCGATGTGCGGCCCCGCCCACTTGTACGCGCTCGTGGCGTAGAAGTCGGCGCCCAGCGCCCGCATGTCCACCGGGCCGTGCGGGGTCGCGTGCACGCCGTCCACGTACACCAGCGCTCCGGCCCGGTGCGCCAGCTCGGCGATGGCCGGCACGTCGGGGCGGGTGCCGAGGATGTTGCTCGCCGCCGTGACCGCGACCACCCGCGTCCGCTCGTTGATCAGGCCGGCGTACTGCTCGACCGGCAGCTCGCCGGTGACCGGATCGATCTCGGCCCACCGCACGGTGGCGCCGGTCTGCGTCCACGGCCGCACGTTCGCGTCGTGGTCGAGCCGCGAGACCACCACCTCGTCGCCGGGACCGGCGATGGCCTTCGACAGCCGGTACGTGAGCGTCGTCATGTTGGGCCCGAGTATGACGCCTTCAGGACGTCCGCCCACCAGGTCGGCGACGGCGGCGCGGCAGGCGGCCACGATCGCGTCGGAGCGGTGGCTGGCCGGGAAGGCGCCGCCCACGTTGCCGATCCCCGTCCGGTAGGCGGTGGCGATGGCGTCGATCACGGACTGAGGGACCTGGGTGCCGGCGGCGCCGTCGAGATAGGCGTGGCCGTCGGAGAGTGCGGGGTACGCGGCGCGTACCTCTTTGATGGGGAAAGGCATGATATCTAGATGCTCACCTGGCGCGACCTCAATCGTGCGGCGCTGACTCTCCAGTATCTTTCGTCTCTTCAGCCGTCGGGGTGGCGTGCCCGGCCCGTCGGCGGGCAGCTGGAGAGAGGGCGCCGGCTCTGTGATCGCGTTCGGGCGGAGGTGGGACGATGCCGCGGCTTTCCGCGCTCGACGCGCAGTTCCTCCACTTCGAGACCGCCACCAACGTCGCCAACATCGCCGGCCTCGCCGTTCTCGACGGCCATCTGCTCCGCGCCGACCTGCAGGACCTGCTGCAGCGGCGGCTGCCGTACGTGCCCGCGCTGCGGCGCAAGCTCGCCCCCGTCCCCTTCGGGCTCGACCACCCGTACTGGCAGGAGGAGGACGACCTCGACCTCGATTACCACGTACGCGAGATCGGCCTGCCCCCGCCCGGCGACGACCGCCAGCTCGCCGAGCAGGTCGCCCGCCTGCACCCGCGCCGCCTCGACCGCGGCCGGCCGCTGTGGGAGATCTACCTGATCCACGGCCTGCCCGGCGGCCGCACGGCCCTCTACACCAAGATCCACCACGCCGCCGTGGACGGGATCGGCGGCGCCGACGTGCTCGCCGCCCTGCTCGACATCACCCCGGAACCCGCACCGCCGCCGCCCGGCGCGCCCGGACGCGACGAGCCGCCGCCCGCCCCCGCCGAGATGGTGGTGCGCGCGCTGGCCAGGCTCGCCACCAACCCGGCACACGCCGTGCGCTTCGCCGCCGACGCCGTGCCGCACCTCGACGAGATCCCCGTCATCTCCCGGCTGCCCGGGGCCGCCCTCGTCTCCGGGATCGCCCGCCGCCTCGCCGGTGAGGGCCACGCCCCCGATCTGCCCGTGCTGCCCGCGCCCAGGACGCCGTTCAGCGGGCCGGTCTCCGCGCACCGGCGCTACGCGTTCGTCGCGCTGCCCCTGGACGAGATCAAGCAGGTGCGCAAGGCGTTCGGGGTCACGGTCAACGACGTCGTGATGGCGATGTGCGCGGGGGCGCTGCGCCGGTGGCTGGCCGCCCACGGCGGCGTACCGGCCCGGCCGCTGGTGGCCGGAGTGCCGTTCTCGGTACGGCCCGGCGACGCCGCAGGCCGGTCTGCTGACGGGGCGGGGCGCTCGGGCGAGGGCTCGGGGCCGGGCAACCAGGTGGCCCTCATGACCGCGCCGCTCGCCGTGCACCTCGCCGACCCGGTGGAGCGGCTGCACCACGTACGGCAGTCCATGCACCGCATCAAGGACCGCTTCTCGCTCGCGCCCGCGCGCTGGCTGCGCGAGTTCAGCGAGTCGATGCCGGCCGCGCTCATGGGGCTCGCCGCGCGCTCGGCGTTCGGCCTGGTGGGCCAGGCCGCGCCCCCCATCAACCTGATCGTCTCCAACGTGCCGGGGCCCCAGTTCCCGCTGTACGTGTGCGGCATCCGGCTGCTCGCCGACTACCCGGTCTCGGTGATCACCGACGTCAGCGGCGGCATCAACATCACCGCCTTCTCCTACGACGGCCGGCTCGACGTCGGCGTGGTCACCGACCGGGAGATGGTGCCGGACGCCTGGGAACTGACCGGCGACCTGCGCGCCGCCCTCCAGGAGCTCCGCGAAGCGGAGCCCACCGGGTGACCGGCGAGGTGCCCCTGGCGCTCTGGGCCTGCTGAAGCTCCGCGAAGCGGAGTCCGCCCGGTGGTCGGCGAGGTGCCCCTGGCGTTCTGGGCCTGCTGAAGCTCCGCGAAGCGGAGTCCGCCCCGCCGCACCGGCGCCGTCCGGCCGCCCTGAGCCTGCCTCGCTCGCGCTTTCGGCCGCGCGGAATTGTCGGTGGCGGGTGGCAGGCTGGGTAGCGGCGGGTCGTGGGTAGGGGGTACGAGCGAGGGCGGTCGGCGGGGGCCGCCGCCGAACGATGTGCCGGGTGACACGGCCGGGCCAAGCGGCCGGGTCAGGCGGGCAGGCTCACGCGGCCGGGCCACGCGGCCGGGCCACGCGGCCGGGTGATGTGGCAAGGCGAAGGGGGTGGTCAGCGGATGGCGAGGGTGCCGAGTGAGGGCTCCAGAAGGTCGAAGACACGGCGGGCGATCTCCGCGACCTCGGCGGCGATGCGGTCGAGCGTCGCGTCGTCGCCGTCCTGGGCGGTCAGCATGCGGGCCTGCAGTTCGCGGAAGATCAGCCGGTCGGCGGCCGCGAGCTGCGCCGCCACCGCCCGTGCCCCGACCGGGTCACCGGGCATCTCGCCGGCGAGCTGCTCGGCGAGCGCCTCTTCGCGCAGGTCGTGCAGCTCGCGCAGGCGCGCCACCAGAGTGGGGCTGTCGGCGATCATGCGGGCGAAGGCCGGCCCGGTGAAGCCGATGATCGCGTCGTGGCGTTCGAGCGCGGCCAGATACTCGCGCCGCATCGCGGCCAGCGCCGGCTCACCGGCCGGGCGGCGGGCGAGCGTGGAGGCGGGCCCGGCCACGAACTCCTCGTGGTAGTCGAAGGCCAGGTCCTCCTTGCGGGGGAAGTAGTTGGTCACGGTCATCTTCGCGACCCGCGCCGCCGCGGCGATGTCGGCGATCGTCGTGCGGTCGAAGCCACGTTCCAGGAACAGTTGGGTAGCGTGGTCAGAGATGGCCTGCCTGGTCTCACGCTTCTTCTGTTCTCTCAATCCCAAGGTGTCGGTGCTCATGGCTCCAGTCTTACACAAAAACTTAGGTCCGACCTTATTTTAGGTTGACTCTTCATTGGAGGGGGCATAAAGTTAGGTGCGACCCAAGTTTAGGACGCCGTCGGTGCACGCAAGCGAGGAGAGGGTCTTGTCCCAAGCAGCAGAGGTTCTCGAACTGGACGACAACACCGCCGACGGCATGACCGCCGTCGGAGCCGACTCGGTCAAGGCGTACCTCAAAGAGATCGGCCGCGTGCCGCTGCTCACCGCCGAGCAGGAGATCGACCTGGCCAAGCGGATCGAGGCCGGGCTGTTCGCCAGGGAACGGCTCGACACCGAGCCCGACCTGCCCGACGACCTGCGGGCCGACCTGGAGTGGATCGCGGAGGACGGCGTACGCGCCAAGCAGCGCATGCTGGAGGCCAACCTGCGGCTGGTGGTCTCCATCGCCAAGCGCTACACCGGGCGCGGCATGCTGTTCCTCGACCTCATCCAGGAGGGCAACCTGGGGCTGATCAGGACGATCGAGAAGTTCGACTACCGGCTCGGCTTCAAGTTCTCCACGTACGCCACGTGGTGGATCAAGCAGGCGATCACCAGGGCGATGGCCGACCAGGCCCGCACGATCCGCATCCCCGTCCACATGGTGGAGCTGATCAACAAGGTCGCGCGGGTGCAGCGCCGCCTGGCGAGCGACCTCGGCCGCGAGCCCACGCCCGAGGAGATCGCCAAGGAGTGCGAGCTCGACGTCGACCGCGTCATCGAGGTCCAGGGCTACGGCCGCGAGCCGATCTCCCTGCACACGCCGCTCGGCGACGAGGGCGACAGCGAGTTCGGCGACCTGATCGAGGACACCGAGGCCGTCTCCCCGGCCGACGCGGTCTCGTTCACGCTGCTCCAGCAGCAGCTCCGGGCCCTGCTCGACCAGCTCACCGAGCGCGAGGCGGGGGTGATCAGCATGCGGTACGGCCTCAACGACGGCAAGCCGATGACGCTGGACGAGATCGGCCGCGTCTACGGCGTCACCCGCGAGCGCATCCGCCAGATCGAGGCCAAGACCATGTCCAAGCTCCGCCACCCCTCACGCTCTCTCGCGCTGCGCGACTACCTGAGCTGAGCGCCGCCGCCTGAGGTGTGAAAGGCTGCGCAAACGGGTCATCAAGAGTGTCGCCACAGCCCTCGGGACGCCGGGCCGTCGGCCTAGATTCCCTGGCGTGAAACGCGCCCGCTCGAGCCTCGTCCACCAAGCGACGTACGCGATCAAGCATCCGGACAAGATCGTCCCTCACCTGCGGCGGCTGGCCCGCGACACGTGGCTCAGGCTGCGTACGCAGGACCACGTCTCCTACTACCGCGCCGTCATGCGCTCCGACACCGCCCGCGATCCCGAAGGGGCGGTCGGCTCGCACAGCCACAAGCGCTGGCTGGCGCTGGGCCGCCTGCAGTTCGACTACCTCGTCGACCACGGGCTCAAGCCCGAGTGCCGCCTGCTGGAGATCGGCTGCGGCAACCTGCGCGCCGGCCACCTGTTCATCGACTACCTGCACACCGGCAACTACTACGGCATCGACATCTCGCCCGACATCCTCATCGCCGCCCAGGACACCATCGTCCGGCACGGGCTGGCCGACAAGCTGCCCCACCTGACCCCCGTACGCGACCTGCGTTTCTCCTTCCTGCCCGACGCGCACTTCGACGTCGTACACGCCCACAGCGTGTTCTCGCACTCGCCGCTGCACGTCATCGAGGAGTGCTTCGCCCACGTGGGACGGGTGATGAAGCCGGGGGCCTGGTTCGACTTCACCTTCGACCGCACCGAAGGCAAGGAGCACCACGTCCTGCGCGAGGACTTCTACTACCGCACCGAGACGCTGGCCGACCTGGCCGCCTCGTACGGCTTCACCGCCGTGCTCATGGAGGACTGGGAGCGCGGGCCGCACAAGCAGTCGAAGATGCGCCTGACCAAGCGCATCACCCTCTGACCTGGCGGGTCCGCCGCGGGTGAGCAGTGGAGCCCGTCGCGGCGCGAGAGGTCATGGGGTGCGGCAGCTCGGCCGGGCAGGCCGGGAGCAGCCGCGTGCGGGCGCCCCGGCCGCCCGCTCGCCGGTGAAGAGCAGTTCATCGGCCTCCGCCGGCCCCGGGGCGATAATGCGGTGCGTCCATGGCATGCCGCTCTCTACTGTGGGGGCACGTGAGAGACGTACGGGCATTGCCCAAAGCCCACCTGCACGTGCACCTGGAGAGCACCGTCCGCCCTGAGACCGTCCGCGACCTGGGCGGCGAGCCCCTGCCCGAGGGGGTGTTCCGGAGCTTCAGGGAGTTCGCCGACCGCCGCGCCCAGGTCCGCGCGCTGCTGCGCACCGCCGAGCACTTCCGCCGCGTCGCGCTGGAGTTCTGCGCCGACGAGGCCGCCCAGGGCACCAGGTACGCCGAGGTGACGTTCACCGCCGCCGCCCACGGCGAGCGGGTCGGGCAGCCGGACATGCCGCTGGCGGCCGTGCTCGACGGGCTCGCCGAGGGGCGCGAACGGTACGGCATCGAGTGCCGGGTGCTGCTCGACCACTCCAGGCGGCGGCCGATCGAACGACTGTGGCGGACGTACGAGCTGGCCGTCCGGCATGACGAGGTGATCGGCATCGGGCTGGCCGGGGACGAGAGCCACCCGCTCGCGCCGTTCGCCGCCGTGCTCGACGCGGCCAAGGACGCCGGGTTGCACCTCGTGCACCACGCGGGGGAGTCGGCGGGGGCGGCCAGCATCCGCGAGGCGCTCGACATCGGGCACGCCGAGCGCCTCGGCCACGGCATCAGGGTCCTCGACGACGACCGTCTCGTGGCCGAGGTCCGCGAGCGCGGGATCCCGCTGGAGGTCTGCCCCACCTCCAACGTGCTGCTCGGGCTGGTGCCGTCGCTCGCCGAGCACCCGCTGCCCCGGCTGCGCGCCGCCGGGCTCGCCGTCACGATCAACACGGACGGGGAGACCGCGCTGGCCGGCGAGTACGCCCGGCTGCGCGACGTCTTCGGCTACACCGACCACGACCTGGCGGACTTCGCCAGGGCCGGCATCGACGCCTCCTTCGCCCCGGAGGCGCTGAAGGCCGGCATGCGGGCCGGTGTGGACGCCTGGCTGAAGGCGGACGCATGACCTCCGCCGCCGGCGCCGCGCCGTCCCGCTGCCGGGTGACGCGCGTCTCCGGCGCCGCGCCGTCCGCCGGGGAGGTGGTCGCGTGACGCACCTCCCGGACGGCGCGCCGCCCGCCGAGGTCGTGGCCGCGTTCGGGGGAGCGGGGGAGCCCGTGTGGCTGGGCGGGGCGTGGCGGGCGGGGCCGGTGGTGCTGAAGCCGGTCACCTTCCCGCCGGAGACGCTCTGGCGGGCGGAGGTGCTGGCGTCCCTGCCGGAGTCGCCGGAGTTCCGGTTCGCCCGCCCGGTCGAAGCGAGCGGCGGCGGCTGGACGGTGCAGGGCTGGGAGGCGTCCACGCTGGTGGCGGGGGAGCCCGACGTACGCAGGCCGGACGACGCGCTACGCGTGGGCGCGGCCTTCCACGCGGCCGTCGCGCACCTGCCGAGGCCCGCCTTCCTCGACGACCGCGACGATCCCTGGACGCAGGGAGATCGGGCCGCCTGGGAGGAGCGGCCCGTGACGCCGGACCCGGCGGGCCTGCTGGAGCCGCTCGTCCGGGCCCGCCGCCCGATCGGCCTGCCGTCCCAGGCGGTGCACGGCGACCTGGCGGGCAACGTGCTGTTCGCCCCCGGGCTGCCCCCGGCGATCATCGACTGGCCCGTCTACTGGCGGCCGGCCGGGTGGGCGTCGGCGGTCACGGTCGTCGACGCCCTGTGCTGGTACGGCGCCGAACCCGCCCTGGCCGCCCGCTGGGCGCACCTGCCGGAGTGGGGGCAGCTTCTGATCAGGGCGCTGATCTACCGCATCGTCACCGATCAGGTGCTCCTCGGCGGGGACGCCTGGACCCGCGACCGGGTGGCCGCCTACCGCCCGGTCGTCGGCCTCGCCGTCACCTGCGCGCAACACCCGGCCTGAGCCCCGGCCCGGCCGGAGGGCGCCCCCGGGGGGAAGCGCCGGGACGGACGCGCCGGGTCAGCCGCGCGCGACCTGGACGACCGCCGCGCCCAGCGGATCGAGCCGCACCTCGCCGGACACCTGGCGCCCGGTGAGCAGGTCCGTGCCGGTCACGTCCACCGCCACCGACGCGCCCGACCCGCCGCTGTGGTTGAGCAGGAACACGTACTCGTACGCGTCGTCGCCCCGCACCGAGCACTCCACGTGCGCGGGCACGCCCTCGAAGCGGGAGCGCACCCCCGACTCGGCGACGACCCGCGCCACCGTCTCGCCGAACGCCTCCTCCTCCAGCAGCGTCGCGAAGTAGACGACGCGCCCGGCGCCGAACCGGTTCTCGACCACGGCCGCCCGCCCGGCCAGCAGCCCGTCGGCGTACGTGGCCAGCGCGGTGCCGGTCTCCAGGTGCAGGTCCTCGCGCCACCAGGTGGAGGTGGTGCGCCGCCCGTCGGCGAACTCCACGGTGAACGACTCGTGCGGCCGCGCCGGCCAGTACTCGTCGATCTTCGCGCCGATGAGCCGCCGGAACGCCCCGGGGTATCCGTCCGGCCTGACCCGGTTGTTCGCGTCCACGACGCCGGAGAAGAACGACATGATGACGGTGCCGCCGTCCTGCGCGAACTTCTCGATCCGCGCCGCGCCCGCATCGCCGATCAGGTACGCGTTCGGCACCACCAGCACCTTGTACCCGTCCAGCGAGGAGCCGGCCGGCACCACGTCCACGGCGTGGTGCCGCTCCCACAGCGGCGTGTAGTGCCGCATCACCGTGTCGGTGTAGCTCCAGTCGTTGCGCGGCAGGCCGAAGACCTCCTCAAGGCCCCACCAGCCGTCCCAGTCGAACAGGATCGCGATGTCGGCCGACGAGCGGGTCCCGGCCACCGGCGCGAGCAGCTTCATCTCCCGCCCGAGGTCGGTGACCTCCCTGAACGTCCGCGACTCCGGCCCCGAATGGGGCAGCATCGCCGAGTGGAAGCGCTCCTGCCCGCCCCTGCTGGCCCGCCACTGGAAGAACATCACCGAGTCGGCGGCCCGCGAGACCGCCTGCAGCGAGCCGAGCCGCATCCGCCCCGGCTCCTTGACGACGTTGAGCTTCCACTGGCTGACCGCGCTGGCCGCCTGCTCCATCAGCATCCACGGCTGACCGCCCTTGAGCGAGCGGAACAGGTCGTAGGTGAAGGCCGCCGACACGTGCGCGTCGGCGTCGGCCGGGTCCGGGTAGATGTCGAGCGCGGCCGCGTCCTCCTCCTGCGCCCACTTCCAGTAGTCGGCGTGCCGGTAGAAGCGCATGAAGTTGGTCATGACCGGGATGTCGTCGCGGAAGGAGCGCACGATGTCCCGCTCGGCCTTGAAGCACTCCAGCAGCGCGTCGGAGGTGAAGCGCTTGAAGTCGAGGCGGCGGGTGGGGTTCATCCACGTACGTGGGATGTGCGGGACGTCGACCTGCTCCCAGTCGGTGTAGACCTGGCCCCAGAAGCGGGTGGTCCACGCCTCGTTGAGCGCGTCGAGCGTGCCGTACTTGCGCTTCAGCCACTCGCGGAAGGCCACCGAGGCGGCCGGGCCGTACGACGTGGGCCCGTACTCGTTGCTGATGTGCCACATCGCCAGCGCCGGGTGGAACGAGTAGCGCTCGGCCAGCTTCGTCGTGATGCGCGCGGCGTACTCACGGTAGATCGGCGACGACGGATCGTAGTGCAGCCGGTTGCCGAAGCCGAACGGCTGGCCGTCCTCCCGGATCGGGAACACCTCGGGGTGCAGGTGGGACAGCCAGACGGGCGGCGCGGCCGTGGGCGTGGCCAGGTTGACGCTGATGCCGTTCTCGTGCAGCAGGTCCATGACCTCGTCGAGCCAGCCGAACTCGTACCTGCCCGGCTCCGGCTCCAGCGACGCCCACGCGAAGACGCCCAGGCTGACGGTGTTGACGCCCGCCTGCCGCATGAGCCGGACGTCCTCTTCCCACACCTCCCGGTCCCACTGCTCGGGGTTGTAGTCGCCGCCGTAGGCGAAGCCTCCGACGCGCCGCCTGAAGGCCTCCATACGGTCCATGCTCATCGGCCCTGGGCGTCTTCGGCCGTCACCGTGACGGTGGTGAGCCGTGGCTCGTCGCCGCCGAACGCGTACACCGAACCGGTCAGCCGCACCGTGCGCTCCTCGACCACGTCGGCGACGGAGCGGCGGATCGACAGCCCGACCTCGCCCGGCTCGACCACGCGCCGCCCGTCGCGGCCGGTGAACGACAGCAGCCTGGCCGGCACCTCGAACTCGACCCGCGCCGACCGCCCGGGCTCCAGCTCGACCCTGGCGTACCCGACGAGCTGGGCGAGCGGCCGGGTGACCGAGGCGATCCGGTCGGAGGCGTACACCTGCACCACCTCGGCGCCGGCCCGGTCGCCGGTGTTGCGCACCGTGACCGCGCAGCGGATCGGCTCGCCCGCCGCGACCTCCTCGTCGGCGGTGAAGCCCGCGTACTCGAAGCTCGTGTAGCTCAGCCCGTGGCCGAAGGACAGCACCGGCGCCGGGTCGAGGTTGGTGACCGAACCCGCGCCGCCCAGCTTGGGGTGGAGGTAGCTGTACGGCTGGCCGGCGATGCCGCGCGGCATGCTCATCGGCAGCCGCCCCGACGGGTTGACCGCGCCGCTCAGCACCCGCGCGATCGCGCCCGCGCCCTCCTGGCCCGGGAAGTACGCCTGCACGACGGCGGCGGCCCGCTCGATGATGCCCGGCACCGCGTACGAGCGGCCGGTCATCAGCACCACCACGGTCGGCGTGCCGGTGGCGAGCACCGCGTCGGCCAGCTCCTGCTGCGCGCCCGGCAGGGCGAGCGACTCCACGTCGCAGCCCTCGCCCGAGGTGCCCCGCCCGAACAGCCCGGAACGGTCGCCCAGCACGACGATCGCGACGTCCGACTCGGCGGCCAGGCGGGCGGCGTCGGCGATCCCCGAGCGATCGCCGTCGTCCACCCCCGTGCCGCGCGCGGTCTCGATGCGCGCCTGCGGCAGCTCCTCGCGCAGCGCCTCCAGCAGGGTCGGCGCGGCGATGCCGGTCTCCACGTCGGGGAAGTGCGGCAGCACGTGGTTGACGAACGAGTAGCAGCCGAACAGCGCCGCCACCTGATCGGCGTTCGGTCCGACGACGGCGATCCTGCGGCCCGCGGCGTCGCCGAGCGGCAGCACGCCGTCGTTGGTCAGCAGCACCACCGACTCCTCGGCCAGGCGGCGGGCGATGTCGCGGGAGGCGGGGTCGTCGAGGTCCACCTCGCCCTGCGGCTCGGGGTCGTAGTCGTCGTCCAGCAGGCCCAGCTCGGCCTTCTGCCGCAGCACCCGCAGCAGCGCCCGGTCGACCAGCGCCTCGTCGATCCGGCCCGACTCCACCGCCTCGGCCAGCGGCTCCAGGTAGGTGACGCCGGTCGGCAGCTCGATGTCGATGCCCGCGCTGAGCGCCTGCACGGCCGCGTCACCGGCGTCGGCCGCCACGGCGTGCAGGGTGTGCAGGAACGCCACCGCGAAGTAGTCGGCCACCACCGTGCCGTCGAAGCCCCACGTGTCGCGCAGCACGCCGGTCAGGTAGTGGGGGTCGGCGGCGATCGGGATGCCGTCGATCTCGGCGTAGGAGTTCATCACCGAGCCGGCGCCCGCGTCGCGCACCGCCACCTCGAACGGGAACAGCAGCGTGTCGGCCACCTCGCGGGCGCCCGCGTGCACGGGGGCGAGGTTGCGGCCCGCGCGGGAGTTGGAGTAGCCGACGAAGTGCTTGAGCGTGGCGATCACGCCGGCGTTCTGCAGGCCGCGCACGTAGGCCGAGCCCACGGTCGCCACCTCGTACGGGTCCTCCGAGATGCACTCCTCGACCCGCCCCCAGCGCTGGTCGCGGATCACGTCCAGGACCGGGGCCAGCCCCTGGTGCACGCCGAGCGCCCGCATGCTCGCGCCGATCGCCCGGCCCATCTCCTCCACCAGCTCCGGGTGGAAGGTGGCGCCCCACGCGGGCGGCGCCGGGTACGTCGTGGCCCGCCAGGCCGCCAATCCCGTCAGGCACTCCTCGTGCGCTATGGCCGGAATGCCGAGCCTGGTGTTCTCACGCAGCCACCGCTGCCGCTCGGCCAGCGTCTTGCGCGCGGCCTCCGGCTCGACCGGGGTCGTGCCGAAGTGACGGGTGATGTGGCCGACGCCGTTGCGGGCGAAATCCTCGAACCCGAGATCCTCGCCCTGCATCGAGTCCTGCAGCGGAGCGACCACGCCCTTCTTCCTGTTGACGTTCAGCCACACGCCGACGAGCTGGGCGAGCTTCTCCTGCAGCGACATGCCGGCGAGTAGTTCCTCGACCCGCCGCGCCCGCTTCTGCGCGATCTCCGGCTCCGGCGGATCTTCAAGTGCAGGCATGACCCCTCGCGACTTTCCTGAGATCGGAAAGTTTCCGATTAACTTTCCGATAAATCATCGTGACTTTGCCGGGCTGTTACGCTAAGGTCCGCCTCGTATCCCTGTCAATAACCCGCTCGCATGGCGGAATACCGCCTGCTCAGCGGCCCGCCAACGTCCGGGCGGTTTTCCGAAAGTCGCAACATCACCGGCTCCGCCGGAAGGCGGTGCCACGGCCAACGGGAGGTCCTGTGCGTCGAGCCACGCTGGCCGACGTCGCCGCGGCCGCCGGAGTGTCCGTGCCGACGGTCTCCAAGGTGCTCAGCGGCAAGAAACACGTCTCGGCCGCCACTCGCGACAAGGTGCTCGAAGCCGTACGAGCCTCCGGCTACGAGGCTCCGCGCCCGCCCAGCAAGCCCCGCGCCGGCATCATCGACCTGCTCATCGACGGCCTCGGCTCGCCGTGGGCGCAAGTGCTGATCAGCGGTGCCGAGAAGGCCGCCGCCCGCTGGGGCTTCTCCCTCGTCGTCACCTCCTCCTACCGGCCCGACTTCGACCTGCGCCGCTGGATCGGCATGGTCCGCAAGCGCAACACCGACGGCATCGTGCTCGTGCTGTCCAGAGCCGACCAGCGCGAGATCGAGGCCATCGAGGAACTGCTGCACGTGCCGCTCGTGCTGCTCGACCCCGTCGGCCAGCGCGACCCCCGGCTGTCCACCGTCGGCGCCACCAACTGGCTCGGCGGCGTCATGGCCACCACCCACCTGCTGGAGCTCGGCCACACCAGGATCGGCTTCATCGGCGGGCCGCTCGACACCCAGTGCACCCTCGACCGCTACGAGGGCTACCTGGCGGCTCACCGCACGTTCGGCATCGAGCCCGACCCCGCGCTCACCCGCTACGGCAACTTCATGGTCGGCGGCGGCAAGTCGCTCGGCGGCGAACTCCTCGACCGCGACGACCCGCCCACCGCCGTCTTCGCCGGCAACGACCTCCAGGCCGCCGGCGTCTACCAGGCCGCCACCGAACGCGGCCTGCGCGTCCCCGACGACCTGTCCGTCGTGGGGTTCGACGACTCGACCTTGTGCGAGATGCTGTCACCGCCGCTCACGACCGTGCGCCAGCCGCTCGACGACATGGCCAACGAAGCCGTCCGCCTCGTGCACGAAGAGCTCACCCACCCGCGCGGGCCGTCCGGCACCCGCATCGAGCTGGCCACGAACCTGATCGTCCGCCGCAGCACCGCCCCCCTGAACGCCCGCTCCTGAGCCTGCGGCCTCCAGCCTGCGGCTTTCGGTCTGCGGCGCGGCGGAGGTTGCGGCCTGCGGCTTCTGGTCTACGGCGCTGCAAGGTTGCGGCCTGCGGTTTGCGGCGCTGCAAGGTTGCGGCCTGCGGTTTGCGGCTTGTGGTCTACGGCGCTCACGGTTGCGGTCTGCGGTGAGGCGAGGTTGCTCTGCTGCGCGGCGAGGTTGCGATCTGCGGTGAGGCGAGACCTCGGCACGCGTCTGCCCGCCCCACCGCCTCCCGCGACCGGCCCCTCGCGCTCCCGGCCAGGTTCAGCCCCGGCCGGCCGGAGCCGTGGGTTCCGGCGCGTCCGCCGCAGCACCGCACCGTCGGAGGCGGGACGCGGGCTCGGACGCGCAGGCGGCGGCTCGCGCGAAAGCCCGCGAGCGCCTGACCGGAGCCCGTCCGCCCGACCGGAGCAGGCAGCCGGCACCTCGACCCGAGTCCGGCTGGCGAGCCCCTGACCCGGGTCCGGTCTGTGAGTGTCTCCGTCCGGGTTTGGTCTGTGAGTGTCTCTGCCCGAGTTCGGCCTATGAGTGTCTCTGCCCGAGTCCGGTCTGCGAGCGCCTCTTCTCGGGTCCTGCCTGTGAGCGTGTCCGCCCGGGTCCGGCCCGCGAGCGCCCCGGCCGACGCCTCGCCGCGTCCGGACGTCGCGCCCAGGCAAGGCGGCGCGCGGAGACCAAGTCGGAGCGGGCCTTCGCCCGCACCCACGAGGGGCGGAACCGCCCAGCCCGCCGACCGAGGGGACGGTCAGAGGAGACCGGCATCGCGGACCTTCATCGCGACGTGCACGCGATTGTCCGTGCCGAGCTTGGCGAAGATGCGGGTGATGTTGGCCTTTACGGTGGCCACGCTCACCGACAGATCCCTGGCGATCTCCGCGTTGGAGCTGCCCTTGGCGACCTCGATGGCCACCTCCCGCTCGCGTTCGGTCAGCTCGGCCAGCTCGCGCGCGGCGTCGGACCGGCGCGGCTCGTAGCGTCCGGTGGCGGCGGCGATCACCTGACGGGTGACGCTCGGCGACAGCACCGGCTCGCCCTTGGCCACCGCCCGCACCGCCTCGATCATCTTCGGCGGCGGCGTGTCCTTCAGCAGGAACCCGTTCGCGCCGATCTGCAGCGCCCGCAGCACCATGTCGTCGGCGTCGAACGTCGTCAGCACCAGGATCCGGGGCGGCGACGCCTGCCGCAGCAGCAGCTCGGTGGTGGTCAGGCCGTCCTGCTCGGGCATGCGGATGTCCATGAGCACGACGTCGGGCCGCAGGTCGCGGATCACCGCCATCGCCTGCTTGCCATCGCCCGCCTCGCCCACGAGGTCGATGTCGGGCTCGCCGCCCAGGATGAGCCGCAGGCCCGTGCGCACCATGGGATCGTCATCCACGATCACGACTCTCACCACGCCTCAAGCCTCCCACGGCAGCAGCGCGTCGAGGACGAAACGCCCGTCGCGTACGTCGTGAGTGATCGTCCCTCCGGCCATCCGCGTCCGCTCGGCCAGCCCGACCAGGCCCAGCCGCCCGCCCGGCCCCGACCTGCCCGGCGCGGCCGGGTTGCTCACCCGGATCCGCAGCCCGTCGCCCGGCCGCCCGCCGATCTCGGCCCGTACCACGCTCCCCGGCGCGTGCTTGCGCGCGTTCGTCAGCGCCTCCTGCACGATCCGGTACGCGTGCCGCCCCGTCTGCGCCGGCAGCCGCTCCCTGTCGGTGACGGTGTCGTGCACCTCGACCTGCTGCCCCGCGGCGCGCACCTCGGCGAAGAGAGCGTCGAGGTGGGCCAGCGTCGGCTGCGGCGCGGCGGGCCCCGTTTCGGCCGCGTCGCCTTGGCCTGCCTGGCCGTCGTGCCCGCCCCGCCGCAGGGTGCCCAGCACGGCGCGCAGCTCGTTCAGCGACTGGTGCGCGTTCTCCTGGATCGCCAGCGCCGTCTCCCGCATCTGCTCGGGCGTCAGATCCTTCCGGTACGCCAGCCCGCCCGCCAGCATCGCCAGCAGGGAGAGGCGGTGCGCCAGGACGTCGTGCATCTCCTGCGCGATCTTCAGGCGTTCGGCCAGCTTGGCCTGCTCCACCCGCTGCGCCTGTCCGCGCCGCTCCGCCTCCAGCCGTTCCGACTCGAGCTCGCGCCGTCCTCTGAGATAGAGCCCGAACGCGGTCACCGCGGCCAGGACGGCGGCCGAGGAGATCGCGTAGAACGCCGTCAGCCGGAAGTCGTCCTTCCACCGGCTGTAGACCAGCTCGCACGCCCAGAACAGCACCGCGACCGGCACCACCTGCCGCCACCGGCGACGCGTGGCCAGCGAGGCGAACGCGACGATCGCCGGCCCGCCCGCCGCCATCGAGAACGCCGTCGGCACCGCGAGCACCGTCGCGATCTGCCACGGCCACCTGCGCCGCAGCGGCAGCAGCGCCATCCCGGCCGCGCCGGCGGCCATGTCGGCGAGCAGCAGGCCCACGTTCACCTGCGGGCCGTAGGCGGTGCCGCTGCTGACCAGCACCGCGGCGGAGAGCAGCAGGGGCAGCCCGGCGAACAGGTAGAGCAGCACGGCCCCCAGCCTGTCGGCGGGCCGCCCGGCGGTGGCGGCCTCAGCCATGCCGAGCCACCCGTCCGGCGCCCGGGTGTTCGCCCGTACCCGAGCGCTCGACGACGAGGCTCGGGTACGGCGAGCCCTGGGGACTGCCTGGGGTCTGGTGTGGCGAGTTGTGGGCACTGCCTGGGCTCCGGTGCGGCGGGCTCTGGGCACCGCCCGGGGTCTGGTGCGGCGGGCTCTGGGCACCGCCCGGGGTCTGGTGCGGCGGGCTCTGGGCACCGCCCGGGGTCTGGTGCGGCGGGCTCTGGGCACCGCCCGGGGTCTGGTGCGGCGAGTTTTGCGCACCGCTTGGCGTCTGGTGCGCAGAGTCTTGGGCACCGCCTGATGCCTGGGATGGCGAGTCCAGGTCACCGCCTGGGGCCTGGGGTGGCAAGCGGGGATCACTGCCTGGCCTCTGGTGTGGCGAGCTGTGGGCACCGCCTGGGGTCCGGTGCGGAGAGCTCCGGGCACCGCCTGACATCAGCTGCCTCAGGCCGAAGGCGTGACCTGACGTCCGGCCTGGCGAGGAGAGGCCGTGGCCTGGTGCCGGGTGCGGCCGGACGAGGCCGTCACCTGCCATCCGGCGCGGGGGGACGAAGCGGTGGTCGTGCACGGCCATCAGCCTAAACATCGCCTGGCCTGCGCATTAGAACCCTGGGTCGACTCCGCTATAGACCCTGGGCTATAGCCCGCCCTGCAGGTGTAGCCCTGGCGACCGCGACTCTCGACCCTGGTCCGATGTGATCCGGCGGCGTTTCCGATGAACTTTTGAACGTGATCGAACTCCACCGCGTCACCAAGACGTACAAGGGAGTGAAGGCGCTAGACGACGTGTCCTTCACTGTCCACCCCGGCTCCGTCACAGGCTTCCTCGGCCCCAACGGCGCGGGCAAGTCGACGGCCATGCGCATCCTGACCGGCCTGGCCAAGCCCACCTCGGGCCGCGCGACCGTGCTGGGCAAGCCGTACGCCGAACTGGCGCGTCCCGGCTACGACGTGGGCACCCTGCTCGACGCCGGCGCGCAGCACCCGGGCCGCACCGGGCGCGAGGTGCTCACCCTGGGCGCGCTCATGCTCGGCCTGCCGCCATCGCGCGTCGACGAGGTGCTCGACCTGGTGGGCCTGACCGCCAAGGAGGCCCGGCGGCCGGTGCGCGGCTACTCACTCGGCATGCGACAGCGGCTCGGCATCGGCCACGCGCTCCTCGGCCGTCCCAAGGCGCTCATCCTCGACGAGCCCGCGAACGGCCTCGACCCCCAGGGCATCCAATGGATGCGTGCGCTTTTGCGGGACTTAGCCGCCTCCGGCTGCGCCGTTCTGCTCAGCTCTCACCTGCTGCACGAGGTGGAGCAGGTCGCCGACCGCATCGTGATGATCGGCGCCGGCCGCGTCCTGGCCCAGGGCACCCTCGCCGAGCTCAGCCACGGCCGCAGCCTGGAACAGACCTTCCTCGACCTCACCTCTCGCGCCTCCCGAGCCCCCGCCTGACGCCGACTTCCGCTCGGTGTCTTGGTCCGATGTGGGTTTTCGCTCGGTGTCTTGGTCCGATGTGGGTTTTCGCTCGGTGTCTTGGTCCGATGTGGGTTTTCGCTCGGTGTCTTGGTCCGATGCGGGTTTTCGCTCGGTGTCTTGGTCCGAAGCGGGCTTTCGCCTGGTCTCCCGCTCCGACGCCGGCTTCGGCCCGGTCTCCCAGCCCGATGACCCGCCTTGGAACTCGATGTCCTCTTGCTCAGCCTCGATGACCTCGCCCGCTGCCGTAACACGCTCCCGGTGTCGCCGCCTGCGGGATCTGCCACCGACACACCCACCCACCCCCGTACCGCTAGCGATTGGAGTTTCCCATGACCACCCGTACCGTCCCACGAACCGCGCAGCGCAGCCCGTTCGGCACCTTGCTGAGAGTTGAGACGCGGAAGCTGGTCGATACCCGGACCAGCCGGATCATGACCGCCGTCCTGGTCGTCGTCGCGCTCGCGCTCGTCGTCGGACGGGGTGTCGTGACGCAGGCGGCAGACCTGTTCACGCTGGCCGGGACGGCTGGGACGGCGTTCGCGATCCTGCTGCCGGTGCTCGGCATTCTGTCGATCACCGGCGAGTGGCATCACCGGACGGCGCTGACCACGTTCACGCTGGAGCCGCGGCGGGCGCGGGTGCTGGTGGCGAAGTGCGTGCCGGTGCTGGTGGCGGCCGCGCTGGCGTGCGTGCTCGCGGTGCTGGTGGCGCTGCCGACGACGGCGGTGGCGGCGTCCCTGGCGGGCGTGGAGGCGGCGTGGCGGCTTGAGCCGTACGAGCTGCTGGGCTGGATGGCGACGATGGTGCTGGTGACCGCCCAGGGCCTGGCGTTGGGGCTGATGATGCTGAACGCCCCGGCCGCGATCGTGATCTACCTGGTCAACCCCATGGTGTGGAGCTTCGTCGGTCAACTTGGCGAAGGAGGTAAAGCCATGGCACAGTGGCTGGACCTCAACTCCACCAGCGGCGTTCTGACGAGCGGCGACGTGACGGGCGGCGGATTGGCGCGCCTGGCGGTGTCTGTGACGGCCTGGATCGTCGTCCCCGCCGCGGTGGGGATGCTGCGGGTGCTCCGCAGCGATGTGACCTGACGCTTTACCCACAAGGTAGATCTATGCCGGTTTCGTGGTGATATGTTTGCCAATGTCCGGGTTTAGGGGTAGCGTCGTAGACGTCACCGAGCAGTGACCCGCGCCTGACCAAGAGAGGCGGGGCCTGGCTCGGTTCCCCGGATCCTCCGATCCACGCGGTTCTCCGCTGCGCTCCACGTAGCTTCTGTACGGCGTGCTGCCCGGCTACGTACGTCCTGACGAGCGCAAAGTTCCCGTCCCCTAACAAAGGACCCGAATTTTCTATGTCTGCTCGCCTGCGTTCTGTCGCCCTGCTCGCCGCCTCCGCCGCCACGGCCCTGACCGTCGGCGCGTCCACCGCTCACGCCGAGGCCGGCGTCGAGCAGCGCGGAGTGCTGAAGGGCTCGACGACTGCGTCCTACTTCTGGGACGACGCCTCCGGTCGAGCCGGCGACACCGGGCTGCCCGCGGCGGGCAAGCCCATGCAGAAGGGCCTGGCCGCCAGCCCGAGCTGGCCCCTCATGACCGAGGGATACGTCATCTACAAGGGCAAGAAGCTGCCCTTCTTCGTGGGTGACCGCGGCCCCGGCACCCCGTCCAACCGCGGCGTCATGCTCGACCTCGACGCCAAGACCTTCGCCGAGCTGACCGGCGGTACGTTCAACCCGCGCACGCTGGGCGTCGACGGCGTCAACGGCGAGGGCCACATCAAGGTCGACTACATCATCACCAAGTGGGGTGACGGGGTCGGCAAGAAGAGCTACCCCGTGGCCTTCTCCACCGGCGCGTGGGCCAAGAAGGACGACAACCCGGTCATCCAGCAGGTGTCCATCAAGCTTCCGGCCAACAGGTAAGCCGACCGTCGATGACGGTGACGGTCACCGGGTGAAGCCGGTCATCAGACGTAGTCGAAAGAGGGCGCTCCCATCGTGCGGAGCGCCCTCTTCGGCGTTTCACGCCCTCGTCGGCCTCGCTGCCCACGCGGGCATGGTCGTCTACGCGGCCCTGACCGCCTACGCGGGCTTCGCTGCCTACGGGGGCCTTATCGTCCTCCTGGGCGTCGGCGTCTTATGCGGATGTCGGCGTCGGCGCCGGAGTTCCGTGCGGGCGTCGACGCCGGGCCTTTCGAGTACGAGACGTCGGCGCCGGCACCGCATGGCAGGTGTCGGCACCTCGCGCGGGTATTGGTATCTCTCGCGGGTGTGGGCATCTCATTCGGGCGTCGGTATCTTGCGACGGGTGCCGGCATCTCATGCGGGCGTCGGTATCTCGCGCGGGTGTGGGCATCTTGCGCGGGTGCCGGTATCTCTCGCGGGTGTCGGCATCTTGCGCGGGTGCCGGCACGTCACGAGAGTCGGCGTCGCCGTGCCGTGCCGGCGCCCGTGCTGGTATGTCACCGTATCGGTGCCGTCGTCTCATGCGGGCTTCAGCGCAGGTTCGGGATGGGCACCTTCGACCAGTCGATGTCCGAGCCGAAGTAGAAACTCGGGTACGCCGGCTGGTTGTAGCCCGTCTGCTGCCTGGCCACGTCGACCCGGTACTGCGGGTCGTGCATGAGCGTGTACAGTTTCCTGTCGGTCACCTCGGTGCTGAGGTAGATGCGGATGGCGCTGCTGTCGGTCGTACGGACCAGCAGCTCCTCGCGCCAGTCGCCGAAGACGTCGGCCACCAGGCCGGGGTTGCCCTTCGTCCAGTTGTTCGTCAGCGTGCCCTCGGCGGTCAGCAGGGTGCCCCTGCGGTGATCGTCGATGGTGGGCGTCTGCAGGACGTCGGTGGCGGTGCCGTTGATGAGCTGCGTGGTCATGTCGGCGGCCCAGCGGATGCTCATGTTGGTGCCGGGGGTGTCCCTGCCGAGGTACTCGCCGCGCGCCGACCACAGGCCGGCCTGGACCGCCTGGTCCGGCGGCATCGAGGACCACATCTCTAGGCCGCGGATATCGGGGTCGATATCGCCGACCATGCCGCGACCGGTGTCCACGCCGCTGTAGCCGCCGTGGATCACCTCGCCGGTGGCGGCGTCGCGCAGCGCCCAGCCGTACGGGGCCCACGGGCCGCCCTCGTGCACCGTCCAGATCTCCAGGCCGGGGCGGTCGGGGTCGAAGTCGCCCACGTGCATGGCGTCGCCGTGCCCGAGCCGTACGTTCTGGCCCGGCACGCTGCTCTGCGGCGGCGCGACGCCGAAGGAGGAGTACAGCAGGTCGCCGTCGTCGTCGATGGTGGCGGAGCCGTACACGATCTCCTGCCGGCCGTCGCCGTCCACGTCGGCCACGCCCATCGAGTGGAAGCCCTGCGTGGTCAGGTCGGCGTACTTGGGGTTGCTGCCGGGGACGCCGTGCGGCGAGGAGTCGAACGGGTTCGCCATCGGAGCGTGGCCGCTGTCGACGTACCAGCGCTCCTTGAGCCGCTTGCCGTCCCAGTCGTAGGCCACCAGCGTGGTGCGGGTGTAGTAGCCGCGCGCGAAGATCGCCGACGGGTGCCGGCCGTCGAGGTAGGCGACCGACGACAGGAAGCGGTCCACGCGGTTGCCCGGCTCGATCCTCGCCATCGCGTAGTCGCCCCAGAGCAGGCCGTCGTCGCCGCGTCCCGGCTTGTAGTGGACGGTCTGCAGCTCGCGGCCGGTCGCGCCGTCGAACACCGACAGGTACTCGGGGCCGGTGAGGACGAAGCCGGCGAACTCCCGCAGCCGGTTGTTGCCGCTGCGCGAGGGGGCGTAGACGTCGATGAAGTACGTGGCCAGTTCCTCGGCGTCGGCCTTGGAGAGCGGGTACCGGTACTTCGGCTCGATGCCGAGCGCCTCTTCGATGGTCTTCGGCCAGTGCCCGGCGACGACCTCCGGATGCTCGTGCCACTTCGTGAACATCGCCGCCAGGTGGTCGAAGTAGTCGTCGGGGCTCATCCGGTAGTCGTCGGTGTGGGCGTAGCCGGCCTTGCGGTCCTCGCGCGGCATCGTGATGTAGCGCTCGGAGACGACCTGGCCCTTGGCGCCGTACCGGATGATCTTGGTGCCCGGTGCGGTCTTCAGCATCATCTCCGAACGGCCGTCGCCGTCGAAGTCGTAGACCAGGAACTGCGTGTAGTGGGCGCCTGAGCGGATGTTCACGCCCAGGTCGAGCCGCCAGCGCAGGGTGCCGTCCAGCTCGTAGGTGTCGAGGTACGTGTTGCCGGTGTAGCCGCGCTGCGAGACGTCCTTGGAGTTCGACGGCTCCCACTTGACCACGTACTCGTACTGGCCGTCGCCGTCCACGTCGCCCACGCTCAGGTCGTTGGCCGCGTACGTGTACGCCTCGCCCTCCGGGGTCACGCCGTCGGCGGGCTTGCGCAGCTTGAGGTCATAAAACGTTTTAAGCCAAGGCCTGACAGCAGCGCTCTTCCGGCCCTCGTGGCCCCTCGTGATCGGTGCCACCCGGTACTCGGAGCGGGACGTGCCCGCCGGGTCGCGGTAATTGGTGCTGTCGGTGACCGTGGCGATCGGACGGCCGTCGCGATAGACGCGGAAGTCGGTGCCCGTCATGCCGTTCGGGCCGTGCCCGGTGACCTCGTCCCCGAGCAGCCGCCAGCTCAGGAACACGCCCTTGCTGGTGGAGGCCGCCACCAGGCCTCGATCGAGATGCTCGAGGCGCGGGCCCGGACGATGCTCGCCGTGGGGTGCGGAGGCGGCGGTGGCGGGGGAGGGGGCGATGGGCAGGCACATGAGGGCGGCTAAGCCCACGGTCATGGCACGGCGGATGCTGCTGGGGGGTCTCATCGTGACGAGCTCCGCTCATTGAATCGATTAAATTTTGGGCTGGAGATTATTGGGGGTTGTGAGGTTTGTCAAGGGCGTGTTTCGCCAGGTGATGTCGGGCGTGGTAGCGGGGTGGTGAGGGTGCTGGGGTATTGAAAGCGTTCATCGGGTGGAAGGTGGGAGGTTTCCGCGCGGTACGCCGTTCGCGTCGTGGACGCGATCCGGGGGCCCGTGCTCCCGGCCCGGCCGACCGCTGCCCGGCCCCTTCGGGCATGGCGCCGCTCCGGTCGGTGAGTGGCGGATCGGCCGGCGTGCAGTGGATCGGTCGGCGTGAGGTGTATCGGGGGTGAGTGGCGGATGCGTGCGCGGTGTTGATCGGCCTGGCAGGAAGGCTGGGAGCGGGCGAGGAGTTCTCCGGCTAAGGAGCCGCCTGGTCACGGAGACGCGGAGTTCCGGCCGCTGAGGGGCGCCGGTGGGTGACGGGGCATCGGCCCCTTGCAGGAGGAAGTGGGAGGTCGGCCCACCTGGTCCCGGGCGGCCATCGTCTGTGGGGTTCTCGTCCTGTGGGGTTCTCGGCCGGTGTGGCCGTCGTGCGTGGGGGTCCTCGGCCGGTGGCCGTCGTCTGTGGGGTTCTCGTCCTGCGGGGGCCTCGCCCGTGCGGTCGTTGCCCCGTGTGGGGAGCTGGTCACGAGGTGAGTGTCGTGCGGGCGGTGAGTGTGTCGTGCGGGTGGGGAGTGGGTCAGGGGGCGAGAGTTGTGTGGACGGGGAGTGTGAGGTCCGCGGGGAGGGCGTCGGTGATGAGGCAGGTGACGGCGGACCACGTGCAGACCCTGATCGGGGCGCTCAGCTCGAACTTGCGGGCGTCGCTCACCACGATGGTGTCGCGGGCGATCGAGATCAGGCGGCGTTTGGTCTCGGCTTCGTAGGGGGTGGCGCCGTACACGCCGGCCTCGTCGAGGGCGGTGGCGGCCAGGAACAGGGTGCGAACGCCCAGGTGCTCCAGGGCGGCGATGGTCTCGGGGCCGCCGAAGGAGCGAGTGTCGCGGCTGTACTGGCCGCCGATGCCGATGAGCGTGATGTCCGGCCGGGGTGCGAGGGCGGCGATGGCCGGCAGCGAGTGCGTGACGACGGTGAGGCCGGCGTCGGCGGGGAGCAGCTTGGCGATCTCCAGCGTGGTCGTGCCGGAGTCCAGCGCCACCGTGGTGCCGGGCTCGATGTGGCGTACGGCTGCGGCGGCGATGGCGCGCTTGGCGGCGGCGGCCTGCGTCGAGCGGTCGGAGAACGGAAGGGCCGTGGCGTCCGCCGGGGTGGCGCCACCGCGTACGGCTCTGATCAGGCCGTCGCTCGCAAGGCGCTGGAGGTCGCGGCGGATGGTGTTGGGGGAGACGCCCAGCTCGTCCACGAGGTCGGCGGCCGAGACGTAGCCGTCCCGCGAGACCCGGCGCAGGATCGCGGCCCGTCTCCCCGGTGCGGATCCGTAGCGCAGTCCCGGGTCGGCCTGCCGGTCCGCGCGCGCGGCGGGGGCGGAGGCGGCAACGTCCTCATCGGCGGGTGCGGACGTAGCGGCCCTCTGGTCGGTGGGCGTGAAGGTTGCGGTCTCCTGGTCGGTGGGCGTGGAGGCCGCGGACTTCTGATGGGCGGGCGTGGAGTAAGAGACACCCCGATCGGCGGACGCGGGGGTGTTCGGGTCGCCGGGGGTGGTGGCTGAGGGCCGGCGGCCGGTGCGGAGGTTGCGCGGTTGAGGGGCGTCCGGAGCGTCGCGGTCGGTGGGTGGGGTGGAGGTCGAGGGGCGGTGGTCGGTGCGGGAGCCAGGGGTGTCCGAGGGGTCGGGGTTGGCGGGTGGGGTGGTGGGCATGTGGTCATGATGCACCATAAGTTGGCACTTTTCCGCCAACTTGTGCATTTATAGTGACAACATGACGCCGAACGGGCTGCTGGCCGGGATCGATGTGGGCACCACCCACGTCAAGGTGGGCTTCTTCGACGGCCGGGGCGGCGAGGTGGCCTGCGTCAGGCGGAGGACTCCGTCCGACCTCCCCGCCCTGGTCAAGGCCGTGACGGACGCGCTCGGCGAGTGCGCGGAGCGGGCGGGACGCGGGCCGGAGGCGATCGGGATCGCGGGCATGGCCGAGACCGGCGTGCCGCTCGACGCGAAGGGGCGGCCGCTCACCCCGCTGCTCTGGTGGAACGACCCGCGCGGCGCGGCGGAGATCGCCGGGCTGGGCCTGGACGACGCCGCGCTCTACGCCGCCACCGGCCGCTGGGCCGACGCCAAGGCCCCGCTGGCGAAATGGCTGTGGCTGCGCCGCCACGAGCCGGGGGTGCTGAAGGCGATGCGCTGGTGGGCGGGCGCGCCGGAGGCGGCGGCGTACGCGCTGACCGGGGTGCTGCGCACGAACGCGACGCTGGCCGCGCGCACCCTCGCCTACGACGTGCGGACCGGCCGCTACGACACGGAGCCGACCGCCGGGGCCGGGCTGGACGGCGACCGGCTGCCGCCGGTGATCGGCGCGGCGGAGCCCGTCGGCGGGCTGACCGCGGACGTCCCGGGTATCCGGCGCGGAACGCCGGTGGTGATCGCCGGCCACGACCACGCGGTGGGGGCGTGGGCCGCCGGGGTGCGGCGGCCGGGCGACGTGGCCGACTCCCTCGGCACCGCCGAAGCCCTCATGGTGCCGGCGGAACGCGCACCGGACCCGCGCACCGGGATCGCCCTGGGCGTCACGGCGGACCCGTCGCTGGACGGCGCGCGTACGGTACTGGTCGGCGGCCTGCCGACCAGCGGCGCGATGCTCGACTGGGCGCTGCGCCTGCTCGGCAAGGGGTACGACGACCTGCCCGCCCTGCTCGACGGCGTGCGGCTGCCGACCGGCATCGTCGTGGAGCCGTACCTGAGGGGACGGGCGGCGCCGGCGCCCGACCGGGGACGGCGTGCGGTGCTGGCCGGGCTCGACACCGCGCACGGGCCGGGTGACCTGCTGGCCGCCGCCGTCGAGGGCACCTGCCTGCACGCGCGCTGGACGCTCGGCGAGCTGGCCGCCGTGGCCGGCGTCGTCCCCGAACGGCTGGTGGTGTTCGGCGGGCAGGTCAGGATCCCGGCGTGGATGCGGGTCAAGGCCGCGCTCTCGCCGGTGCCGGTCGAGATCGTCCGCTCTCGGGACGCGGTCTGCGCGGGCGCCGCGCTCATCGCGGGCCGGGCGGGCGGCTCGCTCGAAGACGTACCGGTGCTGCCCCGCGAGCGCCATCCCGGCGAGCCCGCCCTGCGCGCCGCCTACCACCCGCAGTACGAGACCTTCCTGGCCAGGGCCGCGCCGTGACCCAGGATCCGGTCTTCCCGCCTCCGGGCCCGTGCCGCCCGGAGAACCCACCCATCACCCGAACGGGAGCACGCATGACCACCGCCGACCATCCCACCCTCGACCTGCTCGCCCGCCCGTCGGGCGGGTTCGCCATGGTCGCCATGGACCAGCGCGAGAGCCTCAGGCAGATGTTCACCGCCGCGACGGGGCGGCGCGCAGGGGACGACGCGCTGAGGGACTTCAAGCTGACGGTGGCGCGCGAGCTCGGCCCGTACGCCTCGGGCTTCCTCATCGACCAGGACTACGGCTTCGAGCAGGTGGCCGGAGAGGGAACGGTGTCCGGCGGGCTGATCGTGGCCGTGGACAGCCTCCGGCAGGACCCCGACGGGCCGGTCGAGGACACCGGCATCGACGACCGCGTGGACATGGAGGCGGCGCGCAAGCTGGGGGCGGTGGCGGCCAAGCTGCTGCTCATCTGGCGGGACGACGACGAGCGCGAGCGGCGGCTGGAGACGGCGGCCGAGTTCGTGCGGCGCTGCGCCGCCGCCGGGCTGCTGTCCGTGCTGGAGGGCGTGGCCAAGCCCGCCCGCGGCGAGGAGGCGGAGTTCGACGGGCCGGCCGCGATCAGGGAGGCGGCCCGGGAGCTGGCCGGGCTCCGTCCCGACCTGTACAAGGCGCAGGTACCGCTCGGCGGCGCCGCCCCCGAGGAGCGGCTGGTCGAGGAGTGCGCCGCGCTGGACGCGGTGATACCCGTGCCCTGGGTGGTGCTGTCGCAGGGCGTGGAGCGGGACGACTTCCCCGCGGCGGTCCGCGCCGCCTGCCGCGCGGGCGCGTCCGGCATGCTCGCCGGGCGGGCCGTCTGGAGTGACCTGGTGGGCTCGGCGGACCTCGCCGCCGATCTGCGCGCGACGTCGGTGCCGAGGCTGCAGCGGCTGGCCGCGATCGTGGACGAGCACGCCCGCCCCTGGACCGCCCGATGACCGGCACGCCGCGCCGGGAGGGCGCTCAGAACGCCGGGACGCAGGACAAGGGCGCACAGGACACGGTCGCGATGCTGCACACCGTGCCCGCGCTCGCCGCCTCGCTCACCACTCTGGCCGCGGAGGTCCGTCCCGGGGCGCGGGTGCTGAACTTCGTGGACGAGAGCCTGCTCCAGGACACCATCGCCGCCGGTGATCCGCCGCCGCACGTGCTGCGCCGCCTCATCGCCTACGCCACCTACGCCAAGGAGTCGGGCGCGGGCGTGCTGCTCGTGACGTGCTCGTCGATCGGGGAGGCGGCCGAGCGGGCCCGCCCGTACGCGGAGCTGCCCGTGCTGCGCATCGACGAGCCGATGGCGGACGAGGCGGTGCGGGCGGGCGCCAGGATCGGGGTGCTGGCCACGCTGGCCTCGACGCTCGGCCCCACCACGCGGGCGGTCGAGCGGGCGGCGGCCCGCCGGGAGCTGCCGCGCACGGTGGTGCCGCACCTGTGCGAGGGCGCGTTCGAGGCGCTGCGCGGCGGCGACGCGGCCCGCCACGACGCGCTGGTCCTCGACGGCTTCGCGAGGCTCGCCGGGCAGGTGGACGTGGTGGTGCTGGCGCAGGCGTCGATGGCCCGCATCGTGGAGCGGGCGGGCGACGCCGGCGTGCCGGTGCTGTCGTCGCCGCGCTCCGGCGTCGCCCAGCTCGCCCGCGCCGACGCCTGACCCGTCGTCTGCGGGGCGGTGGTGCGCAGGTGAGCGACCCCATCGCTCATCTGCGCACCACCGCGGAAATGATCGCCTCCACGCCCTCCTAGGTCTTGCTTGTTGTGATTTGTCGGCTTTCAATGAGCCCCATACGGCAAGATCCAGGAGGGTCCAGAATGCGTGGTTTACGGGCGTCCGCAGTCGCCCTGTTGGTCGCCGCCACGGCGTTATCCGGGGCGGCGCCGTCCGTTCCCGCGGTCGCCGGACCGGCCGATCCCGAAGCGGTCTCGCTGGTCACGCTGTCCGTGCCGGACCGGGCGGTCATGGAGCGGCTGGTGGCGTCCGGCGCCGACCTCACCGAGCGCGTACGTCCCCAACCCGATGGCAGCGTCCAGGTGGACGCCGTCGTCACCCCGACCCAGCTGGCCGAGATCCGCGCGCTCGGCGCGGCCCCCGCGGGCGAGGCGAGCCCGGCCGGAACGCACCAGGGCCCCCGGCCGGCGCCGGACCGCGACCAGGTCGTGATCGAGCGGGCGGTCTGGTACAAGTCGCGCGACGGCTACTTCCTCTCCGTGGAGGCCTCGAGCAGCGCCGCCCAGGCCGCCACGCTCACCGTCGAGTGGCGGGGCAAGCGCGGCACGACGGGCAAGGCCGAGATGGTCGCGTACGTGGACGCGGGCGCGTACCTGGGCCACCAGTTCAGCACCCCGGTCCCGGCCGAGCAGCAGCCGCAGAAGATCACCGTCACCTCGACCGGCGGCGGCAGGGCCGACGCCCACGTACGCGAGTGGCCGGACGGCGAGCGGCCCGACAAGCACGACCGCGGCTACCAGACGGACTTCATCACCCAGTACATGCCGCCGGCCCAGCTCAACGAGCGCATCAAGGAGCTGCACCGGCGGTTCCCCGAGCTCACCGACATCATCACGCTGCCGTACCGGACGAACGGCTACCGCCGGCACGCCCAGGCCCTCATCGGCACCGTCCCGGACAGGGCCGTCGTGATCACCTCGAACGCCTACGGCTCCGAGGGCGGCAACGACCTGTCCGTCGAGCTGGTCGCGCCGGGCACGCCGGGCAGCCCGCTGCGGGTGTCGCTGGACGGCAAGCTCGTCACGGTCGGCCTGGCCACGAACGACGCGGGCGAGCCCGTCAGCACCGCCGCCGACGTCGTCGCCGCGATCAACGCGACGCCGGGCCTGCCGCTCAAGGCGTCGCGCTACCGCACGGACCCGGGGGCCGGCGTCATGGCGCCCGCGCCGCCCGTCCAGCTCGACGACTTCCTGAGCGCCCCCGCCGGCGTCTCCAGGAAGCCCGCCGAGGTGCTGGCGCTGCGCATCGGCACCCGCCGCGACGGCTCGCGCACCGGCGTGCTCGCCTACGCGCAGGAGCACGCGCGCGAGTGGGTGACGCCGCTGGTCACGATCGAGGCGGCCGAGCGCCTGCTGCGCAACTACGCCACGGACAAGGCGACCCGGCGGCTGCTCGAGCGTACGGACATCTTCATCGTGCCGACCGTCAACCCCGACGGCGCGAACTACAGCTTCTACGACTTCAACTCCCAGCGGAAGAACATGACGAACCACTGCCCGCCCGAGCAGTCCGACCCGGCGCTGCGCAACCAGTGGGGCGTGGACGTCAACCGCAACTACGCCGTCGGCTCCTACCACGACGGCTACGTCGGCGGGTCGGGCAACTGCCAGAGCGGCACGTACGCCGGCCCCGCCGAGCACTCCGAGCCGGAGAGCCGCAACGTCATCTGGCTGGCCGAGCGGTTCGGCAACATCAAGTTCGCCATGAACGTGCACAGCTACGGCGGCTACTTCATGTGGCCGCCCGGCGCGTACAAGGCGGACGGCCGCGTGACCCTGCCCAGGCCGGCGCCGAAGGAGGAGAAGTTCTTCGAGCGCTCGTCGGAGACGATCCTCAAGGCCATCGCCGCCGAGCGCGGCACCGTGATCTGGCCGCAGCAGACCGGGCCGGTGACGGACGTGCTGTACTCGGCGGCCGGCAACTCGGCCGACGAGCTCTGGTACGACCACGGCATCTACGGCTGGGACTTCGAGGTCGGCGCCGACCTGTGGAACCCCGAGACGCGCAGCTGGCAGGGCGTGGGCTTCCAGCCGCCGTTCGAGGAGGGCCACGCCGAGGCGATGGAGTTCGCCGCCGGCCTGATCTCGCTCATCGGCATCGCCGCCGACTACCGCGAACCCTGACACCGGAAGGGGACCACCGGGCGGCCGGGACCTCGCACCCGGCCGCCCGGCCGTGTCCGGACGACTCAGGACGGGACCATCGGGCCGGAATCCCGCAGGCGGCGCGGGCCCGTGTACGGGGCGTCATGGGTCCACGCCGCAGCGCTCACAAGTTCATGATCTGCTAGGATTCCGGTACTCCATCCCTTCCGGCCGGAAAACACCATTTGATTCCGGCCGGAAATTGCGTTCATGACCCTTTTCACCCTGCGCCCCGTCACTCCTTCCGACCGGGCCGTCATCGAGCGCCTGTGGCTGATGTTCCGCCATGACATGTCCGAGTTCGTGGGCGGGCTGCCCCTTCCCGACGCCACCTTCCGCAGCGACCGGCTCGAATCCGCCTTCGCCGACCCGGGCTGGGCGGCGTACCTGCTGAGCAGCGGCGACCGGCCCGCCGGGTTCGCGTTCGTCCGCGGGCTCGACGGGCCCGTCCGCATCCTCAACAGCTTCTTCGTGGTGCGCGGCGCCCGCCGCTCCGGCCTCGGCCTGCGCGCCGTCAAGGAGGTCCTCGCCCGGCATCCGGGCCGGTGGGAGATCGCGTTCCAGGACGCCAACACCGGCGCGGCCGCGTTCTGGCGGCGCGTCGCCACCGAGCTGGCGGGCGAGGCCTGGACCGAGGAGCACCGCCCCGTACCGGGCAGGCCCGATGTGCCGCCGGACGTGTGGATCTCGTTCACGACCGTATGAGCGGGTCCCCGCCCCCGGAGCTCCGGGGGCGGGGGAGCGGTCAGCCGGCCGGGGCGTAACCGGCGGGCCGGGTGGTGAACGTGCCACGCCCCTGCGTACGGCTGCGCAGCCGGGAGGCGTACCCGAACACCTCGGCCAGCGGCACCACCGCCGTGATCACCACGCTGCCGGCCCGCGCCTGCGAGCCCGACACGCGCCCGCGCCGGGCGGCGAGATCGCCGAGCACCGCGCCCGCCATCGCGTCGGGCACCGTCACGGTCACCTCTGCCACCGGTTCGAGCAGCACCATCTCGCAGGCCCGCAGCGCCTCGCGCAGGCCGAGCCGGCCCGCCGCGCGGAAGGCCATCTCCGACGAGTCCTTCACGTGCGTGGCGCCGTCGGTCAGCGTCACCCGCAGACCGGTCACCGGGTGCCCGCCGAGCGGGCCGCTCTCCAGCGCGTCCCGGCAGCCGAGCTCGACCGCCCGCACGTACTCGCGCGGCACCCGTCCGCCGGTCACCGTCGACTCGAACACGAAGCCCTCGTCCAGCGGCTCCACGTCCAGCACGACGTGCGCGAACTGACCGGCGCCGCCGTCCTGCTTGACGTGCCGGTAGAGCACCCCCGACACGCCGCGCACGACGGCCTCGCGGTAGGAGACCTTCGGCCGGCCGACCGCGAGCTCCAGCCGGTGGTCGCGGCGCAGCTTCTCGGCCGCGACCTCCAGGTGCAGCTCGCCCATCCCGGACAGCACGGTCTGGCCGGTCTCGGGGTCGGTGCGCACCGACAGCGACGGGTCCTCCTCGGCCAGCCTGGCCAAGGCCGCCGCCAGGCGGTCGGCGTCGGCGCTCCTGCGCGGCTCGACCGCCACCGACACCACCGGCTCGGTCGCGACCGGCGGCTCCAGCAGCAGCGGGGCGTCCTGCGCGCACAGCGTCGTGCCCGCGCGGGCCGCCTTCGGCCCGACGACCGCGACGATGTCACCGGCCACCGCCGCGTCCGTGTCGGCGTGCCGGTCGGCCTGCACACGCAGGATCCGGCCGATGCGCTCCGTCCTGCCGGTCCCGGCGTCCAGCACCGTGTCGCCCTTGCGCAGCGTGCCGGAGTAGACGCGCAGGTACGTCAGCCGCCCCGACGCCGCCGAGGTCACCTTGAACACCAGCGCCGCCAGCGGCGCCGCCGGATCGGCCGGCCGCTCCTCGCCCTCCTGACCGCGCACGGCGGGCACGTCCAGCGGCGACGGCAGGTAGCGGACCACCGCGTCGAGCAGCGGCTCGATGCCCCGGTTCCGGTACGCCGAGCCGCACAGCACCACCACGCCCGCGCCCGTGCGGGTCAGGTCGCGCAGCGCCGCCGTCAGCGTCTCCTCGGAGAGCGACGGCCGGGTGCAGAACTCCTCCAGCGCACCCGCGTGCAGCTCGGCCACCGCCTCCTCCAGCAGCCTGCGCCGCTGCGCCGCCTCCTCCGCCAGCTCCTCGGGCACCGGCCCCGTCTGGCAGGCGTCGCCCGACCACACCAGCGCCCGCATGGCGATGAGGTCCACCACGCCGGTGAAGCCGTCCTCGCGGCCGATCGGGAGCTGCACGACCAGCGGCGCCGGGTGCAGCCGCGCGCGGATGGACTCCACGGCGGCGTCCAGGTCGGCGCCCGCCCTGTCCAGCTTGTTGACGAACGCGATGCGCGGCACGCCGTACCGGTCGGCCCGCCGCCACACCGACTCGCTCTGCGGCTCGACCCCGGCCACGCCGTCGAACACGGCGATCGCGCCGTCGAGCACCCGCAGGGAACGTTCCACCTCGTCGGAGAAGTCGACGTGGCCGGGCGTGTCGATGAGGTTGATGCGGTGGCCGTCCCAGGTGCAGCTCACCGCCGCCGCGAAGATCGTGATGCCGCGGTCGCGCTCCTGCGGGTCGAAGTCGGTGACGGTGGTGCCGTCGTGCACCTCGCCGCGCTTGTACGTGGCGCCGGTGATGTAGAGCATGCGCTCGGTGACGGTGGTCTTGCCGGCGTCGACGTGCGCGAGGATGCCGAGGTTGCGGACGGTGGCAAGGGCGGAGGAAAGGTGAGCACGCAAAGGTCCCACAGCCTTTCGGTGACGTTTCCGAACAGGACTGCGCGATTGGGCCCCGCGAAGGGGGTCTTCGTCAGGGCAGCAACCGGCGCCGGCCGCGCAGCGGGCGCCGGGGCGACGAAGACACCTGGATCACCTCATGACGCGACGAGGGGATGACGACGGCGACGCTGTGACGCACGGCCGGTCTCCCTTCTCTCGTCGCGTGATGATGACGGTGGAAGAGTGTAATGATCTACGAACGTCCGGCAACCGATTTTTCCGGCTGCTGTCGATGCATGCGGGGCTTGTGCGGCTGATTTGGGCGGCGTGCCGAGGACGCGGAAACCCGTGTACGGCGGGGGATCTCCGCATGTCGGCGTCCCTCCGGCCCGATGAGAAGGCGTTTGATGCCGCCGACCCGATGGTAGGGGCGTAGGTAGCAGGGGATGAGGAGATCGCCCCGCTATCGGAAGCCTTCATCAGGAAGGCGTGATAGGCGGTCTCCGCGGTCCGCGAGACCGCCGGATCGGGGGAACCCAATGCGCAAGACCCTCACCGGGCTGGGCCTGGCGTTCTTTCTCACGCTGGCACCGGCATCCGCAGCACTGGCCGAGACACCGGCCGGGCCGGTCGCACAGAGCCAGGTGACACCGGCACCGCAGGAGAACAGGGACGAAGGAGGCGGCAACGCCGGCCTGTGGGGCCTGCTGGGCCTCCTGGGTCTGATCGGCCTCGCCGGCATGCGCAAGCATCGCGAGCACGTCGGCTCCGCGGAGCACGTCACGCACCGCGGCCCCAGGCCCTGACCAGGGCGCTCCCCGGCTCGCCCGGCCGGGGTGACGTCCCGGCGTGACACGGCTGCCGTAGCCGGCCGGCCGTGTCACACCGGCTCATCACAGGGTCACGTGCCCGACGCGGAAGACGCCGTCCGGGTCATAGGCCCGCTTGATCTCGCGCAGCCGCGCGTAGTCATCCTTCTCGTACGCGGCCGCCGTCCGCGACGGGTCGGCCATGAAGTTCAGGAACCCGCCGCCGTTCGCGTACGGCCGCAGCTCATCGGCCAGCTCCGGCACCACCGTGTCGGCGATCACCGAAAGCCGCGTCGAGCGCCGCCCGACCGGCCCGGCGTCCGGGCCCGGCCTGCCCAGCGCGCCGCCCCAATGGCGCACCTCCACCGTTCCCGCGCGCTCCGACGCCCGCAGCAGCGCGCCGATCACCTCGTCGCCGGCGGTGTCGAACAGGTCGAGATACCGCACCGGCGTGCCGCCCATCGCGCTCTGCGCGAACGTCGCCGGCCGGATCTCGTCGAGCAGCGGCTCGCCCGCGGTCCGCCACAGCGGCGCGAGCAGCCGCCTGGCCTCGGCGGGCGCGCCCGCGTACAGGACCTTGATCATCATGACGCGCCGGCCGCGCAGCTGCGCGGGCGTGCCTTCGTCGTCCGGCATGCGCCGCAGCACCACCGCCGTGCTCATCTCGTCGGGCACGTCCTCGATCCAGCGCCGGTAGGCCGCCAGCGTGTCCGCCGCCGCCTCGATCGGGAAGTACGCGAACCCCGAGCACACCTCCGCCACCGGATACAGCCGGAACTCCAGCGCGGTCACCACGCCGAACCCGCCACCGCCGCCCCGCAGCGCCCAGAACAGCTCGGGGTGGCTGTCCGCGCTCGCCGTCACGTGCCGCCCGTCGGCCAGCAGCACCTCGGCCCGCAGCACGCTGTCGGCGGCGAACCCGTAGGCGCGGCCCAGCCAGCCGAGCCCGCCGCCCAGCGTGTAACCGGTGACCCCGACCGACGGCGCGGAGCCCGACAGCGGCGCCAGCCCGGACGGCGCGGCCGCCGCCAGCACCGCACCCCACCGCGCCCCGGGTCCCACCCGCGCGACCCCGCGTACCGGGTCCACCAGCACCGACGCCATGGCCGCGGTCTTGACCAGCAGGCCGCCGTCGCAGGCGACGTGCGTGCCGTGGCCGGTGGCCTGCACCGCGAACGGCAGATCGTGGGAGCGCGCCGCCAGCAGCGCCGCGCGCAGGTCGCCGACCCCGTACGCCTCGGCCACCACGGCGGGGCGGGCGTCGAGCGCCGGGTTCACCGCGCGGCGCTGCTCGTCGTAGCCCGGCTCGCCCGGCCGGTGCACGGGGCCGGTGAAGCCCGGAATGTCGGGGATATCCGGAATATCGCGGATATCAGGGATGTCGGGGATGCCGTGGACGTCGTGGACGCGGTACGGCTGGCTCATGTCGTCGGCCCCTTCTCGGCTCGCGCTTCGGGACCGCCTGCGGAGGCTAACCGGCCGCCTTGAGGTCCCTGGTGAGCTTCAGAATCCGCCGCTCCGGCCGCTTGCGAATCGGTCGCCCGTCGCCGCCGTTGCTACGCCGGTGGGCGTAGGCGCGGGGTGGAGGCGTACGTCATGCGGATCATGTGATTAGGTAAGGCTAAGCTAACAAAGTGACCTTCCGGGCAAAGCCCGCGCAATGAGGAGCATCCATGTCCGCTGTCCCGCGACGCACCCTCGCCGCCCTCGGCATCGCCGCACTCCTCGGCGTCAGCGCCTGCGCAGGGACCTCCACGGGGACCTCCACGGGGACCTCCACAGGGACCTCCACAGGGACCTCCACCGGCTCCGCGAGCACCCCCGCCGCGTCCGGCGGTCAGACGCAGGGCGAATGGACCTGGACCGACGACCGCGGCAAGACCATCACGCTGCCCAAGCGGCCCGAGCGCATCGTGGCCCAGTCGGGCGCCGCGGCGGCGCTGTGGGACTTCGGCGTACGGCCGGTCGGCGTCTTCGGCCCGCACAAGCTGAAGAACGGCGGCCGCGACCCCGAGGTGGGCGAGGTCGACATCGACACCGTCGAGTCGATCGGCAACGTGTGGGGCGAGTTCAACGTCGAGAAGTACGCCTCGCTCCAGCCCGACCTCCTGGTGGCCGGGATGTACGAGAAGAACAAGCTCTGGTACGTGCCCGACGAGTCCCTCGACGCCATCGACCAGATCGCGCCCACCGTCGGCGTGCAGCTCAGCGGCAAGCCGCTGCCCGGCATCATCGAGCAGTACGGCAAGCTCGCCGCCGCGCTCGGCGCGGACCCCGGCGCTCCGGCCGTGACCGAGGCCAAGAAGCGGTTCGACGCGGCGAGCGCCGCGCTGAAGGACCTCGCGGCCAAGCGGCCCGGCCTCACGGTCATGGTGGTCACCGCCACGCCCGACGCGTTGTACGTCACGTACAAGCCGGACCACCCCGACGTCGCCTACTGGAGCGAGCTCGGCCTGGACATCGTCTCCCCCGAGCGGCCGACCGAGAGCGAGGGCGGCTTCTGGGAGGTGCTGAGCTGGGAGAACGCCGACAAGTACCAGGCGGACGTGATCCTCGTCGACGCCCGCGCCCAGTCGATGAAGGTCGAGGAGATGGCCGAGAAGCCGACCTGGGCCGAGCTGCCCGCCGTCAAGGCCGGCCAGGTCTACCCGTGGCACGCGGCCGAGCGCTACAGCCACCTCGGCTACGCCAAGGTCATGGAGGAGCTGGTGAGCGAGCTGGAGAAGGCCCGCGACGACGTCGTCTCCTGACCCAGGTCCTTCCCGGCCACCGGGATGTTCTCAGATGACCGATCTCAGGTGACGGGGACGATCTCCGCGCGCACCAGCGCGCCGTCCTCGATCGTGAGCAGCCCCAGCGTACCGTGCGGCTGGCGGCGGCGGTCGGTGGGGGAGCCGGGGTTGAAGATCCGCAGACCGTCGCCCGACTCGTCCAGCGGGATGTGCGAGTGACCGAAGACGACCAGGCCGGCCTCGGGGAAGCGGCGCCGCATCCTGGCAAGGCGCCCCTTGGCCGGGCCGCTGTCGTGGATCATGCCGATCCGCAGCCCGTCCAGGGTCAGCTCCAGCGTCTCGGGCGCGTCGATGCCAGGGCCGTCGTTGTTGCCCTTCACGACGTGCACCGGCGCGTACGCCGCCAGCTCCTCCAGCACCGGCGGCACGCACACGTCGCCCGCGTGCAGGATGACGTCCGCGCCGCGCAGATGCCCGGCCACCCGCGGCGGGCACGAGCGCCAGCGCCTGGGCGCGTGCGTGTCGGACAGCGCGACCACCTTCACGCCGTCACCCCTGCCCGCCGCATCCGTCGCATCACTCCAGGGCCGCCGCCCGTTCCTCCAGGTAACGCCGCTCGGGCAGGCTCGTGGTCAGCCGGGCCGCCTCGCGGTAGGCCGCCACCGCCTCCGCCGTCTCGCCTGCGAGCTCCAGCAGGTGCGCCCGGACGGCCACCCGCCGGTGGTGCCGCGCCATGCGCTCATCGGCGGCCAGCTCGTCGAGCAGCGCGAGCCCGGCACGCGGCCCGCGCACCACGGCCACGGCCACCGCGTGGTTGAGCCGGACCACCGGGTTGTCCTCGATGGCGAGCAGCATCTCGTACAGGGCCAGGATCTGCGGCCAGTCGGTCTCGTCCGCCGTCGCCGCCTCGTCGTGCACCGCCGCGATGGCCGCCTGCAGCTGGTACGGCCCCACCGGCGACGTCGCCAGCGCCTTGCTGACCAGCTCCACGCCCTCCTCGATGAGTGCGCGGTCCCACAGGCCGCGGTCCTGCTCGGCCAGCGGGATCAGCCGCCCGCCGGCGTCGGTGCGGGCCGGCCTGCGGGCCTCGGTCAGCAGCATCAGCGCGAGCAGCCCGGCCACCTCGCCGTCGCCGGGCAGCAGCCGGTGCACCGCCCTGGCCAGCCGGATCGCCTCGGCCGTCAGATCGGTCCTGAGCAGGTCGGGGCCCGAGGTCGCGGTGTAGCCCTCGTTGAAGATCAGGTAGAGCACGTGCAGCACGACCCGCAGGCGTTCGGCCCGCTCGCTCTCCGGCGGCATGGTGAACGTCAGGCCGCTCGCCTTGATGCGCTGCTTGGCCCGGCTGATGCGCTGCGCCATCGTCGGCTCGGGCACCAGGAACGCGCTCGCGATCTGTGCCGTCGTCAGGCCGCCCACCGCCCGCAGCGTCAGCGCGAGCTGCGACGGCGCCGACAGCGACGGATGGCAGCACAGGAACAGCAGGGTCAGCGTGTCGTCGGAGTCGCCCGGCCGCTCCTCGCCCGGTGGCGCGGCCACGTGCGCGTCGGCCGGGACGCTCACCGCCACGCTCTCCTCCCTGCGGCGGCGCGCGTTCTCGCTGCGGATGTGGTCGATGACCCGCCGCGCGGCCACGGTCGTCAGCCAGGCCCGCGGACTGTCCGGCACCCCCTGCTCCGGCCACTGCTCCGAGGCGTCGAGCAGCGCCTCCTGCACGGCGTCCTCGCAGGTGTCGAACTGCTCGTAGCGGCGCACGAGCGTGCCCAGGACCTGCGGGGCCAGCTCGCGCAGCAGCGCCTCGACCTCGCTCACGCCCTCACCCGTCCCGCCGTCCACCCGGCCATCCTAGGGCCGGTACGGCCTCCGGAGCCGGTTTCCCGCCGCGCGCGCATGACCACCGGGACCTGCTCACTATGCTCGGCGGAGTGCGGCACACAGACCATGACAGGCCCGGCCTGGACGGCCCTGACCTGGACGGGATCGCGCTGCGGCTGCTCGAGGTGCCCGGGGTGGTGGCGGTGGCGCTGGGCGGCAGCCGCGCCCGCGGCACCCACCGTCCCGACTCCGACATCGACCTCGGCCTCTACTACCGGGGCCGGCTCGCCGTCGACCGGCTGCGCGCACTCGCGCGCGAGATCACCGGCAGCGACACCGACGTGACCGAGCCGGGCGGCTGGGGGCCGTGGGTGAACGGCGGCGGCTGGCTCGTCGTGGACGGATGGCACGTGGACTGGATCTACCGCGACCTCGACCGCGTCCAGCGGGTCTGGCGCGATTGCCGGGCCGGCCGCTACGAGGTCGGCTTCCAGGTGGGGCATCCGCTCGGCTTCTACTCGCACGCGTACGCGGGAGAGGTGGCCCTGTGCCGGGTGCTCGCCGATCCCGGGGGAGAGCTGACCGCGCTGCGCGCCGAGGCCGCCCACTACCCGCCCGCCCTGCGCGAGGCGCTCATCCAGGGGCTGTGGGAGTGCGACTTCGCCCTGACCATCGCCAAGTACGGCGTGCTGGGCGACGACCCCTCGTACGCGGCGGCCACCCTGTTCCGCGCCGTCGGCGTGGCCTGCCAGGCGCTGCACGCGGCGGAGGGTGCCTGGCTGATCAACGAGAAGGGCATGATCGCCTCCGCCGACCGGCTGCCGTCGGCTCCCGCGCGCTTCGCCGAGCGCGCCCAGGCGCTGCTGGCCCACGTGGGCGGTACCCCGGAGGAGATCGCCCGCACCCTCGACGACGCCCGCACCCTCATCGCCGACGTCCGCACCGCCTGCGGCACGGCGCCCGCCCAAGCCCGGGTGTCACCCCCTGGCCCGCCGGCGGAGCGGCGCCCGCTGAAAGGCGAGACATCAGATGTCTGACATGCTGCTAACTTGATCGGGACATGATCCGACGAAGGGAGAGTTGTGGTGACGCGAGCGTCAGAGCCGGAGACCGCGTGGGCGGCCGCGGGCGGTGAGGTGGCGGCGCGATGACCGTCGTCTCCCGCCCCGCCGACGCCGGACCCGTCCTGCGGGCCGGAGAGGTCTCGTTCATCCGCGACGGCCGTCACCTGCTGAGCGACATCTCGCTCACCGTGCATCCCGGCGAGCACTGGGCGCTCCTCGGCGCGAACGGCGCGGGCAAGAGCACGCTGCTCGCCCTGCTGGGCGCGGTCAACCATCCGAGCCGGGGCGTGGTCGAGGTGCTCGGCCGCAGGCTGGGCCGCGTGGACGTCCGTGAGCTGCGCTCCTACCTCGGCCACGTCAACCCCCGCCACACCCCCGACGGGCCGATGCGGGTGCGCGAGGTCGTGCTGACCGGGCTGACGAACACCGCCGCGCTCGTG
Organism: Nonomuraea sp. NPDC049309; assembly: GCF_043196965.1. Taxonomy (NCBI): domain Bacteria; kingdom Bacillati; phylum Actinomycetota; class Actinomycetes; order Streptosporangiales; family Streptosporangiaceae; genus Nonomuraea; species Nonomuraea sp. NPDC049309. The sequence goes on along the minus strand of NZ_JBICSH010000001.1, from coordinate 1,111,193 downwards.
CCCCGCTGGCAGCCCACCGAGCAGGAGGCCGAACGCGCCGACCGGCTGCTCGCCATGCTCGGCATGAGCGCCAAGGCCGGCGACAGGTGGCCGACCCTGTCACAGGGCGAGCGCGGCCGTACGCTGATCGCCCGCGCCCTCATGCCGCAGCCGCGCCTGCTGCTCCTCGACGAGCCCGCCACCGGCCTCGACCTGGCCGCCCGCGAGCAGCTTCTGGCCGGCATCGACGCCCTGCGCGCCCGGCATCCCGCGCTGGCCACCGTTCTCGTGACGCACCACCTGGAGGAGCTGCCCGCCACCACCACGCACGCCATGCTGCTGCGTGAGGGCCGCTGCCTGGCGAGCGGCCCGGTGGGCGACGTGCTCACCAGCGAGCTGGTGAGCGCCTGTTTCGACCATCCGGTACGTCTCGAGCGCAGCGACGACGGCCGCTGGGCCGCCCGCGCCGCCCGCGTCCCGGTCGCCGTGCCCGGTGGTGAGCCTGTCCCGGCCTGATCTTCCCTATCGCTCCCCAATTAAGGGCATAATAGGGAGTGATATGGAGCGATACACCGTGGACCAGGCGGCGAGCATCCTCGGCCTGCACGTCAAGACCGTCCGGGCGTACATCCGGGACGGCCGCCTGCCCGCGGTGCGGGTCGGCAAGCAGTACCGCATCGCCAAGGACGACCTGGCCGCCTTCGCCGGGCTGCCCGCCGAACGGCCGCTCGGCCCGCGCCGCGCCGAGGTGACCAGCGTCGTCCAGGTGGACGGCGTCGATCGGGCCGGCATGGACCGGATCAGCACGATGGTCCTCGGCGCGCTGTCGGCCGAGCGGAGCGGGCTGCGCGTCGAGTTCGCCCACGACGAGGAGCGCGCCCGGCTCAAGGTCATCGTGCTCGGCGGGCTGGAGCAGACCGCCGAGGTGCTGCGGATCGTCGACGCTCTCGTACGGCCATGAACACCCCGGGAGGGAACCCGATGCCCGCCGTCCACTGGTACGACCCGCACGCCGCGCCGCTGAACGAGGCCCGCGACGTGATCGACCTCATCGGCGAGGCGTGGTCGAGCGGCGCCACGTGGGTGGCCGTGCCCGCCGACCGCCTGCCCGAGGGCTTCTTCACGCTCGGCACCGGCGTGGCCGGCGAGATCGCGCAGAAGTTCGTCACCTACGGGGTAGGGCTGTCGATCGTCGGCGACGTCTCCGGCCACACGGCGGGCAGCGCGGCGCTGCGCGCCTGGGTGCTGGAGTGCAACAGGGGCCGCCACATCTGGTTCGTCCGCGACGCGGCCGAGCTGGCCGCCCGCCTGGCGACCGCCCCCGCCTGACCCTCCGGAGGCGTCACCTGGAGGGCGCCGCCTCCGGGCCGCCGCCGTGCCGTGGCCGGTCGGCGCGACCCTTCTGAGCCTCGCCGTGCCGGACGTCGTGGTTCCGGGCGGCTCGGGCCGCCGTCGCCTCGATGCCGTCGAGCAGCACCGCAAGCCCGACCGAGAACGTCTCGTTCACCCGATGCTCCAGGTACGGCTCGTCCCCGCCGGGCTCGGAGTCGTCCGACTCCACCCACCGCACGAGCGGGAACCGGTCGGCGAACCCCGGTGCGATCTCATCCAGCAGCGACGCCCGCGCCTGCCACCACTCCTCGTCGGACACCCCGGTCGCCGAAGGGGCCTGGCGCGACTCGGCGATCGTCGTGGCGGCGCCCCTGACGAAGTCGAACAGCAGCGCCACCATCCCGCGCACCCGGCGCGGGCCTAGCCCGGTGCCGCGCAGGATCGCGACCAGGCTCTCCAGCATGGCGAACTCGTTGGGCCCGAGCACGGGACGCGCCTGCGACACCTGCAGCGTCCAGGGGTGCCGCAGGTAGAAGGCGAGCGTCTGCTCGGCCCACGCCGTCAGCGCCGGACGCCAGCCGGCGCTCAGGTCGTACTCGGCGGGCAGCTCGGCGAGGGCGCGGTCGTACATGAGGTCGATCAGCTCGCCCTTGCCCGGCACGTACGTGTAGAGCGCCATGCCGGTGCGGCCCAGCCGCTCGCCCACCCTGCGCATGGAGAGGGCCGCCATGCCCTCGGAGTCGGCCAGCTCGATCGCGGCGTCCACGATGGCGTCGACGCTCAGCCCCGGCTTGGGCCCGGGCCGCGCCCCATTCGGCTCGCCCCTGCGCCACAGCAGCGCCATCGACCGTCGCGCGTCACCCTGACCGGCGTAGACGACCAAGCGGATCTCCCCGGGACCGACAACTCCTTACGGCAGAAGATATCAGCGGCCCGGTCACCGGCCGTCACGCTCAGATGCCAGAGGTGATCTTGAGGAGGGCGACGCCTCCGATGATGGCGGCGAACGAACCGAGCTTGGCCGGGGTGATCTTCTCCTTGTAGATGAGCGCGCCGAGCACGACCGTGCCGATGGAGCCGAGGCCGGTCCAGACCGTGTAGCCGACGCCGACGTCCAGCGTCCTGAGTGCGAGGCTGAGCGTGAAAATGCCGCCTGCGGCGGCCAGCAGCGTGAAGACCGACGGCCAGAGCCGGGTGAAGCCCTTGGTGGCGTTGGTGCCGAGGGCGAAGGCGATCTCGAAGACGATCGCGATGGACAGGTAGATCCAGGCCATGATCGAGCTCCTTGTCTTGTCGAGGGGGGTCAGGCGGCGGTCGGCTCCGCGGGCCGCGGCTTGGCGCCGGTCAGGCGGTCGGCCATCTTGAGCCCGAGCACGCCGCCGATGATCAGGACGAAGGCGAGGGCCTTCCAGGCGTTCATCTCCTCGTCGAAGATCAGGGTGCCGAGGACGACGGTGCCGACCGAGCCGATGCCGGTCCAGACGGTGTAGCCGACGCCGACGTCAAGGGTCTTCAGCGCCAGGCTCAGGAAGAAGATCCCGCCGGCCGCGGCGAGGGCCGTGAGCACGGACGGCCAGAGCCGGGTGAAGCCCTCGGTGGCGTTGGTGGCCAGCGCGAAGACGACCTCGAAGACGGATGCGATGAGCAGATGGATCCACGCCACTGGTGCCTCCTATATGCATGTACGTGCAAATAAGTAGGAAGCAATGTTGTATGTACATGTATCCTCTTGTCAAGCCGATCTCCCGTAGGAACGAGGCTCATCGATGACCCGTACGACGCCCCCCGCCCCCGCTGCGGACCCGGCATCCGGCCCGGCCGGGGCCACGGCTTCCGGCCCCGCCGCGGAGCCGGTTTCCGGACCGGTTGCAGAGCCGGCTCCTGGGCCCGATTCAGGGGCGCCCGCCGCCGCAGGCGACATCAGCGCCGTCTGGCAGCGCGTTCTCCTGCTACACTCCCACGTCGAAGGCAGGCTCGCCGCCGCGCTCCAGCGCAAGCACGGCGTGGGGCTGTCCGAGTACCGCGCGCTCGGCCACCTCACCGCCTCCCCGGCCGGCGAGCTGCGCATGCAGGAGCTCGCCGACAAGCTCGGGCTCAACCAGAGCTCGGTGACCCGCCTGGTCGCCCGGCTGAACACGGCCGACTTCGCCTACCGCGACGTGTGCACTGACGACAAGCGCGGCGTCTACGCCGTCATCACCGACGCCGGCCGGGCCCGCTACGCCGAGGCCCGCCGCACGTACGAGGAGGCCCTGCAGGCGGCGCTGGAGGAGGCGGGAAAGGCCGACCCGCGGCTGGCCGCCGCACTCACGACCCTGGCCGAGACCGCGCAGACCGGCGCGAAGTGACGCCTGGCGCTGAGGCAGGCACGCACGAAGTCGAGGGCCGCCCCGGCAGCCTGCGCATCCGTCTCGAACGGATCTTCGGGAGCCTGGGCACCTGGCCCGGACGGACCTCCGGGAGCCTGGGCACCTTGCTCGGACGGACTTCGGCGGCTGCTCGGGCACTTGCCTCGGACGGACTTCGGCGGCGCTGACCGCGGCTACTTCCGCGTTCTCGCGGCGACGGCGGCCAGCATCTCCCAGGCCGCCTCGGGGCGCAGGGTCTCGGCCGGATCCTTATGGAACGGGTCGAAGACCACCGTCTCCGCGCCCATCTCCCGCAGCCGCTCCAGGTCGTCCATGACCTGCTCGATCGTGCCCTCACCCAGGCGCCGCTCGTCGCCCGTCACCGGCTTGTCCGTCACGCGCAGCAGGATGCGCGGGGCCAGCCCGGGCGCGGGACGCTCCTGCGCGGCGGCCATGCCCCGCAGCTTCGCCCACGTCTCGCGCAGCCACGGCAGCGTCATCCTGAGCGGATGCCACGCCTGGCCGAAGCGCAGCGTACGGCGCAGGGCCGCGTCGCTGCCGCCGCCCACCCAGATCGGCACCCCGCCGGAACGGTAGTCGCTCTCATTCGCCCAGGCGGCCTTGATCGCCGCCAGGTGCTCGTCGGTCAGCCGCCCGCGCCGCTCGTGCGCCACCCCCAGAGCCTCGAACTCCTGCTTCGCCCAACCGGCGCCCACGCCCAGCACGAACCGGCCGCCGCTGAGGTCGTTGAGGTTGGCCGCCATGCGGGCGGTCAGCAGCGGGTGGCGGTAGGGGACGATCAGCACGGTGGTGCCGAGCGTGAGTCGGGTCGTGGTGCCCGCCAGCCAGGCCAGGGTGGTGAACGGGTCGTAGAAGGGGGCCGGGTACTGCTCGGCGACGTCAGGCGTGATCACCACGTGGTCGGAGACCATGAGCAGGTCGTAGCCGAGCCCTTCGACGGTGAGCGCCCACTTCCGCAGCGTCTCGGGGTCGGTGCCAGGGCCGAAGTTGGGGACGTTCACACCAAGTCGCATGAGCGCAGGCTACCGGTGATCGTCTTCTCGGGCGCGAATGGCTGGTGGACGCCAACGTGCAGGAGGCACGAACGGCGGGGGCGCGGACATGCGGGGAGGCGTGCGGCGGGGAGTGCGAGCTGCGGGGAGCGTGTGCGGCGGGAAGCACACAGGTTCGGGAGTGCGAGCTGCGGGGAGCGCGAGCGGCCGGGGAGGCGTGAACGGCCGCCGCCGCCCGGGGATGGCCCCAGGCGGCGGTGGTCAGCGGTGGGCTCAGTCGTCAGTCCCCGTCCCAGCCGTAGTCGCGCTCGTACCTCCTGCAGGCGTCGGCGTCGCGCGTGCCGGCGAAGACGCCGTGCTTGGTGACCCAGTGATAGGTGGTGTCGTCGCTGAGAACGAGCCCGCACGCCCTCGGGTGATCGTTCCACTTCTGGTTGGACCAGGTCGCGGCGGCCGCAGTGCCGGCCGTTCCGAACACGGCCGCCGTGATGAGCAGCGCGCCGCCGGCGGCAACGAGGCTACTTCTCATGATCTCCCCCTGTAATCACGAAGTGTGACATCGGCCATCACTATACGTAGCGATCTTGTGGTAGGGCGCTCGCCACGCCCCGCTATTTGATCAACAGGAGGCCGCCGCCCGGCAAAGCATCCACCCGGCTGTGCAATGCGCGAGGCGTGCCATCATGACGGCCCATGACCACTTTGGCGGAGGTGCTCCGCGACGCCCAGGAAGGCCGCTTTCCGCCCCCGGACGGCGGTGTCACCCTCGTTCCCCAGCCGTCGCCGCGCGACCTCGGCGTGCTCTCTTTCACCGCGCACGCCGTGGTCTTCGCCGACGTCGATCCCGCCTGGATCAGGAAGCGCCTGCCTCCCGGCGACCTGGACGCCCCGCTCGGGCCGTCGTTCCTGCTGGAGCTGGCGGCGCTGACCGGCCGGGCCGTCGGCAACCTCGACCTGCTCGCCGTGGCCCGCCCGCTGCCCGGTCCTGCGCCGCTCGCCCTGGAGGAGCTGCGCGACAGCGCGCACCCGAGGGTGGCGCGGGCCCGCCGCTACCGCGACGACGTCCGCGTGTGGGTCGCACCCGCCCAGGGCGTGTCCGAGTGTGGCGCGCCCGCCCAGGGCGTGTTCGAGTGGGGCGCCCCCGCCCAGGGCCTGTCCGAGTGGGGCGCGCCTGGCCAGGACGTCCTTGTGCGGGGCACACCCGCCCTGGACGGCGGACGGGAGCTGCGGGCATCCAGACCCTCCTCCCGTGAAGAGAGTCCCGCTGCATCCGCCCGGGACGGCGGCCGGGGGAGTGGCCGGGATGGCGCCGGGGACGGCGGCCGGGGGAGTGGCCGGGACGGTGCCTGGGACGGTGGCCGGGAGAGGGGCGGGGATAGCGCCCAGGACGGTGGCCGGGATGGCGCCGGTGATAGCGCTCGGGACGGTGCCCAGGACGGCGGCCGGGATGGCGCCGGGGATAGTGGCTGTGATGGCGGCCGCGGGAGTGGCGGGGATGGCGGCGTGGCCGGGTTGCTGGCTGTCGGGCGGGGCGTGGGCGGACGGTGGGAGGTCGCTATCGAAGTGGAGCCCGATCACCGGGGCCGCGGGCTCGGCCGCCTGCTCGCCACCGCCGCCAGGCACCTGGCCCCCGGCCCGTTGTGGGCGCAGGTCGCGCCGGGCAACGCGGCGAGCGTCCGCGCCTTCATCGCCGCCGGGTACGCGCCGGTCGGCGCCGAGGTCCTGCTGTCACCGGAACCGTGACGACCCGTGACGGAGCGGGATCCTTCACGCGGGGTCTCGCGGTGCGGGTCTCGCGGTGCGGGTCTCGCGGTGCGGGCCGCCGCCGGGCAAGGCGAGGCGCAGGGAACTGCTGTCGCCGGTGTCGCCCGGACGGACCGGTCTGGACATCGCCCTGAAGGTCGCCCGGCCTGAGGTGGCGCGCACCGCGGCGGGCGGTGGCCAGCAGGACGGGTGAGCGTGCCTGGCCACGGCGCCGGCTCTGTGGGCGGGCACTCTGGGCCGTGCGGCCACGGCCTCAGCGGGAGCCCGGGCTTGGTGGGCACCCCGCTGCTCACCGATCGCGCGGAGCCGGGCCCGGACACCAATGCACTGTGCGCGCAGGACCGGCCGTGCGGGCGGTGCCGATCGTGCGGGCGGTGCCGATCGTGCGGGCGTGCTGGTCGTGCGGGGTGCTGGTCGTGCGGGGGTGATGGCCGCCGATCGTGCGGGGGTGCTGGCCGTGTGGCGGGGCGCCGGTCGTGCGTGGGGTACTTGGTTGCGCGGGGGTGCCGGTTGTGCGGGGGTGCTGGTTGTGTGTCGGGGTGCCGGTGGTGTAGGGGGTGTTGGTCGTGCAGGCAGGCTGGTCGCTCATGGGAGGCGCGCGCGGCGCGGGCCGCCGCGGCGGGCACGCCGGACCGTGTGGCCCGGTGCGTCCGTCACGGCGGTGTAGCACCCGGAGAGGGTGCCGTCGGAGCGCGCAGCCCCGACATCATCCGGGCTGTGGTGCGGGATCGGAGCGCGCGATCTGAATCCACGCTCGGATGAGCGGTGGTCAGGCCGCGTAGTCCGGGGTCATGGCGGCGGCCAGGGTGAGGTGGGGGGCGGCCTCCTCGTGCCGGCCCTGGCGCTGCAGGGTGCGGCCGAGGAGGTGACGGGCGTAGGAGTCGTCGGGCGACTCGGTTACCAGCGACTCCAGCGTCGTACGCGCCCGGTTGAGCTGCGCCGACGCGAAGTACGCCCGCGCCGCCAGCATCCGGACGCTTCGGTCGTCGCCGTGCTCGTCCATGAGCGGGCGAAGCAGCGTCAGCGCCCCGAGCGGGTCGCGCTGGTCGAGCAGCGACTCGGCGTGCCGCAGCCGCTCGACCTCGGCGGGCAGGCGGCGCGGCGCGTGCCCGGCGGCGTCCCGGAGGAACGCGGCGATCGTCTCCGGCGGCTGCGCGCCCTCCAGCGCCAGCCCGTTCGCGACGATGGTCGGCGATGTGCGCACCCCCTTCGCCTTGCCGATGAGCAGCAGCTCCCGGGTCAGCTCGGCCCCGGGCAGCGCCCGCCAGGCGGCGGTGCCGGGGATGAGCGCCTGCGGGCCGGCGCCGCCTTCGGCCGGTGCCCGGCGGTCGCCGGCATCACCGGCCGGTGCCTGCGTGCGGGCGGAGTCGCCGGACGGTGCGGATAGGGCGGTGGTGCCGGACGGTGCGGATAGGGCGGTGGTGCCGGTGTAGCCGGCCGCTTCGGCCAGGCCCGCGTCCGTGGCGATCTCGGTCAGCACGGCGGCGTCGCTGATGTCGCGTACCTCGACGAAATGGGCGCGCAGCAGCCGCTCGACCACGCGGTCCTGGAGCGCGGCCCCGCCCTTCTCGTACGCCAGCGCGATCAGCCGGTGCGCCTCCAGCGTGGAGACCCGGTAGCCGGAGCCCCACTGCTCGCCCAGGCCTTCGGACGCGGCGATCCCGGCGACCCTGGCGCGGTTCTCGGCGGGGGAGAGGCCGGGCGCGCAGGCCCGCAGCGCCTCGTCGGCGACGGGGTCGCGCAGCACCTGCTCCATCGGCACCGCGCGGGCGGGCGCGGACGGGTCGATCTGGTACGGCCGCCACACCACCTCGACCGGCTCGCCGTCCCAGGACGCGAGCGCCTTCTCCAGCCGCCGTTTGCCGATGTGGGCCCACCCACAGGCCACGTCTGCCCAGATCTCGATACGCATGCAAGCAAACTATGCGACAAATGTCGATTAATCAACACATGTCGCTTAAGCGATGCCTGTCGTATAGTGAGGGTGTGAACCCGGACGATCCGCGAGCCCAGCGCACCCGGGCCAGGCTCAAAGAGGCCGTACGCCACCTGGCCGCCCAGCAGGAGCCCGCCACCATCACCATGTCGGCGCTGGCCAAGCGCGCCGAGGTGAACCGCGCCACCATCTACCTGCACTATCCCGACCTCGACGCGCTCGTCACCGACGCCATGGAGGACACCGTCGCCGCCGTCGCCAGGGCCGCCGCGCTGTGCCCGCTCGACGCGCCACGCGACCGCGCCCCCGAGCCGCTGTCCGAGCTGTTCACGTACGTCGCCGCCAACTCCACCCTCTACGCCCGCATGCTCGGCCCCCAGGGCAGCGCCCGCTTCTCGGCCCGCATGCGCGAGCGCCTCACCGCCGAGCTGGCGGGCCGCTTCGCCGCCGGGCACCGCCCGCCCGGGTGGGAGGACGTGCCGGCCGACGTGCACGCCGCCTACCTGGCGGGCGCGCTGGCGGGCGTCATCGCCCACTGGGTCGCGGGCGGCTGCCCCGGCGGCGCGGAGGAGGCGGCGCTGGCGTTCTGGAAGCTGTTCCGTACGGGCTGCCAAGCCGGTGCCTGAACGTCACGGAAGCGTCCCGTTCGGCACCTGCCGGAGGTGGAAATCAGGAAAGATCAGATTCCGGTGCCTCACCCGCGCCATTCTTGGAGGGTGCACACGACTGACCTCCTTCACTCCCTCTACGCCCGGCGGCTGCGCCGCCAGGTGATGTCCGGCCCTCTGCCCCGCCACGTCGGCCTCATCATCGACGGCAACCGGCGATGGGCCAGGCAGCAGGGCATGGCCAACCCGAGCATGGGCCATAAATACGGCGCCGATCACATCCAGGACGTGCTCTCCTGGTGCGAGACGATCGGCATCAGGCACCTGACGATCTTCCTCTGCTCCACCGAGAACCTGCAGCGGCGCGACGACGAGGAGGTCGCCTTCCTGCTGAAGGTGATCGAGCAGATGGTCGAGGACCGCTTCAACCGCGCAGACTCGCGCTGGCAGGTGCACGTCGCGGGCCTGCTCGACATGCTCCCCGACACCACCGCCCGCGTGCTCAAGGACGCCGTCGAGAGCACCCGCACCTGCCGGACCGGCTTCCACCTCACGCTCGCCATCGGCTACGGCGGCCGTCAGGAGGTCGTCGAGGCCCTGCGCGAGCTGCTGTACGAGCGGGCCGAGGCCGGCCAGTCGATGATCGAGCTGGCCTCGACGCTGACCGTCGACGACATCACCCCCCACCTCTACACGGCCGGGCAGCCCGACCCCGACCTGGTGATCCGCACCAGCGGCGAGCAGCGCATGTCGAACTTCCTGCTGTGGCAGTCGGCCTACTCCGAGCTGTACTTCTGCGAGGCCTACTGGCCGGCCTTCCGCGAGATCGACTTCCTGCGCGCGCTGCGCAGCTTCGCCGCCAGGCAGCGGCGTTACGGCGGCTGAGCCGGGAAGGCCGCGCGCGCCCGCGAGTACCCTGAGCCTGCCGCCCCCGTACGCGAAGAGGAGAACCGCCCGGTGCCAGGAACCCACCCGCGCGAGCTCGGCCTGCTGTCCGACTGCGCGAGCTGCTTCGGGCTGTGCTGCGTGGCGCTGCCGTTCTCGGCGTCGGCCGACTTCGCCGTGGACAAGGACGCCGGCCGTCCCTGCGCCAATCTCCGCGACGACTTCCGCTGCTCGATCCATTCGCGGCTGCGCGAGAGCGGGTTCACCGGGTGCACGGTGTTCGAGTGCTTCGGGGCGGGGCAGAAGGTCTCGCAGGTCACGTACGAGGGGCGGAGCTGGCGCGAGGCCCCTGAGACGGCCCGGCAGATGTACGCCGTGTTCCCGGTGATGCGCGGGCTGCACGAGCTGCTGTGGTACCTCGCGGAGATCCTCGGCCTGCCCGCCGCCGCGCCCGTGCATCCCGGCGCCCGCGCCCTGCTGCTGGAGACCGAACGCCTCACCCGCGAAAGCGCCGCCGTGCTCGAGCACCTCGACCTCGACGCCCACCGCGCCCGGGTCAACGAGGTGCTGCTGCGCGCGAGCGAGCTGGTGCGCCACGGGCTCGGCGGCAAGCGGCACCGCGGCGCCGACCTCATCGGGGCCCGGCTGCGCGGCGCCCGGCTGCGGGGAGCCGACCTGCGCGGGGCGTACCTGATCGGCGCCGACCTGCGCGACGCCGACCTGCGGCAGGCCGACCTCATCGGGGCCGACCTGCGCGGGGCGAACCTGGCCGGCGCCGACCTCACCGGCGCCGTGTTCCTCACTCAGGCCCAGGTGAACGCCGCCATGGGCGGCCCCGCCACCCGCCTGCCCGCCGCCCTGACCCGCCCCGCCCACTGGACGGACGAGACGGGGGCGGGCGTCCCGGCGGGCGGCCGAGGTGCCGGCGGCCGGGCATCGGGCGCTCCGCGATCCGCGCGTCCCCGCCCGAAGAACCGCCGCTCCCGGCGAGGCCGCTGAGCCCTCAGCGGCGGGGGCCCTCCGCTACCGTCCCCCGAATCGGGACGTGTAACATCCCGTTTCATGCGGATGGGAGAAGGGGTCGAGTGGGGCCTGCACTGCTGCCTGGCGCTGGCCTGGCTGGAGGATGAGGCGCCGATCCCGACCGGGAGGCTGGCCGCGCTCTTCAATCTGCCGCCCGTCTACCTGAAGAAGCGGCTGCAGGACCTCGTGCGCGCCGGCATCCTCGCGTCCGTGCCCGGAGTGAAGGGCGGCTTCCGCCTGGCCAGAGCGCCGGAACGCATCACGCTCCTCGATGTCGTCACCGCGATCGAGGGCCGCGACGAGGCGTTCAGGTGCAACGAGATCCGGCAGCGCGGCGCGGGCGCGGAGGAGCCCGAAGGCACGTTCGCCAAGCCCTGCGGCGTGGTGATCGCGATGCGCCGCGCCGAGCTGGCCTGGCGCAGGGAGCTGGCCGCGCAGACCCTCGCCGATCTCATGCGGGAGGCCGCGCCGTCCGCGCCCGGCCGCACCCGCCGCTATTACGCCCGCCTCACCGGCTGAGGCCGAGGGCACGTTTCACGACCGCAGTCCACGTGTCGCTCTCTCAGGAGGAAAAAGGGGATGTTGAATGTCCCGGTTCAACGGCGGCGGGCGTTCGTGCCCGTGGCCGTGCTGGCCGTCGGCACGTTCGCCGTCGGGACGGACGCGTTCATCGTGGCCGGATTCCTGCCGCAGCTCGCCGCGTCGCTGAAGGTGAGCGAGACGGCGGCGGGGCAGTCGGTCACCGCGTTCGCGGTGGCGTACGCGATGCTGTCGCCGATCCTCGCCACCGTGACCGCCCGGCTGTCGCGGCGGGCGCTGCTGGCCGGCGCGCTGCTCGTGCTCGCGCTCGCGAACCTCGGCTCGGCGCTCGCGCCGACGTTCGCGGTGCTGCTGGTGACGCGGGTGCTGGCGGCGGCGGGAGCGGCGGCGTTCACCCCGAACGCCGGAGCCGTGGCGGCGGCGCTGTCCCGCCCCGAGGTGCGAGGGCGGGCGCTCGCCACCGTCATCGGCGGGCTGACCGTGGCGACGGCCGCGGGCGTGCCGCTCGGCGGGCTGGCCGGTCAGGTGCTCGGCTGGCGGGCCGCGCTCGGCCTGGTGGCCGGGGCGTGCGCGGCGGTGGCGGCCGCCGTCTTCGCGATCCTGCCCGCGCTGCCGGGACAGCCGCCCGTGCCGCTGCGCGAACGGCTCGCCGTGCTGCGGCGTCCCGCCGTCCCCGCCGTGCTGGCGCTGACCGTGCTCGGCATGGCCGCCACCTACACCGTGTACGCCTACAGCGCCCCCGCGATGCGCGCCGTCGGCGTGGAGTCCGTCGCGTCGATGCTGTTCCTGTACGGAGTGGGCGCCATCCTCGGCAACGTGGCCGCCGGGTACACCACGGACCGGTGGGGAGCGAGCCGGGTGCTCATGGGTGGATATGTCGTGATGGCCGTCAGCCTCGCCGCGCTGGGATGGCTGGCCGGTGACCAGGACGTGCCCGTCGCACTGGTCGGGCTGCTCGCCGTCGGATGGGGCGCGGGCACCTGGTGCCAGACGCCTCCCCAGCAGCACCGGCTCATCGGCGCCGCACCCCAGGAGGCGTCGCTGGTCGTCTCGCTCAACGCCTCGGCCATCTACGTCGGCATCGGCGCGGGCACGCTCATCGGCGGCCTGACGCTGGCGCATGGGGTGGCCGTGACGTACGCGGCGGGCGCGGTGCTGGCGGTGCTCGCCCTGCTGCTGATCGTGGCCACCCGGCGCATCTGACCACTAGGCTGGCCTATCGCAGCGATCATGGAGGAGAGCGGCATGGGCATCACCGCGTACACCGTCACCGACCCCGTCGCGCAGCACGGCGAGGGGCCCGTGTGGTCCGCCCGGTGGGGCGGGCTGCGCTGGGTGGACATGCTCAACGGCGACGTGCTCGCGCTCACCGAGGCCGGCGAGGTGCGCCGCCGCCACGCCGCCAAGGTCGCCGCCGTCGTCCGCCCCCGCGTCTCCGGCGGGTACGTCATCGCGGCAGAGCGGGAGCTGCTGCTGGCCGACTCCGACGACCTCGACGCGCCGCTGCGCTCGCTCGGCGAGGCGTGGACCGACCCCGGCGTCCGCATGAACGAGGGCGGCTGCGACCCCGACGGCCGCTTCTACATCGGCAGCATGGCCTACGACGAGACCCCGGGAGCCGGCTCCTTCTACGTGGCCGAGCCCGACGGCCGGCTGCGCGTGGTGATCCCCGAGGTGACGATCTCCAACGGGTTCGGCTTCAGCCCCGACTGCCGGCTCGCCTACTACGCCGACACCCCCACCGGGCGCGTCGACGTCCTCGACTACGACCCCGCCGCCGGGCTGAGCGGGCGGCGGCCGTTCGCCGTCATCGACTCCGAGCAGGGGCGGCCCGACGGGCTCACGGTGGACGCCGAGGGCGGCGTCTGGGTGGCGCTGTGGGACGGCGGGGCGGTCCACCGCTACGCCCCGGACGGGCGGCTCGACGCCGTCATCACGCTTCCCGTACGCAAGGTCACGGCCGTCGCGTTCGGCGGCGAGCGGCTCGACCGGCTCTACATCACGACCTCGGCCCTCGGCACCGACCGGGCGGAACAGCCCGAGGCGGGCGCCCTCTTCGCCGCCGACCCAGGCGTGAGCGGCCTGCCGGTGCTGCCCACCACGCTCTGAACGCCGGCGTGGCGATGACCCGGCTCGTCGCGGGCGGCCCACGCGGGGTGATCCATCGGTAGCGTTGGCGCATGCGTTCGCGCGGTGTGCCGTCGGATGGGCTGTCCGCCGCTGCGGCCGTCGCCCTGGAACTGCTCATCAACGGCCACGCCGGTGAGGGCATGCCGGCGCCGTCCGAGTTCGCCGTCGCGCTGCTGGCCGGCCTGCCCATGGGCGTCGTGCGCCGGCATCCCGGCCCCGTCACCGTCCACCTCGCCGCGCTCCTCATGCCCGCCGCCATCGGCGCCCGGCTGCGCCGCACCGCGGACGTCCATCCGCGCGAGGGCGGCGACGGGACCGTCGGCGTTCACCCGCGCGGGAGCGAGTCGCCGCCGACGCCCACCTGCACAGGGCCACCGACACCGGCCTGCTGTTCCTGCTGGTGGCGATCGGCGTGTTCGCCAAGCGGGTGCCGTCGCGGGGGTGGACGGCGCTGGTGTACGCCGCGGGCTGCGCCTGCGTCGCGGTGGCCGTGTTCGAGCCGTTCGGCAGGATCACCGTGCTGCGCGTGGTCGTGCTGCTCGCGCTGGTGGCGATGCCGGTCGCGGTGGGCCGCTGCCTCGGCATGCGCCGCGCCGTCACCGGCATGGCCACGGTCTCGCCGCTGCTGCGCAACGGCCCTCCGCCCGCCGCCACGGGAACGCCTGCCCTCCTCCGGGCACGGCCTCGCCGTCATGCGCGAACGCGTCCGCACCCTCGGCGGCACCCTGACGGCCGGCCCGGACGGCGACGGAGGCTGGCTCCCGGCCGCCGCCCTGCCGCCCAGGGCCGCCGGGTGAGGCGGCCTCCGCCTCCCGGCGGACGCGCGGCCGGGCTCCGGAGGCGTCACCGTGAATCGCAGGCCTCCGGTGGCGCATCGCCTGCGGGGCCGGCGGGTGCTGTCCGGGGGCCGGCAGGGCGGTGCCGGAGGTGGCGGTGGGCGGCGCTCGGCGCGCGCCGGGCGGGAAGGGCCACCTGGCGCGCCGGCCGGCCTTCCGGCGGTGTCGAGCCCGCGCTGGACGCCGGTGTGAGCGCCGCCCTTAGCTTGGACCGCGCGGCGACGCGCCCCGGTTCCGTCCGGAAGCGGACGCTCACCGCCGCGTGACACCTGGCGGGCAGGACGGAACGCTCCGCCTGACGCCACTCCCCGCGGAGCGGTCGCCTGTGGCGCGGCTGGACCGGGACGCGGCCGCGGGCACCACGCCGGTGACAAAGGGGCTCAGGTGAGGGGGTGGGCGGCGGCGGTGTGGCAGGCGCCGAAGCCCTCCGCGCGGAGCTCCACGCGTCCCGCCCGCACCCGCAGGGCCACCTCCGTACGGTCGTCGGGCGACGCCACCCCGGCGGCGGCCGCCATCGCCCCCGCGTCGTCGTGGATCACGCGCAGGCGGGGCCAGGCGGCGCGGGGGAACGCCTGCCGCAGGCACGTGCTCACCTCGGCGACGACCAGCCGCGCCAGGGGCATCAGCTCCTGAGGCGCGCCGGTGACGATCACGGCGGTCACCTCGGCGCCGGGCGCTGCGGCGCGTACGGCCTCCTCGGCGGCCGAGAGCCGGTGCAGCCCGAGCACCGCCACCACGCCGTCGCGCTCGGGGCGGGCGGGCTCGCCGGTGACCGCGTCGAGCGTTCCGGACGGCGGCGTCCACGGCGTGCCCGGCGCGACCACCTCCGGCACCATGGGCGCCGCGAACCACCGGTCGCCCAGGTCGAGGTCGGCGAGCTGCTCGCACACGCGGATCACGTTGAACGGCTCGACGAACCCGGGGGCGGCGGCCGAGAGCTGCGAGGCCCCTTGCAGGACGGTGAGCGCCGCCTCGGCGAGCCGGACCAGCCGCCCGTCCGGTTCGCGGGGCGGGCGCAGCCGCTCCATGGCCAGTCCGAGCAGGATCGCGTTGAGCCGCATGAGCTGCGCGTACGGCTTGCGCGACGCCTCGTCGGCGAGGATCTCCGGGATCAGGTGCATGCCGAGCCGGCTGGGCTCGCGTTCGCCGTCGCTGACCAGCGGCAGCCGGGTCACCCAGGCCCGCGCCACCTCGCCGAGCGCCTCCCGCACGGTCAGCGGGGGCTCCTCCGGCGGCCGTACGGGCGCGCGCTCGGCCAGGTCGGCGAGTACCGCGAAGTAGAGCGCCCGCTTGCCGGGGAAGTTGGAGTAGACCGCGCCCCGGGTCAGCTCGGCCCTGTCGGCGATGGCGTCGATCTTGGCGTCGCGGTAGCCGCGTTCGGCGAACTCCTCCTTGGCCGCCGCCAGCACCTTCGCCCGGTTGCGCTCCTGCGCCTGCGCCCTGGTGAGCCGGACCAACCGCCCTCCTCCGTTCTCCGCGCTTTCCACGTCGTGCGCTCGAAGCACGTTACCGGGCGCCGCGAGCGAGTTGCCGTACGTTCCGCATCGAGATACCTTCGCCATCCAGATGATGACATCATTCGAAATGGAGGCGGCGCATGGCCGATGTGCCGGAGATCGACCTGTCCGACCCGGCCGTGCTGCGGGACCTGGCCGCCGCGTACGCCCCGGTCAGGGAGAAGTCCCCCGTGGCGCGGCTGCTGGTGCCGGGGCTCGGCCGCCTGTGGGCCGTCACCCGCTACGAGGAGGCGAGGGCGGCGCTGGCCGATCCCCGCCTGGAGATCAACTCGGGCAGCTTCCTGCGTCCCGACGTGCCCGAGCACTGCGTCCGGTACATGCGCACGATGTCCGAGATGAACGGTCCCGAGCACACCCGGCTGCGGCGGCTGGTCGCGCCCGCGTTCACGCCGCGCAAGGCCCTGGAGTTCGCGCCGCGCATGGAGACCATCGTCGGACGCCTGCTCGACGAGCTTCCGGCAGCGAAGACCGACCTGCTCACCGGCTTCGCCCAGCCGCTGCCCATGGAGGTGATCTGCGAGCTGGTCGGCATCCCCGCCGCCGACCGTCCCGCCTGGCGCGCGTACGGGAAGGCGGTGGCGGCCGGGCACGGTGAGGCGTTCGCGCAGGCCATCCCGGCGATCATCGAGGGCGCGAAGGCCGCGATCGCCGAGGCCCGCAGGGCGCCGTCCGCGAACGTGCTCTCCGACCTGGCCCGCATCGCCGGCGAGGACGGCGACCGGCTCTCCGACGACGAGCTGGTGACGATGGTGTGGCTGCTGGTCCTCGCCGGCCAGACGCCGGCGAACCTCATCGCCAACGCCCTGGTCACGCTGTTCCACCACCCCGGCCGGCTCGCCGCGCTGCGCGACGACCCGGCGCTGATGCCGCGCGCGGTGGAGGAGCTGGCCCGCTGGTGCACCCCGCAGATCATGACCGTGCCGCGATTCGCGGCGCAGGACGTCGAGATCGGCGGCGTCCGCATCCCCAAGGGCGAGCCGGTCACCGTCTCGGTCGTCGCGGCGAACCGGGACCCGCGCGTGTTCGGCGACCCGGACAGGTTCGACATCACCAGGGAGCCGGTGCCGCACCTCGGCTTCGGTCACGGGCCGCACTTCTGCGCCGGCGCCGGGCTGGCCCGCGTGGAGGTCGCCGTCGCGCTCGGCGCGCTGCTGCGCCGCTTCCCGGAGATGGAGCTCGCGGGCGAGGCGGCGTACCTGCCGGACCCGGGCGCACAGCGGCTCGCGGCGCTACCGGTGACGCTGGGCCCGCCGGCCTGAGCAGGCGGGCTCGGCGCGGCCTGGGCGGCGGCTCACCGGCGGCGCCACCACCACGCTCGCGACCTGCACGCCGACCAGGGCGGCCCGCCCGCCGGGCGTCAGACGCGGCGGACGCCGTCGCGCCAGACCGCCCAGACCAGCGGCACGCCCGGCCGGTAGGCGAGGTGGACGTGGCTGGGCGCGTCCAGCAGCACCAGGTCGGCGCGGGCGCCGGGCGACAGCCGCCCGACGTCGTCGCGGCGCAGCGCCCTGGCGCCGCCCAGCGTCGCGGCGACCACGGCCTCGTCCGGCGTCATGCGCATCTCGCGCACGGCAAGTGCCACGCAGAACGGCATCGAGCTGGTGAAGCTCGTCCCCGGATTGCAGTCCGTGGACAGCGCCACGGTCACGCCCGCGTCGAGCAGGCGGCGCGCGTCCGGGTACGGCGAGCGGGTGGAGAACTCCGCGCCCGGCAGCAGCGTCGCCACCGTCGACCCGCCCGCGAGGGCGTCCACGTCGGCGTCGTCGAGATGCGTGCAGTGGTCGGCCGACGCCGCCCCCAGCTCGACCGCCAGCCGCACGCCGGGCCCTGGACCGAGCTGGTTGGCGTGCACGCGCGGCGTCAGACCGGCCTTCAGCCCCGCCTCCAGCACCGCGCGCGACTGGTCGCCGTCGAACGCGCCCCGCTCGCAGAACACGTCCACCCAGCGCGCGTGCGGGGCGCACGCCTTGAGCATCGGCCCGGTCACCAGCTCCACGTACGCGTCCGGGTCGCCGGCGTACTCGGCGGGCACCACGTGGGCGCCCAGGTACGTCACCTCGTCCGTGTGACCGGCGGCGATCCGCAGCGCGCGGGCCTCGTCCTCCACCGTCAGCCCGTAGCCGGACTTGCACTCGATCGTCGTGGTGCCCTGGCGCAGCGCCTCGGCGACGTACCTCGCGACGTTCGCGTCCAGCTCGGCGTCGCTCGCCGCGCGGGTCGCCGCCACCGTCGTACGGATGCCGCCCGCCGAGTACGGCCGGCCCGACATGCGCGCGTTGAACTCGGCGGTGCGGTCACCGGCGAACACCAGGTGCGCGTGCGAGTCCACGAACCCGGGGATCGCGGCCCGCCCGCCCGCGTCCACCCGCTCGTCGGCGTCGGGCACGCGGGACTCGGGCCCCACCCAGGCGACCCGGCCCTCGTCGAAGACGACGGCGGCCCCGGTGATCGTGCCCAGCTCGGGATCGTTGGTGAGCAGACTGCCGATTCCTGTGATGGCCACGGACACGGCCTGAATCCTTTCGACGCTACGGGCGGGTGACGTGGGCGATCGCGCGGGACAGCGAGCCGGGCACGTCCGGCACCAGCAGGTGCGCGCCGTCACGGACGACGGCACGGCCGCCTGCGACGACGTGCCGGACGTCGGCGGCGGACGCGGCGAACACCGCCGTCTCCGCGCCCAGCTCCGGCGGCGGCCCCGCCGTGCGGACGGAGTCGAGCGCGACCGTGACGAGGTCGGCGGCCGCGCCCGCCTCGATGCGGCCCGCCTCCGGCCAGCCCAGGCTCGCGTGCCCGTCGAGGGTGGCGGCGCGCAGCAGCGCGGCGGCGCTCCACGTGCCGCGGCGCAGCGTGCGCAGCCGCTCGTCCAGCTCCACCGCCCGCGCCTCCTCGAACATGTCGATCACGGCGTGGCTGTCGCTGCCCAGGCTGATCGGCGACCCGGCGGCGGCCAGGCCGGTGGCCGGGCCGATGCCGTCGGCCAGGTCCCGCTCGGTGGTGGGGCACATGCAGACCGTGGTGCCCGAGCCGCCGAGCAGCGCGATGTCGCCGCCGGTCAGGTGGGTGGCGTGCACGGCGGACGTGCGCGGGCCGAGCGCGCCGTGCTCGGCCAGCAGCCCTGCGGGGGTGCGGCCGTGCGCGGCCAGGCACGCCTCGTTCTCGGCCGGCTGCTCCGACAGGTGGACGTGCAGCGGCGCGTCCCGCTCGGCCGCCCACCGCGCCACGGTCGCGATCTGCCCGGCGGGCACCGCGCGGACCGAGTGGACCGCCGCGCCGACGCGGGCGTGCGGCCGCTCCTTCAGCTCGGAGGCGCGGGCCGCCCAGGCGTCCGCGTCGCCGTCGCTGAAGCGGAGCTGGTGCCGCTCGGGCGGCGCGCCGAACCCGGACGACAGGTAGCAGGTGTCCAGCAGCGTGATCCTGATCCCGGCCTGCGCCGCCGCCTCGATCAGCGCCTCGCCCATGGCGTTCGGGTCGTCGTACGGGACGCCGCCGGGCGCGTGGTGCAGATAGTGGAACTCGCCCACGCAGGTGATGCCGGCCAGCGCCATCTCCGCGTAGACGGCCCTGGCCAGCTCCAGGTAGGAGTCCGGGTCGAGCCGCCCGGCCACCTCGTACATGGTCTCCCGCCAGGTCCAGAACGTGCCGGAGCCGCGCTGCGCGATGCCGCGCAGGGCCCGGTGGAAGGCGTGCGAGTGCGCGTTCGCCAGGCCGGGCAGCGTCAGCCCGCGCAGCACCTCGGCCCCCGGCGGGGGAGCGGCGAGGCCCGTGCGGACGCCGGTGATGCGCCCGCCGGACACCTCGATCGCCACGCCGGAGGCGATCGCGCCGCCGACCCAGGCGTGCTCGGCGAAGTACGTCACCGGCATGCCAGCCCCTCCAGCACGTCGGCCAGCGCCTCCACCCCGGCGACGCAGTCGTCCTCGCGGGCGTGCTCGGCGGGGGAGTGCGACACCCCGGTCGGGTTGCGGACGAACAGCATCGCCGTCGGCACCTTCGCCGCGAGGATGCCCGCGTCGTGCCCGGCGCCGGTGGGCAGCACCGGCACCTCGTAGGGGCGGCGCGCGGCCAGCAGCCGTACCAGCTCGTCGCGGAGGGCGGGCGCGAAGTCCACGACCGGAGTGAACGACTCGCGCGCGAGCCCGACCTCCACCCCCTCGTGGGCGGCGTGCTCGCGCGCCGCCTCCTCGATGCCGGCGAGCAGCCCGGCGAGCGCGTCCTCGTCGGCGGCCCGCGCATCCAGCCAGGCCCGCACCAGGCTCGGCACCGCGTTCACGCCGTTCGGCTCGACCAGCAGCTTGCCGAACGTGGCCCGCGCGCCAGCCGCGGCGGCCCGCTCGCGCGCGGCCAGCGCGGTCGCGGCGTAGGCGAGCATCGGGTCGCGGCGGTCCTGCATGCGGGTGGTGCCCGCGTGATTGGCCTCGCCGCGGAAGTCGAAGCGCCACCGCCCGTGCGGCCAGATCGCCGACGCCACGCCCACCGGCGCGTCGGTGCCGGCGAGGTAGCGGCCCTGCTCGACGTGGAGCTCGACGAAGACGCCGACGCGGGACAGCCGCTCGTCGTCGGGGCCGATCGCCTCCGGGTCGTAGCCGGCGCGTTCCATCGCCTGCGCCAGCGTCACCCCGTCGGCGTCGCGCAGCGCGGCGGCCCGCTCCGGCGTGAGCTGACCGGCCGTCAGCCGCGACCCCGCGCAGGCCACCCCGAACCTGGCGCCCTCCTCGTCGCCGAAGTTCACCACGGCGACCGGACGCGACGGGCGTGCCCCGCGCGCCGCCAGCTCGTCCAGTGCGGCGAACGCCGACACCACGCCGAGCGGCCCGTCGAACGCGCCGCCGTCCGGCACCGAGTCCAGATGCGACCCGGTCACCACGGCGTCGCCCGCGCCCGGATCGCCCAGCCAGGCCCACTGGTTGCCGTTGCGGTCGGTCTCCACGGCGAGGCCGCGCGCCTCGGCCTGCTCGCGGAACCAGGCGCGGCACTCGGCGTCCGCGCCGGTCCAGGCGAAGCGCCGGTAACCGCCGGAGCCGGCGTGCCGGCCCACCGGCAGCAGCTCCGCCCACATCTCCTGGAACGACGACGGCATCAGGACTCCTTCATCGGCACCCGCACACCGGTACGGCGGGCGACCTCCTCGGCCTCCTCGTACCCGGCGTCCACGTGCCGGATGACGCCCATCCCCGGGTCGTTGGTGAGCACCCGCCGGATCTTCTCCCCGGCCAGCGCGGTGCCGTCGGCCACCGTCACCTGCCCGGCGTGGATGGACCGGCCGATACCGACGCCTCCGCCGTGGTGGATCGACACCCACGACGCGCCGGAGGCCACGTTCACCATGGCGTTGAGCAGCGGCCAGTCCGCGATCGCGTCCGACCCGTCGCGCATGCCCTCGGTCTCCCGGTACGGCGAGGCCACCGACCCGCAGTCGAGGTGGTCGCGGCCGATCACGATCGGCGCGCGCAGCTCACCCGACGCCACCATGTCGTTGAAGCGCTCGCCCGCCCGGTCCCGCTCGCCGTAGCCGAGCCAGCAGATGCGCGCCGGCAGGCCCTGGAAGTGCACCTTCTCCCCGGCCATGCGGATCCAGCGGGCCAGCGGCTCGTTCTCCGGGAACAGCTCGAGGATCGCCCGGTCGGTCGCCGCGATGTCGGCCGGGTCGCCCGACAGCGCCGCCCACCGGAACGGGCCCTTGCCCTCGCAGAACAGCGGCCTGATGTACGCGGGCACGAACCCGGGGAAGTCGAAGGCCCGCTCGTAACCGGCCAGCTTCGCCTCGCCCCGGATCGAGTTGCCGTAGTCGAACACCTCGGCGCCGGCGTCCTGGAAACCGACCATCGCCTCGACGTGCCGCGCCATCGACGCGCGCGCCCGCTCGGTGAAGCCGGCCGGGTCCTTGTCCCGCTCGGCCGCCCAGTCCTCGAACGCCACCCCGAGCGGCAGGTACGCCAGCGGGTCGTGCGCGCTCGTCTGGTCGGTCACCACGTCGATCGGCGCGCCCTCGGCGAGCATGCGCGGCACGATGTCGGCGGCGTTGCCGAGCAGCCCGATCGACAGCGGCCTGCGCGCGTCCTTCGCCTCGGTGGCCAGGCGCAGCGCGTGCGCCAGGTCGTCGGCCTGCACGTCGAGGTAGCCGTGGTCGAGGCGGCGCTGGATGCGCGACGGGTCGCACTCCACGCAGATCGCGACGCCGCCGTTCATGGTGACGGCCAGCGGCTGCGCGCCGCCCATGCCGCCGAGCCCGGCGGTCAGCGTGATCGTGCCGGCCAGCGAGCCGCCGAACCGCTTGGCCGCCACCGCGGCGAACGTCTCGTACGTGCCCTGCAGGATGCCCTGCGTGCCGATGTAGATCCACGAACCCGCGGTCATCTGGCCGTACATGGTCAGGCCCGCCGCCTCGAGACGGCGGAACTCCTCCCACGTCGCCCAGTCGCCGACCAGGTTCGAGTTCGCGATCAGCACGCGCGGCGCCCACTCGTGCGTCGTCATCACGCCGACCGGGCGGCCCGACTGCACCAGCATCGTCTCGTCGGACTTCAGCGTGCGCAGCGTCCGCACGATCGCGTCGAAGGAACGCCAGTCACGGGCGGCGCGGCCGGTCCCGCCGTACACGACCAGGTCGTCGGGGTGCTCGGCCACCTCGGGGTCGAGGTTGTTCTGCAGCATCCGCAGCGCGGCCTCCTGCTGCCAGCCCAGGGCCGTCAGCTCGGTGCCGCGGGCGGCCCTGACCGGGCGTGCGCCTTCCATGATGCTTCCTCTCTGTCTGTCGGCTGTGTCAGCGAGCCTGTACGGGCTCGGAGGACGGATAGATCATTTCCACGGGCGGCTTCGAGGTACGCCTGGCCCACGGGTAGTACAGGGCGGCGGTGGCCGCCAGGCCGACGATCCACGAGATGTCGGCGCCGCCGAGCATCTCCGTGATCGGGCCGGTGTACAGCTTCTGCGCGAGGAACGGGATCTGGATCACCACGCCGAAGGCGTAGCTGACCAGCGCGGTCACGTTCCAGCGGCCGTAGCGTCCGGCCGGGTCGTACAGGGCGGGGATGTCCACCCGTTCCTTGGAGATCAGGTAGTAGTCGGTGAGGTTGATCGCGCTCCACGGCGTGAACACCATGAGCAGCGCGAGCACGAAGTTCTTGAAGTTGTCCAGGAAGTCCGCGCTGGCCAGCAGCGCCACCGCGATCGAGACCGCGGTGAAGCCCACGATGTACAGGGCGCGGACCACGGGGGAGACCTGCGAGCGGCCGTTGAACGCGGTCACCGTCGTCAGCAGGCACATGAAGCCGCCGTAGGCGTTCAGCGTGTTGACGGTCAGCTTGCCGACCACGATCACGAGGTAGATGAGCAGCGCGATGGCGGCGGGCCCGGCCAGCTCGCCGACGAACCCGACCTGGTCGCCGACGAACACCGCGCCCGAGACGGCGGCGATCAGCGCGCCCAGCGACATCGCCCACTGCGAGCCGATCACGCTGCCCAGGAACGTGCCCCAGAACGTGGCCCGCTCGCTGGTGTCGCGCGGCAGGTAGCGGGAGTAGTCGGCGACGTACGGGCCGAACGTCAGC
Organism: Nonomuraea sp. NPDC049309; assembly: GCF_043196965.1. Taxonomy (NCBI): domain Bacteria; kingdom Bacillati; phylum Actinomycetota; class Actinomycetes; order Streptosporangiales; family Streptosporangiaceae; genus Nonomuraea; species Nonomuraea sp. NPDC049309. The sequence goes on along the minus strand of NZ_JBICSH010000001.1, from coordinate 1,087,732 downwards.
TGCCAGGCCGCGCCCAGCCCCACGGCCAGCAGGAACGTGGGTGCCTCGAACGGCTTGGCGCCGATGACGGCGCCCACGTCGTAGGTGGTGAACACTCTGATCAGCAGGTAGCCGAGGCCGACGATGCCGACCACGGTCGCGATCCTGCCGACGCTGTGGATGAGCCGGTAGCCGGTCACCGCGACGATCACCGTCAGCACGCCGAACAGCAGGATGCCCGCGGTCGCCGGCAGGTGCAGGACCCTGGCGAGCGCCTGCCCGGCCAGCACGCTGCCGGTGGCGGCGAAGCCCAGGTACATCAGCACGACGAGGACGAGCGGCAGGACCGCGCCGAGCACGCCGAACTGCGCCCTGCTGGAGATCATCTGGGGCAGGCCGAGCCGCGGCCCCTGCGCGGAGTGCAGCGCCATCACCGCGCCGCCGAGCACGTTGCCGATCAGCAGGGCGATGATCGCCCAGAGGGCGTCGGCGCCGAACACGACGGCGAGCGCGCCGTCCACGATCGCGGTGATCTGCATGTTCGCGCCGAACCAGAGAGTGAATTGGCTGCGCGGTGTGCCGTGCCGCTCGGCGTCCGGGATCACGTCGATCGTCCGGCGCTCCACGGCTGGAGCCGCGCCCAGGGTGTGGTGGTCTGTCATGGCGGTCCGCCTCTCGCGCGTCACGCGCCCTGGGGGAATGGGGGTTCGAGGGGAAATGTACAGTCCTGTATATACAGCTCGCTACCCTGGGAGGGAAGATAAACTTCGGTCATCGGTCACGGAGATCTCTCCGCCCGCCGTCCCCCGACCCGAGGATCCGCCGCGACATGGTGCCCATCTCGGTGGTCGAGTCCGAGCTCGCCGCCCTGTTCCAGCAGCTCGGGCCCGCATCGGGGCCCGCGTACGAGCGGGTCAAGAAGGTCATCGCCGCCGGCGTGCGCTCCGGCCGCTGGGCCCACGGCCAGCAGCTTCCCTCCGAGCACCAGCTCGTCAGCGCGCTCGGCCTGTCCCGCATGACCATCAACCGCGCGCTGCGCGAGCTCACGCACGAAGGGCTCATCGAGCGCAGGGCGGGCGTCGGCACGTTCGTCGCCGTGCCCAAGGCCGCCTCCGCCCTGCTCCAGGTCAGGAACATCGCCGACGACATCCGCCGGCACGGCCACCGCCACCGCACCGAGGTGATCTTCGTGCGCGAGGAGCCGTCCGAGGGCGCCGACCCCGAGCTGCGCGAGGCCGCGGGGCCGGTCGTCTACCGCTCGCTCGTCGTGCACTTCGAGGAGGACACCCCGATCCAGCTCGAAGACCGCCTGGTCAACCCGGCCGCCGTGCCCGGCTACCTGGAGCGCGACTTCACCCGGCAGACCCCGCACGCCTACCTCAACGAGGCCGCCCCGCTCACCAGGGGCGAGCACATCGTCGAGGCCGTGCTCGCCGACGCCGCCGAGCGCCGGCTGCTGCGCATCGGCCGCTACGAGCCGTGCCTGCTCGTACGCCGCCGCACCTGGTCAGGCGATGTGCTGGTGAGCGTGGCCCGGCTGCTCCACCCCGGCTCGCGGCACCGCCTGGAGGGCTCCTTCGGCGCCGACTGGTCACTCGGCCACGCCGTCGAGCGCTGAGTTCAGCGGGCCGCCTCGATGAGGGCGCGGTGCGACGGGATCAGGCCCTCCGGCAGGTCGCCGGGGTCGCACCAGCGGGCCTCGAGGATCTCCATCGAGTTCAGCCGCAGGGTGCCGCCGCCTTCGTACACGGCCGCGTACGCGACCTCCATCCTGAGCCGGAACCCGCTCCTGAGCTGCACCAGCTCGCCCACCCGCACCTCGAGCCCGGTCTCCTCGTGCACCTCGCGCGCGACCGTCTCCTCGAACGTCTCCCCGCGCTTCGCGCCGCCCGTGGGCAGTCCCCACGGGCGATTCTCCCCCCAGAACCGGTGCCGCAGCAGCAGCACCCTGCCCTCGCGGTCGCGCACCACCCCGGTCACCCCGACCATGAACTTGTCCTGCGTCAGGTAGAGCAGCCGCCACTGCACCGACCCGCGCAGGCTCCGCCACAGCCGCGCGATCAGTCTCTTCACCCGGGTCCTCTCAGGTGGGCAGCGATGCGGTGGTGGTGAAGGTGGGGGCGAGGTGCGCGGTGTCGTTGAACCTGCGCAGGATCCACCGCTTCTCGGTCAGCACCAGGTGCGACACCGAGGCGTTGTCCACCCCCAGGAACGCGAACGGCCGCGACCCGCTCGCCGCCGCCAGCGCCTCCGCGATCACGCCGCCGTGGGTCACCACCACGATGCGCTGGTCGGGGTGGGCACCGGCCAGCTTCTCCAGCACCCTGCGCACCCGCGCCGAGAAGGCCGCCGCGGGCTCCGCGCCCGGGATCACGTCCCAGCGCTCCTCCGCCCTCATCCTGCGGGCCAGCGGATGGCCCTCGGCCACCATGCGACGCAGCAGCCCGCCCTCCCACTCGCCCAGATGCACCTCGCGCAGCTCCGGCTCCACCACCGGCGTCAGGCCCAGCCGGGCGGCCAGCGGCGCGGCCGTCTCGGAGGTGCGGCGCAGCGTGCTCACGTAGATCGCGTCGATCGGCTCGGCGGCCAGCCGCAGCGCCACCCGCTCGGCCTGCTCGCGGCCCTCCGGCGCCAGAGCGGGATCGCCCTGCCCGTCCACCAGGGGGAACAGCCGGCCGGGGCGGGCCGGCTCCGACTCGCCGTGCCGCACCAGCAGCACCTCGGTCGCGCCCGGCGGCGTGCGGAACCGGTGTTGCCGGTACTCGACCGGCTCGTCAGGCTCACTCCTCACAGTCACCGGACCCTATCCCTTTCCGGCGCCCCCGTCATGATCGTCCCGTACGTGCGTGGTTGAATCGGCAATCGCCCGGCCACGGAGGGGGATGCGCATGGCGGTGGACAGGAAGCGGAGCGTGATCTTCGGCGAGGCCGTCGAGCAGTACGAGGCCGCACGGCCCGGCTACCCCGAGCGGCTCGTCACCGACGTCCTCGGCTACGCGCCCGCGGGACCCGTGCTGGAGGTCGGCGCGGGAACGGGCAAGGCCACCGCCGGCTTCGCCGCCCGCGTCGGCGACCTGACCTGCGTCGAACCCGACCCCAGGATGGCGGCGGCGCTCACCGCCACGTGCCCCGGCGTGCGGGTGGCCGGCCGGACCTTCGAGGAGTACGTGCCCGACCGGCCCTTCGCCCTGCTCTACTCCGCGCAGGCCTGGCACTGGGTGGACCACGACCGGCGCTGGGACCTCGCCTGCGCCGCGCTCGCCCCCTCCGGGGCGCTCGCGCTGTTCTGGAGCCACTACGTGCCCGCCGACCCCGGCCTGCACGCCGCCCTCGTCCGGCTCGCCCACCGGTACGGCGTCACCAGCCAGAGCCTCCACCAGGACGAGGGCGACCGCGCCGCCGAGGCCCACCGGCTGCTGTCGGCCGACCCCCGCTTCACCGGCCTCTCCCAGCGCCGCTACACCTGGACCGAGCGCTACGACGCCGCCCGCTTCGTCACCCTCGCCGGCACCCTGTCCGCGTACCGCGTCCTCCCGCCCGACGTGCGGGAACGCCTGCTGCGGGAGATGGGCGAGCTGGTGGGCGACGGCCTCGGCATGACCTTCACCACCGACCTCGTCCTCGCCCGCCGCATCTGACCGGGGTTCGCCGGCCCGCGCCCGGCCGGGAACGCCCGGCGGTATCTCCGAAAGGCTCCCATGTCAGCCTCCTCGCCCACTTCAGGGTCCCCGGCGCACGCGCCGCACGCATCGCCGTCGCCGGACGAACGCGTCATCGCCCGCCTGCGCGCCGCGGGATGCGTCTTCGCCGAGGACGAAGCCGCGCTGCTCGTCTCCACCGCCACCACGGAAGCCGAGCTCGCCGCCCTGCTCGAACGCCGGGTCGCCGGCGAGCCCCTGGAGCACGTGCTCGGATGGGCGTCGTTCTGCGGGCTGCGGATCCACGTCGAGCCGGGCGTGTTCGTGCCCCGCCCGCGTACCGCATTCCTCATCGAGCACGCCGTCGCCCTGGCCCGCGAGGTGCCGGGCCGGCCGGTGATCCTCGACATGTGCTGCGGCACCGGCGCGATGGGCGCCGCCATCACCGCCGCCGTCGGGGACGCGATAGAGCTGCACGCGGCCGACCTCGACCCCGCCGCCGTCCGCTGCGCCCGCCGCAACCTGCCGGGCGCGCACGTCCACCAGGGCGACCTCTACGACGCCCTCCCCGCGTCGCTGCGCGGCCGGGTGGACGTCCTCATCGCGAGCCCGCCGTACGTCCCCTCGGACGCGCTCGCCCTGCTGCCCCCGGAGGCCCGGCTGCACGAGCCCCGCTCCGCCCTGGACGGCGGCGCGGACGGGCTGGACGTCGTGCGCCGGGTGATCGGCGGCGCCGCCCACTGGCTGGCCCCCGGCGGACGGCTGCTGGTGGAGACGAGCCGTGGCCAGGCGGCGGCCACGGCCGCGGCGGTGTCGGCGGCGGGCCTGCTCGCCAGGGTCGCCACGTCAGAAGAGCTCGACGCGACGGCCGTCATCGGCACCCTGCGCCGCCCCGCCCCCTGACCCGGCCGCAGGCCCGCAGGGGGTCAGTAGGCGTGGATGCGGCGGCCGGTGATGTGCTGGGGCGTGATACGGATGTAGAGCGGCCGGTCGCCGCCCGCCCACGGCGTGACGCCCGTACGGGCCAGCTCGGGCGTGTCCTCAGGGGGCATGTGGTGCGCCGGCCCCTGGACGAGCACGCTCCACCCCTCCCTGGCGGCCTCGTCGATGTGGTCGACCTGGAACGCGATGACGATGTCCACGCCCTCGAGCCCCGTGCGCAGGTCCTGGTCCATGGGCCCGCCCGCGGCGGTGCGGAAGACGATGGCACCGTCGTGCAGCTTGTAGTTGACGGGCAGCACGGTCGGCCCATGGGAGCCGTTGAACGCGACCCGCCCGATGCCGCCGGGCGCGATGAGCCGCAGCGACTCGGCCTCGTCCAGCGTCTCCAGGGTGGGGTGCGCGGTGGCGGGGCCGCGTCCTGGCGGCCGGTCCCGCCCGCCGCCGAGGAGCTCGTCCACGGTGGTCTTCAGCGCGTCGGCGAGCCGGTAGAGCACGCCGCCGTCGGGCGTGTCGGCGTGCTCTTCGAGGTACTCGAGGTACCCGGGCGACATGCCCGCCTGCTCGGCGACCTGCTCGCGGGTCAGCCCGAGGCGTTCGCGGTGGTGGATGATGCGTCGTCCGAGGTCGCCGGTGCCGGACATGATGGCGTCTCCTAGCTTGAAGGTGCGGCACGCGGTCCCGTTCACGCGTGCCTCGTGGTGGTCGGCGTCGATGAACAGCCGCCGCCCCCGGTAGCAGACGGGCATGGACACCTCGCCGAGCCGGTCGGGCAGCAGCGGGTCGAGGTACAGCCCGTCGCGGCGCGGCTCCAGCCCGAGGTAGCAGCGCTGCAGCAGGTCGAGGGTGCCGCCCATGGCGCCCAGGTGGATGCCTTCCGCGGTGGTGCCGCCCTGGACGTCCTTGAGGTCGCTCTGCAGCGCCTCGATGAAGAACTCCCACGAGCGTTCCCTGTCGAGCCTGGCCAGCGCCCAGGCGTGCACGACGGCGCTGAGCGTGGAGCCGTGGCTGGTGCGCTTCAGGTAGTACGCGATCGTGCGGGGGATGAGGCCGTCGTCCACCTCGTAGCCGAGGTGCCGGAGCAGGCCGGTCAGCTCGCCGGGGGTCAGCAGGTAGCAGAGCATCAGCGTGTCGGCCTGCTTGGACGCCTTGTACCGGTTGACGTCGTCGCCCTCGGCCTCCAGCGCCCGGTCCAGCCTGCGCACGCCCCGGTAGCGCTCCCAGTCCAGCTCTTCGAGGTCGGCGTAGCCGGTGAACTGGCTGATGACGCCGTCGTGGAAGTCGACCCGCAGCCGGCCGCCGACGTCCTCCCAGCGGGCGAGCTCGCCGGGGCGGAGCACGATGTCGGGGCAGATGACGGTGGTCTCCTGGGCGCGGCGCATCAGCCAGGCGGTCATCACGTTGGTGTAGGCGTTGTTGTCCAGCCCGGGGCGTTCCGCGCCCGGGTAGAACTCGTGGTACTCGTCGGGCCCCATGACGCCGCGGATCTCGTAGCGGCCGTTCACCTCGGTGGCGAGCGAGGCGAAGAACCTGGTGACCTCCAGCAGCATCTCGGCGCACCAGGGCGGCATCGCGCCGGTGTTCAGGTAGTGCTGCCAGACGTTGTAGGCGACGGCCAGGCCGACGTGCCGCTGCAGCCGCGAGTGGTCGGGCAGCCAGCGGCCAGAGTTGGGGTTGAGGTGCAGGGTCTGGGTCTCCTCGCGGCCGTCGCTGCCGCTCTGCCAGGGGAACATGGCGCCGTCGTGCCCGGCCTGCCGGGCGGCGTCCCTGGCCTCGGGCAGCCGCCGCCACCGGTAGCGCAGCAGCCCTTCCGACACTTCGGGAAAGCGCAGGCCGAGCCAGGGCTGCACGAACAGCTCGTCCCAGAACACGTGCCCCCGGTACGCCTCGCCGTGCAGCCCGCGCGCGGGCACCCCGGCGTCGAGGTCGGCGGTGTGCGGGGAGAGCGTCTGCAGCAGGTGGAAGATGTTGACGTGGACGAGCCGCGACAGCTCGGGGCCGTCCACGTCCACCTTGGCCCGGCTCCACAGCCGCCGCCACGCGGCCGTGTGGCGGGCCAGCAGCTCGGGGAAGAACGGCGCCCTGCGCACATGCCGCAGCGCCGACGAGCGGGGGTCGTGGCAGGCGTGGTCGCGCGACGACGTCAGCGCCACGGTCTTGACCAGCCGGACCGGCTCCCCCTCCGGCAGGTCGAGCACGTGGTCGGAGGTGATGTGGTCGCGCGCGAGCACCGGCCGCACCGGTGGTGCCGTCTCGGCGTCGATCCGCGCGGCCAGCGCCACGATGATCCGCGACGAGCGGGTGACGGCCGTCAGCCAGGCGAGACAGTCCTCGGAGCCGGTCTCGTGGCAGGTCAGGTGGTCGCCGCGCAGGTCGCGGTAGCGGGCCACGCCCTCGTTGGCGACCCTCCCCTCCAGGGCGGCCCGCACCCGCAGCGGGCCCGACCAGTTCTCGGCGGTGAACGTGTTCTCCTGCGCCGCGAGGTACGGGTCGTCCATCGACACCAGGCGGCGCTGGCGTACCAGGGTGACGCGGCCCTCGTCGTCGCGCCAGCGCACCTCCCGCAGCAGCACGCCGTGCCACATGTCCAGCTCGTGCCGGTAGAGCAGGAGGTCGGCCGCCTGGGGCCGGAACCAGTCGCACCCTGGAGTGGCGAACCACAGCGGCAGCCAGTCGGGCAGGTTGACCATGTCCTCGTTGGTGACGCTGTGCCCGGCCACGAGCGAGTCGATCCTGTCGTAACACCCCGCCAGGTACGTGCCGGGCGTGCGCGGCTCGCCGTCCGGCGTCGCGCCCCGCGTGGCGAAGCGGCCGTTGCCCAGCGTGCACAGCGCCTCGCGCAGCCCCTCGCCCTCGGGGTCGAACCCCTCGTACGCCAGCGTCCAGGCGCTCATCGCCGGCCCACCGGCACCCGCCCCGCGACGTCGGCCTCCGCCAGGTCGGACACCACCGCGTGGGCTCCTGCGGCGAGCAGCGCGGCGGCCCGCGTGCCCGTCCTGTCCACCGCGACGATCCGCCCGAAGCCGCCCCTGCGGGCCGCCTCGACGCCGGGCACCGCGTCCTCGACCACGCCCACCGACCCGGGCGGCAGGCCGAGCCGGCGCGCGGCCTCCAGGAACAGCGCCGGATCCGGCTTGCCCGGCCGGCCGAGCCGGGCCGCGTCCGCGCCGTCCACCAGCACGTCGAACAAATGCAGCACGCCCGCCGACGCCACCATCGCACGGCAGTGCCTGCTCGCCGACACCACCGCCGTGCGGCAGCCGCGCCGCCGCAGCTCGTGCAGCAGCTCGACCGTCGAGGGGAACGCGGCCACCCCGTGCTCCTCGATCTCTCTGACGAACAGCTCGTCCTTGGCCTTGCCGAGCCCGTGCACGGTCGGCGCGCCCGGCTCGTCGTCCGGCCCGCCCTCGGGCAGCGAGATGCCGCGCGAGGCCAGGAACGTGCGCACGCCGTCCAGCCGCGGCCGCCCGTCCACGTACGCCAGGTAGTCGCCGGGCACGTCGAACGGCGCGGAGCGGCCGCGCAGGAAGCCGTCGAACACATGCTTCCACGCCGCCGCGTGCACGCGGGCGGTGTCGGTGACCACGCCGTCGGTGTCGAAGACGACGGCCCGCAGGCCGGTCAGGTCGAAGGTGGTCATGCCGGGACGCTACCCGCGAAGGCCCGCCTCAGCCATGGACCTTGGACCTCACCTGGCCGGGACCTTCGCAGGCGGCGGACGCGAACCACCTCGGCCCCGGGTACGTCTACCTCATCAGACGGCCCCTGAGCAGGAGGTACCGCATGGAAGCGATCACCCTACGCGTGCTGCCCCTGCTGGCCGCGCTCACCCTCGCCGCGGCGGGCTGCGCGGGCTCCCCCGGCGGTGAGGCCACCGCCGGGATCGGCCAGGACGGCGAGCCCGCACCGGCCCGCACCGTTCTCGTGCCCACCTCGGGCACGCCCTCGCCCGCCCCGGAGAAGTCCGGCGCCTCGGCCTCCGCCCGCCTGCTCATCGCCGGCCGCTACCAGCCGCTCTGGCCGTTCTCCGGCCCCGGCGAGGTGGCCGCCTGGCAGCGCGCCCACCAGGCGGACGGCCACCAGCCGTGGCATCTCGACCCCGCCGAGACCGCCGTCGCCTTCTCCCGCGACTTCCTCGGCTTCACCGAGATCGACCAGGCCGTCAAGACGGTCGTGGACGGCGAGCACGCCCGCGTCCACGTCGGGCTGACGGGAGAGGGGGCGGAGCCGATGGTCGCGGCCGTGGTCCACCTCATGCGGTACGGCTCCGGCGACCAGGCCCCGTGGGAGGTCGTCGGCACCGACGACACCACGCTCTCGCTCACCACGCCCGCGTACGGGGCCTCCGTCACCTCGCCGCTGACCGTCGGCGGCCGCATCACCGGCGTCGACGAGAGCATCCGGCTGCGCGTGCTGCACCCCGGCGCGGACGCCCCGCTCGGCGAGCGCTGCTGCGTGCCCGCGGGCGGCGAGAAGGCGCCCTGGTCGGCCAGGCTGTCCTTCACGGCGGACCCCGGGCGCACGCTGACCGTGGTCGCCTCGACCGGCGGTCACATCGCCGAGGTCGAACGGTTCGCGGTGACCGGGGTGACCCTGCCGGAGTGAGCCGGAGTGAGCCGGGTGAGCCGGGTGAGCCGGGTGAGCCGGGTGCGCCGGGCGCGGCAGGCCGGGCGAGCCCGCCGGGGTGGCCGGTGTGAGCGTGCCGCGATGGGCCGCCGCCCGGCCGTGCCGGACGTGCCATAGTAAGTGAACGCACATTCGGTAACGCGTTCCCCGGAGGCACCACCATGGGCAGGCCCCGCACGACCAGCGACGAGGCGATCCTCCAGGCGACCGCCCGCGCGCTCGGCCGGCACGGCCCCCAGGGCCTCACGCTCGCCGCCGCCGCGAGCGAGGCCGGGCTCGCGCCCGCGACCCTCGTCCAGCGGTTCGGCTCCAAGCGGGGACTGCTGCTGGCGCTCGCCGCGCACGCCGCCGAGACGGCCGGGCGTCCGTTCGAGCGGGCCCGGCAGGAGCACGGCACGCCGCTGGAGGCGCTCCGCGCCGCGCTGATCCACCTGTCGGAGGGCGTGGCCACGCCGGAGGACCTCGCGGGCAGCCTCGGCTTCCTGCAGCTCGACCTCACCGACCCCGAGTTCCGCGCGCACGCCGCCGAGCACGCCCGCCGCGTACGCGACGAGATCGCCGCCCTGCTCGGCGCCGCCGTCACCGGGGGCGAGCTCGCCTCGGGCACCGACGTCGCCGCGCTCGCCGAGGCCGTCCAGGTGGCCTACAACGGCGCGCTCATCCTGTGGGGGCTCACCGGAGACGGCCCGCTGCCCGCCGCGATGTCCGAGGCCGTCGACCGGACACTCCGCCCCTACCTGCCCGCCTGAGCCGAGGCCGGCGGGGCCTGGACGGACCGGGCCCGGCACCCTGAGCCCTGGCCGCCGGAGCTCCGGCGGCCCGAAGCCGGGAAGAAGGACGGCCGCCGATCACGTCTACCCTGGCGGATCGATATCCCTCGAATCCGCGACGCACCGGACCCGGACGGGACCGGCGGCCCCGGCCCGAGAGATGATCGACAGGCGAACGACCAGCGCGACGCTCCGAGGTGTTCATGAGTCACGTGGAAGAGACGGCAGAACCCGCGCCGGGCTCGCTGGCCGAGCTGGCCCGCCGCTACGGCCTGCGCCCCGCCATCGCGCGGCCGCCGTTCCCCGTCTACCTGCGCCAGCTCTGGCAGCGGCGGCACTTCATCCTCACCTACGCCATATCACGCAACGTCTCGAAGTACTCGGGCTCGGCGCTCGGCCGGCTCTGGCAGGTCATCACCCCGCTGCTGAACGCCGCCATCTACTACGTGATGTTCGGCCTCATCCTCGGCGGCAGGGCCGGGATCGAGAACTACCCGGCGTTCCTGCTCACCGGGATGTTCGTCTTCACCTACACGCAGCGCACGGCCACCGCCGGCGCCAAGTCGATCTCCGGGAACCTGTCGCTCATCCGCGCCCTGCACTTCCCGCGCGCCTCGCTGCCGCTCGCGTACACGATCCAGGAGCTGCAGCAGCTCGTCGTCTCCATGGCCGTGCTGCTGGTCATCGTGGTGATCACCGGCGAGCCGCCCACCTGGTTCTGGCTGATGATCCCCGTCGTGCTGGTGCTGCAGACGCTGTTCAACATCGGTGCCGGGCTCGTCCTCGCCCGGCTCGGCTCCCAGGTGCGCGACCTCAACCAGCTGCTGCCGTTCATCATGCGCACCTGGCTGTACGCCTCAGGCGTGTTCTTCGCCATCCACGACAAGGTGGTCAACAGCGCCGGGCTGCCCGAATGGGTGGCGACCGTGATGTACCTCAACCCGGCGGCCTCGTACATCGAATGGATGCGCGACATCCTCATCGCCGGTCACACGCCGCCGCCGATGGTGTGGGCCGCCTGCCTCGCGTGGGCGGTCCTCGCGCTCGTCATCGGCTCCTGGTACTTCTGGCGCGCCGAGGACCGCTACGGGCGCGGCTGAACATGAAGCGAGGCCGGCCCGGCTCACACGCTGAGCCGGGCCGGCCTCACTCGTCCGCACGCCTACTTGCCCGAACGGCTCGTCGCCTTGCGCGGAACCCGGGTCTCCCCGTCGCTCGGCGTCTCGACCAGCGGCGTGTCCACCAGGTGCTCGACCAGGAACCACACCTGCATCTCACCGGTCCTGATCACCTCGGAGACCAGCAGGTCGTTGGTGCCGTCGTCACCCAGCTCGGCGGCGCGCGCGGCCGCGTCCCGCGCCGCCAGCAGGATCGTCTCGTGCGCCTCGACCAGGCGCGAGAGCATCGCCGGCACCTCCTCGGCGCCGTTGGGCGGACGCGGGACCACGGTGATCTCGGCGACGTGCCGCGGGTCGCCGACCGCGATGCCGCCCAGCGTCTGCACCCGCTCCGCGATCTCGTCGATCAGCTCCAGCTGCTCCTTGGCGTGCTTGTCGAGCAGCAGGTGCAGCTGGTAGAAGGTGGGGCCGCGCATCAGCCAGTGATGCTTCTTGTACAGGGCGTACAGGATCTGCGTGTCGGCCAGGATCTGGTTCAGCCGCCCGCAGGAGTAGGCGCGGGCCTCCTCGGACAGGGCCAGCGGCCACATCCGCACTGTGCCGAATTCCTGGATCTCGGTGCCGTCCACGTGCAGCCACGGCTGGCTGCTCGTTTTCTTGGACGCTTTACTGCCTTTGGGTGGCACGATCATCTCCCGGTGCGGTGGTTTTGAGCCGGTCCGACCTCGAACCTTCCCGTATGTCCGCCGATAGAGCCCCAGCCTGTGCCAGCGCCCGGTAAAAGCTTGTTCACGCCCGCATCAGCTCATGATCGGACCGCGCGCCGGCCGTCCGTACGGGCAGGTCGCCCGGCGACGCGGCCGCGGTGCCGGTTTCCACCGCCCGGGGGCGATAACGGATTGCCCTGGGCGGCGCGGCGCTGACAGGCTCTCCGCCATGCCCGCTTTCTCCGCCTTCGACGGCACCACCCTCGCCTGCCACGAGTCCGGCTCCGGCAGCCCGCTCATCTGCCTGCCGGGCGGGCCGATGCAGCACTCCGGCTACCTCGAAGACCTCGGCGGCCTGACCGCGCACCGGCGGCTCGTCAAGCTCGACCCGCGCGGCACGGGCGATTCGGCCGCGCCCGGTGACCCCGAGACGTACCGGTGCGACCGGCTCGTGGACGACGTCGAAGCCCTGCGCGCCCACCTCGGGCTCGACCGCCTGACCCTGCTCGGCCACTCGGCGGGCGCCAACCTCGCCCTCATGTACGCCACCCGCCACCCCACCCGCGTCTCCGCCCTCGTCCTCGTCACCCCCAGCCCGCTGGCCGCCGGCATCGAGGTGACCGGCCAGGAACGCCTCGACGTGGCCCGCCTGCGCGCCGCCGAGCCGTGGTTTCCGCAGGCGTGCGCGGCGTTCGAGGCCATCGTCGCCGGCACCGGCGCCGGCTGGGACGCCATCGACCCCTTCTTCCACGGCCGCTGGGACGACGAGACCCGGCGCTACCAGGCATCCCAGGCCGCCGCACGCAACGACGAGGCCGCCGCCGTCTTCGGCTCCGCGTACGACCCTCCCGCCATCAGGAAGGCGATGGCCGCGCTCGGCACGCCCGCGCTCGTCGTGGCCGGCGAGGCCGACATCAACACGCCGCCCGTCGCCGCCGCCCGGCTCGCCGCGCTCCTGCCGGGCGCCGAGCAGGCCGTCCTTCCCGCCGCCGGCCACTTCCCCTGGCGCGACGACCCGTCCCGTTTCGTCGAGACGATCGAGACGTTCCTCAAGGCCGCGCTGTAGGGCGGCGAGGCCGCGCGTGGAGGTGGAGCGCGTCCAGGCGGCCGGGCCACGCTGGCGTGCGCGACCGGCTCGCCCGTGCGCGGCCGGTTTCGCGGTGGCCGTGTCCGTCCTGGACCCGCCGCCGTTCAGCGGAGCCAGGGGAGCACCGCCGCCCGCACGTTCGCGGCCCTGTCGCCGTGCTGGTCGCACGTGCTGCGCGCCGGTGGCGCGCGGCGCGCAGCACGTGCGACGCCCCCGTGATCAGCACCGATGGTGAGGCGCCGTGATCAGGCGCCGTGATCGGCCTCGGTGATCACCCCCCGCAGTGATCGGCGAAGTGAGCGGACGCCGCGATCACACGCGGTCCGCGGCGATCAGCAGGTACTGGAAGCTCCCGCTCTTGTACGCCTCCAGGAACGCGTCCTCGATCCCCGTGGCCAGGTGGGTCCTGGCCCGCAGCTCCCAGTACGGGATGGTGGCCGCGGTGAGGTCGATGACGCTGACCGGGACGAGCCGGTTGGCCGCCATCTCCTTGAAGTAGGTGCTGCGGGGATGGATATCGCAGATGTAGTGGGCGTTGATCCGGCTGATGGCCCGCGAGGGCAGGCCGTAGGCGTCGTTGTAGCAGCCGGTGATGCAGACGTACCGGCCGCCGCGCGCCAGCAGCCTGGCGTGCTCGGCGAACAGCAGCGACAGTTCGACGTACATGGTGCTCTCGTTGTTCCAGGCGGCGTGGAAGGCGCCGGTGGGAAAGCCCGTGTCGAGCATGTTGCACCACCCGGCTCTCCCTGGTCGAGGCCGGGCCTTCCAGCACCGACCAGTCCACCTCGCCGATCCCGTAGTGGTGGTGGTAGAGGCCGTCCACCTCGCCGAGGCGCAGGTTGGCCGGGTTCTCCTCGGCGTTCCAGTAGTCGGCGACCGACTGCTGGTAGCGGCTGGTCAGCACGGGGGCGGCGGGCGGCGTCAGGGTCATGGGCGGGCTCCTTGTCAGCGATGGGATCGGGACGGCGGCTCTTCCGAGCCGGTCGTGAACGTGCGGTCAGGACCGGTAGCGGCTGGAACCGCCGTGCCATTCGAGGCATCCGGCCATCCACGCCTGCGCGCCCCGCAGGAACCGCTTGAGCTCGGGGGAGGGGATCGCCGACAGCGCCTGCCGGCTCTGCTCGAAGCCGCGGACGAAGTGGTTGTGCAGGTGAACGGTGCGCTCGGTGGCCTCGCGGGCCGAGCAGCCGTCCTCGGCGGCCATGAGCAGGATCACGTTGGAGTCGGGCAGCTCGTCGGCCGCCTCCTTGGCCGCCGAGTGCAGGTCGTTGACGAGCACGCTCGCGGTGCCCGCCTGCATGAGGGCGGTGTGGAAGCGCGGCTCGCCGAACAGCTCGGCGGGCAGCCGGTAGCCGCCGACCAGGTCGATGAGGGGCATCGAGGTGTAGAAGCTGTCGTGCTGGCGGGCGGCGAGGTAGCGCCAGACGGGCGGCGGGGTCTCCAGGTAGCGCCAGGCGGCGTAGGCGGCCCAGCTGACGTACATCTGGCTCGTGATGTTGCGTACCCGCATGATCTGGGCGTCGGTGGCGTGGCGGGCGACGTGGCCGAGCGCCGAGCGCAGCGCCACCAGCACCGGGTCGGCGGCGATCGCCGCCTCCAGCCGCTCGGTGTAGCGGCCCGCGTCGGGCGGCGGGTCCATCGCGGACGTCACCAGCGCAAGACGGGGCGGCAGCTCGGTCGGGGTGGCGCCGAGGTCGGTCTCGTCGCCGTAGTAGTCGTCGGCGGCCCACCAGGCGGCGTTCATCTGGGCGGCCACCAGCAGGTGGTCGGGGTCGTCGGTGTCGGGGTGCGCGAGCATGGCCAGCCGGCCGAACCCGGTGGCGGCGAACGCCTCCATCCGCCCCTCGTGCAGGCCGATGCGCCCGGCCCACGCCACCAGCCGCCGGTCCACCTCCGCGCCGAGCGCGTCGTCCACGCGCACGGTCTCGGGGCAGTACAGCGGCGGGTGCGTCCCGTCGCCCCAGTCGCGCTCCCGGTAGGGCAGCGGCGTCAGGTCGTACCCGCGCGAGCCGGGGAGCGGCGGGCCGGCGGGCTCGTGGCCGTCGCCCTCCTCGTACGCGCGCCGGTGCGGCGGCAGCGCGGCCCGGGGGCTCGACGAGGACGCGCCCAGCCCGGCGGGCCCGGCCAGCAGCCGCGCCACCGCAGCGTCATGGGGGGATGTTTCCGGCATGTCACGCCTCTTCCGGGGGTCGAGGTCGAGCTGGAGCTGGGGCTGGGGGCCGGCCGGGCACGAGATCTCCTGGGGCCAGGCCGGTCACCGGGTCGCGGTCACCGGGCTCTCCGGGCAGCGCGGCCGGTCACGAGCGGGGCGCGGCGATGTCGACGTCCTCCAGGATCCCCACCGCGTCCGGCACCAGGATCGCCACCGAGAAGTACGCGCTGACCAGGTACGAGATGATGGCCCGCTCGTCGATCCCCATGAACCGCACGTTCAGCCCGGGCTCGTACTCCTCGGGGATGCCCGTCTGGTAGAGGCCCACCACACCCTGGTCCTCCTCGCCCGTCCGCAGGGCCAGGATCGACGTGGTACGCGACGCCGAGATGGGGATCTTGGCGCAGGGGAAGATGGGGATGCCCCGCCAGGCCGGCACCTCGTGGCCGTTCACGTCGGTGCTGCCCACCACCAGCCCCCGCTTGTTGCACTCGCGGAAGAACGCCGCGATCGCCTTCGGGTGGGCGAGCAGCAGCCGCGTCTTGCGGCGCATGCTGATCAGCTCGTCGAGGTCGTCCGGCGTCGGCGGGCCCGACCAGGTGTAGATGCGCTGGTCGTAGTCGGTGTTGTGGAGCAGCCCGAACTCGCGGTTGTTGAGCAGCTCCCACTCCTCGCGCTCGCGCAGCTCGTGGATGGTGAGGCGGAGCTGCTGCTCGAGCTGGCTCATCGGGTGGTTGTACAGGTCGGCCACCCGGGTGTGCACACGCAGGATGGTCTGGGCGACGCTCAGTTCGTACTCGCGGGGCTGCAGGTCGTAGTCGACGAACGTGCCCGCGATGGCCGGCTCGCCGCTGTGACCCGCGGCGATCTCCACCGCCGCCTCGCCCCTGCGGTTGGCCGGCCTGCGCACGGTCTCCAGGTAGCGGGCCAGGTGGTCGCGGAGCGCGGGGGAGCGGTCGGCGATGCGCCGCAGCTCCCAGCGCGGGGCCACCAGCACCGTGCAGGCCGTCGCCGCGCGGTAGGTGCACGGCCAGCGCGGCTCGTCCTCGGTCAGCGCCTCGTCGCCGAACTGGTCGCCGCCGGCGATGACGCCGAGGAACTGCCGGGCGCCGTACGGACCGGTGCCCAGGCGTTCCAGCCGGCCGTGGGCGATCACGCACGTCTGCGTCACCGGGCGGCCCGCCTCGGCGACGATCTCACCCGGCTGCACCTCGCGGACGGTGAACGCCGAGGCGATCTCCGCCAGCACGCCCGTGTCGCCGAACCCGCGCAGCGCCGGGATCTCCGTCAGCGTCTCCGGCACGATCCGCACGTCGTCGGCGCCGTTGCGGGTCACCGCCACCCGGCCGCGCCCGATGCGGTGGGACAGCCGGCGGTTCACCCGGTACGTACCGCCGCGCACGTCCACCCAGGGCAGCATGCGCAGCAGCCAGCGCGAGCTGATGGCCTGCATCTGCGGGACGGTCTTGGTGGCGGTGGCCAGGGTGCGGGCGGCCCTCGTGTCGAGGCTCAGCCGCGTCTCCGTCGGCTCCGATGGCATCTTTCCTCCGGGCTGGTCGGCAGGCGGACGCCACCCAAAGTAGTGATGTTGATACGCAGCGTAGGAGTCTCCGCGTGGACAGGAATGCTGGCGACCGGGAAAGATCGATGTGACGGGCCCGCCACCTTTGGAGGAGCCCGTTCACGGGCACCCCGATGACGGTTCTACCACCCCTGGCCGCGCAGGAACGCGGCGCAGCGAACGGTCCAGTCGGCCGCCACCGGGTGCTCGCCGGCCAGGCCGATGCCGTGCTCGCCGTCCGGATAGACGTGCACCTCGTGGGTGACGCCGTGCCGGGCCAGCTCGGCGGCCAGGGCGTAGGTGCCGGACACCGGCACCGACGCGTCGTCGGCGGTGTGCCACAGGAACGTGGGCGGCGTACCGGCCGACACCCGGGAGGTCAGCGACAGTTCGGTGCGCAGCGACGCGGGCGCGTCCGGGCCGAGCAGGTTGTCGGCGGAGCCGCGGTGGCCGTCGAGCTCCGCCACCGGGTAGCAGAGCACGGCCAGGCCCGGCCGCGGGTCGGCCCGGTCGATCTCGTCGTGCGGGCCCTCGGGCAGCGCCGGGCCGGGCTCGGTGGCCAGCAGCCCCGCCAGGTGGCCGCCCGCCGAGAAGCCGAGCACGCCCACCCGCGCCGGGTCCACGCCGTGCGCGTCCGCGTGGTGGCGCACCCACCGCACCGCCCGGGCGGCGTCGAGCAACGGCAGCGGGTGGCGGTGCGGGGCGAGGCGGTAGCGCAGCACGTACGCGGCCACGCCGAGCCCGTTCAGCCACCGCGCCACCGGCGCGCCCTCGTGATCGGCCAGATGGTGGTAGCCGCCGCCGGGGAAGACCACGACGGCCGGCGCCGGCCGCTCGGCGCGTACGGGGAACGCGGTGATGGCGGCCTCGCCGCCCGCCGGCCACAGGGGGTGCTCGCTCACGGGTGCGCCTTTCCTCGTCGTCGTCCGGGCACGGATGTTAGCGACCCGCGCGCGGACGCGCCCGCTCCGGCCTACTCCTTTCGCGGGCGGCCGTGCGACGATCAACGTGCGTCCCCGGAACCACGGCGCAGGAGGGCCGGATGTCCGTTCTGTCGTACGAGCCCCTGACCCCCACGAGCTTCCTGCAGCGCTCCGCCGCCGTCTTCGGCCACCGCCCGGCCGTCGTGGACGGCGAGCTGGAGCTGACCTACACCGAGATGTGGCAGCGCGTGCAGCGGCTGGCGGGCGGGCTGGCCGAGGCCGGCATCCGTCCGGGCGACCGGGTGGCGGTGCTGGCGCTCAACGGCCACCTGCTGCTGGAGTCCACGTTCGGCGTCCCCGCCGCGGGCGCCGTCATGGTGCCGCTGAACATCCGCCTGTCCGCCGGCGAGCTCGCCTACATCCTCGACCACGCCGAGGTGTCGCTGGTGCTGCACGACGACGAGCTGGCCGGCCTCGCCGCGGCGGCGGCGGAGCAGAGCACGGCGGCGCCCCGCCTGGTCTCCGGCACCGCGTACGAGAGCCTGGTCGCGGACTCACCGCCGCTCTACGTGCCCGTCACCGACGAGCGGTCCCCGCTGTCGATCAACTACACCAGCGGCACCACGGGACGCCCCAAAAGCGTCGTCTACCACCATCGCGGCGCCTACCTCCAGGCCCTGGCCATGGCCCTGCACACCAGGCTGGAGGCGGCGAGCGCCTACCTGTGGACGCTGCCGATGTTCCACTGCCACGGCTGGTGCTTCCCCTGGGCGGTCACGCTGGCCGGGGCGCGGCACGTGTGCCTGCCCAAGGTCCATCCGGGCGAGGCGTGGCGGCTGGTGCGCGCCCACCGCATCACCCACCTGTGCGGCGCGCCGACCGTGCTCACCTCGCTGCTCGCCCACCCCGACGCCCCCGACGAGGAGCTCGACCCGCGCCCGCTGGCGTGCGTGGGCGGCGCGCCGCCCAGCCCCGTCCTGCTGCGGCGCGCGCTCAAGGCCGGGATCGACGTCATCCACCTGTACGGGCTCACCGAGACGTACGGGCCCGCCGTGATCTGCCAGCCGCAGCCCGAGTGGCAGGGGCTGGACGCCGACGAGTACGCCGCGTTCGCCGCCCGCCAGGGTGTCGGCAACGTCATCGCCCAGTCCCTGCGCGTGGTGGCGGCAGACGGCACGGACGTGCCCGCCGACGGGGTCACCGTGGGCGAGATCGCGATTCGCGGCAACGACGTCATGCTCGGCTACCACCGCGACCCGGCCGCCACGGAGAAGGCCGCGCCGGACGGCTGGTTCCGCACCGGCGACCTGGGCGTGGTCCACTCCGACGGGTACGTGCAGCTCGTCGACCGCGCCAAGGACGTCATCATCTCCGGCGGCGAGAACATCGCCTCCGTCGAGGTGGAGAACGTCCTGACCACGCACCCCGCCGTGCAGGAGGCGGCCGTCGTCGGCCGCCCCGACGAGCACTGGGGCGAGGTGCCCGTCGCCTTCGTCGCGCTCGCGCCAGGTGCGAGCGCCGGCGCGGCCGCGCTGCTGGAGGCCGAGCTGATCGAGCACGTACGCGCCCGCCTCGCCCACTACAAGGCGCCGAAGGCCGTCCACTTCGGCGATCTGCCCAAGACCTCGACAGGAAAGATCCAGAAGAACGTGCTCAGGCGGCGCGCCGCAGGTTAGGCCGCCGCCAGAGGGGAAAGTCGCCTGCACGGAGCCGACACGGCCTTGGGGGTGTCATGGTCGATTCCAAAAGCGTGTTCCGGCGTAAGCCGGTCGAGCAGATCGCCCACGAGCACGAGGGGGAGCTGGCCAGGACGCTCGGTCTGTGGCAGCTCACCGCCATCGGCGTCGGCGGCATCATCGGGGCCGGCATCTTCGCCCTGGCCGGCGCCGTCGCCCACGAGACGGCGGGGCCCGCCGTGCTGGTCTCGTTCCTCATCGCGGGCGTGGCCAGCGCCGCCGCCGCGCTCTCGTACGCCGAGTTCGCCGGGCTCATCCCGAAGGCCGGCTCCGCCTACACCTACGGCTACGCGGTGCTCGGCGAGATCGTCGGCTGGTTCATCGGGTGGGACCTGCTGCTGGAGTACACCGCCATCGTCGCGGTCGTCGGCATCGGCATCTCCGGCTACTTCGGCTTCCTCGTCCAGAACCTCGGCATCTCGCTGCCGCCCTGGATGCTCGGCGCGCCCGGCACCGGAGAGGGGCATGTCGTCGACCTGTTCGCGGCGCTGCTGTGCCTGCTCATCGCGTTCCTGCTGAACCTCGGCATCCGCGCCGCCGCCAGGTTCGAGACGTTCGTGGTGGGGATCAAGGTCGCGGTCGTGCTGCTCGTCATCGTCGTCGGGTTCTTCCACATCAACACCGCCAACTACACGCCGTTCTTCCCGTTCGGCATCGGCGGCGCGATCACCGGTGCGGCCACGGTGTTCTTCGCGGTCTTCGGCTACGACGCCATGAGCACCGCCGCCGAGGAGTCGCGCGACGCCCAGCGCCACATGCCCAAGGCGATCATTTACTCCCTGATCATCGCGATGGTGCTGTACGTGCTGGCCACCCTGGTGCTCACCGGCATGCAGAACTACCGGGAGATCGACCCCGAGAGCGGCTTCTCCTCGGCGTTCGCCTCGGTCGGGCTGTCCGGGCTCGCCTCGCTCATCGCGGTGGGCGCGATCGTCGGCATCCTCACCGTCATGTTCACGTTCATGCTCGGCGTCACCCGCGTCTGGTTCTCGATGAGCCGCGACGGGCTGCTGCCCTCGTGGTTCGCCAAGCTGCACCCGGTGCGGCGGGTGCCCACCCGCGTCACCTGGATCGTCGGCGCCGCCTCCGCGGTGATCGCCGGGTTCCTGCCCATCAGGGAGGCGGCCGAGCTGACCAACATCGGGATCCTGCTGGCGTTCGTGGTGGTGTGCGCGGCGGTGATCGTGCTGCGCTACCGGCAGCCCGATCTGCCGCGCACCTTCCGCACGCCCGGCATGCCCGTCGTGCCCGCCGTCGGGGTGCTCTTCTCGATCTGGCTGATCACGTTCCTGGACCCGCTCACCTGGCTCCGCTTCGCCGTCTGGTTCGTCATCGGCCTGATCATCTACTTCACCTACAGCCGCCGCCACTCGGCGCTGAACTGACCGCTCGGGGCCACCGCCGCGCCGCCGTCGCAGCCGGCCCGGCGCCCCGGGCGGAACGTCGCAGCACGTGGCTCCGCTTCAGCCATCGTCACGGGTCAGAAGGGCCGGTGGCGCCAGTGGTCGTCGGCGAGCGACCAGGCGACGGCCCAGTCGCGCAGCCGGACGCGGTCGAGGGCGTGGCGGAAGGCCGCGAACGCGCACAGCACGAGGCAGGCGGCCACGCCGAGGATCATCACGGCGGTCGCCGCCGCCGTGATGCGCAGCTCGGCCTCGCTGGGCGGCGGCGGTGCGGGCCGGCCGGAGCCGTCGATCCAGATGACGAGCTGCGCGCCGGCCTTGGCGGGGGAGAGCACGGACACCTTGCCGGTGTGCCGGCGGCCGGACGGCGCGGTCCAGCCGGCGGCCACCATCCCGCCGCCGCCCACGTCGCCGAACGACAGGGCGGTCACCGGAGCGTCGGCCAGCAGCGTCGCCCGCACCTGCCGGCGGTCGGCGCCCTCGGCCTGCGCGCCCGCGTACGCCTGGCGGGCCGCCGCCGTCGCCGGCCACAGGGCGAGCAGGAGCAGCAGCACCGCCACCGCCAGGCCCGCGCTCTCCCACCGGTCGGTGCGCCGGCGCAGCGGGTTGCCGTCCAGCCGGTAGCGCCGTACGAGCCGCGTCACCCCGTCGATCACCCGCTTCATCGAGCACCCCCCAAGCACGGACTTTAGATCCTTCCCCCGTCCCTGCGCCGGGACTCCGCGCCGCCTCGCCTCGCATGCGCCCGGAACGGGGTGGAAAGGGGGTATCAGTCCTGGCGGCGGGCGGGACGCGCGCGTACGTGCATGCGCTCGCCCTGCGGCCCGAACAGCGCGAGCATCTCGCACGGCTCGTCGCCGGGGTTGGTGAACGCGTGCGGCGTCCGCGTGTCGAACTCCGCCGCCTCCCCGGGCAGCAGCGTCGTGTCGTGCGGCCCGAGCAGCAGCCGCAGCCGCCCGGCCAGCACGTACAGCCACTCGTAGCCCTCGTGCACCTGCTGCTCGGGCTCGTAGCCCGGGTAGTGGGGCGGGATGATCTGCTTGTACGCCTGCAGCCCGCCCGCCCGGCGGCTGAGCGGGATGTAGGTCTGGCCGTGGCGCGTGAACGGCCGCAGGTGCACGCGCGGATCGCCGGTCACCGGCGCGTCGATGAGCTCGTCGAGCTGCACCTGGTAGGCCCTGGCGAGGAGCAGCAGCAGCTCGAGCGTGGGTTTGCGGCCGCCGGACTCCAGCCGCGACAGCGTGCTGACCGAGATGCCGGTGCTCTTGGAGAGCTGGGCCAGGGTGAAGCCGCGCTCCTGGCGCAGCGCCCGCAGCCGGGGGCCCACCGACTGGAGCACCTTGTCGAGTTCCATGCGCCCCAGCTTGCCATTTCGGCAAAGAACTTTGCCAACCCGCCGCCCGGGGCCGCACAGTTGCGGGCATCGGACCGAAGGGAAAGGACGCGCGATGAACGCGACGACATACGACGTGGTGGTGATCGGCGGCGGGGCCGCCGGGCTGGGCGGGGCGCTCGCGCTGAGCCGGGCCCGCCGCGCCGTGCTGGTGATCGACTCGGGGCGGCCGCGCAACGCCCCTGCCGAGGGCGTGCACGTCTATCTCGGGCGCGAGGGCACGCCGCCGCGCGAGCTGCTGGCGGCGGGCCGCGAGGAGGTGGCCCGGTACGGCGGGCGGTTCGCGACCGGCACCGTGACGGATGCCGAGCGGCTCGCGGACGGCCGTTTCCGCCTCGCGCTCGACGACGGCAGCGCGGTGGAGGCGGCCAGGCTGCTGGTCGCCACCGGCGCGGCCGACGAGCTGCCGCCGGTGCCCGGCCTGGCCGGACGGTGGGGCAAGGACGTGCTGCACTGCCCGTACTGCCACGGCTGGGAGGTGCGCGACCAGGCCATCGGCGTGCTCGGCACGAGCCCGCTCGCCGTGCACCAGGCGCTGCTGTGGCGGCAGTGGAGCGCCGACGTGACGCTCTTCACGCACACCATGCCCGAGCCGGACGCCGAGGAGCGCGAGCGGCTCGACGCGCGCGGCGTCACCATGGTCGAGGGCGAGGTGGCCGGGCTGATCATCGAGGATGGGCGGCTCGCCGGCGTCAGGATGGCCGACGGCCGCGAGTACCACCGCCGGGCGCTGACCGTGGCCTCCAAGGTGACCGCGAACGTCGGAGCTCTGGCCCGGCTCGGGCTGGAGACGGCCGAGATGGAGATGAGCGGCCACGTCGTCGGGACGTACGTGCCGGTCGATGCCATGGGGAAGACCGCGGTGCCGGGCGTGTGGGCGGCGGGGAACGTCACCGGCCCGGCCGAGCAGGTCATCGGGTCGGCGGCGGCGGGCGTCAAGGCCGGGGCCGCGATCAACGCCGAGCTCATCGAGGAGGAGACGCGCGCCCTCGTCGCCGCCCGCAGGGCCGCCCAGGGCGTCACGGAGGCGGCGCTCACCGCCGAGGAGCTGTGGGACGCCCGCTATGTGGAGAAGGAGCGCATCTGGAGCGGCGAGCCGAACGCGGTGCTCGTCCGCGAGGTGGGCGACCTGCCGCCGGGCCGGGCGCTCGACCTGGGCAGCGGCGAGGGCGGCGACGCGGTGTGGCTGGCCGGGCGCGGCTGGCGGGTCACCGCGGCCGACGTGTCCGGGGTCGCGTTGCGCCGGGCGGCCGAGCTCGCCGAGCGGGCCGGGGTATCGGACCGGATCGACTGGCAGCGGCACGACCTCGGCCAGTCCTTTCCCGAAGGGACGTACGACCTGGTCACCGCCTGCTACCTGCACTCGCCGCAGGACCTGCCGCGCGAGAAGATCCTGCGCGCCGCCGCCGCGGCCGTCGCCCCGGGCGGGGTGCTGCTGGTGGCCGGGCACGCCGGCTGGCCGAGCTGGGAGGAGCACCCGCACCCTGAGGTGCACTTCCCGACGACGCGCGAGGTGTACGAGGCGCTGGAGCCGGCCGAGGACGAGTGGGAGATCCTCACCGAGGAGGAGTTCGACCGCCCCCAGCCCGGCCCCGGCGGCGAGCACGGCACGCGCAGGGACAACGTGCTGACGCTCCGCCGCCTGCGATCTACTTTGTAAAGGCGCCGGGCTCGGCGCGGTACGCCGTCCCCTTGCCCGACAGCGTCACCGAGGGGACGGCGGCCGGCACGAACGCCGACTCGCCGGGCCGCAGCACCAGGTCGTCGCCGAGCCGCGTCTCGCCGTCCACGCACAACACGATCTGCGGCACCCCGCCGGGCAGCTCCTGGCCGGGCTCGCCGGCCGGCTCGTGGCGGGTGAGCGCGAACTCGGCGGCGGGCGGCCGGTAGGCGTATGCTCCGGGCGCGTCCTGCACCGGCTCGACCAGGTGCGGGGCCGTCGGCGCGAAGTCGACGACGCGCATCAGCTCGGGCACGTCCACGTGCTTGGAGGTCAGCCCGCAGCGCAGCACGTTGTCGGAGTTGGCCATGATCTCCACGCCGATGCCGCCGAGGTAGGCGTGGGGGACGCCGGCACCGAGGTAGAGGGCCTGGCCGGGGGCGAGGTCGACGTGGTTGAGCAGGAGCGCGGCCGCGATGCCCGGGTCGCCGGGGTAGGCGCGGGCGATCCCGGCGTAGGGGGCCAGCTCGTCATCGTCGCCGGGGGAGACGTCCAGCAGGGCGCGTTCGACCTCGGCGCGCAGTGGTGCCGCGGCGTCGTCCAGCATGGCCGCGAACACCTCGCGCAGCGCCTGGCCCGGCTCGCCGGTGGTGAGCGCGTCGATCCAGGGGCGCAGCCCTGCCACGCCGAGCCGGTCGAGCAGCGCGGCCGTCGCGGCGGGGTCGCGGAAGCCGCACAGGCCGTGGAAGGGGGTGAGCGCGCACACCATCTCGGGCTTGTGCGAGGCGTCCTTGTACGTGCGGGTGCGGTCGTCGAGCGGGATGCCGCGCGCGTTCTCGGCGGCGAAGCCCGCCTGCGCCTGCTCGGTGGTGGGGTGGACCTGGAGGGAGAGCGGCCGCTCGATGGCCAGGACCTTGAGCAGGTAGGGCAGCTCGCCGCCGAAGCGGGCGGCGACCGGGCCGCCGAGCGTGGCGTCGGGATCGTGGGCGATCAGCTCGTTGAGGGGGACGTCGCCGACGGTCGAGGGGGCACCGGGGTGCGCGCCCATCCAGAGTTCGGCCTGCGGTTCGCCGGTCGGCTCCGTGCCGAACAGGCGCGGCAGGGCGGTGACCGAGCCCCAGTCGTAGGGGCGGATGGTGGTGGCCAGGCGCATGGGTGCGGTGGCCGGTGGCAGGTCGGGTCGTGGCACGGCGTTGGCTCCAATCATCGTTCATGGAGCGTAGAACGCGCGGGGGCGGCGTGCGTACCCGGGGGCGGGCCGCGCGAGGCGGCCCTTGACGGATGGTGCCGGGTGGTGACGGATGGTGCCGGGTCAGGCCGCGCGCGGGCCGAGCAGGACCGGCATGGCGCGGGTGCTGTTGCCGAGCAGCGTGTCCAGCGGCGGCAGCTCTTCGACGGGCCTGGCGAGCCGCATGCCGGGGAAGGCGGAGAACAGCGCGCGCAGCGCGATCTCGCCTTCGAGCCTGGCCAGCGGTGCGCCGAGGCAGAAGTGCGGCCCGTGCCCGAAGGCGAGGTGCTGGGCCGGCGGCCGGGTGATGTCGAAGGTGTCGGCGTCGGGCCCGAACTGGTCGGGGTCGCGTCCGGTGGAGGCGAAGCAGGCCAGCACGGGCTCGCCCGCGCGCAGCCGCACGCCGTCGATCTCGACGTCTTGGACGGCGTAGCGCATCGGGAAGTACGCGATGGGCGAGTCCCAGCGCAGTGTCTCCTCGACGGCGGCGCTGTACGGGCACTGCCCCGACCGCAGCAGCCCGGCCTGGTCCGGCCGGCTGAGCAGGGCGCCGATGGCGTTGGTGATGAGATTGACGGTGGTGACGTGCCCCGCGATGAACAGCAGCTCGATGGTGGCGAACAGCTCGTCCTCCGACAGCCGCCCGCCGTCCTTCTCGTGCAGCCGGAACAGGTCGGTGATGAGGTCCTCTCCCGGCGTCTCCCGGCGCTCGTCGATGATCTGGTCGAGCAGTTCGCGCAGCTCCTTGCGCAGGCCGGGCGAGTCCTCCAGGTCGCCGACCTGGGCGACGGCGTCGGTGAGCCGGTGCAGCTCGTCCTGGTGCTCGGGCGGGATGCCGATCAGCTCGGAGATGACCTCGCGCGGCAGCGGGTAGGCGAACTCGGCCCTCAGGTCGACCGGCTCGTCGGGCGGCTGCTCGGCGAGGTGGTCGATGAGCCGGCCGGTGAGCTCCTCGATGCGCGGGCGCAGGGCGTTCAGCCGGCGCTGCGAGAACGCGGCGGTGAGCGGCATGCGCAGGCGGCGGTGGCGCTCGCCTTCGGCGTTGAGCATCGAGGTGTCGGTGACGATGCGGTCGATGGCGGTGCCGGGCTTCAGCGCGTCACGACCGGACCAGTGGCGCAGCTCGCGGGACATGTCCGGGTGCGTGAGGACGGTCATGACGGTGGCGTACCGGGTGGCGGCCCAGACCGGTACGTCTTCGGCGGTGACGGGCACGAGCGGTCCCGCGGCGCGCAGGCGCTCGTTGTCGCCGTGGATGTCGCGGGTGGCCGGGTCGAGGATGAAACGGTCGTCGGTCATGGGTCATCCCGTTCGTCGTGGGCTCACCGCGAGCGCGGTGACGTCCATGCCGGGGTCGCGGCCGAGGTAGAGGTCGCGGACCAGCTCGCCGGCGGCGGGCGCGTTGCACAGGCCGTGGCCGGAGAAGCCGGTGGCGTACAGGAAGGCCGGAGGTCCCGGCTGGTGGCCGATGAAGGCGGTCTTGTCGGGGCTGGCGTCGCGCAGCCCGGTGACGGCGGTGTGCAGGGCGAGCCCGGCCAGGCTCGGGTACGTCTCGGCGAGCCGGGCGGCGACGTCGCGGCGCCAGGACTCGCGGTCGGGTCCCGGGTAGCCCATGCCGATGAGCAGCCGGCCGTCGCGTACGCGGACGAGCAGGCCGCTGGCGGCGTGCAGGGTGACCGGGATGTCGGGCGTGCCGGGCGGGAGCGGGTCGGTGGTGAGCAGCTCCTGCTCGATGGGCTCGGTGAGCGGCAGGTCCACGCCGGCGCAGCGGACGAGCGAGGCCGACCAGGCGCCGGCGGCGCAGACGACGGCGTCGGCGGAGATCTCGCCTTCAGCGGTCTGGACGCGGCCCGCCTCGATGTCGATGGCGGTGACCGGGCAGCCGGTGCGCAGTGTGGCGCCCGCCTTCTCCGCGGCCACGGCGTAGGCGCTGACGATGGCCGTGGTGTCGGAGATGAAGGCGTCGGGCGAGTAGGCGGCGGCCCGCAGCGGGATGTCCCCGATGAGCGGGTTGCGCTGCCTGGCCTCGTCGGCGCCGATGAGGCCGACGTTCACGCCGGCGGCCTGCTGGGCGGGCAGGTCGGCTTCGAAGGCGGCGACCTGCTCGGGTTCGGTGAACAGCACCAGGTAGCCGACCCGGCGCAGCGGCAGCTCGATGCCGGGCCGCTCGGGGAAGGCGTGGTAGGCGGCGAGGCTGCGGACGGCGAGCGCGGAGCTGACCGGGTTGCCGGCGAAGTAGGAGCGCACGACGTCGGCGGTGGCGCGGGAGGCGCCGGAGCCGAGCGCGCCGCGCTCCAGCAGGGTGACCTCGACGCCGGCCTCGGCGAGGTGGTAGGCGGCCGACAGGCCGATGACGCCGCCGCCGATCACCACCGCCCGCGATCCGGCGCTCATGCCGTCACCTGCAGTCTGCGCAGGTGGTCGCCGGCCTCCCACGGGAACAGGTGCAGGTTCCAGCCGCCGAGGCAGTTGCAGTACAGGGCCATGTGGGCCATGATCGCGACGTAGTCCTCGTGGCTGTCGAGGCGTTCGAGGCCGTCCAGCAGGCGCTGGGTGAAGTCCCACAGGCGGTCCAGGCCGCAGTAGCCGAGGAACTCGGCGGGCGTGTGGGCGAGCTGGCGGGTCATCTGGCGCAGCCACGGCATGGGCATGCCGTCGAGCGCGGCGCGGACGAGGCCGCCGTAGCAGCTGTAGCCGAGCGGGCGGGTCTCGCCGTTGACGAACAGCAGGGTCGTCAGGACGGTCTCGTAGCTGCCCGCGCCGGACGGGATGCGGCCTTGGTGCAGGTCGAGCAGCTCCTGCGGCGGTTCGAGCCAGATGCGCTCGGTCTCGGCGTGCACCTCCTTGGCGAGCTGGTTGAGCTCGGGGTCGCCGACGGGCAGGCGGGGCAGCACGTGGCCGCCGCTCTCGCCGGCGCGGCGGACCTCGGCGATGACGGGTTCCTTGGTGGTGTAGACGGACTTCCACACCTCGCGGCCGGCATGGACGAGGGCGTCGAGGTCCTCTTCGACGACCTGGCCGATCGGGGTGGCGGTCATGGGCTCGGTGAGCTCGCCGTACTTGATGCCGAGGTGCTGCAGGCGGGAGCAGAAGAGGGTGCCGTCGGGCACGGTGCGGCGGTCCACCTTGTACTCGGCGGCGGTGTGCAGCAGGGCGTGGACCGGGGCGACGTGGTACAGGTGGTACCCGGCGACCAGGGCGTGTCCTTGGAGGCTGCGGTAGGGCAGCGCGTCCCACAGGGCCTGGGCGAGCGAGGGGTTGCGCTGGTCGAGTTCGGCGGCCACGGTGATGCCGAGGCTGGGCCACGATATTTCCACATGCTTAGTCTCGTTCACACTACGTCACTCTAACGTCACGTTTGGTGGCGATCGTGTGGGGGTGGGGTAGTTGACCGCGCGTTGACCTGGGCGCTCGCGCGAGATCAGCAGAACGGGCCGCGCTCGCCGGCCCAGATGGAGGCCGGGTCGACGTAGGGGCGCAGCAGCTCGGCCACCTCGCGGTCGGGGCGACCGGCGAGCTCCTGGGCCGCGGCCCTGCGGGCGATGCCCGCCAGCACGTCGGCGACCTGCAGCCGCTCGTCCAGCCCCGAGCTGATGAGGCGCAGCCCCGCCATGCGGCCGCCGAGGATGCGCCGCATCTGGTCGATCCGCTCGTCGGTCAGCGTGGTCTGCAGGTCGTGCACGACGACGACGGGGCCGCGGCCGTCGCCCCAGGCGGTGACGGCCTGCACGATGGCCGGGATGAGCGGGTCGAGCGCGGGGAAGACGTAGGGGTCGGCGAGCAGGCGTTCCCTGAACTCCTCGACCCGGTCGCGGGCCCGCCACAGCGCCTGCATGACCTCGCCCGCCGGACCGCGGGCCGCGCGCATCTCGTCGACCAGCAGGTACGCTTCGGCGACCGAGATCGTGATGCCGTGGCCGTTCTTGGCGCGCAGCAGGTAGTTGAAGGAGTCGAGGAAGGCGGCCCACAGGCCGGGGCCGAAGGCGCCGGGGCCCTCGCGGTAGAGGGTGAGGGCGGCCTGCCTGGCGCGCGGGTCGAGGCCGATGCGCGGGGTGTGGTCCTCCAGCAGCAGGCCGGCGACCTTGCCGGCGATGTAGAAGGTCTTGTCGGTGAGGAAGACGCGCACGTGGCCGAGCACCGGGCCGCTCGGGCCGAGCAGCCAGAGCAGCGCGGCGCGGTGCTTCTCGCGCAGGACGTGACCCGCGCGGTATTCGGTGGCCGGGGTGGGCGCCCGCCGGCGCAGCTCGGCGACGCAGGCGGTGGCGGTCTCCCGGTCCATGAGCACGCTGGCGTGCGCGAAGACGCTGCTGTTGCCGCCGACGAGCTTCTCGCCTTCCGCGCCGGACTCGTCGCACGCGACCTCGACAGGTTGCGACACGCTGCCGAATCTAGCCGGGGCGGTAGGCCGGCCGCGAGGAGATTTCTCGCCGGTCGTACGGAGGTGCCCGGCGATGGGCGGTGTGCGGGGTTCTGGGAGAATCGCGGGACGCCCTGCTGGAAGGAGCGCATGGACCGCATGCCTGCCGACACGTTGACCCGTCTGGTCCGCGAGATCCACGAGGAGGCCGAGCGGGCGCGCGCCACCCCGGCTCCCGAGCTGACCTTCTCGCTGTGGCGCCGCTTCGCCGACACCGGCGACCGGCTGGCGTACGAGGGGGCCTACTTCGAGCGGCGCCGCCGGCTCGCCGCGCTGCTGCTCGCCGCCCACCTCGACGACCGCCCCGACCCGGCGCTCGACGACCTGCTGTGGTCGGTGTGCGACGAGCGCTCGTGGGTGCTGCCCGCGCACGAGCCGGAGGGCGGCGACCCCAACGCGTTCGTGGACCTGTTCGCCGCCGAGACCGCGCAGACGCTGGCCGAAGGCGTGCGCCTGCTCGGCGGGCACGTGGACGCGCGGGTGCGCGACCGGGTGCGCGAGGAGGTGGAGCGGCGGGTCTTCGCGCCGCTCGCCGAGCGCACGATGTGGTGGGAGTCGGCGCACCACAACTGGTCGGCGGTGTGCGCGGGCGCGGCCGGCGCGGCGGCGCTCGCGCTGGACGCCGGTCACGTGGTGTCGCGGCTGAAGGGCGCGATGCAGGCCTTCCTGTCGGGCACGGGGGCCGACGGCGCCTGTCTGGAGGGCCCCGACTACTGGGCGTACGGGTTCGGCTATTTCGTCTACTTCGCCGAGGCGCTGCGCGAGCACACCGGCGAGGACCTGCTCGACGACCCCCACGTACGGGAGATGGCCGCCTACCCGGCCCGGGTGGACCTCGGCGACGGCACCAGGCCGGCGTTCGCCGACGCGCAGGCGCGCGGCGCGTACCCGGCGGGGCTGCTGTCGCGGCTGTCGGAGCGGCTCGGCGTGCCGCTGCCGGTGCGGCAGGGCGAGCCGTCGTTCCACGACGACGCCTGCTACCGGTGGGCGCACCTGTCGCGCACGCTGTGGTGGACGCGGGAGGAGCCGCCCGCCGCGCCGGAGCCGCACTCGTACCTGCCGGACGCGGGGATCGTGGTGGCCAGGGCGGGCGCGTCGGCGTTCGCGGCCAAGGGCGGGCACAACGACGAGCCGCACAATCACCTTGACGTCGGCACGTTCGTGCTGCACGTGCGCGGCGAGACGCTGCTGGACGACCTGGGCGCGCCCGAGTACACCCGCGACTACTTCCGCGAGGGCCGCTACCTGGTGCCGCAGGCGTCGGCGGAGTGGCACTCGGTGCCGCTGGTCGAAGGGCAGGGGCAGGTGCCGGGACGGGAGCGGCGCGCCGAGGTGATCGAGCACGCCGCCACCGGTGACGCGGTGACGTTCGCGCTGGACCTCACCGCCGCCTATGAGGTGCCCTGCCTGAAGCGGCTGACCCGCACCTTCCGGTGGCGGCCCGGCGGGCTGGAGCTGACCGACGCCTTCTGTTTCAGCACGCCGGACGCGCTGGTGGCCGAGCTGTTCGTCTCGCGCCGCCGCCCGGAGCTCGGCGCGGGCGGCGTCGCGTGGGGCCCGGTCACGCTCCAGGTGCCTGACGGGTGGCACGCCGAGGCCGACGAGCTGGAGGTACGCGGCCACGACGGCGAGCCGGAGACCGTGCACCGGGTGCGGCTGTCGGCCAGGGTGGCGACCGGCGAGCACCGCTTCGTCTTCACCCTGCCGGAGTGATCGGGCCCGGGTGAGCCGGGCTCATGGGTGCGGGGCGCGCCCGGCTCCGCGTCGGCGCTACTCGGTGGCGGGCGCGGGGTCGGTGGCGATGATCACGCGGCGGGGCGGTCCGCCGCGCCCCGGCAGCGCCATCGTGATGAGCGCGGCGGCCAGGGCCGCGCCGCAGCCGATGAGCATGCCGGTGTGGAAGCCGTCCTCCGACGGCAGCCGATGCCCGCCGAAGTCGATGGTGAGGTGCGAGAGCACGACCCCGACCACGGCGGCGGAGACGGTGGTGCCGATGGAGCGCATCAGCGTGTTGAAGCTGTTGGCCGCGCCGGTCTCGGAGCGCGGCACCGCGCCCATGATGAGGGCGGGCATCGAGCCGTAGGCGAAGCCGACGCCGATGCTGCACACGCAGCTGATGACGAGCAGCCCCCAGGTGGAGCCGAGCAGCGCCACCGACAGGCCGTAGCCGAGCGCCATGACGAGGCTGCCGGTGATGAGCGTGATCTTGGGGCCGCGGGCGGCCGACAGGCGGGCGCCGATCGGGGAGACGATCATCATCATGAGTCCGGAGGGCGCCATCCACAGGCCGGCGGCCAGCATCGACTGGCCCAGGCCGTAGCCGGTTTCGGCGGGCAGCTGCAGGATCTGGACGATGATCAGCGACTGGGCGTACATGGCGAAGCCGACCACGATGGAGGCGACGTTCGTCACCAGCACCTGCGGGCGGGCGGTGACGCGCAGGTCCACCAGCGGGTCGCGGGTGCGCAGCTCCCACCAGCCCCACAGCGGCAGCAGCAGCGCGGCGGCGGCCAGCAGGCCGAGCGTGGGGGCGCTGTCCCAGCCCCAGTCGGCGCCCTTGGAGACGCCGAGCAGCAGGCAGACCAGCCCGGCGCCGAGGCCGAGCGCGCCCGCGACGTCCACCCGCCCGCGCGCCGAGGCCGGCGTGTACGGCACCAGCAGCCGGATGAGCGCGGCCACCAGCAGCCCGAGCGCGGCCGTGACCCAGAAGAGCACGCGCCAGCTCGCGTACTCGGCGACCGCGGCGGCCAGCGGCAGGCCGAGCGCGCCGCCGATGCCCAGGGACGAGCTCATGAGCGCGATGGCCGAGCCGAGCCGGTCGGGCGGCAGGATCTCGCGCAGGGCGCTGATGCCGAGCGGGATCAGGCCCATGCCCATGCCCTGCAGGCCACGCCCGGCGATCATGGGGGCGAGCGAGCCGGCCAGCGCGCAGGTGACGCAGCCGAGGATCAGCGGGACGGCGCAGACGAGCATCATGCGGCGCTTGCCGTACAGGTCGCCGAGGCGTCCCATGACCGGGGTGGTGACGGCGCCGGCCAGCAGGGTCACGGTGACCACCCAGGAGGTGTCGGACGCGCCGGCGTGCAGCATGTCCGGCAGGCGGCCGATGAGGGGGACGACGAGGGTCTGGGAGAGTGCGGCGACGATGCCGGCGACGGCCATCACGGTGACGATGCCGTGGCGGCCGTCCCGGGCGGCGGGTCGGCTGGGCTCTTCTTCCACGCGGTTTCCCCCCGATCGCGTTCACGTCATGTCGATCTTGAAAGCGATGTGCACCATACACACAACGTGGCGAATGCACGCATTGTGGGTGCTGCGCATTTCCGCGAGAGATATGCTGACCCGCCCCCAATGGTTGGGAGGGACTTGGCATGGACGAGCCCACGGACTCCCCGCCACACCGCGGCCCTGCCGCGCGCCGCGCACGCCGACCGCATCACCGGTCCCGGTTCATCCTCCGCCGGTCCCGCCTCACCCCTGCGGGCGAGCGGTACCTGGACGGCGAGCGCCTCGCCTCCCGCCCCGGCCTGTCCCCGCGGGGGCGGGCCCGTAGAAGCACGGCCTGATCCGGCTGCGCGGGGGGACCGGGTCGGCTCGGCCTGATCCGGCTGCGCGGGGGGACCGGGTCGGCTCGGCCTGATCGGGCCGCGCCCGCGAAGGCGCGGCCCGCACCGGTCACCCCGTCATGGCCGCAGGGGAGCGGCCGCTTCGGCCTGGCCCGGCTCCTCACGCAGCGGGAAGTGACAGGCGACCTGGTGCCTGCCGCCCCGCAGCGGCGGCTCGGTCGCGCAGATGTCCTGCGCCAGCGGGCAGCGGGTGCGGAAGCGGCAGCCGGTCGGCGGGTTGAGCGCGCTCGGCAGCTCGCCCTTGATCGTGGTGTCGGGGCTCGGCACGTGATCGGGGTCGGGCGACGGCACGGCGTCGAGCAGCGCCTGCGTGTACGGGTGGCGCGGCGCGCGCACGACCTGGTGCGCGGGCCCGATCTCCACCATCTTGCCGAGGTACATCACGCCGATCCTGTCGGCCATGTAGTCGACCACCGACAGGTCGTGGCTGATGAACACGTACGACAGGCCCAGCTCGTCCTGCAGGTCACGCATGAGGTTGAGCACCTGCGCCTGCACCGAGACGTCCAGCGCGCTGACCGGCTCGTCGGCCACGATGAGCCGCGGGTTGAGCGCGAGCGACCTGGCCAGCCCGATGCGCTGCAACTGGCCGCCGGAGAACTCGTGCGGGTAGCGCTCCAGCGCCCGCCGGGGCAGCCCGACCTGGTCGAGCAGCTCGCTCACCCGGGCGCGCCGTGAGGCGGCGTCGCCCACGCCCTGGATCTCCAGCGGCTCGGTGAGGATCGCGTCGATGCGCATGCGCGGGTTCATCGCCGCGTAGCTGTCCTGGAACATCAGCTGCACCTGGCGGTGCATGCGGTGGCGGGCGCGCCGGTCGAGCGTGGCGATGTCGGTGCCGTCCACCACGATCCGGCCGCTGGTGGCCGGTTCGAGCCCGGCGACGAGGCGGCCGACGGTGGACTTGCCGCAGCCGGACTCGCCCACGATGCCCAGCGTCTCACCGGGCGCGACCTCGAACGACACCCCGGCCACGGCGCTGACCCCGCCCTTGGCCCTGCGCAGCCCCGCGCCGCCCGCCTCGTACTCCTTGACCAGGTCGCGCACGTTGAGGATCGGCTCGGCGGCGGATGCGGCGGGCCGCTCGCGCCCGGTGGGCGGGGCGAGCACGACCGGCTCGGTGACCGGGTGCAGGCAGGCGAAGGCGTGCCCGTCACCGGCCGGGACCAGCTCGACGTCGGTGGTGCGGCACTCGTCGGTGGCGAAGCGGCAGCGCGGCGCGAAGCGGCAGCCGGTCAGCGGGCGCGACAGGTCGGGCGGCAGGCCGGGGATGCTGTAGAGACGGCCGTCGCCGTCGGCGGCCGCCTCCGGCAGCGCCCGCATCAGCGCCTCGGTGTAGCGGTGCTTGGGCGCGCGGAACAGCTCGGCGGTGGTGGCGGTCTCCACCACGCGGCCGGCGTACATGACGGCGACCCGGTCGGCGCGGCCGGCGATCACCCCGAGGTCGTGGGTGACCAGGATGACCGCCATCTTGAACTCCTCGCGCAGGTCGTCGATGAGCTCCAGGATCTGGCGCTGGGTGGTGACGTCCAGGGCCGTGGTGGGCTCGTCGGCGATGAGCAGGCGCGGGGAGCGGATCAGCGCCATGGCGATGACCACGCGCTGGCGCATGCCGCCGGAGAGCTGGTGCGGATAGTCGTCGACGATCTTGTCAGGGCGCGGCATGCCGACCCGGCGCAGGATCTCGATCGCCCGCTCGCGCGCCTCGGCCTTGCCGACCTTCTGGTGCACGCGCAGCGGCTCGGCCACCTGCGCGCCGATGCGCATGGTGGGGTTGAGCGAGGTGAGCGGGTCCTGGAAGACCATGCCCATCTCCACGCCGCGCACCCGGCGCAGCTCGGCCGGCTGCATCGTGCGCAGGTCGCGGCCGTCGAAGAGGATCTCGCCGCCGACGACCGAGCCGCCGGCGGGCAGCAGCCCCATGATCGACAGCACGGTCATGGTCTTGCCGCTGCCCGACTCGCCCACGATGCCGAGCGTCTCGCCCTGGCCGACCTCGAGGTTGACGCGGTCGAGCGCGTGCACGGTGCCGCGCCGCAGCGCGATGTCGGTGCTGAGGTCGCGCAGCCGCAGCAGCGGCCCGCTGGTGGGGTGCCCCATGGTACGGAAAACTCCTGTCAACGCCGCCGGAGGCGGACCTCGAAGACGTCCCTCAGGCCGTCGCCGATGAAGTTGAAGGCGAGGACGATGAGGATGATGGCGATGCCCGGCGGGTACAGCAGCCACCAGTGGCCGCTGAAGGTGTCCGACAGCCCGTCCGACAGCATGCCGCCCCAGTTCGCCGCGGGTGGCGGCACGCCCAGGCCGAGGAAGGACAGGTAGGCCACGTACAGGATGGCGTCGGCCACCTGGAAGGTGGCGTTGACGATCACGGTGCCGATGGCGTTGGGGATGATGTGCCGGCGCACCGCGCGCCCGCCGGTGCCGCCCATGCCGCGCATCGCCATGACGTACTCGCGGGTGCGCAGCGTCAGCGCCTCGCCGCGCACCAGCCGCGCCGGGCCGAGCCAGGCGAAGGCGCCGATGATGACGATGAGCATCGGCACGGTCGGCGTGACGATCGAGGCCATGAGCATGAACAGGAACAGCGCCGGGATCGACATGAACGCGTCGACCACGCGCATCATGACCGCGTCCACCCAGCCGCCGGCGAAACCGGCGACGGCGCCCCAGACGGTGCCGACGACCGTGGCGAGCAGGCCCGCCGCCAGGCCGACCACGATGGAGGTCTGCCCGCCCAGCATGAGCCGGCCGAGCTGGTCGTAGCCGACGCCGTCGGTGCCGAGCGGATGCCCCTCGGTGCCCGGGGTGAGGAACACCTTGGTCAGGTCGGTGTGCACCTGGTCGGTCTGGTAGAACAGCGGCCCCAGGAAGCTGAAGGCGGCCAGTACCACGAACAGGCCCACGCCCACCAGGGCGAGCCGGTTCTCGCAGAAGACCTCAAGGCCCTGGCGCCACATGCCGCGGACGGGCGCCTCGTCCTCGTGGGGGATCGCGGTCATGAGCGGCCTGCCTTGAGCCGGACGCGCGGGTCGACCGCGGCGTAGAGCAGGTCGGCGATCAGCGCGCCCACCACGGTGGCCACCGAGATCAGCAGCGTCACGCCGAGCAGGATCGGGTAGTCCCGCTTGAGCGCCGCCTGCCAGAACAGCAGCCCCATGCCGGGATAGTTGAACAGCCGCTCGACGACCAGGGCGCCGCTGAACAGCGCCGGCAGGTACATGCCGAGCAGCGTGATGACGGGGAACAGGCCGTTGCGCAGGGTGTGGCCGACGATCACGCGGCTCTCCGAAAGGCCCTTGCTGCGGGCGGTGCGCACGTAGTTCTCGTTCAGGTTGTCGACCATGGACGAGCGCACGTAGCGGGAGTAGACCGCGACGGTGAGGATCGCCAGCGTGACCGTCGGCAGCACCAGCCCCTCGGGCTCGGCCAGCATCTCCGCCAGCGTGAAGCCCTGCGGCGCCTCAGGCGGCAGCAGCGGCCACACCTGGGAGAACAGGATGATCATCATGAGGCCCATGAAGAAGATCGGGGTGGCGTAGGCCAGCAGCGACAGCCCGTTGATGGTGTAGTCGGGCCAGCGGTTGCGCCGCACGGCCTGCACCACGCCGAGCGGGACGGCCACCACGACCGCCAGCAGGGTCGAGGCCAGCGACAGCAGCATGGTCTTGGGCAGCCGCTGCCCGATGGCCTCGGCCACCGACTGGTTGAGCTGGAAGGAGTAGCCGAGGTCGCCGGTGACCAGCCGCCGCAGGTACATCGCGTACTGCTCCCACAGCGGCCGGTCGTACCCCATCTCGTGGTTGAAGGCCGCGATCTGCTCGAGCGTCGCTTCCTTGCCCAGGATGGCCCTGGCCGCGCCTCCTGGCAGCAGGTGCAGGATCACGAACGTGATCAGCGTCACCAGGATCACGATGACCAGGGCCTGGCCCAGGCGGGTGAGGAGGTACCGGGCCAAGGGTCAGCTCTTCCAGGACCAGTCTTGGAAGTACATGAGGTTCATCGGGTCCTGCGGCTCGACGCCCTGCAGGTCCGACTTGTACGCCGAGATCTGGTAGACGGGGTTGGGCATCCACAGCACCGGCAGGTCCTTGGCCAGGAATTCGTTGTACTCCTGGAGGGCGCCGGCGTCGTCGGAGAACTGCGCCTTCTCGATGAGCTCGTCGGCCTCGGGGTTGCTGTAGCTGCCGAGGTTGACAGGGGCGTCGGTCTGGAAGAGCCGCTCGCCGGAGGCGAAGGCCGGGTAGTACCAGCTGCCCTGGGAGCCGAAGAACGACATGTCCCAGTCGCACTTGGACTCCTCCGGCTTGCAGGCGGGGGTGACCGCGACGGAGTCGGGCACCTCCTTGATCGTCAGCTGCACGCCGACCTTGGCCATCTGCGACTTTATCTCGGCGAACATCTTGGTGGTCGCGGAGAAGCCGGACTGGCTGGTGACGGTGAAGCTCAGCGGGGTGTCCTTGGCGATGCCCTCACCGCACAGCGACGGGTCGGCGCAGGTGGTCTGCCCGTCGGGGACGACCTTCCAGCCGTGGCTCTCCAGCAGCTGCTTGGCCTTGGCCGGGTCGAACGGGTAGACGCAGCCCTCGCCGGGCGGCGTGCCCTGCTTGGCGGGGACCGGGCCGCAGGTCGGCTGCGCCATGTCGGCCCAGATGACCTTGCTGATCGTCGGCTGGTCGATGAGCATCTGCAGCGCCTGGCGCAGGTAGAGCTGCTTGAACAGCGGGCCCGTCTTGGGGTTGTTGAAGTTCAGCTGCAGGTACGTGATCGACCACCCGTACCAGGGGGCGACCTTGTAGCCCTTGGACTCCAGGTACGACTTCTGCGACAGGTTGGCCGGCGGGATGTAGCCGTAGTCGATGTCGCCGGCGCGCAGGACGTTGAACTCGGCGTCGTCGCCGGTGAACGGGCGCAGCACGATCTTGTTGATCTTCGGCTTGTCGGGCCCGGAGTAGGCGTCCTGCCTGGCCAGCACCACCTCGCCGCTGGGCACGTAGCTCTCCAGCTTGAAGGGGCCGCTGGTGGTCTTCCACAGCGGGTTGGTGGCGTAGGTCTTGGGGTCCTTGGACGCGGCGGTCAGCTCGTCGAACGTCTTCTTGGGGTCGCCCTTGTCCCAGGCGTGCTGGGGGAGGGGGACGATGCGGTTGAGCTGGTTGCCGACGAACCAGGCGGCGTTGTACGCCTTCTTGGTGGTGATGGAGAAGGTCTTGTCGTCCTTGACCTTGAACTCGGCGACGTTGTCGGGGAAGCCGCCGGGCCGGTAGGAGGCCCACTTGTCCTTGTTGGCGGTGACGAGGTCCCACCAGAACTGCACGTCCTTGGTGGTGATCGGCTTGCCGTCGGACCAGGTGTCGTCCTTGAGCGTGATGGTCAGCGTCTTGCCCTTGTTGCTGACCACGGGCGGCTCGGCCAGCGACCGCGTGGTGTTGATGTTGTCCTCGGAGCTGCCGTCGAGCTGGAAGCTGTAGAGCTTGCGGTACAGGGCGGTGGAGAAGATGTCGTTCTCGCCCTGGGTGAATCCGGGGGCCGAGATCGGCAGGATCCAGTTCGGCGTGCGCAGGGCGACGGTCACGGTGTCCTTGGCCTGCGCCGCTCCGCCTTGCGGCGAACCGCCGCCGGCGCCCGCGCTGCAGGCGGTCAAACCGAGGCCGATGGCCATCACGCCGCTCACGATGCGGGTTCTCGTCCCCATGTTTCTCCTCGTCGAGACGTGCGCGGGCCCTTCTGGGGGCCTTCAGTCCGGAGAATGTATAGAGGTGCAAGTAGTAAGTCAATGTGAAAAATCCACTTTGTTCGGGACACTTATTTCGGGATAGAGTCCGCGGCGGAGCGATCCGCCGATGAGATCCGCGCGGAACGTCCGCGACATCCGCGCGACATCTTTCGGTGATCGTCTTCGTGCCCGATGATGGGCGTCTGCTGTGATGGCCCGTCGCCGGGCCCTGGGGTCGGGCCCGCTCGCGGGCCCCCGTGCTCGCCCTGCGTCGCCAGGGGGGAGGAGAGAGATGCCGGAGCCGCCCGCCAATCTGCGCGAGCAGGTGCTCAGCCTGCTGGCCAGTGGCAAGGCCGCCTCCCGGGCGGACCTGGTGGAGCTGCTGGAAGTGGCTCCCTCGACGGTTTCCAGCGTCGTGCGCCGCCTGCTGGAGGAGGGCGCGATCCTGGAGGAGGGCGTGGGCGCCTCCACCGGCGGGCGCCGCCCCAAGATCCTGCGGCTGCGCGAGGACGGCGGCGTGTACGCCGTGGCCGAGCTCGGCGGCCGGCACGCCCGCGTCGGCCTCTGCTCCCCCTCGGGAGAGCTCCAGGCGGCCGAGGAGTTCGCCTGCGATATAAGCGCAGGCCCGCAGGCGATCTTCGACGAGATCACCGAGGCCTTCGACCGCATCAGGGCCGCGCACGCGCCGGGACGCCGGCTGCTCGCCGTCGGCATGGCGCTGCCCGGCCCGGTGGACTTCCCGCACGGCCGGCTCGTCGGACCGGCCCGCATGCCCGGCTGGAGCGGCTACGACGTGCAGAGCGACCTGCGCGCGCGGTTCCAGGTGAGCGCCGTCGTCGAGAACGACGCCAAGGCCGCGGCCATCGGCGAGTACGTCACCCGCCGCGCCACCGGCGACATGATCTACGTCAAGGCCGGCAGCGGCATCGGTGGCTGCCTGGTCACCGACGGACGCATCTACCGCGGCGGGCGTGGCCTGTCCGGCGACCTCACCCACGTGCGGGTGGCCGACAGCGGCGAGCGCGAGTGCTCCTGCGGCAGCCGCGGCTGCCTGGAGACCGTCGCCAGCGGCGCCGCGCTCGCCCGCGAGCTGGCCGGCCGCGGCCGGCCCGTCACCAACCTGCGCGACGTCGTGGCCGCCACCGTCGACGCCGACCCCGCCGTGGTCACGCTCGTCCGCCAGGCCGGCAGGCTGCTCGGTGTCGCCCTGTCGGGCCTGGTCAACTTCCTCAACCCCGACAGCGTCGTCATCGGCGGCGCGCTGTCCAGCCTCGACGTCTACGTCGCGGCCGTCAAAGGCATGCTGTACGAGCGCTGCCTGCCGCCCCTGACCCAGTCGCTGGTCATCGAGCCGAGCGCCGCCGGCCCCGACGCCGCCCTCATCGGGCTCGGCCGCCTGCTGCGCGAGACGGCCGGCGTCAACCTCTCGCCCGACCAGCGGCCCGCCGCCGACGCCACCACCTAGCCCCGAACAGCCCCGAAGCCTCTGGAAAGCAGCACCGTGTCCCTGCGCATCGCCATCTGCGGCATCCACATCGAGTCCAGCACCTTCTCACCGCACCTGAGCGGCACCGCCGACTTCGACGTCACCCGAGGCCAGGCCCTGCTCGGCCGCTATGACTGGCTGGAGCGGCCGTGGGCGGCCGAAGTGGAGTGGGTGCCGCTCGTGCACGCCCGCGCCCTGCCCGGCGGCGCCGTCGAGCCCGCCGCGTACGACGCCTGGCGCGAGGAGATCGTCCAGGGCCTGGGTCAGGGGACGTTCGACGGCGTGCTGCTCGACATCCACGGCGCGATGAGCGTCGCCGGCCGCGAGGACGCTGAAGGCGACCTCATCACCGCCATCCGGTCCGTCATCGGCCCGGAGCCGCTGGTGTCGGCCGCGATGGACCTGCACGGCAACGTCTCCCACGTCCTGTTCGGCGGCTGCGACCTGCTGACCTGCTACCGCACCGCGCCCCACGTCGACGTCTGGGAGACCCGCGAGCGCGCCGCCCGCAACCTCGTCGAGGCGCTGCACCGCCTGCGCGCCGGTGAGGGACGGCCGCACAAGTCGCTCGTGCACGTGCCGATCCTGCTGCCCGGCGAGATGACCAGCACCCGCGTCGAGCCCGCCCGCAGCCTGTACGCCCGCATCCCCGAGGTCGAGTCCAGGCCCGGCGTGATCGACGCGGCCATCTGGATCGGCTTCGCCTGGGCCGACGAGCCGCGCTGCACGGGCGCCGTCGTCGCCACCGGCACCGACGCCGCCGCCACCGAGGAGGCCGCCCGCGAGCTGGCCCAGGCGTTCTGGGACGCCCGCGACGACTTCGCCTTCGTCGCGCCCACCGGCACCATGGACGAATGCCTCGACGCGGCGCTCAAGGAGGGCGCGGCCCGGCCGTACTTCATCAGCGACTCCGGCGACAACCCCGGCGCGGGCGGCGCCGACGACGTCACCTACGCCCTGTCGCGCCTGCTGGCCAGGCCCGAGATCCGCGACGGCTCCGTACGCGCCGTCTACGCCTCGCTCTTCGACCCCGAGGCGGTGGCGCGCGTCGGCCACCTGCCGGTGGGGTCCTCGGTCAAGGTGCGCGCCGGCGGCCGGGTGGACACCCGCCCGCCCGGCCCGATCGAGCTGGAGGGCACCCTGGAGGCCGTGGCCGACGACCCCGACGGCGGCCGGGTGGTCAGCGTCCGCATCGGCGGGCTCAGCGTCTTCCTCACCTCGCGGCGCATGCAGTACCGGCTGCTGGAGTCGTACCGGCGGCTGGGCGTGGACGTCGCCGAGGTGGACGTTGTCACCGTGAAGATCGGCTACCTGGAGCCGGAGCTGTACGAGGCCGCCGCCGATTGGCTGCTGGCGCTCACGCCGGGCGGCGTGGACCAGGACCTGCACCGGCTGCCGTACCGCAACCTGAACCGCCCCATCTTCCCGCTCGACGCGGACGCGACGCTCACGCTGTAGGCGCCCGATGGGCGGGCGGAGCGCGGCCGGCCGGGGCTCACGGCCGGCCCGCGGCCCGCTCCTCAGGGCGCTCGCCGGGGCTCTCAGCGGGGGTGCGGAGCCTGGCCATGATGCGGTCGAGCTCTGCGAGGTCGGCCGGGTCGAGCTCCAGCAGGGAGCGGGGCGGCCTGGCCAGGATCCGCTCGGCCTCCTCGGCGGCCGCCGCCCCCGCCGGGGTGAGTGCGACGATCTTGCGGCGCCGGTCCTCGGAGGAGACGCTGCGGGTCACGTAGCCGCGCCGCTCCAGGTCGTCCACCATCAGGCTCAAGTACGGCTTGTCGGTGGCGAGCCCGGCGGTCAGCTCCCGCATGGTCATCGGCCCGGACAGCAGGTAGCGCAGCGCCTTGACCCGGTAGAAGCTCATGCCGAGCGCGTCGGCCACCTCCTTGCGGCGGCTCTCCTGCCGCAGCACGAACTCCTGCATGGCCTCCCAGACCCGGCCCACCGCCTCCTGGCCCTGCTCCTGGCCGTGCTCCTGGGGGTGCTCCTGGGGGTGCTCGTGGTCCGAGGTGCCGGTCATGACGTGGCCGCCGTTCTGTCGGGGGAGTGGGCGAGCCGTTCGGCGGTGCGCGTGGCGCTGCGGCGAGCCCAGCCGGTCGTGGTCAGGATAGCGAGCAGCACGATCGCCGAGCCGCAGCCGGTGACGATCCACCAGCCGATGTGGCTCGCCTGCGGGAAGTGCGTGGCGAACGGTCCCGCCACCGCCGAGGTGACCAGCGAGCCGATGATCGCGACGCCGAGCGTCTGCCCGATCTGCCGGCTGGTCGAGGTCACCGCCGCCGCCACCCCGGCCTGCGCGCGCGGCATGCCGGACACGGCGGTGTTGGTGATCGGCGCGTTCAGCATGCCGAAGCCCAGCCCGAACAGCACGTACGCGGCCATGAGCCGCCAGAGCGGGGTGTCGGGCGCCAGCCCCGTCATGATCAGGCCGCTGGCCCCGATGGTGACCCCCGCAAGCAGCAGCGGGATCCGGGTGCCTGACGCGGCCACGATCCGGCCCGACAGCGGCGAGCAGATCACGGTCAGCCCGGCCATGGGCAGCGTGTAGAGGCCGGCGTGCAGGGCGGACAGGCCGAGCACGTTCTGCAGATAGAGGGTGTTGACGAAGAGGAAGCCGCCGAAGGCGGCGAACCCGCACACGGCGGTCACCGTGGCGCCCGCGAACGGCACGCTGCGGAAGAACCGCAGCTCGATCAGCGGTTCCTCGGTGCGCAGCTCGTAGCCGACCAGCCCGGCGAGCGCGACCGCCGCCACCGCGAAGCAGCCCAGCGTGCGCGGCGATCCCCAGCCGACGGCCGGCGCCTCGATCAGCCCGTACGTCAGCGTCACCAGCATCACGATGACCAGCACCTGACCCACCGGGTCCACCCGGCG
Organism: Nonomuraea sp. NPDC049309; assembly: GCF_043196965.1. Classification (NCBI taxonomy): domain Bacteria; kingdom Bacillati; phylum Actinomycetota; class Actinomycetes; order Streptosporangiales; family Streptosporangiaceae; genus Nonomuraea; species Nonomuraea sp. NPDC049309. The sequence continues at coordinate 1,044,702 of NZ_JBICSH010000001.1, read as the reverse complement.
CGGGCGCGGCGCGCGCGACTCGGGCACGAACAGCGCGCACAGCACGAACGCGGCCACCCCCACCGGGATGTTGATCCAGAAGATCGACTGCCAGCCGACCGCGCCCACCAGCGAGCCGCCCACGAGCGGCCCCAGCGCCATGCTGACGCCGCTCACGCCGCCCCACACGCCGATGGCCCGCGCCCGCTCGCGCGGCTCGGTGAACGTGTTCGTGATGATCGACATGGCGACCGGGTTGAGCATCGACCCGCCCACGGCCTGCAGGGCCCGCGCCGCGATCAGCCAGCCCAGGCCGGGCGCGAGCGAGCACAGCAGCGAGCCCAGCGTGAACAGCGCCAGGCCGGTCTGGAACGTGCGGCGCCGCCCGATCCTGTCGGCGGTGGAGCCGGACAGCATGAGCAGGCCGGCCAGCACCACCGTGTAGGCGTCGATGATCCACTGCAGGCCGGAGACGGAGGTGTCGAGATCGCGCCGGATGGAGGGCAGCGCGATGTTCACGATCGTGACGTCCAGGCCGACGATGAACAGGCTCATGCAGCAGATGGCCAGGACGAGCATCCGCCGCCGGGGGCTGAGCGCGGGGGCCGTGGCCGCGGGGGCAGTTATAGGCACAGAACGATTATATTCGCATAACTAAAGATCTGTCCGAGATGGAGGTGGGTGTGTTGTCTGAGGTGGAGGTGGGTTGGTTGTCCGAGGTTGGGGTGTGTTGGTTGTCCGAGGTGGACGTGGTTTGAGGGGGCCTGTGCCAGGAGCCGAGCTCGCGCCGACCGCGCCACGCGTCCGAGCCGATGGGCAACCCGCTGCAGCGCCCCGTGGCGCCGCGGCGCGAGTTCCGTTCTGAGCCGCGAGCCGCGGCGCGAGTTCCAGTTCTGAGCCGCGCGCCGAGGCGAGGTCCGAGCCGGTGCGGCCGAACGGTTCGTCGTGGCGCAGCCGCTCGGACCGGTGCGCCGGAGCTGCCTGCAGGTCGTGCTCTCCGGGGAGCAGAACGCGATCTCGGGATTGCGGGGCGACGGCCTGTCGAGCAGGGGCCGGTGCTCGCCGCGCAGGTGCCGTCGAGGAAGGCCGTCAGGCGCGGGTGACCGCCATGGCGCGGGCGCCCGGGATGCCGGCGCCGGCGTCGATGCCGAGCTGATCGACCAGCACCCCGAGGTCCGTGAACGACAGGTGCTCCGCCCCGACTGCAGGAGCCGGCGCTTCCACCCGATGAGCCGCTTCGCTCCACGTGGCGGCGTCGCCCTGCCCGGGGCTGTACGTGGACGGCTTGCCGAGGACCATGAACGGCAGCGACAGCCCGCCCTCCGGGATCGCCATGTCCGTGGTGCCGTCGATGTCGATGCCGGCGCGTACGCTCAGCAGCGCCGGGATCGTGCTGGAGCCTCCGACGGAGCGACCGGCCATCGCGATCCCGGACGGGTCGATCAGCCAGGCGCTCTTCCACGCCGCCCGCGGCCCCGTCAGCCGGTCGAGAACGACATGTCCCGCGCCCGGCTCTTCACCAGCCCCACCCGCCACTCGGGGGTCTTCGTCACTTAGCAGGTGACGCAGGTGGTGACGCGCCCGTCGGGGAAGGCCGTCGCGACGCTCTCGCACGTGTGGTCGATCGCCGCCACCATGTACCCCTGCGTACCCCTGCTCGCCGGCTCCTCGGCGAGCCCGGTCGGCTCCGAGCGCGGTTTGCCGTGCCCGGAGGAGAGCACGACGCTGGGCCCGTGTTCGGCGACCGCCTCCATGAGGTCCTGCAGGAACTCGCGGCGGGCGAGCGGGTCGAGCGTGGCGACGGGCTCGTCGAGGAGCAGCAGTTCGGGCCGTTCGGCCAGGCCCAGCGTGAGAGCGAGCCGGGCGCGCTGGCCGCCCGACAGCCGGCCCGCCCGCTGCCCCGGGTCGAGGCCGAGGCGGGCGATCCTGTCGCGGGCCGGGGCGTCGTCCCAGCGAGTGTTGAGCCGGCCGCTGAGGCGGAGGTGGTCGGCGACGGTCAGCGTGGCGTACACGGGGCGTCCTGGGCGACGTAACCGACCTTGGCGAGCTGCCCGGAATCGGCGCCGGGGCGGCCGCCGCACACCTCGATCGTGCCCGAGGTGGGGGTGAGCATCCCGGCGGCCAGGTTGAGCAGCGTCGATTTGCCCGCGCCGTTCGGGCCGACGAGGCCGGTCACGTGACCGGGCGGGATGTCGAACGTGTGGCCGCCCAGAGCGGTACGCCGCCCGAACCGCCTGGTCAGCGCCCGGGCCCGGACGCTCGGCGCCTGGCCGGCGGTCATGCCGGCCGCTCCGCCTTGCGTTCACCCGGCGCGCTCACGCTATGTCCTCTTGAGCGACGCCGCGAAAGGTGGTCATGAACAGGGCCTCGATGCTCTCGTCGTCCAGCCCGGCCCTGCGGGCGTCGGCCAGCCAGCGCTCCAGCCGCTGCCGCAGCGGGCCGTGCGCGGCCAGCGTGGTGTCGGCCAGCGTCCTGGTCACGAACGTGCCGACACCGGGACGGGCGGCGACCAGCCCTTCGTGTTCGAGCTCCCGGTAGGCCTTGAGCACGGTGTTGGGGTTGATCGCCAGCCGGGACACCACGTCTTTGACGGTGGGCAGCCGGTCTCCTTCGCGCAGCATGCCAAGGCGTAGCGCGTGCCGTACCTGCTGGACGAGTTGCAGGTACGGCGACAGGCCGGAACGGCCGTCCAGATAGAACTCGATCACGCGACTTCCTCCATTTATCTATAGCTATAGCACTATGGAGGAGGGCGTGGAGATCGAGGTCGTTCGGAGGAAGGGAGGAAGGGAGGAAGGGGCGGAGATCGGGCCTGTGCGGGGGCGGGTGTGGCCGGGGGTCGTGGCGGAGACTCCCCGCACCGGGCCCGCGCGGGCAGGGCGCGCGTGGAGAGGGGTGGAGACCCGGCCTGTGTGGGGGAGGGCGTGCTGGGCCGGGCCTGTGTGGGGGTGTGCGGGCTGGGTTCGAGTGGGTGCGGATCGAGGTCGTGTGGGAGAGGGGGGCGTGGCCGGGTTCGTGTGGAGGCGGACGTGCAGGGCGGGTTCGCGTGGGGGTGGAGATCGGGTCTGTGCGGGACGGGGGCGAAGGCGGTGCGGATCGAGGTCGGGTGGGGAGGGCGTGGGACGGGGGCGGGTGGAGGCGGGGGTGCGGAGCCGGTGCCTGCTGATGAGGGCTGGGGCGAAGGTGGGATGCGGTGGGTGTGAGGAGGCGGGGAGTGGCGGGACGGGCGGTCACCCCTGACCGCGACGTGCCCGGCCCGCCGCTCCCGGGCACGTCTCAGACCGTGGACACCTCGTCGGCCACGATCTGGTCGCGCAGTGGGGCGAGGGCGCCCGCGATGGTCGCGATGGTCTCCTCTGGCACCCCGCAGTGTGTCAGCGCGCCCGCCAGGTGCCCGACCACCGCGTCGAAGTCAGCGCCGGTGATGCCCAGGCCGGCGTGCGCCTGGTCCATCGTCTTGCCCCGGTACTCCTGTGGCCCGCCGAGCGCCGCCGCGACGAAGCTGCGCTGGTGCGCCTTGAGCTTGCCCATGTCGGTGCCGGTGAAGTAGCGGCCGAGCGCGGGATCGGCCACGACCCGGTCGTAGAACTCGTCTACCACCGCCGAGACCGCGCTCGCGCCGCCGATCTGGTCAAAGATGGACGCCATTGATGACCTTCCCTCCGGGTGCGGTTACCAGGAGGGTCACGCCGGGCCGTTCCATCGCCGTGACACACCGGCAATACGCCTGCACCATTGCGCTCACCGGGGTGACATCCGCGTAACGTGCGGGCTTCACGCGTGAGCGGGCGGCCCTCGACGAAACCGGTGCCGGCGCCCGCTGTGCGGCTCTTGACGGAGCAAATGAACGAATTTTTAATTCGCTCAAGGACGTACCGGACCTAGACCCAGCACAGACGGGAACGAGGGCATGCAGGTACAGATCGACCCCGGGTCCCCGAGCGGAGCCGTACGATGACCGCCACCGACCGCTTCGGCGAGGAGCTCGAGCGGGCGCGCAGGAGCCGCCCCATAGGCACGGCCACCGACCCGGTCACCGACCCGGTCACGGACTGGGCGACCGACTTCTCTCACGTCGATCCCCAGTGGGCCGCCGATCCCTACCCCATCCAGGATGATCTTCGCGAGCGCTGTCCCATCGCGCACACGAAGCGGTTCGGCGGCGTCTGGCTGCCGACCCGGTACGAGGACATCGCCTCGATCGCCTACGACACCGACCGCTTCTCCTCCCGGGCGATCATCGTCAGCAACGTGCGCCCGCCCAAGGAGCTGGCCCCGGTGGGGGCGGTGCCGCCGATCTCCTCCGATCCGCCGTTCCACCACGATGCCCGCAAGCTGCTGCTTCCGGCGTTCACCAGGTCGGCGGTGGCCAAGCGGGAGGCGGCGACCAGGGCGTACTGTCACGCGCTGATCGACGGGATGCGCGGCAAGGAGGTCGTGGACGCGGCCGCCGACTACGCCCAGCACATCCCGATGCGGGTGATCGCCGACATGCTGGGCTTCCCGCCCGAGGACGGGCCGAAGTTCGCCGAGTTCGTCGAGTCGGCGCTGGAGAGCATCAACCGGCCGCAGGAAGAGCGCGTTGAGGGCTTCGACCGGCTGACGGACTACCTGGTGGCGCAGATCCACGACCACATCGAGCATCCGCGTGACGACCTCACCACGTACTTGATGAACGCCGAGCTGCACGGGCGCAAGCTCGACCCGATCCACGTGGTGGGCATGATGACGCTGCTGCTCATCGCGGGGATCGACACGACGTGGAGCGCGATCGGCGCCTCGCTGTGGCATCTGGCCAAGACCCCGGCCGACCGCGAGCGGCTGGTGGCCGAGCCCGAGCTGCTGCCGACGGCGATGGAGGAGTTCCTGCGGGCGTACGCGCCGGTCACCATGGCCCGCCTGGTCAAGGAGGACATGACCTGGCGCGGCGTGGAGATGAAGGCCGACGACTGGGTGCTGCTGTCGTTCCCCGCGGCCAACCGGGACCCGGCGCAGTTCGAGCGGGCCGGCGAGGTGGTGATCGACCGGGAGGAGAACCGCCACGTCGCGTTCGGGCTGGGCATCCACCGGTGCGTGGGCTCGCATCTGGCGCGCATGGAGCTGCGGGTCGCGCTGGAGGTGTGGCTGGAGCGCATCCCCGTGTTCGAGCTGGCCGACCCGGCGGCGGTGACGTGGGCGGCCAGCCAGGTACGCGGTCCGAGGACGCTGCCCGTCCGCATCGGCTGACGCCCCCTGACCTGGTCCGGCGGGCCAAGGGGCGATCCCCGCCCTGGACGGGAACGTACGGCGAATCTAGAATCCAAATCTAGAATTGAAGTCGGTTCCTTGAGGTGGGGTCATGCCGCATCGGATCTATGTCGACGGTGAATGGGTACAGGCGAGCGGCGGCACGCCGATACCGGTGGTGAACCCCGCCACCGAGGAGGTCTTCGACGAGGTGCCGCGCGGCGGCGTCAAGGACGTGGCCCGCGCGGTCGAGGCCGCCGCCGCCGCCCTGCCCGAATGGTCGGCCAGGCCGATCGCCGAGCGGGCCGAGCTGTGCGCGAAGGTCGCGGAGGCCCTGCGCGAACGCGCTGACGAGCTGGCCGACATGATCGTGGACGAACTGGGCATGCCGCTGAAGCTCACCAAGGCCATCCAGGTGGGCGCGCCGATCCGCACGTTCGCCTCGATGCCGCAGGTCGCTGCCGAGATCCCGGTCGAGGAACGGCTCGGCAACTCCGTCGTGCACCGCGACCCCATCGGCGTCGTCGGCGCCATCACCCCGTGGAACTACCCGCTGCACCAGATCGCCGCCAAGGTCGCCCCCGCGCTGACCGCCGGTTGCACGGTGGTGCTCAAGCCCAGCGAGGTCACGCCGCTGAACGCGTTCGTGCTCGCCGACGTCATCCACGAGGCCGGCGTGCCCGCGGGCGTGTTCAACCTGGTCTCCGGCACCGGCCCGGAGGCGGGGGAGGCGCTGGCCGCCCACCCGCTGGTGGACATGATCTCCTTCACCGGCTCGACCAGGGCCGGGCGGCGGGTCGCCGAGCTGGCCGCCGCCGGGGTCAAGCGCACCGCGCTGGAGCTCGGCGGCAAGTCCGCGAACGTGCTGCTCGACGACCTCGACGACGCCGCCTTCGACGACGCCGTGCGCAAGGGCGTCGCCGCCTGCTACCTCAACTCGGGCCAGACCTGCTCGGCGCTGACCCGGCTGCTCGTCCCGCGCGAGCGGCTGGAGCGGGCCGAGCGGGTGGCCGCCGAGGAGGCGGCCACGTACACGGTGGGCGACCCGCGCGACCCCGCCACCAGGCTCGGCCCGCTGGTGTCGGACGTGCAGCGCGAGCGCGTACGCGACTACCTGCGGTCGGCGGCCGAGGACGGCGCGACCGTGCTGACCGGCGGCCCCGACGCGCCCGAGGGGCTGGAACGCGGCTTCTACGTGCGGCCGACCGTGCTCACCGGCGTCACCCCCGAGGCGCGCGTCGCCCAGGAGGAGATCTTCGGCCCGGTCCTGGTCATCCTGCCGTACGACGGCGAGGACCAGGCCGTCAGGATCGCCAACGGCACCGCGTACGGGCTGGCCGCCGGCGTCTCCGGCGCCGACCCCGAGCGCGCCTACCGCGTCGCCCGGCGGCTGCGCGCCGGGCAGATCAGCGTCAACGGCGGCGCGCACAACGGCCTCGCCCCCTTCGGGGGTTACAAGCAGTCCGGGTACGGCCGCGAGTACGGCCGGTTCGGGCTGGGGGAGTTCCTCACCACCACGTCCATCCAGCTCTGAAGCCCCGGGGAGAACCATCGATGCGAGGCGTCATCCTGCGCGAGACCGGCAAGCCGGTCGAAGTCAGCGACGAGCTGGCCATCCGGCCGCCCGGCCCGGGAGAGGTGCGCGTACGGCTGCGGGCCGCCGGCGTCTGCCACTCCGACCTGTCGATGTGCGAGGGGCGGCTGCCCGCACGGCTGCCGCTCGTGCCCGGCCACGAGGGCGCGGGCGAGGTGGTCGAGCTGGGGCCCGGCGTGACGGGGCCGCCCGTCGGCAGCCACGTCATCCTGTCGTGGATCCCGCCCTGCGGCGGCTGCGCGTACTGCCTGGGCGGGCAGCCCAACCTGTGCACCTCCGTCAGCCCGCCCGCCGAGCCCACGCTGACCGTCGGCGGCGAGCCCGCGTACGCCGGGCTGGGCGTCGGCTGCTTCGCCGAGGAGACGGTCGTGGACGCCCGCGCCGCCATCCCCATCCCCGGCGACGTGCCGTTCGAGGTGGCCGCCGTGGTCGGCTGCGCGGTGCTCACCGGCGTCGGCGCGGTGATCAACACCGCCCGGGTGCGGCCCGGCTCGTCGGTCCTGGTGATCGGCTGCGGCGGCGTCGGCGTCAACGTCGTCCAGGGCGCCGCGCTGGCCGCCGCCGCGCCCGTCGTGGCGGTGGACCGCGTACCGGAGAAGCTGGCCGCCGCCCGCGCCTTCGGCGCCACCCACACCGTCACCCCCGACGAGCTGCGCGAGGCCGCCAAGGAGCTGACCGGCGGGCTCGGGTTCGACTACGCCTTCGAGGTCGTGGGCCGCTCGGAGACGATCAGGCAGGCGTACAAGTCCACCAGGCGCGGCGGCACCACCGTCGTCGTCGGGGCGGGCAGCGCCGACGACCCGGTCACCTTCAGCGCGGCCGAGCTGTTCGCCACCGAGCGCCGGCTCGTCGGCTGCCTGTACGGCTCCGGCGACGTGCGCACCGACTTCGCCCGCCTGCTGCGGCTGTGGCGGGCCGGGCGGCTCGACCTGGAGGGGCTGATCAGCAGGCGCATCACGCTCGACGGCGTGGGAGCGGCGTTCGAGGCCATGGGATCGGGGGACGTGATCCGCTCGCTGGTCACGTTCCCATGACAGGCCCGGGAGAACCGGACCGGGACCAGCCGGGAGGGCCGGCGCGGGAAGAGCCGGGAGAGCGGGCGCGAGACGCACCGGAAGAGCCGGCGCGGGAGGAGCCGGAAGGACCGGCGCTCGATGGCCCCGATGAGCGCGCGCAGCTCCGTTACGCCTGGCGCGTGCTGTCGGTCGTCGGCCTGGCCAGCATCCTGACCGCGCTCGGCAGCAGCTCGCTGAACGTCGCCCTGCCCGAGGTCGTACGGCACTTCGGCGCGGGCGCCGCCGCGGCGAGCTGGATGCTGCTGTCGTTCATGCTGGCCAACACCGTGCTCATGGTGGTGTTCGGGCGGCTGGCCGACATGTTCGGCCGCCGCGCGATGTACCTGTGCGGCCTGGCCACCTACACCGGCGCGAGCCTCCTGCTCGGCTTCGCCCCCGGCGAGTGGCACGTGGTGGCGCTGCGCGTCGTGCAGGCCGCGGGCGGCGCGATGCTGCTGACCAACAGCGCCGCCCTGCTCACCGACGCCTTCCCGCGCCGCCACCTGGGCCGCGGCATGGGTATCTACATCGCCTCGTTCTCCGTCGCCCAGCTCGTCGGCCCCACGCTCGGCGGTTTCCTGACGCACCGGCTCGGCTGGCAGTGGGTGTTCTGGTACAACGTGCCGCTCGGTGTGCTCTGCCTGATCTGGGGCGCGATCACGCTGCGCCGCACCGCGTCCGGGGCGGGGGAGCGCGGCATCGACCTGCCGGGCAACCTGCTGGTGCTGGTCTCGCTGGGCGGGCTGCTGTTCGGGCTGTCGCAGGCCGCCGACTACGGCTGGACGGACCCGGTCGTGGTGGGCGGGGTGGTGCTGTTCGCCCTGCTCATGCCGGTCTTCGTGGTCGTCGAGCGGCGCAGCGCGCACCCGGTGGTGGACGTGCGGCTCTTCGCCGACCGGGTGTTCGCGCTCGACCTGCTGGCGACGTTGCTCAGCACGGTCGGGCGGATGGCGGTGGTGCTGCTCGTCGCGCTGTACTACCAGGCCGTGCGCGGCGAGGACCCGGTCGCGGCCGGGCTGAAGGTGCTGCCTTTGTCGGTCGCCATGATGATCGCGTCGATGAGCGCCGGCCCGCTGCACGCCTGGCTCGGCGCCCGGCTCGTGGGGCTGCTCGGCAACGTCATCGGCACCGCGGGGCTGGTGGTGCTGCTCGCGTGCGTGTCGCCGGACGTCGGGTACGGGCCCGTCTGCGCCGGCACGGTGCTGGTCGGGATCGGCGCCGGGATGTTCCTGCCGGCCACCGCCACCGCGATACTCGACCAGCTCCCGTCGCACCGGATCGGCATCGTCAACGCCATGCGGCTCATGGTGCAGAACACCGGCGTCGTGGTGAGCACCGCGCTCGCCCTGTCGCTGGTGACCGGGCCGCTGCCGGCCGCGCTGCGGCCCGCCGTCTTCGCCGGGACGCTGTCACGGGTGGCCCCCGGGGGGATCGGGGCGCTGATCACCGGGTACCGGATCACGTTCGGGGTGCTGGCCGCCGTGTCGGCGCTGGCCGCGCTGGCCTCGCTGGGCGGCCTGCGCCGCCGCGCCCGCCGGCCGGCCTCACCGGCGGTGCAAGACGCCGTTCCGGCACCCGGCGGCACGCCGGGGCCGGCAGGGGAGCGGTGCCCGTGACGTCCGGGCCGCCCGCGATCGAGCTGGCCTCACCGCCCGACACCCTGCGGCCCGCGCCCGCCGGATGGGTGCGGGTGGACTGCCACGTGCACACCGTGGCCTCCGGTGACGCGGTCACCACGCTCGACCGGCTGGCCGAACGCGTGGCCGTCCACCGCATCGACGTCGTGTGCCTGACCGACCACAACCATCTCGCCGGCACGGCGGAGGAGCTGTCGCGGGCCGTCGGGTGCCGGGTCGTGCCGGGCGAGGAGATCCGTACGGGGTGGGGCGAGCTGCTCGGGCTGTTCCTGACCGAGCGGGTGCCGTACGTGCTGCCCACCAGGGAGGCGATCCGGCGCATCCGCGCGCAGGGCGGGCTGGTGTGCGCGCCGCACCCGTACGACCCGGAGCGCTCCGGCCTCGGTGACCGCCTGGAAGAGCTGTGCCGCGACGGGCTGATCGACGCCGTCGAGGTGTTCAACGCCAAGATCGAGGACCCCGAGCACAACAGGGCCGCGCTGCGGGCGGCGCGGGCGCACCGGCTGCCCGGCACCGTGGGCTCCGACGCCCACGACCCGGAGGGGATCGGCGCCGCGTACGTGGAGATGCCCGACTTCGACGGCCCTCGGACGTTCCTGGAGGCGCTGCATCGGGCTCGCCGTTACGGCGAGTATCGCGCGCACGCGCCCCGTTACCGGTGAAATTCTTTACCCGCATTTTGCGGTAGTGCGGTCTTGCCCGCGCGCCCGCCTGTCGGCAATGTCACAACAGTGCCAAGAGGCGGCAGGTCGGTCGTTAGGATTCTGCGGGAAGTACGTGAACGCACGGGGCGGGAGAGATCGGTGAGCGAGCAGACGGAGGCGGCGGCCGCCAACGGGGCCACCGGCGACACCGCAGGGCGCGCGACCGCCTCGGGCAACGGCGCGACGGCGTCGGGAAACGGGACGGCCTCCGGCGGGAGCGCCGTCTCGGCGGATGCGGTCGGCCGGGTGCTCGGCACCCACGCCGCCTCCCCGCTGTCGTTCTGGGTGGGCCTGGAGCCGGGCCGCGTCGTCCAGCTCGACGACGTGGTGGTGACCAGGCGCGACACGCCCGACTACGGTCCGGTGCTGGTCGCGGGCGTGGTGTCGGCCGTCGAGGCGCGCCACGAGGGCGCCGGGTTCGACTCCGACGTCTTCCTCATCGCCGACGGCGCGCTGCCCGCCGCCGTGGTCGAGTGCGCGGAGGTGCGCGTCACCCGGGTCGAGCCGGAGGTCTTCGTGCCGCCGCTGCCCGGCGCGCCCGTCTACCGCGCCGCGAGCGGCGACCGCGACCAGGCGCTCTACTTCGACGTCATGGACCGGCGCGTCCCCATGGGCCTGGGCCGCGACGGGCGGCCGATGTATGTGAATTTCGATTTCCTGGACGGCACTCGCGGCGCGCACGTGTCGATCTCCGGCGTTTCCGGTGTGGCGACCAAAACGTCATTCGCCACATTTCTCCTCTATTCGATTTTCCATTCCGGCGTGCTCGGCGCGGAGGCCGCCAACACCAAAGCCCTGATCTTCTCGGTGAAAGGCGAGGACCTGCTCTTCCTCGACCACGCCAACACCCGGCTCGACGCCGCCGCGACCGCCCAGTACGCCCGGCTCGGCCTGCCCGCCGGGCCGTTCGGCAGCGTCCACGTGTTCGCGCCGCCGCGCCCCCGCGACCCCAACGGCGTGCCCGACGTCTCGGCGCGGACCCGCGACGTCAGCGCCTACTACTGGACGCTGGCCGAGTTCTGCGCCGAGGAGCTGCTGCGGTTCGTGTTCACCGACGCCGACGACGAGCGGGCCCAGTACTCGCTGCTCGTCGGCCAGGTCGCGGCGCGGCTGCAGTCGTGGGCCGAGCCCGTGGGGGACAGCGGCGCCGTGCGCATCCGCCGCCCCGGCGCGGAGGACGGCCCCGTCTGCCGTACGTTCGGCGACCTGGTGGACGTGATCGGCGCGGAGCTCGCCGACGAGGGGACCCGCGCCGTCTGGACCGGCGCGCCCACCCCGCTGGGCACCGTCAACGCGTTCCTGCGCCGGCTGCGCGGCGCGGTCAGGGCGCTGTCGCCCATCGTGCGCGGGGACCTGCCCGGCGGCCGGCCGCACGGGATCGGCACGTCCGACGCCCAGGTCTCCATCGTGGACCTGCACAACCTGCCCGACCGGGCGCAGCGGTTCGTGGTCGGCGTGACGCTGCGCGGCGAGTTCTCCCGCAAGGAGAGCGCGGGCACCGCACGGCCGCTGCTGTTCGTGGTGCTGGACGAGCTGAACAAGTACGCGCCGCGCGAAGGCGAGTCGCCCATCAAGGAGATCCTGCTGGACGTGGCCGAGCGCGGCCGCTCCCTGGGCGTGATCCTCATCGGCGCGCAGCAGACCGCCTCCGAGGTGGAGCGGCGCATCGTGGCCAACTGCTCGGTGCGCATCGCCGGCCGTCTCGACCCCGCCGAGGCCACCCGCCCCGAGTACGGCTGGCTGCCCGCCGCCGCCAGAGACCGCGCCACGATCGCCCGTCCCGGCACGATGTTCGTCACCCAGCCCGAGATCCCCGTGCCGCTCGCCGTCACGTTCCCCTTCCCGGCCTGGGCCACCCGCCCGTCGGAGGCGGCGGCGCGGCCCGCCGCGAGCCCGGTGTTGCGCAACAGGGCCGCCGCCGACCCGTTCACCGGGCTGCCGGGCCCCGACGACGACATCCCGCCCTTCTAGGGAAAGCGCATGAAGATCCTGCACACCGCCGACTGGCACGTCGGCAAGGTACTCAAGGGCCGCCACCGCATCGACGAGCACCGCGCCGTGCTGCGCGACCTGGTGACCATCGCCCGTACGGAGGACGTCGACGCGGTCCTGGTGGCCGGGGACCTGTTCGACACGAGCGCGCCCACGCCCGAGGCGCAGGCGCTGGTGTTCAACGCCCTCATGGCGCTGCAGGAGGGCGGCCGCCAGGTCGTGGTGCTGGCCGGCAACCACGACAACCCGCAGCTGCTGGAGGTCTACCGGCCGCTGCTCGGCAGGATCGGCGTGCACGTCGTCGGCGCGTTCCGGCGGCCAGACCAGGGCGGCACACTCTCCTTCACCGCGCGCTCGGGCGAGCCCGTGCGCCTCGCCGTGCTGCCGTTCCTGTCGCACCGGTACGTCGTCCGCGCCGCGGAGGTGCTCGCCGGCACCCAGGCCGAGCACAACCGCGACTACGCCGCCCGCATCGCCGAGCTGATCGCCGCGCTCACCGCCGGCTTCTCCGCCGACACCGTCAACCTCGTCACCACCCACGGCACGCTGCCCAGCGGGCTGTTCGGCGGCGGCGAGCGGCGCGCCCAGTCGATCTTCTCCTACTACTTCGAGCCCACCGCGTTCCCGCCCGCCACCCAGTACGCCGCGCTCGGCCACCTGCACCGCCGCCAGCAGATCCCCGGCCCCTGCCCCATCTGGTACAGCGGCTCGCCCATCGCCGTCGACTTCGGCGAGGAGGACAACACCCCCGGCGCGCTGCTGGTCACCGTCGAGCCGGGCCGCCCCGCCCAGGTCCGCGAGGTGCCCATCACCTCGGCCCGCGCCCTCGCGACCAGGACGGGCACGCTGGAGGAGCTGGCGGCCATGGCGCCCGATCTGGCCGAGACGTGGCTGCGGGTCGTCGTCACCGAGCCGCCCAGGCCGGGCCTGGCCGAGGCGGTACGCGAGATCCTGCCCACCGCCCTGGAGGTCACCGTCCACGAGCGGTTCCGCCCCGTACGCACCCCCGGCCGCGCCCCGGCGACCGGGCCCGCCCGCAGCCCCCGCGACCTCTTCCGCGACTACCTCGCCGCCTCAGGACGCCACGACGACCGGGTGGCCGCCCTGTTCGACCGCCTCCACGAGGAGGTGACCGGCTGATGCGCCCGCTGCGGCTGCACCTCGACAACTTCGGCAGCTTCCGCGAGCCCGCCACCGCCGACTTCTCCGGCGTCGAGTACTTCGTCCTGGTCGGCCCCACCGGCGCCGGCAAGAGCACGCTCATCGACGCCATCTGCTTCGCCCTCTACGGCACCGTGCCGCGCTGGGGCAAGGAGAACGTCATCGCCCATGCCCTGGCGCCGTCGGCGGTCGCGGCCAAGGTCGCGCTCGTCTTCGAGAGCGCGGGCCGCCGCTACGCCGTCGTACGGGCGCTCAAGCGCGATGCCAAGGGCAAGGTGCACACCGCCGAGGCCCGGCTCGACGAGCTGGACCCCGCCGTGCCCGGCTCGGCCGAGCTGGAGGAGCTGCTGGCCGCCGTCGTGCGGCCCGTCGCCGAGGGCGCCGCCGTCACCGCCGAGGTGCAGCGCATCACGGGCCTGGAATACCGGTTCTTCACCCAGTGCGTGGTGCTGCCGCAGGGCAGGTTCGCCGAGTTCCTGCACGCCCAGCCGCGCGAGCGGCAGGACCTGCTCGTGCAGCTCCTCGACGCCGACGTCTACGAACGCATCCGGCAGCGCGCCGTCCAGGAGGAGGCCGCCGCCGCGCAGGCCGCGGGTTTCGCCAGGGAGCGCCTGGCCAAGCTCACCGACGCCGACGAGCAGGCCGAGCGCGCCGCCGCCGATCGGCTCGCCGCGCTGCGCGACCTCGACGCGAGCCTCAGGGCCGACCTCGACGCGCTGCGCGGCCACGACGAGGAGCTGCGCCGCCTCGCAGAGGAGCGCGACGCGCTGCGCGACCGGCTGGCCGCGCTGACCGCGCTCGCGCTGCCCGCCGACGTGCCCACGATCGCCGAGAGCGCCCGCGCCGCCGCCGACGAGGTAGCGGCCCGCACCGCGGCCGTGGCCGCCGCCGAGGCGGCCGAGCAGCGCGCCGAGGACGAGGCCGCCGCCTGTGACGACCCGGCCGCGCTGCTGGAACGCCTCCAGGCGCTCGATGCGTACGAACGGCTGCTCGCCGACCTCGGCACCGCCGAGTCGCGGGCCGCCGAGACCCGGGCCGCGCTCGGACCCCTCGACGCCCGCGCCCGCGACCTCGAGACCGCGCTGGCCCAGGCCGAGCAGGACCGCGACCGGCTGCGCGACGCCCACGCCGGCGCCGACCTGGCCCGCCGCCTCGTCGTCGGCGAACCGTGCCCCGCCTGCCTGCAGACCGTCACCGCCCTGCCGCACCACTCGGCCACGGACGACCTGCGGGCCGCCGAGCAGCGGGTCACGACCACGCGGAAGGAGGCCGAGCGGGCCCGCCGCCGCCACACCGAGGCCGGTACCGAGCTGCGCCATCTCGACCGCACCGTCCACGACCTCGCCGCCCGCGCCGCCGAGCTGCGCGGAAGGCTGGCGGCGGTTCTCGACGACGCCGCCATCACGGACGATGCGGATGGCGAGCCGCACGCCCACGCCGGGGCGCGCGCCGACGCCACGGAGGGGGCCGGGCACACGGGTGAGCCGTCCGGGGCGGAGGCCATCGACAGGGGCTTCGAAACCGAGCGGATCGCCAAGTGGCGGGACGACCTGAGCCGGCGCCTGGCGGCGGGCAAGGCGGCGCAGCAGCGGGCCGCCGAGCTGCGGCGGGCCGCGCGCGAGGCCCGTACCGCACTCACGGCGGCCAGGAGCCGCGCCGACGAGCTGGCCGGAAGGACCGAGCGGCTCTGGCGTGACCTGGACGCCGCCCGCGACACCGTCGTCCCGCTCGGCGCGCCGCCGCTCGACCGTGCCGACCTCCACCACGCCTGGACGGCCCTGCTCGCCTGGCGCGACGAGGCCGCCGTACGCGAGCGCGCCGCCCTGGAGGAGCAGGAGGCCCGCATCGCCGAGACCGGCCGGCAGGCCCGCGCCCTGTGGACCTCGCTCGTCGCCCGGCTCGCCGAGCACGACGTGACCCCGCCGGAAGACGCCCGCGAACAGGCCGGCCGGGCGAGGCCCGCCGCGCGCATCGGCGAGGCCGTCAGCGCCGCGATCGCCCAGGCCGAGGCCAGGCTCGCCCAGGTCAGGGAGAACCGCGCCACCGCCCGCGAGCTGGAAGAGCGCGTCAGGACCGAGGAGGAACGCGCCCAGGTCGCCAAGGAGCTGGCCCAGTGCCTGCGCGCCGACGCCTTCGAACGCTGGCTCTGCACCGAGGCGCTCGACCTGCTCGTCACCGCCGCGTCCGAGACCCTGCGCGAGCTGTCCGACGGCCAGTACGAGCTGGCGCTCGGCGCGCGGAACGAGATCGAGGTCATCGACCACGCCGAGGCCGGGATGCGGCGCAACGCGCGCACCCTGTCGGGCGGCGAGACGTTCCAGGCCGCGCTCGCGCTGGCGCTCGCCCTGTCCGACCAGGTCGCCGGGCTGTCGGCCACCGCCGCGCGCAGCCTCGACTCGCTCTTCCTCGACGAGGGCTTCGGCACCCTCGACCCGGCCACCCTCGACACGGTCGCCACCACGCTCGAACGCCTCGCCGCCGGCCGCGACCGCATGGTCGGCGTCGTCACGCACGTGCCCGCGCTGGCCGACCGCATCCCGGTACGCTTCGAGGTCAGCCGCGACGCCAAGGGATCACACCTGTGCAGGACGACCGCATGACCGCCGGGTTCACCGTCGACGCGTGGGACCCCGCCTACTCCGCGGCGCTCGACGCCGACGCGCTGGCCGAGCTTGACGCCACCAGCGCCGAGCTGGACCTCGACATCGAGCTGCCCGCCGCCCGATGGCGGCCGGTCACCCCCGACCCCGCCAACGCGCCGCCCGGCGTGCTGCTCATCGCCGACGGGGTGCGCCGCATCGACGCCCGGCTGTGGACGTACGCCGACGGCGAGCCCGGCGTGCTGCCCGGCATCGCGGCCTCGTGCGCGGCCGGGATCGTCCGCTGCGCACCCGGGACGGGGGCCGCGCCGGTCGCCGTCGAGGTCAGCCGGTCGCTGTTCAGCGCCTCGCCGCACGCGGCCGACGTCGTCACCTCCTCCGCCGCCTACCGCGCGCGCAGGGTCTCCGGCTCAGGGCCCGACGAGCTGACGCTGGCCCTGCAGCGCCACCTCACCGAGCTGGAGGTCGGCCTGGCCGTCCGCCACCGGGCCGAGGCGGGTGAGGAGGACCTGCTGCTGGTGGACGGGCCGCTGCGAGGGCGTACGCACCTGCCGCGCACGGTCGGCTACGTCAAGACCCACCACACCGCCTACCTGCCCGCCCCGCAGGCCGCGACCGTGTCGGCGCTGCAGCCGGGCCAGCGCACCCCGGTCTTCCTCATGGGCACGAGCTGGCGCCGCCACACCTGGTACCTGCGGCTGCCCACCTCCTCCGACATGCCGTGGGCGGGGATCGTGCGCTGCGAGGCGAGCGCCGACCTGCCGCTCGGCGACCTCGTACGGCTGGCCGACTCGCTCACCCGCGCCCTGCCGCCGCTCGCCGGCGTCGACTACAAGGACCCGCGCGCCCCGCAGAACCTCGTGCCCATCGGCGGGCTCGAGAAGCTGCTGCGCCATCGCCTCGGCGACGCCCGCCTCCTCTACCGCGCCCTGCGCGCCGCCGCCCGCCGCCCCCGCCCCGCCACCCCGCGCACCCCGCTCCCCGCCCGCTGACCGGTCAAGGAAAAGGACCCGGCGCCGGACCGAGTTTCCGCGCCACCCCGCTGCTCATCCGCCGGGAACGTGCGGCGGCCGCGCGGAGCCGGGCCGGTTTCGTGTGGTTTCGCCGTGTGGGTCGTCTGGGCGTGTGGTGGGTGTGTGGGGTCGGGTCGGTATCGCGCGGCTTTGCCGTGTGGGCCGTCTGGGGGTGCGGCGGCCGTGGGGGGCCGGGCTCATTCCGTGCTCCTCGTCCGCGGGGAAGGCGCGGTAGGGCGCGGGGCGAGGCAGGTTCTCTGCCGCCTCGCCGCCTGTCCCCGCTCCCGCTTCCGCTGCCGCCGCGTGCGCGGCGGAGGCGGCGGGCCGGCTGATGCCGTGCGGGCTCGCCGCGCGCTCCGCTCCCCACCTCTCGAAGGCACGGTGGCGCGGCCGGGAGGGAGGGCGGGCCGGATCAGCGGACAGGCGGGGCCTATGACCGTTGAGAACGGGACAGAATTGTCGGGTGACCGTCGATGATCGTTTTCCGGCCAGCCCTTTCGAGGAGCAGTTGCTGGCCGCCTACCAGGACGGGCAGCAGGCGGCGTGCCTGAGCCTGCTGCGCGAGGCCGACCTGGCGCTGCCGATCACCCCCGCCGCGGCCGCCGGCACCGAGCGTCCCGCCTGGGCGACCGCCGCCGACGGCGAGCGGACCTGGGTGCTGGCCTTCACCTCGGTCGAGGCGATGACGCTGGCCTCCGGCGGGGCCGCCACGCACTGCCGGGTCGCGTCGATGACCGAGCTGGCCGCCGGCTGGCCCGACCTGCGCTGGGGGCTGGCGATCAACCCGGGGCTGCCGGCGTCGTTCCTGCTCGAATCCGGTACGGTGGCCCGCCTCGCCGTCCCCACCCTGGAGCAGGACCTGCGGATCGCCCCCGGCTCGGGCGTGCCGGTGCTGCAGAAGCTCATCGCGGCCGCCGACATCCCCGACCTGCTCGCCGCGTCCGAGCCGCGCGTGTCGGGCTACTGCCATCACGCGCTCGACGTCTCGCACATCGCCACCCCCGCCGTGCTGGCCGCCGCGCTGAACCAGACCGACATGCTCACCGAGACGGGTTCGCTGAACATGCTGCGCTGGCGTCCCGTCGGGCTCGACCTCTACCGCACGCCGTACGGCGGCACCGACGAGGAGGGCCGGCAGGCCGTGGCGGGCTGGGTCGTGGAGGAGCCGCCGTTCTTCGGCATGGGCCTGGTGCCCAGCGTCGACAACGTCATCCGCGAGTACAAGGTGTACGGCGTGGGCCTGCCGCACGGCGCGGAGATCTGGGAGCTCACCCAGGCCGGCACCGAGTACCGCCGCGCGTTCTACCACGGCGACCTGCGCCGCTGGCTCTTGGTGGGGAGGCGGTCATGACGTCCTGGCACGGTTACCGGGCCCGCTGGAACGGCGAGGAGTACCCGGTCAGCCCCGAGCCGCACGCGCTGGAGCTCTGGGTGCGGCTGCGCAGCGAGACGCCGCGCGACGGCTTCGAGGAGGTGGAGCCGGGCTGCCACGTCCGCACGGTCCCGGTGGAGGAGTGCGAGTCGCTGCACTTCGTGACCGTCGTGTGCCGGTGGCGCGACGAGCCCTTCCAGGTGCACGACGAGCGGGACGGGCGGCTGCTGCTCGAATACCTCGGCGGGTCCGCGCTCAAGGCCCGTGACCTGGGGCTCGACCGGGTGGAACGCGGCGTGTGGCGGGCCTGGGCGCCGCGCGCCGAGGTGACCGGCATGCGGGAGGAGGCGGTGCCCCTCACTTCGAAGTTTCTGAACGTTTGAGTTAAGACCTTGTTTCCTGGTGTTAATGTGACGGAAACTGACCTCTTAGGCACATGTGGCGTCACATGGGCAAAGGTAGCGAGGGGGTTATGGGGGCTTCGGAACAGCCGGACGTGGCCGCGATGCGGGCATACGCCGACGAGCTGCGCGAGACGTTCACCCGCTTGCAGGAGCAAGGCCTGGAGCTGCACGCCAAGGCCAAGGCGGTGCAGGTCACCGAGACCTCCAGCGACGGCCTGGTCTCCGTCACCGTCGGCCCGCGCGGCGACCTTATCCGCCTCGACCTCGACCCCCGCATCTACCGCCGGCCCGACGCCAGGGCGCTCGCCGACACGATCGCCGCGACCGCGCGCAAGGCCGCGGAGGCCGCCCAGCAGCGGGTCATGGAGATCTTCGAGCCGGTGATCCCGCCCGAGCAGTTCAAGGCCCACCTCGACGGAGACGTGGAGGCCGTGATGGCCCAGCTCGCCGACGGCATCGGAGGTGACCGGTGATCGAGGACTGGTCGGGCGCCTACGTCTCCAAGGCCGTCGTGGACCGCGGCATGACGGCCTGGTCCACGACCGCCGAAGAAGTCTCCAGGACCCTGCCCAAGCTCGCCGACGACGTCGAGTCGTACCTGAACACCGCGCCGTGGGGCGGCGGAGCCGAGGGCCAGGCCTTCTACCAGGCCCACTGCGGCGACGGCGGGCCCATCGAGATGGTCCGCCAGGCCAGGCACCTGGCCGAGCAGCTCGTGGACGCCGGAGACCGGCTGCGCGCCGCGATCGACAACACGTTGCAGACGGACGCCGACATCCGGCACGACCTCACCCGCATGGCGCGGGAAGTCTGAGACGGGGTCCATGGCGTACTCGGGCGACTCCAACGTCAACGGCGACTCCAACTACAACATCCAGACCCCGGGCGGGCAGTCCGCGCACAAGCAGATCGTCGAGATCGGCAACGACGTCCTGCCCGTCTGGGAGACCGAATCGCTGCCGGACTGGGTGAACCACTGGCTGCTCCCCATGCTGTCGGCCGGCCAGTCGTGGCCGGAGGCCAGCGAGGCCAGGCTGACCGAACTCGCCCGCCGGTACGCAGCGCTGTCGGACGGCGCGATCTCCTCCGCGGAACCCGCCGGAACGGCGGTGCGGACGATCGTCACGGGATGGGCGGCGCCGGCGACCGCGATGTTCGTGCGCCGGGCGCGCGAGCTGTACAGCAAAGAGAGCGGCATCACCGGGGTCAGCTACACCGCGAACGCCTTCGCGGTGCAGACCAGCAACTTCGCGGTGCAGACGCAGTACTCGAAGCTGTCCATCAACGTGGCCTTCTGGGTGACGGTGATCTCCATCGCGATCACGCTGCTGGTGTCGTTCTTCAGCGCGGGCGTCTCGACCCCGTTGATCGGCCCGTACGCGCTGGCGGCGCGCACGGCGATCAGCCGGATCCTGACCAGGCTGGTGGGCGCCGCCGGGCAGAAGATGGCCGCGGCCCAGCTGGCGAAGGTGGCGGTGCTGAGCGGCGCGACCGGGCGGGCGCTGCTGCTGCGGGTGCTCGCCTCGCCGCTCGGCAGGGAACTGATCGAGGAGATGGGCGAGGAGTTCTTCATCGAATTCGCCGCCCAGTACCTCCAGCAGCAGAAGGGCACCCGGGACGGCTTCGACTGGCGCCAGATCACCATGGCCACGGTCGCCGGCGGCGGCGGTGGACTCGCCGGGACCGCGGTCGGAGGGCCGATCTCGCGAGTCACCCACCTGGTGCCGGGGTTCGCGGGACGGGCGCTGGCGACGGGCACCACCAACGTGATCGCCTCACCGGTCGGCAGCTTCATGGGCAACGCGCTGGTGTACGGGGAGTTACAGAACCCGTTCACCGCCGAGTCCATGATGGGCGCCTTCATGGGCGGTGTGGGGCGTACCGGGACGATCAGCCCGTTCAACCCGGACGTGGCCCTGGCGCTTGCGCATCCGACGGCCACCCTGGCCTCCGCCTACGACGCCGCCGCGCGGACCGACGCCGCCCGCGCCGCCGCCTGGGCGGGCGGGGGCAGCCCGTCCGCCGACCCCTCCGCTCCCGTCGTCACGCCGGCCGGCCCCGGCGGCAACCAGCCCGGCATGGGCGGCGGCGCGCGCACGTCCGAGCCGGTCACCGTTCCCGCGCAGCGCACGGCGAGCACGGCCGGTTCTTCCGCCGGTTCGTCCGGCTCGGCGTCCCGTCCGGGCGTCAGCGTCCCCGACGCCGACCCCGCGCAGCGCCGCCGCACTCCCGGCCAGCCGGTCACCCCGGACCCCGTCCGGACCCCGCAGCCGGACCAGGACGACGCCCCCGAGCCGGCCCCCGACCGGCAGCCCGCGCGCACCACCCCGGACACCGCGCCTCGGCTCGCCGCGGACGCCCAGACCCCGGCGAGCACCACCTCCGGCATGCGCCAGGACACCGGCACGCCGCAGCAGGACACGGCGCAGCAGGACACGGCGCAGCAGGACACAGCGCAGCAGGACACGGCGCCGCAGCAGGAGCCGGCCACCGCACCGGAACCGCAGGCGGGCACGACCCAGCAGCCGCAGGCGGATTCGGCGCAGGAGCCGCAGGCGGCCACCGACCCGCGGGCGAACGCCGCGCAGGAACTCCAGGCGGATGGGACGCCGCGTTCTCAGGCGGACATGGCGCGTTCTCAGGCGGACACCGCGCAGGAGCCGCAGGCGGCCACCGCGCCGGAGCCGGACGCGACCTCCGCACCGCGGCCCGGCACGGCCTCCCAGCAGCCCGCCGGCGGGCAGGCGCCGGGCGCGCCGTCGGCCGCCACGCCCAGCGACCCCGCCACCGCCGGCACGGCCACCGGCACCCCGACCGGCACGCCGGCGGGGGACACGACCAGCGCGAACACGGTGACGACGACGAGCGAGCCGGCCACCCCGCGCGCCGATGGCCGGCCGCAGTCGGTCACCGCTCAGCAGCAGAGCACCGTGCAGGGCCCCGCTGCCGAGGGCACGGCCCAGCCGGTGGTGGCGGCCGCTGCGCCGACCGGCCCGTCCACCAGCCGGACGGACGGCGACACCGTTCAGCCGCCCGGTACGAACGGCACGGCGACCTCCGACCAGGAGGCCGGCCTGCCGGCGGACCGACAGGCCGGGCAGCCCGCCGCGGACCAGGGCGGCCGGGCGAGGGCGGCGTCCGGAGCCGCGTCCAAGGCCGGGGCGCCGACGCGGGCGCGGGCGGCGCTGGTGGAGGCGCTCACGACCACGTTCCCGGGCGCCGTCATCGGCCCCGATGGCGAGGTGATCGTCCCGAAGCAGGACGGCGGATTCCGCGTCCTGTCGAACGACACCATGACGAGCCTGCGCCGCACGCTCGACGTGATCGCGGGAGAGGTGGACGGCCACCCGCAGCTGGTGGTGGAGGCGTCCGCGCTGCTGGTGCTCGCCGCGTCCAGCGACGCGCTGTCCTCGGACGTCACCGGCGTGGCCCCGCCGCGGACGCACGCCAGCGCCCCGGGGACGGTCACCTCGCAGCCGATCCCCGGCACCGCGTACGTCACGGACAGCGGCCGCGACACCGACGTCACCCCTGACGAGATCAAGCAGGCGGCGCAGGCCCTCGACGCCAGGCACTTCGCGCACGGCGCGCAGGAGGTGCGGGGCCTGTCCTGGGACGGCGACACGCTGACGGTGACCACGGGGAGCGGCGTCCAGCACTTCACGTTCACCGTCGGCGAGCCCGGCCAGCGCGAGATGGCGCGGACCCGGGTGCGCGCGGGCACCGCCGACGACCCGCACATGGTGACGTTCGCCCCGCGTATCGCCGCCGACCAGCTCGCCCGGGTGTGGCTGCACGAGATCACCGACACGTTCCAGCGGCAGGCGGCCGGCCCCCGGCGCAGGGGCATCCTGCGCCGCATGCTGCCGGGCCGCCCGGCGCGGAACGCGACCGACGAGTGCGTGACCGCCCGCAGGAACGAGCGCGTGCTGCTGCTCGAGCAGTGGGAGAACGCCCCCACGATGCCGGAGAAGCGGCAGAAGGCGATCGACATCGACGGCCTGGACGCCGACCTGCGCGCCCGCGGCGCCGAGGTGCCGCCCCCGCCGTGGACGATCGGGCCGGACCACGTGCGCACCGGCTTCGACATCCCCAGCCCGTCCGAAGGCATCGACGAGCTGCATCAGGCGGCCGCGCAGCTCACGACGGCCGAGGAGGCCCTGCGCCGTCTGGAGAAGGCCCACGTGGTGATCGCGCAGCAGGCCGCGAGAGACGCCGAGGAGGCCGAGGGGAAGGCCGAGACCGCTGGCCGGGACAAGGACAGCGGCGCCGAGGCGCGCGCCATGACGGCCGCGGAGGACGCCCGCGCGGCGCGGGACAAGCAGGCGCGGAACGAGCGGATCGCCGCCATGTACGGGAACGCGGTGAACGCGTCGATCGCGGCGAGGGAGGCGTACGAGCGGTACGCGCGGCTGCTCGCGGCGCCGCCCGTCAGCCTCGGGCCGCATCCCGCCCAGCCCACCCTGACCGACCTCATCGGGCATGCCCGGCGGGAGGCGGAGAAGGCGCACGCGCGGTATCAGCAGGCGCTGGGGCGGACCAGGCCCGACGAGATCTCGCTGCCCGAGGCGATGCCCACCGGCCGGCTCGCCCACCTCGACGCGCTCACCGACGAGGTCAACGCGCTGCTGGAGCGGAAGAAGGCCGCCCACCGGTTCACGCCGAACGAGCTCGAAGGGCTCATCCGCGCCGACTGGCACAAGGCGGTGGCGGGCGACGGCCTGGTGCTGCCGATCGGCTTCAGCGACAACGCGATCGAGCTGCGGATCAAGCTCAGGCTGTCGGACCTCGTGGAGGTGGACAGTCCCGCCGTGCGGGCATCCCAGGTGACGGTCGGCCTGTTCTATCAGACGGGCCAGACCTACACCGCCACCGAAGCCGGCAGCGTCGGCGTCAACGTGGACTACAACACGGCGAAGGCGGCTGAGTACCTGATGCCGGGCAGCGTGACCGCCGGCATCTTGCGGGCGGCGGGCATCTCCGTCGGCGCCCAGTACGGCCGTAACTGGTCGTCCTCCGGCGGGGGCAGCATGTTCCACCAGGGCGGTTCCGTCGCGGACAACCGCACCGAGTCGCTGCTGTTCGACGCGGTCGCCGAGTGGACGATCGAGGAACGCTCTGGCGAGAACGCCACGTGGAGCGCGCCCATCCGGGTCAGCGAGGGCAGCCGCGGCGACTCCCGCACCCAGCGTTTCTGGGTGTGGCACTCGTACGCCGGCCCCGTCCCGGCCTCCCAGCAGACCATCGACCCGCAGCTGCGCAGCCCCAAGCCGCCGAACCAGGAGGTCATCAGCATGACCGGCCTGGAGGAGGCGTTCGACGCGCTCGCCGCGGAGCTCGGCGGCGAGTACACCAAGGTCGGCACCACCGCCCGCCAGAACCTGCGCAAGTTCGTCGTCCGCGAGCTGCAGACGCGCTTCCGTCAGAGCCTCGACTACGGCCTGTCGATCGACCTGATGGTGCCGGGCGTCACCGACACCAAGATCACCGCCACCAGCGAGATCGTCGAGGAAGAGACCCGTATGGTCGGCGGGTGGACGCGCGACGCGCTGGAGGAGGAGGTGCTCACCGAGACCGCCACCTCCACCACCGGGGCCGAGTACGGCGCATCGCGCGAGGGCAAGCTGTCCGCCGGACTCCCCGTGGCGGCCATGAAGAACATCGACGTCACCGGGCCGCTGAGCGACTACCGGCCCGACTCCATCGGCCCGAGCGTCAGCACCAGCAGGCCGGTGTCGCGGTCGGCGTCGTCCACGGCGAACGAGGTCGCCGTCTATCCGCAGGTGGACAAGCGCACCGGTCCGTCGCAGGCCTACCGCAAGGTGGCCAAGGTGACGTTCACCATCGAACGGGAGAACAAGCGGCCGCAGACGCTGGGCCCGTTCCGTACCGAACTGCTGCTGCGTCAGCAGGTGCTGGACGCCTTCTTCGCCGGCGACCCCGTGCCGGTCGAGCTGTTCGTCACGGAGGACGGCCGGATCAAGATCGATGACGACGGCCGCCCGGTGTTCAAGGACCCCCAGGCGCCCGAGACGATCCCGGGCCGCAAGATACAGTTGCCGGAGTTCGCCGGCAGTGGGCCGGGCCGGCTGCGCGGTGCGGGCCCCATGCCCGTGCGCGAGGTTCGCGGGCTTGAAGGGTTCGCCGACGAGGTGCTCGACGCGCTGTCCAGCACCGGGCTGGTAGCTGAGAACGTGGACGGCGAGCGCGTCTACAGCGACAACCCGCTCGTCCGCGCCGGCCAGCGGATGAACGAGAGCGACATCACGTCGCACCTGGATGAGAGGGCGGTCCGCAGCGCGTTCGACCAGCTCGCTCAGAGCGGCGTCATGGTCCCGCTGCAGAAGCACGGCGTCAACCGCGCTCTCGACGAGTCCATGCTGTACCTGGCCGTCTTGCAGGACCCGGGCGACACCGGAACCCTCGCCGGCCCTCTGGAGACGAAGACGGACACGGGCCTTCCGATCGCCAGCGACAGCGCCGGGCTGAGCCTGAGCCGGTCGGTGGCGGGGACGATCGGCGGCTCGCTGTCCAAGGCCGACGGCCCGGCGCAGGGGCAGGACGGGATCTCGCACACGGCGGAACCGAATGGCGGCGGCGACGCCTCGTACTCGGTCACGACCAGCTCCGGCGTGACGCAGAACAACGTCGACATGTACGAGAACGGCAAGAACCAGCCGACCGCACCGATCGCGCAGAGGGCGATGCTCGCGGCCTTCCTGGTCGTCGATGGCAAGCCTGTTCCCCTGGTCGCCCCGCGCCCCATCACGGCGATACTGATGGTGCACGGCGACATGATGCCCCGCGATGGCGGGCCGCGACTCTCCGGCCCGATGGGCAAGCCGAGCAAGAAGCTCCTACGGCGTGCCACGCTGGAACACATCGACGCCGGACGCGAGCTCAGCGACTTCGACAAGGTCCGTGGCCTGCTGCCGAAGGCGCTGAGGAAGCGGGGCGCGCCGCTGGCCCAGCTCTGGCCGATGCTGAGCCGCCACCACCTCGCCGGTCACCTCATCGAGGGCCCGATCTCCAACGACCTGGTGCTCGACCCCCGGGGGCCGAAGCCCACGCGGGTCAAGGTGGACGTGCGCGCGGAGCTCGGCGAGGCGGAGTTCGTCGACATCGCCGAACCCGTCTCCGGCCGCATCGCGCTCGCGCTGCGCAGCGTCGGCGTCTCCTGGAACGGAGTCAAGGGCTGGCTGCTCGGCCTGGCGAACAGCGTCGGCGACTCCGACGCCAACGGCGCGACCAGCGAGGGCAGCGCGTCGCTGCCCTCGCGCAGTCGCGCCAGGACGCTGCTGACCGCGCTCGTCGCCATCTTCGGATCCGAGTTCCTCGGCATCGCGGTGGGCAGGAAATACCGCTTCAAGGTGCCGCTCGACGTGATCGCAACCGTCAGCAGCAGCAAGGTCGGCCTGGCCGGAGACGAGAGCCGCACCCTGCAGACCGGCACGCTGCGCAGCCACGGCGGCGCGGTGTTCCTCGTCTCCGAGCACAACGCGCTGCAGATGTTCGCCGCCGGAGAGCTGAAGCTGCCGATCGCCGTCGTGGCCGACGCGGTCGACCGCTTCATCAACGGCCACTTGAAGCTGCACCGAACGGTCGCCGTTCCGCTGATCACCCAGTACATCCAGGCCAGGAAGGAGGCGGTCGAGCAAGGCGAGGACCTCGGGCTCGGCACGCGGCACCATCCGTCCGATCTGCTCGAAGCGCTCAAGAAGGTCGCCGACCTCGAGCCCGTCATCGCCCCGGCGGTCGAGGCCACCCGTTACGACCCGGGTAAGGGCTTCACCTACCTCAATGACGCCCTGAGCAAGGCCGCCGAGGTCAACGACCAGCGCAAGGAGGTCGTCCTCGCGCCCCAGTTCGTCAACGGCATGGGCGCCAGCATCCCGGTGTCGTTGACCGTGAAGAACGCGCAAGGCCACGAGGTCAACCTCATGGACGAGGCGCTCGACCTCATCGAGGAGGCCGTGCCGGGCGCCAACGCCGCCACCCCGAACCTGGCCAGGCAGGTCAGGGTGAGCTTGAACGACACCCGCTCCGAGGCCCATGTCGCCGAGATGATGTCGCGGCGCGGGTTCATACGCGAGTACGCCGTGCAGTCGAGCAGCCCCAACGCGGCCCCGCAGATCGTCACCGTCCGTGCGACGCTGAGGCCCAAGGGCGACCCGCGCCGGGCCGTGGTCGTGAGCCAGACCGGCGAGCAGGGCGGCATCGTCCAGCATTACCGCGGCGGTGAGCACACGCGCACGGAGTCGCACTCCGTCGCGCTGTCCGTCGGCGTCGACTACAGTGCAACCGAGGAGGGCGGCGCCGGCGGGATCGGGGCGTCCACCAAGCGCAGCCGCTCCTTCTCCAGCACCAAGATCAACTATTTCATGCGGTTGCTCCGGCTCGCGAGGTTCGTGGGCATGACCACGGTCGCCCAGGAGATGACGCCCGTCCTCGAGGTCTGGACCCGCCCCGCCCACGTGCGGCCCATCCCGTTCGAGCGGCGCCTGCCGGGCACGGCCGCCAGGATCCGCAAGACCGTGCACGCGATGGGGCGCACGAGCGAGCCGCTGCGGCGCACGTACGACGCGGTCCTCGAACGCGACGTGCCCAGTGACATGGTGCTCCCCGTCGCCGAGGACCCGGGTCCGGTGCGCACCGTGATCGACCCGCGCGCGGTCGAGCTGGAGCCGGGCTTCTTCCCCGACATCCTGACCGAGGATCCGGACCGGCCCACGCTCTACGACGCCATCAGCCGCCAGCTGACGAAGATGGTCGGCGAGGCCGCGGTCAGAGAGCGCTCGGGAGCGCTGTCGGACTGGGTGTCGCACTCCGGCCTGCTCACCGGCCTGGAACAGATGTCGGGACGCGACGGCGCCGTGGTGCCGCACGTCGCCGAGGCCAAGTTCCGCGACCAGGGCGTGGACGTGAGGATCAAGGCCCGCATGTCGGACCTCACGCTCGTGGCCGGGCCGTTCGACGGCGAGAAGGGCGAGGTGGACAGGCGGGCCGAGGCGCAGAACGTCTCCGTCGGCCGCGGCCGGATCACGCCCGTGGGCGTGAACGGCGCCCAGAGCAACAGCGCGCTCGGGCTGAGCGTCGGCACCAGCGCGGGCGCCCAGGCCTCGCAGAGCGTCAACGTGCACCAGGGCGGGCGCAGCGAGCGCAGCATGTTCGAAAGCGGCAAGCTCTACACCGTCCAGGTGCGGGTGGACTACGACCTGACGTTCGAACGGGTCAAGCTGCGGCGCGACGGCGACGTCGTGCCCACGGGCGAGGCCGTCCACGTGCCCGCGGCGACGGGCGGCACCGCCATGATCACGTTGTCCGGTGAGGAGCTGAACGAGCTGCAGGCCAGGATGGAGGCGGGCGTCCGCATCGCGGCGCCGCTCGACGGGCTGCCCACGTTCGGGTTCACGCCGGAGCCCGGCCGCGAAGGGCTCATCCAGGTCCTCCAGGACGCCCGCGTCGCCGCCCGTGAGCGCGGCGCGGTGGCCCGTGTCCGTGTGCAGGAGCCCGACGGCCTCCACCACTACCTGGCCGCTCCCGACGGCACCGTGCGCAGCGACGACGCCGGGCGGAACACCCACCGTGACGCCGGATTCGCCGAGGCGTTCTCCACGCTGCCGCCTCACCTGCTGGAGGCGGCCGATGAGCAGAACCTGAACCTGCGCGAGGTCTTCCTGACCTCGCCGGTGTCCGGCACGTTCACCGACCAGGTCTCGGCCGCGCTCGCCGAACGCGGCGCCCTGCCCCCGGCACCGGAACCGGTCTGGAAGATCGTCGTCGTCGAGGAGTCGGAATCGCCGGCCGTCACCACCTCCCACAGCACGCCCGCGTCGGCGAACGAAGAGGCGCTGCCCGGCAGCCCGCTGGGCGCCTCGGCCCGTCCCGAAGGCGAGCCCGACCTCACCGTCGCCGAGATGCGCGGCCATCAGCCGGCCCCCGCCGACTTCGGCGGGGCCGTCGCCGACGTGCGCTGGACCGGCGACGACCGCCTCGTCCTGCGGCTGCCCGGGGCCGCCGACCAGCACGTGCGGGTGGTGGCCGCGAACCCCGGCGACGGATTCATCGGGCGCACCGACTTCCACGCCGGCACCGCCGAGGACCCGCACATCACGTTCGTCGCCCCGCGGGTGCACCCGGACATGGTGTCCACCGTCCTGGTCCACGAGCTCTCGCACATCGCCCAGGAACGCGCCGCCCAGGCGGCAGGGAGGCCGCAGGGCACGATCAGGGAGTCGCTGTCGCCCGAGAAGGAGGGCGCGGACCACTGCCTGGTGCCCCGGCTCAACGAGCACGCCCACCTGTCGCGCCGGTGGAGCGCCACCGCCGACCCGCGGCTCAGGGAGACGCTCGCGGCCGCCATCGACGCCGTCGCCACGGACATCCGCAGACGCGGCCACACCCCGCCGCCCCCGCCCTGGCCCACCCACCCGCCGTCCGGCCCTCCGGCCGTGGACGGCGCGCGGGTCAGCGACGCGGACGCGGCGGCCGCCGCCCGCCTGCGCGACCTCATCGACACGCTCGCCAACGGGCACCCGGCCGCACCCTCCCTGGCCGCCGCCCTGAACGGTGCCGCTCCCGGCTCGCCCGCCGCATCGCTGGCCGATGCGCTCAGCGGGCGCCCCACCGCGCGCCGGTCGCCCGGTGCGGTGTCCGGCGGCGGGCGGTCCGGTGCCGCCGCGGCGGCCGCCGCGATCCGGGCCGAGGCCGAGCGGGCCGGTCTGGCACCGGGACAGCCGGGCGCGACCGCGAAGCTCGCGGCGCTGGCCCGGGCCGGCGAGCTGGCCCCTGAGCACGTGGCGGCGCTGCGCGGCGAGCCGGGACTGCCTGAACTGGCCGCGGCCAACGCGGCCGGCAGAGCCGCCGCGCTCATGGGCGCGAAGGCCCGGGTGCTGGGCCCCGGCCTGATCGACGTGCAGCTCCCCGGCCGCCCGCCCCTGGCCATCGAGATCCGCCCGCCCGCCCTGACCATCCCCGCCCAGCCGGCGGCCCCCGCCCACCACAACGCCGCGACTCCGTACGCGGGGGCCGCCCGCCACAACACCGCTTTCCCCGCCGGCGGCGCTCACCGCAACGGCGAGGCACCCTACACGGGCGTCGCTCACCGCAACGCCGACGGTTCACCCGCCGGCCAGGGCGCGCCGAACGGCACGGTGCGGTCCAGCGGCGCGGCTTCGGCGAACGGCGGGGCGGGCTCGTCCGGCGTGCACGGCGCGGGCGGGGCCGCGGGGCCGATGGGCGGTGGCGTGGTGACGTTCCAGGTGGACGGGCTGCAGACGGTCGGCGCGAACGAGCGGGCCGCCGCGGCCGCCACCGCCGGAGCCCTGGCGGCGGCGATGGGCCTGCCCCCCGAGCCGTACCGGCACGTCGCGGCGCTGGTCGAGGCCGCCCGCCAGGTGCGGGCCGCGACGGCGGCGCAGCGGCGGGCGCGGCTCGGCGTGCTGTACGACCTGGCCGCCGCCGCTCCGATGCACCTCGTGCCCGCCCCGGTGGCCGCCGAGCTGTCCCGGCTGCTCGCCGGTCCGCGGCCGGGCGGCAGGGGCGACCGCCTGGAGGGGGCGCGCGTCTTCCTGGAGGAGGGGCGCAAGACCTCCGCCGGTGCCCGCAGGCTGCCGGACGCGAAGTGCCACTGCCCGGAGACCGGTCCGTGCCACTGCGGCCTCCGCGAGCGGCGTGACACCGACCGCCGCGTGATGCGGGTATGAGCGGGCCGTCGCGTAGTGCGGGCATCATAGGAGAACGGCGAGGAGAGGACGGTTATGGCCTTCGCGGTAGCGCGGACGAGGGATGAGGCGCATCTGTACCTCGACCTGCACCCGTGCGAGTGCGGCGCGGTCGAGACGACCTGGGAGAACGGCCTGGTCGCCGTCGACGGAGGGCTGGCCAGCCGCTACTGGGGCGCCTGCGACGACTGCGGCAGGCGGCGCGAATACCTGTTCGGCCTGCCGGAGCGGCCGGTGATGCCGTCGGGCTACCCGACGTTCGGGGGCGAGGAGCCGTCGCAGCTGCTCGACGCGGGGGAGTGGCTGTGGGTGGCGGATCTGTCGGCGGGCAACGTGCCGGTGGACGACGCGGACGAGGCGCGCCGCACGCTGGCGGTCGCCACCGCGGCCGTCGAGGAGGTCGTGAAGTTCATCCCGCCGGGCGCGGACGAGGTGCCCGATGAGGCGTTCTGGTCGCAGCGGGGCCGGGAGATGCGGGCGGCCGAGCCCGGCAGGTTCCAGCTCGACCGGCTGCTGATCGTCCGTGACTCCTACCGGGATCTGGCGGCTCGGCATGCTTGACGGCGCCACGGCCCGCTCGCTGGCCGAGGCCCGCATCTACCTCGATCTGACGGTCGCCGGCGGGTCGGCGGGCGCGTCGGTGATCGAGGTGCCGGACGGGTGGCTGGTGCGGGCGGGCGGCGTGGAGGTGCCGGTCTCGTACGAGGGCGAGCACGCGGCCAGGCGGTCGGGCGTCACGTTCGGCACCGGCGTGTCCGAGCTGCTGGACGCCGGCCAGTGGGTGCTGGTCGGCGGCACGTACGCGAGCCGGGCCCTGGAGGGCCAGATTCACTACGTGGCGGGCCCGCCCGATCCCGAGCGGTTCCGCGCCGTGGAGGCCGACTGGACCTTCGCGGCCGATGCGATGGCCGAGGCGCTGAAGTTCCTGCCTGAGGGCGCCGCCGAGCTGCCGCCCGAGGCGTTCTGGAGTGATATGGGCAGGTCCGCCCGCGAGGCCGACCCGGGCCGCTTCACCAGGGCCAAGCTGGAGAGCGACCACGCCTTCTTCCGCCAGAGCCTCGAGGACTTCCGCCGCATCGCCGGCAACCGCTGACCGCCGCGGGAAAGCACCCTCCAGCGGCGCGTGCTCGCACCGCCGTCGCTCCCGGCTCACGGCCTGCGCCGGCACAAAATCATGTAAACCTGGTAGGAAATGTTGACTTTTGGTCCTGGCGCTCGTACCTTCGTGGTCATGAGCCAGGGCCCCTACCACACGTCCTCGTTACGACCCGTGCTCGCCGCGCTCCTCGCGCTGGTCCTGACCGCCTGCACGCCGGGTGCCGCCCAAGAGTCCTCAGGGCCCGAGCTGCCTGCGCAGGCGCCGCTGCCGACCGCGGTCCCGCAAGGCACCAAGCTGATCGTCGGAGACCCGTCGACCAAGGTGGCGCTGGAGCTGTCCGGTGAGATCGACAAGTTCTCGTTCGACATCGAGTGGGCCAACATCAGCGGCGGCCCGCAGACGACCGAGGCCTTCAGGGCCAACGCGCTCGACGTCGGAGCAGTGGCCGACATCCCGCCGATCCACGCCACCTGGACCGGCCTGCCGGTGAAGATCGTGGCCGCCAAGTTCCGCAAGGACCCCATCGGCCACCCCATCTACGAGCTCGGCATCGCGCCAGGCGTCCAGGTCAAGAGCCTGGCCGACCTGCGCGGCAAGAAGATCGCCTACAGTCCCGGCCAGGCGCAGGGCGCGCTGGTGCTCAGGGTGCTGAAGAAGGCCGGGCTCACCAAGGACGACGTCGAACTGGTCGAACTGCCGAGCACCGGCGACGTCTACCCCAACGCGCTGGCGTCCCGCCAGGTGGACGTCGCGCCGATCGGCGGCGTCAACATCAAGCGCTACACCGGCCAGTTCGGCAAGGACGGCGCCACCACCATCCAGCACGGCCTGCGCGACGACCCCGCACACCTCTACGTCCGCGCCGAGACGCTGAAGGACCCGGCCAAGGCGGCCGCCATCCGCGAGTACGTCGCCGCGTGGGCGCGCGCCACTCGCTGGGTCTACGAGCACCCCAAGGAGTGGATCGAGGGCTACTACGTCAAAGACCAGGGACTCAACGCCGACGACGGCCGGTACCTGGTGGACCAGTCGGGCGAGCCCGACATCCCGTCCGACTGGACGGACGTCATCGCCCGGCACCAGGAGACCATCGACATCCTGGCCGCCGAGACGGGCAACGAGCCGCTGAAGGCCGAGGACCTGTACGACCGCCGCTTCGAGCACATCGCCGCCGACGCGCTCAAGGAGGGTGCGTGACATGACTCTGCTCGCCTCGCGTCCCGTCGCGCCCGCCCGCGTACGGGCCCGCCGCCGGCTGAGGCCGGGCCGCCCGATCAAGCTGGGCTTCCTGGTGGGCCCGCTGCTGCTGCTCGCGCTCTGGGCGGTGGCGTCGGCGACGGGCCGGCTCGACCCCCGCTTCCTGTCCGCGCCGTGGACCGTGGTCGCCACGGCGGGCGAGCTGATCGAGAACGGCCGCCTTCAGGACAACCTGCTGACCTCGCTCGGCCGGGTGGCCTCCGGCCTGGCCATCGGCGTTCCGCTGGGCACGGTGCTCGCGCTGATCTCCGGTCTCAGCCGCTGGGGCGAGGCCATCATCGACGGCCCGGTGCAGATCAAGCGCGCGATCCCGTCCCTGGCGCTGATGCCGCTGCTGATCCTGTGGCTGGGCATCGGCGAGACCATGAAGATCACCGTCATCGCGGTCGGCGTGCTCGTGCCGATCTACATCCACACGCACAACGGGCTGCGCGGCATCGACAGCCGCTACGTCGAGCTGGCCGAGACCGTCGATCTCACGCGCGGCGCGTTCATCAGGAAGGTGGTGCTGCCGGGGGCGCTGCCCGGCTTCCTGCTGGGCCTGCGTTTCGCGGTCACCACGGCCTGGTTGTTCCTGGTGGTGGCCGAGCTGATCAACTCCACCAGCGGCATCGGCTACATGATGGACCTGGCGCGCACGTACGGGCAGACGGACGTGATCCTCGTCGGCATCGTCCTGTACGGCCTGCTCGGCCTGTTCTCCGACGCCGCGGTCCGCCTCGTGGAAAGGAGGGCGCTGTCGTGGCGACGGACGTTGGCGAGCTGATCCGCGTCGAAGGACTGACCCGCGTCTTCGGCTCGCGCAGGGTGCTGGACGGCCTGGACCTGGAGCTCGCGCCGGGCGAGTTCACGGCGCTGCTCGGCCGCAGCGGCTCGGGCAAGAGCACGCTGCTCAAGGCGCTGGCCGGGCTGGACGCCGACGTGGCGGGCGACGGCACGGTGCAGGTGCCCGACCAGGTGTCGGTGGTGTTCCAGGACGCCCGGCTGCTGCCGTGGCAGCGGGTGCTGCCGAACGTCGTGCTCGGGCTCACCGGGGCCGAGGAGCGCGGCAGGGAGAGCCTGGCCGAGGTCGGTCTCGCCGGGCGCGAGCGGGCCTGGCCGAACGAGCTGTCGGGCGGCGAGCAGCAGCGCGTGGCGCTGGCCAGATCCCTGGTGCGCGAGCCCCGCCTGCTCCTGGCCGACGAGCCGTTCGGCGCCCTCGACGCCCTGACCAGGCTGAAGATGCACCGGCTGCTGCGCCGCCTGTTCGAGCAGCACCGCCCGGCCGTGCTCCTGGTCACCCACGACGTGGACGAGGCCATCGCGCTGGCCGACCGGGTGCTGGTGCTGGACGGCGGCAGGATCGCCGTCGAGAAGCGGCTCGACGCCACGACCGACCCCGCCGAGGTCCGCGCCGAGCTGCTGCGGGCGCTCGGCGTCACCGGGGACGAGTGATGGCGACGGCCGACTGGATCCGCGCGACCGGCGCTTCGAGAGCCGCCCTCCGTAGCGGAGCCGCCCGCGGCAGTGGAACGCGCCCCGGCACTAGAGCGCTGTCCGGTAGTGGAACGCACCCCTGCAGGAGAGCGCTGTCGGGTAGCGGAACGCGTCTCGGCGGCGGAGCGCTGTCCGGCAGTGGAATGCGCCCCGGCGATGGACCGCTCGCCGGCGGCGGAGCCCGCTCCGGGCGCGGAGCCCGCTCCGGCGGTAAAGCGCTCTGCGGCGGCGGAGCCGTTCTCGCCATATGGACCGGTGGTGCCGCCGGAACCGCCAGTGCCGTCGCTCCCGCGCGGCTATTTGTGCCGAGGCCCGGACGGGTGGAGCATCGTGTCCGACCACATCTGGTTCGCCCGCTTTCCGAGTCTTCCTACTAAATCTATGGGAAAATAATTCCATGAGCCTGGACGAGATGCGCGCGTCGAGCGCCCGCGCCGACACGCCGCTGACCGCCGCCATCCTGGCCGGGCGGTGGGTCCGCTCGGCCGCCGTCGACGACGAGCACGGCCGCTGGTGGCAGGCCAACCCCGACACGCGCGGCGCGTCCGCCGTCACCGCCGAGCCCTGGTCCCTGTACTCGGGGGCGGCCGGCGTGGTGCTGTTCTTCCTCGAGCTGGCCATGGCCACCGGGCACGAGGCGTACCTGGAGGACGCCAGGGCCGGCGCCAGGCGGCTCGCCGCCACCTGGCGCGAGCATGAGGACCTGACCCTCTACCACGGGCTCACCGGCATCATGATCGCCCTCATGGAGGCCGGATGGACGCTCGGAGAAACGCAGTTCGAGGCCGAGGCCGCCGCCATCGCCGACCACATCGTGCGCAAGGGCACCGAAGGCGGCGACGGGGTCCAATGGTCGCACGACCCCGCGCAGCGCGGCGAGGGCGGCATCATCCTCGGGCTGTTGCGGGCCGCCACGCACCTCGGCGTGCCGGCGTACGAGGAGGCCGCCGTGGAGGCGGGGCTCCGGGTCGCCCGCGTGCCGGTGCCCGGCCACCGCTTCGGCGACTGCGCCGACCTGCCGGTCGACGCCGTCACCCCGGGTTTCCTCGCCGGCACGTCCGGCACCGCGTTCCTGCTGGCCCGCCTGTACGGCGTCACCGGCGACCGGCGCTTCCTCGACGCGGCGCGCAGCGGCGCCGCCTTCGTCCGCGAGGTCAGCATCGTGAGCGGGCGCTGCGCGGTCGTGCCGCACCACGTGCCGCAGGCGCGCGGCCTGCACTACCTCGGCTTCTGCTCCGGCTCGGCCGGCGTGGCCAGGATGTTCTACGAGCTGTACCGGGTGGGCGGCGACCCCGCCGACCTGGAGTGGGCCGAGCGGCTCGCGCGCGGCATCGTCAGCAGCGGAGCGCCGCGCCGCCGCACCGAGGGCTACTGGAACGTGGCCTGCCAGTGCTGCGGCACGGCCGGGGTGATCGAGCTGTTCGTCGGCCTGTGGGCGGTCACCGGCGACCGGGCCCACCTGGAGTACGCCCACACGCTGGCCGCCGACCTGATCTCCCGCGCCACCGACCACAACGGCCGGGGCTACCGCTGGTACCAGGCGTACCGGAGGCTGCGGCCCGGCGAGGTCACCGCCGACACCGGCTACATGGTGGGCGCGGCGGGCATCGGCGCGGCGCTGCTCCACCTCGACGCCGCCGGCACGCCCGACCGGCCCCGCCGCGTGGTACTGCTCCCCGACAACCCCTTCCCCACCATCCCGCTCCCCGCCTCGGCGACCGGCGGCCGCTGACCCGCCGCACAAGGGGGCCATGCCGGCACCCTGGGGCCCCGCTGCCCGCCTCCGGAGCGGGCGCCTGCCGACCCGTTGCAGCGGGGCGGCCACTGGGGGGAGGGGTGAAGGGGTGAGCGGTGACGGGCCGGGCCCGCCGTCGAGCGGCCCGACTCGATGAGCCGGGGCCGGTGAGGAGTATCAGCACGCCCGAGCGCGGTCGTCACCGCGCGCCCGCCGGTGAGCGGCGTCGGCGGGTGGGGAGCCGCCGGAGGGTGCGTGTCGCGGTGCGCCGAGCCGGTCGGCGGCGTTGGGGGCCGTGAGCCGCGCCGGACGCGTGTCGCGGTGCGCCCAGCCGGTCAGTGGCGTCGGCGGGCGGGGAGCCGCCGGAGGGTGCGTGTCGCGGTGCGCCCAGCCGGTCGGCGGCGTCGGCGAGAAGGGGCCGCCCGGCTCATGACGCTCAGCGGGGATTGAGCAGGGTGGTGATGCGCAGGAAGTCGTCCCCGCCGTGTCCGAGCCCGATGACGCGGCGGGCCAGCCCTTCGGCCGCGCGCATCACGCTCGCGTCGATGCCGCGCTCCTCGGACGCCTGCACGATGTGCCGCATGGACGACGCCGCCGAGGTGATCGGGTTGATGTCACCGGGGAAGTCGCCCGCGTCGGCCTGCTGCGCGCCCCGCTCGAAGAGCGGCGGCAGGATCGCGGTGATGCCCTTCGCGAACGGCGCCAGCTCCGCGGCGGTGACGCCCTCCGCCTTGGCGAGGGCCAGCGCGTGGGCGTACCCGGCCATGGCGGTCCAGAAGACGTCGAGCAGCGCGAGGTCGTACGCGGCCGCCCGCCCGATGTCGGCCCCCAGGTGGGTGTGGGTGCCGCCGAGCGCCGCCAGCGTCCCCTGGTGCTCGCGGTAGAGCTCCTCGGGCCCGCTGTGCAGGAACACCGCGTCCGGCGTGCCGATGGTGGGGGCCGGCGTCATGATGGCGCCGTCGAGGTAGCCGATGCCGTGCGCGGACGCCCACGCGCCCAGGTCGCGGGCCCGGGCGGGCGTGTCGGCGGTCAGGTTGACGAGCGTGCGGCCCTTGAGCGCGGCGGCCACCGCGTCCCCGCGCACGATCGCGCCGGCCGCGTCGTAGTCGACCACGCAGAGCACGGTGAGCGGGCTCGCGGCGACCGCGGCCTCGAGTGACGGCGCGCCTGAGGCGCCGCGGGCCACCAGCTCGCGGTCCCGGCCCCGCGTACGGTTCCAGACCGTGACGGCAAGGCCCGCGTCCAGGAACGCGCCGGCCAGCGCCCGGCCCATGGGACCCAGGCCGAGCACGGTGACGGCAGACTGCAGGATGGATGCGGACATGCGTGAAAGGCTCCTTTAAGGGCTTCGGTGATGAAGGGCGGGGCGGCGATGACGCGCAGCAGAGCACAGGACATGAACGTCTGCGGGGTGACCGCCGCGATCGCCGTGATCGACGGCAAGTGGAAGACGACCCTGCTCTGGCTGCTGGAGTCAGGCCCGTGGCGTCCCGGCGAGCTGCTGCGCCGGCTGCCGGGGCTCAGCGAGAAGGTGCTGACGCAGACGCTGCGCGAGATGGAGGGCGACGGGTTGGTCCACCGGCAGGTGTACGACGAGCGGCCGCTGCGGACCGAGTACTCGCTGACCCCGTTCGGCCGCGACCTGGCGAAGGCGCTTGAGCCTCTCGCCGACTGGGGTCACCGCCGCCTGGAGAGGCTGGCCGCGGCCCGGCAGGTCTCGTGACGCGCATCGCCCCGGCCTCCTCTCGTACGTCCTGCACAGGTTCCCGGCGGCCCTCCGGCCGCCGTGTCCTCAGCTTCGTCGGTGGAGTGCCGGGGCGGCAAGTACCCACAAAAAAGTGGGTATCCGCGCGACCGGTCAGACGGACGGCCTGACGTTCAGGAGTCCGGCTGGTGAGGCGGATGGCGCGATGTCGAGGAGTCCGGCTGGTGGGGCGGATGGCGCGATGTCGAGGAGCCCTGCCTGTCAGGCGGACGCTCTGGCGTCGAGGAGCCCGGCCGGCGCCGCTCCGCTCCGCGGCGCGGCCGTCGGTGGCGGTCGTGGTGCCGGGACGGTGCCGGTGAACCGGTCGAGGGTGAGCCCGGCGGGCGGCGACCGGCCGGTGATCTGCCCGCCGAAGGAGGGCACCCCGCCCGGCGGCCCGCAGGTCGTGCCGGTAGGCGGCGTTCATGCAGGACGCCCGGAGGTTCATCACGCCGCCCGAGCGGAGCCCTCGAGCCGATCATCGTCCGGTTCTTCTGCCGGCAACGCTCCTGCATCGGAGGCGTCGCGCTCACAGGCGTCAAGGACCGATCGTCAGCGACGCCCCGCCACCGGGTGGTGGCGGGGCGTCGCCATGTCCGGCCAGGTACGCACTAATTTCCCGTATAACAAGTAGGAAATATTGACTTATCCGAAAGTCCGGCTTAGCGTCGAAGACATGAGCCAGGGCTTCCACCTGACCGCGCGCCCGCACGTGGACTTCTGCCACGTCGCCAGCGCGCAGTGTCGCTGATCACGGACCACCGCGGGCGGCCTCACGCCGCCGACACCCCTTGAGCTCGGGCGTGGCCGACGCCGTCCACGCTCCCGCCCGACGACCCCGTACACCCGCGCTCGCGCACCACCGCCGCCGCCGCGCCGCGCGAGCACGCCTTCCCTGTGAGGAACGATCCCGTGATCCCATCACGTCCCACCACCCCGACCAGCCCGGCACCGGCCGGCACCGACCGCGAGGGGAGTGCCTGGGCATGACCGACACGCTGCCCGGCCGCGCCGTCGGCGCCGAGTCGTTCCGCCGCGCGCTCGCCGTCCACGCCGCCGGCGTCGTAGTGATCACCGCGCAGAACGACGGCGTCCCGGTCGGCATGACCGCCACCTCGTTCTCCTCGGTCAGCCTCGAACCGCCGCTCGTCTCCTTCTACGTCGACCAGTCCTCCACCACCTGGCCCTGGCTGCGCTCCGCCGACCACTTCGCCGTCAACATCCTCTCCGCCGACCAGGCCGACCTGGCCGCGCGGTTCGCCCGCAAGGGCATCGACCGCTTCGCCCCGCCCACCAGATGGCGGCCGG
The DNA here is from genome assembly GCF_043196965.1 of Nonomuraea sp. NPDC049309. Lineage (NCBI taxonomy): Bacteria > Bacillati > Actinomycetota > Actinomycetes > Streptosporangiales > Streptosporangiaceae > Nonomuraea > Nonomuraea sp. NPDC049309. The sequence continues at coordinate 1,005,623 of NZ_JBICSH010000001.1, read as the reverse complement.
GCCCGCTCGGCGCGCCGTTGCTGCAGGACGTCTGCGCGCACCTCGTGTGCCTGCCGTACGAGACCGCCGACGTCGGCGACCACGTGCTCGTCGTCGGCCTCGTCGCCGACGTGCGCACGCACGGCGAAGGCCGCCCCCTCCTCTACCACCAGGGCCGATTCGGCCGCTTCCGCCCGCACAACGAAGACTGAGCGACCCCGCGTCTGGAGCTGAGTGTGACCGTGCACACCGGGATTCACGCCCGGACCCGCACCGGGACGGGCGCCCCCGCCTACGCCAGTCCCGTCGACTACGACGCCTACGGCCCGTACGGCCCGGGCCGCCTGCACCTGTCGGCCGGCTGGAACCGCCCCATCTACCCCTTCCAGGGCCGGATCACCGCCGACGGGTCCAGCGGCTACCGCGCCGAGCCCGGCCGCTACCATCTCTACGTCGCCTGGGTCTGCCCGTACGCCCACCGCGCGGCGATCGTCCGCAAGCTCAAAGGGCTCGAAGAGGTCGTGTCGCTGTCGTACGTGGACGACGAGCGCGACGGGCGCGGCTGGGCCTTCAGGGAGCGCAGGGGCCCCGACCCGGTCAACGGGTTCACGCTCCTGGAGCAGGCGTACGACGCCACCGAGAAGGGCTACCCCGGCCACATCTCGGTGCCCGTGCTGTGGGACCGGCAGCGCGGCAGGATCGTCAGCAACAACTTCCCCGACATCACGATCGACCTGGCCACCCAGTTCGAGGAGTGGGCCGACCGCAGCGTGGACCTCTACCCGGAGGCGCTGCGCCCCGAGATCAACAGGCTGAACGCGTGGATCTACCACGACGTCAGCACCGGGGTCTCGCGCGTCGCCCGCGCCGCGAGCGAGCGGGAACGCGACAGCGAGCGCCGCAAGGTCGTCGGCACGCTGCGCTCGCTGGACCGCAGGCTGGCCGCCCGCCGCTACCTGTCAGGCGACGCGGTCACCGAGGCCGACGTGCGCCTGTGGGTCACGCTGGCCAGGTACGACACCGAGTACAACCGCCACCACCTCATCACCGAGCACGACCTGTCCGGCTTCCCGAACCTGTGGGGCTACGCCCGCGATCTCTACACGCTGCCCGCGTTCGCCGAGACCACCGAGGGCCTGCCGGACACCTGGCGCACTCCTCACGGGCGGGACCGATGACGACACGCAAGCAGGTGCACCTCGCCGCGCACTTCCCCGGCGTCAACAACACCACCGTCTGGAGCGACCCCCGCTCCGGCAGCCAGATCGACTTCTCCTCGTTCGTCCACCTCGCCAAGACCGCCGAGCGCGGCAAGTTCGACTTCTTCTTCCTGGCCGAGGGCCTGCGGCTGCGCGAGCTGAAGGGCCGCATCCACGACCTCGACGTGGTCGGCAGGCCGGAGTCGCTGACCGTGCTGAGCGCGCTGGCCGCGGTCACCGAACGGCTCGGCCTGGCCGGCACCGTCAGCGCCACCTTCAACGAGCCGTACGAGCTGGCCCGCCGCCTCGCCACCCTCGACCACCTCAGCGAGGGCAGGGCGGCGTGGAACGTGGTCACCACCTCCGACGCCTTCACCGGCGAGAACTTCCGGCGCGGCGGCTTCCTCGACTACAGCGAGCGCTACGAGCGGGCCGCCGAGTTCGTCCGCCTGGCCCGCGAGCTGTGGGACTCCTGGGCGCCGGACGCCGTGGTCGCCGACGCCGGGAGCGGCCGCTTCCTGCGGGACCGCGCCATCGGCGACGTCGTCCACCACGGCAAGCACTTCGACGTCGAAGGCCGCTTCACGCTGCCGCGCAGCCCCCAGGGACACCCGGTGATCATTCAGGCCGGCGACTCGCCCGACGGCAGGGAGTTCGCCGCCGCCACCGCCGACGTCGTCTTCACCGGGCACGGCACGCTGGAGGACGGCAAGCGGTTCTCCGCCGACGTCAAAGGCCGCATGGCCAAGTACGGCCGCGAGCCGCACCAGCTCAAGATCATGCCGGGCGTCACGTACGCGCTCGGCGACACCGATGAGGAGGCCGCCGAGAACGCCGCCGCGATCCGCAGGCAGCAGGTCAGCCCGCAGACCGCCATCGCCTTCCTGGAACAGGTGTGGGGCCGCGACATGTCCGCCTACGACCCCGAAGGCCCGCTGCCCGACGTCGAGCCCGACCTCAGCGAGGGAGTCTCGCGCGGACGGGTGCCGATCAAGGACAGGGCCGCCGTGGCCGCCAAGTGGCGGGCGCTGGCCGCGGAGAAGAAGCTCACCATCCGCGAGCTGGTCATCGAGGTGACCGGGCGGCAGACGTTCATCGGCACCCCCGAGACCGTGGCCCGCAAGATCGACGAGCACGTGCAGGCCGGCGCCGCCGACGGCTTCATCCTCGTGCCGCACCTGACGCCCGGCGGCCTCGACGACTTCGTCGACAAGGTGGTGCCGCTGCTGCAGGAGCGCGGCGTCTTCCGTACCGACTACACCGGCGCCACCCTGCGCGAGCACCTGGAGCTGGCATGACACCACCCGCACCCCTCCACCTTGCCGTCGCCCTGGACGGCGCGGGCTGGCACCCGGCCGCCTGGCGGGAGGCGCCCGGGGCCGCCCGCGACCTGTTCACCGCCCGCTACTGGGCCGGGCTCGTCACCGAGGCCGAGCGCGGCCTGCTCGACTTCGTCACCATCGAGGACGCCTTCGGCCCGCAGTCGTCGCTGCCCGACGGCTTCGACGACCGCACCGACCAGGTGCGCGGCCGCTTCGACGCGGTGCTGCTCGCCGCCCGGCTCGCCCCGCTCACCCACCGGATCGGCCTGGTGCCGACCGCCACCACCACCCACACCGAGCCGTTCCACGTCGCCATCGGCATCGCCACGCTCGACCACGTCAGCGGCGGGCGGGCCGGCTGGCGGCCGCAGATCTCCGTACGCTCCGCCGAGGCCCGCCATTTCGGCCGCAGGACCATCCCGCCCTTCGACCCCGCCGCCGGGTCGGTCAGCGCGCGCCCGCACGTGCAGGAGCTGTTCGAGGAGGCCGCCGACGCGGTCGAGGTGGCCAGGCGGCTCTGGGACAGCTGGGAGGACGACGCCGAGATCAGGGACGTCGCCACCGGCCGCTTCATCGACCGCGACAAGCTCCACTACATCGACTTCTCCGGGAGGTTCTTCTCCATCAAAGGACCGTCCATCACGCCGCGCTCGCCCCAGGGCCAGCCGGTCGTGGCCGCGCTCGCCCACCAGCGGCTGCCGTACGAGTTCGCCGCCGCGAACGCCGACGTCGTGTTCGTTACGCCGCACTCGGCCGAGCACGCCCGCGCCATCGTCGCCGAGGTCAGGGAGCTGTCGCCGGACATCAAGATCTTCGCCGACCTGCTGGTGTTCCTCGGCGACGACGCCGCGCGGCGCAAGGCACGGCTGGACGAGCAGGACGGCGCCGAGCTCACCTCCGACGCGGCGATCTTCACCGGCCACGTGCGGGAGCTCGCGGACCTGCTGCTGGAGTGGCGGCGGGCCGGCATCCAGGGGTACCGGCTGCGGCCTGGGGCGCTGCCGTACGACCTGGCGCACATCACCTCGGGGCTGACCGCCGAGCTGCGGGCGCGCTCGGCCTTCAGAAGCACCTACGAGGCCGGGACACTGCGCGGGCTGCTCGGCCTGCCCCGCCCGGCGAACCGGTACGCGGAGGCACGATGAAGTTCCTGGCCATGACCCTCATCTCGCATCACGGCGGCACCTCCCCGACCGAGCGCTTCCGCGAGGTCGTCGCGGCCGCGCAGCTGGCCGAGGAGCTGGGCTTCGACGGGTTCGCGGTGGGGGAGCGGCACGAGTGGCCGTTCCTGTCCTCGTCGCCGCCCGTCGTGCTCAGCCACATCGCGGCCAAGACCTCCCGCATCCGGCTGTTCACCGCCGTGACCACGCTGAGCCTGCTCGACCCCGTACGCGCCTACGAGGACTACGCCACGCTCGACCACCTGTCCGGCGGGCGGCTCGAACTGATCATCGGCAAGGGCAACGGCGCGGCCCAGGCCAAGCTGTTCCACGTCACCACCGAGGACCAGTGGGAGCGCAACCGGGAGTCGTACGAGCTGTTCCGCCGCCTGTGGCGGGAGGAGAAGGTGACCTGGAGCGGCCGGTTCCGTCCCCCGCTCGAGGACGCCCAGACCTGGCCGCGCCCCCTGCAGCGGCCGATCAGGGTCTGGCACGGCAGCGCCACCAGCAAGGAGTCGGTCGAGCTGGCCGCCCGCCACGGCGACCCGCTGTTCTCCGCGAACGTCTCCAACCCCATCGAGCCGTACGCCGAGCTGATCGACCACTACCGCGAGCGGTGGGCGCACTACGGGCACGACCCGGCGGACGCGCTGGTCGGAGCCGGGTTCGCCGGCCTGTTCGCGGCCAGGACCTCGCAGGAGGCCATCGCCGCCTACCGGCCGGTCTTCCAGGCACGGCTGGAGCGCCAGCGCAAGGCCGGCATCCCGATCGTCTTCCCCACGCTGGAGGACGCCATCGAGCGCAGCTCGGTCCTGGTGGGCAGCCCGCAGCAGATCATCGACAAGGTGCTGTGCTACCACCGGCGCTTCGGGCACGAGGTCATGCACATCCCCGCCGACGCCGAAGGGCTCACGCCCGCGCAGCACCGGGCCGTGCTGGAGCTGTTCCAGTCGGAGATCGCGCCGGTGCTGCGGGCCGAGATCCCGAGCCGGCCGTTCCCCTCGCCGCCTTCGTCTCCCGCCGCGTCCGATGCTGCGTCCGATGCTGCGTCCGATGCCGCGTCCGACGCTGCGTCCGACGGAGCGTCCGGCGATCGGGTGCCCGCCGTCGCGGGAGGCGCGTCATGACGCTGTCCATCCTCGACCTCGCCCCCATCCCCTCGGGCGGCACGGCCTCCGACGCCCTGGCCAACACGATCGACCTGGCCCGCAGGGCCGAGGAGTTCGGCTATCGCCGCTACTGGCTGGCCGAGCACCACTTCGCGCCCGGCGTGGCCAGCTCCGCGCCCGCCGTGCTGATCGCGCTGGTCGCCGCGGCGACCTCGCGCATCAGGGTCGGCTCCGGCGCGGTGCAGCTCGGCCACCAGACCCCGCTGTCGGTCGTCGAGCAGTTCGGCATCATCGACGCCCTGCACCCGGGGCGCATCGACCTCGGCATCGGCCGGTCCGGGCAGCGCCGCGCCGAGCTTGCCAAGGCCCCCAAGGCGCCGTCCCAGCCGCCGCGCGAGGACAAGGTGGTGGACGGGCTGCTCATCCCGGCGCCGTTCGACCTGTCCACGCTCGCCACCCACCCGCAGCTCCGCCACTACGCCACCTTCCTGCAGCAGCCCGGCGCGCGGACGCCCGACTTCGCCGAGCAGATCGACGACGTGCTCGCCTTCATCAACGGCACCCACGAAGTGCGCGCCGTCCCCGGCGAGGGCGCGGACCTGGAGGTGTGGATCCTGGGCAGCAGCGGCGGCCAGAGCGCCAGGGTGGCGGGGGAGCGCGGGCTGCCGTTCGCCGCCAACTACCACGTCAGCCCCTCCAACGTGCTGGAGGCGGTGGAGGCCTACCGGGAGGCGTTCAAGCCGTCGGACGAGCTGCCCGAGCCGTACGTCATGGTCTCCGCCGACGCCGTCGTGGCCCCCACCGAGGCCGCCGCCCGCGAGCTCGCCTCCCCTTACGCCCTGTGGGTGCGCAGCATCAGGACCGGCGCGGGCGCCATGCGCTTCGCCACGCCGGCCGAGGCCGCCGCCCACGTCTGGACCGACGAGGACCGCGCCCTGGTCAGAGACCGCGTCGACACGCAGTTCGTCGGCACGCCCGACCAGGTCGCCGCGCGGCTGCGCACCCTGCGCCGGGTGACCGGGGCCGACGAGCTGCTCGTCACCACCATCACCCACGATCACGAAGACCGCGTGCGCTCGTACGAGCTGCTCGCCGAAGCATGGAACCACCAGTGACGCCCATGAAGCTGAGAAAGCGCCTCGCGCCCGCCTTATTGCTCGCACTCACCCTGGCCGCCTGCGGTGCCGAGCCCGCCCAGGAGGAGGCCGCGTCCGCCGGTCTGACCTGGGCCATCGAGACCGAGCCGATCACGCTCAACCCCCAGCTCTGGGCGCAGAACAAGGCCAGGCTGCTGGTGTTCAACCAGTTCGACGCCCTGCTCGCGCGGGACAAGGAAGGCACGTTCCACCCGTGGCTGGCCAAGTCGTGGGAGGTGTCGGACGACGGCCGCGTCTACACCCTCGAACTCCGCGACGACGTCACCTTCCACGACGGCACCAAGTTCGACGCCGCCGCGGTCAAGGCCAACCTCGACCAGTTCAAGGTGCCCGGCTACAACCCGGCCGTCGCGGCCATCCAGCTCAAGAGCTACGACAAGTCCGAGGTCGTCTCGCCGACCACCATCAAGATCACGCTGACCGAGCCCGACGGGCTCTTCCTCGACTTCCTCGCCTCCCCCTACTCGGGGCAGGTCTCGCCGCGCTCGCTCAAGAACGCCAAGGACCTCAAGTTCGGCGGGCCCGACCTGGTCGGCACCGGGCCGTTCATCCTCGACAGGTACGTCCCTGGCCAGGAGATCCACTACCGCCGCAACCCCGACTACAAGTGGCCGCCCGCGACGGCCGCCCACCAGGGCCCCGCCCACCTGGCCGAGATCACCTACCGGTTCCTGCCCGAGGCCTCCGTCCGCGTCGGCGCGCTCACCTCCGGCCAGGTGCAGGTCATCGAGGGCGTGCCGGCCACCGAGGCCGCGATGATCGAACGCGACCCCGACCTCACGCTGACCACCTCGCTCAACACCGGCACCTCCTTCAGCTACTACTTCAACACCTCCCGCACCCCGTTCGACGACCAGCGCGTGCGCGAGGCGTTCCGCGAGGCCGTGGACCTCGACGCCGTGCTGCAGTCGGTCTACCAGGGCACCGCGACCAGGGCGTGGAGCCTCGTCGCCAAGTCGAGCCCGTTCTACGACGCGAGCCTGGAAGGCCGCTACGGCGGCGACGTGGCCAAGGCCAACGCGCTGCTCGACGCCGCCGGATGGAGGCAGCGCGACGCCGAGGGGTACCGCGTCAAGGACGGCAAGCGGCTGACCGTGCGCGTCTTCGCCTCCGCGGCGTTCCAGCGCGACCGCCGCGACGTCCTCGCCCAGGCCATCCAGGCCCAGGTCAAGCAGAACGCCGGCATCGACTACCAGGTCAAGGTCGTCGATCAGGGGGCGGCGCAGCAGGCGCTGCAGGACAACGACTACGAGGTGTTCGAGAACTCCCGCGGCGACTCCGACTCCGGCGCCGCGCTCAACCTCATCCTGCCCGCCGACGGCTCGCTCAACAGGACGCACTACGCCGACAAGCGGCTGGACTCCTGGCTCGCCGAGGCCGGCGCCAGCTCCGACCAGGAGCGGCGCAAGGAGCTCTACCACAAGGTCCAGCAGACCGCGGTGCTGGACAAGGCCATCGTGTTCCCGCTCTACGTGCCCGCCGATCAGATCGCCGCGCACAAGAGCGTGCAGGGGCTCGGCTTCGAGCCCGCGTCGGGCACCCCCGCGAGCGCCTACGACGTGCGGATCGGAACATGATCAGAAGGCTCGGCAGCGGGCTGGCCGTGCTGTGGGCCGCGGCCACCGCCGCTTACCTGGCATTGCTGCTCGCCCCAGGCGACACCGTGGACATCCTGGTCGGCGACGGGCCCGACACCCCCGAGATCCGGGCCAGGATCATCGCCGAGTGGGGGCTCGACCGGCCCGAGATCGTTCAGTACCTGTCGTACCTGTGGCGGCTGGTGCACGGCGACCTCGGGCGCTCGTACCGGCTGCAGCAGGACGTCGGCGACCTGCTGGCCACGCAGATCGGGCCCACCCTGCAGCTCACCGCCGCCGCGGCGGGCATCGGGATCGCGCTGGCCGGGGTGATCGCCCTGGTCACCGCCGGCCGGGGACGGCTCGCGCGCGGCACGGCCTCGCTGGCGGAGCTGGTGGCGGTGTCGGTGCCGCCGTTCCTCATCGGGATCCTGCTGCTGTCGCTGTTCTCGTTCACGCTGGGCTGGTTCCCCGTCTCCGGGGCGCAGGGGCCGCGCGCGCTCGTGCTGCCCGCGCTCGCGCTCGGGCTGCCCATCGCGGGCGTGCTCGGGCAGGTGCTGCGCGGCGGCCTCGAACGGGCTCTGGAGCAGCCGTTCGCGGTCACCGCGCGGGCGCGCGGGCTCACCGAGCGGGCGCTGGTCGCCAGGCACGCGCTCAGGCACGCCCTCATCCCCGCCGTCACGCTGGCCGGCTGGTTCACCGGCGCGCTGCTCGGCGGCGCCGTGATCACCGAGGTGCTGTTCGGCAGGCCGGGGCTCGGCCGCGTCGCCATGGACGCCGTGCAGGGCCGCGACATGCCGGTGGTGATGGCGGTCGTGCTGCTGTCGGCCCTCGTGTACGTCACCATCAGCACCCTGCTCGACCTGGCCTACCGCGCGATCGACCCACGCATCAGAGGCTGACCGTGCGCCGCCTGATCCTCCCCCTCGTCTTTCTCGCCGTGCTCGCACTCGCCGTGGCCGTGCCGGGGCTGGTCACCGGGGCCGACCCGCTGGCGGCCGACCCGCTCGCCGCGCTCGCGCCGCCCGGCGGCGAGCACTGGTTCGGCAGCGACCACCTCGGCCGCGACGTGCTGGCCAGGGTCGTCCACGGCGCCCGCCACTCCATCAGCATCGGCGTCGCCGCGACCGTCTTCGCCGTCACCTCGGGCGTGCTGCTCGGCCTGGCCGCCGGGCTGTCGCCGAAGTGGCTGGACGAGGCGCTGGCGCGCTCGTTCGACGTGCTGTCCACGCTGCCCGAGCTGCTGCTCGCGCTGCTCATCGTGGCGATCACCGGACCCGGCACCGGCAACGTGATCTTCGCGATCGCCGTCGCCCAGGTGCCCAACTACGCCCGCGTGATCCGCGCCCAGACGTTCGTGGTGCGCCGCTCGGGCTACGTCGAGCAGGCCGTCACGTTCGGCCGCTCCCGGCTCGCCATCACCGTGGGGCACGTGCTGCCGAACGTGCTCGGCCCGATCCCCGTGCTGGCCACGATCGGGCTCGGCCAGGCCGTCATCGCCGGCTCGGGCCTCAGCTTCCTCGGGATGGGACCGCAGCCCCCGGCCGCCGAATGGGGCGCCATGCTCTCCGAGGCCCGCAACTACCTGCGGGTGGCCTGGTGGGAGGCGCTCTTCCCGGGCCTTGCGATCACGCTGACCGTCGTGTGCCTGACCGTCGTGGGCCGCCGGCTCCAGCAACGCTTCGAAGGAAGGACGTCATGACCACCACCCACGACGCCGTCTCCGCCGCGGCCGCGCCGTCCGGCTCCGCCGGGCCGCTGATCGACGTGCGGGATCTGCGGGTGAGCTTCGGGGAGCACGAGGTGGTGCGCGGCCTGTCGCTGGCGATCGCGCCGGGCGAGTGCGTCGCCGTGGTGGGGGAGTCGGGGTCGGGCAAGAGCGTGACGGCGCGCACCCTGCTCGGGCTGATCGGTCCCGGCTCGACGGTGGAGGCGTCGGCGTTCACCGTCGCCGGGCGGGACGCGCTGCGCTTCGGCCCGCACGACTGGCGGCGGCTGCGCGGCCGCTTCGCCGGCCTCGTGCTGCAGGACGCGCTGGTCTCGCTCGACCCGCTGCGCACCGTGGGCTCCGAGATCGCCGAGGTGCTGGCCGTGCACGACGTGGTGCCGCGCGCCCGCCGGGCGGAACGGGTGCTGGAGCTGCTGGAGGCGGCCGGGGTGCCGGAGCCGGAGCTGCGCGCGAAGCAGCGTCCCCACGAGCTGTCGGGCGGGCTGCGCCAGCGGGTGCTCATCGCCTCCGCCATCGCCGCCGACCCCGCGCTGATCATCGCCGACGAGCCCACGACGGCGCTGGACGTCACCGTGCAGGCCCAGATCCTGCGGCTGCTCGCCGCGCAGAAGGCGGCGGGCACGGCGCTGCTGCTCATCAGCCACGACCTCGCCGTGGTCGGCTCGATCGCCGACCGCATCCTCGTCATGCACGACGGCCGGGTGGTCGAGCAGGGCCCGGCGCGCGACGTGCTGACCCGGCCGCATCACGACTACACCCGCGCGCTGCTGGCCGCCGTCCCGTCGGCCGCCTCGCGCGGCACCCGGCTCACCGACGGCCGCCCGCTGGCCCGCCCCGCGCCGGCCGCGGAGGGCGGGCCGGTGCTGGCCGCTACCGGGCTGACGCGCACGTACGGCGCCCGCCGCGCCGTGGACGACGTCTCCTTCACCCTGCGCAAGGGTGAGACGCTGGGCATCGTCGGCGAGTCGGGTTCCGGGAAGACCACGCTCGCCCGCCTGTGCATGGCTCTGCTGGAGCCGGACGCGGGCAGCGTGACCCTGCTCGGGCGGCCGTGGAGCGGGCTGCGCGAGCGCGAGCGCAGACCGCTGCGGCCCCGCATCCAGGTGATCACACAGAACCCGCTGGACTCCTTCGACCCGCGGCACAAGGTCGGCCGCCTGGTGGCCGAGCCGCTGCGGCTGCCCAAGGCCGAGCGGCGGGCCCGCGTGCTGGACCTGCTGGCCCGCGTCGGGCTGCCGCAGGACGTGGCCGAGCGGCACCCCCGCGAGCTGTCCGGGGGCCAGCGCCAGCGCGTCGCCATCGCCCGCGCCCTCGGCACCCGCCCCGACGTGCTGCTGTGCGACGAGCCGGTCTCCGCGCTGGACGTCTCGATCCAGGCCCAGGTGCTCGACCTGCTGGCCGAGCTGCAGGCCGAGTACGGCACCGCGATGGTGTTCATCTCTCACGACCTGGGCGTCGTCCAGCACGTCGCCGACCGGGTGCTGGTCATGAAGGACGGCCAGGTCGTGGAGGAGGGCGAGGTGGCCGAGGTGTTCCTGCGGCCGCGCCATCCGTACACGCGCGAACTGGTCGCCGCCGTGCCCCGGCTGCCCTCGGAGAAGGTGGCAGATCTTCCGGAGCCGAGCGCGGAATCGCAGGTCAGCGCGGGTACGTAGCCGCCTCCTGGTGGCGCAATCCTCCCGTTATCCCCTTTTTCCTACCGATTGAGTAGGTTGTGGGCCATGGAACGGGTGGCCCTCGACGATCGGCGCCGCCGGGCGGACCGCGCCCGGCAGATCGCCGACCTGCTGAGAAGACAGATCATCCACGGCGGATACCCCGGCGGGCAGCTCCCGCTGGAGTCCGCGCTCGCCCGCGAGTTCGACACCTCGCGCAACACCGTGCGCCAGGCACTGGACCTGCTGCGCGAGGAGGGGCTGGTCCAACGGTGTCCCGGCGTCGGCACCACGGTCGCCGCCGAGAAGTACCCGCACGGCCTGCACCGCCTGCTCGGCCTGGCCGAGACCCTGCACGAGCATGGCCGGGTCGTCAACCAGGTGCGCACGATGACGATCATCGAGCCGCCCGCCCCGGTCAGCCACCGGCTCGGCCTGGCGCCCGGCGAGCAGGTCGTCTACCTCGAACGCCTGCGCAGCCTCAACGGCCTGCCGCTCTCCCTCGACCTCACCTACCTGGTGCGCGACGTGGGCGAGCCGCTGCTCGACTTCGACCTCGCCGGCAACGACATCTTCGTCCTGCTCGAACGCATCACCGGCCGGCCGCTCGGCACCGCCGAGCTGACCCTGGAGGCGGTCAACGCCGACCCGCACACCGCCGCCGTGCTCGGCGCGCCGCGGGGGGCCGCGCTGCTCATGGTCGAGCGGCTCACCCACCTGGCCGGCGGCAGGCCCGTGGACCTGGAGTTCATCCGTTTCCGGGGCGACCGCCTGACGATGCGCGGTCACCTGCGGCGTAACGAGAAAGAGGAGCACGCATGGCCCTGATCGACCAGCGCGTCGAGGTCCCGGTCACGATCGACGAGTCCCTGTGCATCGACGGCTGCACGCTCTGCGTGGAGGCGTGCCCGCTCGACTCGCTGGCCATCAGCGACGAGACCGGCAAGGCGTACATGCACGTGGACGAGTGCTGGTACTGCGGGCCCTGCGCGGCCCGCTGCCCCGTGGACGCGGTCACCATCAACATCCCCTACCTGCTGCGATGAAGGAACGCCCGATGCGCACAGCACTCATGGCCGCCGCCACCGCCCTGCTGCTCGCGGCGACCGGCTGCTCGGTGGCCGGCGCGGCCGGCGGCGCCTCCGAGGGCGACGGCGGCACGACCACCGTGGTCGTCGGCTACCAGTCCAAGACCATCAACACCGTCACCGCGGGGACCCTGCTCCGCTCGCTCGGCTACCTGGAGAAGCGGCTCGGCCCCCGCTACACCGTCGAGTGGCAGGACTACGACACCGGCGCCCCGATCACCGCCAAGATGGTCGCCGGGAAGATCGACATCGGCTCGATGGGCGACTACCCGCTGCTCATCAACGCCGCCCGCACCCAGAACGTGCCGTCGGCCAGGACCGAGATGATCTCCATCACCGGCTACAACCTGCGCGGCGGGCTCAACATGGTGCTCGTCTCGCCCACGTCGTCCGCGCGCACGCTCGCCGACCTGGCCGGCACCAAGGTCTCCGCCAGCGTCGGCTCGGCCGGGCACGGCACGCTCGTGCAGGCCCTGGAGCGGGCCGGCATCGGCGCCGACGTGGTCAACCACCAGCCCGCCGTGGGAGCGGCCCAGCTCGAGTCGGGCGGCGTGCAGGGCTACGCCCAGTTCGTGGCCTGGCCCGGCCTGCTCGCCTTCCAGAACAAGGGCCGGCTCGTCTACGACGGCTCCGCGCTCGACGTGCCGACCTTCCACGGCGTCGTGGTCCGCAAGGCGTACGCCGAGGAGCACCCCGAGGTCGTGGACGCCTTCCTCAAGGCGCAGATCGACGCCACCCGCTACCTGCACGAGCACCCGGTGGAGGCGGCCGAGTCGGTGGCCGAGGCGACCGGGCTGCCGCCCGAGGTGGTCTACCTCTATAACGGGCGCGGCGGCATCGCCACCTTCGACGTCACGCTCAAGGAGCCGCTGCAGGCCGCCCACCAGCGGGACGTGGCCTACCTCAAGCGGATCAGCCCCGGCTTCTCCGGCGTGGACGTGAGCGCGTTCGTCAACGACTCCTACCTGCGCAAGGCGTACGGGGAGGACTATGACGCCGACCGGGCATCGACCGCGAACCCCGCCGCCGTCACCGGCACCGACGCCGCCTGCGGCAAGCCCGTCGACGACCCGGAGACCGCCTCCGAGCTCTGGCTGACCGGCGAGAAGGACCTCCGGCCCGCCGCCACACCCACCTGCCTGCTGCGCCAGGTGGCCGCCGCGACCGCGCAGGTGCGGGCCGCGTACGTGCCCGACACCACGACCGGCACCCGCTGGTTCGCCGATCGCGCGGTCTGGCTGCGCGACCCCGGCGCCGGCCCCGAGCACCGGTTCCTGCCGTTCACCACGCAGGAGGGCGCCGACGCCTACCGCGCGAAGCACCTGGGCACCAGGCCCGTCGGCTACGCCGACGCGCTCGAAGCCGCCGGAGGTGACGACCGATGACCGCCGGCACCGAGGTACGCGCACCCGCGCTGCCCGAATCCGGCGGGAAGGCGCGCTCGCGGGGCGGCGGAGCGGGCAAGACGCGCAGGCGGCTCGTCCGCCTGGCCTCCCTGCTCGCCGCGGCCGGGCTGTGGCAGCTGCTGACCGTCACCGACGCCCGGCTGTGGCTCAGGTTCGACCGGCTGCCCACGCTCGTCGAGGTCGCCGAGCGGGCCGCGAGCCTGCTCGCCACCCGGCTCTACTGGCTCGACCTGCTGCAGAGCCTCATGAGGATCTGCACGGGCTTCGGCCTCGCCGCCGTCGCCGGTGTCGCCGCGGGCATCCTGGTCGCCAGGTCGGCGCAGGCCGGAGACGTGCTGCTGCCGCTGATGGAGGCGGTACGGCCGATCCCGGCCATCGCGCTGGTGCCGGTCGCCATCCTGCTGTTCCCCACCGATGAGCAGGGCATCGTGTTCATCACGTTCGCCGCCGCATTCTTCCCGATCATGGTGAGCACCCGGCACGCCGTGCGCGCGCTGCCCACGCTGTGGGAGGACGCCGTCAGGACGCTCGGCGGCGGGCGCCGCCACGTGCTGCTGAACGTCGTGCTCCCCGGCATCCTGCCCGGGGTGTTCGGCGGGCTGTCGGTCGGCATGGGCGTGTCGTGGATCTGCGTCATCTCGGCCGAGATGATCTCCGGCGAGTTCGGGGTCGGCTACCGCACCTGGATGTCGTACACGATCGTGGACTACCCCTCCGTCATCGTCGGCATGATCACCATCGGCCTGCTCGGCTGGCTCACCTCGGCCGCCGTCGAGCTGGCCGGCCGCCGTCTGACGCGGTGGCTGCCGCGCGCGGAGGAGGCCGCGTCATGACGCTCGGCATCACCATGGAGTCCCTGACCCTCGGCTACGGCCGCGGGCCCGTGCTGCGCGACGTCGATCTCGCCGTCCGGCCCGGCGAGGTGCTGGTGATCGTCGGCGCGTCCGGGTCGGGCAAGTCCACGCTGCTGCGCGCCATCGCCGGGCTGCTGCGCCCGCGCGACGGCCGTGTGGTCGCCGGCGGCGCGGAGATCACCGCCACCTCCGGCGAGCGCGCGATGGTCTTCCAGGACGACGCGCTGCTGCCCTGGCGCACCGTACGCGGCAACGTCGAGCTGCCCCTGCGCATCCGCGGCTGGTCCAAGGCGCGGCGGCGGGCCGTCGCCGAAGAGTGGATCGGCCGCGTCGGCCTGGCCGGGCACGAGGACCGGCTGCCCCGCGAGCTGTCCGGCGGCATGCGCCAGCGCGTCCAGCTCGCCCGCGCCCTCGCCGGCTCGCCCAGGGCCGTGCTCATGGACGAGCCGTTCGGCGCGCTCGACGCCCAGACCCGCGCCGGCATGCAGGCGCTCCTGCTCGACGTGCTGCGCGACACCCAGGCGACCGTCGTGTTCGTCACCCACGACGTGGACGAGGCGCTGCTGCTCGCCGACCGGGTCGTGGTGCTCGGCCACGGCGCCGTGCGCACCGTCATCGACGTGCCGAGCCCTCGTGACCCGGCGGCCGGCCGGTCCGGCCTGCGCGCTCAGATCCTCAAGGAGTTGTGAACGATGGAGATCCCCGCGATCGAGGACCGCCTGCACCTGGAGTGCGAGGTGCTCGTCATCGGCGGCGGCACCGCCGGCACCATGGCCGCCATCACCGCCGCCGAGCACGGCGCGCGGGTGCTGCTGCTGGAGAAGGCCCACGTGCGCCACAGCGGCGCGCTCGCCATGGGCATGGACGGCGTCAACAACGCCGTCATCCCCGGCAAGGCCACCCCCGAGGACTACGTCGCCGAGATCACCCGCGCCAACGACGGCATCGTCAACCAGAAGACCATCAACCAGACCGCCACCAGGGGCTACGACATGGTCCGCCGCCTGGAGCGCTACGGCGTGAAGTTCGAAAAGGACGAGCACGGCGGCTACGCGGTGCGCCGCGTGCACCGCTCGGGCAGCTACGTGCTGCCGATGCCCGAGGGCAAGGACGTCAAGAAGGTGCTCTACCGGGTGCTGCGGCAGCGCCACATCCGGGAGAAGGTGCGCATCGAGAACCGGTTCATGCCGGTCAGGGTGCTCACCTCCGGCGGGCGGGCCGTCGGCGCGGCCGGGTTCGACACCCGCGGCGGGCGGTTCGTCACGGTCTCGGCCGGCGCCGTCATCCTCGCCACCGGCGCCTGCGGGCGGCTCGGGCTGCCCGCGTCCGGCTACCTCTACGGAACGTACGAGAACCCCACCAACGCCGGCGACGGCTACGCCATGGCCTACCACGCGGGGGCCGAGCTGAGCGGCATCGAGTGCTTCCAGATCAACCCGCTCATCAAGGACTACAACGGGCCCGCCTGCGCGTACGTCGCCAACCCGTTCGGCGGCTACCAGGTCAACAACAAGGGGGAGCGGTTCGTCGACTCCGACTACTGGTCGGGGCAGATGATGGCCGAGGTCTCCGCCGAGATCGCCTCCGCCCGCGGGCCCATCTACCTCAAGCTCACCCACCTGCCCGACGAGACCATCACCGCCATCGAGAACATCCTGCACACCACCGAGCGGCCCACCCGTGGCACGTTCCACGCCGGGCGCGGCCACGACTACCGCACGCACGACGTCGAGATGCACATCTCCGAGATCGGGCTGTGCGGCGGGCACTCCGCGTCCGGCGTCTGGGTGGACGAGAACGGCGCCACCACCGTCCCCGGCCTGTACGCGGCCGGCGACCTGGCCTGCGTGCCGCACAACTACATGATCGGCGCGTTCGTCTTCGGCGACCTCGCCGGCGCCCACGCCGCCGCACACCACGCCCCGCTCGCCGACCTGCCCGCCGACCAGATCGCCGCCGCCCACGATCTCGTCTACCGTCCGCTGCGCAACCCCGACGGGACGCCGCAGCGGCAGGTCGAGTACAAGCTGCGCCGCTTCGTCAACGACTACGTCGCGCCGCCCAAGACCGCGGCCAAGCTGGAGATCGCGCTGGAGTCGTTCGAGCGGATGCGCCACGAGATCGCCGCCATGGGGGCGCGCACGCCGCACGAGCTGATGCGCTGCGCCGAGGTCGGCTTCATCCGCGACTGCGCCGAGATGGCGGCGCGGGCGTCGCTGGCGCGCACCGAGAGCCGGTGGGGGCTCTACCACGAGCGGGCCGACCTGCCGCGGCGCGACGACGCCGAGTGGCTGTTCCACCTCAACCTGCGCAAGCGGGACGACGGGGCCATGGAGTTCATCAAGCGGCCCGTGGAGCCCTACCTCGTGCCGGTCGAGGAGTTCACGCCCGTCCAGGCCGAGCCCGTCGTGCTCGGCACCGTCGGCACGGCCGTCGTCACGCACCGCGCCACCGCGGAACGCCGCCAGGAGGCCGCCGTCGGGCGCTCGCCGCGCATCCTGGAGCTGCATCGGCTCGCCGAGGAGCAGCCCACCGTGGCCGACCTCGCCCCCTACCTCGCCGATGCCGACCCCAAGGTGCGCAGGGCCGCCATCGCCACCCTCACCGAGACCGTCCCCGAGGGCACCGGGACCGCGCTGGCCGAGGCGCTCGCCGACCCGCACGGCACCGTACGCAGGACCGCCGCCACCGGGCTCACCGAGCTCGTCGAGGTGCTGCCCGCCACCCCCGCCCTGGGCGCCGCCCTGACCGCGCGGCTCGCGAGCGGCGACGCGTTCGTCCGCGCCGCCGTCCTCGACGTGCTGCGGGCGCTGCGGCTCGGCGGCGTCGAGACCTTCCGCGCCGCCATCGGCGACGGCGACCACCGGGTGCGCATCGCCGCCATCCGAGGGCTCGTCTCGCTCGACGCCCCCGACGAGCTGGCCGCCGCCGCCTCCGACCCGTCCCGCGAGGTACGCGTCTGGGCCGCCAAGGGCCTCGGCTCCATCGGCCGCCCGTCACCCGTGCTGGCCGGCCTGGCGCGGGACGCCGACCCGCTCGTCAGGGCCGCCGCCCTGGAGGCGTCCGCCGCCACCGGCGCGCCCCTGGTCGCCGAAGCCCTGCCCGCGCTGTCCGACCCCGCCTGGCAGGTCCGCGTCGGTGCGGCCCGCTGCCTCGCCGCCGCCGACCCCGGCACCGCCACGAAACCTCTCGTGGGCGCCCTCTCGGACGGCAACCTGGATGTCCGCAAGGCCGCCGTCCTGGCCCTGACACCCTGGGCCGCCGACGCCACCGTGTCCGCCGCTTTGGAAGGGGCCCTGACCGACCCCGACGCCGACGTCCGCGCCTACGCCCGCCACGCCCTCACTTCCTGAAGGGCCACCCGTCACGCATCCCCTTGGGAAGCGGTGGGCGCTCGCCCCGCTTCACCCCTTCGGGGCGGTCGTTCGCCCTGCCTCGGTCCTGCCGGGGGTGGTCGCTCGTCACGTCCCGCTCCTTCCGGGGACGGTCGCCCGCCCCCGGAAGGAGCGCCCGTGGTGCCCTTCCGCCGGGGCCGGGCGCCCGTTCGTCGAACCGCCTTGGAGGAGAGTGGAAGACCGCGACCTTTCGCCGGCGAGGGGTCCATGTTCCTTCGGGGTGAGGCGAACTTCTCGTTGCCGGTAGGGAAAAGGGGGTGGGGGTTTCGGGGGAAGTCAGACAGAATTGGCGAAGTGTGCCGCTATTCGTGGAATGGGTGGTACACAACGGTTTATCGTTCAACGAGTGATTGGCGATTGCATGGCGGGCGAGCACACGCGCAAGGTTCTCGTGGTGCGAGGAGGATGGGAGGGGCACGCGCCGGTGGCGGCCACCGACCTCTTCGTCCCCTTCCTGGAGAAGAACGGCTTCGAGGTGCGGCTGTCCGACAGTCCGGCCCCGTACGCGGACCCCGCGTTCATGGCCGAGATCGACCTCATCGTGCAGTGCTACACGATGGGCACCATCGAGCCCGACGAGCTCAAGGGCCTGCGGGCGGCGATCGAGGCGGGTACGGGGATGGCCGGCTGGCACGGCGGCATCGCCGACTCGTTCCGCAACTCCTCCGACTACCTGCACCTCATCGGCGGGCAGTTCGCCTGTCATCCGGGCAAGCATCCCGACGACCCGGACGCCGGCACCGAGCGGCACAACTTCGTCCCGTACACGGTGAACATGCTGCCTGAGGCGGCCGCGCACCCGATCACGGAGGGGATCGAGGACTTCGACCTGGTGACCGAGCAGTACTGGGTGCTGACCGACGACTACATCGACGTGCTGGCCACCACGACGCAGAAGGTGCGCCCGTGGGATCCGTGGCACCGCGAGGTGACCTCGCCGGCCATCTGGACCCGCCGCTGGGGCAAGGGCCGGATCTTCGTCACGACGCCGGGGCACAGCCTGGACGTCCTGCAGCACGACAGCGTGCGCACGATCATCGAGAGGGGCATGCTGTGGGCCAGCCGCTGACCGTCGGCATCGTGGGCTGCGGAGCCATCTCCGCGCAGTACCTCAAGACCATCGACCGCCTGCCCCAGGTCAAGCTGGTCGCGGTGGCCGACCTCGACACGGAGCGGGCGCGCGCGGCGGCCGCGGAGTACGAGGGCGTCGAGGCGCTGGGCGTGGCCGAGCTGATCGCGGACCCGCGCATCCGGGTGGTGCTCAACCTCACCATCCCGGCCGCGCACGCGGACGTCGCGTTGCAGGCGATCGCGGCGGGCAAGGACGTCTACTGCGAAAAGCCGCTGGCCGCGACCGGCGAGGACGCCCGGCGCGTGCTGGACGCCGCCCGCGCGGCGGGGGTACGGGTGGGCTGCGCGCCCGACACCGTGCTCGGCACCGGCACCCAGACGGCCCGCGCCGCCATCGACGACGGCCTCATCGGCCGGCCCATCGCGGCGACGGCGACCATGATGACGCCCGGCCACGAGCGCTGGCACCCCAACCCGGACTTCTACTACGTGCCGGGCGGCGGCCCGCTCCTGGACATGGGCCCGTACTACATCAGCAGCCTGGTCACCATGCTCGGGCCGGTGCGCTCGGTCATCGGCGCGGCCAGCAGGACGCGCTCCAAGCGCACGATCGGCTCCGGCCCGCGCCAGGGCGAGGAGATCCCGGTCACCGTGGACACGCACGTCACCGGCGTGCTCGTGCACGAGTCCGGGGTGCTGTCCACGCTGGTGATGAGCTTCGACGCGGTGGCCACCCGCGCCCCCAACATCGAGGTGCACGGCGAGCGGGGCTCGCTCGTCGTCCCCGACCCCAACCGCTTCGACGGGTCCGTCCTGCTGACGAAGCTCGGCGACGGCGAGGCCCGCGAGCTGCCCGTCTCGGCCGGGTACACCGAGGCGGGACGCGGCGTCGGCCTCATCGACTTCCTGTCCGAGCCGGAGCCCAGGGCGGGCGGGACGATGGCGTTCCACGTCCTGGACGTCATGGAGTCGCTGCTCGCCTCCGCCCATTCCGGCAGGTCGGTGGATGTCGAGAGCACCTGCGAGCGGCCCGCTCCGGTGGCGTTCCACGACCCGGCAGCGCAGGGCTGACGAGGCATCGGGACGGTCCCGGCCGAACCCGCGGGAAGGCGACCCGGCCGGGACCCGCCTCCGTACCGCCGCGTTTAATGGAGGCCAAGGGGGGAGCGACTCGATGACTGATTCCACGACCACGCCCGCGATGCCCGTCTACATGCGGCGCTCGGCCTTCACCCCGGATCCCGATCTGGCGAGGATCCGCGAGGAGGAGGGCGTGCGCAAGGTCAGCACCTCGTTCGGAGCCGAGGTCTGGATGGTGACGAGGTTCGCCGACGTCCGGGAGGTGCTGGGCGACCCGTCCAGGTTCAGCAACGCCCGCTCGGCCGGTCACCGGCCGCCGGGCGCGCCGCAGCTCACCGATGAGGAGCTGAAGCGCGTGCGCGCGGGCAACATGCTGATGTTCGACCCGCCCGAGCACACGCGGCTGCGCCGCATGCTCACCCCCGAGTTCACGATGCGCCGCATGCGCCGCCTGGAGCCGCGGGTCAGGGACATCGTCGCCGGCCACCTCGACGCCATGGAGGCGGCGGGCCCGCCCGCCGACCTGGTGACGTCGTTCGCGCTGCCGATCCCGTCGCTGGTGATCTGCGAGCTGCTGGGCGTCCCGTACGAGGACCGCGCCGACTTCCAGCGCCGCAGCGGCATCATGCTGGACCTGTCGCAGCCGGTGGAGCGGCGGGCCGCCGCGCAGCTCGAGTCGCGCGCCTACATGAGCGAGCTGGTCGGCCGCGCTCTGAAGGACCCCGGCGACGACCTGCTCGGCATGCTCGTCCGCGAGCACGGCGACGACCTGTCGGCCGACGAGCTGGCCGGCATCGGCAGCCTGCTCCTGCTGGCCGGCCACGAGACCACGTCCAACATGCTCGGACTCGGCACGCTGGCGCTGCTGCGCCACCCCGATCAGCTCGGCCTGCTGCGTGAGGAGCCCGAGCGGTGGGGCGCGGCGGTCGAGGAGCTGCTGCGCTGGCTCAGCATCGTGCACTCGGGCACGGTCAAGGTGACCACCACCGAGGTGGAGGTGTCGGGCGTGCGCATCCCGGAGGGCGAGCTGGTGGTGTGCGCGCTGCCGGCCGCCAACCGCGACCCGGCGTTCGTGCCCGACCCGGAGCGGCTGGACATCTCGCGCGGCGAGATGGGCCATGTCGCCTTCGGTCACGGCGTGCACCATTGTCTCGGCGCGCCGCTGGCCAGGATGGAGATGGGCATCGCGTTCCCCGCCCTGTTCGAGCGTTTCCCCGGCCTGCGCGAGGCGGGCCCGCCCGCCGAGTTCCGCTCGTTCAACGTCGTCTACGGCCTCACCTCCCTGCCCGTCGCGTGGTAGGGGCCCTCAGCCCTTGAGCCCGGTGAACGTCATGGTGGCGACGAACTGCCGCTGCGCCGCGACGAACCCGATGATGAGCGGCAGCGTCGCCACCACGTTCCCGGCCATGAGCAGCGACCACTGGGTGTGCCGGGTGCCCTGGAAGTTGGCAAGGCCGAGCTGGATCGTGTAGATGTTCTCGTCGCTGATCGCGATGAGCGGCCAGATGAGGTCGTTCCACGAGCCGAGCAGCGTGAACACCGTCAGCGTGGCCAGCGCGGGCCTGGCCAGCGGCAGCACCACGCGCCAGAAGACGCCGAACGTCGTGCACCCGTCGATGCGGGCGGCGTCCTCGAGCTCGGCGGGCAGCGAGAGGAAGAACTGCCGCATCAGGAAGATCCCGAACGCCGACGCCAGCCACGGCACGAACGCCGCCGCCAGCGTGTCGATCAGGCCGAGCCGGCTGAACATCACGTACGTCGGGATCATCAGGAGCTGGGTCGGGATCATGATGGTCGCGAGGATCATCAGGAACCCGGCCTGCTTGCCGAAGAACTTCAGCCGCGCGAAGCCGTACCCGGCCATGGAGCACAGGACGAGGTGCGACACGACGGAGACGGCGGCCACGATCACCGTGTTCAGCAGCCACAGCAGCGCGTGCGACTGGCTGAACAGGCCCGCGAACCCGTCGAGGGTGAGCCGGCTCGGGATGAAGCGGGGCGGGAAGCGGTTGATGTCGCTGTCCGGCATGAACGCGGTCAGCACCATCTGCACCAGCGGCAGCGCGAACAGCAGCGCCAGCGGCATGAGCAGCAGGTGCCACGGGCTGAACGGCAGGCGTCTCATCAGAAGGCCTCGATCTTGCTGCGCCGGGAGTAGAGGATCATCCCGACGGTGATGAGCATGGTGGCGGCGAACAGCCCGTACGCGACGGCCGAGCCGTAACCGAACTTGGTGAGCTTGAACGCCTGGACGTAGACGTAGTAGACGATCGTCTGCGTGGCTCCGAGCGGCCCGCCCCTGGTGGTGGTGAAGACCAGGTCGAACAGCTGCAGCGCGGTGATCGTCTGCCAGATGGAGGTGAAGACGGTCACCGGGCCGAGCTGCGGCATGGTGACGTGCCGGAAGATCTGCCGGCGATTGGCGCCGTCCATGCGGGCCGCCTCCACCACGTCCTTCGGGATGTCCTGCAGCGCGGCCAGGTAGACGACGACGGTGAAGCCGACCTGCCCCCACAGCGCGATCAGGCAGATCACCGCGAGCGCCTGCGACTGGCTCTCCAGGAACTGCTGCTGCGGCAGGCCGAGCACGCGCAGGACGCTGTTGGCGGCGCCGTACTGCGGGTTGAAGACGAAGTTCGCGAGGATGCCGGTGGCCGCGGCCGAGGCCACGAACGGGATGAAGATGCACGTACGGTAGAAGCCGACCAGCTTGATCGGCCGGTTGAGCGCGACCGCGACGAGCATCCCGAGGAAGATCGACGACGGGACGAACAGCACCGTGAAGACCAGCGTGTGCCGCACGGCCGCGAGCAGGTCGGGGTCCTGCGCCATGAGCTCGTAGTTGAGCCAGCCGATCGGCTTGGCGGGGGAGATGCCGTTCCACTTCTGTCGGGAGATGAGGAACGCCCACACCGCCGGGAAGATCGACAGGCCGACCACGAGCAGGGTGGCGGGGCCGGCGAAGCCCCAGCCGGTCAGCGTGCGATGCAGCCACCGCACCCTGCCGGAGGGGAGCGTCGCCGCGTGCGCGGCCGGGCGGCGCCCGGCGAACAGCACCGACATCGTCAGCCCCCGGCCAGCGCCGGCACGGACTTCTGCGCCGCCTCGTCAAGGGCCTGCTCGGGCGTCGCCGCGCCCTGCATGGCCTTGGCGATGGCCTCGCCGACATGGCGCGACATCTCCACGTAGCCGCTGACCGTGGGCCTGGCCTGCTTGGCGTTGGCCAGGTTGGCGACCATCTTCTCCGCGCCCGGGTACTCCTTGATGTACTTGTCGTACTCGGGCAGCTCCGTCTCGGAGGTGCGCAGCGGCAGGTTGCCCTGGGTGAGGTTCCACCGGGCGTCGCCCTCCGCCGAGGTGAGCCACTTGATCAGCTCGAACGACCAGTAGGCCCGGTTGGCGTCGCCGTTGTCGAACAGCGTCCACAGGTCGGGCCCCGAGACGGTCTGGTGGTCGCCGTTCGTGCCGGGCAGGAAGGTCACGCCGTAGTCGGTCTTCTTCTGCTTGAGGTCGTACAGCGACCACGGCCCGTTGATGATCATGGCGATGCGGCCGTCGGCGAACAGCGGCGCGTAGCGCTCGTCGGTCTGGTCGAGGTAGACGCTCTTGTCGTCCACCGCCATCGCCCGCAGGAACTCCAGCGCGTCCACCCCGGCCTGCGAGTTGAACGCGGGCTTCTTCTGGTCGGGCGTGAGGATGCTGCCGCCGCGCTGCCACAGCAGCGGCCAGAAGTGCCAGGTCGTGTCCTCGGACGCGCTCACCGAGTACGCGGTCCCGTAGATCTTCTCCGCCGGGTCGGTGAGCTTCTTCGCCGCCGCGCGGAAGTCGTCCCAGGTCCACTCGTCGGTCGGGTACGGCACGCCCTTGGCGTCGAAGAGCTTCTTGTTGTACAGCAGCGAAAGGTTGTCCACGATCGCGGGGAAGCCGATGACCTGCCCGTTCGGCGTCGCGGTCGAGCGGGCCGCCTCGGGGAACTCCTCCCACCCGACCGACGGGTCCTTCACCTTCTCGGTCAGGTCGAGCGTCTTGCCGGACTCCTGGAGCTGCGAGGCCCAGCTTCCGAAAGCGTAGGAGATGTCGGGGTAGACGCCGCTCGCGAAGCCCGCGGAGAGCTTCTGCAGCAGGTCGTCGGTGGTCGAGGCGCCGGAGGAGACCTCGATCGTCACGTTGGGGTGCTGCCGGGTGAACTCGGCGGCCAGCCCTTCGAGGACTTTCTCCGCGTCCGCCGTCTGGCCCGTCCACCAGGTGAGCTTCACCTTCGCCTGCGGGTCCACCGTCTTCGCGCCCTCCTGCGCCGACCCTCCGCAGCCCGCGGCCGCCAGGACGATCGCCGCGACCAGGGCCGCCGCGGTTGTTCTTCGCACTGTGGATGCTCCTCCCGGAATGATTGGAGCCAATCATGGTGACTTTCGAAGTCTTGTCAATACCTTCGAAAAAGCGCAAGGCTTGACAAGCTTTCACAACGCCTGGCACGGTGCCGTGGTGTCCAGAACGACCTTCGACCTGCTTGTCGTCGGCGACGCCAACCCGGACGTGATCGTCTCAGGCGCGCCCCGCCATCCCGAGTTCGGCCAGCGTGAACAGCTCGTCCCCGCCGCCGGCCTGGTGCTCGGCGGCTCCGGAGCGATCACCGCGTACGGCGCCGCCCGGCTCGGCCTGCGCACCGCGTTCGTCGGCCGGGTAGGGGACGACCCCGCCGGGGCCTTCGTCCTGGACGCCCTGCGCGGCGGCGGCGTCGACGTCTCCGCCTGTGTCGTCGACCCCGGCGTGCCCACCGCCATGACCGTGGTGCTCGCGGACGGCGACGACCGGGCCATACTCACCGCCCCCGGCTGCCTCGACCGGCTCACCGCCGGCGACGTGCCGCGCGGGCTCGTCGAGCGGGCCGCGCACGTGCACGTGTCGTCGTACTTCCTCCAGCCGCGGCTCGCCGCCGGCCTCCCCGGGCTGTTCGGCCTGGCCAGAGCGGCCGGCGCGTCCACCTCGCTCGACACCAACGACGACCCCGCCGGCCGGTGGGCGGGCCTGGCCGAGGTCCTGCCCGTCACCGACGTCCTGCTGCCCAACGAGGCCGAAGCCCGCGCCATCGCCGCCGCCGTCGCGGGCCCGCCGCCCGACGGCGCGGGCGTGGAGTGGGCCGTACGCGAGCTGGCCGCCCGCGGCACGCTGCCCGTCGTCAAGCGCGGCGCACTCGGCGCGCTCGCCTTCGCCGACGGAGAGCCCGCCGAGGTCCCCGCCACCCCCGCCACCGTCGTCGACGCCGTCGGCGCGGGCGACAGCTTCAACGCCGGACTGCTCGCCGCGCTGCTGCGCGGCCTGCCGCTCAAGCAGGCCATGACCGTGGCCGTGACCTGCGGCACCCTTTCCACCCGCGCCGCAGGCGGCACCGCGGCGCAGCCCACCTGGGAGGAAGCAACGTCATGAAGAAGATCGTGTTCGTCGGGGCGGGAAGCGTCGTCTTCACCCAGGGGCTGCTCGCCGACCTCATCGCCTTCCCCGAGCTGCGCGGCATGCGCATCGCCCTGCACGACATCGACGCCGAACGCCTGGAGGTCGCCGAGGCCGTCGCCCGCCGCATCACCGGCGGCGCCGCCACCGTCACCGCCCACCTCGGCCGCCGCGAAGCGCTCGACGGCGCCGACTTCGTCATCAACATGGTGCAGGTCGGCGGCTACGCCGCCACCGTCACCGACTTCGAGATCCCCGCCAGGTACGGGCTGCGCCAGACCATCGCCGACACCATCGGCGCCGGCGGCGTCTTCCGCGCCCTGCGCACGTTCCCCCTGCTCGACGCGCTCGCCGCCGACATCGCCGCGGTCTGCCCCGACGCGCTGCTGCTCAACTACACCAATCCGATGGCCATGAACGTGTGGTACCTGTCGGGGAAGGTCAAGAACGTCGTCGGGCTGTGCCACTCCGTCTACTGGACCATGCGGGGGCTGGCCGACCTCGTGTCGGTGCCGTACGAGGAGGTCTCGTACGTCGCGGCCGGCGTCAACCACCAGGCGTGGGTGCTGCGCTTCGAACGCGACGGCGAAGACCTCTACCCCCGGCTCGACGTGGACGACCCCGAGCTGCGGCGGCGCGTAAGAATCGACATGTACCGGCGGCTCGGCTACTACCCGACCGAGACCAGCGAGCACTCCGCCGAGTACGTGCCGTGGCTGATGCACCACGACAGCGAGATCGACCGGCTGCGCATCCCCGTCGGCGAGTACCTGCGGGTCAGCGAGGAGAACCTGGCCGAGTACAAACGCACCCGCGACCTCGTACGCGGCGGCGGCGAGCTCGACATCGCCGGCACCGACGAGTACGCGCCGCAGATCATCCACAGCATGGTCACCGGCACCCCGCGCGTCGTCTACGGCAACGTCGTCAACGACGGCCTCATCTCGAACCTGCCGCAGGGCTGCGTCGTCGAGGTGCCCTGCGTGGTGGACGCCACCGGTGTCCGGCCCACCGCCGTCGGCGCGCTGCCGCCGCAGTGCGCGGCGCTGAACCGGGCGTACGTGAGCGTCAACGAGCTGACCGTGCGCGCCGCGCTGGAAGGCGACCCCCGCCTGGTCAGGCACGCCCTGATGGTCGATCCGAACACGTCCGCGTCACTGACGCTCGACCAGATCTGGGCCATGGCCGACGACCTCACCCGCGCCCACGGCGACCTCCTCCCGGAGGCCCTGCGCGCCTGACCGCCCCCGCCGCACCCGCGCCCGCCGTCCCGCCCGCGATCGCCCCGGGCCCGCCACGCCTCGGCGGGGCCCGGGGCTGCTGCTGCGGCGGCGCGGGGAGCGACGGCCGGCGGGAGCCCGGGGCTCAGCGGGCGATCTCGACCTCGAGCCCCTTGTCCCGCAGCGCCGCCACGCACTCGGGATCGGCCGACTCCCCGGTGATCAGCAGATCGATGTCCCCGATCGCGCAGATGGGCGCCATCTCCACCACGCCCAGCTTCGAGGCGTCGGCCACCAGGATCTTCCTCGCCGCCGCCCGCAGCATGCGCTGCTTCATCTCGGCGTCGGGCAGGCTCACATTCGTCACCCCGGCGACCGGGTCGATGCCACCGCAGCCCAGGATCACCGTGTGCGCCCTGATGCCCTCGAGCAGCTTGCCGCCCAGCGGATCGACCAGCGAGTGCTGCTGGCGGCGCAGGCTCCCGCCGGTCACCACGACCGAGATCCGCGGCAGCGCCGGCTCCAGCTCCAGCGCCGTGCGCAGCCCGTTGGTGAACACCGTCACCTCGGTCAGATCGGTGCGCGCCACCAGCTCGCGGGCCACGTACGAGGTGGTCGTGCCCGCCCCCATCAGCACCGACTCGCCGGAGGTCACCAGCCGCGCCGCCACCTTCGCGATCAGCGACTTCTCCACCGCCGCCGTGCCCAGCGACAGCTCGAACGACGGCTCCACGTGCGGCGCCGGCCCGGCGATCATCGCGCCGCCGCGCACCCGGCGCACCTTGCCCTGCTCCTCCAGCGCGTCGAGGTCGGCGCGCACGGTCACGCTCGACACCCCGAACGCCTCGGCCAGCTCCGCCACCCGTGCGAACTCCTGCTCGGCGAGCATCGCCAGCATGCGCTCGCGCCGCACCTCCGTCGGCATCTGCTCCATCACGCGCGGACCGCCGCGGGCAGCAGGTCGCCGTGCGCCTCGATCAGCTCGTCGCACAGCTCCTTGATCTTGGGCAGCGGCAGCGTCGCGCCCGTGTTCGGGTCGAGCATCGCCGCGTGGTAGACGTGCGAACGGTCGCCGTCGAGCGCCGCCCGCACGGTCAGCTCCACCACGTTCAGGAACGTCCGGTTGAGGGCGGCGAGCTGCACCGGCAGGTCGCCGACGGGCAGAGGGCGCACCCCCGCCGCGCCGACCACGGCCGGAACCTCCACGCAGCACCCCTCGGGCAGGTTGCCGATCAGGCCACGGTTGGCCACGTTGACGTAGATCTCCTTCTCCTCGCCGGTCAGCATCGCCAGGATCATCGCAGCCGCCGGCTCCTGATGCTGCCACCGGATCAGCAGCGGGTGGCCCGCCGACAGGGCGCGCCGCGTCTCCTCGTACAGGTGCAGGCTCTTGCCGACGCGCCGCAGGTACTCCTCGACCGGCACGCCGAGCCTCGCCGTCTCATCGGGATGACGCATGATCCACGGCACGTACTCGGCGGCGTGCTCGCTCGACTGCGTCGGGAAGTAGCCGAACGTACGGTAGAGCTCGACGCGTACGTGCCGCCGCAGCTGCGGGTCGGCGTCGAGCACCGCGTCCAGCTCCGGGTAGAGCGAGCGGCCGTCCGCCTCGAAGCGCAGCACGAACGACTGGTGGTTGAGCCCCGCGCTGAGGAACGTCACCTCGTCCTCGTCGCGCCCGACGAGATCGGCCAGGTACGCGTGCGTGTCGCACACCGAGTGGCACAGCCCGGCGAACCGCTCGAACCCCGTCGCCTCGTGCACCGCCCACCCGGTCATCGCCATCGGGTCGCTGCAGCTCAGCAGCCACGCGTCCGGGCACTCCTCGGCCATCTGCCCGGCCAGCTCCACCAGCACCGGGATCGTGCGCAGGCCGCGGAAGACACCGCCGATGCCGATCGTGTCGCCGATCGTCTGGCGCAGGCCGTAACGGTGGGGGATCTCGAAGTCCCGCAACGTCGCGTCGAACCCGCCCACATCGAGATGGCTCACCACGAAGTCGGCGCCCTTGAGCGCCTGCCGCCGGTCGAACACGCTGCGGATCTTCGCGTCCGCGCCCGCCTCGGCGTCGATCGCGCGTACCAGCCGCTCGGTCGTGACCAGCTTGCCCGGGTCGTCGTCGTGGAGAATGAGCTCCAGCTCGCCGCGCAGGCCGGGAGCCAGCACCAGCGCGGAGACCACGCGGCGCGTCAGCTCCACGTCACCGACCCCGATGAAGACGATCCGCGCCATTTCCGCAGTATCCCACGCCCGCCCACCTGCCCCACCCCGATCCGGCCGGGCCCGAACCGCTCGGCGCCGCACGGAGCGGGGCGGCGCTGAAGCGGGCGGGGCGGGTACAGTGCGCGCCGATCCCCCCAGCACGACGAGAGAGCGACCATGGACCTGTACCTGGGCATCGACGCCGGCGGCACCTCCACGCGTGCCCTGCTCACCACCTCCAGCGGCGAACGCGCAGGCTACGGCCTGGCCGGAGGCGGGAACCCCGTCGCGCACGGCGTCGACGCCGCGCTCGCCCAGATCACCGCCGCCGTCAGGCAGGCGCTCGGGGACATCGACCCCGGCCGGGTGGCGAACGGCGTCATCGGGCTCGCCGGTCTCGGCGCCCTCCAGGACTCCGCCGTGCACGCCGCCTTCGCCCGCGCCTGGGCCGGCTGCGGATTGCGCTTCCCGGTACGCGGTGTCGAAGACCCCCTGCTCGCCTTCGTCGCGGGCACCCCGCAGCCGTCCGGGCACGTGCTGCTGTCGGGAACGGGAGCGGTCGCCCTGCGCGTCGAGGACAGGCGCGTCACCCGGGTCGCCGACGGGCACGGCTGGCTGCTGGGCGACGAGGGCTCGGGCTTCTGGCTCGGCCGCGCCGCCGCCCGCCACACCATCCGCCGCCTCACCGCCGCCCGGGCGGTCCGGCCGGAGCCCGGCGGCTCGGCTCCTCCGGCCGCCGCGGACGCGACGGGCGAGCGCACGTCCGACGGCCGCTCGGACCGCCCGGCCGCTGCCGGTTCCTCGGGTGAGCTGGTGCGGCTGGTGGCCGAGGCGGTGGCCGGTCCGGGGGAGGAGCCGACGGCGCGCATCGCCGATCTCCTCATCATCCGGGCGCAGGCCGCGCCCGTGGCGACGCTCGCCCCGCTGGCGCCGCTGGTCGGCAAGGCCGCGGAGGCGGGCGACCCGGCCGCCGTCGCGATCGTCGAGTCCGCCGCCGAACGGCTGCTCGCCACGCTGGCTCACGTGCGCGCGCCCGGCGAGACGTCGCCGATCGTGCTGGCCGGCGGCGTCCTCACCGCCGAAGGCCCGGTGCGCGAGCACGTCCTGCGGCTGTGCGAGGAGCGGTGGAGCGCCCCGGTCACGATCGCCGGCGACACCGCGGCCGCGGCCGCCTGGCTCGCCGCCGGAGCCCGAGGCCCGCACGCCGCCTGGCTGCGCGCGGTCCCTTGACGCACGTCGTCTGGCCGCGTACGGCCCTGACCCGTCCGGTGGCGCGCCGCCGCCTGAGGAGCGCCGTCTGGTGGCGCACGGTGGCGGCCCCGGCGCGGCACCCGGTCTTCGCGCCGGCGGGCGGTGAGCCCGCTGACCGGCACGAGGTCACACTCTCGCCGCCGATTTCGTCGTAACGGTGACCCCGGATCGAGTGTCCGGGGCCGTCGGAACGATCCAGAGGAGCGAAGGACATATGACGAACGCGAAGCTGCGCGCGGCCGTGCCGGGCGGAAGGGTGCTGCTGCCGGGCGACGACGGGTTCGAGGAGGCGGCCAGGCCGTGGAACGCGTCGGTGCGCCAGCCGGTCGCCGCCGTCGTCGAGCCGGGCGACGCGCGCGAGGTGGCGGCCGTCGTCAAGTACGCGGCCCAGTCGGGGATCCCGGTCGCCGCCCAGGCGGGCGGGCACGGCGCGGCGGGCGGCACCGAGGGGGCGATCCTGCTGCGCACCACCCGCCTGGGCGGCGTCGAGGTACGCCCCGGCGAGCGGGTCGCCCGGGTGGGCGCGGGGGTGAAGTGGGGCGAGGTGCTGGCCGAGGCGGGCCGGCACGGGCTGACGGGGCTCGCGGGCAGCAGCCCGGTCGTGAGTGTCGCGGGGTACACGCTGGGCGGCGGGCTGAGCTGGTTCGGGCGCAGGCACGGGTTCGCGGCCGACGCCGTACGGGCCTTCGACGTCGTGACCGCGGACGGGGAGCCCGTCACGGTGACGGCCGAGTCGGACCCCGAGCTGTTCTGGGCGCTGCGCGGCGGCGGTGGCGACTTCGCGGTGGTCACGGCCGTCGAGTTCGCGCTGTTCCCCGCCCCCGCCCTGTACGGGGGCCGGGTGGCGTGGCCGGAGCACCGGGCCCGCGAGGTGTTCGACGCCTACCGCGAGCTCACCGCGGAGGCGCCGGACGAGCTGTCGCTGTGGTTCGGCCGGGTGAACCTCCCCAACCTGCCGCCCATGGTGACGATCGACGCCGCGTTCCTCGGCGAGGAGCGGGAGGGACGCGCGCTGCTCGACCGGCTCGGCAAGATCGGCGACGTGCTCCGTGACACCCGGGGGCCGCTCGCGGTGGCCGATCTCGGCGCCATCACCGCCGAACCGGTCGATCCCACTCCCGGCAGGTCGCGTTCGGAGCTGCTGACCAGGCTGGACGACGAGGTCGCCGACCTGGTGCTGGACGCGCCGCTCGCGCCGCTGGCCGTCGCGCAGGTGCGGCACCTCGGCGGCGCGCTGGCCGCCGCCCGGCCGGACGGCGGGCCGGGCGGGCCGGTGGCGGAGCCGTACCTGCTGTACCTGCTCGGGCCCGCCTTCACGCCCGAGCTGGCCGAGGCGGCGGGGGAGCGGCTGCGGTGGTTCGCCGGGCGGCTGGGGGAGCGGGCGAGCGGGCGCAAGCCGTACACCCTGCTCGGGTACGGGGAGCGCGCCGCTGCCGCCTTCACCGCGCCCGTGCTGGAGCGGCTGCGCGCGATCAAGCGCGCCAGGGACCCGCGCGGCGTGCTGCGCGCCAACTACCCGGTCCTCGCCTGAGCCGCCCGGCTGGTTGGGCAGGCCCTTGCCGCCGCGCAGGGGTCTGCCCAGGAGGGAGTCAGGCCAGGGAGTCGATCCAGCGCTCCAGGCGGCGGCCTTCCGCGGTCATCAGCTCGGGCTCGCGGAAGGTGTTGGTGAGCAGCGAGACGCCCTGGTATGCGGCGAACAGCGCGACGGCCAGCTCCCGTGCGTCCTCGCGCCCCATGGCGGCGAACTGCGTCTCCACCCAGTCGAGCACCCGCCGCATCACTGCGGCGATCGCCTTGTCGAGGCCGTCGTCGCGCTTGTCCAGCTCGGATGCGAGGGTGCCGGTGGGGCAGCCGTAGCGGGCGGTCATCTCGGGCCGGCTCATCCAGCCGCGTACCAGCCCCTTGAGCCGTTCCTGCGGGGTTTCGAGCCGGTCGAGCCCGGCGATGAGGGTGTCGAGCTCGCGGCCGTGCTCGTCGATCGCGGCCTGGATGAGCTGGTCCTTCGTCTTGAAGTAGTAGTAGACGTTGCCCACGGGCACGTCGGCGGCCCGTGCGATGTCCGCCAGGGTCGTCCTCTCGACTCCTTGCTCGTGCAGCACCTTGGCGGCGGCGCCGGCGAGCCGTTCCCGCTTTCCCGGCCGCTTTGAGTCAGTCACCTGACTAACTATAGACAGCCGCGCCCCGGGTCCGCTATGGTCTCAGCTCTAAGTCAGTCAACTAACTAAGAACTGAGGAGCCGTCCATGCACGTCATCACGGGAGCCACGGGGAACGTCGGCGCTGAGGTCGTCCGCCTGCTCGCCGCCGCGGGGGAGCAGGTCACCGCCGTCTCGCGGAACCCCGCGCCGCAGCCCGAGGGCGTCCGTCACGTCGCGGCCGACCTCGGCGATCCGGCGAGCCTCCGGGCCGCCTTCGCCGGGGCGAGCGCGCTGTTCCTGCTGGTCGCCGGGCCTGAGCCGGAGGCCGTCTTGAAGGTCGCCGGGGAGGCGGGGATCCGGCGCGTCGTCCTGCTCTCCTCGCAGGGCGCGGGCACCAGGCCGGACCGGTACGCCCACCCGGCCGCCTTCGAAGAGGCCGTGCGCGCCTCAGGGCTGGAGTGGACGATCCTGCGTCCCAGCGGCTTCTACACCAACACCCTGGCCTGGGCCGGTTCCATCCGCGCCCACCAGACGGCCGCCGCGCCGTTCGCCGACGTCGCGCTGCCGTTCATCGACCCGGCCGACATCGCCGAGGTCGCGGCCGCGGTGCTGCGGCGGGACGGGCACGCGGGCCGCACGTACGTGCTCACCGGCCCCGAGGCGATCACCCCGCGCGAGCGGGCGGCGGCCATCGGGCGGGCGCTCGGCGGCGAGGTGCGCTTCACCGAGCAGAGCCGGGAGGAGGCGCGTACGGAGATGTCCAGGTTCATGCCGGCCGAGGTCGTCGAGGCCACGCTGGGCGTCCTCGGCACGCCGATGGCCGCCGAGCGGCAGGTCAGCCCCGACGTGGCGGCGGTCCTGGGCCGCGCGCCGCGCACGTTCGCCGACTGGGCGGCCCGCCACGCCGCCGCCTTCCGGCCGTGAAGGACGGGGGAGGGGACGTCGGCCCACGCAGAACCTCATGGCGGCGTCCCCTGCCTCCTTCCAGCGTTTCCAGCGTTTCCGGCGTTTCGGCGCAGGCCCTTCGTCGGCCCGTGCCGCGGACGGCTTCCGGTCGCCGGTGAGCGCGCGAGCGCTGCCCGCCGCTCCTCCTGTGGGGAGGGCCGGAGTCACCGGCCACCACGAGAGCCGGCGCTGAGATCAGGCCGGTGAGCGGCCCGGTCCCGGCGGCGAACAGGTCGTACAGGCGTTGGCCTGCACTTGTTGTCATGGCGTTCACGGAGAGGTCGGCGGCGACCAGGAGCTCGATACTCGCCGCCGCCAGGAAGCTGCTCATCGAGCGCGGCTATGAGGCGATGACGATCAGGGCGGTGGCCTCCATGGTCGGCGTCGATCCCTCGATGGTCATGCGCTACTACGGCAGCAAGGCCGGGCTGTTCCGCGCGGCCGTGGACGTCGATCTCAAGCTCGCCGCCGTCGCCGACCCGCCCGCCGAGCGGCTCGGCGAGCTGCTCGTACGCCACTTCCTCGCCCGCTGGGAGGGCGACCTCTCCGACGACGTGCTGATCCTGCTGCTGCGCTCGGCCAGCACCAACCCGATGGCCGCCGAACGCATGCGCGAGGTCTTCGAGACGCAGATCGCCGCCTTCATCGGCCGGGTGACGGGGCGGACGACGCGGCGTACCGGGCCGGGCTGGTCGGCACCCAGCTGCTCGGCCTGGCGCTGACCCGCTACATCCTGCGCCTGCCGCCGATGGCGGAGGCCGAGGTGGACGACCTCGTACGCGACATCGGGCCGGTGATCCAGCGCTACATCACGAACGCCTGAGCCGCCCTCAGCGCAGCGAGATGTGCAGCATCTCGCCCGCCTTGCGATAGCCGATGCGAAGGTAGAGGCGCGCCGCGCGGTCGCCGGCGGAGGTGAGGAACGGCGTCGTGACGCCCGCCTTCGCGCCCGCCCCGGTCAGCAGCGCCGCGATCGTGCCGCCGAGGCCACGCACAGCGGCGTCACGCTCGCGCCGCTGCTCATGGAGGAGGTGGCCCGGGAGCTGCACGGCGAGGAGTCCGCGCTGCTCGCCCCTTTCAGGCCGGGCCGCTTCACCGACGGCACGGCGGGGCCCGCTCCTGTTCCCGCGCGCCGGCCGGGGCAGCAGTGACGCCCGGCTGACCGGAGGTTGCGTCCGGGCTTCAGCGGGTACGCGTACCTCCTCCTGGCTCGTACCGGAAAGGTGAGGGGACGCCGGTGCTCGGACGGCTGATCGACCTGGGCGGCTTCGGGGTGGAGGCCGTCACCACGCTCACCCGCAACGGCCTGCTCGGCCCGGTGCACCCGGCCGCGCTCGCCCGCGTCGTGGAGGCGTACCGGCACTTCCACCTCACCCCCGCGACCGGTCTGGCCGTCGCGGCGGCGCGCTGGCCGGACCGCCCCGCCGTCATCGACGAGGAGGGCGAGATCACCTTCGCCGAGCTGGACGCCCGCGCCGCCGCGCTGGCGGCCGGGCTGCACCACCGGTACGGCGCCGGGCCGGGCACGACGGTCGCCGTCATGTGGCCGAACGACCGGGGCTTTCCCGCCGCCGCGGGGGCGGTGTCGCGGCTCGGCGCCGACCTGCTGCTGCTCAACACCGGCCTGGCCGGGCCGCGCCTGCGCGAGGTGCTGCGGCGCGAGGGCGTGCACGTGCTCGTCGCCGCGCCCGGCCTGCGGGAGGTCGAGTTCGCCGGGCCGCGCGTGAGCGACCTCGACGACCTCGCGGGTTCCGCGCCGGAGGACACGCCGCCGTACCCGAAGCGGCCGGGCCGGCTGGTGCTGCTCACCTCGGGCACCACCGGCACTCCGAAGGGGGCGCCGCGCCGGCTGTCGATGGCGGCGCTGGCCGAGCCGTTCGTGTCGATGCTGGCCACCGTGCCGCTGCGCGGCGGCGAGCCGATGCTGATCGCGCCGCCGCTGTTCCACGGCCTCGGCCTGCTCTGGTACGGCGCCGCGCTCGTCCTCGGCTGCCCCGTCGTGCTGCGCCGCCACTTCGACGCCGCCGCCGTGCTCGAGGACCTCGGCCGCACCGGGGCGGGCGCGCTGATCGCGGTGCCGGTCATGCTGCGGCGGCTGCTGGAGCTGCCGCCCAGGC
The DNA here is from genome assembly GCF_043196965.1 of Nonomuraea sp. NPDC049309. Taxonomy (NCBI): domain Bacteria; kingdom Bacillati; phylum Actinomycetota; class Actinomycetes; order Streptosporangiales; family Streptosporangiaceae; genus Nonomuraea; species Nonomuraea sp. NPDC049309. The sequence goes on along the minus strand of NZ_JBICSH010000001.1, from coordinate 970,522 downwards.
CGCTGCCCCGCCTGCGCGTCGTCGTCTCCGGCGGCTCCGCGCTGCCCGCCGACCTCGCCACCCGTTTCATGGACACCTACGGGAACGTGCTCCACGACCTGTACGGCTCCACCGAGGCAGGCTGGGCCGCCCTGGCCACCCCCGCCGACCTGCGCGAGGCGCCCGGCACGGTGGGCCGCCCGCCACGCGGCGCCACCGTCCGCATCGAGGACGCCTCGGGTCGGGAGCTGCCGCCCGGGCAGGTGGGCCGGGTGGTCGTGGCGGGCGGGCTGACGTTCGGTCCCGGCGGGCCGCTGCCCACCGGGGACCTCGGCCACCGCGACGAGCACGGGCGGCTGTTCATCGACGGCCGCGACGACGACATGATCGTCTCCGGCGGCGAGAACGTGTTCCCGCAGGAGGTGGAGGACTTCCTCGCCTCCATGCCGGGCGTGGCCGACGTCGCCGTGCTCGGCGTGCCCGACGAGGAGTTCGGGCAGCGGCTGGCCGCGTACGTCGTCCCCGAGGACGGGGCCGAGCTGTCGGCCGGCGAGCTGCGCCGGGCCGTCAAGGAGGAGCTGGCCGGGTTCAAGGCTCCCCGCGACGTGGTGTTCGTGCCGGAGGTGCCGCGCAACCAGACGGGCAAGGTCGACCGGGCGCGGCTCGTGGACGGGTGAGCCTCAACCGGCGAGCCCCGCCGCGATGAGCCGCTCGATCGGCGGGTTGAGGCGCGCGAACCCCTCCTGGTTCCGGTACGGGTAGTATGGGTACGGCGCGGTGACCTCGCTCGCCTTGTCCAGCCTGCTCACCTGCTCGGGGGTGAGCCGCCAGCCGACGGCCCCGAGGTTCTCGCGCAGCTGCTCCTCGTTGCGCGCGCCCACGATCACCGAGGACACGGTGGGCCGGGTCAGCAGCCAGTTGAGCGCGATCTGCGGCACGCTCTTGCCGGTCTCGGCGGCGAGCTCGTCCAGCACGTCCACGACCCGGTAGAGCAGCTCGTCGTCCACTGCCGGGCCGTACACGGCGGTCTTGTGCAGCCTGCTGCCCTCCGGGATCGGGCTGCCCCGCCTGATCTTGCCGGTCAGCCGGCCCCAGCCGAGCGGGCTCCACACCAGCGCGCCGACGCCCTGGTCCAGCGCGAGCGGCATCAGCTCCCACTCGTAGTCGCGGCCGACGAGCGAGTAGTAGACCTGGTGCGCCACGTACCGGGGACGGCCGTGCCGGTCGGCGTGCGCCAGCGACTTCATCAGCTGCCAGCCGGAGAAGTTGGACGCGCCGACGTACCGGAGCTTGCCCGCCGTGACCAGGTCGCCGAGCGTGTCCAGCACCTCCTCGACGGGGGTGGCGGCGTCGAAGGCGTGCAGCTGGAACAGGTCGATGTAGTCGGTGCCGAGACGGCGCAGCGCGTCGTCCACGGCCTTGATCAGCCGGGAGCGCGAGGTGCCCGCGCCGTTCGGCCCGTCGTGCATGGGCAGGCCGGCCTTGGTGGAGATGAGCACCTTGTCGCGCCGGCCCTTGACGGCCTGGCCGAGCACCTCTTCCGAGGCGCCGTCGGAGTAGACGTCCGCCGTGTCGAACATGGTCATCCCCGCGTCAAGCGCCACGTCCACCAGCCGCCTGGCCTCGGCCACGTCGGTGTTGCCCCAGTTGCCGAACAGCTCGCCCCTGCCGCCGAACGTTCCGGCGCCGAAGCTCAGCACGGGCACTTCGAGCCCGCCCAGTCGCCTGTACTCCACCATGACCTCCTAAACGGAACGGATTTACCGTTAAGTACGGTAACACGCTAACGGGATAGTTGTCCCGTTTAGAAGTTCCGGGTTCAGGAGGGCGCGGGCAGGTCCCGGCCGAACGTGCGCTCGGGCTGTTCGACGCGGTCGCCCGGCATCCCTGGCTCGCCGCCCAGATCACCCGCGACCCCTGGGGGCCGGTGACGCTGCGGGCCTTCAGGGGTTTCGGCCGCCCGATCCAGGCGCTCGGCGTGCCGGAACGCGACTGGTTCACCATGACCTCGACCCCGGCGAGCACCCGTTCATGAGGGCCATCGCAGGAAGGGGCGCGTGAGCACGACGGCTGTGAGCAGCTCCTGAGCGGGATCGGCCTGGTTCTGCACGGCATCCATAACGGCGTGATAGGTGCAAAGTGATATGGGGCGGACGGCGGGCTCGACGATCTACGGTTGCTGCCAGGAGGCCCCACCCGCATGAACGTGTACCGCCTTGCCGCCACGGCGTTCACCCTCGTCCTCGCCCTGACCGCCGGCCCTTCGGTCGCGGCCTTCGCGCCCGGCCCCGACGCCGCTGCCACGGCGGCGATGCAGCGGGACCTCGGGCTTACCTCCGGGCAGGTCGCCGCCCGGCTCGCCGCCGAGAAGCGCGCCGCCGCCGCGGAGACGGAATTACGGCGCGAGCTCGGCGACGCCTTCGCCGGCGCCTGGCTGGCCGAGGACGGGACGCTCGTCGCCGCCACCACGGACGCCGCCCGCGTCCCGGCCGTCGAGAAGACCGGCGCCCGCGCCGAAGTCGCCGCCCGCCCGCTGGCCGCGCTCGACGCCGCCAAGGCCCGCCTGGACGCCGCCGCCCGCAGCGCGGGAGCCGGCGTGCACGCCTGGTACGTGGACGTGGCCGCCAACGACATCGTGATCCTGGCCGCCGACCCCGCCGAAGCCGCCGCCTTCGTCGAGGCCGCAGGGGTGGAGGCATCCGCCGTACGCGTCGAGCCCTCGTCCGCCAGGCCCGTCCCCTACGCCGACATCCGCGGCGGCGATGGCTTCGTCGTCGAGGGCAAGGGACGCTGCGTCGTCGGCTTCACCGCGCGGCAGGGCACCACCGACGGTTTCCTCACCGCCGGCCACTGCGGCGAGCCCGGCGACATCGCCACCACCCTCGGCGGCACCCCGATCGGCGTCTTCGCGTACTCCTCATCCACCGGCTGGGACTACGCCTGGGTCTCCCTCTACCCCGGCTGGACCCCGCGCGGCGCGGTCGCCGCCGGCGGCACCGAGCAGCCCATCCACGGCGCCGCCCAGGCCCCCGTCGGGGCGTCCGTCTGCCGCGCCGCCCCCGGCCTCGGCTGGCACTGCGGCATCATCCAGCAGCGCAACGTCACCGTGAACTTCCCCGAAGGCGTGGTCACCGGCCTGGCGCGCACGAACGTCTGCTCCGAGCCCGGCATGTCGGGAGCGCCGTTCGTCGCGGGCGACCAGGCCCAGGGCATCACCGTGGGCGGCTCGGGCGACTGCACGTATGGCGGCACCACGTTCTTCCATCCGGTCACCGAGGCGCTGTCCGGCCTGGGCCTGACGCTCATCACGTCCTGACGCCGTCCTGGCTCGGGGCTTTCCCGGCCGCGCTTCCCGGTTCGGGGCCGGCACCGGTCAGGTCGCCGAGGAGCGCGGCCACCATCCGCTGCACGGAACGCGTGAAGAAGCGCGGATCGCCGGGCGGCGTCACATGGCGGATCAGGCCGCCGTCGAACACCGCGAGCACCGCGTGGGCCGCGAACCCGGCGTCCAGCCCCGGGCGGGCCTCGGCCAGCAGCTCGCTGAGGTGCCGGTGCCAGAAGCGGTAGCTCGGGTCGGCGTACTTGTCCTCGGCGCACGCCTGCTCGTGCGCCGACAGCAGCACCGCGTTGCCCTCGGCGATCGCGCCCAGCCCGTCCAGGAACGCCGTCAGCCGCTCCCTGGCCGGCGCCCCCGGTCCGAGCGGCGGCGGCCCCGTCATGATGGCCTCCTTCAGCGCGCGTGAACGCTCCTCCAGCAGCGCCTGCAGCAGCCCCGCGCGGCTGCCGAACCGCCGGAACACCGTCCCCTTGCCCACCCCGGCCAGCGCCGCGACCCGATCGATCGACACGTGGTCGCCGCCGCCCTCGGCGAGCAGCCGCTCGGTCGCGTCGAGCACGGCGCGGCGGTTGCGAGCGGCGTCGGCACGTTCCGTACGGGTCATGGGTCCCCCTCTGCGCATGGCGTCCCGCTGCCGTCCGCCCGCCGGTTCGAGCGCCCGCCGGCCGGAAGTGGCGCCCGCCGGGGCGAGCACCAGGTCCGCGCGATGCGGACCGCTGGTCCGTATATGCTACCGTTCGATAAACCGGACCGATGGTCCGAATAGCCGCGTGAACGTTTCCGCGCATCACCTCAGGGAGCCTCGACCCATGCGCGCACTCCTCATCGACCCCGCCGCCCCATCCGCCATCCGCCTCGGCACCGCCCCCGAACCCGAACCCGCCCCCAACCAGCTCCTCATCGACGTCCGGCACATCTCGCTCAACCGGGGCGAGGTCGCGTTCGCCGCCGGCCGCCCACCCGGCACCGTGCACGGCCACGACGCCGCCGGCATCGTCGTACGGGCCGCCGCCGACGGGACGGGACCCGCCGCCGGCACCCCCGTCGTGGCCTTCGGGGAAGGCGCGTGGGCCGAGCGGATGGCCGCGGACACCCCCGCCGTCGCCGAGATCCCCGGCGGCGTCGATCCCGCCGACGCCGCCGCCCTGCCGGTCGCCGGCATCACCGCGCTGCGCACCCTCCGCGCACGCCCGATACTCGGCCACCGCGTGCTGATCACCGGCGCGGCCGGAGGAGTCGGCCGGTACGCGGTCCAGCTCGCCGCCCTGGGCGGCGCCCACGTCATCGCCTCGGTCGGCTCGCCCGCCCGCGCCGAGGGCCTGGCCGAGCTGGGCGCCGACGAGGTCGTGATCGGGCTGGACGGCATCGATCAGCCGGTGGACCTCATCCTCGACACCGTCGGCGGCCCCCAGCTCGCCGCCGCCTGGAAGCTCCTGGCGCCCGGCGGGAACATTCAGAACATCGGCTGGGCATCGGACGAACCCGCCGTCTTCGAGCCGTACTCGCTGTTCTCGATCGGACCTGCGAAGACGATGAGCACGTTCGGCGACGTCCGCGAGGTCGGCCCCGATCTGGCCACGCTCCTGCGCTTCCTCGCCACCGGGCGGCTGAAGGCGGAGGTGAGCCGCCGCGGCCCCTGGGAGGACGTGGCGACCGCCGCCCGTGACCTGCTGGAGCGCCGGGTCGCCGGCAAGGCCGTCCTGGACGTGACCCCCGCGACGACCTGACCGCCCCCTCCACTCCTCGGCCTGCTGCTCGGCCGTCTGCGCAACCGCCTGGTGTCCGGCCTCGTCGGCTTCGCCCGTGCCGGCTTGGCCCGCGCCGCCTCCTCGGCGATCGAGCTGGTGCGCGAGTCGTGGACGTCGCCCCGCAACTCGCACCGAGCTGCGTCGGCGGTGCAGGAGGCCGCCCGGCGTGGGCTTGCGGGCGCGGGCCTTCCGGCAGCGGTGACGTCAGCTCGGGAACCTGGCGGTGCCGTGCGGGTTGTCGATGACGTACCGCCACTGGCCGTCCGCGCCGCGCTTGAGGACGTCGGTCGCGGTGCCGCTCATGTCGATCGGGGTGCCGTCGCGGGCGGTGCCGCGCATCGACCAGTCGACGATGAGCAGGGCGATGTCCCCGGCGACGTACACCTGACGCGGGACCGCCTCCATCGGCACCCCGAAACTCTGCAGGTGCCGGTTGGCGGCGGCGAGAGCGGGTCCGGTGACGGCGTTGCCGGGCACCGGTACGAGTACGGCGCCGTCTTCGTAGACGTGATCGAAGGAGCCGCCGGAATTCATGGCTTCGACGAAGCGGGCTGCGGCCTCGGCAGGGCCAGAGGTGTCATGAGTCTTCATGACAAAATGATCATATCACGATTTCGTGATCACGTTCGAGAACCGGAATTGTCGTGGGCGCTCGCTATGGTCCTGGCCATGGTGGATGCGGTGATGCCGGCGCGGCGGCCGGAGGTCGCGGAGGCGTGGACGAAGCTGCTCGCGCTCGCCCGGGCGGGCGACGTGCCCGGCACCGAGCGATACGTCAGCACGCTGGGCCCGTCCGCACGCGCCGCGATCGCGGCCGAACTGCCCGGCTACGTCGCCCGTACGCCCGACCTAGGACGGCAGACCGGGCCGTTGCTGCTGGCCGGGGCCGGCTGCCTGAGCGACCCGCCGGAGGTCGCGGCCTGGCTCTTCCGCCCGGAGTTCCGGGAGCACAGCGCCCTTGCCGACATCACGCGGGGAGGGACGCGGCCGCGCGGGCGCGACGACATCACCGGGAGAAGCGCTGAGCGCCGCGACGGCGGGGGAGCGGGGCGAGAAAGCGCGGGCCACCGGGAGACGGCCCAGCCAGCGGAGACCGAGCGTACGGAGGGCGGCATCGCGTACCTCAGCAGCACGGCGGGGACTCGCTCGAGGGGCCGCAGCGCGGAGAGCGAGCGCGAGGAGGGCGGTACTGCGGAGGGTGAGCGTGTGAAGGGCGGTGGCGCGGGAGAAGGACGCGCGGAGGGCGGTGGCTTGGAGGGATGGCGCGCGGAGGGTGAGCGCGTGGATGGCCGACGCGTCCTTCGGGCGCTGCGGGGGAGGCCGTGGGAGTGGCGGGCCGAGGTGGCGCGCCACCTCGTGTCCCGGCTGAGCCTGCCGGAGCTGCGGCACTGGGACGTGGCGGCCGCCTTGGTGCGCGAGACGGGCATCGCGCCGCCCGAGGACAGAGCGTTCATCGTGGGCTGGCTGCGGTCACTGCGAGCACGACGATCATCGTGGTCCGGCGCCCTGGCGGGGGACCCGTTGTTCGTGGCGTACGCGCCGCGCCTCCTCGACCTCGACGGTCTCCCGCACACGGAGCTGTGGCCACTGGTCAGTACGGTGGCGCGTCTCGTCGAGGACGGGCTGCTCGATCGAGCGGGCGTCATCGACGTCCTCCTCGATCGTCTGACCCGCTCCACTCGTCACTCCGGCACGTTCGAGCGACGGCCGCCCGACGAGGAGATCGCCGCCCTGCGTCCCGGCGGCCTGACATCGGCCCAGCTCGTCGGCCTGCACGATCGTCTCGACCTCACCATCGACGAGTCGGCCGCGCACGCCCCCGACTACGTACGCCTGCTGCCCGCCGCCCCGGTCGCGGTCGCCGACATGGCGCTGTCGCAGCTCTGGCGTCTGGAGGAGGCGGGGCGGCTGGACGAGGGGCTGTTCGGGCGGGCGTTAACGGCGCTGACGTCCCGGCCGGAGAAGAAACTGCTGCGTGCGGCGCTGGAGTGGGCGGGCGAGGCGGTGCTGCGCGACGCGACCCGCGCCGATGTCGTGCTGGGAGCGCTGACCCCGGTCCTCGCCCAGGACACGCCCGCCCTGCGGGAGCGCGCCGCACGCCTCGCAATCCGTTTGACGTCGCCGGCGGACCCGAGGGGACACGCGGCCGTTCACCGGGAGACGGCCGGGCTTTCTGGCGAACGCCCGCCACTCCGTCATGCGGCAGGACCATCCGGTGGACACCACACGGTCCGTCGCATCCGCCCTGGTCTCCGGCGCCGGCTGAGGTGACCAGCGGAGTTCCGTGAGCGGGCGGGTGGCGCCTTGCGCGCGCCCGGCTCCGCCGCCCCGTGAGCCGTCGCCACCGAAACAGCCGCTCGGCCGAGCGGCGGAGCGTGGCTCGGGGTGGCGTTTCCAAAGGTTCCAAAGGTGGGTGGTGGAGCGGGGCTCGGGATGGCGGCCGCGCATCCGGTCTGAAGGGGACGTTCACCAGGCCAGAAGCCGCTTGTACGGGGAAGGAGCAAGGGCATGAGTGCGCCGTTCTTCGCAGCGGATGATCCTGTCGGGCCCGCACTGCGCGGGTTCGCCCGCGCGCATGCCCACCTCGTCGAGCTGCACGAGGACCCCGTTCACCTGCGTGCCCGCGAACGCGACCCGCGCCGCGCCGTCGGCCTGGTCTCGGGCGGCGGGTCGGGACATGAGCCCATGCACGCCGGGTTCGTCGGCAGAGGGATGCTGGACGCGGTCGCGCCCGGCCAGGTGTTCGCCTCCCCGCACAACCGGCAGGTCCTGCATGCCGGCCGCGCCGCCGCCGGGCCGCAGGGCGTCGTGCACATCGTCAAGAACTACACCGGCGACCGCATCAACTTCGGCATCGCCGCCGAGCGGCTGCGCCACGAGGGGGTACGGGTCGGCCGCGTGCTCGTGGACGACGACCTGGCCACCGACGACACCGGCAGCGCGACCGGCAGGCGCGGCACCGCCGCCACCGTCGTCGTGGAGAAACTCCTCGGGGCCGCCGCCGACGAAGGGCGCGGCCTCGACGAGCTGACCGAGATCGGCAACGCGGTCGCCGCCGCGTCCCGCAGCCTCGCCGTCGCCTCCCGCGCCCAGACCTCCTCCCACACCGGCGAGCCCGCGTTCTCCCTGCAGGCCGGCGAGCTGGAGTACGGCGTCGGCATCCACGGCGAGCGCGCCGCCACCACCATCGACCGGCCTCCGCTGCCCGACCTCGTCGACCGCATGATCGACGAGCTGCTGGCTGGCCTGCCGCCCGGACCCGGCGAGCTGCTGGTCCTGGTCAACGGGCTGGGCGCGACCACCCAGATGGAGCTGTACGGGATCTTCGACCTGGCCGCCGGCGCGCTGGAGGGGCGCGCGCTGAGCGTGGCGGAGTCGCTGGTGGGGACGTACGTGCCGGCGCTCGACATGGCCGGGTTCTCGCTGACGTTGACCCGGCTGCACGACGGGTGGCGCGAGTGGTGGCGGGCACCGGCGCGCACGCCCGCGTTCCCCGATCTGAGCGAGGAGGAGGGACGATGAGCGTGACCGCAGCGCCCGTGCTGCGCCGCTACGCCGAGGCCGTAGAGGCCGCGTACGACGAACTCACCCGGCTCGACCAGGCCAGCGGCGACGGCGACTTCGGCGACAACCTGCGCTCAGGGCTGCATCGCGTCCTCGCCGAACTGGATGCCGGGCAGGCGGGGGAGGAGCACGGGTTCGACGTGGCGGGCCGGGTCTTCCTCGACGAGGTGGGCGGCACCAGCGGGCCGCTGTTCGGGCTGCTGTTCACGGAGATCGCCCGCGCCCTCCGCGACGACCCCGAGGGCGGGTGGGCGCGCGGCGCCGCCGCCGGGCTGGCCGCCATCCAGCGGGTCGGCGAGGCCGAGGTGGGGGACCGCACGCTCGTGGACGCGCTGGCCCCGGCGGTGGCGGAGCTGGAACGCGGCACTGGTTTCGCCGCCGCCGCCCGTGCCGCCGCAGAAGGGGCCCGTGCGACTGCCGACCTGCGGGCTCGCCGCGGACGGGCCAGTTACGTGGGGGAGCGGGCCCGTGGCCTGCCCGACCCGGGGGCGATGGGGGTGGCGTTGCTGCTCGAGGCCCTGGCGGTCACCGAGGATCCGGGCTTCCCGGCGGGCTTGTTCTGAAGGAGCCGGCACGATCAGGTCAGGCGGGGCGGTCATCGGTTGGGCCGGGCCGGCGCTCTCTTCTCTTGCGGCGCTTCGAGTAGAGGTCACCGGCGAACCGCTCCAGAGCCGTGCGCAGCCGGGCCGGCTCGCGGGCCTGCTTCGCGGTGTCCTTGGCCAGCGATAGCTTGACCACGTCATAGCCGAATTCCTTCGCCTCGAGACCGTGCTCTTTCAGCCAGGACGGTTCCGGCCTCCAGTCCTTTTTGAAGTGGACGAACACCCTGTAGGCCTGTGCGTCTCCACGGTCGTTGGTATCAGGCACCAGCCGTACCGACTCCAGACGCTTCCAGGCGAGGAAGAGGGAGCGGTCGCTCCAGCGCAGCCACCGCTTGTCGATGACGGTCAGCCCTTCCTTGTCCAGGACCAGCACGTCATACCCGTCGCGCCCGCTGCCGAAGAACCCGAAGGCGAACAGGGCCAGTGCCCAGAACCGGCCGCCGCCTTCCATCGTTTCCTGCCAGGCGGCGGCCCACGCGTCAGACGCGCTATCGAGTTCCGCGGCAGCGCCCAAGAACATGACGATGAGGACGATCGACGCGCAGCCCAGCCCCCAGATCGGCCTCAACACACTGCTTCTCAGCCGTCCTTCCGGAGTGCTGAGGTCGAAGACCTCCGGGGGCCGTTCGGCGGCTTCGGCTCGGCGCCGAGCAGGGGTGGGTGGACGCGTGGCACCTTTGGCGGGTGGCCTGCGGGCGGTGTCGGGCGGGAGCCGGCGGGTGGGGGCAGGGGATTTCTCGGGGGTGGTGCCGGCGGGGAGGATGCGGGTCGCGTTCTGGGCGATGACCTGGGTGAGGTCGGCGGGGAGCCGGCCTGCGGACGGTTCCGTTCGCCGGGGTGAGAGCGCTGCCAGGTCGTCGCGTAAGGACTCCAGGGCGGGGCGGGCGGCGGGGTCTTTGGCGAGGCAGGCGGTGATCAGGGCGGCCAGCGGCTCCGGCACGCCGGACAGGTCGGGCTCCTCGTGGACGACGCGGTAGACGACCGCGTGGACGGGGCCGGTGCCGAACGGGCTCTGGCCGGTCGCGGCGAAGCCCAGCACGCAGCCGAGCGAGAACACGTCCGCCGCCGGGCCGGCCTTCTCTGCGCGGGCCTGTTCGGGGGACATGAACGCCGCCGTGCCGAGGACGGTGGAGGTGTGGGTGGTGGAGGTGGCGTCGAGGGCTCGGGCGATGCCGAAGTCGATCAGCCGGGGTCCGTCCTCGGCCAGGAGGACGTTGGCGGGTTTGAGGTCGCGGTGCACGATGCCGCTCGCGTGCACGGCGGCCAGCCCCTCGGCCAGAGCGGCCCCGAGCACGGCCACGGACTCCAGGGGGAGCGGCCCGCGGTCGGCGACGGCCTGGTGCAGCGAGGGGCCGGGGACGTACGCGGTGGCCAGCCACGGCAGGCCGGCCTCGGTGTCGGCGTCGATGACCGGGGCGGTGAAGGCGCCGCCGACCTTGCGGGCGGCGGCCACCTCGTCGGCGAAGCGCCGCCGGAAGTCCGCGTCCTCGGCGAGATCGGGGCGTACGACCTTGACCGCGACCAGCCGCCCGCCCGGCGACCGGCCCAGGAACACCTGCCCCATGCCGCCCTGCCCCAGCCGCGCGTGCAGCTCATAGGGCCCGATCTTCCGGGGATCGCCGTCGCGAAGGGGGTTGGTCATGGGCGCCGCTTCCGCGTGGGGGTTGTCGTGATCAACCTCAGATGATCGCAGATGTCCCTACGCGGTGCGAGCGGGTCGACACAACTCGTGCAGGTGCGGTGCAGGTCAGCCCAGGACGGCGCCGATCGCGGTCATGATCGGGATGGACAGGCCGGTCGTCACCAGGATCGTGCCGCGCGCCAGCCGCCGGGCGGTGTCGTACGTGACGGCGTACACGTAGATGTTCTGGGCCGTGGGCAGGGCGGCGAAGAGGGTGGCGGCGAGCAGGTGCAGGCCGTCCAGGTGAAGGGCGAAACGGGCCGTGAGGTACGCCACCGCCGGCTGGGCGACGGCCTTGAGCGCCACGGCCAGCGCGATGTCCCTGCCCACCCCGTTCTCCTCGGGGGCGGGCGCCTGACGGCGGGAGCCGTACAGGCTGAGGCCGTAGGCCAACAGCGCCACCGGCACGGCCGCGCCGCCGAGCAGGTCGATCGGGCGCATGACCGCGACCGGCAGCGAGACGCCGCTGACCGCGAGCGCCAGGCCGAGCAGCGAGGCCACCGTGAGCGGGTTCCTGAACGGCAGCAGCAGGGCGGCGCGCGGTGACCGGGCGCCCTTGTCCAGGATCAGGAACGACACCGGGGTCAGCACCAGGAGCTGGAACAGCAGGACGGGGGCTATCAGGGCGGCGTCGCCCAGCACGTACAGGGAGATCGGCACGCCCAGGTTCCCGGCGTTGACGTACGAGGAGGCGAGAGCGCCGATCGTCGCCTGCCGGGTGTCGCGCCGGAACGCCGGCCTGGCCACCAGCACGAACACCAGCTGTGTGAACGCCACCGCGATGACCTGGGTGAGCAGCACCGGCGACAGCAGCGCCGCAAGGTCGGCCTTGGAGACGGTGGCGAACATCAGCGCCGGGGTCGCCACGAAGAACGCCAGCCGCGACAGTGTCAGCTCGTCGCTCGCCCGCAGCAGGCCGGTCGCTCCGATGACGTAGCCGAGCACGGCGACCGACACCAGAGCGGCGAACGCCGCGACAACCCCCGACACCCCGATACCTCCCAAAGTGGTCGATTCAGGAGGCTATCGGAGGTCGGTTTTCCGGCTGTGGGCTGGTGGGTGCGGGTGGGGTGGTGGGGTGCTGGTCGAGTCGGGGGTCGGTTTTCTGGCTGCGGCCTGCTGGTGGTGGTCGATTCGGGAGGTTGTCCGAGGGCGGCTTTTCGGGTGCGGGCTGGTGGTGAGTGCGGGGCGGTGGCCGATTCGGGAGCTTTCCGCGGGCCGGCCTTTCGGCTGTGGGCTCGTGGTGCGGGCGGGGCGAAGGTGGGGCGAGGGGCGGGCTGAGCATAGGTCCGGGCGGAGAGGGTAAGCCCGTCGTACGGCGCTGACCTGCGAAAACAGGGCAGCGCAGGCATGTGGGGGCAAAAAGGGGGGCTTCGGTGACCATTGAGGAACCGCGTACTGACGAACCGTTGACGTCCGCCCTGTCGCCGGTCGAGGCCAAAGGCAAGGGGCGGCTCATCGTGGCCTGGCTCACGAGCACGGACCACAAGATCATCGGCTACATGTACCTGATCGCCTCGTTCCTGTTCTTCCTGCTGGCCGGGGTCATGGCCCTGGTCATCCGGGGCGAGCTGGCACAGCCCGGCCTGGACCTGGTCAGCCCCGAGGCGTACAACCAGCTGTTCACCATGCACGGCACGATCATGATGCTGTTCTTCGCGACCCCGCTGTTCGCCGGGTTCGCGAACGTGATCATGCCGCTCCAGATCGGCTCCCCCGACGTCGCCTTCCCCCGGCTCAACGCGGTCAGCTTCTGGCTCTTCCTGTTCGGCGGCCTCATAGCCGTCAGCGGATTCCTCAGCGCCGGCGGCGCCGCCGACTTCGGGTGGTTCGCCTACACCCCGCTCTCGCAGTCCACGTTCAGCCCCAGCCTCGGCGGCGACCTGTGGATCATGGGCCTGGCGATGTCGGGTCTCGGCACCATCCTCGGCTCGGTCAACTTCTTCACCACGATCGTGTGCCTGCGGGCCCCGGGCATGACGATGTTCCGCATGCCGATCTTCACCTGGAACACGCTGCTCACCAGCATGCTCGTGCTGATGGCGTTCCCGGTGCTGGCCGCCGCGCTGCTCGCGCTGGAGGCCGATCGCAAGCTCGGCACCCACATCTACGACCCCACCAACGCGGGGGCCATGCTCTGGCAGCACCTGTTCTGGTTCTTCGGCCATCCCGAGGTGTACATCATCGCGCTGCCGTTCTTCGGCATCATCACCGAGGTCATCCCGGTCTTCAGCCGCAAGCCGATCTTCGGCTACATCGGCCTGGTCGGGGCGACCATCGCCATCTCGGGGCTGTCGATGACGGTGTGGGCGCACCACATGTTCGGCACCGGGCAGGTCCTGCTCCCGTTCTTCGCCTTCACGACGTTCCTCATCGCCATCCCGACCGGCGTGAAGTTCTTCAACTGGACCGGCACCATGTGGCGGGGCCATCTCAGCTTCGACACGCCCATGCTGTTCGCGGTCGGCTTCCTCGTCACGTTCCTGCTGGGCGGGCTGACCGGGATGATCCTCGCCTCGCCGCCGCTCGACTTCCACATCACCGACACGTACTTCGTCGTCGCCCACTTCCATTACGTGGTCTTCGGCACGGTGGTGTTCGCGATGTTCTCGGGCTTCTACTTCTGGTGGCCCAAGATGACCGGCAGGATGCTGAACGAGCGGCTCGGCAAGGTGCACTTCTGGCTGCTGTTCATCGGCTTCCACACCACGTTCCTGGTGCAGCACTGGCTGGGCGTGGCCGGCATGCCGCGCAGGTACGCCGACTACAGCGCCGCCGACCACTTCACCGACCTGCACCTGGTCTCGTCCATCGGCGCGGCGATCCTGGGACTGTCCACGCTGCCGTTCCTCTACAACCTCTGGTGGACCGTCCGGCACGCGCCCCGCGTCACCGTGGACGACCCGTGGGGCTTCGGCAACTCGCTGGAATGGGCGACGAGCTGCCCGCCGCCGCGCCACAACTTCACCAGCCTGCCGCGCATCCGCTCGGAGCGGCCCGCCTTCGACCTGCACTACCCGCACTCGGCTCCGCCCGCCGTCGAAGCCGCAGCGGAGAAGGAGTGAGCACCGTGGACGGCCTGTCGCCCCACGAACAGCTCATCCTGGCGGAGATCGAGCTGGAGCTGCGCCACACCGAAGCGCGCCTGGCCAGCCGGCTGAGCGCCTTCAACGCCAGGGTCGGCGAGGACAACCCGCAGCGCTTCGCCTCGCAGGTCGGCAACTGGGAGGTGGTGGCCGTGCTGGGCATGGTGCTGCTCATCTCCGCCCTGGCCACCCTCCTCGTCCTGTCCTGCCGGTGACGAGGGAGACCTCGGGCAGGTCGGCCAGGCCGTGCGCGAGGCTGGACGGCGCCATCATGTGCGCGGCCAGGTGCACGGCGAAGCGCCGGTCCAGTCCCGCCGCACCCTGTAACGGCCGTCGTCGTTGCCAGGGTCGGGCGTCCATCCGGTCATGGCCGGCCTGCGGCGCAGGTCGTCGAGCACCTCGTCGGGCGCGTGCAGCGGCACCGGCTCCAGCGGCGTTGTCATGATCGATCCTCCAGTCGCGCCGCGATCTCCGTCAGCCGGCCGAGCACCCGCATCACGTCGGCGAGCGCCGCCCGGTCGTCGCCGTCCAGGTACTCCACCAGGCGGCGCAGCCGCGCGACCCGGTCCGCGCGCCGGGAGCCGGCGATCCGCCGGCCCTCGGGGGTGAGCGACAGCAGGACGGCCCGCCCGTCTCGGGGGTCGGGACGGCGTGACACCGGCCCCTCGCGTTCCAGCTTCGCCACGAGGCCGGTCAACGCGGGCTGCTTGAGCTGCTCGGTCGCCGTCAGGTCGGTGAGCCGCATCTCGCCTTTGCGGGACAAGGTGTGCAGGACCGACAGGGCCGAGAAGTTCAGGCGGCGGACCGGGGGCAGGCGGATGTCGTACGTGTTGAAGTCCTCGATCGTGGTCGCCGGCCGGTCGAGGTCCGGCACGTCGCCGGATGGCCCGGATGTCACGTGCGCAGTTATCTCGAAAATCGATGTATTTCAGCTTTGAGGGGTCGGTCGTGTGGAACGCCCGACATGCCGGGTGACGAACGGGGCGGAACGCGGGGGAGAGCGGGCCGCTCCGTGAGAAGATCGAGATCATGATTGGACTGCCTGGCTCAGGCCGCCCGGGCGCTCACGATGCCCGCGCGACGGCCACCGACTCCTCCGTGACGTCCTTCGCACGGCCGGGGCTGCTCGGCCATGCCGCTGTCGTGGAGAGGACGGGTGCGGTCGAGTGCTGAGCATGCCGAAAGCCCACGACGACGCCGTCCCCGCCGTCTCCGGAGGCGCGCAGTCCTTAACGCCCGGCGACCACCACCCCCTGCATGCGCCGGACCCCCTGACCGGCTCCTCGCCGGGCGACCTCCCCGCGCCGCACGGCTCCGGTTCCTCGTCCGGTGAGCTTGCCGCGCCGCACCTGCCGGGCTCGTCGCCCGGCGACGAACGCGCCGCCCACCCGCCGGACGCGTCGCCCGGCCCCTCCCGGTTGCCCAGCCGCCTGGCCGCCAGGGCGAACGCCCACCGTCCCGGTCCCTCCGGCGCCGCCGCGGAGCCTGAGGACCGTGCTCTCCGCCCGGCAGGCGGGCAGGACGGCGGCGCCCCGAGGATGACGGGCACGCCTGGAGACGGCGCCCCTCGGAGGTCCGGGGCGCGGGCGACCGGTCCGGACGGCTCCGGGGCGTCCGGGGCCCGGATGAGCGGCCGGGATGACCCTCGTACGTCCGAGCCGCGGGAGACCGAGCAGGGCGGCGCCGACGCCGGGGCGGCCGAGCCGCGGGCGGGCAGCGTCGGCCGGATCCCCGGGCTCCGGCCGCGCCGCAGGCCCGGTGACGGCGGCGAGGTGGCCGGTGCCGACGTCGACTTCGTGGACGGGCTGGCCGCGCCGACCCGCCGCACGGTCGTGGCCTGGCTGACCGAGAAGCCGTCCAAGGCGACCCGGCAGGCCAGGCTGCAGGTGCTGGCCGCGTTCCTGCGCTGGCTCCAGGACGCCGAGCCCGCACTCGACCCGCTCGCGGCCACCGGCGCCCACCTCGACGCCTACTGCAACGGCGCGCTCAGCGGCACGCTGACCGTCGGCGTGCGCACCCCGGGCAGGCCGCTGTCGCCGGCCACCGTGTCCAGGAAGCGGGCGATGCTGTCGGCGTTCTACACGTTCGCCTGGCAGAGGGGCGCCGTGCGGCCGGGCCCCATCCCCGCGCTGACCCCCGGCGACCGGCGGCTGCTGCGCAAGGGCGTCGCCCGGCTGGCCGCCGAGGGCAAGCCGGCCGAGGCCGCCGCGGTCGCGCTGCTCGACGCCACCGGCGCGCCGGTCTCCTCGCTGGCCGGGATCACCCTGCAGGACCTGCGGGCGGTGACCGCCGGCGAACCCGCCATCGTCACCGTCCCCGACGGCCGCGGCGACCTCGTGGCCTTCCCGGTCCCGCCGGTGGCCAGGCCCCTGCTGCGCACGCTGTCGTCGTCCAGGACCCCCGGAGAGCCGCTCATCAGGCAGCAGGACGGGCACCCCGTGGACGTCCAGTGGGTCAAGGCGGCGCTCACCGAGGCCGCCCTCGCCGGCGGCATCCCGCGCCGCCGGGCCGAGGCGCTCGACCCCTACATGATGCAGGCGCCGACGGTCTCCGACCTGCTCCGCACCCACGCCCCCCGCTGACCCGCCCCGGCGGCCGTCCTGACCGCCGTGGAGGTCCTCCTCCCAGGTGGCCTCCGCGCACAGGATCCCGGCCGCCTCGTGCGGTTCGGCGTTGCGCACGTCGTACCAGGCCCGCGACGGAGGCGGCACGAGCCGTTCGGGCTCGGTGCCGATCGCGTGTACCTACTAGTATGTCCAGCATGGACACCAGGGAACGGCTCATCGAGAGCACCCGCGAGCTGCTGTGGGAGCGCGGCTACGTCGGCACCAGCCCCAAGGCGATCCAGCAGCGGTCCGGAGCCGGGCAGGGCAGCATGTACCACCACTTCAGCGGCAAGCCCGACCTCGCCCTGGCCGCCATCGACCGCAGCGCCGCGGAGCTGCGGCGGCGGGCCGAGGCCGCGTTCACCGGGCCGGGCGGCGCGGTCGAACGCGTCGCCGCCTACCTGCGCCGCGAGCGCGACGCGCTCAAGGGCTGTCCCGTCGGCCGGCTCACCCAGGACCCCGACGTGATGGCCGACCCCGGGCTGCGGCGGCCGGTCGAGGAGACGTTCGCCTGGCTCACCGGACGCATCGCCGAGCTGCTCGAAGAGGGCCGCGCCGCGGGCGAGCTGGACCCCGCGCTGGACCCCAGGGCCACGGCCACCGCGCTCGTCGCGACGCTCCAGGGCGGGTACGTGCTGGCCCGCGCCGCGGGCGACGCCGAGGTGTTGGCCACCGCCGTCGAAGGCGCGCTCAGCATGCTCACCCGATAGCCCGCATCAGGAAGGGAGACGATCGTGCCGTTCGTCCGCATCGACGCGATCCGCGCCGCCCCCGAGCGGCTTGACGCGCTGGGCCGCGCCGTCCACGACGCCATGATCGAGACCATCGGCATCCCGCACGACGACCTGTTCCAGGTGCTGACCTCGCACGACGGCGCTCGCAGCATGATGCGGTACGGCACGTTCCCCGGCCTGCGCCGCACCGACGACGTCGTGTTCATCGCGATCACCTTCCGCGCGGGCCGTACGCCCGAGCAGAAGAAGGCCATGTACCGGCGCATCGCCGAGCTCGCCCGCGAATACGCGGGCACCGAGCCGCGCGACGTCTTCATCTCGGTGACCGAGAACGCCTCGATCGACTGGTCCTTCGGGGACGGCGTCGCCCACTACGTCCGCTGAACGCTCCGCTCCCTGGCGCGCGGCCTGCTCGCGCGGTTCCCGCTCGCTGAAAATTCTGTGATCTTCGCAGTGGAGGGCTGTTCCCCCTTTACATGGGGGAATGCGATATGTCTACATAGAGTCTGGTGATCACTGAAAATTCGGTCGGGCGGCCGGGCGGTGTGCCGGACCCGCGTGAAGGGGGCGCGTGAACGGCGCGAACACGGCGGCCGCCAGGCGCCATAGGGCGGCGGGAACCGGGCTGGTGGGACCAGCAGGCCCCGCTGGAAGAGACCGCGTTGTGGCATCACGAGCAGGCCGCGACGCTCATCCGCACGTACGCGACGCACTTCGTGCCGGATCCGCTGCGCACGCCGGAGTACGAGCAGGCCGTGCAGCGCGCCGTGCGGTTCCCGGCGCCGCCCGGCGAGGTGACGCGGGCGAAGGCCGAGAACCTGCGCCGCCGTCAGGAGAGCCGGCGGGCCCGCCTGTGGGCGGTCATCGAGGAGACGGTGCTGCGGCGCCCGCCCGGCGGCCGCCGGATCAGCAGGTCATCGCGTTCCACCGCTTCGGCGGCGAGGAGTCCGGCGACCTGCGCGAGCACGAGCGGTACGGGTTGCTGCTCGACCAGATCGCCGGCATGGCGCGCACCCCGGCCGAATTCGCGCTCGTGCTCGCCGCCATCCGCGACCACCTCCGAGAAGGGACATGATGGTGAGTTCCCCCTTAGAAGTCGACGCCTCCAAGCCGTCCTCGGCGCGCATCTACGACTACCTCCTGGGCGGCTGTGACCACTACGCGGTCGACCGGGAGGCGGCCAAGACGTTCATGCTGGCCGTGCCGAACGCGCGCAACTCCGCCCGCGCGACGCGCGGGTTCGTGCTGCGCGCCACCCGGGCGATGGCCGAGATGGGCATCCGCCAGTTCATCGACATCGGCTGCGGCATCCCCATCTACCCGAACGTGCACGACATCGCGCGCAGGGTGGTGCCGGACGCGCGGGTCGCGTACGTGGACAACGACCCGATCGTGCTGGCGAAGGGCCGCGCGCTGCGGGACGAGCCGGGCGTGGTCACCGTGGAGGGCGACCTGCGCAAGCCGGCCGAGATCTTCGCGAACCCCGAGGTGACCGGGCTGCTCGACCTGGACCGGCCGATCGGGGTGCTGACCATCGCGGTGTGGCACTTCCTGCCCGAGGACGACGTCTACGACCATCAGGCGCGGATCCGGCAGGCGCTCGCCCCCGGCTCCTGCCTGGCGTTATCCCACGCCTGCGTGGACCACGTGTCGCAGGAGGAGGTGGAGGGCGGGCAGGCCGTGTACCGGCAGACCACGAACCCGCTGCGGGCGCGCACCCGCGAGGAGATCGCCGGCCTGTTCGAGGGCTTCGAGCTGATCGAGCCGGGCCTGGTGCCGTTGAGCGAGTGGCGGCCGCGCACGGACGACCCCTACCCGGAGCGGTCGCTGGAGGCGCTGGCCGGCGTCGGGGTGCTGCCCGCCCGCTGACGGCTACTGGCGGTGGGTGACGTCGCTGCGGTAGTCGGTGTACGTGTACGGGTTGTCGAGCACCTTCGTCGTAGGGATGTCCGGGTTCATGCCCTTCTCCCAGGCCTCCTCGCCCAGCTCGCCGCGCAGGTACTCGACGGTCCTGTCCACCTGGGCGTGGGCGGCGGCGAGGTCGATGCCGACCAGGCGGTGCTCGTGCTTGACCACCCGCCCGTTGACCAGCACTGTGTGCACGTCGCCGCGCTGCGCCTGGAACACCACGTGCCCGAACGGGTTGAGCAGCGGGAACGACACCGGCGAGTGATCGTTCTTGATGAGCACGATGTCGGCCTTCTTGCCCGGCTCGACGGTGCCGAGATCGTCGCGGCCGATGGCGTCGGCGCCGCCGCGGGTGGCCCAGTGCACCACCTGGTCGGCGCGGAGCGCGGCGTGCGTGACGGTCTCGCCCTTGGCGTGGGCCTCCAGGTGCTCGCGTGACCGGTCGGCGCCGAGCGTGGCGCGCATGGCGGAGAACAGGTCGCCGCTCCACCACACGCTGGTGTCCATCGACAGCGAGACCGGGATGCCGTGCCTGCGGATCGCCCAGGTGGGCGGGTAGCCCTGGCCGGCGCTCTGCTCGCTTTCGGTGGAGACCGAGATGGAGCCGCCGGTGGCCGCGATGCGGTGGTAGGAGTCGGCCGACAGCGAGGCGGCGTGGACGTAGACGGTGCCGGGGGTCATGAAGCCGTGCTCGTACATGAGCCGGATGCCCTCGTCGCTGGTGGCGCCCCACACGCCGGCGTGCGTGGTGACGTTCACGCCGAGGTCGCGGGCCACCTCGAAGGCCGGCTTCTCGGGGAACGACGGGTCGCCCGTCACGTCGAAAGCGATCTGGAAGCCGAGCATGTCGTCGCCGGTGATGCGGCGGCGCACGAAGTCGCGGAACTCGGGCGCGGTGGTCCACTCGGCGGGCGGTGCCTGGATGTTGCCGTACGCGAGCACGTACCGGCCGGGCACCGCCTGCAGCGCGTCCACGGCGGCGTCGGCGTGGTCGGGCGTGCGCAGGCCGTGTGACCAGTCGACGACGGTGGTGACGCCGGCGTCCAGCGCCTCGATGGCGGCCAGGGTGTTGCCCGCGTGCACGTCCTCGGGGCGGAACAGCTTGCCGTACTCCAGGTAGTACCAGACGAAGTACTGGGTGAGCGTCCAGTCGGCGCCGTAGCCGCGCATCGCGGTCTGCCACATGTGCCGGTGGGTGTCGATCATGCCGGGCATGACGATGCCGCCCGATGCGTCGATCTCGGCCGTGCCCTCGGGCACCTCGAGCCGGGGGCCGACGGCGGCGATCGTGTCGCCGGTGACCAGCACGTCCGTCTCGGTCAGCACCCGACTGCCGTCCATCGGCAGCACGGTGCCGTTGCGCAGCACCAGCGGCCGCCCGGCCTCGAACTCTCTCATCGTCGGAACTCCTCACGGCACGGAAGGCGGAAGCACGGCAGGCCGCCTGCGCGAACACATGTCCGCACAACGGTCATGTCTGTGCCGGTAACTCTACGAGCGCATCACGTGCTGTCAAGGGTGTCCTCTGCGCTGTGGCCTGAGCGCGGGGTGGTGTGCCAGAATCCGTTTACGGACATGTGTCCGCTGAACGAACGTTTGAGAGAACGAAGGGAAGGCCGGATGACACGAGACGCCGCAGAGCACGGACCGGCGGGGGGCGGGCCGCTGTCCGGCGTCCTGGTGGCCGACTTCTCCCGGATCCTGGCGGGTCCGTACGCCACGATGCTCCTCGCGGACCTGGGCGCCGACGTCATCAAGGTCGAGAGCCCGAACGGCGACGACACCCGCGGCTGGATGCCGCCCACGCGCGGCGAGGTGTCCACCTATTACCTCGGCGTCAACCGGGGCAAGCGCTCGATCGCGCTCGACCTGCGCGACGAGGGGGACGCCGCCGCGGCCAGGGAACTGGCCAGGCGCGCCGACGTGCTCATCGAGAACTTCCGCCCCGGCGGCCTGGCCAAGTACGGGCTCGACTACGACGCCGTCAAGGCCGCCAACCCCGGCATCGTCTACGCCTCCATCAGCGGGTTCGGCTCCGGCAAGGGCGCCCGCGTACCCGGCTACGACCTCATGGTGCAGGCCATCTCCGGGCTCATGAGCCTCACCGGCGACCCCGACGGGCCGCCGTACCGGGCCGGCATCTCCGTCTTCGACGTGATGGCCGGCAACCACGCCGTCATCGGCATCCTCGCCGCGCTGCGGCACCGCGACGCCACGGGGCGCGGGCAGCACGTCGAGATCAACCTGCTGTCCTCGGCGCTGACCGGGCTGGTCAACCACAGCTCCGCGTACGTGGCGGGCGGGGTCATCCCGTACCGCATGGGCAACGCGCACCCCAGCGTGTTCCCGTACGAGCCGCTGCCCACCGCCGACGACGACCTCATCGTCACCGCCGCCAACGACGGCCAGTTCCGCAAGCTGTGCGAGGTGCTCGGCATCCCCGAGATCGCCGACGACCCGCGCTTCGCCCGCAACGCCGACCGCACCGCCAACCGCGACGTGCTGCGCCCGATCCTCGTCGAGCGGCTGCGCACCCGCGGCGCCGTCGAGTGGTTCGAGCTGCTGGTCGAGGCCGGCGTGCCGAGCGGGCCGATCCAGACCATCGACGGCGGCTTCGCCATGGCCGAGCGGTTCGGCCTCGACCCGATCGTGGAGGCCGGCGAGGGCGAGCGCGCGGTGCCGACCACGCGGCATCCCATCCGGTTCTCGGAGACGCCCGTCAGCTACACGTTGCCGCCACCGGAGCTGGACGAGCACGGCGCGGAGCTGCGCACATGGCTGGCCACCAGCGACGAGGCGGACGAGGAGGGGGAGCGGGCATGAGCGGGCGCGAGTACCCCACGGCGCTCGGAGCGTCGTCCCTGGAGAAGATCACGCTGCTCGGGCAGGACCTCGCGAACGACGTCATGGGCGAGGTGGGCTTCGGCGAGCTGGCCTTCTGGCTGGCCACCCAGCGCCGCCCGTCACCCGGCGAGGTGCGCGTCTTCGAGGCCGTGCTGGCCGCGCTGGCCGACCACGGGTTCACGCCGACCGCGATCGTGACGCGGCTGACGTACCTGTCGGCGCCCGACTCCGTCCAGGGAGCGCTGGCGGCGGGCCTGCTCGGCGGCGGCTCGCGCTTCCTCGGCGTCACCGAGGACTGCGGGCGCTTCCTCGACGACGTGCTGCGCGAGCACGGCGACCCGCTGCCCGCCGACGACGCCGGCTGGGACGAGCTCGCCCTGCGCACCGTGCGCACGTTCCGCGAACAGCGCAAGCTCATCCCCGGGCTCGGCCACCACGTGCATAAGGAAGGCGACCCGCGCACACCCCGGCTGTTCGAGATCGCCGCCGAGGAAGGACTCTACGGCCCCCACCTGTCGCTGTTCGCCGCGATCGGCCGCGTGCACCCCCAGGTGCTCGGCCGCACGCTGCCGCTCAACGGCGCCGGGGTGTGCGGGGCCGCGCTCGCCGACCTCGGCCTGCCGCTGGAGCTGCTGCGCGCGTTCGCCCTGCTGGCCAGGACCGCGGGGCTCATCGGGCAGCTCGCGGAGGAGCTGCGCAACCCCGTCGCCAACGACATCTTCCTGTCGGTGGACCTCAACAACCGGCCGATCGATCCCCAGCCCTACGGAGGTTTGCATGGCTGAACTCGTCGCGGTCATCGCATCCACGCACCACCCGTTCTATTACCGCGCCTCCACCTCCACCGGGGAGGACCGGCCGCCGTTCGCCGACGAGTGGGTCCGCAAGGTCGAGGCCTTCCGCGAGACCCTGACCAGGGCGAACCCCGACGTCCTCGTCATGGTCGGCTCCGACCACTTCCACCAGTTCTGGCTCGACAACATGCCGCAGTTCCTCGTCGGCAAGGCGCCCTTCTACGACGCCAACTGGTACAACGAGGAACGCGAGTTCGGCCTGCCCCGCATGTTCTTCACCGGCCAGGAGGACCTGTCGGCCCACATCCTGCGCGGCGGCATCGACATGGGCTTCGACCTCGCCTTCTCCAACGAGCTGCGGATCGACCACTCCATCACATGCCCGATCATCACCCTGCGCCCGCAGAACGACCTGCCGATCGTGCCCGTCTACACCAACATCTTCGCCCCGCCGCTGCCGCAGCCGAAACGCTTCATCCAGCTCGGCCGGGCCATCCGCGAGCTGGTCGAGTCGTGGCCCGGCGACCAGCGGGTGGCGGTCATCGGCACCGGGCACCTGTCGCTGGAGCTGGGCGGCCCCCGCCAGTTCGGGCCGCACGGCCCCGACCCCGAGTTCGACCGCAAGGCCGTCGAGTGGATCTCCACCGGCGACATCGAGGGCTGCCTGTCGGAGGTCACCCTCGACAGCCTGTGGAACCCCGGCAACGCCACCCACGGCTTCATGGACTTCATGCTGATGATGGGCGTCGCCGGCGAGGGCGCCAAGGCCGACTACGTGGACACCTACGACCTGTTCCACACCATGGAGGCGTACTTCACCTGGTACCCCAAGGGAGGCGGGCGCGCATGAGCAAGTACCTGCTGAACAAGTTCCTCTTCACCGTCGACCGCGATCCCGAGCTGGTCGAGCGCTACCGCGAGCAGCCGCGCGCGACCGTCGAGTGGTGGGAGGCCGAGTACTCCAACCGCCTGCTCAACTGCCACTCCGGCGAGGCGTCCACCTGGCTGCGCTTCGACGACGTCGAACGCGAGGCGCTGGCCACCCACGACTACGGCAGGCTGTTCGAGCTGGGCGCCCATCCGTTCCTCACGCTGACGCTGTTCATCGCGATGTTCGAGCGCGACTATCCCGAGCCGCTGGGCTTCCAGCACGAGTACGCCCGCCGGCTGTCGCACCACAGGCTGCCGTATCCGGACATCGCCACGTGATGCGGGCCGCGCAGATCGACACGTGCGGCCGCCCGCCGCGCCCGGCCGACCGGCCCGCCCCCGAGCCGGGGGAGTCCGAACGGCTGGTGCGCGTGCTCGCCGCCCCGATCACGCCGCTCGACCTGCTGTGCGCCGGCGGCGCCTCCTACTTCGGGGTGCCCGCCACGCCGTACGTGCCGGGCGTGCAGGGCGTCGGGACGGTGGACGGGCGGCTGGTGTGGTTCCCCACCTCGGCCGGGATGGCGCCGGGCGACGGCAGCATGGCGGAGCTGGCGTGCGTGCCCGCCGGCGATCTCGTCGAGCTGCCCACCGGCGCCGATCCCGTCGCCGTCGCCGCGCTCGGACTGTCGGCGGTGGCCGCGCACCAGGCGCTCATCTGGCGCGGCGAGCTGGCTCCTGGCGAGCAGGTGCTGGTGCTGGGCGCGGGCGGCGTCGTCGGGCAGGCGGCCGTGCAGCTCGCCCGTGTCGCCGGGGCGCGCCGGGTCGTCGCCGCGACCCGCTCGTCCGCCGGGTGCGAGCGCGCCGCGCGGGCCGGTGCGGACGCCGTCGTCCGGCTGGACACCGAGGACGTGGCCGAGCTGGCCGAGCGCCTGGCCGGCGCCTGCGACGGGCCGCTCGACCTGGTGCTCGACCCGCTCTTCGGCGCCCCCGCCGCCGCGGCGGCCCGCGTGCTGCGGCCGCACGGCCGGTTGGTCAACCTCGGCGCCTCCGCCGGTGAGACCGCGCCGTTCGACTCCTCCACCCTGCGCAGCCGCTCCCTGCGCGTGCTCGGCTACACCAACACCGAGCTGACCCGCGCGCAGCGGGCCGAGGTCATGGCGACGGTGGCCGGGCTCGCGGTCTCGGGCCGGCTGCACGTGGACCACGAGGCGGTCCCCCTGGAGGACGTCGCCTCCGCCTGGGAGCGCCAGGGCACCGGCATCGCCCCCGGCCGCCTCGTGCTCACCCCGCCCTGACCCGCCGGGGACGCTCCCGCAGGTGTCAGGGGGTGAGGGTGGCGTGGGGGACGGTGTCGTAGGCGGCCCAGTCGGCGCTGATCGCGCCGGCCGTCTTGAGCAGCAGCGGAAGGTACTCCTCGACCAGCCGTTCGACCGAGGTCTCGGCGGCGTTGACGTTGACGTTGATGGCGGCGATCACGTTGCCGAGCCCGTCGCGCAGCGGCGCGGCCACGCTGCGGATGCCGAGCGCCAGCTCCTCGTCCGTCAGCGCCCACCCCCTGGCCCTGACCTCGCGCAGCGCCGCCTCGCGCTCGGCCACGCCGGGACGCCAGCGCGGCTCGACCCCGGAGCGGCTGGGCTCGGCCAGCACGCGATCGACCTCCTCGGGCGGCAGCGCGGCGAGCAGCACCTTGCCGAGCGACGTCTGCAAGGCGGGGAACCGGGTGCCGATCTGCACCGACAGTGTGACGATCTTGGGGACGGAGACGCGGGCGACGTACACGATGTCGGACCCGTCGAGCTGGGCGATGGACGACGACTCGTGCGTCCGCTCCACCAGCCGCTCCATGTGCGGCCGCGCCACCTCCCACAGCCCCATCGACCGCACGTACGACACGCCGAGCTCCAGCACGCGCGGCGTCAGCGCGTAGCCGCGCGGCTCGCTGCGGGCGTAGCCCAGCTCCTGGAGGGTGAGCAGGATGCGGCGGGCGGTGGGCCGTGCGAGCCCGGCGGCGGTGGCCACTTCCGTGAGCGACATGACCGGCCGGCCCGGCTGGAAGACCTTGATGACGTCGAGGCCGCGTGCGAGCGCCTCGATGAAGTCGGGGCCGGTGTCAGCACGTGCCATGGATACGCCTCCCTGCGTCGGGGTCCCGCAGGACCCGACTCTAGACCTTCGCGGCCGGATGTCCGCACAGCGGCGGCCGAGGAGAGCATAGCGGTGCCGTCTCAACCGCGCTTACAGGGTCAAGGGTACGGGTGAAGTGATGCAGGCGTTGCCAAGCGATCGTTCTACGGACGGTTGTCCGTCAGGGTGGGCGCGCCGGGCAGCAGGGGATGGGCGGCTTCGGCCCGCAGGCCGTCGAGGAAGAACGACAGGCAGCGCCGCCAGGTGTCCGGCGCGGTGTCCATCGACTCGCGGATGACCTGCGACATCGCCCAGATCAGGGTGACCAGGTCGGGCATGCCGAAGTCGGCGCGCAGCCTGCCCGCCTCCTTGGCCCGCGCGACGATCCGCTCCGCGTCGAGGAAGCCCTGCTTGCAGACGTCGAGCACGTCGGTGGCGAGCGTGAACCCCCGGGTCAGCGCGTCGTTGAGTCCGTGGTCCTGCGACTGCAGCGTGAAGAGCCCCTCGAGGAACGTCACGAACCCGTCCCACGGGTCGGGGTCGGCGAGCGCGGCCTCGGTGATCCGTTCGAGCGCGGCCAGCCGGCCGGGCAGGACCGCCGCGAGCAGCGCCTCGCGGGTGGGGAAGTGGTTGTAGAGGGTGCCGATGCTGACCCCGGCGCGGCGGGCGATGTGTTCGAGCGGGGCGTCGAGGCCGCGGTCGGCGAAGATCTCGGTGGCCGCGAGGAGGAGCTTGTCGCGGTTGCGCGCGGCATCCGACCGCAGCGGCTTGGGTCCGGCTGCCATGCTCCTCATCATACGAATCTGAGGAGACCCTCAAGTTTGTGGTACGGTCGCGGGCAAGAACTTGAGATAACCCTCAACTTTGCCTCGGGAGGATTCGCCATGCCCCCACGCAAGACCGCCGTCATCGTCGGAGCAGGCCCTGGACTCGGCATGTCCATGGCCCGCCGCTTCGGCGCCGAGGGCTACGCCGTCGCCCTGATCTCCCGCTCGCCCGAGCGCCACCCCGGCTACGTCGCCGAGCTGGCCGCCGCGGGCGTCGAAGCGGCCGGGTTCGCCGCCGACGTCCACGACCGCGAGCGCGTGCTCGCCGCCCTCGACGAGATCACCGTCCGCTTCGGCCCGGTCGGACTGCTCTACTACGGCCCCGGCGCCGCCGACGTGACCGCGATGCCCGAGCCGATCACCCAGACCACCTCCGGCGACGTCAGGAAGGCGATGGGCGTGGTGTACGCGGCCGTCGACGTCGTGGGCCACGTCCTGCCCGGCATGGTGGACAGGGGCGAGGGCGGGCTGCTGTTCGCCAGCGGGCTCGGCGCCGTCCTGCCGATGCCGCCGCTCGGCGCGCTCGCACCCGCCGCGGCGGCGCTGCGCACGTACGCGCTGACCCTCCACGCCGCCCTGGCCGGGCAGGGCGTCTACGCCGGCAGCCTGACGATCGGCGGGCTGATCGAGGGCGGCGACATCCACCGGTACATCGCCGCCGACCCGGCCCGCCTCGCCGCGCTGGGTGCCAAGACACTCGACCCGGACGCCATCGCCGGCACCGCCTGGGACATGGTCACCAGGCGCGACCGCGCGGAGGAGACGTTCAGCGCCCTGTGACGGACCCGGCAAGGTACGGCGGAACCCGGCGTTCCGCGCGGGCCGGACAGGGGTAGGCATGAGGGGAGATGTGACCATCGGGGGAGGTCACGATGGGGGATGAGAGTGATCGTGCTATCAGCGGGCTGCCGTTCGAGGTGCTGGATCCTGCACCGGTCAGTGTGGCGGTGACGCGCGGGGCCGATCACCGGCTCCTCTACACCAACAAGGCCTACCGCGAGCAGCTCGGCGACCGCCCGATCGGGTCGCCGCTGCACGCGTCGTTCGCCGACGGGCACCGCGTGCGCTACCGCGAGCTGTTCGACCAGGTGTACGCCACCGGCGAGCCCGTCGTGCTCACCGCCGCCCCGGCCAGCACCGCGGAGCCGGACCGGTACTTCACCTCCAGCCTGTCGCGGGTGTCGTTCGGCGGCGGCGAGTACGGCGTGCTGGTCGTCGCGGTGGAGGTCACCGACCAGATCACGGCCGCCCGGCAGGTGGAGGCGCTGGCCGAGGAGCGCAGCCACATCCTGCGCCGCTACCAGAGCCTCATGCGGGTCAGCGCCGAGATCTTCTGGGTGGCCGGGCCCACGGGCGAGGTGATCGAGCGCAGCCCGAGCTGGGAGCGGGTGACCGGCCAGCCGTGGGAGGAGTACAAGGGGCGGGGCTGGCTGACGATGGTGCACCCCGACGACCGGGAGGCGACGATGGCCTCGTGGGCGGAGGCCGTCGGCAGGATGGAGGTCTGGGAGTACGCCTACCGGCTGCGCACCGTCGACGGCACCTACCGGCACTACGCGGTCAAGGGCGTGCCGATCAAGGAGCACGGCGAGCTGGTGGAGTGGGTCGGCACCTGCACCGACATCGAGCAGCAGTGGCAGGAACAGCGCAGCCAGCAGCTGCTCGACCGCGCCGCCGCCGCCACGGCCGAGCGGACCAACCTGGAGGAGATGCTCGGCGCGGTCGCCAACGTCATCGTGCCGGAGCTGGCCGACGGCTGCGGCGTCCACCTCGTCACCGACCTCACCGGCGAGCAGCGCAGCGGGGCGCCGTTCGTGGTCGAGCGGGTCGCCACGGCCGCGCGGCCCGGCCTGCCCCGCCTGCCTTCGTACGGCGAGGAGCGGCTGCCGCCCGACAACTGGGTCGTGCTGGCCGCGCGGCGGCGCCGCCCGATGTCGAAGCGGTTCCCGCCCGGCTGCCCGCCGGCGGGCGTGGCGCCGTCGTGGTCGCAGCAGTGGATGGTGGCGAACAAGGCGAACAGCATCGTCGTGCTGCCCGTCGTGGTGGACGGCGCGGTGCCCGTCGTCGTGACGTTGATGACCTGCGGCGATCGCCCGCCGATCAGCAGGGCCGACGTCGCCCTGCTGAGCCGCATGTTCGACCACGCGCACGACGCGCTGAGCGGCGCCATGCGCTTTCAGCGCACGCAGCAGATCGCGCTGGCCCTGCAGCACAGCCTGCTCGCCGAGCCGCCCAAGCTTGCGGACCTGCGCATCGAGGCCCGCTACCGGGCCAGCCCGTCGGCGGCCGAGGTGGGCGGCGACTGGTACGACTCGTTCATCCTGCCCGACGGCGTCCCCGTCATGGCCATCGGCGACGTCGCGGGCCACGACCTCGGCGCGGCCGTCGCGATGAGCCAGATCCGCAACATGCTGCGGGCCCTCGCCATGGACCGGTGCGAGCCGCCGGGCGAGATCCTCAACAGGCTCAACATCGCGATGGGCTCGCTGTCGTCGGACGTCACCGCGACGTGCGTGCTGGCCAGGATCGAGGAGTACGGCGGCCGCTACCGGCTGAACTACGCGGTCGCGGGACACCCGCCGCCGCTGCTGGTCACCGCGGACGGCGTGGGCCGCTTCCTGGAGAGCTGCGTCAACCCGCTGCTCGGCTTCCCGAACGAGGACGGCTGCCGCTCCAGCATCGAGCCGCTTCCGTCCGGCTCCACGGTGCTGTTCTACACCGACGGGCTCATCGAGCGGCCCGGCGAGAACATCGACGACGGCCTCGAACGGCTGCGCCGCCTGGCCTGCTCGCTCGCCCGCTGCTCTCTGGAGCGCTTCTGCGACCAGGTGCTGAGCAGCCTGCCGACGACCGGGCTCGACGACATCGCGGTCATCGCGCTGCGCCTGCCGCCCGCGTCCGACACCGACGGCGACTAGTACCGGCTGAGCCGGGGGACGCTCTCCACCAGCCGCCGCGTGTACGGGTGCGACGGCGCGCCCAGCACGTCGGCGGCGGCCCCGCGCTCGGCGATCCTGCCCCGCTCGATGACCGCGATCTCCTGGCACAGCGCGGCCACCACCGCGAGGTCGTGCGAGACCATCACCACGGTCAGGTCGCGCGCGGCGCTGAGCTCCTTCAGCAGCTCGACCACCCGCACCCGGGTCGAGACGTCCAGCGCGCTGACCGGCTCGTCGGCCAGCAGCACCCGCGGCTCGCACACGATGGCCCTGGCGATCGCGATGCGCTGCCGCTGCCCGCCGGAGAACTCATGCGGGTAGCGCTCGGCCGCGTCGGCGGGCAGGCCCACCGAGCGCAGTGCCTCGGCCACCCGGTCACCGATCTCGTCGCGCGGGCAGGCGCGCAGCGCCCGCAGCGGCTCGGAGACGATCCTGTGGATCCGCTGGCGCGGGTCGAGCGACGAGTACGGGTCCTGGAACACCGGCTGCACCGCCCGCCGGAACTCCCGGTCCCGCGCGGACGTCACCGGCCTGCCGTCGAACAGCACCTGCCCCGACGTCGGCCTGGCCAGCCCGAGCAGCAGCCGCAGCAGCGTCGTCTTGCCCGCGCCCGACTCGCCGACGATGGCCAGGTTACGGCCGCGCGTCACCTCGACCGACACGCCGGACAGCACCTCGGCCCCGCCCCGGTAGGCGAAGCCGACCTCGCGCGCCTCCATGATCGTCATGGCGCCATCCGATCCAGCTCGGCCTCCAGCTCCCTGGCGCTGTCCACCAGAGACCGCGTGTAGGGGTGGCGTGGCTCGCGCACAATGTCCCGCGTCCTTCCCGACTCCACCGCGGAGCCCTCCTTCAGCACGATCAGCCGGTCCGCCACGCCCGCGACCACCGCCAGGTCGTGCCCGATGAACAGCAGCGCCATGTCCCTGGCCGCGATCAGCCGGTCGAGCAGCGCCAGCACCTCGGCCTGCACGGTGACGTCCAGCGCCGTGGTCGGCTCGTCGGCGATCAGCAGCGCGGGCTCGCAGGCCAGCGCCATCGCGATCGCCGCCCGCTGCCGCTGCCCGCCGGAGATCTCGTGCGGGTACGCCCGCGCGACGCGTTCCGGCAGCGAGACCTCGTCGAGCGCGGCCAGCACCGCCGAGCGCAGTGCCGCGCCGCGCAGCCCGCGCCGCCGCCTGATCGGCCCGGCGACCTGCCTGCCGATGCGCATCAGCGGGTCCAGCGCGGTCAGCGGCTCCTGGAAGACGACCGAGGCGGCCCGGCCGCGCAGCCGGTCGAGCCGCCTGCCCGGCGCGCCGACGACCTGCGTGCCCGACAGCAGCACGCTGCCGTGCGCGGTCAGGCCGGGCGGCAGCAGGCCGAGCACGGCGAGCGCGGTCAGCGACTTGCCGGAGCCGGACTCGCCGATCAGGCCGAGCCGCTCGCCGGGCCCGAGAGCGAACGACAGGCCGTGGATCAGCTCGTGGCCGTCGTCGCGGCGTACCGACAGGTTCTCCACCGACAGCAGCTCGCTCACCGGGACCTCCCTCCGCCGAGGCCGCGCAGCCCGTCGGCCACCAGGTTCGTCCCGATGACCAGCACGACCAGCAGCAGGCCCGGCGCGATCGCGCCGACCGGGGCGGTGAGCACCGTGGCCTGCGCCTCCTGCAGCAGCCGGCCCCACGAGGCGTTCGGCGGCGGCGGGCCGAGCCCCAGGTACGACAGCGACGCCTCGGCCAGCACCGCGAGGCCGAGCTGGAGGGCGAGGTTGACCATGAGCGTCGGCCAGATGTTCGGCAGCACGTGCTCGGCGATGATCCGCGGCCACGAGCCGCCCGAGGTGCGGGCCGCGGCGATGTAGTCCTGCGCCAGCACCCGCTTGACCAGCACCCGCGTCAGCCTGGCCACCACCGCCGACATGGCGAGCCCGATGGCGAGGATCGCCGAGCCCAGCGACGCCTCCCGCACCGCCACCACCAGCATGGCGAGCAGCAGCGTCGGGAAGGCGATGAGCGCGTCGAGCACCGCGGCCAGCGCGTCGTCGAGCCAGCGGGTGGCGAACCCGGCCGCGAGGCCCGCCGCCACCCCGAGCAACCCGCCGAGCAGCACCGACCCGGCACCGGCCGCGAGCGCGATGCGGGCGCCGATCATGAGCTGGGTGAGCAGGTCGCGGCCCAGCTTGTCGGTGCCCAGCAGGTGCGCGCCGCCCGGCGGCGCCAGCCGCCCGCCCGAGGTGTCGGCCGGATCGTACGGCAGCCAGACCAGCGACACCGCCGCCACGAGCACCACGAAACCGACCAGCACGCAGCCCGTCACGAACGACTTCATGAGCGCCCCAGCCTGGTCCGCAGCCGCGGGTCCACCAGCCGCTGCACCACGTCGGCGGCGAACCCGATCACCAGCACCGCGAGCGTGCTGACCGCGAGCACGCCCTGGATCACCGGATAGTCGTGCTCGGCGATGCCCTTGACCAGCATGGTGCCGAGGCCGGGCAGCGCGAACACGCTCTCCACCACCACCGCGCCGAGGAACGTGGTCGCGAGCTCGATGCCGAGGATCGAGATGACCGGCACCGAGGCGTTGCGCAGGCCGTGCCGCCACATCGCCCCGGCGAACGACTCGCCCATGGCCCGCGCCGTGCGCAGATAGTCGGCGGTCAGCACGTCGAGCGTGGCCGAGCGGACGTACCGGATCAAAGACGCCGACATCACCAGCGCGATCGTCACGACCGGCAGCGCCAGCGAGGTCAGCGCGCGCCCCGGCTCGGCCCAGTCCTGCCGGGGGAAGCCGCCCGCCGGCAGCAGCCGCAGTTTCAGCGCGAACACCGTCACAAGCAGCATCCCGATCCAGAACACCGGCACCGCGATGCCGAGCTGGGACAGGCCGCTGAGCAGCGCGCCGTACCAGCGGTGCGCTCGGTACGCGGCCAGGAACCCGACCGGCAGCGCCACCAGCACCGCCAGCGCGAACGCGAGCAGCGTCAGCGGCACGGTGACCGCCAGCCGGCCGGCGATCTCCTCGCCGACCGGCAGCTTGCTGATGTAGGAGGTGCCGAGGTCGAGCCTGACCAGGTCGCCCAGCCAGGCCGCGTACTGCCGCGGCAGCGGCAGGTCCGAGCCGACCTCGTGGCGCGCCGCCGCGATCTGCTCGGGCGTCGCGCCCATCGGCAGCAGCGCGTTGGCCGGATCGCCCGGCAGCAACCGCAGCAGCACGAACAGCAGCGACGCCGCGAGCAGCAAGGAGGCCAGCAGGAACGCGGTACGGCGCAGCAGGTAGCGCCCCATCAGCCCTTCTTGATCCCGTAGGCGTAGAACTGCGAGTTCAGGCCGTTGACCGGGTAGCCCGACAGGTCGGACGAGGCCACCACGATCTGCGGGTACAGGTAGAGCCAGTCGCTCGCGGCGTCCTCGGCGATCTTCCTGTTGGCCTTCTTCAGCAGCTCGGTCTGCTCGGCCTCGGTACGCGCCTGCTCGGCCTCCTCGATCCACTGGGAGACCTGCGGGTCGTCGTAACCCCAGTAGAAGTCGGGGTTGCCGTACCAGACCACGTCACGGTCGTTGACGTGCTCCTGCAGGGTGGCGGCGAAGTCGTGGTTCTTGTACACCTTCGTGTACCACTCGTCGGCGGTGATCACGTTGATGTCCACGGTGATCCCGACCTTGGCCAGCTCGCTCTTGATGAACGTGGCGGCCGTCGGGTGGGGGTCGTAGTTGGGGGTGTCCAGCGTGAAGCGGAAGCCCTTGGCGTACCCGGCGGCGGCCAGCTCGCGCTTGGCGGCCTCGGGGTCGTAGGTGTCGAGCGAGGTGAGGTCCTCGTACCACGGGTCGGTGGGCGGCACCATCGAGCCGATCAGCGTGCCGTGCCCGGCCCACACCGACTCCAGCAGCTTGGCGTCGTCGATGGCCGCCGCGACCGCCTTGCGCACCTGCGGCTTGTCGAACGGCGCCTTGCGGTCGTTGAACGCGAGCAGCAGCTTCGTCGTCGACTTGCCCTCGCTGACCTTGTAGTCGGGGTTGTTGTCGAACTGCGCGAGCGCGTCCGGGCTCTGCTCGCTGGTCACGATGTCCACGGCGCCGGTCAGCAGCGCGTTGTTCAGCGCCGATGCGTCGGTGAAGTAGTGGAACACCACGCCACCGTTGGCCGGCTTGGGGCCCCAGTAGCCGGGGAACGGCTCCAGGCTGAGCGTCGAGCCGCGCTTCCACGACCCCAGCTTGTACGGTCCCGTGCCGTCCGCGCTCGTCGCCAGGTCCTTGGCGTCGGCGTTGACCACCCAGACGTAGCTGAGGTTGTAGATCAGCGAGATCGAGCGGTGCTTCAGCTTCACCACGACCGTGCCGTCGTCGGGCGCCTCGACCGACTTGATGACCTCGAGGTTGCTCTTGCGGGCCGACTGGGAGTCCTTCGCCGTCACCCGCTCGATGCTGCGCTTGACGTCATCGGCGGTCAGCGCCTTGCCCGAGTGGAACGTCACGCCCTTGCGCAGCGTGAACGTGTAGGTCAGGCCGTCGTCGGAGACCGTGTGGCTCTCGGCCAGCAGCGGCTCCACCTTGCCCTCGTCGGTCAGCCGGAACAGGCCCTCGTACACGTTGCCGTTGAACGCCTCGGTGATCCCCTGGCCGCCGCCGGCGGTATTGTCGAGGTTCTGCGGCTCGTAGAGCGAACCGATCTCGATCGTGGCCGGCGCGGCCGGGGCGCCGCTGGGCGACGCGTCCTCCGGGCCGGAGCCGCACGCGGCGAGTGCGAGGGCCAGTGCGACCGCGACGCCGGCGAACTTCCTGTTCAACGTAAACTCCACCATTGCTTACCAAATTAGTAGGTTTAGCGGAATATACCTCCTTGCCCGGTTCGGTGTGTTCTCGGCCCCCGCGATCAGCGCAGCTCGGCGGCGGCGAAGTCGCGGAAGGAGCGCGGCGGGCGGCCGGTGACGCGCTCCACCGTGTCGGTGACCCGGTCCTCGGAGCCGGTGCTGATGTCGGTGTCCAGCGCGGCCAGCAGCTCCGCGTACGCGCGCGGCATGCCGGCGGCGGCGAAGTGTGCGGCGAGCTCGTCCTGGCCGACCGGGCGGTGGCGCAGCGGGCCCGCGCCCAGCTCGGTGAGCAGCGCGGCCACGTCGTCGTAGCTCAGCGCCTCGGGGCCGGTGATCACGTGCTCGGTGTTGTGCGGCTCGGGGTCGGTCAGCGCGTGCCCGGCCACGGCCGCGATGTCGCCCGCGTCCACGAACGCCGCCCGGCCCGCGCCGGTCGCGGAGATCAGCTCGCCGTCGCGGCGGCGCAGCGCGATGGCCCGGCCGGCGAAGTTCTGCATGAACCACGAGGGCCGCAGCACCGCCCACTCCGGCAGCATCGTCCGGACCAGCTCGTACAGCGCGGCCGCCCCGGGCGTGCGCTCGGGGCGCGCCGACGTGCCGAGCAGCACCGCGCGCCGCACGCCCTGGCGTACCGCCTCGTGCAGGAACGGCTCCACCAGCGGGGCCGGCTCGGGAACCGCCGGGGGCGGCAGGATGTAGACGGCGCGCGCACCGGACAGCGCGGGCGCGTGGGTCTCCGGCTCCGTCCAGTCGAAGCGCACGAACCCCGGCCGGTCGGCCTTGCGGGCCGCGGGCCGCACCGGCACGCCGCGCTCGCGCAGGAAGGACGTCAGCCGCGAGCCGGTCGTGCCGGTCGCGCCGATCACCAGGACCTCGCTCATGCCGCACCCCCGCTGAACGCCTCCGGCCCGCCCAGCGACCTGGCGGCCTGCAGCGGGTTCCAGTAGTCGCGGTAGTGGCGGATCTCGCCGTCCCGCACGGTGATGATCGCGACGTACTCCATCCGGTACGGCTCCCCGCTGCGCGGCACGATCCCGGCCAGCTCCAGCTCCACGACCACCACCTCCGGGTTCTCGGTCCGGTGGATCACCTTACGGGCGACCTCCCGCACGTCGTAGATCTGGGGATAGTCGCGCAGGTACTCCCTGATGGCCTCGCGCCCCTCCAGCTTGCGCGGGTATCCCGGAGGCGCGAACGGGAACTCGATCGCGCCGTCTTCCGCCCACAGGTCCGCGAAACCCGACATGTCCTTGGCCAGCAGCAGCTCGATGCCGCGCTCGACCAGCTCGGCAGCGTTCATTTCTGATCCTCTCAGCGTCAGGACGATACGGTACCGTCCCGTCGGTGAATATAGACGGAACGGTCCCGTATCGTCCAATCGGTAAACTGCGGAGCCATGAGCCGCCGCACTCCCACCGGCGCAGCCGTGCTGCAGCCCCAGGTCACCGAGGCCATCACCGAGGCCGTGCTGGACGAGCTGGCCGAGCACGGCTACGCCAGGCTGTCGATGGAGGGCGTCGCCAAACGGGCCGGGGTCGGCAAGAGCGCGCTGTATCGCCGCTGGAAGTCCAAGCAGGAGATGGCGATGGCGGTGATCCGCGACTACAGCATCGCCATGATCAAGGTCTCCGACACCGGCACACTCCGCGGCGACCTGCGCGCGTCCCTGGAGGCCGTGGCCCGGTGGCTCACCCACCCGCGCTTCGCGAGCATCCTGCCCGACCTCGTGGCCGAGATGGCCCGCAACCCCGAGCTGGGCGAGGTCGTCGGGCTGCTGGTGGGGGAGCCGAAGCGGGAGCGCACGGCCGAGATCTTCCGGCGCGCGATCGCGCGCGGCGAGCTGCCCGAGGACACCGACATCGAGCTCGCCCTCGACCTGATCGCCGCACCGGTCTACTGGCGGCTGGCCGTACGCGCCGCCGAGGCCGGCCCGTCCTATCTCGACGACCTCACCGACACGCTGTTGCGTGCCCTGCGGGCCACCCCGTCTGAGGGTCGTGGATGACATGAATGACATGGACGACGCGGATGACGCGGATGACGCGGATAGCGTATCCGGTTGTAAGGTGGGGCACATGCCCGCCACACCGCTGAGGAAAGACGCCGCCCGCAACCGCCGGCAGATCCTCCAGACGGCCAGAGCCATGCTCGACGCGGGCGCCACCCTGCAGCTCAACGCCGTCGCCCGGGAGGCCGACGTCGGCGTGGGCACCGTCTACCGGCACTTCCCGACCCCCGAGGCGCTGCTCGCCGCGCTCGCCGAGCAGCGGTTCGAGGAGCTGATCGACGAGGTCAGGCGGGCCACCGCAGCGCCCGACGTCCGCGCCGCCCTGCGCGACATCCTGGAGCACGGGCTCACCGCCTACCTCGAGGACAAGGCGTTCGCCGCCGAAGCGCTCGGCCCCGCGCCCACCACAGAACGCACCCGCGAGCTGCGCGACGAGCTGGCCGGGCTGCTCCGCGACCTGCTGTCCCGCGCCGTCTCCGACGGCGTCATGCGGCCCGGCATCGACGCGCTCGACCTGCTCGTGCTGATCTGCGGGATCGCGTACGCCGTCAACCACACCCCGCACCCCGGCGACCCGGGCGTCGCCTCCCGCTACCTGAACGCGTTGCTGAACGGCGTCCTGATCGACAACGGCGGCGTCGCCGAAGGGGCGGCAGACGACGGCCGCGATATCTCCAAGGGGCGCGCCGTCTCCAAGAGGCACGCCGTCTCCAAGGGGCGCGCCGGCGACGGTGGCCGCGTTGATGAAGGACCCGCCGGCGGCGGCGCGAACGGGGCCGCTTCGTCACGTGCTTGATCGTCCAGCGGGCGCCGCATAGCCTGCCCGTGCCGATCATCCCCGACGTCAGGGAGCCAGCAGGCATGACGATCATGACAAAGGCGGCGTTACTCTCCACGCTGGCCGCGCTCGGCACGACGCTCGCGGCACCTGCGACGCACGCCCGCCCGGCCGCCGTCGCCTGCCCCGAGGTCTTCGGCCACGGCGGCTACCCCACCGGGCCGAACCCCTGGGACCGTGACCAGATCCGCCAGCCCAACCACGCCCGCGGCATCGACGACCAGAAGGCGTGGGGCGCCGACGGGGTCGAAGGGGACGTTCAGGTCACCAAGCAGGGCACCAAGGCCGTGATGTGGCACAACACCACGACCAACGGCCTGACCGGCACCAGGAAGAACATCACCGACCTGTGGTGGGCCGCCGGCAGCGACAACCTGCGCGACCGCAGCATCACGCGCGGGCCCTACAAGGGACAGAAGGTGCACACGCTACGGCAGTGGCTGGACCACGTGAAGTCGCGGGGCATGATCGCGCTGCTGGAGATCAAGCCGGAGGCCCGGCCCGTGCTGTCCGACCCGACGTACGGGGCACAGGCGTGGAAGGAGGTCTCCGACCCGATCAAGGAGCGCCAGGCGTCGATGCGCATCCTCGTCTACTCCAACGACTCCTGGATCCAGTCCGAGCTCGCCAAGCGCCACCCTGGACTGCTCAAGGGCTCCCAGGCCCGCTGGACCGACAGCGTCGGCTGGGAGGAACCGCCGCCGTCCTGGACCGGCAACACCGCCCGCTGGACGGAGGTGCTGGCCCAGGCGCCGAAGAGCGTGATGACGAACTACACGAAGGAGTACCGCGCCTGGCTCCAGGGCAAGTGCATCTGACCCCCGATGACCCGGCCCCCGACTCGCCGCTGTCGCAGGCGCCCGCCCCCGTTCCGGGCGCCTGGTCCTGCCGGGCGTTCCGTCGCTGATCGCCGGTGAGCGGGCGAGGCGCCTCCCGGCCGTCCCTCGCCGGGGCGATCGGCGGGCGGCCCGGTGGGTGGATCTCGGAACCGGCCCGTCGAGCTGGCGGCGGGGCGGCTTCAGGCGGGGGATGCGGCGCGTTCCAGGACTTCCAGGATGGTCGCGGTGAGCAGGGTGACCTTGTAGGCGTTGCGGGCGGTCGGGGTGCAGCGGGCGGCGGCGAGCCCGGCGGCGGTCTCGAAGGGCCGGCCGGCGAGCACCGCGTCCTCGACCTCGCCGAGCCGCAGCGGCACCCGGGCGACGCCGCCGACCGCCACGGCGGCGGCCGTCACCTTCGACCCGTCCATGACCAGGCGGGCGGCCGCCTCCACCAGCGGCCACTCGGCCTCGGCGCGCGTGATGGCGCGGCGGTACGCGCCGCGTTCCCCGGCCACCGGGGGCGGCAGGTGCACGGAGGTGAGCAGCTCGCCGGGGCCGAGCAGGTGGTCGCGGGTGGGGTCCGAGCCGTCGCCGTACAACCCGGCGATCGGAAACGGGTCCCTGCCGGGCACCTCCACGACCGCGTCGTACGCCAGCAGCGCCATCGCCAGGGACGACGGGTGGGGTGCCAGGCAGGGGCCGGTGTCGATGACGGCGGCGTACAGGGTCTGTCCTGCGCGGGCGGGGCAGGAGTCGCCGCCGTCCTGGTGGCAGGTGAAGGCGGGGTTGCGGTAGTACGCGCAGCGGTTGCGCTGCAGCAGGTTGCCGCCGACGGTGGCCACCGCTCGGATCTGCGGGGTGGCCAGCCCGCTTGCGGTCAGCGCCAGCGCCGGGTACGCCGCGCGCAGCCGTTCATCGCGGGCCACCTCGGCGACGGTGGTCAGCGCGCCGATGCGGGCGGAGCCGTCCGGCTGCCAGGTGATGCCCGATATTGCGGGTGCGTCGCGCAGGCCGGCCAGGTCCACGAACGGCCCGGCCACGCGCCGGCTCATCAGGTCGGTGCCGCCCGCGCGCGGCACGCCGTGCCGGGCGGCCTGGAGGAGATCGGTGGAGACGGTCAACGTCTGGTCCCTTCGGGATGCGGAACGGATCGGAAGCGTGGAGCCGCCGCCCCTGGCACAGGTCCTGCGGGGCGAGGGCGGCCGGCGCACAGGGGGCCGGGGCGGCCTTCGAGAGGGGAACGTTCGCCCGGGAGCGGGCGGAGAGGTCACCGGGAGAGGCCCTGAAGGACGCGGTCCGGGCGGATCGGGAGGTCGCGGGGCCGCCAGCCCGTCGCGTTGTACACGGCGTTGGCCACCGAGGCGGCCACCCCGACCGTGGAGACCTCGCCGAGCCCGACGCCGCCCCCGTTGACGTGGTCCCACCCCTCCTGGTGGAAGTACAGGGTGATCTCCGGTACGTCGCCGATGACGGGGATGCGGTAGTCCTCCAGATTCGAGGTGAGGATGGTGCCGGTGACGGGGTCGGTGAGGCGTTCCTCGTACAGGGCGTACCCGATGCCCTGGATGATGCCGCCCTCGCACTGGTTGCGCGCGGGCTTTTCCGCATAGATGCGCCCGGCCGTGATGCCGCCCCAGACGCTGAGCGGCCTGACCGTGCCGAACCTGGTGTCCACCTCGACCTCGGTGACGTGCACCGCGCCGCTGAACCCGCGCCCGACCGCCATGCCGTTCAGCGGGAACGGCGTCACGTAGCCGCCCCGGTCGCGCCCCCGCTTGCCGACGACCTTGGCGCCGGGCTTGATGCCCTGGGCGAGCAGGCGGCGGGCGGCGTCCCGGGCGGCCGGGGCCACCGAGGTGGTGCTGCGGCTGCCCAGCGAGGGCGGGCCGGGCGGCGCCGAGGAGGTGCCGATCTCGACGCGGATCCGCTCGGCGGGCAGGCCCAGCTCCTCCCGCAGGACGCCGGCGATGACGCTGCGCACGCCGGTCCCGATGTCCTGGGTGGCGGTGCGGGCCACGACCACGTCCTCCACGACCTCCAGCTCGACCTGGGTCGCCGGGGTGATCGCGTAGATCCAGTTCGCCATGGCCACGCCGACCCCGCGCCGGAACCGTCCGGTCTGCGACCCGCTGCGCGGCCGGTCGCGCCAGACGGGCAGCCGCAGCGCCCGCTCGTAGAGCGCGTGCCGCTTGGAGTTGCCGTCCCAGCGGCGGCGCAGCACGATCGGGTCCACGTCGAGGCGGTGCGCCATCTCGTCCACGGCCTGCTCCAGCGCCCACAGCACCGGCGGGGCGCCGGGTCCCCTGAAGGGCGTGCCGGGCGGCTCGTTGGTGACGACGTCGTAGTCGCGCAGCCGCCGGGGCGCGGTGCCGTACACGAAGCGGGCCAGCGCCGCGGACATCCCTCCGATGGCGACGCCGCCGCGGCCGCGCACGTCCACGGCGAGCGCGGCGAGCTTCCCGTCCCGATCGGCCAGGAGCGCGATGTTCGTGGTGCTGCCGGGCCGGCCGCCCGCGTCGGTCAGCTCTTCCGCGCGGCTGAACACCACGCGTACGGGCGCGCCGCAGGCCCGCGCCAGCTCGGCCGCCGCGATCGCCTCCACGGTGATGCCGGACTTGGCGCCGAACCCGCCGCCCACGTGCTCGGCGACGACGTGCACCCGGCTCGGGTCGAGCTTCCAGCGCTTGGCGGCCTGCTCGGCGGCGATGGCCACCGTCTGGGTGGACAGGTGCAGGTGGAGGTCGCCGTGCTCGTCCCACCTGGCCACGCAGGCGTGCGGCTCCAGCGGCGTGTGCACCTGCACGGCGGTGCTGAACGTGCCCGTCACCAGCAGCGGATCGCCGCGCCGCCGGGCCGCGTCGATCAGCTCGGCCGCCTTGCCCGCCCGCTTGCTCAGCCCGCTGAACGGCCCGCGCAGGTTGCCGTTCCATGCGCCGGGCACCAGTACGCCCTCGCTGGAGCTGGGCGCGTTCTTCCTGCTCCGCTCGTCGTAGACCGGCGGGGCGTCCGGGTCGTCATCGAGCGCGGCGGGCAGCGGCTCGTACCCGATCCGCGCGTTCGCGGCGATCGCCTCGGCCTCCGTGCGGGTCGCGGCGGCGACGGCGGCGATCGGCTGCCCGGCGTAACGGACGATCCGGTCCTCCGGCAGCAGGTCCACGACGGGGGAGCCGTCCACCTCCACCGAGGTGACCCGCGCGTGGGCCCGCGCCGAGCGGATGATCACCCCTTCGCGCATGCCGTCCAGCCGGACGTCCGTCGTGTAGCGGGCGCGTCCGGTGATCTTCTCCATGGCCTCGACCCTGGCGGGCGTGACGTCACCGCCGTCGTGCTCGCCCCGGCAGGCCGCCGCGACCGCCTCGTAGATGCCCCCGTACGCGCCGCACCGGCACAGATGGCCGGCCAGGGCCGCGGCGATCTCCTCCCTGGGCGGCTCGACGTCGCCGTGCGCGGCCCGCCAGGCGTCCACGAAGGCGGCCGCCTCCACCACGAAGCCGGGCGTGCAGTATCCGCACTGCAGGCCGTCGTGGGCGGCGAAGGCCCGCTGGACGGGATGGTCGAGTCCTTCCGCGGTGGTCAGGGCGCGTCCCTCCACCGCCGCGGCCGGCAGCAGGCAGGCGGCCTGCGGGGTGCCGTCGACCGCGATCGTGCACGCCCCGCACACGCCCGTACGGCAGACGGCCTTGGTCCCGGTCAGGCCCAGGCCGTCGCGCAGGACGTCCACCACAGGGTCGTCGCGTCCGGCGGCCACCTCGTGCGGCTCGCCGTTCACCGTGATTTTCA
Source organism: Nonomuraea sp. NPDC049309 (assembly GCF_043196965.1). Classification (NCBI taxonomy): domain Bacteria; kingdom Bacillati; phylum Actinomycetota; class Actinomycetes; order Streptosporangiales; family Streptosporangiaceae; genus Nonomuraea; species Nonomuraea sp. NPDC049309. The sequence continues at coordinate 928,646 of NZ_JBICSH010000001.1, read as the reverse complement.
TGGCTCTCCTGCTGACACTGTCAACATCGGGGTATGTGGACAGTGTCAACAACGATGCTGACGTTGTCAACACCGAAGGTCGTGAGAGAGTTAGGGCATGATCGACGGCACCAGGTCCCGGCTGATAGAGAGCGCGCTGACGTTGCTGCGCGAGCAGGGGCTCGAAGGCGTGACGCTGCGCGCGGTCGGCGAGCTGGCCGGGTTGTCGCGCATGGCCCCCTACCGCCACTTCGCCGACAAGACGGCGCTGCTCGCGGCGGTCGCCGCGCGCATCATGACCGACATCGCCGCCCGCATCACCGCCGCGGTGCTCTCGCAGGGCAGCCAGGAGGAGCGGTTGCGCGCCTTCTACCGCAGCTATGTCGACTACGCCGTGGAACACCCCGAGGAGTACCGGCTGGTGTTCTCGTCGATGTTCGTCGCCGGACGGCATCCCGAGGTGGAGCGGGCCATCGACGAGATCCTGTCCGCGCTGAGCGTCGACATCGACGGCTCGGGCCCCCGCCACAAGGCCGCGCTCGCGGCCCTGCTGGCCAGCGCGCACGGAGTGGCGGAGCTGGTCACGGTGAGCGACTTCACGCACAAGGGGATCAGTACGGACGACATCATCGACGTGATGGTCAGCCGCGCCGCCCGCCCCTGACCCCCTCTGCTACCAGCGGGACAGGCCGATCATCCCGAGGGCGTCGGCGACCTCGACCGTCCCATGGCCGGGGGCGCTCCGGCAGCGGCGGGAGCCCGTCCAGGGCGACGTGGCGGTTGCCGCTCATGATCCAGAGCCGGATCGTCCATATCGCCCGTGCCCGGGGTGACGTGGTCGTTCACCCGTCGAGCAGCCGCCCTCGATCGCGACGCACCGGCGGCCCTCCTGCTCGACGAGCCGCGCGAACGGCTCACCGTGGGTCGGCTCGTCCAGGGCGGGCAGGCGCGGCCGGGACGGCAGCGGGCTCATGAGCGCGGCATCCTTTGAGACTTTCAGGCGGTGATCGCCGCGTGCGCGTACGCCCAGAGCCGGTCCGTCGCGTCCGGGTCCACCGACCACGACGCCACACCCGTCATCACCTCGGGCCCGCCCCGGACCACCTCGGCCTCCTGGTCGCCGGAGAAATACCGGCCGGTCACGCCCTTCACCAGCGGAGATCCGGCGAGCAGCACCGAGGTGGCGGCCCCCTGCTCCGGCGTCTTGAAGCAGCCGGGCGTCAACAGGCGGCCCTGCTCGTCCATCGCGCCCATGGCCCGCATCGTCGCCGCGTCCACGTGCCGCTGAAGGTTCGTGTGGACATAGCCGGGTTCGAGGGCGTTGGCGGTGATGTCGTCACCCGCCCAGCGCCGCGCCGACCGCGAGCAGCACCCCGGCCGTCTTCGACTGCGCGTACGCCGCCCACGGGTCGTACGGGCGCCGCTCGAAATGCGGATCGTCGAAGTCGAACGGCTCCCGCAGCTGCGCGCCTGAGCCGACCACGACCACCCGCGCGTCTCCGGCCTGCCGCAGGTTCTCGCGCAGAGCCGTGACCAGGGCGAAGTGGCCGAGGAAGTTCGTGGCGAGCCGCAGCTCCCGGCCCTTCGCCGCGATCTGGCGGGTGGGCAGCGCCATGACACCGGCGTTGGCGACGACCGCGTGCAGCGGGCCGCTCCAGGAGGCGGCGAACGCGCGTACGGAACCGAGATCGCTGAGATCGAGCCGCCGCTCGCCGGCGGCCGGGTTGCGGGTGGCGACCGTGACGTCCGCCCCGGCACCCCGCAGAGCGCGTACGGTCTCCAGCCCGATCCCGGACGCTCCGCCGGTCACGATCATCCGTCGGCCGGTCACATCGACGCCTTCGAGCACTTCGGCGGTAGTGCTCCTGGCCGTGTGACGGGCCTCGCCCCGCGCGACTGCCGCAGGGCCGCCGCTCCGCCGACCGGCGGCGGGTAGAGTAGGAGGAACGGTCCGGGGCCGTGCCGCCGCCCACCACCAGTGAGCGAGGCAAGGCCCCGGCCAGGCTCCTCACCGGGGATGCGAGCCGCGCAGGTGCTCCCCGAACCGGCAGCCGTACACGACGCCCGGCGACGGGTCGGCCGGCAGCCGCAGCTGCTCGATGACGTGCTCCAGCCGGGTGACGGCGTCGATGGCGCGGCCGAGCAGCGCGTCCAGATCGACCTGGTCGGGGTGTAGCCTGGCCTCCTCCAGCTCCACGCGCAGTGCGGTGACCGGCGTGCGCAGCGCGTGCCCGGCGTCCGCGCCCAGCCGGCGCATCTCCTCCGACAGGGGGCGGTCGCGTACGTACGGCCCCGGCGGCGCCGTCATGCACATCTCGCTGACTCCCTCTCCGTCTGCAGGCCCTCCCTTCCATGTTCGACGCCAGAGGGCCCTCGACGGGGCGCGTGAGCTGGCCCTGCGCAGACTAGGACCGGCGGTACCACCCACGCGGGCCCACCGAGGCCGGGCGGCGCGGCCCGCCGGAGGGCGTTGCGGCGCGGGCACGCCTCAGTCGTGCGGCGCCCCCGCCGGGGGCTGTGACGATCCGGGCCGCGCCGGAGGCCGGGCGGCGCGGCCCGCCGGGAGGCGTTGCGGTGCGGGCGTGCCGGGGCGGATCGGTCCCCAGGCGCGCCGCCCCGGTCTCACGCCGCGGGGGCGTTGCGGACGGTGACGTTCAGCCGGTTCCACGCGTTGATCTGGGCGGTCGCCACCACCAGCACGGCAAGCTGCTCCTCGTCGTACACGTCGGCCGCGGCGTCCCACACGTCGTCCGGCACGCCCTCCGGGTTGTCGGCCAGCCTGGTCGCCGCCTCGGCGAGGGCCAGCGCGGCGCGTTCCTCGTCGGTGAAGAACGGGGCGTCCCGCCACGCGGCGAGCGCGTGCAGCTTCCGCTCGGGCACGCCCGCCTCCTTGGCCTCCTTGGCGTGCATGTCCACGCAGAAGGCGCAGCCGTTGATCTGGCTGACCCTCAGCCGCAGCAGATCGAGCGTGGTGCGGGGCACCGGGCCCGCGTTCAGGTACGCCTCCACCGCGTACATGCCCTTCAGACCTTCGGCCGCGGGGCGCTTGACGTCCATGCGCATGATGTCGCCACTCCTTTTGTCGATAACTTGGGTATTTGATATCCAGAATTAGACGAAACGAAAGGCCTCGAGAGGGCCGCTCGCCGTCAGGACCTGCGGCGGGCGAACCACTCGCGCGTGGCCTTGGGCGTGCCGGGGGAGGCGCGCTCCACCTTCGCCTTGATGTCGGCCAAGGTCTGGCCCGCCAGCTCCCTGCGCCAGGCCAGCTCGGCCTGCCGCATCGCCTGCGAGATGAAGCACGACTTGCGATAGTCGACGTCGTCCCGCCCCTCGGGCCCGTTGCGCAGCACCTGCTCGCAGCGGAACGCATCCCCGGGACCCTCGATCGCCGTCACCACGTCGAGCAGCGTGATCCGCTCGAGCGGGCGGGCCAGCCTGAACCCGCCGCGCGGGCCCGGCGTCGAGGTGAGGATGCCTGCCCGCGCCAGCGCCTGAAGCTGCTTGTTCAGGTACGCCGGTGGCAGGTCGTAGAACGCCGCCAGCCGTGCCGCGGTCATCGCCTCGTCCGAGTCGAGCCAGGCGAGGTTGAGGCAACTGTGCATCGCCCACTCCACGCCTTCGCTCATCCTCATGAATCTGGATACTAGACCTCCAGGATTGCGTCTGGCAACCCTGGACGTCGCGTCGCGGGCGCTCGTCTGCCACCAGGGGTCCGGACGGCAAGGTGGGCGGGGGCGCCGTCGATGAGGGTGAGGTGAGCGGGGACGCCGTCGATGACGGCGAACGGGCGAGTCCCGGTGACGTGAGGCACCCCGTGCGGCCCCGAGCGGGCGTTGCAGCTCGGGGGCCCTGCGGCGCCCTCGGCCAGGTGCCGTCGAGCGCCCCCTTCGCAGCCGTGCCTCTCCAGCGTCAGGGCGTGGCCGGTGAGGGCCGGGGAGCGACGGCGAGGATACTCGGCTGTCGCCGTTCCGGACGGTGCGGTGAGTGAGCGGCCCGAGGACGGTGACCGGGCGGACCGTAACCGAGGCGGCTGCAGCGCGGGGCCGTTGTGGCGGCGAGATGCGGGCGGGGCGCGGCCGACAAGCCGGGAGGGGTGGGCGGCGGGGATGCGGGCGGGGCGGTAGGAGGGGCGGGGTGCGAGGGCGCGGTCGACAAGCCGGGAGAAGTGGTGGCCGGAGCGCGGGTCAGGTGGGGTGGGTGGGTGGGGCGAGCCAGAGGCCGACGAGGGCGTCGATGAGGCCGGTCGCGGCGTCGTGCCAGCTCGCCCGGGGTGTGGCCGCGCCCCGCGCCAGGGCGCGTTCGCGCTCCGCGCAGGTGTGCAGGATGAGCTGGCGCGTCATCGCGCCGCGCTCGTCCTGGACGGCGGCGGGCAGGCCGGGCAGACAGCGGGTGAACCCCTCGACGGCCCGGCGCAGGGACGGCGACGTGCGGTTCTCCTCGTCGAGGATCTCGCAGAGCGCAGGGTCGGTGCCCACCTGGGCGAGGAAGCGGGCGTACCAGGTGGGGGAGCCGAGCGCGGCGAGGTGTTCGGTGACCGGGCGCACCATGCACGAGACCCAGGCGCGTACGTCGCCCGACCTCTCGGCGGCGGTCACCATGCGGGCGCGCAGCTCCTCGATGGGCTCGGCGTGCCGGCGCACGATCGCTCTGACGAGGTCGGCCTTGCCGCCGAAGTGGTAGCCGACGGCCGCGGTGTTGCCCTGCCCGGCGGCCTCGCTGATGCGCCGGTTGGACGCGGCGCACACGCCGTACTCGGCGAACAGCCGTTCGGCCGCCGTGAGGATCTGCTCGCGGGTCACGCCGACGCGCTCGGCCCGGATGGTCCTGCTCATCATCATCACCGCACCGGAACTGCTCGCTTGCCCTGCGCCCGACGTCCGGCGTCATGATTCCAGTCGCGGGCGGCTTCGCCAAATTCCGCTGCGGTTACCAAGGGCGCAACGAGCCGGAAATATCGATCTTGGTAACTTAACTCAAGCGGTTGAATTAATTCGTGCTCCACGACGCGCTGCCGTCTCCCTCGCCACCGAACCGGAGGCCTCCGTATGACCAACCCGTCCGCCGGCGCGGCCGGTCCGCCACGGGCGTCCACGTTCGTCGTGGTGCTCGCCTTCAGCGGGATCGCGGTGTCGCTGATGCAGACCCTGGTGATCCCGCTGGTGCCCGAGCTGCCCGCGCTGCTCGGCGCCCCGGCGGGCGACACCGCCTGGGCGGTCACGGCGACGCTGCTGGCCAGCGCCGCGGCCACGCCGGTGATGGGACGGCTCGGCGACATGTACGGCAAGCGCCGCATGCTGCTGTTGAGCCTGGTCATGCTGGTCGCCGGCTCGGTCATGTGTGGGCTGAGCGATTCGCTGCCGCCCATGATCGCCGGACGTGCGCTGCAGGGCCTCGCCTCGGGCGTCATCCCGCTCGGCATCAGCATCATGCGTGACGAGCTGCCTCCCGCGCGGCTCGGTTCGGCGATCGCGTCCATGAGCTCCTCGCTCGGCGTGGGCGGCGCGCTCGGCCTGCCCGCCGCCGCGCTGCTCGCCGAGAACTTCGACTGGCACATGCTGTTCTGGACCGCCGCGGTGCTGGGCGCCGTCGCGTTCGTGCTGGTGGTGACGCTCGTGCCGGAGTCGGCGGTACGCAGCGGCGGCCGTTTCGACCTGGTCGGCGCCATGGGGCTGTCGGCCGCCCTGGTGGCCCTGCTGCTGGCCATCTCCAAGGGCTCCGACTGGGGCTGGACGGACGCGCTGACGATCGGCCTGTTCGCCGGGGCGGTCGTGGTGCTGGCGCTGTGGGGCTGGTGGGAGCTGCGCACCCGCGAACCGATGGTGGACCTGCGCACCACCGCGCGCCGCCAGGTGCTGCTGACGAACCTCGCCTCGATCATGCTCGGCTTCTCGATGTTCGCGATGTCGCTGGTGCTGCCGCAGATCCTGCAGCTGCCCGAGGCCACCGGCTACGGGCTCGGCCGGTCGATGCTGGTGGCCGGCCTGGTGATGGCGCCGTCGGGCCTGGTCATGCTGCTGCTCTCGCCGGTCGCGGCCCGGGTGACGGCCGCCCGCGGACCCAAGCTGACGCTGATGATCGGCGCGCTCATCGTGGCCGGCGGCTACGGGCTCAACATCGTGCTCATGTCGGAGGTCTGGCACCTCGTGCTGGTCTCGGTCGTCATCGGCGCCGGCATCGGTTTCTCGTACGCGTCCATGCCCGCCCTGGTGATGGCCGCCGTGCCGGTCGGCGAGACGGCCGCGGCCAACAGCCTCAACACGCTCATGCGCGCCATCGGCACCTCCGTCTCCAGCGCCGTGGCGGGGGCCGTCCTGGCGGGGATGACGATCAGGTTCGGGCCCGCCGAGCTGCCGTCGGACGACGGCTTCCGCGTGGTGCTCGCCATCGGCGGCGGCGCGGCGCTGCTGGCGTTCCTGATCGCGTTCTTCCTGCCCCGCCGTACGCGATCCGCCGCGCCGGCCGCGCACGGCGGGCCGCACCACCACGCCTCGCACGGAGACACGCCCCGGCACGCCGCACCCGCCCCGCACGGCGGCCCTGCCTAGCCTGCGGCTCCGCCCTCATCGCGGCCCGCGGCGGCCTCATCGGCGACTACTGGCGCTCGGCCGGCGGTCAGGGCAGCGCCTACGGCTGTCCGATCAGCGAGGAGCGCGGTCACGTGGACAAGCGCGGGCCGCCGGCCGTCAGGATCGGTCGCCGGACGGCTCGGCCAGGGTGACCGTCGACTCGTGCTCGACCAGCGGACGGATGACGGCCCGCTCGTTCGGCGAGTCGTTCGGCTGGTGCAGGGTGAGGGCGAGCGAGCCGTCGCGCAGCCGCACGATCATGCCGTGGCCGCCGTCCTCCGCCCACAGCGGCCGCTCCTCCTGCGTCCACGGCCCGGTCACCTGCCCGCTCTCGGAGTGGGCGATGCCCATCGCGTAGCCCTTCTCGCCGTAACTGGACCACAGCATCAGCAGGTGGCCGCTGGACAGCCGGAACAGGAACGGGCCGTCCGTGACGTACGACGGGAACTTCGCATCGCGCGTGGACGGGCGGTCGAGCGGCCTGACCCAGGGCGCGTCGGAGGCGTTGAACAGGAAGACCGGCGTGCCGGCCGTCTCGCGCAGGTCGGCGCTGAGGCGCTGCGCCCACATGGCGCCGTCGTGCACCTGCTGCCACTCCTGGCAGTAGACGATCCAGGGATCGCCCGCCTCGTCCACGAACAGCGTGCCGTCGAGGCACTGCCACTTGCGCGGGGTGACCGCGCCGTCGCTCCACGGCTGGAACGGCCCCTGCGGCGTGTCGGACACCAGCACCTGTGTGCCCCGGTAGCCGTCGGGCGCGGTGAACGTGGCGAACATGTGGTAGCGGCCGCCGTACGCGTGGACCTCCGGCGCCCAGAACCGGCCCTCGCTCCAGAACTTCGCGGGCGGGCGGAACGCCGGGAACGGCCCCTCCCATGTGCGCAGGTCCTCGCTGCGGTAGGTGTCGAAGCCCACGCCCGGGCCCGACCAGATGTCGGGGTCGGTGCTGCCGTACAGCCAGTAGGCGGAGCCTGCGCTGAGCAGGAACGGGTCGCGGATCTGGATCTCGTCGAGTGTCACGTCCTGGCGCACCGGCCGCTCCTTCGGCCGCGCGGGCTCGGGCGGGCCGTCGAAGAAGTCGCGCAGGTGCGCGAGCACCACGTCGGGGCGCTCCTCGGCCAGGAAGTGACCGCACTCGGGGATGACCGTGCCGCGCACGTCACGCGCGTATCTGCGCCAGATGTCGAGCACCGGCAGCGTGCCCAGCAGGCCCGCGGAACCCCACAGCGCCAGCACCGGCATCTCCAGCCGCCGGCCCGCCCGCCAGTCGGCCTCGTCGTGCTCGGCGTCGTCGGGGAACGAGGCGCGGTAGTCGTCGAAGCCCGCACGCAGCGCGCCCGGCCGCTCGAACGCCCTGACGTACTCATCGACGTCGAGCCCGGCCCGGTGCACCGTCCACTTGTCGAAGAAGTAGCCGAGGTAGCCGCGCACGTCGTGGCCCGCCAGCAGCTCCGGCAGGTCGGGCTGCAGGTGGAACGTCCAGTGCCAGGTGCCGCGCGCCACGCCGGTCTTCATGTCGAAACGCGCCCACATCTCCCTGGTCGGCACGATGTCCATGACCACCAGGCGCTCCACCTCGCCGGGGTGGTCGAGCGCGTAGCGATGGGCGACCCGCGCGCCGCGGTCGTGGCCCACCAGGGTCACCGTCGTGTGGCCGAGCGAGCGCACGAGCGCGCGGACGTCGGCCGCCATCGTGCGCTTGTCATAGCCGCTCGTGGGTTTGTCCGTCAGGCCGTAGCCGCGCAGGTCGGGCGCCACGACCGTGAACCGCTTCGCCAGCTCCGGCATGATCCGCCGCCAGCAGTGGCCGGTCTGCGGCCACCCGTGCAGCAGCACCAGCAGCGGGCCGTCGCCCTCGATGAGGTAGTGCATGCGCAAGCCGTCGAGAATCGCCGTGCGGGACTCAGCCATCGATGCCTCCTTGATGCGATGACAACCTCCGGCATATCACCCGGCACCGACAGTGGATCACTGGCCGGCACGATGACCGACGTATGGATGCCCAGGAGCCCCGGCCCTGTTACCGCGCGACCATTGGCTCCACCGACGAGTGGACGTGCGGCGGCGAGGCGTATCCGATGACCGTGTGGCGCCGGTCGCCGCAGTCGATGACGGACGCGTTCATCGGCGTGGGCTTCGCCTGGCCGCCATCACCGAGCCGAAGGGCGACTCGCCGGCCCGCGACAGGTTCCCCGATGAGGAGTCGTTCCAGAAGTTCGCGAACGCGCTGCGCTTCCTCTGCTTCGTCGCCGAGGTCCCGGCCTGAGCGGAAGGGGCGTTCGCCGGGTCCTGGTGAGCCGAGGCAAGGAGTGCTCCGGCTGCTTTCCCCACAGCCGGAGCACTCCTTGTGGGGTGGGCAATCGATCCCTGCCCGTCAACCTACCCGTGTCGCCCCAAATCTATGCATATGTCCGTTTTGTGCGTCCCGTGTCTGGACTGCCCACCCCGTTCCCGGGCAGTGATCCGGCATGACACGACAGGACGAAAGCGCCACGCTGCCCCCGGCCGTCGGCAAGGTGAACGGGGAGAGCGACACGATCGCCAAGCGGGCCGGCATCGAGCTGAGAGCCAGCCGCCGCCCCATCCCGGCCGAACCCATCGATCCACCGCCCGACCTCGAGCAGAAGGTCGAGGACGAGCGGCGCGAGGCGCGGACCGACGACGGGGAGATCCGTCCTGACGCCGAACCCACCGACTGACCCGCTTCGGCCCAGCGGCTTTGAGACGGGGACCGGCGGCCCGCCGGGCGTTCCCGGCAGAGGCCGGCGCCCGGCGGGGCCGGTATCGCGACGGCGAGCATGCCGAGGCCGGCGGCGGGACGGGTATCTACGGCCCGGCCGCGACGGCGTCAGTCCTCCTTCAGGCGTTCGAAGACGAGCTGGGCGCGGCGGGTCGCGCGGACGCCGTACACCCGCGCGATCAGCTCGGCGGTGAGCACCTCGCCGGGCGGGCCGCCGGCGACGATGCGGCCCGCGTTCATGACGTAGAGGCGGTCGCAGAACGCGGCGGCCTGGTTGAGGTCGTGCAGCACGGCCAGGGTCGCGATGCCCAGCTCGCGCACCAGGTGCAGGAGTTCGAGCTGGTGGCGGATGTCGAGGTGGGAGGTGGGCTCGTCGAGCAGGAGCAGCCGGGTGTCCTGGGCGAGCGCGCGGGCCAGCAGCACGCGCTGCTTCTCGCCGCCGGACAGCGTGGCGAAGATCCGCCCGGCGGCGCCGGACATGCCGACCCGGTCGAGCGCCCGCCCGCACAGCTCCGCGTCCACGGCCGAGTCCGCCCGGTACGGCGTGCGCCCCATCCGGACGATCTCCGCCACCGTGAAGTCCAGGTCGGCCGGCGTCTCCTGGGCGACGACCGCGGTCCTGCGGGCCGCCTCGCGCGCGGGCAGCCGGTGCACGTCGTCGCCGTCCACGCTGATCAGCCCCGCAGAGGGCCGCAACGCGCGGTAGATCGAGCGCAGCAGCGTGGACTTGCCGCACCCGTTCGGCCCGACCAGCGCGACGAACTCGCCGTCACCCACCTCCAGTGCGGCGTCGTACACGATCGGGGTGCCCTCGGCCGCGACGGACACGCCGTTCAGCCGCAGCCTCACGTGACGCTCACCGCCCGCTCCGCGGACCTGCGGCGCAGCAGCCACAGGAAGAACGGCACCCCGAACAGCGCCGTCACGATGCTGAGCGCCAGCTCCTGCGGCGCGTTGACGGTGCGCGCGGCGACGTCCACAAGCTGCAGGAACACCGCGCCGAGCAGCGCCGTCACGGGCAGCACCCGGCGGTGGTCGGCACCGACGAGCAGCCGGGCGGCGTGCGGCACGATCAGTCCGACGAACGCGATCGCGCCGCTCGTGGCCACCAGCACGCCCACCAGCAGGGAGGTCAGCACGAACAGCGTCAGGCGGAAGCGGGCGACGTTCACGCCGAGCGACACGGCCGTCTCCTCGCCGGCGGCCAGCGCGTTCAGCGGGCGGTGCTGCGTCAGCAGGTACGCCACCCCGCACGCCAGCACGGCGGCCGGCACCGGCAGCAGGTGCCAGCGAGCCCCGCCGAGGCTGCCCATCAGCCAGAACAGCACCTGCTGCGCCGCCCGCCCGCTCTGGGCGAGCTGCAGCACGAAGGAGTACGCCGCCTGGAACAGGTACGCCAGCGCCACCCCGGCGAGCACCAGCCGCGACGGCGTGAGCCGCCCCGACTTCTGCGCGAGCAGGTAGACCAGGCCGAGCGCGAGCAGCGAGCCGGCGAACGCGGCGGCCGACATCGACAGCCCGCCGAGCGCCGAGGCGCCCAGGATGGCCACCAGCACCGCGCCGAACGACGCCCCGGAGGAGATGCCGAGCAGGAACGGGTCGGCCAGCGGGTTGCGTACGAGCGCCTGGAGCACCGCGCCCACCACGGCGAGCCCGGCGCCGACGAGCAGCGCCAGCAGCGCGCGCGGCAGCCGGAACTCCCACACGATCTGCTCCTGGACGGGCGTCCACGTGCGGGGGAGCGCACCCGGGACGAGCCTGTCGACCACGATGCCCCACACCTGCCCCGGTGCCACCCGCACCGCGCCGATGCTCACCGCCAGCCAGGTCGAGGCGACGATGGAGAGCGCGAGCATGGCCACGAGCACGGCGAACCGGCTCGCGCGCCGCCCGCCCGCGACGGGATCACGCGGAGGGGTCATCGGCCGAACGCGTCCGGGTGCAGGAACCTGGCGATGTCGGTGACGGCCAGGATGTTGCGATAGCCGGGATGCTGCGCCGCGACCGGCAGCGCGAGCCACCGCCCGGCCTTGGCCGCCGGGCTGTTCCTCGCGATCGCGAACGCCTCCTCCGCCTTGGCCCGCGAGCTCGGCATGTCCTTGCCGCGCAGCGTGGCGTAGTCGCTGACCAGCAGCGCCTCCGGCTGCGACGCGCTCACCCGTTCGGCGCTGACCTCGGTGTAGTCGGCCTTGACGTCCTTGAGCACGTTGACGCCGCCCGCCAGCTCGATCATCTGGTTCGTGATGCCCGCGCCTCCGTAGGCGTTGACGGGGCCCTTGCCGCCGTCCGTGGCGAGCACCGTGACCGGCGTGCGGCCCTCGACCCGCTTCTTCACGTCCGCGAGCCGCTCTCGCAGGTCGGCGATCAGCTTCTCGGCCCGGTCGGAGACGCCGAAGATCTTGCCGAGGTTCCGCAGGTCGGTGAACGTGTCGTCGATGGTGAACCGCAGCACCTCCTCGGGGCTGCACCAGCCGCCCAGGATGTAGACGGGGCTGCCGGCCGCGTCCAGCTCCTCCACGGTCGCGTAGCCGCCGGCCGCCTCGAAGCTCGCCATGCTGTTGTCCAGCACGAAATCCGCGCCCTGGGCGAGCATGACCTCCTTCTGCGGCAGCATGATCGTGTCGGAGATCTGCGGGATCCTGTCGTACTGCTCCTTCTGGCCGGGCAGGAACGCGCTCTCCCCGAAGGACGTGCGCCCCGCCACCCGGTCGCCCAGCCCGAGCGCGAGCAGCGTCTCCAGCGACGGGTGGTAGCCGGTCACCACCTTGGACGGCGGGCGGTCGAAGGTGAGCGTGCGGCCGCAGTTCTCCACCGTGACGGGGAAGCCGGCCGCCGTCGCCCGCTCCCGAGGCTCGGGGGCGGCGGGCGCCTGCCCGCAGGCGGCGGTGAGCGCCAGGGCCGCCACCAGGGCGAGCAGCCTCCTCATGAGCCGGACACCGCCTGCGGGTCGCGGGAGGGGGAGTCGGGGGCGGTACGCGGCGGGCGGCTCATGCGGCGAGTCTCCGGTGGTCGTGCGAGATCGTCTGACGGGACCACATTCTGCACAAGTCTCTTAGTTGCGAGCAACTTGCAACTACTGAAGGCCGGCTGTGCTGCCGCCTCGCGAAGACGCGAAGAGGCCCGGCGGGACAGGAGGAACCCGCCGGGCCGAGAGCCGGATCGCGGAAGGAAGGAGCAGCCCGCCGGGCCGAAGGACCCCGCAGGCGACCCAGGGGGGCGCGACGCCCGTGCGGGGCGGCGTCAGTCCCGGAGCAGCGGCAGGAGCTGCTCGCCCTGGCGCTTGATCTCCGGCAGGTACGGCGTGTCGGACAGGATGAAGTGCGTGATGCCGAGCGCCTGGTAGCGGCGCAGGGCCTTGGCGACGTCCTCGGGCGAGCCGACGAGCCACGTGGTGCCGGCTCCGCCGCCGCCGTACCTGCCGGGCGCGGTGTAGAGGTTGTCGTCGAGCACCTCGCCGCGGGCGGCCAGGTCGAGCAGGCGCTGCTGGCCGACGGCGGTGTGCCGGTTGGGGTCGCGGAAGTTGTCGTCCCGCGCCATCTTGGCGACCTTGGCCTCGGCGTCGGCCCACGCCTGCTCGGTGGTGTCGCGGACGAACGTGGTCACCCGCAGCCCGAACTCCAGCGGCGGCAGCTCCCTGCCGAGGCGTTCGCTGAGCGTCTTGAGCCGGTCGATGCGCTCGGCGATCCCGTCGAGCGGCTCGCCCCAGAAGAGCTGCACGTCGGCGTCCGTCGCGGCCACCCGCTCGGCCGCTTCGGACGCGCCGCCGAAGTAGAGCCTCGGGTGGCGGCGCTCGCCCCTGACGACCGGGCGCGGCCGGACGGTGGAGCCGGTGACCTGGAAGTGCTCGCCGTGGAAGGTGACGTCCTCCTCGGTCCACAGCCGCCGCACGATCTGCAGGAACTCGCGGGTACGGGCGTAGCGCTGCGCCTGGTCGCCCTCGCTGTCGCCGTACGCGGCGAGGTTGTCCTTGCCGGAGACGATGTTGACCAGCACCCGCCCGCCGGTCAGGTGGTCGAGGGTGGCGGCGGCGGAGGCGAACTTGGCGGGATGCCAGTAGCCGGGCCGTACGGCGATCAGCGGCCGGAACGTCGTCGTGCGCGCGGCCAGGGCCGTGGCGACGGTGAAGGTGTCGGGGCGCCCCCAGCCGGTGCCGATGAGCGCCCCCTCCCAGCCGTGCTTCTCCAGTGCCAGGGCGTGGCCGGTGAGGGTCTCCAGGCTGTTGTGGCCCTCCACGACGTCGTCGCCGCGGTGGCCTGGGTCGTTCTGGTTCGGGATGTACCAGAGGAACTCGGAGCTCATCGGTGCGTCTTCCTGTTCCGGTCGGCGACAATAACCCAGTGTTCGGGTAGGAAAAGCATAAAATACGGATGGGCCGCCACGGAAGCGTCCGAGACAAACTCTCAGCGCACTCAGAGCCGAGCAGGTGGCGCCGGCCCCCGATGTGCTCGCGCGAGCCGCGGGTTCGCCGCCCAGGCCCCCGCACGGCGGACGGTCAGGCGGGGGTGCGGCCCCCGGCGCGGGGGAGGGGAGGAGGCGAGGAGGACGGGGACGCCGGGCGGGCGGGGGTGAGGACGAAGCCGCTGGCCGGACGGGCGGGCATGCGGCGCAGGGAGATGGTCAGGTTCTGGGGCGGCACCTCATAGTCCAGCCTGGCCAGGCGGGGCGTGAGGGCGCGCAGCAGCGCCATGGTGAGCGCTTCGCCGGGGCAGCGGTGGCCGCCGTGTACGTCGCCGCCGCCCTGGGGGATGAGGTCGTGCGGGCCCGGGGCGGCGCCGAGGAAGCGGCGGGGGTCGAACGTGTACGGGTCGCGCCAGTACCTCGGGTCGTGGTGCTGGCCGTACACGTCCAGCAGAATCAGCGACCCGCGGGGGATGTGCGTGCCGCGCCAGTCGAGGTCGCGCGCGGCCCGGCCGCCGAGCAGCGGCGCGAACGGGTAGAAGCGCCGCAGCTCGTGCGCGAACGCCTCGGCGAACTCCTGGTCGCCGCTCGCCAGCCGGGCACGATGCTCCGGCCAGCGGTACAGGGCGTGCGCCGCGTACGTGACGAGCCACGAGACCACCACGGTCGGCCGGAGCACGTTGAGCAGCTCCACGGCCGCCACGCGCGGGCGCAGCGGCCGGCCGCCGGCGTCGCGGTGCACGGCCACCACCTCGAAGGCGGAGTCGGGCGGCGCCTGCTCGCAGCCGTTGCGCAGGTCGCGGACCAGCCGCTCCAGCCAGGCTTCGCGGCGCATCCGCGCCTGCCTGGCCCGCCAGTGGCGGGGCCCGGCGGTGCCGAGGCCGTCCACCATCGCGACCAGGTCGGCGGCCAGCCCCGGCAGGTCCGTATCGTCCACGGCCAGGCCGGTCCACTCGCACACGGCCCTGGTCAGCACCAGGGCGCTCTCGTCGAACAGCACCACCGGCCGCCCCTGCCAGGACGCCACCGCGAGATCCCATTCGGTGGTGACGTGCGCGACCAGCGCGGCCACGGCGGGCCCGCTGAACAGCGAGGTGAACATCGCCTTGCGCGCCCGGTGCGTGGCGCCGTCCAGGCCGTGGACCGAGCCGTGGCCGAACAGCGTGCTCTTGACCGGGCCGGGCAGCGCGGCCCGCCGCCGCACGTTGTCCTCGTCGTAGAAGAACCGCGCGGCGTCGGGACCGCACAGGGCGGTCGCCCGCCGGCCGAGCACGCGGGTGCGCACCACGTCGCCGGCCGCCCGCCTGCGCAGATCGGGGAGCCAGGCGTATCCCTTGAGCAACAACATCAGCGTCTGGTCCACAACAGGCATGCGGCGCGTCTGCCCAGAGCGGCGGCTCGTAAACGGGCGGGAGATCAGGTCATGAGTCCATGGTCTCGGCCAGCGACCTGGGCCGCAGGTCCGTCCAGTGGGTCTCGATGTACTCCAGGCAGGCGGCGCGGGTGGTCTCGGGCAGCACGACGGTCCACCCGGCGGGCACCGGCGCGAACGACGGCCACAGCGAGTGCTGGTTCTCCGGGTTGACCAGCACCAGGAAGCGGCCGTCGGCGTCGTCGAAGGGGTTGGTCATGCTCGTTCCTCTCTACGGGTGTCACCTGGCGACGGCCAGGCGGTAGGTGTCGTCGCGGGTCAGCAGGTCACGGTGCGCGCCCTCGGCGGCGACGGCGCCGCCGTCCAGGACGAGGACGCGGTCGGCCGCGTCCAGCAGCGCCGGGCTGCCGGTGATCACGACCGTGGTACGGCCGCGCCGCAGCGCGGCCAGGTTGCGGGCGATGAGCTGCTCGGTGACCGCGTCCACGGCCGTGGTCGGGTCGTGCAGCACGAGGACGGCGGGGTCGGTGGCGAGCGCGCGGGCCAGCGACAGGCGCTGGCGCTGCCCGCCGGACAGGTTCGCGCCGCGGTCGCGTACGGGATGGTCGAGCCCTTCGGCGTGCAGGGCGACGACGTCGGTCAGCATGGACGCCTCCACCGCGGCCGCGACGTCGCGGCCGGCGCCCGACGGGTCGATGTTGCTGCGCAGTGTGCCGGCGAAGATCTCCGCGTCGTACGGGTTCACCAGCAGGTGCTCGCGCAGCCCGGTGATCGACAGTTCCCGGATGTCCCGGCCGCCGATCCGCACCGCGCCCTCGTACGCGCCGGGCGGCACGCGCGCCGCGAGGACGGCGACGAGGTCGGCCGCCGCGCGCTGGTCGTAGGCGGCGATCGCCACGAAGGAACCGGCGGGCACGCGGAACGTCAGCCCTTCGAGCGCCCCGTAGCGCAGGCCGTCCACCTCCAGGTCGCCGTCAGACGGCGGATGCCCGGAGCCGGGCGCCGCCACCGGCGGCGCGGCCATCACCAGCGCCAGCCGGTCGGCCGACGCCCGCGCGACCGTCACGTACTTGGGCATCTCGGAGAACAGCTTGAGCGGCTCCATGACGAACTGCGCCAGCCCCACCGCCATGACCAGCTCTCCGATGGAGATCTCCCCCGACAGCGCCAGCCGGCCCGCCGTCAGCGTCACGGCGGCGGCGAGCAGCGTGTTGAGCGCGAGCGCGGTCCCCGCGTACGCGCCCCCGGCCCTGGCGACGGTGACCGCCTGGTCGCGGGCGTGCGCGCTGACCTTCCGGTACGACAGGAACGCCGCGTGCCCGCCGCCGAAGCCGTGCAGCGGGCGCAGGCCGCTGATCAGGTCGGCGACCTTCGCGCCCGCCCGGGCCACCCTCGCCTGCTGCTCGCGGGTGCCGGCGCCGATGCGCCGCGACAGCACGCTCAGCGCCGCCAGGATGGCCACCGTGCCGGCGATCACCAGCAGGCCGAGCGGCGGGCTCGCCATGCCCAGCGCCACCGCCGCTACCACGACCGCGACCAGCGAGCTGATCAGCAGCGGCACCACCTCGATGATGTCGGCGGTCTGGTCGGCGTCCTCGGTGGCGATGGTCAGCACCTCGCCGGACTTGAGCCCGGTGTCCCTGGCCACCGGCTGCAGCGCGCAGGAGGCGACCCTGACCCGCCAGCGGTGCGCCTCGGTCGTGTTGGCCTTCTGCAGGATGCGCATCCCGAACCGCCACGACAGCGACACCGTCGTCACGATCACGGCGAGCGCGGCGATCGACAGGGCCAGCGCGCCCGGGCTGCGCTCCTGCAGCGTGTGCTCGACGATGACGCCGAGCGCGATCGGGAAGGCGGTCTCGGCCGCCTGGTACGTCCCCAGGAGAAGGGTGCCCGCCGCCATCGCGCCGGCGTTGCGGCGCAGCGCGGCGCGCAGCACGTCGGAGCCGGTGCGCACGGGAGTCTCGTCG
The DNA here is from genome assembly GCF_043196965.1 of Nonomuraea sp. NPDC049309. Taxonomy (NCBI): domain Bacteria; kingdom Bacillati; phylum Actinomycetota; class Actinomycetes; order Streptosporangiales; family Streptosporangiaceae; genus Nonomuraea; species Nonomuraea sp. NPDC049309. The sequence continues at coordinate 911,618 of NZ_JBICSH010000001.1, read as the reverse complement.
GTCATGTCAGGAGTGCTCATCGATGTGGCGGGCCAGCGCTTCCGGGGTTCGCAGGGTGAACAGGTCGCGTACGGTGACGACCGGGCCGAACTCGCGGCGCAGCAGACCGGCCAGCCGCAGTGCGAGCATGGAGTGCCCGCCCATGGCCAGGAAGTCGCTCACCGCGCTCACCTCCCCGTCGTCCAGATCGAGCGTCTCGGCGAAGAGCGCGCACACCACCTCCTCGGTCTCGGTCTCCGGCCCGCGCCCGCCCGACGAGGTCAGCGCGCCGAGCGGCTTGGCCTCGGGCAGCGCCCTGGTGTCGGCCTTGCCGTTCACGGTCAGCGGGATCGCCGGCACCTGGGCGTAGTGGGTGGGCCGCAGGTGGCCGGGCAGCGCGGCGCACACCTCGGCGGCCACGGCGGCGAGGTCCGCGCCGTCCAGCACGAGGTAGGCGGCCAGCCGGTACGCCCCGTCCGCCCCCGGGTCGGGCTGCGCCACCGCGGCGGCGAACCGCACCGCCGGGTGCGCCGCGAACGCCGCCTCCACCTCGCCCGGCTCCACCCGGTGTCCGCGGATCTTGACCTGCCGGTCGGTACGGCCCAGGTAGGCGAGGTTGCCGTCGGGCCGCCGCAGCACGAGGTCGCCGGTGCGGTACATCCGCTCGCCCGGCTCGCCGAACGGGCAGGCCACGAACCGGTGCGCGGTCTGCCCGCTCTGCCCGAGGTAGCCGCGCGCGATGCCGACGCCCGAGACGTACAGCTCGCCGGGCACCCCGTCGGGCACCGGGCGCAGCCACGGGTCGAGCACGTACACGTCGGTGTTGTCGATCGGCACGCCCACCACCGGGTCGGCGCACTCGAACGTGCCCACGCCGAGCGTGTTGATCGTGTACTCGGTGGGCCCGTACAGGTTGTAGCCGCACGTGCCCTCGGTCTCCGCGAGCCGCGACCACAGGCCGGGCGTCACCGCCTCGCCGCCGAGCAGCACCAGCGCGGGCCGCCGCACCGGGTCGTCGAGCAGCCCCTCGGCCAGCAGCCGCTGGGCGTAGGTGGGGGTGACGTTGATGACGTCGATGCCGTGCTCCAGGCAGTACGCGACCAGCCGGGGCGCGTCCCTGCGCAGCTCCTCGTCGCAGATGTGCACCTCGTGGCCGTCGGCGAGCCACAGCAGCTCCTCCCACGACATGTCGAACGCGAACGACACCGTGTGCGCGATCTTGAACACCCGGTGCCCGTGCTCGGCGAGCACCGGCTCGAAGATGCGGCGCCGGTGGTTGCGCAGCATGTTCGTCAGTCCCGCGTACTCCGTCACCACGCCCTTCGGCCGTCCGGTCGAGCCGGAGGTGTAGATGACGTACGCGGGGTGCCGCAGCCGGTCGGGGTCGCCGGGCGCGAACGTCACGCACGGCTCCGCCTCCGGCAGCGGCCGGTCCAGCTCGATCAGCTCCGCGGGGACGTCGCGGAGCCGGTGCGCGACCCCGCTCACCGTGAGGACGACGTCGGGGCGGGCGTCGGCGACGATCGCGGCGATCCGCTCGTCCGGGTGGTCCAGCTCGAGCGGCACGTACGCGGCCCCGGTCCGCAGCACGGCGAACAGCGCCACGATCGCGTCGAGCGAGCGGGGGACGGCCAGCGCGACGCTCCGCTCGGGGCCGACGCCGCGCTGGGCGAGCACCCCTGCCACCGCTCTGCTGCGCTCCTTGAGCTGCTCGAACGTCATCGACGCGCCGCCCGCGACGAGCGCCGTCCGGTGCGGGGCGCGCTCGGCCGCCCGGTCGAACAGGTCCACCACCGTCTCGATGCCGGTGTCCGTACGCGGGCCCGGCACCGGCATCGGGCCGAGGCCCGGCAGGGCGGCGACCGGGCCGTCCGCGCGGGCCAGCTCGTCGAGCAGGAGCAGGTAGTCGTCCAGGAGGCGTTCGGCGCGCGCGGTGTCGCCGTCGCGGTACTCCAGCTTCACCGCCAGCCGCTCGCCGGGCGTGACGACCCACGTGAACGGGTAGTGCGTGGAGTCGTCCGCGCGCACCTCGACGATGCCGTGCCGGGCGTTGATCTCCTCCAGCGCGTCGAGGTCGAGGAAGTTCTGCAGCACGAAGAGGTTGTCGAACAGCGTGTCGTGGCCGGTGCCGCGCTGGATGTCGCCGAGCCCCAGGTGCTCGTGCTCCATCGCCGCGACCCGGTCCGCCTGCACCTGCGCCAGATAGTCGCCCACGGTCTCCGCCGGGCGGGGCCGCGTCCACATCGGGACGGTGTTGAGCAGCACGCCCACCATGCCGTCCAGGCCGGGAAGGTCCTGCCCGTCGCGGCCGGAGACGGTGACGCCGAAGACCGCGTCGCAGCGGCCGGTGTGCGCGCCGAGCAGCAGGCCGAACGCGCCGGTCAGCACCGTGTTGAGGGTGACGCCGTGCCGCTTGGCCGCCGCCCGCAGCCGCTCCGACCGCTCGGCCGGCAGTGTCCGCACGATCGCCTGCGGCGGCTCGTCGCGCAGCTTCGGCGCGGGCCCCGCGAGCAGCGTCGGCCCGGAAAGACCCGCGAGATGGCCGGCCCAGAAGCGCCTGGCCGGTGCCGGGTCGCGGGCGGCGAGCGCGCGGGCGTACTCCTCGAAGCACGGCGTCGCAGGAGCCGGGTCGAGCGGCCGGCCGGCGAGCAGGGCCTCGTAGGCGGCGAACAGCTCGCGCAGCACGATCTCGCGCGACCAGCCGTCCCACAGCAGCAGGTGGTAGCTGAGCAGCAGCACGTCGCCGCCGCTCGGGCGGTGCAGCACGGTCATCCTGATCAGCGGCGGACGCTCCAGGTCGAAGCCGGTCGCCCGGTCGCGGGCGCGCAGCTCCTCGACCTCGGCGTCCGAGGCCGCCTCCACGGTGCGCACCTCGACCCGGCGGCCTGCTGCGAGCACCTGGACGGGGGCGCCGTCCGCGCCGGTGGTGAACCCGGCTCCGATGCCGGGATGCCGGGCGATCACGTACGCCATCGCCTCCGCCAGCGCGCCGGCGTCCAGGCGGCGGTCGAAGGTGAAGCAGCTCTGCGCCACGTAGTGCCCGGAGGGCCCGGAGAGCTGCGCCTGGTAGAACAGGCCCTGCTGCAGCGGGGTCACCGGGGCGGTCCGCTCGGCCGCCGCCGCGGCCCGCGCGATCTCGGCGACCGCGTCCCGCCAGTGCTCGGCCAGCTCGTCCGGCACGCCCTCGGCCAGCGCGAACGTGGCGCGCAGCGCCCCGGTGCCCGCGTCGAGCCAGGCGTCCGCCTCGACCGCGTAATGGCAGGCCCCGCCATCGGCGACCCGCACCGCCTGCGCCTCGCTGCCCTGGCCGAGGTAGTTGAAGAGCACCTGCGGCCGCCCGGTCAGCAGCGGGGCCGTCTGCGGGTTGAGGTAGCGGAGCCGCCCGTACGCGAGGTGCGCGCGCTCGTCCGGCTGCCGTGCGGCCAGCTCGCGCGCCGCCGCCACCGGGTCGGTGTGCGGGGCCAGCCGGACGGGCGCGATCGAGGTGAACCAGCCGACCGTGCGCGTGTAGTCGTGGTGCGGCAGCACCGGGACCCGGCCGTGCCGTTCGAGGTCGATCGCCAGATCATCCGGTACGTCCTGGACGCGGGTCAGCGCGGCCCGCAGCGCCCCGCACAGCAGCTCGGTGACGCCGGCGCCGAGCGCGGCGGCCGCGTCCCGCGTCACGACCGCGCTCACCTCCGGTGCGACCTCCACCGTCACCGTCCGCCGCCCTTGGGGCGGGCCGGGCAGCAGCGGGGGCGCGGCCAGGGCGGTGAGCCAGCGGCCGAGGGTGCCGGTGTCGTGTGCGGCGGTGGCGGCCAGCGCGTCGGCGTAGTCGGCGTACGGCGTCGTCTCCGGCGGCGGGGCGGCGCCCTTGAGCGCGGCTGACAGGTCGTCGAGCAGGATCAGCCAGGAGACCGCGTCCACGGCGAGGTGATGCGCGGTGATCACCAGCGTCCTGCTCGCCTCCAGCCAGGTGAACGCGACCGTCTCCCCGGACTCGGGATCCAGCCGCCCGGCCGCCTCGTCCGCCGCCGCCTTCGCGTCGGCGCCGCTGGCCCGGACGACGGTGACGGGCCGCGGCGGCTCGGTGCGCACCGTCCACACGCCGTGCTCGATCCGCAGCCGCAGCCGGAGCGCCGGATGGGCGGCGACGACCGCGTTCGCGGCCCGCTCGACGTCCGCGAACCCGGCTTCATCCGGTGCCCGGAGCGTCCTCGCCTGCGCGAACCCGGCCAGGGAGCCGCCCAGCTCGCGCTGCCGTAGCATGATCGGGGTCGGCGCGAACGGCCCGTCCCCACGGGCGGCGGGCGCCGGTGCCGGCTTGGGGGATACGTCCAGGTGCTCGGCGAGCGCGCGGGGCGTCTTGAACAGGAACACCTCGCGCGGCGTGACCGGCAGCCCGCGCGCCCGTGCCCGGTTGACCAGGGCGATGGCCACGATGCTGTCGCCCCCGGCGCGGAAGAAGTCGGTCTCCGCGTCCACCTCGACGCCGGGCAGCGTCTCGGCGAACACCCCGACCAGCGCGTCCACCACGGACCGGGCGCGCGTCGCGGGCGAGGAGGCCAGGGCGGCGCGGTCCAGCTTGCCGTTGACGGTCAGCGGCAGCGCGCCGATCGGCAGCATCAGCCCCGGCACCATGTACGCGGGCAGCCGCGCCCCCAGCAGGCCGGCCCAGTCGTCCGGCACCCGGCCGACCACGTGCGCCACGAGGTGGTCGCCGGACGGAGCGACGGTGACGGCCACGTCCACGACCCCGTCCAGGTCCCGGATCGCCGACTCGACCTCGCCGAGCTCGATCCTGAACCCCTTGAGCTGCACCTGGTCGTCGGCCCGCCCGGCGAACTCCAGCTCACCGTCCAGCGTCCGCCGCGCCAGGTCGCCGGTGTGGTACATCCTGGACCCGTCACCGGCGAAGGGATCGGCCACGAACCGCGAGGCGGTCAGCCCGCGCCGCCCCAGGTAGCCGAGCGCGAGCTGCGCACCCGCCACGTAGACCGCGCCCACCCGGCCGGGCGGCACCGGCCGCAGCCGCTCGTCCAGCACGTACGTCACCAGGCCGGGGATCGCCCGCCCGATCGGCGACACGTCGGAGCGCGCGAAGTCGTCGGCGGTCAGCACCCGGTGGGTGACGTGCACGGTGGTCTCGGTGATGCCGTACATGTTGACCAGCTCGGGCGTGCGCGTGCCGTACCGCTCGACCCAGCCGCGCAGCCGCCCGAGGTCCAGCGCCTCGCCGCCGAAGACGACCAGCCGCAGCGACTCGAGGCGCCGATCGGCGTGCCGGTCGGCCTCGGCGAGCCGGTAGAAGGCGGACGGCGTCTGGTTGAGCACGGTCACCCCGCGCTCGCGCACCAGGCGGTGGAAGTCGGTGGGGGAGCGGGTCAGCGCGTACTCCGGCACCAGCAGCTCGCCGCCGTAGGCCAGCGCGCCCCACAGCTCCCACACCGCGAAGTCGAACGACGCCGAATGGAACTGCACCCACACGTCGCCGGGCCCGAACCGCATGTCCGGCCACGTGCCGGCGAGCAGCGACAGCACGGCGGAGTGCGGCACCACCACGCCCTTGGGCCGGCCGGTGGAGCCGGATGTGTAGATCACGTACGCGGGGTCGTGCGCGGCGACCCGCGGCCTGGTGGGGTCGAGCGGCAGGTCGTCGCCCTGGACGAGCACGGGCACCCGCCCGCCGGCCAGCCGCGCCATGCGGTCGCGCAGCTCACCGGCGGCCAGCACGACCGTGGGCGCGGAGTCGGCCAGCAGGTACGCCAGCCGCTCGTCCGGGTACGCCGGGTCCAGCGGCACGTACGCGCCGCCCGCCGTGACCACCGCGATGATCGCGACGACCTGTTCGAGCGAGCGCGGCATCGCGACCGCCACCCGGTCGCCGGGCCCCACCCCGGCGGCGCGCAGCGCCGACGCCAGCTGCTCCTTGGCCTCCCGCACCTCCCGGTACGTCATCGACCGGGTGCCGCCGTCCAGCGCGCACTGCGTGACGGCCACAGCGTCGGGATACCGCGTGGCGGCGGCGTCGAACAGCTCACCGAGCGTGCCGTGGGAGGGCAGAGCCCGCGCGGGCTCGATGACGGGGCCGTCAGGACGGGTGAGCAGCCGGACGAGCGTGCGGGTGAACGTGCCCAGGATGTGCCGCGCGGCCCGCTCCCGCAGCAGCGCGCCGTCGTAGATGAGGGTGAACCGCGGCCCGCCGCCGGGCTCCCGCCCCACGACCAGGGTCAGCGGGTAGTGCGGCGCGCCCTCGTTCAGGACGCCGGTGACGACGAGCTCGTCGCCGGGCCTGCGCAGGCTCGCCACGTCGGTGGCGACGTCGAACACCACCAGCGTGTCGAACAGCGGCCCGCTGCCGGCCTGACGCCCGATCGCGGTGAGCGAGACGTGCTGGTGGTCGCGCACCGCGCTCTGGTGCGCGCGCACGGACTCCAGCAGCTCGCCCGCCGTGGTGGCGGCGTCCCACCGGACGCGTACGGGGATCGTGTTGATCAGCAGCCCCACCATGTCCTGGATGCCAGGGACGTCGGCCTCCCGCCCGGACACCGTGGAGCCGAACACCACGTCCGTGCGCTGCAGGATGCCGCCCAGCGTGGCGGCCCACGCGCTGTGCACGGCCACGCTCAGCGGCACCCCCGCCGCCCTGGCCGCCTCGTCGGCGTCGGCGTCCGGGATCTCGGTGACGTCGGCGTACCGGTCCGACGGGGTGTGGCCCTCGGCCACCAGCGAGGGTCCCGTGAGCCCGCTCAGCTGCTCGCGCCAGACCCGCTCGCTCTCTGCGCCGTCCCGCCCGGCCTGCTCCCGGACGTACGCGGCGAAGCCGTGGTTCGGGTACCCGCTGCCGGGCCGGTGGTACTCGTCCAGCAGCGCGCGCAGCATCACCGGTACCGACCAGCCGTCGGCCACGATGTGGTGCACGGTCTGCACCAGGACGTGCCGGTCGGGGGCCCGGCGGATGAGCGTGTACCGCATGAGCGGCCCGGCGGCGAGGTCGAACCCGGCCCGCCGGTCCCGCTCGGCGAGCTCCCGCAGCTCCTCGTCCGTGATGCCGGGCCGGTCCAGCGTGGTGAACGGCGCGCGCACGCCGTCCTCCAGCACCGAGACCACGCGGCCGTCGGCGAGCGGCACGAACCGCGCCGCCAGGTTCGGGTAGAGCGCGAGCAGCCTGGTCGCCGCAGCGGCGAGCCGGCCCGCGTCCACCGGGCCGTCCAGGGTGATGATCTGCTGCTCGACGTAGCCGCCCGCGGGCTCGTCGTCGAAGACCGAGTGGAAGTACAGGCCCTCCTGCAGCGGGGTGAGCGGCAGGATGTCGCGCAGCGCGGGGCCGTCGAGGGCGTCCACGTCGGCCTGGGTGAGGACGAGCGGCGCGAAGTCGCTGGGGGAGTGGCCGCCGCCGTCGAGCGCCGCCAGCGACTCGAGCGCCTGGCGGAAGTAGCCGGCCAGCGCCTCGATGTCCGCGTCGGTGAACACGCCCTCGGGCCAGGAGATCGTGGTGATCAGCTCGTACGCGCCCGACGGGCCCGGTTCGGCGATGGCGTTGAACTCCAGGGGACGCGGCAGCCGCATCCTCGGGTCGCGCCGCTCGCCGAGCCGCCCCGTCGCGACCGCGAGTCCCCAGTCCGCCCGGCTGCCCGCCTCGTACCTGCCGAGGTAGTTGAAGAGCACTTGCGGCGCGGGCGCGCCGAACGCGACGCCGCGCAGGTGGCGCAGCACGCCGTAGGCGAGGCCGTTGCCCGGCACCCCGGCCAGGTCCTCCTTGACCCGCTTCAGCGCCGCCGCCAGGTACGCCGGGTCGGTGACGTCGTCCGCCGCGCCCGGGTCCACGGTCACCGGGAACAGCGTGGTGAACCAGCCCACCGTGCGCGACAGCTCGGGCTCGAACCCGGCCGACGCGGCGACGAACCGTCCCTCGCGGCCGTGCCCCTCCAGCTCGACGTGTGCGAACGTCTGGTCCTGCCCCAGGTCGCGGCGGCGGCGGGCGAGCGCGACGGCCAGCGCGGTCAGCAGCACGTCGTTGACCTTCGCGTGGAACCTGGCGGGCAGCTCGCCCAGCAGCGCCGCGGTCGCCTCCGGGCCGACCCTGACGACGTGCGTGCGCTCGCGGGCCACGGTGTCCGACGCCGCCGGCGGCCGGCTGCCCAGCGGCAGGTCGTCGCCGGGGAGCGGGCGGGCGAAGTACGCGCGATCGGCCTCGAAGTCCGCCGACTCCAGCAGCTGCGTCCAGCGCCGGAACGACGTGCCCGCGGGCGGCAGCGCGATGGGCTCTCCGGAGCAGAGCTGCCGCCAGGCGGTGGCCAGATCCTCCATGAGGATGCGCCACGACACGCCGTCGATCACCACGTGGTGCGCGGCCAGCACGAGCCGGCGCTCCGCCCGCTGCCACACGGCGCGCAGCATCACGCCCCGATCCGGGTCCAGCGCCGCCACGGCCCGGTCCACGCACTCCGCGAGGCTCCGGTCGCTCTCCTCCCAGATCGCGCTGTGTGCGCCGGCGGCGGGGACGTCGAAGCCCCAGTGCGCGCCGCGCACCAGCCGCGCCCGCAGCATGGGGTGCCGGTCGAGCAAGGCGGCGAGCATCGCGCCGAGCGCCTCGCCCGTGAGCCCGTCCGGCGTGTTGAGCACCACCGACTGGGCGAACCCGTCGATCGCGTCCGTCGTCTCGCCGAGCCACCGCACGATCGGCGACCCGGTGATCCGCCCGGTGGCCACGTCGGAGTGGTCGGTGGCGGCGTCGCCCGCAGGCCGGGCCGCCGCCGCGAGCGCGCCCAGCGTGGGGGAGGCGAAGACCTGCGCCGCCGTGACGTGCAGGCCCCGCTCGCGCAGTGCGCCGATCAGCGAGATCGCGAGGATGCTGTCGCCGCCGAGCCGGAAGAAGTCGCAGTCCACACCGACCGCACTGCCGTCCTCCAGGCCGAGCACGGACGCGACCGCCGCGCACACCGCGCGCTCCTCCTCGGTGGCGGGCGCGACGACCCGCTCGGCCCGCGGCCCGGGCTCGGGCAGCGCGCGCCGGTCCAGCTTGCCGTTGGGGGTGAGCGGGAAGGCGTCCATGACGACGACGTGCGCGGGCACCATGTACTCGACCATGTGCCGGGCGGCCCACTCCAGGACGTCCTCCGGCCGCAGGTCCTCGTGGCCGGCCGCCGGGATCACGTACCCGACCAGGTAGGTGCCGCCGGAGGCGTGCTTCCTGGCGGCCACGCACGCGTGCCGCACCCCCGGATGCTCGGCGAGTGCGATCTCGGCGTCCTCCAGCTCGAGCCGCATGCCGCGGATCTTCACCTGGTTGTCGGCGCGGCCGAGGAAGTCCAGCGACCCGTCGGGGGCGAACCTGGCGAGGTCGCCGGTCCGGTACAGGCGGGAGCCGTCGGAGGCGAACGGGTCGGCCACGAACCGGGAGGCGGTCAGGCCGGGCGCGTTGACGTAGCCGCGGCCCAGCAGGAAGCCGCCGGCGTACAGCTCGCCGCCCACGCCGACGGGCACCGGGCGCAGCTCGTCGTCCAGCACGTACAGGCAGGTGTTGGGGTTGGCCCTGCCGATCGAGGTGGACAGGCGCTCGGCCGCGCCCCGGTAGATGACGTGGGAGACGCCGATCGTCGCCTCCGCCGGGCCGTAACCGTGGTAGAGGGGGATGCCGAGGCGGGTGCGGAAGCGCTCGTACAGCTCGGGGGTGAGCACCTCGCCGCCGCACCACACGTGCCGCAGGCTGTCCAGGCGGTCCGAGTCGCCGGCCATCTCCAGCAGCACGTCCAGCATCGACGACACGAGGTACGTGAACGTCACCCGCTGCTCGGCGATCACGCTCAGCAGGTGGTGCGGGTCGCGCTCGCCGCCCGGACGCAGGACCACGAGCCGCCCGCCGCGGATCAGCGGCAGGAAGATCTCGTTGATCGAGATGTCGAAGGACAGCGGCGCCTTGAACAGCGAGACGTCGTCGGGGCCGAAGCCGAGGATCTCCTGCGACTGCCACAGCAGCCGCTCGCTGATCGCCTCGTGCCGGATCATCGCGCCCTTGGGCCGGCCGGTGGAGCCGGAGGTGAAGATCACGTAGGCCAGCGCGGGCCCCGGCATGGTCACCCCGGTCTCGGTGACCGGGTAGCAGCCGTACCCCCAGGCGTCGAGGTCCACGGCCACCGCGTCCGGCTCGGCGGGGTCGTGCTCGCCGGTGCGGTCGAGCTGCGCGACGAGCCCGGCGTCGGCGATGACCTGGGCGCGGCGCTCGGCCGGCCAGTGCGGGTCGAGCGGCACGAACGCGCCGCCCGCCATGAGCACCGCCAGCAGCCCGATCACCATCTCGGCCGAGCGTTCGAGCGAGATGCCGACGGTCTGTTCGGCGGCCAGCCCGCGCTCGATGAGGTGGTGGGCGAGCTGGTGGGCCAGCTCGGCGGTCTCGCGGTAGGTGAGCGTGCGGCGCTCGTCCACGATGGCGACGGCGTCGGGACGGGTGCGTACCTGCTCGTGGAACAGCTCCACGAGCGTCGGCCTGACCCGGTCGGCGCGGGTGTCGTTCCACCGGGCGAGCTGGGCGAGGCGGATCTCGATGCTCGACGGGGCGATGGTCCCGACGGGCCGGTCGGGGAAGTCGGCGAGGTCGTCGAGCGCGAGCTGGGCGTCGGCGAGATCGACGCCCTCGGGGACGGCGATGGCGAGGCCGTCCGTCCGCCAGCGGTCCGGCGCGCGCCCGCCCTCCGCCGCCCAGGCCAGCACGTCGGCGAACGGCGTGCCGGGGGAGAGCGCGAGGTCGCCGACGCCGTCCGGCCCGTCGGCCCAGTACGCCAGCCCGATCGCACACGCCTCCAGCAGGACCCCGTCGGGATGGTCGCCGGCCCGGCGGCGCAGGCCGGCCAGCCGTTCGGGAGAGAGGGAGACCACACGAGTGCTTGGTCGAAGCATGAAGACCTCAGCCGCCCCTTCAGACGCTCGCAAGTAAGGTTAGCCTAACCTAACAAAGACCACCTAGCCAGACTCGCGCCAGGCCCGCCAGAGCCGCGCGTACCGGCCGTCCGCGGCCACCAGCTCCTCGTGGGTGCCCTCCTCGACCACCTGGCCGCCGTCCAGCACCGCGATGCGGTCGGCGGTCATCGCCTGCGTCAGCCGGTGCGCGACGAACAGCGCCGTACGCCCCCGGCACGCGGCGAGCACCGCGCGCTCCAACTCGGCGGCGCCCTGGCTGCCCGCCTCCGCGGTCGACTCGTCCAGCACCACCACCGGCGCCCGCCCCAGCACCAGCCTGGCCAGCGCGAGCTGCGCCGCCTTGGTGCCGTCCAGCCGCTCGCCGCCCTCGCCGACCAGGGTGTCCAGCCCGTCGGGCAGCGCCGACACCCACGGCTCCGCGCCGACCGTGCGCAGCGCGTCCATCAGCTCGGCGTCGCTCGCCTCCGGCGCGGCCAGCCGCAGGTCCTCGGCGAGCGTGCCGGAGAACACGTGCGTCTCCTGCGTGAGGATGCTCACCAGCGCCCGCGCGTCCGCCTCGTCCAGCTCGGTGATCGCGGTCGAGCCGATGCGCACCGACCCGGACTGCGGGGTGCCGATGCCGGCGATGAGCGCCGCCAGCGTCGTCTTGCCCGCGCCCGTGGCCCCGACCAGCGCGAGCGAGCGCCCGGCCGGGATCGTCAGGTTCACATCGCGCAGCACCGGCCGGTCGGAACCGGGATAGGCGTACGTCAGCCCCTCCACCGTCACCGCGTACGGGCCGGGGCCCGCCGGAGCGATGTCCGGGGCGCCCGCCAGGCGTTCCTGGGTGGCCTCGCTCAGCACCCCGACCAGCCGGGCCAGGCTCGCACCCGACTTCTGCGCCTCGTCGAAGGTGAACAGGATCGAGCCGAGCGGGTTGAACAGCCGGTGGAACAGCAGCGGCGCCACCGCGGCCTCGCCCAGCGTGACCTGGCCGGTCTCCAGCAGCACGTACCCGGCGACGATGATCAGCGTGAGCCCGATGAACTCGGCGCGGTTCTCCCGGCCCACGAACCGGCCGAAGAGCCGGAACACCTCGATGCCGAGGTCGCGCACCCGCCACGACTCGCGGGCCACCCGCTCGCGGAACAGCGCTTCGAGCCGGTGGGCCCGCACGGTGTCGATGCCGTTCAGCCCGCTGATGAGCGCCTGCGCCCGATCGGCCTGCGCCTCGCGCTGGCGGCGGTAGAGCGGCGCCGAGCGGGGCAGGTACCAGCGCAGCGCCAGCGCGTACGCGGGCAGCGCCCCGGCACCCGCCAGCCCCAGCCGCCAGTCCAGGCCGAACATGCCCGCCGTGGCGATGACGACCAGCACCGCCGCGGAGAACAGCGTGGGGACCGCCGTGCGGATGCCCTTGGACACCACCGCCACGTCGTCGCCCACCCGCGACAGCACATCGCCGTGCCCGACCTGCTCGATCCTGGCGCTCGGCAGGCCGAGCACCGCCCGCACCGCCCCCTCGCGCAGCCGCGCGAGCAGGTCCGCGCCGAGCCGTCCGATCAGGTACGACGACGCCGCTGCGGCCACCGTGCCGAGCAGCAGGGCGGCCGCGAGCAGCACCCCGATCGTGACCAGCAGGTCGTGCGGCCTTCCCGCGATGACGCCGTCCACCACCTGGCCGAGCAGGAACACCGGCAGCACCTGCAGCGCCGCCCCCGCCACCGTGGTCACGACGGTCGCGGCGGTCAGCCACGGCGTGTCGCGGCAGTGCGCCGCGACCCACCGGGCGGCCTCGCGCGCGCTCGCCGTGCGCAGGATGGCGGGGGCGGTCCCGGTCTCGGTGCTCACACCAGGACCGCCGGGGCAGCGGGGATATGCGTCCTCCTCACGGCTCCACCGACTTGACCAGCTCGTCGATCGCGTACGGCAGCGACAGCAGCGTGCTCTGCGACATGGCCGCGCCGATCGCCGGGCCCTCGCTGTCGAGCAGCCATGAGACGTCGCCGTTCTTGACCGCGGGCAGGTTGGCGAACAGCTCGAACTTCTTCAGCGCGTCCTGGTCGGCCTGGTCGGCGATGACGAAGATGTGGTCGACGTCCACCAGGTCGATGCGCTCGGGGGAGAGCACCGTGTAGAAGCCGCCGCCCGCGATCTCGTCGATCTCCGGCCGCCCCTTGAAGCCGATGCCGGTCACCAGCCGGCCGCGCACGTCGGTGGTGGTGAACGGCGCCACCGAGTTCTTGTACCAGGACAGCGCCACCGCGGTCTTCCCGGCCCACTCGGGGTGCGCCTTCCGCGCCGCCTCGAGCTTGGCGTCGATCTCCGCGACCATCTTGGCGCCCTCCTCGGCCTTGCCGAGCGCCTTGGCGATGTGCAGCGCGTTGTCCTGCCAGGGGGCGCTGAACGGCTCCTTCTCGGTCTTCGTGCGGGCGACCACCGGCGCGATCTTGGACAGCCGGTCGTAGGCGGTCCGGTCGATCTCCGAGTAGACCGCGACGATCAGATCCGGCCGCAGCGCGGCGATCTTCTCGTAGTTGGGGCCGGAGTCGCCGTTGGTCATGATGACCTCGGGCAGGGTGCCGCCCCACCTGTCCTTCACCCAGGGCCACTGGGTGTTGATGTCGGGCGTCTTGCCCGGCGGGTTCGGGTACTGGTCCACCATGCCGACCGGCTTGATGCCGAACGCCAGGAGGGCCTGGTCGTCGGTGTAGCCCACGGAGACGACCCGCTCGGGGGCCTTGGTGATCTCCGTGGTGCCGAACGCGTGCTCCACCGTGACGGGGAACGCGCCGCCCGAGCCGGCGGCCGCGCTCGCGCCGGTGGCCGCGCCCGGCTGCTCGGCGGCTCCGGAACCGCACCCCGCGAGCAGGGCCGCGGCCGACAGCAGCACCGTGAGCCGCCGCAGGGTCTTCGCAACTGTGGATCGAGAGGAGAGCATCCGGGGGTCCCTTTGCTGTCGTGCTTCAGCGCACCACCGACGTGGGGCAGGCACACCGTAACACGATCTAGTTAGGCAAGGCTAACCTAACTTGCTAGCGACCTCCGGCGCTCCTGAGGTTGGCGCGCACCAGGACGTACACGAGGAACGGGCCGCCGATCGCCGCCGTCACCACGCCGACGGGCAGCGACACCGGCAGCGCCGTCCGCGCCACCAGGTCCGCGCCGATCAGCAGCAGCGCGCCCGTCAGCCCTGAGGCCACCAGCGGCGGCGTCGCGTACCGGGTGAGCCGCATCGCCACCTGCGGGGCCACCAGCGCCACGAACGGCACCGGCCCCGCCGCGCTCACCGCCACCCCGGCGAGCAGCACCGCGCACAGCAGCAGCACGCCGCGCACCATCGAGGACCGCACGCCCAGCCCGGTCGCCACCTCATCGCCGAAGTGCAGCGGTTTGAGGTGGAAGGCCACGTACGCCACCACGGCCAGCAGCGCCAGCCCGCACCACAGCGCCGGCCGCACCTCCTCCCAGGTGCGCGAGTCCAGCGACCCGACCAGCCACGCCTGCGCCCTCGCCACGTCGCGGATGTCGGCCGTGGCGAGCAGCCACACCGTGATCGCCTCCGCCACGGCGCTCACCGAGATGCCGATGAGGATCAGCCGCAAGCCGTCGATGCCGCGCCGCCAGGCCAGCAGATACACCAGCAGGCCGGTGCCCAGGCCGCCGGTCAGCGCCGCCGCGGGCAGGCCGACCGTGCCGGTGATCGCCGAAGCGGCCCCGCCCGTCACCGTCACCAGGAACACCGCGACCATGCTCGCCCCGCCCGTGATGCCCAGCACGTCGGGGCTGGCCAGCGGGTTGCGCGCGACGGACTGCGTGATCGCCCCCGACACGCCCAGCGCCACCCCGACCACGAGCCCGGCCAGCGCGCGCGGCGTCCGCAGCTCCAGGACCACGAACTCGTCCACCCGCTCGCCCTGCCCGAACAGCGTGGCGACCACCTGCGGCAGCGCGATGGGGAAGTCGCCGAGCGCGATCGACAGGCAGAACACCAGGAACGCCGCCACCGCGAGCAGCAGCGTCACGCACACCATCCACGGCCGCCACACGAACGACGCGCGGCCGACCCGGACGCCTCGCATCAGGGCCGTCACGTTCTCCTGAACTTTCCGCGCCACACGAGCGCCGCGAAGAAGGGGGCACCGGCCAGGGCGACGACGACACCCGCCGGCAGCTCGCCCGGCCGCGTCACCACGCGCCCCAGGATGTCGCAGGCCAGCAGGACGACCGCGCCGAGCAGCCCGGCGAACGGCACCAGCCAGCGGTAGTCGGGCCCGGTCACGTACCGGGCGATATGGGCCACCATGAGTCCCAGGAACGCGATCGGCCCGCAGGCCGCCGTCGCCGCCCCGGCCAGCACGGTGATGGCGACCACGCCGACCGTCCTGTTGCGCGCGATGTTCACGCCCATCGCGCGGGCCACGTCGTCGCCCAGGTTGAGCAGGTTGATGGCGGGCAGCGTGGTCGCCGCGAGCACCAGCCCCGCCGCGATGAACACGACGACCGGCCAGATCACGTCGAAGCCCACGCCGGCCACGCCGCCCGCATTCCAGAACCGCAGCGCGTTCAGCGAGGTCTGGTCGGTCAGCGCGATCGCCGTCGTCATCGCCGCGAGGAACACCGCGGTGCCCTGCCCGGCCAGCGCCAGCGTCAGCGGGCTGCCCGCGCCCTGGCCGATGCCGGCCAGCCCGAACACCACCGCGCCCGCCGCCGCCGCGCCCAGGAACGCGAACCACACGTACTGGTACGGGTTCGCCAGCCCGAACAGGATGCTCACGGTGACCACCGCGAACGAGGCGCCGGCGTTCACGCCGAGCAGGCCGGTGTCGGCGATCGGGTTGCGGGTGTAGCCCTGGATCAGCGCCCCGCCCACGCCCAGCGCGACGCCGGCGGCGATCGCGAGCACGGTGCGCGGCACCCGTACCGTCTGCACGATGAGCGCGATCTCGGTGAGCCGCTGATCTCCGCCCGCCGCTCCGAACAGGCCCTGCCACACCTCGCCGGGACTCAGCGCGCGCGCTCCGACGGCCAGCGACGCGCCCGCCACGGCCGCCAGGACGAGCGCGAGCGCGCCCGCGCCGAGAACCCGCCGCCGGCGGGCACGGTTCACCACAGTCGTGCTCATGGCGACGTCGGCAGTTCCTTCACGCTGGGAAGATCGGACTTAGGTAAAGCTATCCTTAGTTCGCGGTCGAGGGGAAGGGACGCGGCGCATGGGGGAGACCTTCGCCAGGTACGGGCTCACCGGCGAACCCGGCAGCGAGGAGTTCTGGCGGGCGGCGCGCTCGCCCGTCAGCGCGCCGGACGGCGGCGGCTGGAGCACGCTCTTCCTGTGGCGCGGCGGCCCGGCCACCCTCTCCTTCGAGAGCCTGCCCGGCCCGCTGCCGCTGGCCCGCTGGGGCGAGAGCGACTGCTGGTACGCCGAGGTCGCCATGCCCGCGCGGCTGCGGGTGACGTACCAGATCGTCGCCGGCGACGGCGCGCACGCCGACCCGCTCAACCCCGCAGGCGCGGGCGGCGAACGGTCCATCGCGGCCACGCCCGACGTGCCCGAGCAGCCGTACTGGCCCGCCATCGGCCCCGACGACGTGCTGCCGCTCCCGGACACCCGCCTGCGCTGGACCGGCCCGCTCGGCGGGCGGCGCACCGTGCGCGTGCACCCGGCGGGCGACGGCGGGCCCCTCGTGCTGCTGCTCGACGGCGACGACTGGCTCTACCTGCATCCCGCCATGACCGCCTTCGACGCGGCCGTGGCCGCCGGCGCGCTGCCGCCCGTCACGCTCGTCTTCCTGCCCGCGCGCGACCGCGAGCACGAGTACGCCTGCCGCCCCGAGCTGTGGCGGGCCGTCCGCGACGAGCTGCTGCCGCTGATCGCCGGCAGCGGCGTGCCCGCCGACCCCGGCCGGATCGTGGCCGCCGGGCAGAGCCTCGGCGGGCTCAGCGCCCTGTACGCGGCGCTGGAGTTCCCCGGCCTGCTGTCCGGCGTGGCCTGCCAGTCGGGCTCCTTCTGGTGGTCGCCCGGCGCCGGATCCCGGCCCGACCCGCTCGGCGGCCCTGCGGGCGGCGCCATCGCCGCCCGCCTGGAGCGCGACCGCCCCCGCCTGTCCGGCCTGCGCGTCGCCTTCGACGTGGGGGAGCACGAGCACCGCATGCTCCCGCACTGCGAACGCGTCGAACGCCTCACCGAGCAGGCCGGAGCCACGGTACGCGTGTCCCGCTCGCCCTCGGGGCACGACCGGGCGGGCTGGCGCGGCGCCCTGCTGCGGGGCGTCGCCTGGGCGCTCGGGTGAGGCTCGCAGCGCCGTACTCGGGGCCGCGCTCATGGCCGTGCTCATGGCCGTGCTCATGGCCGTGCTCATGGCCGCGCTCAGGGCCAGTGGGTCCAGGGCCGCCGGGTGAGGTAGCCGCCCATGCTGCGGAAGAGTTCGGTGGCGGGCAGCTCCGCGCCGTCCTCCGTACGTACCTGCTCGATCACCAGCCCGTGAGAGCGCCCCTTGCGCGCTTCCGCGCCCGCCACGATGACCACGCCGTCACCCTCGCGGATGAAGATCCGCCCCGGCGTGCCGCCGTAGCGGCCGCGCGACACCGACGCCTTGGTCACCCTGATCCGCTCGCCCTTGTAGTAGGTGAAGGCGTTGGGATACGGGTCGGACTGGGCGCGGACCAGCCGCTCGATGTCCTCGGCGGGCCAGGTCCAGTCGATGTTGCCGTCCTCGATCGAGCGCTTGTGGAAGAAACTCGCCTGCGAGCGGTCCTGCGGGGTGAAGACGGCCGTTCCGGAGCCGATGAGGTCGAGCGCCTCGGTGACGATCGGGCCGATCAGGTCCACGGTGCGGTGGAACAGGTCCGTGGCCGTGTCCTTCGGGCCCACCGGCACCGCGCGCTGCACCACGATGTCACCGGCGTCCAGCTCCTCGTTCATCATGTGGGCGGTCACCCCCACCTCCTTCTCGCCGTTGATCAGCGCCCAGATCAGCGGGGAGAAGCCGGCGTATTTCGGCAGCAGCGAGTCGTGCACGTTGAGCGTGCCGTGACGGGGCAGGTTGAAGATCTCCGGCGGGATCCAGGTGCGCCAGTTGTTGGCGACGATGAGGTCGGGGTCGGCCTCCTTGAGCCGGGACATCAGTTCCTCGTCGTCCGGCCGGTTGCGCAGCAGCACCGGCACACCGTGGGCCTCGGCCAGCTCGGCCACCGAGTCGTTCCAGATCCTCTCGTACGCGTGCTCGCTCCTGGGGTGTGTGACCACGAGCACGACCTCGTGCTCGGAGTCCAAGAGCGCCTGGAGCGTGCGATGCCCCCAGGTCTGGTAGCCGAACATCACGACCCGCATGGTGTCTCCTTGTCGAGAGGAACCGCTTCGGTTAGGGTGACCTTAATTAGGCAAGGCTAACCTAATTTGGGCCTCGTCTCCATCCCCGGTCCGGTCGTCAGAAAGGCCTCCATGTCCTCCTCGGAGCAGCACGTCCATGACCTCATCGGCATCGGCTTCGGGCCCTCCAATCTGGCCCTGGCCATCGCGCTGAAAGAGCGTCACGGTGACGGAGTCGACGCGGTCTTCCTGGAGAAACAGCCCGCCTTCGGCTGGCACCGCGGCATGCTCATCGAAGGCACCACGATGCAGGTGTCGTTCCTGAAGGACCTGGTCACGATGCGGAACCCGGCCAGCGAGTTCAGCTTCCTGTGCTACCTGCGGGAAAAGGGGCGGCTGCTCGACTTCATCAACCACAAGACGATGTTCCCGTCGCGGCTGGAGTTCCACGACTACCTCGAATGGGCGGCCGCGCGGTTCACCGGCCAGGTGTCGTACTCCTCCGAAGTGCTCGGTGTCTCCCCGGTGCACGTGGACGGCTCCATCGAATTCCTCGACGTGGTGGCCCGCCGGGGCGACGGCACCCTCGTCACCCGCCGCGCCCGCAACCTCGTCCTCGCCGCCGGGCTCGAACCCGTCCTGCCCGACGGCGTCACGACCGGCGAGCGCATCTGGCACAGCGAAGAGCTCCTCGACAAGCTGCCCGCGCTGCGCGGCCCCCGCAGGTTCGTGATCGTCGGCGCCGGGCAGAGCGCCGCCGAGGTGGCCGGCCACCTGCACGCCGCGTTCCCCGCCGCCGAGGTCTGCGCCGTCTTCGCCAAGTACGGCTACACCCCCGCCGACGACAGCTCTTTCGCCAACCGCATCTTCGACACCGCCGCCGTCGACCACTTCTACGCCGCCCCCGACGACGTGAAGGAGCGGCTGCGGGCGTACCACGCCGCCACCAACTACTCCGTCGTGGACCTGGAGCTGATCGACGAGCTCTACCGCCGCCACTACCAGGAGAAGGTGCAGGGCAAGGAACGCCTGCGCATCTTCAACGCCTCCCGCCTCACCGACGTCTCGCACGGCGACACCGGCCTGCGCGTCACCGTCGAGTTCCTGCCCACCGGCGAGCGCACCCCGCTGGACGCCGACGTCCTCATCTACGCCACCGGCTACCGCCCCACCGACCCGCTCACCCTCCTCGGCGAGACCGGCCGCCTGTGCGAACGCCTCCCCGGCGGCGGCGTCCGCCTCGGCCGCGACTACCGCATCGCCACCTCACCCGAGCTGCGCTGCGGCATCTATGTCCAGGGGGCCAGCGAGCACACCCACGGCCTGACCTCGACCCTGCTCTCCAACACCGCTGTCCGCGTCGGCGAGATCGCCGACTCCCTCGCCGACCGCCTCCACGCCACCTCCCCTTCCTCCTGCGCTCCCGGCTCGATCCGCTCCCTGGTCTGACCGCCCGTCGCGCCGACCGTCCGTGCCTGGTCGATGGGACGGGTCGCCCCGCCGGCCCGTCCCATCGCCGCCGGTTCCACCCGTCGCCGCGCGTTCGCACAGCGCTCCCCGCCTCTGCTGCGCTTTCGCCGGGCGCTCCCTGCCTCCGGCGCGCCGCCGCTACGATTCGCTGCGCCGCACGGCGCAGGCGATGGAGGCCCGCGCCGAGATAGCCCGCGCCGCGCGCCGCCTCTTCGTCGCGCGCGGCTGGGGTGCGACGACCGTACGCGACGTCGCACGCGAGGCCGGGATCTCGGTGCCGACGGTCTACTCGGTGTACGGCAACAAGACGGGGCTGACCCGGGCGCTGGCGGACGCCGCCGGCCTGTCCGCCGGCCTCTCGCGCCAGCTCGCCGAGCTGGAGGCACCGGAGGCGACCCCCGGACGCCAGCTCGCCGCGATGGCGGCCTTCGACCGGCGGCTGTTCGAGCAGGCCGGAGACGTCATCGTGCCGCTGCGCGAAGCCGCCCGCACCGAGCACGAGCTCGCCGCTCTCTACCGCGACAGCCGTGCCCGCGCCGACGAGACCCGCCTGACGGTCTTCTCCTCCTGGCCGGACGGCACTCTCCGCCCGGGCCTGGACGTCCGCATCGCCACCGACATCTACGCGGCCCTGTGCAACATCGACGTCTACACCACGCTCACCGTGGAACGCGGCTGGTTCCCGGACCGCGTCGAACAATGGTGGGCCGAAACCTTGGCCCGCGAACTCCTCACCTCACCGGCTGGCTGAGAGGCCGCCTGCCCGGAGTGGGGTCTCATGGGGCGGGGCGAAGGGCTCCGGCTTCGATCAGCCGCGGAACCACGTGATGGCGAACCGCCGGAGCCAGCCGAGCCTCATAGCCGTCACGCCCATCGGTCCATCCCAGCGCGGCGAGCTCGGCGGCAGGCTCAGGGCGTCCGGCGAGCGCGGCCGTGAACACCGTCATGCGCATCGGCACACCCTCGAGCGCGGCCACGTCCTCGACCTCGCAGAACAGCTCCGGATCGCGCGGCGCGACGCCGAGCTCCTCCTTCAGCTCCCGCACCAGGGTCTCCTCCGGGCTCTCCCCGGCCTCCGGCTTCCCGCCGGGCAGGTAGAACGTCCCCGGCGCGGCCTTCTTGCTGACGACGAGCAGCCGCCCCTGATCAACGACGGCCGCCGCCACCACCCGCATCACACCCCGATCGAACACGCCCGCCAGTATGTCAGCCCGACCAAAGCCCGGCATCGGGGCACCTGTTCAGCGGGCTGTTGACGCAACACTCCATGCCGGGTTCGCACACGTGCCGATCCCAAGATGCGGAGTGGCCGAGATCTCTGATGACCAGCAGATATGCCCCACCCCTCATACCTGACGTGGTGCGACGGCCCGGAAGCCGAGGATGCGCTGCTCCGGATCGGCGGACTGCCTGACACGATCGCTGACCGCACCATCTTCGAGACGGTCACGGCGGCCTCCGCCGCGCGCCCTGAAACCACGGGGCCGCTTACGCGGGAAAGCCGGGGCCCAGGGACCCTCGGCCCGGAGCCGAACGGGTTCCAAAGTTCCCGCCTGTCGTTGCCGGCCGGGCTACGAGCGTGTTCCGGAACGCGAACGGGGATGCACAGATCGTCCACACCGAGTACGGCCGGCTCGTCACCGTCATAGACCCATGCGACCCGGAGGAAGAGGACGGCGACGAGGAACCCGCGGAACTCGCGCTGCGCTGGAAAAGCGTCGCCGAGGCGAATGAGGACTGGCGGGCGGGCCCGCTGCGCTGCGGATACGCGGCGAGGCGGCTCATTCATCGCACTACCTGACGAACGGGCTCAGCTTCGATGGGGCCATCGAGCGGATGCGTCAGGGTGTGGTTGTCGGGGATGGCTCGGGGGTGCCGTTGGGCCAGAGGCAGGTCGAGGTGGCACCGAGGGTGAGTACGTTGCCGGCCTCCACCCCAATCGCCATGAGAAAGTCGTCGGGTCGAGAGTGCCCATAGAGCTGTAGACCATTTTCGTGCTCGACGGCGATGTAATGTCCTTCCTTCTGCCAGTAGGCCTTGACGTCGGCTACCACCTTTCGAAGCGCATCCTCGGTTTCAGGTAGTCCTCGTAGGTAGTATTCGCGACTGACCTCTACCGGGTGGCGGAGGTCAGTGCTCCCTGGAGGAGAGCAGGTGCCGTCGATGAGGCTGGGCCTATAAAGCTCGAGCCGGGGCTTCGGACGGATGACGCTTACCGTTCCGTTCACGAGCTGATCAATGCGGCTGAGCGCCTGGGCCTTGGTTATCGTAGGCTTGTTAGATGACGGGTTCATGGCTCCCCCCGGACCTGTGCCGGGCGCGCATCCGGCAACCAGGATTACTGCTGCGGCGATAAACCAGACGGTCCGGAGCATCTAGTCTCCCGTCGGCGTGGGTGAGAAATGCGGAGTAGGCATCGGCTGAGATGGCGAAGGTGGTGGCGGCTTCGGCGTCGGCAGCAGCGTCACCGAATCGTATCGGCCGGTGATGATGAATCCCATGTTTCTCAGGGAAGACGAGCGCCGAATCCAGTAGCTGGAGTGAGCGTCAAAGCTGTAGCCGGTCCACCCGGCAGGCGTAGGGTCGACGACAAAGCGGTTCGCGCCGAAGGCGATGTTGCTGGGGTCGGTCCCGAAAGGGCCTTCGCCGTTCGGCAGCCAGGGATGCAGGATGCCCGAGATCGGGTGCCGTACGCCGCTCATCCCGAGATGGCCAAGATCGGCGATAGGGTCTTGCGGCGACTCGCCCACCCACACATGCTTCACCCCGAGATCGCTGGCCTTTGCCGCCATAGTGCCAGGGCTTCCCAGCAGAATGAGTTGGTCGGCGAATGTTCCTTTCCTCGATTGGGCGGCTATGCCGGTCACCACGCTGCCATAGCTGTGGCCCAGAACGGTGAAGCGAGGCGTTCCGGTCGGCTGGTGTGTTGCGTGCAAACCGTCGAGGAAACCTGCCAGCGGACCCGCTCCGTCTTCGGCGAGCTTGGGCGATGCCACTGACGAGTCGGCCCAGAGAACGCTGGCGTCAAGTTGCGGTGCCTTATAGCCAAGCCAGACGATCGAAGCGACTTTTGTGTCAGGAGAGGAGCTGCTGGACTGGTCCCACAGCATTGCGGCGCGCTTTGCGTCACCGCCGATCCCCTCCAATGTGCTGCCGGTGCCCGGTACGGAGGTGACCACTGAGTCCGCCTTATCGGGGTCGCCGAACGAAATGGCCGCCTTACCGAGCCCGGCCACATCGACCTGAAGCAGAAGGGCCGGCGGGCGACCCTCGATTCCGCCCAACGCCAGGCTTTTCTCGATGGCCGCGATCTTGCGTAGCTCCTCCTCCAGCGCATCCAAGTCGAAGAGCAGCCGAGACTGCCATGCCCCTCCCTTCATGTTCTCTGTCATCTCGCGCAGTTCCGCTAACTGCTTGTCGATCACGCTCTTACGCATGCCGAGATAGGCGCGGTTCGCGCTGTCGCGGGTGGCGGCGGGTACGCCGTTCAGTGAGCCGACCAGCCGGGGCTCGGCGTCGATGAGGCGTTGGCGAGCGGCCGGGTCGAGCATCTGCCACCAGGCGTGGACGCGGGCGGCGAGGGTGGGGTCCTTGCCGGTGTTCTGTGCCTCCACCACCTTTTTCAGCGCCGCGGTGTCGCCGTTCGCGGCGGCGGCGAGGAGGCCGCCGACGCCGTCCGGATCGGGTGCGAACCCGCCGAACAGCCCGAAGCCGAGCAGGGCCGCGTTCGCCATGGCACCGTCGGGGCGCTGCTGGAGCACGGTCAGCCGCCTGCGCAGGTCGGCGGCCTGCCCTGTTGCCCAGGTGCCCACAGCCGCGACTTGTTGGGCGGGTACGGGGCTGACGCACACCGAGCCCAACGCTGCGGAGAGCCGGCTTCCTGCGGCGGGCAGGTCGTGTCCGGCGCGCTCCAGGTCGGCCACCATGCGGGTCATGACTCCCACGTCCATCCCCGAGAAGCCGCCGCGTGTCGACGTGCTGACCGGAAGCGCGGTCGCCAGTGATGGAGCGGTGGCGTTTCCGCCCTGGGCCCGGATACGCTCGACGATCTGCGCTGCCGCGGTTTCGAGGGCCCGCTGAAGCCGGGTGCGCTGGTCCTGGGTGGCCTGGGTGAAAGGGGTCGCACCGCCGCCGACCCAGGCGTGGGCCGCCATGTGGCGCAACGTGGAGTCCAGCGCGCCGATATGATCGCCCGCCAGCCGCACCACGCGACTGAGGGCCTCTTCTAGACCGGTCGTCTCGCCCGCCACAAATCCTAAGATGTCACGCTTCGACAACATTCGTCCGCACGGCATGCGTACTTGTTATGAGCAGCACCCGTGATGCGGTTTCGGACCTTAGCAGGACCGCGCACAGCGCCCGAACTCCCACGGTGACCTCGCCGCTTGTAAATGCGTATATATCCGGATATGGGCGCCCGGCGGCGCATCGCAGTTCATCGTGCGTCGCTCCTTTTGCCCGGGCTGCAGATATGGTCGCCAGGGCGTGGATTGAGGTGTCACCCTCCGCGAGATTTGAGGCATTCGAATGTCGCCGCTTGGTCGGCATCTCCTGTAGATCAAGAACGGCTGTGGGTGACGTCCTGGACCGGGTTCGGTGCGTCGGCCACGATGAGCGCATGGCTGACAGCGGGACGGCGGGGACGGGAGGCGGGGGAGTGGGGTCGCGTTTCAATTGGACGGCGGTGAGTGCGATCGCGGGTTCGATTGCGGCTCTGGTCGCGCTCGTCGCCTACCTGAGGCCGTCGGTGACATCTGGGACCTCCGCCCCGACTCCGCCCCCGGGCGTCACCGTGATCGAGAGCCCGACCCCGGCTCCATCTCCTTCGGGAGAAGTCCCTCGACCACCGCCAACACAGGAGGGTCCGCCGACTGATGACCCGACGCCCGAGCCTGCTGCACCTACGCCGTCACCTCGTTCGCGCGAGGTGCGAAGTGCCGAGCCGACGCCGGCATCCGTCCGGCCCGACGGTTGCGACCAGGCGGAGGCGGCCTTGGCCGGATATCACAGGAACGCCGGGACCGGCCGCGGCGGTCAGGCGGCCGCGGCTCAACGGGCGTACCAGGAACTGATGGGGGCGGGTCTCCGCGCGGAGGAACCTGTGGCGGCGAAGATCAGGCGGCTGGCCGCTGAGTTCCAGGAACTCAACTTCCGCCTGACCGGCATGACCGGTGGCGACCCCGATCAGGTGATCGCGGATATCAATACGGACATGTCGGGGCTCTACGCGATGTGTCACGCCGGTTGATCGAGCGGCGGCGGCAGTCGTCCGGTCGCGTACGGCCTCCGAGGGGCGAAGGCCTCACAACGTGTGAAAGTTTCATGGGCGGCCGGGCTTGACCTGGGGCTGTCAGGAGGGCTTGCCCGTCGCGGTTTCCATCTCGCGTACACGGATCTACGGTGGCTCCACCTCCCCGCCGGAACCCGGCTGCTGTTCGCCGGACGACTGTCGAAGCGCTTCGACAGTCGTCCGGCGACACCGTCGGACAGGTGCCGGCGGGTGGACCCCAGCGGAAAGGGAGACCATGTTCAGCAAGCTCCGCCTCCTCATCCCCGTCTCCGTGATCGTCGCGCTCGTCACCGTGCTCGCCCAGCCGGCCCAGGCCGCCGTCTGGTCGTCGTCCGACCAGTGGGGCACCTGGACCAACGGCGGCTACACGCTCTACAACAACATCTGGGGCAGCGGCGCGGGCCCGCAGACCATCTGGGCGAACTCGTACAGCGACTGGGGCGTCTGGGCGAACCATCCCGACACCGGCGGCGTCAAGTCCTACCCCAACGCCACCAGGAACGTGAACCGCCGCATCAGCTCCCTCGGCAGCGTGACCAGCCGGTTCGACGTGTCGGTGCCGAACGCCGGGGCGTACGCGACCGCGTACGACATCTGGTGCGACGGCCACACCTACGAGATCATGCTCTGGATGAACAAGTACGGCCCGGTCGGGCCGCTCGGGTCGTACCAGACCAGCACCTCGGCCGGCGGCCACTCCTGGGACGTCTACCGCGGCTCCAACGGGTCCAACCAGGTGTTCTCCTTCGTCCGCCAGGGCAACGCCTACGCGGGAACCGTGGACATCAAGGCCGTGCTGACCTGGCTGCGCGACAGGAACTGGTTCGGCGACGTGACGCTGGGCGACGTGCAGTTCGGGTACGAGATCACCTCGTCTAGCGGCGGCCTGGATTTCCAGACGCGGAGTTTCTCGGTGTCGGTCGGCTGAGCTGGTTCTAGCGGCCCGGCGGCCTGGAGTCCGTGAAGCTCTCGATGTTCAGCATCGGCAGCAGGCCGGTGATGTCCAGCAGCCGGGCCAGCACTCCGTGGACGCCCTTCAGGTGCAGCGAGCCGCCCCCGTGCCGCAGGTCGACGTGCAGGTGCTCCAGGGCGCGCAGGCCGCTGCTGTCGATGAACGTCAGCATGGTCAGATCGAGCACCACCCGGTCACCGGGTGAGGCGTGCTCGCGGACGTATTGCTCGAACACGGCGGAGTTGGTCAGGTCCACCTCGCCCAGCACCGTGATCACCAGGCCCGCGGCGTGCCGGCGGTGTTCGAGGGTGAGGGGCGATGCGGCGCGCGCCAGGCTGCCGCCGGGCCGGTGAGCGATGTGAACGTGCATGGCGTCCTCCCGGGCGAGGTCGGTCCGACGTTCGTCTCAGGCTCTGCAGCCTAATGCGCGAATTGCAATACCGGAAGTGCTGTTCGTATGATTTTGGGCGATGGCCTTGAGTTCCCCCGCTGCCTCAGGTCCGGTCCTCAAGCGTCTCTGGTGTCCGGGCGTCCCTGCGTGCGAGAACCGGGTTCGGGACCCGTCCGGGTGGGGAGCGCGCCGTGAACCACCTGATCTGGTACAAGTAGAGATTTCGTGAGCACGTCCGCGAACCGACCCAGCTCCTGGACTTTCCTGACCAACCACGCCCGCGTGCTGGTCGAGATCGCGCGCAATCCGCGGGCGCGCGTCCGCGACATCGCCGCCGGCATCGGCATCACCGAGCGCGCCGTCCAGGGCATCGTCTCCGACCTGCAGCAAGCCGGTTACGTCACCATCGACCGCGTCGGCCGGCGCAACGAGTACAGTCTCAACCTCGACGCCCGGTTCCGGTACCCCACGGAGGCCGACCTGCCCGTCCGCCTGCTCATCGACATGTTCACCCAGCACGACATGCCGGACCCGGGAGAGACCGCCCCGGCCAAGGAGGAGGCGAAGGCCGACGAATGAGCCCACGCCGGGCAGCGCCGCCCGGGCTTCAACGAACGGGCTTCAACGGACGAGAATCGACGGGCACGCTTCAGCGGGCGGGCATCGACGGGCGCGCTTCAACGGGCGCGCTTCAACGGGCGCGCTTCAGCAGGCGGGCT
The DNA here is from genome assembly GCF_043196965.1 of Nonomuraea sp. NPDC049309. NCBI lineage: Bacteria > Bacillati > Actinomycetota > Actinomycetes > Streptosporangiales > Streptosporangiaceae > Nonomuraea > Nonomuraea sp. NPDC049309. Next base: position 884,633 of record NZ_JBICSH010000001.1, on the reverse strand, counting down.
TCAACGGGCGGACGTCCGCAGGCGGCGCGTTACGACGGCGCCGCCTCGATGGCCGGTTGCGCGGCCGCCGGAGCGGGCAGCCGCAGCGCGGCTAAGACCGCTTCCTCCACGGTGTCGTGCACGTGCAGCACGGTATGGGCACGGGTGATCCGCATCATGGCCGCGAGCCGGGGATGCGGCGCGGCCAGGCGCAGGGTGCCGCCGTGCTGACGGGCGAAGGCGTGCGTGTTGAGCAGGACCCGCAGCCCGGCGCTGCCCAGGAAGTGGGCGTCGCTGAGGTCGATCACCAGGTGCTCATGGGGCGTGCGGCGGGTCGCGCGCAGCCGCTGGTCGAGCAGTACGGCCGTGACGGCGTCGATCTCGCCCGCCACGGAGATCACGCTCACCCCGGGCAGCCGCTGCGTGGCGAACGTCAGTTCCGGCACGGGCACCTCCCCCCACCACGAGAAGTTCGCAGCCCTACGGTAACGGCGCGGAGGACGGCCGTACAGGGGTATGCGAAGGCGCACTCGAAGGTAAATTCAGGGGGCGGCCGGAATGGCCGCGGAAGCGGTGCGCGAATGTTCCTGAGGTACAAAAGGGAGGACCCGGAAACGTTCGTTTTACCAGCACGCGGATTCCCCATGTAATCGCCTGCCCAGGCTGTGGGGAACCGATGTCCCTCGCCGGATGGTCACGGGTTCTCTTGCGAACGACCAAGGTTTCTTGATCATCTTTGTCGGGGTGGCGCGCGGCGTCGCGGCTGGGGCGGTCTTACTTTCTTTCTTGCTTCCTATCGGGACGCGAACGAAAGGAAAACACATGCTCCGTCGTACTGTGTCAGGCGCTTTCGCTCTGACGGTCGCCGGTCTCATCGCGGCTGCGGCTTCTCCCGCGCAGGCCGAGTCCACGAGCCCGGCCGACTTCTACGACACGGCCGCGGCCATCATCAACTCCGACGGCAGCCTGAACAACGGGACGAACGTCGTGCGGTCGTGGCGGGCAGGCACTGGCAAGTACTGCATCCAGCTGAGCCACCACGTGTCCGCGCCCCACACGCTCATCCAGCTCACCCCGCGCGAACCGCGGAGGCTGCCGAGCATCGCCTACCGTAACCCGTCCGCCACCTGCTGGCGGCACAACACGATCACCGTCAACGTCCACAACACCAGCACCGGCGCGCTCGCCGACGGCGGGTTCGACCTGCTGGCGATCTGACGTTCCGAATCCGAAACAAGCGCGCGCCGCCGATGAGCTCCGCAGGGAGCGCACGGCGGCGCTCGCGCGTCCGGGCCGAGCCGGCCTTTCCCGGCTGCCCCGGGCCCGTGCCTTGGCGACCCCGCCCCGCGCCGCCTCGGGCCCCCGTCTTCCGACCGCGTGCGCGTGAAAGCCGTGACCTGCTCGCGACCCCCGAGCGCGACACTGTCTTACGACGTCCGGCCCGCCCCGCGCATCACCCGCCGTTCGCCTCGGCCTGCGAACGTGTCGCCGTGCAGCGCAACGGCGCCGCAGTCGCGAACGGCAAGGAAGGTGATCGCGTGGCACTCCCCGGCCCGGCCCCCTCCCCGGGACGGACCCCCGCCTGGCGCTACGCCGTCGGAATGCTGGGCACCTCCATCCCGATCAACATGATCAAGGGGTCGATGATCCTCTTCTACGTCGACATCCTGGGGCTCGACGTGCGCGCCTACGGCGTGGTGATGGTGATCTACGCGGTCATCGACGCGATCGACAACCCGGTGCTCGGCCACCTGTCGGACCGCACCCGCACCCGCTTCGGCCGCCGCCGCCCGTGGCTGCTGGTCGGCGCGCCCATGCTGGCCGCCTGCATGATCGCGTTCTTCTTCGTGCCGGAGTCGCTGGAGGGCATGGGCCTGCTGCTGTGGTTCGCGGTGTTCGCGATCCTGTGCGAGGCTTTCGACTCGATGCTGAACGCGAACTACGGCGCGCTGCTGCCCGAGCTCTACCCGCGCGAGCGCGATCGCGCCGTCGCCAACAGCCTGCGCCAGGGGTTCCAGCTCGTGGCGCTGGTGATCTCGCTGGCGGTCACCCCGCTGCTCACCACGAAGGTGTTCGGGACCGAGACCTCCACCCAGGGCTTCAGGACGACCGCGATCATCTACGGCGTCGTCGCGGCCGCCGTGATCGTGTTCATGGCGCTGAGCGCCCGCGAGAACCCCCGCTACGCCACCCGCGAGCGCCCGCTGCTGCTGCGCAGCGTCCGGTCGATCCTGCGCAACCGGCTGTTCTGGACGGTCGGGCTCACCGGCGCCTGCTACGGCGTCGCCATGGCGCTCGTGCTCTCCGGCATCCAGCTGTACGTGCGCTACTCGCTCGGCCTCCCCGTCAGCCACAGCCTCTACCTGCAGGGCATCGTCATCCTCGTCTCGGCCGGCGGCCTGGTCGCCTGGACGCGGGTCGTGGCCCGCCGCGGCGCGCTGTGGACGTGGCGGCTGGCGTTCGCGGTGCTCGCGGCCGGCTTCGCCGCCCTGTTCTTCGCCACCGGCCTGGTCACCGCGATCGCCGCGGGCGTGCTGGTCGGCGCCGGCTGGTCGGGCATGCTCGCCACGAACGACCTCATCGTCGCGCGCGTCCTCGACGCCGACGCGGCGCGCAACGGCGAGCACCGCGAAGGGCTGTTCCTGTCGGCGTTCGGCTTCTTCGGCCGGCTCAACGGCGTGGTGACCGGGCTCGCGCTCACCTCGCTCGGCGTGTTCTTCGGCTACAACTCGGGCGACGACCCCGGCGGCGATCCCGGGCTGGCGTTCCGCGTCTACCTGTGCGTCTATCCGTTCGTGCTGACCGCGATCGGCGCGGTGGCCGCCCGCTTCATCTCCGTCCCGATCGAGTCGCCCGCCGAGCAGCAGCCGGAGGTGGAGCAGCCGCAATGAGCCGCCGCGTCGTCATCACCGCCGACGACCTCGGGCGCGAGCCCGGCACGACCGAGGTCATCGCCTCCCTGCTCGCCGAGGGACACATCAGCGCGACCACGCTCATCTGCGTCTCGCCGGAGGCAGAGCGGGCCGCGCGGCGGATGCGGGAACTGGGCGTGCTGCCGCGCCTGCACATCACGCTCACCAGCGAGCGCGGGGTGCCGCGCTGGCGGCCGCTCAATGGCGCGGCGAGCCTCGCCGGCCCCGACGGCACGCTCACCGACGACCCCTTCGCCTTCGCCGCGCGCGGCCAGGCCGAGGACGTCATCGGCGAGGCCGGCGCCCAGCTCGCCTGGATGCGCGAGCGCGACCTCGCGCCCGTGGCGGCCGACTCCCACGCCGGCACCGTGTACGGCCTGCACGGCAGGTCGTTCCTCGCCGAGACGCTCCAGTGGTGCGCCCGCCACGGGCTGGCGTTCCGGCTGCCCCGCGACCCGGAGCCGTACATGGGCGGGCCGCTGCCGCCGCCGCTCGCCGCCGCCCACGAGAGCGCCGTCGCGCTCGCCGACGCGCTCGGCGTCGCCCTGCCGCAGACGATCGCCACCAACCGCCGCACGGCCGCCGACCTCGGCGCGTACGAACGGCTCCGCGACGATTACCTGCGCCGCCTGGCCGATCTGCCCGAGGGCACCAGCGAGCTGTTCCTGCACCCCTCCCGCGAGGACGCCGTCACCGGCCCTGACGGCGTCGTGCGCACGTGGGAGGCGCGGCTGCTGCGCGACCCCGTGTGGCACGCGGCGCTGGAGCGCGAGGACGTCGAGGTCGTGCCCGGCTGGTGGAGCTGAGCGGGGTCAGGAGAACCAGTTCGCGCCGACCTCCTGAATCGTGTCGGCGCCCTTGGGCACCAGCACCGCCTCGCTCAGCACCTGGTTGACGTGCTGCGTGTCGTTCAGCATGGCGAACAGGAAGAACGAGCCGCCGTCGGCCGTGGTGAAGCCGTAGTTCGCTCGTCGTCCACGCGCTCACCCTGGCGTTCATGGCCGTGGGGTGCTGGATCATCTGGGCGAACGCCCGCCTCGCCGTCTGGCGCGAGTCGCTGCTGCGTGGCGAGGAGGCGCCGGGACGCTCCGACGCGCACACGCGGATCGGCGCCACCCTCGGTCCGGCGGGCACCCCGTCCGGCGCCGACGCCGGCATGGGCACGAAGGGCCGCGGGCTGGGCGCGGTGCTCGGCCTGCCGGTCCTCGCTCCGGTGCAGGCCGCCGCGCTGCGCGGGCAGAGCGCGGCGGAGATCCGGGCGGCCGCCCGCGACCGTACGGACGCCCCGGACCCGGGGACGGGCTGCTCACCGCCGAGGTGTCCGAGCGCATCGACGCCGAGCTCAGCGCCCACTTCGCACGCGCGATCAAGGGCTTCGGGCTGATCTCGTGAGGCGTCTCGCCGAGCGACCGGCGGCAGGCCGTGCAGCGCCCGAGGGGCGACCCGGGGGCGGCGCTGATCGCGTCACCGGGGGACGGGGAGCGGGAGATCGCGCAGCCGGGGCTTGTGGATCTTGCCGGAGCCGGTCTTCGGCAGCTCGTCCACGACGTCGACGTACACCGGGATCTTGTACGAAGCCAGCCGCGACCGGAGGAAGTCCCGCAGCTCTCCGGCCGTGACCTGGGCGCCGGGGCGCAGGACCAGGAACGCCCGGCCCACCTCGCCCCACTTGGCGTCCGGAACGCCGAGCACGGCCACCTCGGCGACGGCCGGATGCTCGAAGATCGCCGCCTCGACCTCGGCCGGATAGACGTTCTCCCCGCCCGAGATGAACATGTCCTTGACCCGGTCCACGATGTACAGGTGGCCGTCCTCGTCCAGGACGGCGACGTCGCCGGAGTGGAACCAGCCGTCGGGGGTGAACGCGGCGCCCGTCGCGTCGGGGTCGCGCCAGTAGCCGGGCGTCACGTTCGGCCCCTGGATGAGCACTTCGCCCGGTTCGCCCGGCGGGGCGTCGGTGCCGTCGGCGCGCACGACCCGTACGTCGGCGAAGAACACCGGCACCCCCGCCGAGCCCACCTTGCGCGCGCTCTGGCTCGCCTCCAGGAAGGTGGCGCCTGGAGCGGTCTCGGTGAGCCCGTATCCCTGGCAGAAGACCAGGCCGCGCTCCTGGTACGTACGGATCAGCGCGGCCGGCACCGACGCGCCCCCGGCCATGAGGTGGCGCAGCGACGACAGGTCCGCATCCGGCCACCGCGGCGAGCGGGCGAACGCGGCGAACATCGTGGTGACCCCGAACATCCAGGTGATGCCGTGCTCTTCGATGAGGTCGTAGCAGGCGTCCACCTCCCACGACGGCATGAGCACCGAGCAGCCGCCCTTGAGGAAGGTCGGCAGCAGGGTCTGGTTGAGCGCGGCGACGTGGAACAGCGGCGCGCTGATCAGCGTCATCTCGTCGCTGGTGACGTCCACGCCGAGCAGCAGGTTGTAGCAGTTCCAGATCAGGTTGCCGTGGGTGAGCACGGCGCCCTTGGGCCGCCCCGTCGTGCCGGAGGTGTAGAGGATGAGGGCGGGGTCGTCCAGGCGTACGGGGGTGTCGATCGGGGTGGGGTCGCCCTGCGCGAGCCAGTCGTCGTAGTGCCGCTCGCCGGGCCCAGGGTCGGCGAGCGCGACGATCTCGCGCGGGCGCGCCGCGTCGCCGGGCAGCGCGCGGACGACCTGGGCGCACTCGGGCGCGTAGACCAGCACGTCCGCGCCGGAATGGCGCAGCATGTACGCGACCTCGGGCGCCGCCAGCCGGAAGTTCAGCGGTACGAAGATCGCGCCCAGCATGTGGGCGGCGAACATCGTCTCGACGAAGGCGACGTGGTTGCGGCCGAGGTAGGCGACCCGGTCGCCGGGCCGCACCCCTGACGCCCGCAGCTGCGCGGCCAGCCGCGTGGTCCGGTCGTGGACCTCGGCGTAGGTGACGGTCCTGTCGGCGAAGATGAACGCGGTCCGCTCCGGCGTCATCCTGGCCCGGCGGGCGGGCCAGCATCCCAGTCCGGCGTTGCGCATCGGTGTTCGGCCTCCTGTCGGCGGGGGATGGCCAGGATCAGGTGGAACAGGCCAGGGGATCGGTCAGGGGTCGGGGACGGCGGTGTTCTGCGGAGTCGGGCGGGATCAGGAGGAACGGGTGCGGGGTCAGGCGTAGTGGCGGTAGATGGCGCGGGCGACGCAGGCGGGCCGGTCCGAGCCCTCGATCTCCACGGTGAAGTCGAGGTGCATCTGCACGCCGTCGCCGGGCACGTCCTCGACGGAGGCGACGACCCCGCCGAGCCGCACCCGCGCGCCGACCTTGACCGGGGCGGGGAAGCGGACCCGGTCCAGGCCGTAGTTGATGCTCATCTTGACGCCCTGGATCTCCAGCAGCTCCCCGAAGAGCGGGATGAGCAGCGCCAGCGTCAGGTAACCGTGCGCGATCGTGCCGCCGAACGGCCCCTCGGCGGCCCTGACCGGATCGACGTGGATCCACTGGTGGTCGTTCGTGGCGTCGGCGAAGGTGTTGACGCGGTCCTGGGTGATCTCCAGCCAGCCGGTGTGGCCGAGGTCCTTGCCGGCCAGGGCCTTGATCTCCGACAGTCCGTGCGCGGTGATGGTCATCAGGCGTTCTCCTTCAGGCCGAGCAGGCGGGCGGCGTTCTCTTTGAGGATCTTGGGGCGGACCTCGGGCTTGATGTCGAGCTTGTCGAAGTCGCTCAGCCAGCGGTCCGGGGTGATCACGGGGTGGTCGGAGCCGAAGAGCACCTTGTCCTTCAGCAGCGAGTTGGCGTACCTCACCAGCTGCGGCGGGAAGTACTTGGGCGACCAGCCGGACAGGTCGATGTAGACGTACGGCTTGTGCACGGCCACCGCCAGGGCCTCGTCCTGCCAGGGGAAGGACGGGTGGGCGAGGATGATGCGCAGCTCGGGGAAGTCCACGGCCACGTCGTCGATCAGCATCGGGTCGCCGTACTTGAGCCGGATGCCGCCACCGCCGGGCACACCCGCGCCGATGCCGGTCTGCCCGGTGTGGAACACGGCGGGCACGCCCAGCTCCTCGATGGCCTCGTACAGCGGGTACGCCATGGGGTCGTTGGGCGCGAAGCCCTGGATGCTGGGGTGGAACTTGAAGCCGCGCACGCCGTGCTCCTCGACCAGCCGCCGCGCCTCGCGCACCCCCGCCTTGCCCTTCCAGGGATCGACGCTGGCGAACGGGATCAGCACGTCGGCGTGCTCGGCGCAGCTCTCGGCGACCTCCTCGTTGGAGATGCGCGGGTGGCCGGTGGCGTGCTCGGCGTCCACGGTGAAGACGACGGCGGCCATCTTGCGCTCGCGGTAGTACGCGGCCGTCTCCGCGATGGTCGGCTGCCGGTGGCCGTGGGCCTTGAAGTACTCCTCGGAGGCGCCGAACAGCTCGGGGCTGAGCGAGCGGTGGCCGTCCTTGGAGATCTCGGCGTGGGTGTGGACGTCGATCGCGACGAGGTCCGCGACGTCGATCGCCATGTCAGGCCCCCTGACCGGCGGGCGCCTTGGGCGCGGGGATGCCGTACGTCTCGGGCTCGGCCCCGACCCCCGACTGCCAGGACTCGGCGATGGCGTCGGCCGTCCAGCCGCCGTCGCGGAAGGCGACGGCCTTCTCGGCGGGGTGCGACCAGAGCGCGAGGCGGTCGCCGCCGATGCCGATCGCCTGGCCGGTGATCCCGGCGGAGGCATCGGAGGCGAGGAAGACGATCAGGCCCGCGACGTCCTCGACGGTGCCCATGCCCTCGTCCTTGCGCAGCCACTCGGGGAACGGCTTGCCGGTGCGCTCAGCCTCCTCGATGACCGGGGCGAACGCCGGGATCGTCTTGGTCATCTCGGTCGCCGCGACCGGCACGACCGCGTTGACCGTGATGTTCGCCCTGGCGAGCTCCATCGCCCAGGTCCTGGCCATGGCGACGATGCCGGCCTTGGCGGCGGCGTAGTTGGTCTGGCCGAAGTTGCCGCGCTGGCCGGCGGGGGAGGAGATGAGGATCAGCCGCCCGCCCCCGCCCTGCTCGCGCATCTTGACCGCGGCGGCCCGCGCACAGGTGAACGTGCCGCGCAGGTGCACGTCGATCACCGCGTCGAAGTCGTCGTCCGACATCTTCCACAGCACCCGGTCGCGCAGGATGCCGGCGTTGGTCACCATCACATCCAGCCGCCCGAACTCGCCGGTCGCGGCCTCGACCAGCCGCTCGGCGGTCTCGGACGAGCCCACGGGGGCGGCGACGGCGTGCGCCCTGCCGCCTCGGTCCGCGATGCCCGCGGCGACCCCGGACGCCGCCTCGGCGTCCACATCGTTGACGATCACCGCCGCTCCGGCCGCGGCGAGCGCCTCGGCGTACGCGCGGCCGAGCCCGCGGCCCGCACCGGTGACAACGGCGACCTTGCCGGAAAGATCCATGGGATTCCCCCTGAGGTGGTAAGGCGGACGGATGCGAATATATGTCACTCTTCTGACGGGCGTCAAAGATTTGCCCAACGTTAGGGGTCTGCCTAGGCTCGTCCTGTGACGAGGACCGAGGACAACGACACCGGCAACGACACGGGCAACGACACCCGGCAGGCGGCCTCGGCCGCGCGGCCGCAGTCCCTGCTGCTCAGCTTCCTGGGGATCTACGTCCTGGGCCGTGGCACGGCGGTCTACTCCGGGAGCTTCATCGAGGTGTTCGCCCGCCTCGGCGTCTCCGAGGAGGCCGTCAGGTCCACGCTCGCCCGCATGGCCAAGCGCAACCTGCTGGAGCGCCACCGGCGCGGGCGCAAGACGTACTTCGGGCTGACCGGACGCGCGGAGGAGGTGCTGGAGGACGGCCGCCGCCGCGTCTGGGAGACCGGCGCGGTCAACCGCGAGTGGGACGGCACGTGGACGCTCGTCGGCTTCTCCCTGCCCGACAGCCTCCGCCCCACCCGCCACGACCTGCGCTCCCAGCTCATCTGGGCCGGCTTCGGCCTGCTGCAGAACGGCCTGTGGGCCGCCCCGGGCACCAAGGACGTCGGCGGCATCCTCGCCTCGCTCGAAGACTCGCTCGAAGGCGGCGGCCTGCGGGTGACCGACCACGTCACGGTGCTGCAGGCCAGGGCGCTCGCGCCCACCGAGTCGGCCGACATCGTCCGCAAGGCGTTCGACATCGAGGAGATCGCCGCCCGCTACCGCGCCTTCCTGGAGCGCTGGGACACCGAGCGGCCGCTGCCGGAGGCCGCCGACGACCTCGCCCGCCAGCTCCTGCTGCACACCGACTGGCTGCAGCTCATCCGGCAGGACCCGCACCTGCCCGCCGAGCACCTGCCGCCCGACTGGCCGGCGATCCGCGCCGAGCAGGTCTTCCACCGCCTCGCCCGCCTCTACGAGCCGCCGGCGGCGAAGCTCGCGTCGGAGATCGTCGAGACGGCCGACGCCCGCGACGAGCCCGCCCGCGGCAGCACCACGGTCTCCAGCCACTGAGCGACGCGATCGGCCACGTCGCCGCCGAACGTGCGGGTGTCGACGTTGTCGGCGTGCACCTCGATCACCGGGAAACCGGCCGACTCCAGCGCCCTCGCGGTGAAATAGCTGCCCCGCGGGTCGTCGGAGACCAGGTGGACCACGCCGTCGATGCCGTGCAGGCGGGCCTCCTTGACGTACCACTCGCTCGACCACGGCGGCGTGTAGAGCTGGTCGCCGAACGCGGCGAAGCGCGCCGCCAGCGCCCGCATCGGGTCGTCGCCGTAGCGGATGTAGCCGTCGGCGGCGATCGCGAGGTACATCGACCAGACGAAGACCGCGCCGTACTCCTCCTGGAAGCGCTGGTAGAAGCCCATGTCGTACCAGAGACCCCGGCCGATCCACATCAGCCTGGCCCGCTCATCGCGGCAGACGCCCACGCCCGCCTCCACCCGCTCGCGCACCTCCTCGTAGAAGCTCCGCGCGAGGTCGCGGGCCCACTCGGTGCCGCGGTGCCACTGCGGCAGCATGACGCTGGGGATGCTGTCCACGACGCTCAACGGCGCGGGGCGGGCGCGGGCGATGAGGTCGCGCGCCTTCCTGTTCCACTCCTCCTGCTCGTTGACCAGCGCCATCACCTCGCGGAAGCGGGACTCCTCGAACCGCCGGCCGGTGGTGGTCTCCAGGAACCTGACGAGGTTCTCCAGCTCGGCGGTGAGCAGGTCGAGCCGGGCCGATCCGACGGCCTCCTCCCACCGGTGCGGCATCAGCTCCCACCAGTTGACCGGGACCTCGTTCTCCGCCGCGCTCTCCAAGGGGAAGAACGTGACGCCGGGCTCGTGCCCCCAGATGTCGAAGATCTTGCGGGTGACGTCGCCGGTGGCCTCGCCGACGATGATGTCCGGCTTCGGCAGGCCGCCCCACGGGCCCTCATCGGGCTCGGGGTCGAACGCGGAGCCGAGCGTGACCGCGTTGTACTGCTCGGAGTAGTCGGGGTAGCCGCGCTGCCGCACCAGGTCGAGGTAGTGCCCCGAGCGCTGCTTGGCGGTCACCAGGGAGGCCCACCACTGGCCCACCACGTACGGGATGTCCATCGTGCGGAAGATCTCGTGCGGGACGTCCGCGTTGAGCAGGGCGAACGGCTCGCCCGCGGCGACCCTGCGGCGCAGCTCGGCGAACCATTCGCGCTGATGCCTGCCCGCCTCCGCCGCCGTGGCGAGCGACTTCACGCTGCGCGAGCTCGCTGGGGGCTTCACTGGGGGCATGGCAGCTCCTTCCGCAGGGCGGTCAGGTCGGCGCGCCCGTACTCCTGGCGTTCGAGCAGCACGGCGGGGATGTTCAGGGCCGCGCGCTGGGCGGGGAAGTCCCAGGCGGGGGCCTCGTCGGACGCGCGGCAGTAGGAGACGAACAGCTCGGCGCGGCAGCGCCGGACGGCCACCGCCGCGTACGCGGCCCGCGCGCCCGGCGTGGACCGGTGCGCGGTCAGTATGTTGCGGTGGTAGTGCTCGGCCAGCGCGTCGAGGCTCGCCGCGCCGACGGGACCCGTCACGGCGAGCTCGCCGAACGAGTGGTCCTCGCCCACGATGACGTCGCCCTCGGCCTCGATGGCCTCGTACACGTGCGGGGTGTCGTGGTCGCTGCCGCTGAGGAAGACCCGCCGCCCGCGATGCTCGCCGAGCCGGTCCGCCTCCTCCAGCAGCCGGCGCAGCAGCGCGACGTGCTCCTCCACCGGCAGGGCGGCGTTGGCCACCGCGAGGAACTGGCGGCCGGTGAGCCGGGCGGGCACGGCCCTGCGCAGCTCGGCGACGGCGGCCAGCAGCCGGCGGCGCTCGTCGTGCGCCGCCACCGCCGCCGCGAGGTCGAGGGGGCGGCCCGCCCACGCTTCGAGCCGGGCCGCGAACTCGCCGATCCTGCGCCGGTTGTAGCGGGCGGTCGTGCGGTGCGGCAGGTGCAGCAGGTCCACCAGGTACGCCTCGGGCAGCCCCCGTTCCGGCTCCACGCGGCGCAGCTCGCGCAGCGCGTAGAACAGCCGCAGCGACGCCTCGGAGCCGTGCGAGACCACCACCTTGTCCAGGTCGCCGAACGCCCCTTCGAGCAGCCGGGTGAGCACCGAGCGGGCCGCCGGGTCCACCCCGCGTCCCAGGTAGCGGTCGCCGGGCGCGGAGCCGGACTCCGGGTCGCCCGTCAGCCGCACCGCGCGCATCCCGGCGGCGGTCAGCAGCTCGACCGGCACGTCCGCCCCGACGTATCCGACCACCGGGCCGTCCTGGGCGGGCCGGTCGTGCTGCGCGGCCGGGCCGCTCCCCGCGGGCGGGCCGTCCTTGCGGGGCGGCGGGGCGCCGCGCCGGGCGTAGGCCTCCTCGAGCGCGGCCAGTGCGGTGACCACGTCAGATCACCCCTTCCTCGGCCAGCGCCTTCAGCTCCTCGGGGGAGTAGCCGAGCAGCCCGCCGTAGATCTCGTCGTTGTGCTCGCCGAGCGCGGGCGCCGGCCGGTCGAGCGCCGTCTCCGCGTCGGAGAAGCGGATCGGCACGCCGGTGCCGTACAGGTCGCCGGTCTCGCCGTGGCGCGGGTGCGCGAGCGGCACGACCTCCTCGCGCTCCAGCACGAGCGGGTCGCGTACGGCGTCGCCCGGCTCGCGCACCTCGGCGGCGGGCACGCCGTGCCGCGTCAGCAGGCCGAGCACCTCGGCGAGCGGCCGGTCCGCCGCCCACGCGCGCACCAGCTCGTGCAGCTCGGCGGCGTTGGTCACGCGCGCGTCGCGGGAGGCGAAGCGCGGGTCGGCGGCCAGGTCGTCGCGGCCCATCGCGGTGAACAGGCCGCGCGCGAAGGCGTCGGTGGGGCCGCACAGCGCGAACCAGCCGTCGGCGGCCGGGAACGTTCCGAACGGCGCCAGCCTGGGCACGGTCGCGCCCGTGCGCATGGGCAGGCCCAGCTTCTCGTAGGCGTCGAACGGCTCGCACGCCACCAGCGAGGTGAGCGCGCCCAGCATGGACACGTCCACGTGCTGTCCCTTGCCGGTTGCGTCGGCCTGCAGCACCGCCGCGAGCGTGCCGATCACCGCGTACAGCGGCGCGACCAGGTCGCCCACCGGCAGCCCGAAGCGGACCGGCGGCTCGCCGGGCGCGCCCGCGGTCATCATGACGCCGCTCAGCGCCTGGATGATGGTGTCCATCGCCTTGCCGGAGCCGGGACCGCCCTGGCCGCCGAAGCCGCTGATCGAGGTGCACACGATGCGCGGGTTGATCGAGCTCGCCCAGGCGTGGTCGATGCCGAGCCGCGCCGTCACCCCCGCGCTGTAGTTGTCGATCATGATGTCGGCGACCCTGACCAGGCCGGCCAGCAGGTCGCGGGCCTTGGGGTGCTTGAGGTTCAGCGTGACGCTCTGCTTGTTGCGGCCCCGCAGCAGCATCGACACCGACATGTCGTCCTCGTCGCGCCGGGCCAGCGACAGGCCGTCCACGCCGAGGTACGGGGCGTTGTTGCGGGAGGTGTCGCCGCCGGTCAGCGGGTTCTCCACCTTGATCACGCGGGCGCCGAGCCCGGCGAGCAGCAGGGTCGCGTACGGTCCCGACAGCGCGGTGGTCAGGTCGATCACCGTACGGCCGGCCAGCGGACGCTCAGCCACGCAGCACCACCTCGTCGCCGTCCCAGCGGAACTCCGTCTCCAGGCCCACCTGCCGTGTGATGCGTTCGATGTAGGCGGCCACCTCGCGGCCTTGCTCGCCGTCGCCGAGCGGCACCGGCCGTCCCGCGCCGTCGATCCAGCAGGGCAGCAGGCCCGCCGAGACCAGGCCGTCCCGGTCGAAGCGGCACAGCGCGATCGCGGTGTTGCGGCTCTCCGGATGGAACGGGTAGTACGGCATGTCCGGGTCGGGGGCGAAGCCGTACAGCTCGACCCGGCGGCGCGCCCACGCGGCCCGCTCGCCTTCGTCGCCCGCCGCGGGCGTCAGCGCCCGGGTGACCGTGACGAAGTTGCCGAGCCCGTGGTAGATCGGCCGGTCGCGGTAGATCTCGACGCCGCGCATGATGTGGGCGTGGTGGGCGAACACCGCGTGCGCGCCGGCGTCGATCGCGGCGTGCGCGACGGGCCGCTCGTACATCGCGAGCACGGCCGGCGTGTGGCCGACGCCCTTGTGCAGCGACACCAGCACCACGTCCGCCTCGGCGGCCAGCGCCTTGACGTCCGCCGCCATCTGCTCCAGGGACTCGGGGGCGGCGAAGGTGTAGACGGTCGGCGGGCCGCCGGGGCTGGCGTGGTCCAGCTCGTAGTGGGTGAGCACCTTGATGTACGCGCAGCCCGGCTTGCGGCTGGTCGCCCACGACTCGCGAGGCCCGACGCAGTTGTAGCTGAGCACGCCGACGCGCAGCCCGTCGCGGGTCACCACGGCGGGGCGGCGGGCCTCGGCGAGGCTCATGCCGGCGCCGGCGGTGACCATCCCGGCCTCGGTGGCGTACGCGATGGTGTCGGCCACGCCCTGGTCGCCGGCGTCGTAGACGTGGTTGCCCGCGAGCGTCACCACGTCGAAGCCGGCCTCGGCGACGGCGCGCAGCGCGGCGGGGTCGGCGGGCGGTGCGGGCACGTCGGTGCTGACCTGGGCGGCGGAGGTGCTGTGCGGCACCTCGACGTGGCCGATCACCACGTCGCCGCGGCCCAGCGTCTCCCGGGCGGGGTCGAAGAAGGACGCGGGATCGGGCTCGTCGACGATCAGATCGCCGACGGCCATCACCGTGAGGCTCAAGACGTGCTCTCCTCCTCAAGCACAGGTTCGGAAGGGGCCTGCTCCGCGCGTCCGGTGAAGCGCGTCAGGAAGGCCCGCAGGCGGGGCGAGGCGGGGGAGTCGAAGATCTCCTCGGGCGTGCCGGTCGCGGCCACGCGGCCCTGCTCCATGAAGACGCAGCGGTCGGCCACCTCGCGGGCGAAGCTCATCTCGTGCGTGACGATGATCATGGTCATGCCGCCGCGCGCCAGGTCGCGCACCACGCTCAGCACCTCGTCGACCAGCTCGGGGTCCAGGGCGCTGGTGGGCTCGTCGAACAGCATGATCCGCGGGTCGGTCGCGAGGGCCCTGGCGATGGCGACGCGCTGCTGCTGGCCGCCGGAGAGCATGCGGGGATGGGCGTCCGCCTTGTCCGCCAGCCCCACCCGGTCCAGCAGCCGCAGCGCCTGGGCGCGCGCCCGGTCCGGGTCGCGGCCGTGCACCGACACCTGCGCCTCGACGACGTTGCGCAGCACGCTCCAGTGCGGGAACAGGTTGAACTGCTGGAAGACCATGCCCATGCGGCTGCGCTGCGCGGCCACCTTGCGGTCCGGCAGCGGGCGCAGGTGGCCCCGGTGCATCTCGTAGCCGAGCAGCTCGCCGTCGAGGTACATCGAGCCGCCGTCGATGCTCTCCAGCTGGTGGACGCAGCGCACCAGCGTGGACTTGCCCGACCCGGACGGGCCGATGACGGTGACGACCTCGCCCTCGTGCACGTCGAGGCTCACCCCGTCGAGCGCCGTGTGGCCGCCGAACCGCTTGCGCACGTCGCAGACGCGCAGCACCGGCGTCTCACTCACCGCTGCCCCTTCCCGAAGTGCCGCTCCAGGCGGCGCTGGCCGAGCGAGAGCACGGTGACCACCGCGAGATACCAGGCGCAGGCGACGATCAGCAGCGGGACGATCTCGTACGTCCTGTTGTAGATCACCTGCACCGAGTAGAGCAGGTCGGCCATCGCGATCACGCTGACCAGCGAGGTGCCTTTGAGCAGGCTGATGAACTGGCTGCCGGTCGGCGGCACGATCACCCGCATCGCCTGCGGGAGCACCACCTTGACGAAGCCCTGAGCGGCGGTGAAGCCCATGGCGCGGGCCGCGTCGCGCTGCCCGGAGTCCACCGCGAGGATGCCCGCCCTGACGATCTCGGCCATGTACGCCGCCTCGTGCAGAGTGAGCCCGATGATGGCGGCGGTCAGCGAGCTGATCACGGTGTTGGTCGGCCACGAGACGAACGTCGGCCCGAACGGCACGCCCAGCGAGATGCGCGGCAGCAGGTAGCCGAGGTTGAACCAGAAGATCAGCTGCACCAGGGGCGGGATGCCGCGGAAGACCGCGATGTAGATCCCGCACGCCCACGACACCGGTTTGAAGCCGCTCAGCCGGCCGGCCGCGAGCAGCACGCCGAGCAGGCTGCCCAGCACCATGCCGATGACCGTGAGCAGCAGCGACATGCCGAGGCCGCGCAGGATGTTGGCGTCGAACAGGTAGCGGGCGACCACCGGCCACTCGAAGCGCGGGTTGGTGACGAGGAACCAGGCGAACTGCGCGGCCAGGACGGCCAGCACGGCTCCGGCCACCCACCGCAGGGGGCGGATGCGCGGCCGGGCGGTGGCGACGTCCACGGGCCGGGCGGCGGCTTGCGGGGCGACGCTCATTGCCCGGCCGCCGTGTTCATCGCGGGCTCCTTCACGGCGACGTTCTGCAGCCCGTACTTGTCCATGATCCGCTTGTACTCGCCGTTCTTGAAGATCTCCTTGAACGCGTCGAACATGACCGGCCCGAGGCCGCTGGACTTGGGCACGAGGAGCGCCAGCTGGTCGACGCCGGCGCCCTGCTCGTCGGTCTGGGTGACGTAGGTGAAGGCGTCCTTCTCCTTGTTCAGCACGTCGAGCGCGGCACTCTCGGTCATGCCCGCCGCGTCGGCGCGGCCGGACTTGGCGGCGAGGATCGTGCCGTTGGTGTCGGCGAAGCCGATGAAGTCGAGCTTGGGCTTGCCCTGCTTGGCGCACCAGTCGGTCAGGCGCTTGGCCTGGTCCTCCACGATGCTGCCCGCCGTGCCTGCGACGCGCTTGCCGCACAGGTCGTCCGAGCTCTTGATGGCCGCGGAGCCGGACTTGGGGATCAGGTAGGAGGTCCTGGTGACCATCCAGACGATCGCGTCGAACTGCTTCTCGCGTTCGGCGGTGTCCTTGACCGGGCCGTTGAAGGCGTCGTACCGGGAGGCGAGCATGCCGGACAGCGCCGCGGGCAGGCCGCTCACGATGGTGATCTCGGTGCGCACGCCCAGCACCTTGCCGAGGGCGTCCTGCAGCTCCTTGTCGATGCCGGTGACCGTCTTGCCGTCGTCGGCGACGATCCGGTACGGCGGATGGGAATCACCGGCGAACCGGATGACGCCCGCCTCCTTGATGGCATCGGGCAAAGCGTCGTACAGAGCCGTCGCACCGGCCGGCCGCTGCGCCGCACCGCCGTCTCCGCCGCACGCCGCGACGGAGGCGAGAGCCACCGCCGCCGCTCCCGCGAGCATGGTCCTGGACAGTCTCATGGGGGGTCCTTCCGCGACCAGCTAATGATGCACTTGGATGTGCGGTCGTTGAGGCAAGTGTCACACGTTGAGGTGCACAGCTGTCAAGGGCCCGTTGTGCGGCGGAGAGGGAGGGGCGGCGGATCAGGTGGGGGTGAGGATGGAGCCCGTCCGGTGGTGGGAGACCAGCTCGGCCAGCGCGGGGTCGAACTCGGCGACGATCTGGCGGACGCGGAACTCGGCGAGCGGCCCGAGGGTGTCGTAGATCTCCACGAACAGGTCGCGGGCGGCCGCGCGCGGCCAGTCCGCGGGCAGCAGCTCGGCGGGCAGGTCGGGGTCGTGGCTGGGGAAGGTGCGCCAGGTGTCCATGAGCCCCGAGCGCGCGACCAGCGCCTCCGACGCGCCGACCGTGCCCCGGCGCACGCGGTCGAGCAGCTGCTCGTAGCGGGCGATGAAGTCGTCGTACGCGCGCCGCAGCGCCTCGAAGTCCCACGCCTCCTGCGGGGCGCGCATGCCGGGCAGGTCGAGCGCCTCGGCGCGGAACACCGTCGCCATCGGAATCTCCAGCTCGGCCAGCACCGCCGCGGCGCCGTCGGCGTCCGCCCTGGGCGAGACCCACAGCCCGTCGTAGAGCGGGGCGAAGCCGAGCCAGCGCAGCCGCGCGCGCAGCGCATGGCGCAGGTCGCGCTGCTCCTCGGAGATGGAGAACGCGGCCATCACCCACCGGCCGTCCCAGGGGCCCTGCTCCAGGCCGAAGGACATGATGCGCCGGCGGCCCTCCTGCAGCACGGCGGCGGCCTGGTCGGTCAGCCGGTAATAGGTGCGCCGTCCCGACTTGGACGACACCAGCAGATCGCGCTTGGTCAGGCGGCTCAGCGCGGCCCTGGCGGCCACCGCGGACACGCCGAACTCCTCGGCCAGCCGCACCAGGGCCGCCGACGGCAGCTGCTCCGGCCGGCTGATCCAGTAGTCCCCGAGCAGCGTCGTGATCAGGTGCTGCGGGGGTGTGCCCACCTGGAAGCGCGGAAAGTCGATGCCTACTGCCTCAGACAGCTTCCGATCATTCACATCCTGAGTATATTGACAACGTTTGAAAGTGCGGTCGTTATCAACGTGTCATGTTTTCCGGCGGCGTGACCGGCCGTTCTCGTCGAGCAGGTCAAGGCGGGCCCGGTCGGTGTCCTCGTCGAAGCTCGTACGGCGGCGGATCGCCGGCGACTCCAGCGTGGCCGCCTGCGCGAACGTGTGATGCGCCGCGAGCCCGGCCAGCTCGGGGTCGAACCCGGCCAGGATCTCGCGGAAGCGCTCCTCGGCCGGCTTGCCGAGCGAGTCGTAGATCTCCACGCAGAGCCTCCTGGCCTCCTCGCGCGGCCACCCCTCCGGCAGCAGCTCGGCCGGCAGGTCGGGGTCGAGCGCGGGGAACACCCGCCAGTCCGTCATGATCGCAGTACGCAGCCGCAGCGCCTCCGCGGGCGGCGGGCTCGACGTTGCGATCCGCTCGGCGATCGGCCGGTGGGTCTCGATGAAGCGGGCGTAGCGCTCGCGCAGCGCGTTCACGTCGAACGCCCGCTCCAGCACCGGATCCAGGTCGCCGCCCGCGACCTCGCGGGCGCGGAACACCGCGGCGCCGCGCACGCCCAGCCTGCCCAGCAGCGCGAGGGCGTCGTCCGCCTGGTCGTGCGGCGACACCCACATCGCGTCGAAGACCATGCCGAAGTGCAGCAGGCGCAGCCCGTCACGCAGCGCGCGGCGCACGTCGCGCTGCTCCTCCGGCACCGAGAACGCGACCACCGTCCACTGCCCGTCCCAGCGCGGGGTGACCGCGCCGAACGTCAGCAGCCTGCGCATGTGCGCCACGATCACGTCGTGCGCCCTCGGAGGAAGCCCGTACGCGGTGGTGCGGCCGCTGCGCGAGCTGGTCAGCAGCCCGCGCGAGGTGACCCGGCGCAGCGCGGCGCGCGCCCCTGCCGGGGTGATGCCGAACTCCTCGAGCAGGCGGACCAGCGCCGCCGACGGGATGTGCTCCTGCCGCCAGAACCAGTAGTCGCCCAGCAGCGTGGTCAGCAGGCGCTGAGGTTCGGCCCCCTGCCGGGCCCTGGGCAGGGCGCCGGGCTCCGGCGACGCGGCCACCTGGCGTCCCCCCATCGTCTGAAGTCCCCGTCGGCTGCGGCTGGCTGAATCCTACGTCTCCGGCGCTCGCTCATCGCGGTGTATGCGGGCGCAGGAACCGGCCGGGATGGTGATCGGTGAACTGTGCGCTCCCCAGGGCGGGGTCGGCGGCGGCCAGGCGCGCGGCCAGCCGGCCGAGCCCGTGGGCGTGGGTGTCCTTCCAGTGGCCGGTGGCGACCCGGTCGCGCAGCGTCTCGACCGCGGCGGCGAGCTCCGCCCCGGTGTAGCGGCAGTGGCCGGGCCTGTCCACGTACGCCTGCCGCAGCAGCGGGGCCTTCCCCGCCCGCTTGACCGCATCGGCGTACGCGCGGGCCTGGGTGACGGTGGGGTAGTTGTCGCCGCGCTCGTGCAGCGTCAGCACCGGCACGCCGAGCCGGCCGCGCGGGGTGAAGTAGTCCTCCATGTACGCCACCGCGTCAGGGTCGGCCGCCACTCTGGGCGCCTTGGCCAGCGCCGTGAGGTCGGCGTCGAGGTCCAGCCCCGCCCGCTCGTAGAGCGCGCGCACCTGCCGCTCGCGCCCCGACTCGCGCAGCTGCCTGCGGTAGTCCACGCCGGTGTTCCAGGAGAAGTTCCCGCCCGCCCGCTGCTCCAGGGGATGGCGCGGGGAGAAGACGGTCGCCAGGAACGCCGCGTACTCCTGGGCCTGCTGCCCCTCCCAGTCGTGCGGGGCGGGCTCCGGGGTGTCCGGCACCGACCAGGTCGAGACCTGCGCGAAGGCCGCCGCGAGCGCGATGCGCGCCCGGCCCTGCGCCGTCTGCTGCGCGGCCTCCAGCACCTCGCGGGCCGCCGCCGTGCTGCGCGCCTCCTCGTCCGCCGAGGCCAGGCGGACCAGCTTGATCGCGTCCTCGCCGGGGGCGAGCAGCGTCTTGAACGCGAACGCCGCGTCCAGCGACTGGTTGAGCATCGCCACCGGCCCGGCGACCGATGCGCAGTACGGCAGCGCGCCGTCGATCAGGTCGGGCCGCAGCTCCGCCAGGCCCGCCGCGATGGCGCCGCCCATCGACGCGCCCCACGCCAGCGTGATCTCCGGCTCGCCCGCGGCCTTCCTGAAGACCGCCAGCGTCTCGGCCGAGGCGCGCAGGCTCTCCTCGACCGCCCAGCCGTCGCCGTACGGGCGGGTGCCGGCCAGCGCGTAGCCGTGGTCCAGCAGCCACGCGCGCGAGGCCGCGTCACCGCCGAGCTCGGCGGGCAGGTGCTCGGGGCCGGCGCCCTGGCCGTAGCCGGGGGTGAACGACAGCACGGTGCCGTTCCAGCCGCGCGGCACCTCGATCGCGTACGTGGCGCCGCTCGGGTGCACGCCCGCGAGGCTGAGCGGGCCGTTTCGCCCGGCCTGCGCGGGTGCGCTCGGAGTGGGCGCGGTCGAGGTGGGGCCGGCTTGAGCGGACGGTGCCTGAGCGGATGCGGCCTGGGCGGATGCGGCCTGGGCGGATGCGGCCTGGGCGGATGCGGGTGGTGCGACGGCGAGCGCCGTGCACACGGCCACGGCGCAGGATGACCGTTTGATCACGATAAGGGGATTGATGTCCGCCTCCAGGGGTGGGAAGCTGCAACGCGAAAGAAAGGCAACACATCGAGGGACGCTCGTCCAGATCGAGTCGTCGATGTTATTCGACACAAATCCTACGGTCGTCACATAAGTGTTGACAATGGTGTGAGGGCTGCTTACTTTGGCCCGACCACCCGCATGTGAGGAGCCTCGATGTTCCGCAAGTCAGCTCTGGGCGCCATCGCGGCGGCTGCCTCGATCGCACTCCTGTCCGCCTGCGGCGCCGGCCCCGGAAGCACCCGCAGCGCGGCCTCCGACGGAGGCCGGCCGGCCGAGCTGGTCTTCGCCGCCATCCCGTCAGAGCAGAGCGACGACCTCGAGGCGTCGTTCGCCCCGATCGTCACCGCGCTCGGCAAGGAGCTCGGCATCCCCGTACGCTTCCAGGCCGTCACGAGCAACGCGGCCGTCGTCGAGGCGCAGGTCGCCAAGCGGGTGGACGTCGCCGTCTACGGAGCGTTCAGCTACTACCTCGCCCGCACCCGCGCCGACGTCGAGCCCGTCGCCGTGCCGGTCGCCGCGCCCGGCGGCGAGCCCGGCGCGTACGCCTACGGCGTGACCCGCGGCGGCGACAGCGGCATCTCCTCGCTCAAGGACGTCGCGGGCAAGGACGTCTGCTTCACCGACCCCGGCTCGACCACCGGCTACCTGCAGCCGCTCGCGTCGCTGCGCGAGGCCGGCGTCGACGTGGACAAGGACGTCAAGACCGTGTTCACCCACGGGCACGACACCGCCGTCGCCTCGCTCCTGGCCGGCGACTGCGACATCGCCTTCGTCGGCGACGTCTTCATCGACCAGCTGCTGCCCGCGCGCGGCCAGCTCAAGCCGGGACAGGTCACCAAGGTGTGGACCTCGCCGCTCATCCCCGGCCCGCCGATCGTGGTGGGGACCTGGCTGCCGCAGGACGTACGCGACAAGATCACTCAAACCGTGACCGGCCTGACCGCCACCGGCGCCGCCTCCGCGGGGCTGTGCAAGGGCAGCGAGATCAAGGGACCGAAGGATTGGGGCGAGCACGCCGGCGCCCCCGCCTGCACCCTCGGCACCTCCACCGCCTGGACGTTCGTCAAGGCCACCGACGCCACCTACCAGCCGATCACCCGCATCTGCGAGGTCACCAAGGCGGAGGTGTGCACCTCCGGTGGCTGAGATCACGAACGGCGAGCCGGTCCTGCGCCTGTCGGACGTCGGCAAGGACTTCGGTGGCGTCACCGTGCTCGACGGCGTCTCCCTGGAAGTCCCGCGCGGCAGCTTCGTCGCCCTGGCGGGGCCGTCAGGAGCCGGCAAATCCACGCTGCTGCGGCTGGTCAACGGCATGCACCTGCCCGACCGCGGCACCGTCAGCACGCTGGGGGAGAACCCGGCCGCCTGCTCCCGCGCCCGGCTGCGCGCCCTGCGGGCCAGGGTCGGCTTCGTCTTCCAGCAGTTCGGCCTCGTCGGGCGGCTGTCGGCGATGGAGAACGTGCTCATGGGCGCCCTCGCCACGCTGCGCCTGCCCCGCTACGGCGTCATGAGCTACCCGCGCGCGCTGCGCGCCCGCGCCGTCGAGCAGCTCGACCGGGTCGGCCTGGCCGACCAGCGCTTCCAGCGCTGCGACACGCTCTCCGGCGGCCAGCAGCAGCGCGTCGCGGTGGCCCGCACGCTGCTGCAGGGCCCCGAGCTGATCCTCGCCGACGAGCCGGTCGCCTCGCTCGACCCGGCGGCCAGCGTGCTCGTGCTCGACACGCTCAAGCGCATCGGCGCCGAGGACGGCATCTCCGTCGTGTGCAGCCTGCACCAGGTCGAGCTGGCGCTGTCCACCGCCGACCGGGTGGTGGCGCTGCGCGGCGGCCGCCTGGTGCTGGACGAGCCCGCCCGCGACCTGACCGCCGCCCGGCTGCACGCGATCTACGACCACGCGGGAGACCGCGATGGTTGACACCGCCTGCGCACCGCCCGCCCTCCGGCCGCGCCGGGTGCACGAGCCCGTGGGGGACCTCGATGGTTGACACCGCCTCCGCCCCTTCCGCCACCGCCACGCAGGATCCCGGCCCGCTCCGGCCGCCCGTGAGCGCCCGCGCCCTCGTCGCGGCCGGGCTGCTCGGCGGGGCCGTGGCCGTCACCTGGCTGGCGTTCTGGTGGATCGGCCTGTCACCGGCCGCGCTCGCCGCCGGGCTCGACGACACCGCCCGGCTGCTCGCCCGCATGTGGCCGCCGACCTTCCCCGCCGCCGGCGACGTCGCGTCCATGATCGCCGAGACGCTGCTCATCGCCGTCGCGGGCACCGGCCTGGCGACGATCGCCTCCGTGCCGCTGGCCTTCACCGCCGCGCGCACGCACCGCGGAAACCCGGTGCTCCGGCAGGCCGCCCGCGCGGTCATCGTGCTGACCAGAGCCGTGCCCACGCTGGCGTTCGCCATCCTGTTCGTCCGCATCTTGGGGCTCGGCCCGGCGGCCGGCGCGCTCGCCGTCGCCGTCCACTCCGTCGGCATGATCGCGAAACTGCTCGCCGACGCCATCGAGGAGACCGACCCCGCCCCCGCCGAGGCGGCCCGCGCGTGCGGCGCCCGCGAGACGCAGGTGGCCGCCGCCACCGTCCTGCCCCGCGTGCTCCCCGCGCTGACCGCGATCGTGCTGTACCGGCTCGACATCAACATCAGGGCCTCCGCCGTGCTCGGCATCGTCGGAGCCGGCGGCATCGGCGTGGCGCTGCAGACCGCGCTCGGCAGCCTCAACTACCACCGCGCCGCCGGGATCATCTGCGTGATCGTCGCCCTCGTGCTGCTGCTCGAGCTGCTGTCGGTGGCGCTGCGCCGCCGCTCCACCGGGCGCGCCACGGGCGCCGCGGCGCTGCCCGCCGGGCGGGCCCCGCACGACGTCGGCTGGGACCGCGCCCGCGTGCTGCGCGTGCTCGGCGCGGCCGCCGCCCTCGCCGTCTTCCTGGCCGCCCTGTGGCAGGTACGCCCCGACCCCGGCCGGCTGTCCTCCGCATGGCCCAACCTGAGCGCCCTGCTCAGTGGCATGTGGCCGCCCGCGTTCACCCTCGACCTGCTCATGGCGGTGCTGGAGAGCCTGCTCATGGCGCTCGGCGCGGCGGCCGCGGGCGCCGCCTGCGGGCTGGTCGCCGCCCTCCTCACCGCCGCGAACACCACCCCGTGGCCGGCACTCGGCGCGGCGCTGCGGGTGCTGCTCGTGGTGGTCAGAGGCGTCCCCGACCTCGTGTACGCGCTGCTGTTCGTCGCCGCGCTCGGGCTCGGGCCGTTCGCGGGCTTCCTCGCCCTGTGGATCTCCTCGACGGCGCTCGCCGCCAAGTTCTTCACCGACTCGCTCGAACAGCTCGACCCGCTGCCCCGCGAAGCGCTGACCTCGGTCGGCGCGAGCCGCCTGCAGGCGTTCACCGCCGGGACCTGGCCGCAGTTCGTGCCCGCGTTCACCGGCAACGGCCTGTTCGTCGCCGACCTCGCGCTGCGCGAGTCGGTCGTGCTCGGCATCGCGGGCGCGGGCGGCGTCGGCTACCTCATGCAGGAGTCGATCGCCACCCTGCGCTACGACACCACCGCCGCGATCGTCATCGCGATCGCCGTCGTCGTGTACGCCATCGAGACGCTCGCCCGCACCGCCCGCCGCCACCTGCTGTGACCGTGACCGGACGAGACCGCGACGAAGGGACCCTGCCATGACCACCACCGCGGACCCCGGCCGCACTTCCGACTGGGACCCCACCGCGCCCGAGACGTTCGACAGCTCGCACGCCGTCTACGCGGGTCTGCGGCGGCGCTGCCCGGTGCCGTGGAGCGACGCCTTCGGCGGCTTCTGGGCCGCCACCCGCTACGCGGACGTGGTGCGGGTCGCCCGCGACAGCGCGACGTTCAGCACCGCGACCCAGAACGTCGTCCCGCACGTGCCGCGCACCCAGCGCCGCCCGCCGCTGCACTTCGACCCGCCCGAGCACGGCCTCTACCGCGCCCCCATGGACCGGGTGCTGCGCCGCGCCGTCGTGCGCCGCCTCGAACCGGCCTTCGCGCGGGCCGCCCGCGAACTGCTCGATCCGCTGCTGGCGCGCGGCCGCGGCGACTACTCGCAGGAGTTCGCGCTCCCGTACGCGGCACAGTGCTTCGCGATCTTCCTCGGGCTGCCCGTCGAGCAGGTGCTGGAGATCCGCCGCATCGGCGTCGAGTACAGCTTCGCCATCCAGGAGATGGACCGGGCGAGGGTCGCCGCGGCCAGCGACGAGCTGTACGCCATCGCCCGCACCATCGTCGAAGAGCGCGCCGCCGATCCGCGCGACCCGGACGAGGACCTGGTCTCCAGCCTGCTGGAGGCCTCCCGCGACCCCGAGCGGCCGATCCCGCACGACATGGTCGTGGCCACCGTACGGCAGACCGTCGTGGCCGGCATCGGCGCGCCGCACGCCGTGCTCGGCAGCGCCGCGGTCCACCTGTCGCGCGACCCCGCGCTCCAGGACCGGCTGCGCGCCGACCCCGGCCTGCTGCCCGCCGCCATCGAGGAGCTGCTGCGGCTGTACGCCCCCTACCGGGTGTTCGCCCGCACCGCCACGCGGGACGTCGAACTGGGCGGCCGCACGATCCGCGCCGGCGAGCCCATCGCGATGATCTTCCCCTCGGCGAACAGGGACGAGGCGGTCTTCGACGACGCCGACCGGCTCGACCTGGACCGGCGGCCCAACCGGCATCTCGCGTTCGGCCGCGGCCCGCACCGCTGCCCCGGCGCCGCGATGGCCCGCCTGGAGCTGGCCGCCGCCCTCGGCGAGCTGCTCTCCGCCACCGCTCGCGTCGAGCCCGGCGGCGAGGTGGAGATGTTCAACTGGCTGGAATTCGGCCCCAAGTCCGCCCCGCTGCGCTTCGTCCCCCGCGCCTGCCCCCGCTCGCCGGACTCGCTTCCCGGTCCGGCTTCCTGACGTCGTATCCCGGCCACCGCCCGCCGGTGCTGCCGGGTTCGTTCCCGTTCACCTCTTGCCCGGCACGAGTCTCGTGCCGGCCTCAACCCATCCGATGTGGAGGCACACACCGATGTCGGCCCGCTTCAAGACCGCCCGGATGCTGCTGGCGGCGACCGTGGGAGCGGTCGTCCTCGCCGGCTCCGTCCCCGCCGCGACGGCCTCGCCCGCCCCGAAGCCCTTACCGCCGGCCCCCGCGCCGGCCCGCACCGTGCTGCCCACCGTCAGAGAGGCCGCCGACGGGCTCCCCGGCCACACCGTCTACCGCCCCGCCGACCTGAAGAAGCTGCGCAAGGGCAGCCTGCCCGTGATCGTCCACGGCAACGGCGCCTGCGCGAAGAGCAACCTCGAAGGCATCGCGTTCCTCACCGGCCTGGCCTCCCAGGGGTACATCGTGATCGCCAACGGCGGCGTGTCCGACTTCCCGGAACCCGGCACGCCCGAGGACACCGTCGCGCACCCCGAGGCGCTGCTCGCCGCCGCCCGCTGGGCCACCGAGTCGAAGCAGGCGCGCAAGCAGTTCGAAGACCGCGCCGACACCACGCGCGTCGGCGTGCTCGGCCACAGCTGCGGCGGCGTCGAAGCGCTCGCCGCCGGCACCGACCCGATCGTGGACTCGGTCGCCGGGTTCAACACCGGGTACCTGCCCGAGCCGGCGTTCGGCGGCTACGGACGCGACCGCCTCGCCGATCTGCACACGCCGACGCTCCTGGTCAACGGCGGCCCCGACGACGTCGCGTACCAGAACAGCATCGACAACTACGCCCTGCTCGACGTCCCCGCCGTGCTGGCATCGAACGCGAGCGCCGGGCACGTCGGCTTCATCGCCGGCCTCCAGACGACGATGGGCTGGCAGGTGGCCGCCGACTGGTTCGACTACACCCTGCGCGGCGACCGGGCCGCCGGGGCGCGCTTCGCCGGACCGGACTGCGGGCTGTGCGGGGAGGACGGCTGGACGGTCGAGTCGAAGGGGCTGCCGCTGTGAGCCGCCGCGCATCCGCGATGCTGGGCCTGGCCGTCGCGGTCACGATGGCCACCACCGCCCTGCCGGCCACCGCGGCCACCGCCGCCGGCCCGCCGGGCGGAACTCCCTGCCTGCCCGCCTCGCCCGCCCGCCCCACCTGCATCAGCGGCACGCTCGGCGACGGCACGCCGTACGAGTTCGTCGTCCCGGCCCGCTGGAACGGCACCGTGGTCGTCGCGCTCGACTTCGCCGGCACCGGCCGCGACGAGGAGCTGACCGCCCGGCTGCTCGCCGACGGCATCGCCCGGGGCGGGACGAGCCGGGAGATCACCGGCTGGAACCTGCGCGCCGCCATCGACAACCAGGCCGAAGCGCTGGCCCGTTTCGAGCAGGCGTACGGCAAGGCCCGCTACGCCATCGCGTCCGGGACGTCCATGGGCGGCTTCGTCTCGGCCGGCGTCGCCCAGCTCCATCCCGGCGTCTTCGACGCGGCCGTCCCCATGTGCGGCGGGCTCAGCGGATCCGTCGCCCAGTGGAACCAGAAGCTCGACACGATGTTCGTGCTGGAACGCCTGGTCGCGCCCGGTCTCCCGGTGATCGACATTCCGGAGGACGTCGAGTCGGCCCGCCAGGCGTGGTTCGACGCGCTCGCCGCCGCCCAGCGCACCCCTGAGGGACGGGCCAGGATCGCGCTGGCCGCCGCGATCGGCCAGCTTCCCGCCTGGGGCAGGAACCCCGACGGCACCACGCCGCCACCGCCCGCCCCGGGTGACGCCGCCGCTCTCGAGCAGGGCGCCTACCTCGCGCTCGCCGGCGGCCCCCTGCCGTACGTCGGGCAGGCCATGAGCAGCCGCCGCCAGATCGCGCAGGTGACAGGCGGGAACCCGTCCTGGAACACCGGCGTCGACTACGCCGCGCAACTGCGCCAGGCCGACCCCGCGCTGCGGCGCGCCGTGGACAAGCTCTACAAGGAGGCCGGCCTGAAGCTCGCCGACGACCTGAAGACGCTGGCCGCGGCACCCCGCATCGCGGCCGACCCGGACGCCGTCGAGCGCTTCGCCCGCGGTCTCGTCCTGGACGGCAGGCTGCGCATCCCCGTCCTGACCCTGTCGAACATCGGCGACCAGATCTCCACCGTGGCGCAGCAGCAGGCGTACGAGGAGAACGTGCGCCGGGCGGGGGCGGGCTCGCTGCTGCGGCAGACGTACACCGAGAGCGCCGGCCACTGCGACTTCACACCGGCGGAGCAGCACGCCGCGCTGTCCGTCATGGTCGACCGGCTGCGCACGGGCCGCTGGCCCGCGACGTCCGCTCCGGCGATGAACGCCCGCGCGAAGCGCCTGGGAGCCGGCACCGAACCCCGGTACATCCCGTTCACCCCGCCCCGCTTCAACCGCCCGTACCCGGGCTGAACGGCTCGCGGTCCTCGCGAAGGCCGGGGCGATCGCGGTAGGGCTTGCCGAAAGCTGGACATGTCTTCCGCTAGCCACTACCGGCCTGCGGGTACCTCCGGACGCGGCCGGGCGATCGGCGTCCGGCCGCGGACGAGCCGAGCGAGGACCTGAGCCCATGCCACCCACCATGCGCGCGATCACCCAGGACACCTTCGGCGGCCCCGAGGTGCTGCACCTGGCCGAGGTGCCGCGCCCCGCGCCGCTGCCCACCGAGATCCTGGTACGTGTGCACGCCGCCGGCGTGAACCCCGTGGACTGGAAGACCCGCCAGGGCGGCGGCATGGCGGGGGTGCTCGGCGACCCGCCGTTCGTGCTGGGCTGGGACGTCTCCGGCGTGGTCGAGGAGGTCGGCTTCGGCGTGACCATCGTCCAGCCGGGCGACGAGGTGTTCGGCATGCCGTGGTTCCCGCGCCAGGCGGGCGCGTACGCCGAGTACGTCACCGCGCCCTCCCGCCAGTTCGCCCGCAAGCCCCGCACGATCGGCCACGTGGGCGCCGCCGCCACGCCCCTGGCCGCGCTCACCGCCTGGCAGGCCCTCATCGACACCGCCCGCATCGGCGGCGGGCAGCGCGTGCTCATCCACGCGGCGGCCGGCGGCGTCGGCCACCTGGCGGTGCAGATCGCCAAGAACGCGGGCGCGTACGTGATCGGCACCGCCCGCTCCGCCAAGCACGACTGGCTGCGCTCGCTCGGCGCCGACGAGCTCATCGACTACACCGCCACGCGCTTCGAGGAGGCCGTGGCCGACGTGGACGTGGTCCTGGACCTGATCGGCGACGTCCACGACCAGACCAGCACCCGCTCGCTGGGCGTCCTGCGCCCCGGCGGCCTGCTCATCGCCGTCCCGTCCGGCGTGGCCGCCGACCTGCTCGACCGCGCCCGCGAGCAGGGCGTACGCGCCACCGGCATCCTCGTCGAACCCGACGGCGCCGCCCTCACCCGCATCGCCGGCCTCATCGACAAGGGCGACCTGACGGTCGAGGTGGAGCAGACCTACCCCCTCGCCCAGGCCTCGGAAGCGCACCGCCACGGCGAACAGGGCCGCACCCGCGGCAAACTCGTCCTCACCGTCACCTGACCGCTGAGCCATCGCCGGAGACGAGCGCACTCTGCGGGGCCGCGGAGTTCGAGTAGCTCGTCAGGCCTCACGAGAACGGGTCGGCGTACGGAGCTTTGTTGACCCGCTCGTACATACGGCGCAGCCACGGTCGCTCATCCGTCGCCGGCCTGCCCAGCGCCACCGCGACGGCGGCCGCCCAGGCGGTCCGGGATGAAGACGGTCCCGCGCACGTCTCCGGGCGAGGTCACGGTGCGGGGCGTGCCCGGCCGGCGCGCCCGCTGCACCGAGGTGATGATCCGGTCGCTGGCGCTGATCGGCCTGCCCACGACCGTCTTCGCGGCGTTCCGCGAATCGACGTACTGGCTGTGGCCCTGGACGTGCACGGTGGGAGCGCCGGCGGCCGCCCTCTGCAGCCCCCTCGTGTACTCCACCACGCCGGAGGAGAGCCGCAGATGCGCGCGCGGCTACGGGCAGCGGTGGAGGTCCATGCTGCTGTACGCGGTCGTCATCGCGATCATCGGCGCCGGGGTCCAGGTGGGGACGCTCAAGGACGTCGGCTCGTACGTCTTCATCCTGATGCGCGTCACCATCGGCGTGCACTGCTGCGCCAAGTGCGCGGTCGCCGGGCCCGCGGTCCGCGGCAACGTGGCGCGGGCGTTCTCGGTGGGGCGGCGCGTCGCCCTGCTCGGACGGTGACGGCTCACGCCGTGGGGCGGTCACCGGCCCGTACGAGGTGCAGCCCGATGCCGTATCCGCCGACGACGACGAGCGTGTAGGCGTCGACCGGCCGCCCGTCCTCGCCGTAGGCGACGCCGGTGATGCAGAGCGCGGGCTCGCCGGGGGAGCCGCCGCACAGCCGGGCGGTGGCGGCGTCCAGTGAGGCCGGCTCGACGCGCTGGAGGCTTTCCCGTACGCGGTGGCCCACGGCCGCCAGCGCGTCGACGACGGTCGGGCAGCGCCCGAGGACCTGGGCGTCCATCCGCTCCGCCACGTGCGCGGGAAGGATGTCGGTCGCGACGCCGTAGACCTTGCCGTCGCGCACCCGGGTGCCGCGGAAGCGGACCGCGCGGCTGCCGGCCGGGATGTGCAGCCGAGCCGCGAGCGCCTCGTCGGCGACGATGACCCGCCGGGATCGGTGCAGTTCGTGGACATGGTGGGCCTCGTCGTCCAGGTCGTCGAGGAACCCGGTGTAGACCGGCCCGGAACGGGGTGACAGCGGCTCGATCGGCAGCTCGGCGTTCACGTACGTGCCCGAGCCGCGCCGGCTGGTGAGGTACCCGTTGCCGCGGAGGTCGGCGATGGCCTGGCGGATGGTGCTGCGGCTGGCGCCGAAACCGGCCGCGAGCTCCCCCTCGGGCGGCAGCCGGCTGCCGGGCGGGTAGGTTCCGGCGAGGATCCGGGCCTTGAGCGACATGGCGATGCGGATGTAGAGCGGCCGGTCCGGTCCCGGCGGGCGTACCACTGCTTGATGGCCTTTCAGCTACTCGCGGATGCGGGTCTGGATCGCGCTGCCAGCATAGGAGGCGTCCGGCAGGGCGGTGAGCCGGAGCATCGTGCCCGGCCACGGCGAACCTCCCCAGATGCCGGTGCAGCTCCCCCACGACCGTTAATTTGTAGGGTGTACCATACAAATCCGGCCGAGGCTCGCCGATGACGCTCACGCCGTGCTCCCCGCACCCCGCTCGGCAGAAAGGTGGCAGACCGCATGCACCGCCGGCTCGACGTTCCCGTGCTGACCGGATCTCGCGTCCGCCTGGAGCCGCTGGCGATGAGCCACGCGGCGGATCTGGCGGAGGCCGCCGAGGAGGACCGCTCCTCCTACGCCTTCACCCTCGTGCCCCGCGCCGATGAGGTCCCGGCCTACCTGCGCGCCCAGCTCTCCCGCGAGGGGCTGACCCCTTTCGCCCAGATTCGGCTGAGCGACGGGAAGGCGGTGGGATGCACCGGGCTCTGGGATCCCCGTACGTGGCCGGGCCGGGACGAGCTGCGCGCGGTGGAGATCGGCTGGACCTGGCTGTCCGCCTCGGCCTAGGGCACCATGATCAACGCCGAGGCCAAGCTGCTCCTGCTCACCCACGCGTTCGAAACGCTGAACGTGACCCGCGTCGATCTCAAGACCGACGCCCGCAACCACCGCTCACGCCGGGCGATCGAGCGGCTCGGCGCGCACTTCGAGGGCGTCCTGCGAAGCTGGTCACCCTCCTGGGCGCCGGGTGAGGAGGGCCTGCTGCGCGACTCGGCCATGTTCTCGGTGATCGCCCCGGAATGGCCCGCCGTCAAAGCGGCGCTGCGCGAGCGCCTCGCCGCCGCGCCGGCCGAGTCCGCGCGAGCGAGGTGAGATCCACATGCCGATGTTCGCCGAGCTGTTCGTGCCCGAGGACAGCGACCCCAGGCCCGCCGTGCCGGCCCAGGGGGACGAGAAGGCGATGCTCGCCGCCTGCCTCCGCTGGCATCGCGAGACGCTGAAGCTGAAGTGCAAGGACCTCGACCCGGGAGCGCTCGCCCGCCGGTCGGTGCCCTTCGCGAACCTGTCGCTGCTGGGGTTCGTACGGCACCTCGCCGACGTCGAACGGCGCTGGTTCCGCCGGGACATGGCCGGGCAACCGGCCGGCCCGTACTTTCAGACCGAGGAGCGTCCCGACGCGGCCTTCGACGACGCCGTGCCTGACGCGGAGATCGTCGCCGAGGCGTGGCGGCTCTGGCACGACGAGGTGGACTTCGCCGACCGGTTCGTGGCCGGGGCGGCGAACCTGGAGATCACCGGCACGGACCCCTGGCGCGGTACGATCACGCTGCGCTGGGTGCTCCTCCACATGATCGAGGAGTACGGGCGGCACAACGGCCACGCCGACCTCCTGCGTCAGGGCATCGACGGTGCGGTGGGCCTGTGACCAGGCAGGAGAGCATGAGCAGGAGAACGGACGTGCTGGTCAGGGCCGCACGGCCGGACGAGGCGGAGCCGCTGAGCGAGCTGGCGTTGCGCTCGAAGGCCTACTGGGGCTACGACGAGACGTTCATGGCGGCCTGCCGGGACGAGCTCACCGTCCCGGCATCGCAGGTGGAGGCCCGGCGGACGATGGTGGCCGAACGGGACGGCCGCGTGCTGGGGTTCGTCACCGTCGAGGGCGATCCGCCGGAGGGGGAGCTGGGCATGCTCTTCGTCGAACCGGACGCCATCGGGCACGGCATCGGCCGCCTGCTGCTCGAGCACGCGGTGACCGCCGCGCGGAGGCTCGGCTTCGTGCGGTTGCTGATCGAGGCGGACCCGCACGCCGAGCCGTTCTACCTGGCGATGGGCGCCGCCCGGATCGGTCTGGCCCCGTCCGGCTCCATCTCCGGGCGCAGCCTTCCGCTCCTGTCTCTCGACACGTGAGCGATCACGCGGGAGCGCGTCGCCCGCCCGGGGCGCGATCGTGCTCATGCGGTGCCTCCTCGCGTGCCGGTCACCGGAGCTTGATCTGAGGCCTCGATATTCGGCCTGACGAGCACCCCGAATCGCCGGACCTCGGGCAGGATGGCGGGCATGGTCTCGTATCAACTGGTGATCGATTGTGCGAATCCTGAGCGGATGGCCCGATTCTGGGCGGACGCATTGCGCTACAAGCTGGAGCCGCCGCCGGATGGCTTCGATACGTGGCGGGCGTACTGGCGCAGCATCGGCGTGCCGGAGGACGAGCTGGGCGAGGGCGACGGCAACGACGGCATCGTCGATCCGGAAGGGCGCGGGCCGAGGATCTGGTTCCAGCAGGTGCCCGAGGGCAAGGTCGTCAAGAACCGGTTCCACCTCGACGTGCTGGTCGGCGGCAAGCGCGACGAGACGCCCCTGGAGACCAGGAAGGCGCGGGTGGACGCCGAGGTGGAACGGCTGGTCAAGGCAGGGGCGTCCGTCGTCCGGGTGCACGCGCGGCCCGGGACCGACCATTACGCGGTGGCGATGCTCGACCCCGAGGGCAACGAGTTCGACGTGGTCTAGTACCGCTGTCGCCGGCGGAGGTCAGCGGTAGCCGGTGACGTCGGCGGGTTTGCCGGGGTCCTGGACCTCCACCAGGTAGCGCCAGCAGTCCGGCTGGGAGCCGTCCACGTCCGTGAAGCCGTACTCCTGCGCGAGCTGCCCGCTCGACAGCGACCGGCCGGTCCACCGCATCACGCCGGGGTCGGCGGCCAGGGCGGCGACGGCGCGGCCGACGTAGCGGGGCGACTCCGAGATGGCGAAGTGCGGCTCGCGCGCGGTCGCGTCCCGCCAGTTCTCCTCCTTCACCCCGAAGTGGTCGAGCATCAGCTCCGAGCGCAGCCAGCCGGGGGTCAGCGACACCGCCGCGCACCCGTACGGGCGCAGCTCGTGCGCCTGCGCGTAGCCGAGCCGGATGACCGCGCTCTTGGCCTGGTCGTAGAAGAACGAGACGCGGTAGTTGCGGTCGTTGTACTCCTTGGTGCCGTCGGTCATCTCCACCACCAGCCCGCCAGGCCGCTTGATCAGCAGGGGCAGCATGAAGTGGCTGGTGATGATGTGGGTGTCGATGGCCAGGCGGAGCAGGCGCAGGCCGGCGTCCAGGTCGTGCTCCCACAGCGGGGTGTCCCACTGGGCGAGGTGCTCGCCGCCCCAGATGTCGTTGACGAGGACGTCGAGGCGGCCGTGGTCGCGGCCGATGCGCTCGGCGAGCGACCTGACCTGGTCGCGGTCGAGGTGGTCGGCGGGTACGGCGATGCCGTGGCCGCCGGCCGCGTTCACCAGCTCGGCGGTCTCCTCGATGGTCTCCGGGCGGTCGTACTCCGAGCGCGACCGCCGGGTGGTGCGGCCGGTCACGTAGACGGTGGCGCCGGCCGCGCCCAGCTCGACGGCGACGCCCCGGCCGGCGCCGCGCGTCGCCCCGGCGACCAGGCAGACCTTGCCGTGCAGGTTCGGATGGTTGCTCATGCGGCGAACGTAACGAGGAAAGCCGACAACCCTTGTCATGTTTTCCGGGCCGTGGTCGTTTTCGTGGCGGCCGTTGAGGCGGGCGGCTCGGCCTCGAAACCCTGCCGATGCCGGACTTTGCCCCAGGGGCGTCGGTGGCTCGGCGTGGCGTCCCCCGGGTGCGAGCGGCGGGCGGGGTCAGCGGGTGGTGAAGGCGCCGCCGTTCACGTGGATGGTCTGGCCGGTGATGTGGCGCGCGCCGGGCGAGGCGAGGAAGAAGACGGTCTGCGCGATGTCGCCGGGCGTGCCGGGCCGCTTCAGCAGCGTCTCCTCCACCAGCGCGCGGTGGCGCTCCTCGGTCATGCCGTCGCCGAAGAAGTTGGTGCCGGTGACGTAACCGGACGAGATGACGTTGCAGGTCACGTCGCGCGGGCCCAGCTCGGCGGCGAGCGAGACGTTCCAGGCGGCGAGCGCGGCCTTGGCGGCGCCGTACGAGCCGCCGCGCCGTTCCGCGCCGATCGAGCCGATGCTGACCACCGTGCCGCCGGGCGCCAGCCGGTCCTGTACGGCGGCCGTGGTGAGCGCGGCGCTGAGCACGTTGAACGACAGGCTCGACTGCCACTGCAGGGCGAGCGCCTCCAGCGGCGGCGTGCCCTCGGGTGGGGTGGCGGGGAGCCCGCCGGCCGCGTTCACGAGTACGTCGAGCGGCCCGGTCAGCTCGGCGGCCAGCGCCGCGACCTGGTCGGGCCGGGTGGCGTCGCAGGCCACTCCGCGCACGCCCAGCTCCTGGGCGGCGGGTTCGACGGTGGCGGGGCGGCGGCCGGTGATGACGACGTCCGCGCCGTCGGCGGCGAAGCGGGCCGCGATGGCGCGGCCGATGCCGCTGGTTCCCCCGGTGACCAGTACGGTCCTGCCCATGAGTCCCTCCTGACGGCAGGTATGTTTAGGGCTAAATATAGCGAAGGGTTCCGACATGGCCGACGCCCCCACCAGCCCCGCGGAGATCGCCGCCGCCTGGCAGCGCGAGCGCCCCGGCACGCCGACCTCGTCCATCGAGATCGTCACGCCCATCTGGCGGCTGGCGAAGATGTTCGCCGACGACCGCGCCCGCGTGCTGCGCGCCGCCGGGATCGACGCGGCCACCCTCGACCTGCTGTCCGTGCTGCGCCGGTCCGGGCCGCCGTACCGGCTGACCACCCGCGAGCTGGCCCGCCGCACGCTCGTCACGGCCGGAGCGATCTCCCAGCGGGTGGCCAGGGCCGAGCGCGCGGGCCTCATCCACCGCGCGCCCGGCGGCGCGGGGCGCAAGAGCGTCGTCGTCACGCTGACCGACGAGGGCCACGCGCTCATCGAACGTTCGGTGGACTCGGTGCTCGGCCGCGAGGCCTCCCTGGTGGCCGGGCTGACCCCGGAGGAGCGCGCCACCCTCGTCCACCTGCTGGACAAGCTGACCGCCGACGTGCGCAGGCGGCTGTCAGCCGAGCCCTGACCGGCGGCGCAGCCCCGCCGCCGTCGCCACCGAGGCCGCGCCGAGCAGCAGCGCCGGCACGAGGTACAGCAGCGTCGAAGGGCTGAGCAGGTCGAATGGTTCGAGCCCCAGCGCCGTACGGCCCAGCGCGACCGCGAACAGGCTCGCGTACCCGGCGATGGCCGCGCTCATCGCCGCCAGCCGCGCCCGGCCGGACAGCCGGGTGAAGCCCATCAGCCAGGCCAGCCCCGGCAGCACCTGGATCGCGTGCATCGGCACCGCGTGGGCGTACTTCATCGCGCCCGCCCGCCCGTACGTGCTCATCGAGTGGGTCAGCGGCGAGGCGCCCGCGTCGAGCAGGCCGAGCCCGTGCACGATCATCCATATGCCGACCACCTGCGCGGCCAGCAGCGCCAGCATGCCGCCGCGGATCGCCCACGCCATCGGCGCGGGCGCGGTGCAGACGGTGAACGCCGCCACCGTGATCAGCAGCAGCGCGACGTTGGTGACCGCGATCGTGACGCCGCCGGCCGTGAACAGCGCCCCGTCCAGCTCCGTCATGTCGTTGAAGTGCGACGGCACGCCCCGCGCGCGCTGCACGCTCACCCACGCCACCTCCAGCGCGGTCGAGACGCACAGCAGCACCGACACCAGCCATCCCGACCAGGCCGGCACCCGCAGGTGGCCGCCGATCCAGCCGAGCGTGAGCGTGGTCAGGCCGAACGAGATCCCGAACGTGGTCGGCTTGCGCCACGACAGCGGCCCCTCGATCGGGCCGCCGGTGACCGCCCAGATCGCGCCGTGCACGAGGCCGGTGAGGATGAGGGCGGCGCCGACGGCGTACGCCAGCCGCTGGTAGCCGCGCGCTTCGTCCCACAACGTGACGCGCAGCGACGCACCCATGGCGCGGGGGAGCGGTATCTCGGACATGAGGGACCTCCTGGTGGCAGCGGTCGGAGAACGGTGAACCGGTGTTCCAGCGGGATCCCTGTGACCTCTGACGGTAGGCGGCGGGCCGGCGTACCGGATCCCCCGCCGCACGGAACCTCGGGCTCACCCGGTCCGGGGAGGCTCCCTCTTGAGAGGGAGGTCGAGCGCGGCGCCGCGCCTCATACTTGGGCGTATGCCGACGAAACGCGTGGCGGCGTGGATCCGGGAGCACCCGGTGGCCGCCGACGGGGCGCTCGCCGTGCTCCTCGCGGCGATCTCCCTGATCGCGCTGTTCGTCCGCGCCCTCGCCGAGCACATGCCACGCCCCGGGCCGCTCGCCGTCACCATGGTGCTGCTCAGCACGCTGCCGCTGGCGTGGCGGCGCAGCCACCCCCTGTGGATCAACCTCGGCGTCGGCGCGGTGACGGCCGCCTACGGCGCCGCACCCTTCCCCGACCTGGTCACGCCCGTGGCGCCGGGCGGCGTCGTCGCCCTCTACACCATGGTCGCCTGGTGCGGCAGGAGAGTCTCCGCCGTCGTGGGCGTGCTCGCGGGGGTCGGCGTGGCGGTCGTCGCGCTGGTGCCGGCCACCGACAGCGACCTGCTGGACGTCGCCTTCACCACGCTGCTGCTGGCCGGGGCGTGGGTGCTGGGGGACAGCGCGCGGATCAGGCGGGCGTACACGGCCGAGCTGGAGGCCCGCGCCGAGCTGCTGGCCCGCGAACGCGACTTCGAAGCCCGCCGCGCGGTCGCCGCGGAACGCGCCCGCATCGCCCGCGAGCTGCACGATGTCGTCACGCACCACGTCGGCATGATGGTGGTGCAGGCCGAGGCGGGTCCGGTGCTCGCCGAACGCGACCCGCGGTCCGCCGAGCGGACGTTCGACACCATCGCCGAGACCGGGCGGCAGGCCATGACCGAGATGCGCCGCCTGTTAGGCGTGCTGCGCGAGGAGAGCCCGCCGGGAGCGGACGCGCCGCAGCGGGGGGAGGGCGCGCTGGAGCCGCAGCCCGGGCTCGCGCAGGTGCCCGAACTGGTCGAACAGGCCCGCCGGGCCGGGGTGCGGGCCTCGCTGGAGGTGGACGGGCCTGCGGGGCCGCTGCCCGCCGGGGTGGAGCTGTCGGCGTACCGGATCGTGCAGGAGGCGCTGACGAACGTGATGAAGCACGCGGGCGGGGCGCGGGTCCGCGTAGCGGTCCGGCACTCCGAAGGTGACCTGCGCATCGAGGTGTGCGACGACGGCCCCGGGACCGGGGGAGGAGACGGCATCGACCGGCCTGGCCAGAACGGGCGCGATGCGCAACCATCCGATGAGGACGGGCGGGGTGCGGCAGCGTCCGATTCGAACGGCCAGGGGCCGAGCGGGCACGGGCTGATCGGGATGCGCGAGCGCGTCCAGCTCTTCGGCGGCGAGCTGACCGCCGCAGCCCGGCCCGAGGGCGGCTTCGCCGTGGTGGCCCGGCTCCCGATCGGCGGTGCGCGATGACGATGCGGGCGATCGGGAGCCGGGCGGGATGACGATCAGGATCGTCGTGGCCGATGACCAGGAGCTGGTACGCGCCGGCTTCCGCGCGATCCTCGACGCCCAGCCGGACATGGAGGTGGTCGCCGAGGCCGCCGACGGGGTGCAGGCCGTCGAGGCGGCCCGGCGGTGGCGGCCCGACGTCGTGCTCATGGACGTACGCATGCCCCGCATGGACGGCCTCGAGGCCACCCGCCGCATCGCCGGACCGGACGCGGCCGACCCGGTCAAGGTGCTCGTGGTGACCACCTTCGACCTGGACGAGTACGTCTTCGAGGCCCTGCGCGCGGGCGCCGCCGGCTTCCTGCTCAAGGACGTGCGCCGGTCCGGCCTGGTCGAGGCCGTACGCGTGGTCGCCGCCGGAGAGGCGCTGCTCGCACCGTCGGTCACCCGGCGGCTCATCGGCGAGTTCGTCCGCGCCCGGCCGCCCGCCCGTACGTCCCGGAATCCGCCGCCCGAGATCAGCACGCTCACCGCGAGGGAACGGGAGGTGCTGGAGCTGATCGCCCGTGGCCGGTCGAACGCCGAGATCGCCGCCGACCTGACGATCGGGGAGCAGACGGTGAAGACCCACGTGAGCAACGTGCTGAGCAAGCTGCTGCTGCGCGACCGGGTGCACGCGGTGATCCTCGCGTACGAGACCGGTCTCATCCGCCCCTCCCGGGACCACCGGCCCTGACGGCCCGTACGCGCCGCCGGCGTGGCCGCGGTACCACGATGGAGCGGCATGCCGGGGCAAGGCGCGGAAAGGGGCGCACTGAGAGGGGGCGCGCTGAGAGGGGGCGCGCTGAGAGGGGGCGCACTGAGAGGGGCGCACTGAGAGGGGCGCGCTGAGAAGGGGCGCACTGAGAAGGGGCGCGCTGAGAAGGGGCGGCAAAGCAGCAGGCCGGCGAACCGGCAGGCGGCAGAGGCATCGAGCGCTTCACGGCGCTGACAATTCACAACGCGCACGTTTGAATGGTGACCGTGGCCTCGGCACCACCCCGGCGAGGTGATCGTCAGCGGCCCTTGCCCGGAACCCCCCACCAGCACGAACGGAGCCGACGTGACGACTGAACCCCGCTCCATGACCGCCGACGACCGCAAGGTCCTCGCCGGCACCCTGGCCGGCACCACCATCGAGTGGTACGACTTCTTCATCTACGCCCAGGCCGCCGGCCTGGTGTTCGGGCCGCTGTTCCTGGCCCCGGTCAACGACCGGTCCGAGGGCCTGGCCACGATCATCTCGCTGGCCACGATCGGCATCAGCTTCCTGTTCCGGCCGCTCGGCGCGATCGTGGCGGGCCGCTACGGCGACCGGCTGGGCCGCAAGCGCATGCTGGTCATGACGCTCCTGCTCATGGGCGGGGCCACCACGATGATCGGCCTGCTGCCCACGTACGGGTCGATCGGGGTGGCGGCGCCGATCGCCCTGATCCTGCTGCGCATCGTGCAGGGCTTCTCGGCGGGCGGCGAGTGGGGCGGCGCGGCCCTGCTGGCCGTGGAGCACGCGCCGCGCGAGCGCCGCGGTCTGTGGGGCACGTTCCCGCAGATCGGCGTGCCGATCGGGCTCATCCTGGCGACCGGCGTCCTGTGGATCATGAGTACGGTGACCACCCCCGAGCAGTTCCAGGCGTGGGGCTGGCGGGTGCCGTTCCTGCTCTCGCTGACCCTGATCGTCATCGGCTACCTCGTGCGCCGCGCCGTGGAGGAGAGCCCGGTCTTCAAGGAGCTGCAGCAGCGCACCAAGACCTCGTCGGCGCCGCTGCATGACCTGTTCCGCGGCCACAGCAGGAACGTGCTGCTCACCGCGCTGGTCTTCGTGGCCAACAACGCGGCCGGCTACCTGCTCATCGCGTACTTCATCAGCTACGGCACCACCGCGCTCGGCCTGCCCCGCCCGTCCGTGCTGCTGGCGACCGTCGCCGGCTCGGTGGCATGGCTGGTGTTCACGCTGTACGGCGGCGCGCTGTCCGACCGCATCGGCCGCGTCCGCACGTTCCAGATCGGGTACGCGCTGGTGTTCGTCTGGATGATCCCGCTGTTCCTGCTGATGGAGACCCGCGGGATCTGGCTCTTCACCGTGGCGATCCTCGTGCTGGCCGTCGGTCTCGGCCTGTCGTACGGCCCGATGTCGGCCATGTACGCCGAGATGTTCCCCGCATCGGTGCGCTACTCGGGGGCGGCGATCGGGTACGCGCTGGGCGCGATCCTCGGCGGCGCGTTCGCCCCCATGATCGCGGAGGCCCTGGTGCGGAGCACGGGATCGGCGCTGTCCGTGGGCGGCTACATCATGGTGCTCTGCGTGATCTCGCTGGTGGCGGTCACCGCCGTGAAGGAGCCGAGGGGCACCGATCTGGGCCTCTCCCAGCAGCCGATCGCCTGACCTCCGGGGCGGGTTCCGCCTCGCCGGACGCCGGTGGTCGT
The DNA here is from genome assembly GCF_043196965.1 of Nonomuraea sp. NPDC049309. Lineage (NCBI taxonomy): Bacteria > Bacillati > Actinomycetota > Actinomycetes > Streptosporangiales > Streptosporangiaceae > Nonomuraea > Nonomuraea sp. NPDC049309. Next base: position 844,713 of record NZ_JBICSH010000001.1, on the reverse strand, counting down.
GGTGATCAACCCATGTCGGAAAAATCACCACTTTCGTTGTGTCTCGTCTCATTGTTCACTATATGCGCGCCATGATCATCATGGCGTTCCGCAGCAGATGACAGGAGACTTCATGGCACATCTGAGGCCTGCCGTGCGCCGGGCACTGACGGTCGCTTCCCTGACGGCCGTCGTGGCCGCCGCCTCCGCCGCGATACTCGCCGACGCGGACCCGGCCGAGGCGGCGCGGATCACCGCGACCTGTGCGAACAACAGCGGCGACGCCGCCACGATCCAGTCCGTGATCGACGGCTCCGACGAGGGCGACGAGATCGTCATCGACGGCCCCTGCCTGATCACCAGCACCATCCTGCTGGCCGGTGACCGCACGTACCGGGGCGAGAGCCCGACGACCCTCCTCAAGCAGGCCGATGGCCGCAATCTTCCGGCGGTCGTGGCCTCCAGGTCATGGGCCGACGGTGACGAAGACGACCCCAGCGCCGACGGGCGGATCGTGCTGCGCGATCTCACCATCGACGCCAACTCGGCCGGCAACCCGCAGGGCGGCGACGGTGTCCTGATCCGCGCCTGGGGCAGCATCATCGAGAACCTGCACATCCAGAACGCCAAGGCCAACGGACTCCGCATCACCAGCGTCGCCCGCAATGGGGCCGTCGTGCCCCAGGGCGGCATGGTCAACGGCCGCATTCACGGCCTCTTCATCGATCAATCCGGGCAGAACGGCATCTACGTCGAGGAGGGCGACAATGCGGTGACCGACTGGAACCTCACCGAGACCTGGGTCGACGAGACCGGGGGCGATGCGATCAAGCTGGAGAACAGCGCCGGCTGGGTGATCGAGCGCAACCACGTCTACGAGGTCGGCGGCGCGGGCATCAACGCCGATCGCCTCTACGCGACCACCATCAGCGACAACTACGTCGAGGACTTCGCCACCTACGGCATCGAGGTCGCCGTCCAGGGTGACGCCGCGAGCACCATCGCGGGCAACCGCGTCTTCCAGTTCAGCGGCTCCGGGACCACGTACGTGGCCATCACGGGGGTCAACTACGACACCGGTAACGTCGCCGTCACCGGCAACGTCATCCGGGGCAACGGCTCCGGCACCGGCCTGTCGTACCAGCGGGGCGGCAACCAGCTCACCGTCACCTCGACGGGCAACCTCGTCACCGACGTGACCACCCAGCGGTCGGTCGGCTCCGGCGTCACCGTGAACGCCGGAGTCTGACCCGGACGGCCCGCGAGAGCGCCGCACGAGGCCGCGCCCTCGCGGGCGACCCCGAGACCAGACGGGTTGATCAGCGACGATGCGGGCAACCGGCGACCAGGCGGGCGGCCGGGGCCGGGCGGGTGATCAGCGACCAGGCGGGCGGCCGGGGGCGGGCGGGCGAGCAGGGATCGAGGCGGGCTACCGGACGGCCTTGGCGAAGGCGCCCGCGCTCATCCCGAACGGCTGCCGAAAGTGCCTGTTGAGGTGGCTCTGGTCGAAGAAGCCCAGCTCACCGGCCACCTCCGCGACACTCTTGCCCGCCGCCGGCATCTCTTTGGCCCTGGCCAGGCGCACCAGGTTCCGGTAGCGGTGCGGCGGCACGCCGTACGCGCGCTGGAAACTCCTGATGAGGTGGTGCTTGCCGCACCCGGCGACCGACGCCAGCTCGTCGAGCCCGATGTTGTCGTCCAGCCGATCGTCCAGCCGATCGTGCAGAAGGTCGCACTTCGCGCAGCGCCCGGTGGCGCGGCGGCGCGCCGGACGGATGCGATGAGACGGCGTGCCGGGTGACGAGGCGGTCGAGCACCCCGGTCAGCGCCGACTGCACGGTCAGCGCGTCGTCGTCCTCGGCGAGGAGGCCATGCAGCGCCGCGATGTCGTCGAACAGGTCGTGGTCGCGGTAGCGCAGCTCGCGGAAGCGGGGCCGGTCGGCGCGGCCGCCCGCCGGCAGGAGGGATGCGTCCACGACGAGGATCCGCGTCAGCGGGTGCGCGTCAGGGCCGCCGCCGGCCGAGGAGACCACCTCGTCCGGCTCGACGACGGTCACCAAACCGGAGCCGGCCTCGCCGTGCACCCGCCCCCGGTAGTGCACGGGAGGCGGAGCCCCGCCCGGCGTGATCTTGATACCGTACCCGCCGTCGAGGCGGACCCGCCGGTCGGCGTGCGGCTCCGGGTGCTCGGCCACGACTTCGACCCCTGGGAGCCGCCGCGGGAGCCACCTGACCGTCTGCACGTGGTCCATGTCGATTTCGTCCTAGTCGGCGTCTCAGGCCCCACCCTACGCTGCGGTCCAGCCCAGGGCGAAAGCCCCGAGCGGGACCAGGGAGGCACACGTCCCATGCCAGATGACGCGGTGAGCATGAAGGCCGGCGAGCCGGTGGTGATCAGCCTGCGGGTGAACGGCCGCGAGCACACGCTGCGGGTCGAGCCCAGGGCGACGCTGCTGGACGCGCTGCGCGAGCGGCTCGGGCTGACGGGCGCCAAGAAGGGCTGCGACCAGGGGGCGTGCGGGGCGTGCACGGTGCTGGTCGACGGCCGGCGCGTCAACGCCTGTCTCACGCTGGCGGTCATGCAGCGCGACGCCGAGATCACCACGATCGAGGGGCCGGCGGAGGGGGACGAGCTGCATCCGGTGCAGCAGGCGTTCCTCGACTGCGACGCGTTCCAGTGCGGCTACTGCACCTCCGGCGACGTGTACGTCCGGGGCGACCGTTCCAGGGGCGAGCGGTACGCGCGGATCCTGCGCCGCAACCGGCTCCAGTCCGTGGAGGCCGCCGGCGACCACAACCCGCCACCGCCCCACGAGGCGACGATCGCAAGGCGCGCCTTCGGCGCCGACTTCGCGGAGGTGAAGGTGGATCCCGAGCTGGGCACGGTCCGGGTGACCAGGCACGTCAAGGTCGTCGAGGCGGGCCGCATCCTCAACCCCCGCACCGTGCGCTCCCAGATCATCGGCGGCGTCGTGATGGGCATCGGCCAGGCGCTGACCGAGGCCACCGAGGTGGACCGCCGCGACGCGCGCATCTCCAACGCCGGCCTCTGGGGCTACCACGTGCCGGTGAACGCCGACGTCCCCGACATCACGGCCATGTTCGTGGAGCGGGACGACCCGCACATCCCGGGCGGCGTGAAGGGGATCGGCGAGATGGCCACCATCGGCACCGCCCCGGCCATCGCCAACGCCGTCTGCCACGCGACCGGCAGGCGTATCCGCGACCTGCCGATCATCCCGGACAAGCTGCTGTGACACCGCCGGCGGCCGTGCCGGGCGGATCTCCAGGCGTATCCGGTCCAAGCCGGCACGCATGGACGAGACGCCGCCGGGCTCGGCCGTCATCCCGGCACAGCGCCACCTTCTCCCGCCGCGCGACCTCTTCTCTCGCCCGCGGCGGTTTCTCCTCCCGCTCACGGCGGCTTCTTCTCTCGCCCGTGACGGCTTCTTCTCCCGTCCGCGGCGGTTTCTCCTCCCGCTCACGGCGGCTTCTTCTCTCGCCCGCGACGGGTTCTTCTCCCGTCCGCGGCGGTTTCTCCTCCCGCTCACGGCGGCGTCTTCTCTCGCCCGTGACGGCTTCTCCTCCCACCCGTGACGGCTTCTTCTCTCGTGACGGCGGCTTCTTCTCCCGCTCGCGACGACGTGCGGCGTGGCTGTTTTTCCACCTATGACGACTTCAGGCGTGGTTGCGGATGAAAAATCGGAATTGCGCCTGGCGTATCCGATCAAGCATTTCCCAAATTCGGCGACGGTCGTGCTTAGCCCGCATTCCCGCAGGAAAAGACCTGATCCGCGCTTACCATCGGGCCGGAATGACGTTATGTCCGATATGCGCGAGATCCACGAAAATTCGTTTCCGGGGGGATTCATGGACGCATTTCACGGCCGGCGTTCCGGCGTCGTCATCGCGGCGGCGGCTCTTCTGATATCCGCACCCATCGCCGCGCACGGCGAAGCGCAACCGCGGCGAGCCGATGCCGGCCCTTCGGCGAGCCCGGCGCTCCTGCCCGGCATCGTCACCGACAGCCATTGGGGCATCATCGGGCGCAACACGATCGGCGGGCCGAACGCGGTCCTGCGCGAGGGCCCCTACGGGCGCATCGGCGCCTCGTTCGCCGCCACCCAGCCGCCCCCGTACGGGCACGGCAGCCTCGGCATCATCGTCGGCAGCGGCGCCGACAAGATCGCGTGGGGCAACGAGAAGATCTTCGCGGGCAAGCGGCTGTCGTCCATCAAGACGCTCAAGTACTGGGTGTTCGCCGGCATGGACAGCCTCACCGGCGTCAGCCTGCCGAACATCACCATCGAGGTCGACCCCAACGTCGGCCCCGCCGACTACACGAGCCTCGTCTACCTGCCCGACACCTCCACCAGCCCGTCCGCGCCCACGACCCGCGAGGTCAACCGGTGGCAGCAGTACGACGCCTCCGCCGACGGCAGCAAGTGGTACGCGACCGGCGCCACGGGCGGGGCCATCACCTGCACCCAGGCGACGCCGTGCTCGTTCACCGAGCTCAAGAACAAGCTGCCGGACGCGGTGATCAGTCTCAGCCTCGGCATCTCCAAGGGCCGCGACAACCCGTTCATCGGCGCCGTGGACGGACTCCAGGTCAACCGCACGGTCTATGACTTCGAGTTCAGGGGGGTGCGTACGAGGTTCGCGCGCGAGCAGTGAGTTCCGCCGCGGGCCGGCGGTCCTTCCTCGGCGCCCGGAGCGCCGAGGAGGAGACCCGGCGCGCAGCGTCACCTGCTCCATGGGAGTCTCGCTCGACGGCCGCATCGCCGGCCCCGGCGGCGGCTTCGCCTGGGCCGGGCCCGATGAGGAGATCTTCCGCTCCCACATCGACGAACTGCGGCGGGTCGATGTCCACCTGATGGGGCGGCGGCCGTACGAGACGATGTTCTTCCGGGAGACCGCCGGCGAGGAGCCGTCGCCCGACGACGACGCGCGCATGGATCGCGCCGGGGAACCCGCTGCGGAAGGTCGTCTTCTCCACCATGCTCACCGGGGCGCAGGGTAACGCCCGCCTGGCCATCGGCGGCCTGGCCGAGGAGATCGCGCGGCTGCGCGCCGAGCCGGGGGAGGGGGGAGATCGCGATCGGCGGCGCGGCCCCCGCCGCCGAGGCGGCCGCCTCGGACCTGATCGACGAGTACCGGGCCGTCGCCCACCCGGTGCTGGTGGGCGGCGGGACGGCGTCCCGGTCTTCGCGTTCATCGACACCCCTCACGCCGGACAGGCAGGCACTGATCGCAAGGTCCAGCCGGCGGCGGCCGGCGCGGGCGGCGTGGCCTCGACCACCCGGAGGCCGGGCCCGTCCCGGACTGCCGCTGCTCACGCCGCAGGATCGCGGCCGGTCTCGGGTGCGGGCGTTCGTGCCGATCGGCGAGGGGCCGGCTGCCCACAAGGTAAGACGCACTTTCCAAGGAGTGGTCACACGTGCCAGAATCATGCACAACCTGTAGGTAATAGCAATTTCCGGAAAGGGAGGGGCATGGCGGCACGTGCCGCGGGGGTGCGGTTGCGCGGCCTCGGCCACACCTTCGGCAACGGTCACGCCGTGCTGCGGGACATCGACCTCGACCTCCCGCCCGGAGAGATCGTCGCCATCCTGGGGCCGAGCGGTTGCGGCAAGTCGACGCTGCTGCGGCTGGTGGCCGGGCTCGACACCCCTTCGGCGGGCGAGGTGCTGGTGGACGGGCGCGCCGTCACGGGCATCGACGAGCGCTGCGCCGTCGTCTTCCAGGAGCCGCGCCTGCTGCCCTGGCGCGACCTCGCCGGGAACGTACGGCTCGGCCTGCCCAAGGGCACCCGCAAGGCGGAGGGCGACCGTATCGTGCGGCACTGGCTCGACGTCGTCGGCCTGGCCGGTTTCCACGGGCACCGTCCGCGCCAGGTCTCCGGCGGCATGGCGCAGCGCACCGCGCTGGCCAGAGCGCTCGCGAGGGAGCCCGGCGTACTGCTGCTCGACGAGCCGTTCGCCGCCCTGGACGCGCTCACCCGGCTGCGCATGCAGGACCTGCTGGCCGACGTGCAGCGCGGCGCCGGGACGACGGTGCTGCTCGTCACCCACGACGTGGACGAGGCGCTGCACCTGGCCGACCGGGTGGTCATGCTCGGCAGCATCCCGCCGGAGCCGGGCGCGACCGTGGTGACCACGCTCGACGTCAAGCACCCGCGGCCGCGCGACCGCGCACACCCCGAGCTCGCCGAGCTCCGCGCCGACCTGCTGGAACGGCTCGGCGTGCCCAGGCCCGTCCCCGCCGAAGAGGCGACGCCGTGAAGAAGGCCGTGATGAAGCCCGTGAAGGAAACACCATGATCCACCGTCGCCTCCTGCTCATCACCGCGCTGGTCGCGACCCTGGCCACCGGCTGCGTGCAGGGCGAGAGCGACACCGCGACGCCCGCGCAAGGTGAGCTCCGGCTCGACTACGCCTACTACAACCCGCTCAGCCTGGTCATCCGCCGGCAGCGCTGGCTGGAGGACGAGCTGAAGGGCACCACGGTCACCTGGGTCCTGTCGGCCGGCAGCAACAAGGCCAACGAGAACCTGCGCGCCGAGACCATCGACGTCGGCTCCACCGCGGGCTCCGCCGCGCTGCAGGCCCGCGCCAACGGCACGCCCATCAAGACGATCGGCATCTACACCCAGCCCGAGTGGACGGCGCTCGTCGTGCCCAAGGACTCGCCGATCAAGGACGTCAAGGAGCTCAAGGGCAAGAAGGTCGCCGCGACCAAGGGCACCGACCCGTACTTCTTCCTGCTCCAGACGCTGGAGGAGGCCGGGCTCGGCGGCTCGGACGTCGAGGTCGTCAACCTGCAGCACGCCGACGGCAGGACGGCGCTGGAACGCGGCGACGTGGACGCCTGGGCCGGGCTTGACCCGATGATGGCGCAGAGCGAGCTGGAGGCCGGCTCGAAGCTCGTCTACCGCAACCCCGGCTTCAACACCTACGGCTTCCTCAACGCCCGCGAGGGCTTCATCAAGGACCACCCCGACCTCGCGCAGAAGGTGCTGGACGCCTACGAGCGGGCGCGCGCCTGGGTCGCCGAGCACCCCGACGAGGCCGTCGAGCTGCTGGCCCAGGAGGCCAAGATCACGCCCGAGGTCGCCGCGGTGGTGCTGAAGGAGCGGACGAAGACCGACATCAGCCCGGTGCCCGGCGCCGAGCAGCGCAAGGTGCTCGAACGCATCCTGCCGACCCTCGTGCGCGAGAACCAGGTCCGCTCCGAGGACGAGGCCCGCAAGGCGCTCGACTCGCTGTTCGAGCCGGGCTTCGCCGAGCAGGCGAAGGCGGCGTCGTGACCACCCGCCCCACCGGCACGCCGAACCTGGACCGCACGCAGGACGGCCCCGCGACCCCGCCGCCGGACCGGGGGAGCGCGCGGGCGGGAGGGCGGCGGTTCTCGCGGGTGGGGCGGGTCGCCGCCGGGCTGGTGGTGCCGCTGGCCGCACTGGCCGCCTGGCAGGCCGCCGCGTCGGCGGGCGTGTTCACCCCGGCCCAGCTCCCCGCGCCGTCGGCCGTGCTCGCTGCGGTCGGCGAGCTGATCCAGCGCGGCGAGCTGTGGCAGCACATCGCGATCAGCGGGCAGCGGGTGCTGCTCGGCTTCGCCGCGGGCGCGGCCGCCGGCCTGCTGCTGGGCGCGGCGGTCGGCCTGTACGCCCCGGTCAGGGCGCTGCTCGCACCCAGCGTCGCCGCCCTGCGCGCGGTGCCGTCGCTGGCCTGGGTGCCGCTGCTGGTGCTCTGGCTGGGCATCGCCGAGGCCCCGAAGATCGTGCTGGTGGCGATCGGCGCGTTCTTCCCCGTCTACACCACCGTCGCCTCCGCGCTGTCCCACGTGGACCCGCACCTCGTCGAGGCGGGCCGCGCGTACGGGCTGCGCGGCGTCGGCCTGCTCACCCGCATCCAGCTCCCGTACGCGGCGCCGTCCGTGCTCGCCGGGCTGCGGCTCGGCCTCGCCCAGGGCTGGCTGTTCCTCGTCGCCGCCGAGCTGATCGCCTCCTCCATGGGGCTCGGCTTCCTGCTCATCGACAGCCAGAACACCGGCAGGACGGACATCCTGCTGCTGTCGATCCTGCTGCTCGCCCTGCTGGGCAAGGCCGCGGACGCGCTGCTCGGCCTGCTTGCCCGTACGCTGTCCGGCCCGCTCGCCCACGACAAGGACTGAACCAGGCACCGCCACGGCCGGGTCCGGCGCCGCCGGGCCCGGCCTCCGGCATGCCCGCGCGGGGGCACGGGATCAGCGCGGCAGGTCGGCGCGGGATCCGCGCCTCGGCACACCTCGGACGCGCACCTCGCACGCACACCTCGGACGCACACCTCGGACGCACACCTCGAACAGGGTGAACTATCCATACATACCGCATACGAAAACAATTTTCTACATGACCGACTTGTTAGAAAATTTCTTCCGAAAACCGCTTGACCTGGCCCGTTGACACTGGGAAAGCTGTGGCGGGAGTGCAAAAGGTGAAAGGACCGCTCCCCCCATGGTCACCGTCCGCCCCTTCCAGCCCGGTGATGAGACCGCGCTGGTCGACGCCTGGAACCGCAGCATGCCGGCCGACCCCACGACGGCCGGCTGGTTCAAGGACTGCGTGCTGCTCGACCCCAACTTCGACCCCGAGGGCCTGCGCGTGGCCGTGGCGGGCGACGAGGTGGTGGGCTGCGCGTACGCCGTCCGCCGCCTGATCCCCTTAGCGCCGGGCACCGGCCTGGAGCCGGACACCGGCTGGATCCCGTTCTTCTTCGTCGTCCCCGAGCACCGGGGCGGCGGCCTGGGCCGCCGGCTGCTGCGGGAGGCGGTCGCGTTCCTGGAGGACCTCGGCCGCACGAAGATCGAATTCTCCTCCTACACCCCCTTCTATGTGCTGCCGGGCGCGGACGCCGAGCTCTACCCCGCCGCATACCACCTGCTCCGGCAGCTCGGCTTCACCACCCTCTACTCGCCGGTCGCCATGGACCGCACGCTCGTCGGCTACCAGGCCCCGCCCGAGGTCCGCGAGCTGCGCGAGCGGCGCGAGCGCGAGGGGTACGCCTTCCGCAGCCCCACCGTGGGCGAGCTGCCCGAGCTGATCAGGTTCGCCGCCGGCGAGTTCAACCCCGACTGGGGCGAGGCCATCCGGCAGCACCGCGACCCCGAGCGCATCGTGATCGCGACGAAGGGCGGCCGCATAGCCGGCTTCGCCCTGTACGCCGCCTACCGCGGCATCCCCGAGCGCTTCGGCCCCTTCGGCGTCGACCCCGAGCTGCGCGGCACCGGGCTCGGCAAGATCCTCCTCCACCTCACCATGACCAGGATGCGCGCCGAGGGGCTCCACTCCTCCTGGTTCCTCTGGACCGGCGCCACCAGCCCGGCCGGCCACCTCTACACCAAGGCCGGCTACGAGATCACCAGAAAGTTCCACGTGATGAGGCGATCCGCATGACACACGTTCTCGCCATCGGGGCCCACGCGGGCGACATGGACCTGACCGCGGGCGCGGTGCTCGCCCAGCACGTGCTGCGCGGCGACCGCGCGACGCTGCTGCACCTGACGCTCGGCGAGCGCGGCCACCCCCGCATGCCGGTCTCCGACTACGCCAAGCAGAAGCGCGAGGAGGCCGAGACGTTCGCCGAGCGGATCGGCGCGGGCGTGCGCTTCCTCGACTACGAGGACGGTCTGCTGCCCGAGGACGACGAGACCAAGATGCGCGTCGGCGACATGATCAGGGAGCTGCGCCCCGACGTGATCATCACGCACTGGAGCGCCTCGATCCACAAGGACCACGCCCGCACCCACCGCATCGTCGAGGACGCCCGCTTCTACGGCGGTCTGAAGACCCTGGAGCGCGAGCACGAGGCCTACTGGGCGAGCGAGCTCTACTACGCCGACAACTGGGAGGACGCCGACGGCTTCGTGCCCGACACGTTCGTCGGGATCGAGGACGAGGCGTACGACATCTGGTCGCAGGCCATCACCGGCTACGCCTACGCCAGAGGCGAGACCTACGGCTTCCCCTACGTCGACTACTACCGCGCGCTGACGATCGTGCGCGGTGCCCCCGCCGGGTTCAAGCGGGCCCAGGCGTTCGCCGCGCCGAAGGGCTCGCGGCAGCTGCGCACCAAGTACTTCGGGAAGGGAGCCTCCGCATGAGACGACCGGCGAGCCGGATCGCGGCGATGGCGGCCGCGCTGGCACTGGCGGTGGCGGGCTGCTCCGGCGGCGGAGGCGGCGGTGGCGCCGCCACGGGCGGGGACGCGCCGCCGCTGATCGTGCACGCCGTGGACGCGGGCACGTTCCAGGAGGACTTCAACCCGTACCACCTCGAAGGCGTGAACTTCGGTACCAGCGGGATGATCCACGAGACCCTCATGTTCTTCAACAAGCTCAAGCCGGGCGAGATCACGCCCTGGCTGGCGCTGAAGTACGAGTGGTCGAACAAGGGCAAGTCGGTGACGTTCACGCTGCGGCAGGACGTCAAGTGGTCCGACGGTCAACCGTTCACCGCCGACGACGTGGCGTTCACCTTCGACATGCTGAAGAAGCACCCGCAGCTCAACAAGAGCGCCCTCGAGCTCGAGGGGACCGAGGTGCTCGCGCCCGACAAGGTGCGCATCGACTTCGCCGCCACCTCCTACGCCAAGCTGTACGACATCGCCGGCAACTCGCCCATCGTGCCCAAGCACATCTGGGAGAAGGAGCAGGACCCGTCGACCTTCACCAACCCCAAGCCGGTCGGCACGGGGCCGTACACGCTGTCGACGTTCTCCTCCCAGCTCTACGAGCTGGTCAAGAACCCGTCCTACTGGCAGCCGGGCAAGCCCGAGGTGCCGGTCGTGCGCTTCCCCGCGTACACGGCCAACGCGCTGCAGACGGCGCTGCAGCAGGGCGAGGTCGACTGGGCGGGCGCGTTCGTGCCCGACATCGACAAGATCTACGTGCAGGGCAAGCCCGAGCAGAACAAGTACTTCTTCCCGCCCGAGGGCCTGGTGACGCTGCTGCCGAACCTGACCAACCCGGTGCTGGGCAAGCCCGAGGTACGCCAGGCCATCAGCCTCGCCATCGACCGGGAGAAGATCGTCAGGATCGCCGAGCGCGACTACACCAAGGTCGCCCACCCCAGCGGCGTGACGATGCCGGGCGGCGAGGCGTACGTGCCCGAGGAGTACCGCGACGCCGCCTACAAGGTGGACATCGACAAGGCCAAGGAGCTGCTCAAGGGCATCGACCCGGCCAAGCTGAAGTTCGAGCTGCTGGTGCCGTCGCCGTACACCGACTGGGTGAACGCCGCCCAGCTCATCCGCGAGGACCTCGCCAAGGTCGGCATCACCGTCGAGACCAGGGGCGTGGCCTTCCAGGACTGGGTCTCCAAGGTCGGCAAGGGCGACTACGACCTGTCGATCAGGGGCACCCCGGCCGGTCCCACCCCGTACTTCCAGCTCCGCACGCTGCTCTACGGCAAGCTCGCCAAGCCCGTCGGCGAGTCCGCCACCGGCAACTACGAGCGGTGGAAGGACGAGGAGACCGACAAGCTGATCGCCGAGTACGCCGCCACCGAGGACCTGGCCGAGCAGCAGCAGGCCACCCAGGGCCTGGCCAGGATCATGGTCGAGAAGATGCCCGCGCTGCCGCTGTTCTACAGCCCGTCCTGGGCGCAGTTCCGCACCACCAAGTACGTCGGCTGGCCGTCCGAGCAGGACCCGTACGCGATGCCGTCCCCCTACACCTCGCCTGACGCGGCGATGGTGCTGCTGCGACTGAAGCCGGCGGGCACGTGAGGTTCCTGGCCAGGCGGCTCGGCTTCTACCTCCTGACGGCCTGGGCCGCCATCACGCTGAACTTCCTGATCCCCCGGCTCATGCCGGGGGATCCGGTCGAGCTGCTGGTCGCCCGCATGAAGGGCAACGTCGAGCCGGCCGCCATCGACGCGATGCGCAAGGCGTTCGGCATCAGCGACGCGAGCCTGTGGCAGCAGTACGTCGACTACCTGGTCAACCTCGCCCACGGCGAGCTGGGCCGGTCGATCACCTTCTACCCGACCGAGGTCTCCTCGGTGATCGCCGACAGCCTGCCGTGGACGATCGGGCTCGTCGGCGTCGCCACGCTGATCAGCTACCTCGTCGGCACCGCGCTCGGCGTCATCATGGCGTGGAAGCGCGGCACCTGGCTGGACGGCGTGCTGCCGGCCGCCACGTTCATGCACGCGGTGCCGTACTTCTGGGTGGCGCTCGCGCTGGTGTTCGTCTTCGGCGTGACCCTGCAGTGGTTCCCGGTGAGCCGCGCGTACGGGCTGGACGTCACGCCCGGCCTCAACGCCGAGTTCGTGCAGAGCGTGCTCTACCACGCCGCCCTCCCGGCGATCACCATCGTCGTCGCCTCCATGGCCGACCGCATCCTCGGCATGCGCAACGTCATGGTGACCACGCTCGGCGAGGACTACGTGGTGATGGCCGAGGCCAAGGGCCTGACCTCGCGCCGGGTCATGTGGGCCTACGCCGCCCGCAACGCCATCCTGCCCAACATCACCAGCTTCGCGCTCTCGCTCGGCTTCGTGGTGGGCGGCTCGGTGCTCACCGAGATCGTCTTCTCCTATCCGGGCATCGGCTCGATGCTGCTCAAGGGCGTGGAGAACGAGGACTTCCCGCTCATGCAGGGCATCTTCCTCGTCATCTCGCTCGCGGTGCTCGTCGCGAACTTCCTGGCCGACCTGGCGTACGTGGTGCTCGACCCCCGGACCAGGCAGGAGTCGGAATGAAGATCAAGATCGGGGCCGGGATCCTCGCCTTCTTCGCACTGGTGGCGATCTTCGGCCCGCTGTTCATCGGCGCCGATCCCGCCGCCACCAGCGACGCCGGGCTGCAGCCCCCGTCGGCCGAGCATTGGCTCGGCACCACCCAGACCGGGCAGGACGTGCTCGTCCAGCTCGTCTACGGCGCCCGCGTCTCGCTCGGCGTCGGCGTGCTGTCGGCGGTCATCGCGACCGTGCTCGCGGTCGCGGTCGGCCTCGTCGGCGGATACGTCGGCGGCGCCGTCGACGAGGTGCTGTCGGTGCTCACCAACATCTTCCTCGTGCTGCCCGCGCTGCCGCTCATCATCGTGCTGGCCGGCTACCTGCCGCAGCGCGGCGTCACCTCGGTCGCCGTGGTGATCGCGGTGACCGGCTGGGCGTGGGGCGCGCGCGTGCTGCGCGCCCAGACCCTGTCGGTGCGCCGCCGCGACTTCGTCCAGGCCGCCAGGGCGAGCGGCGAGGGGCCGCTGCGGATCGTCTTCTTCGAGATCCTGCCGGTGCTGCTGCCCGTCATCGCCACCAGCTTCCTCGCCACCGTCGTCTCGGCGATCCTCGCCGAGGCCGGGCTGTCGTTCCTGGGCCTGGCCGACCTGTCCACGGTGAGCTGGGGCAGCATGCTGTACTTCGCGCAGAACGGGCAGGCGCTGCTCATCGGCGCCTGGTGGTGGTTCATCCCGCCCGGCCTGTGCATCGCGCTCATCGGCACCGGCCTCGCCCTGGTGAACTTCGGCATCGACGAGATCGCCAACCCGCGGCTGCGCACGATCAAGGTCCCCAGGAAGGCACGCGCATCATGAACGTCCTGGAAGTCCGCGACCTTAGCGTGGACTACCTGTCCGGCTCCGGAGCCGTGCACGCGGTCTCCGGCGTCTCGCTCGACCTGCGCCGCGGCGAGATCCTCGGCCTGGCCGGCGAGAGCGGCAGTGGCAAGTCCACGATGGCCAACGCGGTGGCCAGGCTGCTGCGCCCGCCCGCCGCCGTCACCTCCGGCACGGTCACCTACCGCCGCCAGGACGGCACCGCCGTGGACGTGCTCTCCCTCGGCAAGAAGGAGCTGCGCGCCTTCCGCTGGAAGGAGCTGGCCGTCGTCTTCCAGAGCGCCATGAACTCCCTCAACCCGGTCAGCACCGTGGGCGCCCAGATCGACGACGTGCTGCGCATCCACGCGCCCGGCATGTCCCGCGCCGAGCGCACCGAGCGGGCGGTGGAGCTGCTGCAGCGCGTCGGCATCAGCGCCGACCGCCGGCGCTCCTACCCGCACGAGCTGTCCGGCGGCATGCGCCAGCGGGCCGCCATCGCCATCGCGCTCGCGCTCAACCCCGAGATCATCATCATGGACGAGCCGACCACCGCGCTCGACGTGGTGGTCCAGCGCGACATCCTCGCCGAGATCAGGGCGCTGCGCGAAGAGTACGGCTTCGCGGTCGTCTTCATCACCCACGACCTGTCGCTGCTCATGGAGATCTCCGACAGGATCGCCATCATGTACGCGGGCCGGGTCGTGGAGACCGGGACGGCCAAGGCGCTGCACCGCGCGCCGCGCCACCCGTACACGCTGGGCCTGCTGCGCTCCTTCCCCCGTCTGCGCGGCCCGCGCGAGGAGCTGCTCGGCATCCCCGGCACCCCGCCCGACCTGCGCACCCTGCCGCCCGGCTGCGCCTTCCACCCCAGATGCGCCAAGGCGATGGAGGAGTGCTCGCAGACCCTCCCGGTGCTGCGGTCCGAGGCGGACGGCGAGGTCGCGTGCCTGCTCAACGACGGGAGGGGGCTGTCATGAACACCGCCATGAACGACGTCGTCCTCGAGGGACGCAACCTGACCAAGCACTTCACCGCCGCCCGCGGCCCGCGCGGCCGCTTCGGCAAGCGCCCGCCGGTGCGGGCGGTCGAGGACGTCTCGATCGCGCTGCGCGCCGGCACGGTGACGGCGCTGGTCGGCGAGAGCGGCTGCGGCAAGAGCACGGTCGCCCGGCTGCTCGCCCAGGTCTATCCGGCCACCTCCGGCGAGGTGCTGCTCAACGGCGAGCCGGTACGCGCGCACCGCGGCCCCGCGTTCAAGGAGTACCGGCGGCAGGTCCAGCTCATCTTCCAGGACCCGTTCGCGTCGCTGAACCCCTTCCACCGGGTCCGCTACCACCTGGCCAGGCCGCTGCGGCTGCACGGCCACGCCCGCACCGACGCCGAGGAGCGCGAGCAGGTCGCCGAGCTGCTCGAACGCGTCAGCCTCACCCCGGTCGAGCAGTTCATGGACAAGATGCCGCACGAGCTGTCCGGCGGCCAGCGGCAGCGGGTGGCGATCGCGAGGGCGCTCGCCGTCCGGCCCGTCGCGCTGATCGCCGACGAGCCGGTGTCCATGCTGGACGTGTCCATCAGGCTCGGCGTGCTGCGCCTGCTGGAGGGGCTGGCCAGGGACAACGGGCTGGCGCTGCTCTACATCACGCACGACATCGCCAGCGCCCGCTACTTCGCCGAGGACATCACGGTCATGTACGCGGGCCGGCTGATCGAGAGCGGGCCCAGCGAGGAGCTCACGCAGTCGCCGCGCCACCCGTACACGCAGCTGCTGCTGGAGTCGGCGCCGGACCCCGACCGGGTGGCGCCGCCTGCGGGCGAGCGGCACGGCGAGCCGCCCAGCCTCATCACACCGCCGAGCGGCTGCCGGTTCCACCCGCGCTGCCCGGTGGCGCTGCCGGTGTGCTCGTCCGAGGTGCCGGGGCGCACCGAGCTGGGGGACGGGCACTGGACGCACTGCTGGCAGGCGGAGGCCGCCGTCACCGGCTGACCCGTAGCGGCCCGCGGGCTCTCCTGGCGGCGGGCAGGTGCTCGGTAGAACAGGCGACTGCCGCAAAGGCGGCACCCCTCACGCCGGCAAGGAGCAGCCCGTGGCCGACGAAACCCCGCTCGGCCGGATCGGCACCGGCCTGCCCACCGAGGACAACACGCACGAGGTGGCCCAGCGCGTCGACCCGTCCAGCCGCATCCTGCACGTCGACAACGACCCGGTGGTGCTGCTGCACGCCCGCGTGCTGCCGTCCGGCAGCTACCTGATCATCGAGGACGGCACCAAGACGGTCGAGCCCGAGACGGCGGCCGAGGCTCCTCCGCTGACCACCCCGGCCCTTCGCTGACCGCGTGGCTTTCGGCTGAGCGTGCGGGCCTCCGCCTGCCCGCACGGCCGTGCCTCAGCTCGACCGGCCCTTTGCCAGGGCGCGCAGCAGGGCGGCGGTCTCGTCCGGCGGCAGCGCGGCCAGCCCCAGCTCGTCCATCAGGGCGTGGTACGGCAGCACGTCGGCGCTCTTGGTGACGTACCGCGCGGTGGTGAGCTGCTCGATGTAGACGACGTCGGGCAGCTGCCGCTGCGGGAAGCGCAGGATCGTCACCGGGCCGATGCCCCCGGCCATCTCGCTGGAGGTGAACGGCAGCACCTGGATGGTGACGTTGGCCAGCTCGCTCATGAGCGCCAGGTGCTCCCACTGGGCGCGCATGACGGCCTCGCCGGCGACGCGGCGGTGCAGCGCGGCCTCGTCGAGCACCACCCACAACCTGGCCGGATCGTCCCTGGTGAGCACCTGCCGGCGGCGCATCCGCACGGCCACCCGCTGCTCCAGCACGCTGCCCGTGGCGCCTTGGGCGATGACCGCCCGCGCGTACGCCTCGGTCTGCAGCAGCCCCGGCACGAGCTGCACCTCGAAGGCGCGGATGAGGCAGGCGTCCTGCTCCAGGCCGAGGTAGGGCTCGAACCAGTCGGGGATCGCCTCGCGGTACTCCTGCCACCAGCTCGGCGCGTTGGCCTGCTCGACCAGGGCCAGCAGGCCGGCCCGCGCGCCCTCGTCGGTGACGCCGTAGAGGGTGAGCAGGTCGGCGACGTCGCGTACCTTGAAGCCGGTGCGGCCGGCCTCCATCCGGCTGATCTTGGAGGTCGAGCCGCGGATGAGGAAGGCCGCCTCCTCGCGGGTGACCCCGCGCGCCTCCCGCAGCCGTCGCAACCGGGCCCCGACCAGGGCGCGCAGCGTCGTGGGCGCGGACCAGAGCCCGCCTCCGTCGGTGATGTCGCTCACGTCCCTCGTGTCGGCGGCCGGCATCAATGCTCCCTCGGTGTCAGGCCCTCGCCCCACTCCAGCATCGCCCCCATATTGGCACGGACCAACGGCCGCGGGATCGGCGATCCACTGAAGAAGAACGCCCGGCGCCGTGGCTTTTGCCGGTGGCGATCATATGCGATGTTCGTGCCGTGGCGACGTATTCGCTCTTCGGGTTTCGCTCCGGAAGTCCGTGCCTATGTGGCGGCTTTGTGGAGTTTTCGACTTGTGGCCCTGGGCGGGTTTCGATCGCATATCGCAAGGCATGAGGGAGGGGATTTCCTTTCTCATGCGCGATTTTTTGACAGTGGCGCTCGATAAGCTCCCATCCCGTCTTTCAGCTGATTTATGGCGTTATATCACGACCGCCTGTCCGAGGCGGCCGGTGCGGGCTTCGAGCTCGCGCTGTGGGCCGCGATCGATGCTCTGCTCGGCACGCTCGACCTCATCGGGACCGCCCGGGAGCTTGACCGCCGCGCCCCTCCCGGCATCGTTCGTGACCCGGCCGCGCGGGCGGGCCTGCCGGGCGGCGGTGATGGCCGTGACCATGCTGCCGATCGCCCTCCTGGTCCAGCCGGAGGAGCAGGCACGCCTCAGCCGCACCGGGTGGGACGTGAACTGCTCTGACCGGCGAACCTCGCGATCAACGGGGAGGGCCGCTACCGGCTCCGCGTGAACGTGCGGACGCCCAGGAAGAGGAGCACCTCGTCGTGGCTCCATCCCGGTTCGTCGAGAAAACGGCTCGACCTGAAGTCGCTGAACGGACGCCGCTACTTGCGAGGTCAGGGACAAGATTGAGCCGATGGGAACCATCACCCCTGCTCGTCCCATCCCATCTACGGAAGGAGCGAGGAACCGGACACCCGGTTCCCGCGCGTAGCATCGACAGCGCAGGGGAGGTCACCGAGACGAGGTGAAAGCAACGGGCCGCGACCACGCCCGCCACGGCGGCACGACCGCCGGCGGCTCGGCGCGCCCGATCGATCCCTTCCACGGCCGGGGGAGTGGCCACCCCCCGGCGCCGTCGCCCGCGCAGGCGTACGGTCGTCCGGCACTTTCCGAGCGTCCCGAGTCCGAGCACACCGTGAACGTGCCCGGTGCACCCTCCGACGACGGAGGTTCCGCGTTCGACCCGGACCTCTGACCGAACGCGGCAGGGGAGCGCGACCCGCGTCCGCCGCCGCGTCCACCACGACGACGAGGAAGACACATCACATGCATCCTGAGGCGTTAACCCAACGCGCCCGCCGCCATGGATGGAAGGTGGCGTCCGCCGAGGGTCCAGTGATCGCCGTGGAGCGCCACCACTGGCGCATGAGGGTCACCTTCACCGGTAAGGCGCCCAAGACGGCCAGCATCACCGGCCCCGACCTCGAGGAGAGCCGGCCTGTCAATCTGCGTCTGATCAACTCGCTGCTACGGGCGAGCCCGGCGGAGTTCGCCGCGCACGCCCACGAGGCGATCATCGGCAAGGGCCAGAACGGCAGCCAGGCACGCACGTGACCGCACCGTCAGGAGGGTGGCCGGGGCCGCTCGGCCCCAGGCCCCGTCCCTCGCGACGGCCCGCCGGGCGCCGGCGCGGCCCAGCCGGCGACGCCCGGCGATCGAGAACCAGAGCACGAACCTCGGCGTAAGCGCCGAGACCGAGACAGCGGGAGGCCCTTGACGCGGCCGACCACCGCCGTCCCGGTCGCGAAGTCCTGCGCGCGGCGCGCTCGCCGCCCGCAGGATGGGTGCCGCCCCCGGCCTCGCGAGCGCCGCGCCTCCACCTGTGGCGGCCGACCGCATCCGTCCCCTCCCCGCCTCGCGCATGGAGGGGCTTGCGCGCGCATGAGGGGGCTCGCGCATGAGGGGGCTCGCGCATGAGAGGGCTCGCGCATGAGGGATGCGGCGCCCGCCCGGCCCCACGGACCAAGCTCGGGCCGGGCGGGCGCCGCCGTCTTCGGGCGCGTCAGGCGCCGCGCGCGGCCTCGTAGCGGGCGATGACGTCGTCCCAGTTGATGAGGTCCCACAGCTTCTCGACGTAGTCCGGGCGCACGTTGCGGTACTGCAGGTAGTAGGCGTGCTCCCAGGCGTCGAAGACGAGCAGCGGGGTGGTGTTCATGCCGACGTTGCCGTGGTGGTCGTAGACCTGCTCGACGACCAGGCGGCGGCCGAGCGGCTCCCAGGCCAGCACGCCCCAGCCCGAGCCCTGCACGGTGGTGGTGGCGGTGGTGAGCTGCCTCTTGAACGCCTCGAACGAGCCGAAGTGCTCGTCGATGGCCGCGCCGAGGTCGCCGTCCGGGCGGTCGCCGCCGTCGGGGGACAGGTTCTGCCAGAAGATGCTGTGCAGAACGTGGCCCGACAGGTTGAACGCGAACGTCTTCTCCAGCCCGACCAGCCCGCCGAACTCGCCCTTCTCGCGGGCCTCCGCCAGCCGCTCCAAGGTGTCGTTGGCGCCCTTGACGTAGGCGGCGTGGTGCTTGGCGTGGTGCAGCTCCAGGATCTCGCCGGTGATCGCGGGCTCCAGCGCCGCGTAGTCGTACGGCATGTCGGGAAGCGTGTACTGGCCCATGGCCTGTTGCTCCTCACTCCTACTTGCAAATCAGTTGCAAGAACAATAGCGAAGCAACTGGCTCTTGTCTCGGGGTGGCGCGCCGAAGGCGTTGAAGGCGGACGGGCCCGAACCGGCGCAGCGCTGCCCGCCGACGGCAGGCCGGCCCGTGGAGGGTGGGATGCCCCTGCCAAGGGTGGGTGCGGCTTGCGGTGGTGGGGTGCGGCCCATGCACGGTTGGCCGGCCCGCGGAGGGTGGGTGGCTACGGCTTGGGCGGAGGTGGGTTCTCCGCGCTTCGCAGGGCGGGAGGCAGGGGATGGCTGTCGGGGTGCAGGGCCCGGGCGCAGGCGGTGAGCGTCTCGGCGAGCCTCCTGCGGTCGGTGGCGTCGACGCCGGCGAGCATGACGGCTTCGATGTCGTCGAGCGAGCGGTCGCAGCGCTGTAGCTTGCGCAGCCCTTCAGGGGTGAGGCGGGTACGCAGGGCGCGCCCGCCGTCGGGGTGGGGTTCGCGGGCGATCAGGCCGCGCTTTTCGAGATCGCGGATGACGAGGTTCATCGCCTGCGGGGTGACGAAGGCGATGCGGGCGAGGTCGGCCGACGAGGGAGCGTCGCGCAGGCGTAACTCGCTGAGCGCCATGTACTCGGTCGTCGTGATGCCGTGCCGGGCGAGCGCTTCGTCGAGGCAGGCGCGGATGCGGCGTTCCAAGCGGAACACCAGGTAGCTCACGTGGGGCGGCGGTGCGTGCGGCGCGGTGGCCGCGGGGACAGCCGGATCGGTCACCAGGCGACGATATCGCGCCCGCGCTCGGATGTAAGTTTCTTGAACTTGTATCAAGGACCTTGATGTCAAGGTACTTGATAACCAGCGGCAACGGACTCTCCCCGCGAGATCACGTGAACGCGCGCCTCGGGCGACCATTGACGCTGGGCCGCGGCGCTTTTATTTTCCGCGCAACCCGGATTCACACGCTGACACGGAGAAAAGGACCGCGAATGACACGATTAACCACCGCGCTGGCCTCCGCATGCGCCGCGGCGCTCTTCGCCGTCATGACCGTGGTGACCGGTTCACCGGCCGCCGCCGCGAGCCTCGTCGAGGTGACGAACTTCGGCAGCAACCCGGGCAACATGCAGATGCATGTCTACGTACCGGACTCGCGGCCCGCCTCGCCCGCGATCGTGGTCGCCATGCACGGCTGCGGCGGCTCCGGCCCCGGCTTCTACCAGGGCAGCGAGTTCGCCTCCCTGGCCGACCAGTACGGCTTCATCGTCATCTACCCGACCGCCACCCAGTCGGCCGGGTTCGGCAACTGCTTCGACACCTGGTCGGACGCGGCCAAACGGCGCGGCGGCGGCAGCGACCCCGACTCGATCCTCTCCATGATCGACTACGTCGAGCGGACCTACGGCGGAGACCCCGGCCGGGTCTTCGCGACCGGCAGCTCCTCCGGCGGCATGATGACCCAGCACATGCTCGCCGTCCACCCGGACGTGTTCAAGGCGGGCGCGTCCTTCATGGGCGTGCCGTTCGACTGCTTCGCCGGCGCCTCCGACTACCCGCCGGGCAGCAGCAGGTGCACCGGCGGCGGCATGGACCGCACACCCCAGCAGTGGGGCGACGCGGTACGCCAGGTCTACCCCGGCTATTCCGGCGTCCGCCCGCGCATCCAGCTCTGGCACGGCACCGCCGACCCCCTCGTGCCGTACTCGCTGCTGGGCGAGTCGATCGAGCAGTGGACCGACGTGTTCGGGCTCGGCCAGACCCCGACCGACACCGACACCCCGCAGGCCGGCTGGAGCCGCAGCCGCTACGCCGACGCGTCCGGCACCGTGCTGGTGGAGGCGTACAGCATCCAGGGCGCGGGCCATGTGCTCCCGCAGTCCGGTATGGCCCGCTACGCCATCGAGTTCTTCGGCCTGACCACCGCTTCGAACGACACCACGCCGCCCACGGCCCCATCCGGGCTCACCGCCTCGGACACCACCGCGACCGGCACCACCCTGACGTGGACCGCCTCCACGGACGACACCGGCGTGACCGGCTACGACATCCTGCGCGCACCGGGCGCGTCGGGCGGGACCTTCGCCCAGGTCGGCACCTCGGCCACGACCTCGTACACCGACACGGGCCTGACCCCGGACACGACCTACCGTTACCAGGTCCGGGCGCGCGACGCCGCCGGCAACGTCTCACCGGTCTCCGAGACCGTCGAGATCACCACCCTGGAAGGGGAGCCGAGCGACGGCACCTGCTCGGCCGTCCCGACCGTGCAGTCCGAGTGGGGGAACGGCTATGTCATCCAGCCGCTCACCATCACCAACACCGGTGATGCCACGATCACCGGCTGGACCGTCACGTTCACCCTGCCCGCCGGTCACACGCTGACCGGCTCGTGGAACGCCGACGTCACCACCAGCGGGCAGACCGTCACGGTCAAGAACGTCGGCCACAACGGCACGCTCGCGCCGGGAGCCGCGACGACCAGCGTCGGTTTCCAGGTCAGCAGGCCGGACGGCGACACCGCGCTGCCGTCCGGTTACACCTGCGCCTGACCGCTCCCCGATCACGGCCCCGCCGGCCGGGGCCGTGATCGGGGAGGCCGTCTAGACCGTCACACTCGCGCCCTCGAGCACGCGCATGAAGGCGCGCGACCAGTCCGGCAGGTCAGGCCAGCCCCGGCAGGACACCATCGGCCCGTCCACCACGTCGGGCGCGTCCACGAAGGTGGCTCCCGCCAGCTCCATGTCGGTCTTCAGCGGCGGGAACGCCGCCGTCCTGCGCCCGCGCAGCAGCCCGAACGCCGCCGGCACCTGCGGGCCGTGGCAGATCGTGCCCACCGGCAGGCCGCGCTCGAAGAAGTGGCGCACGATCGGTCCGACGTGGGGATCGGTGCGGATGTACTCCGGCGCGCGCCCGCCCGGGATCACCAGCCCCTGGTACTCCTCCGGGCGTACGTCGCCGAACGCGAGATCCACCTGGAGCTGGTGGCCGGGCTTTTCGGTGTAGGCGTCCCACCCGGGCTCGAAGTCGTGGACGACCAGCTTCAGCGCGCGGGTGGTGGGGGCGGCCACGACCGCCTCGTGCCCTCCCTCGCGCAGCCGGAAGACGGGGTACATGGTGTCGAGCTCTTCCGCCGCATCACCGGCCAGAACAAGCACACGTGCCATGGCTCACTCCTTGTTCTCCCTTCCGTTGAGCCTAGTCCGCCCGCGCCGGAAAGGGCAGACCTCGGCCTCGTGCTCCGATTCGGCCGTCTCCCGGGTGAGGCGGCGGGCTTCCGCTCGTGCGCTTCGACGGGAACGCGTCACGAGATGCGGGACCAGCGCTGGTTGGCCGCGCCCGTGCACGTCCAGATCTGCAGGCGGCTGCCGTTCGCGGTGGCGTTGCCCGCCACGTCCAGGCATTTGCCCGCGCCGACCGCGGTGATGCTGCCGTCGCTGTTGAAGCGCCACTTCTGGTTGTCTTGGCCGTTGCAGTCCCAGATGATGACCGGGGTGCCGTCGGCGGTGCCGGCCTCCTCGACGTCCAGGCACTTGCCGCCGTAGACGCGCAGCTCGCCGTCGGCGGTCTCGGACCACTGCTGGTTGGCCTGCTGGTGGCAGTCCCAGATGATCACGGGGGTGCCGTTGGCCTGGGAGGCTTCCTCCACGTCGAGGCAGCGGCCCGAGCCCTCTCCCCGGATGCGGACGGGCGGCGGGGCGGGGGTGCCGCCGCTGACGCGGAAGACGGCGGTGCCGTGTGCGGGGACGCTCGCCGAGATGGTGCCGGTCGTCGTGGTGACGGCGTCCGTCCAGGCGTCATGCAGCGTGAACGGACCGCCGGTCAGGCCGATGGCGGAGGCCGTGGTGCTGATCGTGGTGGTGGAGCCGCCCTGGTTGAACAGCGCGACCGCGACGTCACCGTTGCTCAGCCGCTTGGCCAGCACGCGGCGCGTGCCGTCGAAGGCGACCTGGACGGCCTGCAGGCCGAGCGGGTCCTGGTTGATGGCGATGAGGTTCGCGTTCTTCAGGATCGCCGAGGTCGCGGCGTCCATGTTGCGGACGTCGTTCCCGGCGATCAGCGGGGCCGCCATGATCGCCCACAGCGCGAAGTGGCTGCGCATCTCGGTGTCGTTCATGCCGCCGCGGCCGACGACCATCATATCCGGGTCGTTGAATCCCCCCGGCCGGGCGTTGCCCGCGAGCGGCACGTTCACGTCCACGATGTTCTTGATGCCCATCGGGTAGCCGTTGGTCTGCCCCGTGTCCCAGGCGTTCGTGATGTCCTCGGTCGTGCGCCAGATGTTGGCGACGTCGCCCCAGTCACGCTGCGGACCGGTCTTCTCGTGGATGCTGTTGGGGTTGATGCTGTAGAGGATCGGCCGCCCGGTGGCGGCCAGCGCGTCGCGCATCTTCGCGAACGTGCGCACCTGGTCGTCGATGGTGCCGGTGGGGGAGCACCAGTCGTACTTGAGGTAGTCGACGCCCCAGGCGGCGAACTGCCGGGCGTCCTGCTCCTCGTGGCCGAGGCTGCCGGTCGCACCCGGGTAGCTGCCGAAGTACTGGGCGCAGGTCCGGTCCAGCGGCCCCTGGTAGAGGCCGAACTTCAGGCCCCTGGCGTGCAGGTAGTCGCCGAGCGCCTTCATGCCGCTGGGGAACCTGGACGAGTTGGCCTGCAGGTTGCCGGCCGAGTCGCGCTCGGGCGCGAACCAGCAGTCGTCGACCACCACGTACTCGTAGCCGAGATCGCGCATGCCGTTGCTGACGAGCGCGTCGGCCGTCTCCTTGATCAGCGTCTCGTTGATGTTGCAGCCGAAGGTGTTCCAGGTGTTCCAGCCCATCGGCGGGGTGCGGCCCACGCCGTTGTCCAGCGCCTGGGCGGGCGGCCCTGTCACGACGGCGCCCGCCGTCATGGTCAGCAGCATGGTCAGGGCGAGGGAGATGCGGGTTCGTTTCCTGGTCATCGAGGTCTCTCCACAGTGGGGGGTACGGGGCGGGTCAGCGCGTGAAGCGCCACCAGTCGACGTTGAACAGGTAGCCGCTGCCGCCGGTGAAGCGGAGGTAGAGGTCGTGCGTGCCGGTCGCGCCGGAGACCGGGCAGGTCACCGAGGTCCAGCTCTGCCAGTCGCCGGTGCCGGGGACGGTGCAGGTGCCTGCGAGGGTGCCGGTGGGGCCGTCGAGCCGCAGCTCGATCTGGCCGCCGTCGGTGGCCGAGGCCACGCGGGCGGTGAAGGAGGACGCGCCGTCGCCGAACGCGACGCCCTTGACCTTGAGGTAGTCGCCGTTCTCGATGTAGCCGACGTTGATGCCGCCCTCGCTGGACGGCTCCGTCTCGACGCCTTGGGCCCACGCGGTCGTCTCGGCCTCCTGGCGGGTGTACGGGTCGAGCGTGCCGATCTGCGGCGGCCCCGCGGTGGTCATGTTGATCGTGGGGAACGTGCCGTCGGCGTTGTAGGTGAACTGCTCCACGGCCACCGACCTGGTGAAACCGCCTCCGCCAGGGAGTGCGCCATTGTGGTAGAAGAAGTACGAGCCGCCCCGGTAGTCGATGACGCCCGGATGGTTGGTGAAGCTGCTGCCTTGGGTCGGCATGATCGTGCCCCGGTACGTCCACGGGCCGGTCGGGGTGGGCGCGGTCGAGTAGCCGATGAACTCCGAGCAGCACTCGGCGGCGAAGACGATGTAGTACAGGCCGTTGCGCTTGAAGACCCAGGGGCCTTCCTCGTAGAGCGTCGGGCGGTCGGAGTTGCCGTAACGCGTGCCGAACCCGGATGTGGTGAGCGGGATCTGCGTCGGGCTGCCCGAATAGGAGATCATGTCCGGGTTCAGCCGGACGTACCAGAGGTTCGGGTTGCCCCAGTACAGGTAGGCCTGGCCGTCGTCGTCGATGAAGACGTTCGGGTCGATCTCGTTGTTGTTGACGAGCGGGTGCCCGAGGGCGTCATGGAACGGGCCCGTCGGGCTGTCGGAGACCCCGACGCCGATGGCCATCGACCCGGTGGCGCGGTGGCGCACCGGCACGTACCAGTAGAAACGGCCGTTGCGGTGGACGACGTGGCCCGCCCATGCGTTGTCGTCGGCCCAGGCGAACGTCTCCAGGCTCATGGGCGAGCCGTGGTCGGTCCAGTTGGCCATGTCGGTGGTGGAGTAGACGCGCCAGTCGCGCATCGTGAACCACGTGGAGCCGTCCTCGTCGTGGCCGGTGTAGACGTAGAGGCGGCCGTCGTAGACGAGGGGTGCGGGGTCGGCCGTGTAGATGGTCTGCACGATCGGGTTGTCGGCGGCGGCCGCGGACGGGAACAGCACGCTGGGAAGCAGCAGGCCCATGATGCACAGGACCGTGCGCAGGACGGGTTTCACCGATGGTCTCCCTTGTGACAGGTGCTGTTAGCGCTAACATCAAGCGGGTACGTGAAGCTCCTGCCGCGGAGTACAGCCGAGGCCCCTGGCGGAGTCAATGACGACGGCCGCCGGCCCCCGGAGGCGTCGCGGAGGCCACGCCTTCTCGCCTGGGATTTCGCGCCAGGAGAGATCACCGCGCGCCGCCCGCGGGCGTGAAACTTTCAAGGCGGAGCAGGTTCGGGTCGGCAGAGATCCGATGTTAGGTACCGCCCGGTCGCCGGGTCTCCCGGGTGCCGGTTTCCTGTCCGATGCGCGATCTCCCGGTTGACGCGCACAGTCATGCCGCTTTACCTTCCTCCAGGAAGCCGGCGCGCCCCCGTAAGCCTGCGACCCCCAAGGGGGACGATCACCAGATGTCCGATGTATCGCGAAGGCAAGTTCTGAAGTTCGGCGCCGTCGGCGCCGGCGCCGCGATGTTCCCGCTGTCCTGGACGGCCACCGCGAGAGCCGCCGTCGCGCCGCCTCCCGAGGTGCGCGCCGCCCACGACCTCGCCCTCTGGTACGACGAGAGCGCCGGCACCGACTGGCTGCGCGCCCTGCCCATCGGCAACGGCCGCCTCGGCGCCATGGTGTTCGGCAACACCGATACCGAGCGGCTGCAGCTCAACGAGGACACCGTCTGGGCGGGCGGCCCGTACGACCAGAGCAACCCCAAGGGCGCCCAGGCGCTGGACCGGATCAGGCAGCTCGTCTTCCAGGAGCAGTGGAGCCAGGCCCAGGCCCTCATCGACGAGGCCATGCTCGGCAGCCCCGCCGGGCAGCTCGCGTACCAGACCGTCGGCGACCTGCAGCTCACCTTCCCCGGCGACGCCGCCGTCTCGGAGTACCACCGCTACCTCGACCTCACCACCGCGATCACCGGCGTGTCCTACCTGCGCAACGGCGTGCGCCACCGGCGCGAGGTGTTCGCCAGCGCCCCCGACCAGGTCATCGCCGTCCGCCTGACCGCCGACCAGCCGGGCTCGATCACGTTCTCCGCGACGTTCACCAGCCCCCAGCGGACGACGCTGACCAGCCCCGACGCCGCCACCGTCGCGCTCGACGGCGTCTCCGGCGACATGGAGGGGCTGAAGGGCTCCGTCAAGTTCCTCGCCCTGGCCCGCGCCGTCGCCGAGGGCGGCACCGTCAGCAGCGCGAACGGCACCCTCCAGGTGCGGGGCGCCGACAGCGTCACGCTGCTGATCTCCATCGGCTCCAGCTACCGCGACTGGCGCGACGTCAGCGGCGACCATGAGGGCATCGCCCGCGGTCACCTCGACGCCGCCGCGGGCAGAGCGTACGACGACCTGAGAAGCCGGCACGTCGCCGACTACCAGCGGCTGTTCGAGCGCGTCAGCCTCGACCTCGGCCGCACCGCGGCCGCCGACCAGCCCACCGACGTGCGGATCGCGCAGCACGCGAGCACCGACGACCCGCAGTTCTCCGTGCTGCTGTTCCAGTTCGGCCGCTACCTGCTGATCTCCTCCTCCAGGCCCGGCACGCAACCGGCCAACCTGCAGGGCATCTGGAACGACTCGCTCGAACCGGCGTGGGACTCCAAGTACACGATCAACGCCAACCTGCCCATGAACTACTGGCCGGCCGACACCACGAACCTGCCGGAGTGCTTCGAGCCGGTCTTCACGCTGATCGACGAGCTGGCGGTCAGCGGCGCCCGTACGGCCAAGGCGCAGTACGACGCCGGCGGCTGGGTGACCCACCACAACACCGACGCCTGGCGGGGCACGTCGGTCGTGGACGGCGCGTTCTGGGGCATGTGGCAGACCGGCGGCGCCTGGCTGGCCACCCTCATCTGGGACCACTACGCCTTCACCGGCGACCTCGGGTTCCTCCGCGAGCACTACCCGGCCATGAAGGGCGCGGCGCAGTTCTTCCTCGACACGCTCGTCGAAGAGCCGAACCTCGGCTACCTCGTCACCAACCCGTCCAACTCGCCCGAACAGGCGCACCACCCCGACGTCAGCGTCTGCGCGGGGCCGACGATGGACAACCAGATCCTGCGCGACCTGTTCGACGGCTGCGCCAAGGCCGCCGACCTCCTCGGCGTCGACGCGGACTTCCGCGACAAGGTGCTCGCCGCCCGCGACCGGCTCGCCCCCATGAAGATCGGCTCGCGCGGCAACATCCAGGAGTGGCTGTACGACTGGATCGAGCCCGAGACCGACCACCGGCACGTCTCCCACCTCTACGGTCTGCACCCCAGCAACCAGATCACCAAGCGCGGCACCCCCGAGCTGCACCAGGCCGCCCGGCGCACGCTCGAACTGCGCGGCGACGACGGCACCGGCTGGTCGCTCGCCTGGAAGATCAACTACTGGGCGCGCCTGGAGGAGGGCGACCGGGCGCACGAGCTGCTCCGCCTCCTCGTCCGCACGGACCGGCTCGCGCCGAACATGTTCGACCTGCATCCCCCGTTCCAGATCGACGGCAACTTCGGCGCCACGTCCGGCATCGCCGAGATGCTGCTGCACAGCCACACCGGCGAGCTGCACGTGCTGCCCGCCCTGCCGCCCGCCTGGCCGAACGGCGAGGTGCGCGGGCTGCGCGGACGCGGCGGCCACACGGTGGACGCCACCTGGCGGTCCGGCGCGGCCACCGAGGTCCGCATCGGCTTCGACCGCACGGCGACGGTGAACGTCCGCAGCCGCGCCTTCACCGGCAAGGTCGAGGTGAGCGACACCAGGACCGGCCGCGCCGTGACCGTCGAGCGCCCCGAGCAGGACGTCATCGCCCTGCCGGGCCGCGCGGGCCGCACGTACCGCATCACCGTGACCTCCTGACCCTCGCGCCAGGGCGTCCCTGACGCAAGGGTCGCGGCCGGCGACGGCATCCTCGCCGCGCGCCGGGCCGTCCCGGCCGGAGATCCCCGAGCGGGCGACGACGTCCGACGAGGAGGTCCTCCGCGCCCTGCCCAGGGCGACGCCCCCGGCGCACGGGTCGCGCTCGAGTACGTCGCCCGTTCCGCGGCGGCGAAGAGTGCCTGCGCTGGCTGCGCTGCCCCGCGCCGCCGGGCGTCAGCCCCAGGTTCGCTGGGTCGCCGACGGGCATCCGGACGACCTGCGCGGCAGGCTCGCCTGGTCCCGCGCCCACCGCCACCTCTTCGACTGACACTGGGGGAGGACGAGGAAGCCGAGCGGCGTGCTCACCACCGTCGCGCCCTGGATGAGGACGGTGTCGCCGGGGCGGCCCGGCCGTGCCGGTCGAGGAGGCTCAGCGCGGTCAGGTAGTCCAGCGGCAGCGCGGCGGCCTCCAGAGTGTCCAGCCCGTCGGGTACGGGGGCCGGCAGCCGGACGGGCACGTTCGCGTATTCGATGTAGCCGCCCATCCTGGGCAGGCAGGCGGCGACCCTGGCCCCGGCCGCCGGCCAGGGCGGCGGCTCGCCGACGCCGTGGTCGACCACCTCGCCCACCAGCTCGTAGCCGGGACTGAACGGCCGGCCTGCGCTGGAACAGGTACTCGCCCCTGCGCGCCATCACGTTCGTGGCGCCGACCCCGGCCGCCACCACCCTGACCCTGACATCGCCGGGGCCTGACCCTGACATCGCCGGGGCCCAGCCGCTCACCCTCGGCGAGCTCGGCGCCCGCATCGTCGCCGAGACCGGCAACCCCAGCAAGCTCGTCGACCGCCTCCACGCCGCCGGGCTCGTCCACCGCGAGCCGTCCGCGCACGACCGCCGCCACGTCCGGCTCACGCTCACCGAGCATGGGGAGGAGATGGCCGTCCGCATCCGCCAGGCGCGGCGGCCGCTGCTCGAATGGGGCTCGACGCTGCTGAACGACGCCGAGTTCGCCGCCGCCACCACCGCCCTGCGCCGCGTCCTCGGCGAGGCGTGAGCCATGCTTGCGCCGGTTGCCCCAGGTCGATAGCGTTCAACTGGAATAATTGTTCCATTTCTTGAGGTGGGAGGGCGTTCCAGATGTCAACCCCCAAGGCGGCCCAGCAGCAGCCGCGCCGGGCGGACGCGATACGCAACAGGAACCTCGCCTTGGAAGCGGCCAAGACGCTGCTCGTCCGGCCCGGCGCGACCCTCACCGTGGAGACCATCGCCCGCCAGGCCGGGCTGGGGGCCGCGACGGTCGTACGTGCCTTCGGCACCAAGGACGCGCTCATCGACGCCGCCACCGCCGACCTGCTCGAACCGCTCATCCGGCGCGCCCGCGAAGCCCTGGCCGAGGACGATCCGGGCGCGGCGCTGCGCGCGTTCCTCCTGGAACTGATCGACTTCCAGGCCGCCCACTGGGTGATGAGCGAGCAGCTCGAGGGCCTGCAGCTCCCCTTGACCGCCACCTTGCGCACCGAGCTCCGCGACGCCCTGCACGCCCTGCTCGGCCGCGCCCGCGACGCCGGCGCGATCAGGACGGACATCCACCCCGCCGTCACCACCGCCCTGCTGGGCGAGGCGACCTACGCCATCGCCCGCTCCAGCGAGAGCTCCCCGGAACTCGCCGCCGGTTTCGTCACGGTCATGATGGACGGCCTGCGCCCGCAACCCGGCGGCGGCGCGCACGCGCCTGAGGCATGACATAGGGCGCGACGCCGGCGAGCGGAGGGGCCGATCAGTCGTGGAGGATCGTGACGGGGCTCCCGCAGATCCAGCAGAGGCGCATCAGGATCGCGTCGGAGGGATGCGACCGCCCGTCGTCCTCTCCCCGCACGAAGCCGCGCGTGATCGTCGTCTGTGCGCCGCCCGTGGCGTCGTAGCAGGCCCGGCAGGCGGCGCTGCGGCACTGCGTGCACCGGTATCCCGCCCCGGACAGGATCACCCGCTCGGCGCTCCACCCGAAGTCCGCGGTGTGCCAGGGGTGGCCGAAGTCCGGGTCGTCGCAGGAGGAGGGCGCCACGTCGGTCACGGGTAAGACCGGGTAGCCTCAGCGGGCGCAGTGGGTCGGCGACGCCGTCGGCCGCGGAAGCGGTGTGCGTTCGGGGATCTCGATCAAGGAGCCGTCGGCCTCGTCGAAAATCATGATCATGTCGCGGCCGAGGTTGCGGCGCGGCGTCTCCACGATCACATAGTGGCCCTCGTGGCGGACGTCCCGGCGGCGCGGGTACTCCAGGGCGCTGTCCTCCGACGTGACCCAGTACACCTCGTAGACGTGACCGTTGTCCTTCCTGTCCACCCTGTCCACGATGTGGGTGCCGGCCTCGACGGAGTCGGCGTAGACGCGCCATGCGCCGTACGCGTGCACGCCGGGCTCGTCGAATGGAGGTCCGGCCGGCCGCGCGGAACGCCTGTGCGATGGTGTACCTGGCTCACGCACCGCCACCTTGGGGCAGCCGGACGAAGAGTGAGGAGAGCCGTGCGGTTCACGCCGTCGTGGGAGTCGTTGGAGGAGCGGAAGACGCCGGAGTGGTTCCCGAAGGCCAAGTTCGGGCTGTGGGGACATTGGGGGCCGCAGTGCCAGCCGGGGTTCGGGGACTGGTACGCCCGGAACATGTACCTGCCGGGCACCGACGCCTACCGGTTCCATCTGGAGCGGTACGGGCATCCGTCGCGGTTCGGGTTCAAAGACGTCATCAACGAGTGGAAGGCGGCCCGCTGGGACCCTGAGGAACTGCTCGGCCTGTACGCCCGCACGGGCGCCCGCTACTTCGTGGCCATGGCCAACCACCACGACAACCTCGACCTGTGGGACAGCCCGCACCACGCGTGGAACTCCGTCAGGGTGGGACCGCGCCGCGACATCGTGGGGGAGTGGGCCGCGGCGGCGCGCGGGCAGGGGCTGCGGTTCGGGGTGAGCGTGCACGCGGCGCACGCCTGGTCGTGGTACGAGCCGAGCCAGGGCGCCGACCCCGACGGGCCGATGGCGGGCGTGCCGTACGACGGGCGGCTGACCAAGGAGGACGGCGCGGGCACCTGGTGGGAGGGGCTCGATCCGCAGGAGCTGTACGTCCAGCGCCACCGGCCGGTCCCCGGCTTCGACCGGCCGGAGACCGTCGGCCGCCACTGGGACTGGCCCGCCCTGGAGCACCGGCCGGACGCCGCCTACCAGGCGAACTTCAAAGCCAGGACGCTGCAGCTCGCCGAGACGTACCGGCCGGACCTGGTGTACTTCGACGACACCGTGCTGCCGCTGCATCAGTGCGGCCCGATCGGCCTGGAGATCGCGGCCGAGCTGTACAACCTGAGCGAGGACATGGTCGTCTGCGGCAAGATCCTCGACGAGCGGCAGCGGCGCGCCCTCACCTGGGACGTCGAGCGCGGCGCGAGCGACCGCATCGAGCCGGAGCCCTGGCAGACCTGCACCTGCCTGGGCTCGTGGCACTACGACGAGCGCAGGCTCGCCGAGCACGGTTACAAGAGCGCGGCGCAGGTGGCCGGCATGCTCGCCGACGTGGTCAGCAAGAACGGCAACCTCCTGCTCAGCGTCCCGCTCACCGGCGACGGCGAGATCGACGACGACGAGCGGGCGATCCTGGCCGGCATCGGCGACTGGCTCGCGGTCAACGGTGAGGCGATCTTCGACACCGTCCCGTGGAAGGTGTTCGGCGAGGGCCCGTCGGCGGAAGATCCGCCCGCGCTGCAGGCCCAGGGCTTCAACGAGGGCGGCGCGATGACCGCAGAGGACATCCGCTACACCGCCACCGGCACGTCCCTGTACGCCATCGCGCTCGCCCGCCCTGACGGCCCGGTGGTGTTGCGCCGTCTGGGGCGCTCATCCGGGCTGCTCGACCGGGAGATCACCGGGGTGCGCGCGCTCGGCGACGGGCGGCCCGTGGCCTGGCGGCAGGAGGAGCGGGCGCTGGTGATCGAGTCGGCGGCGCAGGTCCACCGCATCGACCTCGGTCCCCTGCCGCGCTGAGCCCGCCGTCCGCCTGCCGGCGGCCGGGCCCCGGCGGCTCACGCGGGAGCGGTGCCGGCGCGGACGATGAGCGTGGTCTCGATCTCCATCCGCGCCGGCGGCCGGTCGGAGACCAGCGCGGCCAGCCCGGCGGCGCCCAGCTCGGGCCAGGGCTGCCGCACCGTCGTCAGGGCCGGAGTGGCGTGGTACGCCGCCGGCGAGTCGTCGAACCCGACCACGCTCACGTCGTCGGGAACGCGCAGGCCGCGCTCGGCGAGCGCCCAGTACACGCCGAGCGCCATGGCGTCCGAGCAGGCGAAGATCGCCGTCGGCGGTTCGGACAGCTCGTCGAACATCGCCCGCGTGGCCTGCAGCGCGTCGTGCATCTGGAAGTTCCCGCAGGCCTCCCAGCGCGGATCGACCTTCAGGCCCGCCCCGGCCATGGCGTTGCGGTAACCCGCTCGCCGCTCGGACGAGCACGGCACCCCGGGATGTCCCGTGATGATCGCGATGCGCTCGTGGCCGAGGCCGGCCGATGAGGTGCTCGGTGGCGGCGCGCGCACCGGCCATGCCGGCGGCGGCCACCACGGACAGGCCTCGGGGCACCTTGCGCCGCGGCTCGACGACCACCGCGGGAATGCCGCGGTCGGCCAGCCAGGCCCGCTGCGTCGCGCCCGGCGAGGTGCGCACCAGCAGCACGCCCGCGCTGTCGCGGGCGCTCAGCCGCTCCAGCCGGACGTGCGGCGGCCGGCCGTGCTCGATACGGGCGGCGACGGCGGCGACCACCAGCTCCACGCCGAGCTGCCAGGCCGCCTCCTCGACACCCTCCAGCATCGCGGTCCCGAACGCCGCGCCGAGCCCCGGCAGGACCACGTCGATCATGCCGCCCTTGGGGGTTCCGCGCCGCCTGGGCAGGCCGCGCCGCTCCAGTACCTCGGCGATGAGCCGCCGGGTCCTGGTAGGGACGTCGGCCCGCCCGTTCGACGCCGGGGAGACGGTCGTGGCCGAGACGCCCGCCTCCCGGGCGGCCGGCTCGGGCATCGGCTGAAGCGGCTTGTCGGCGCCCACGGCTCCCACCCTCCTCACGCGGCGACCCGCCATCTCCTGAGATTGTGGACATGGCTGGCTTGACCCAGAATCTACGCCACCTGGCGCTCCGGCCGTCCGGAATGGGACGTGAGCCCCTACGCCGGCGGGTGGACCGCGCTGGAGCAGCAGCCGCACGCCGGGGTCGCGCTCCGTCGAGACGGCCTCCTGGTCACCGGCGACATCGCCGACCACGGCGCGGAGGCCGAGTACGGGCAGGCCGCCCGCATCCTCGACGCCGAGACCCTCGCCTGGACGCGCGCCACCCTCGACGGCCTCGGCCCGGACACGCCCGCGCTGATCGCCTTCCACCAGCCGCCCGCCGTGCTCCACCACCCGCTGCCCGACTCGGGACGGCCGGACCGGCCCGCCGGCCTGTACGCGCACGCCACCCGCACCCTCGTCCCGCAGCTTCTCACCCCCGGCCGCCCCGTCGCCGGCCAGATCCTCACACCGGCGAGCGCCCACGCCCTGCTCATGGCGGCGTGGCCGCACCGGGGCGCGCACCTGCTGAACACGGCCCGCTTCAGACGTCTTGCCGGGAGGGCGACGGCGGTGGTGCTCATCGCCTCGGTCCGCGCCGCCCCCACCCGATTCAGCGCCTCGCCGCAGCGCACAGGCAGCAGCGGTCGAAGGAGAACGGCTCGGCGTTGGCCTCCTGCCAGATGCTCCACCTGTTCTCGTGCGAAGGACTGGGCACGATCACCCTGAGGATGACGAGGCCGACCACCTCCTCCGCCCCCGCCTCGAACAGCGCGTACGCGGCGCTCTGCACGTGCGCGCCCGACATGAACCAATCGTCCACCAGCAGCACGCGGTGGCCGCGCAGCGGCTTTGCGCCATCCGCTGCGCCCATCACCTTGAAGGCCTTCGGGTGCGAACAGCGCTTGGCGAGCACCGCCGCGTACTCGTCGTTCGCCCAGAGAAGCGGCCTGTAGAGACCGCGTAACGCGCCGATCAAGCCGATGACCCGCGGCAGGATGTCAACCGCCTCGACAGGCCGCTCCAGCCGAGTGCTCGGAACGGTGACGACCATGGTGAACGGCCCTCCGGCCAACCGGGTGAGGCAGCTCTTGTGGGCGGCGTAGAAGCGGGACAGGGTGGCCGCCATCAGGACTTCCGGCCGCAACCAGCCGGTGCCCGACCACACGAGGGTTTTGCGGGCCACAGTCCTGAACAGCTGATTGTCCTCGCCTTTCGTGACGGCCAGCGAGATCGGCACCACCGGCTCCACATGCCGGCGGAGCCCGTTCACCGTGCGCTCGCAACTGGAGCAGATCTCGTACGGCGTGTCATCGCCTTTGTTGTTGGGCCCGGTGTGGCAGATCCGGCAGACGCCTGGGCGTGCCGCTGGAACGTTCCTGAACAACGGGAGGACGAGGTTCGTCACCGCCTCGGCATTGTTCATGGTCAGAACATCGTCGCTCGGGAGTCCATATCTACGACTTTGACCGCCTGCGTGCAGAGGTCGTCAGTGTCCTGGACGGCAGTGATGCCTCCCCTGAAGCCCGCCTCGGCGACCCACGGTTGTTCCCGGTGAAGCCGTTGGGGCACGAACACATGCTTGCCGGTCCTCAGCGCCTTTGTGACATGGCGGTGGCTGAAGCCGTCGCCGCGGCCGTCGGCGACGTAAAGAAGCGCCGCTAATCCGCAGGTCACGATGGGGGTGAGCGCTGCCGTCCGCTCGCCGGCGACGGTCTCCGGCCAGAACGCGGAAACGAGCGCTCCACGCTCGGCCACCCGCCGCGTGACATTCGCATACCGGCCGGGCGGGCGGCTCAGGCCTTCGTCCAGGACTCCCAGCGTCCGTCCACCGGCCGCCGCCGCGCTTTGCAGCACGGTCGCACCGCATGCGGTGTGCACCGGTGCGACCACGGTCAGTCCTGCGTCGGCGAGGGCACGGGCGGCAGCGGCGGCCTGCTCGTGGTCGTGCTCGCCGACGACCGCGACCACGCGATGGCCGTCCAGAGCGATCGGGCCGCGAACCCACAAGAACGGCTGGTAGTCGTTGGTCCAGAACATGTTGCCGGGATATTCCTCGTCCAGCACGGTGACGAGGCGGACGCCCAGGGAGCGCATGGCCGCGATGAGCTTCCGCGCCCGGTCCAGGTCGGCGCTCCCGACCCTGCCTCTGATGACGGCGGCGTGCGCCCTGTCATCGTCATGAAGATCTCCGATGTCGCCGTCGAGGAGTTTCAGCGCGCTGCCGGCGGCGGCGACGGCTCGAGCGGTGTCGTGCCAGGGTCCGTCATGGGTGGCTTGCGTGAGTGCCAGGACTGCGGCCTGCTCGTCGATCATGGGCATGCTCTTCACCGTCTCGAACGTGGCTTCGGTGTGAACGTACGCGCCGACACCGACACTTGCGGCGACGGGACGCGCGGTGTGAGCGCTCATGATGCCGGGCTTCGGCGGGCGGCACACGGCGTTCGCCGAAAGGAGGGCGATGCCGGCTCGATCGTTCTGGAGAGCGGCGCCGAGTCCTTGGGGTCTCACCTGGGGGTCAGTACGGGATGCCGGCTCTTCTCGGAGTCGCTGTTCTCGCGGTAGGCCGACAGGCGGATGACCTTCCTGCCGTCCACGCTGACCGGCACGAGGGCGTTGCGGAACTCGTTGCCGCACGTGCCCGCGCAGCCCACCCCGATCAGCCGGTCGTCGTCGGCCCAGGCGAGGAGGTCGAACACCCGACTTGCAGGGTTGCGGCGTCCACGATGGAGTATCCGGTGCGCGTGCTGGTGGCGTCCGTTCCGGCAATCGAATGAGCGGAGCGGAGTTCGAGGTCGTCGGGGTGCCGGTTGCAGTGGTGGCGAGAATGAATCTGCCGTCGGGCGACCACTTCACGTGCGCCGCACCCTGCGGCGGCTCGATCCGGGAGAGCACCTTCCGCGTCGCCGGGTCGAGCACCCCGAGCCGCCTGGACGGCAGCTCGCCTGCCGGCACGGCGGTCTTGCGCAGGCCGGGCGCGACGTCCACCCACGACCACGGGGTCTTCTCGTAGCGGCCGCTCGCCGGGTTGTCCACGTGCCAGGTGCGCGACAGCCGCGTGAGCGTGGTGGTGACCGTTCCGCTGGGGAGCCTGTGCGTCCGCTTGCCCAGGACCTGCAGGCTTCCTGTCCAGTACGCGGACACGGCCAGCGTTGACGGCACATCGTCACAAGATCGTTTGTGTGTCGGGCCGTGCGCGGAATGCGCCTTTCCTTATATCGGTGAACATCAGGGATTGACGGGGGAGGCGAGGACGACCGTGATGTCCGCGGAATCGCCGCCGGTGCGGTAAAAATGCGGGGCGTCGCCGGCGAAGGCCAGCATGTCGCCGGGGTTCAGTTCCTGCGGGGCGTCGACGGGGCCGGCCGTCACATGCCCGGAGGAGACCAGCAGGTGCTCAGTCGTGCCGGTCGCATGCGGCACCCCGGCCAGCTCCGTCTCCGGTGGCACGCGCAGGCGCCAGATCTCCAGGCTGTTGCCGCTGCTGATGCGGCGCAGCAGTTCCCGCGAGACCTCTCCCGGCGCGGCGGGCGTGCCCGGACGGTAGATCGGGCCGGTGTCGGCCTCGCGGGCCAGCAGGTCGGCGAGCGGGATGCCCAGCGCGATGGCGATCGCGTCCAGGGTGTCGATGGTCGGGTTGCCCTTGCCCGCCTCCAGCTGCGACAACGTGGCCTTGCTCAGCCCGGCGCGGCGCGCCGTCTCGGCCGCGCTCATGCCGCGCTGCTGCCGGCGCAGGCGGATCTTCACGCCGATCGCGGCGGCGGTGCTGCTGACCGGCTGCCGGCCGGGGCCGCTCATCAGACGCTCCTGTGTTCGGCGGTGTAGGAGACGCGGATGCGGCCCTTTTTGACCTTCAGCCCCGTCACGGTCACCTCGGCGAGGTCGGAGAGGCTGCGTACGTGGGTGCCGCCGCACGGCACCGCGTGCACCTCGTCGATGTGCACCATGCGCCGCCCCGCGCCGTCGTTGCGCGCGAAGACCGGCAGGTCATCCTTGACCGCCTCCGCCACCGCGGCCTGCAGCGCGGCCGTCGCCTCCGCGCGGCCCTGCGGATCTCCCAGCCGCGTCTCCGCCTCCGGCAGCAGGAACTCGATCCGCGCCTGACCCGGAAAGTGGTTGTTGCCCACCTTCTCCCAGCCCTGCCGCTGGCCCATGGCCTCGACCAGGTGACCCGCCGTGTGCAGCGCCGCGTGCAGCATCCTGGTCTGCAGGTCGATCCGCGCCCGCACCGGCTGACCCTCGGTGAACGGCGGCAGGCTCCCGCCCTCCGGCGCCATCGCCACCACCAGGCCCGACTCGTGGTCACGTACCGGGACGATCTCCTCGCCGTCCAGCCAGCCCCGGTCGGCGGGCTGCCCGCCGCCCTGCGGGTGGAACGGGCACCGCTCCACCGCCGCCCACAGCGCGCCGTCCCGCTTGCCGACGGCGATCACCCGTGTGTCGACCTCTTCCAGGTAGGTGTCGTCGAGGTAGACGCTGACCTGTTCGCTATCCGTGCCAATCGGGTGAATCATACGTTCACTATAGCGAACAGGTAGCGACACTGAACCTGGCGTTCACTTCATCGAACGCTCTTCACCGGTGACGCGGCGGCGTTCAGAAGGCGCGGTCGTGGTGGATGTGCTGGGGGAGCAGGTCGAGGAACGCGTGCAGCGCCCGCGTCGGCTTGCGGCGGGCCGACCGGATCGCGCAGAGCGTCCAGGAGAGCCCCTTCCCGTCCAGGCGCAGTGCCCGCACGCCCGGTCGTACGCCGAGCGCGTCGGGCAGGAGCGCCACGCCGAGGCCGTGGGCGACGTACTGGGGGATCGTGGTGATGTCGGAGACCTCGACCCGCACCTGCCGGGTCAGCGCCGCGCGGGCGAACGCCTCGTCCACCCGGTCCCGCTGGCCGAACCCCAGCGGCATGTCGATGAACGGCTCGCCCGCGACGTCGGCCAGGCCCACCGCCTCGCGCCGCGCCAGCGGGTGCTCTTCGGGGACGATGAGCCGCAGGTCGTACCGCTTGATCGGGACGACGTGCAGGTGCTCGTCGGGCAGGTGCGTGGCGACGAAGGCCACGTCCATACGGCCCTCCTTGACGTGCTCGGTGAGCCCCGCGGTGCCGCGCTGCGACATGGAGATGCGCAGCAGCACGCCCGGGTGCCTGCGGTGGAAGTCGCCGGCCAGCGCGGGCACGTCCACGACGGTCATGCTGCTCAGCACGCCGACGTTGAGGCTGCCGCGCAGCCCGGCCGAGACCGGCTCGACGGCGGCGCGGGCCCGGTCGAGGGCCTCAAGCGCGGCCCTGGCCTCGGGCAGGAACGCCGCCCCCGCCTCGGTGAGGCGCACCGATCGGGTCGAGCGTGACACCAGCTCGACGCGCAGCTCGCTCTCCAGCGCCTTGATGCCCGCCGACAGCGTCGACTGCGTCACCTGCAGGCGCTGGGCGGCGCGGGTGAAGTTCATCTCTTCGGCCACCGCGATGAAGTACTCCAGCCTGCGCTCGTCCATCCCGCCCTCCCCATCTATCGGAGATCGCGATGAAGGCATCGGAATTCTTCGTTGGACACGATAGGTGAGCGTCGGTGAGAGTGTCCATGCGGCCCTCGGCAACCGGAGCGCCGAGTCCGTCGCCGCCTCCCGACGCGCAACACCCGTCCCGGAGGGGATTCCATGACCTCGTCCACGATGTCCCGCCAGGCGCTTGCACGGTCGCCGTCCCGCTCGCGCGCCCTGCCCGTGGTCGCGGCCGTCGCGGCGGGCGCGGTCGTACCGGTGCAGTCCCGGGTGAACGCCGAGCTGAGCCACCGGCTCGGCGACGGGACGGCCGCCGCGACCATCAGCTTCACCGGCGGCCTGATCATCATGAGCGTGCTCGCGCTCCTCCTGCCGGGGCTGCGCCGGGCGCTGAAGGACCTGCCCGCCGCCACGCGCGAGCGCGGCCTGCCCCGCCGCTACCTGCTGGCGGGCGCGCTGGGCGGGACGTTCGCACTGGCGCAGTCCACGGTGGCGCTCGTCACGGGGATCGCGGTGTTCACCGTGTCGGCCATCGCGGGACAGACCGTCGGCGGGCTGATCGTCGACGCCCGGGGCGTCGGCGGCGGCGTCCGGCGGCGGCCCGGCGTCCATCGCCTGGCGGGCGCGCTGCTCACGCTGGTGGCCGCGGTCGTCTCCGCCCTGCCGGGACTCGCCGGTGTGCCGTCGGCGGCCACGGTGCTGCTCCCCGCGCTGCTCGCCGTGCTCGGGGGCCTCCTGCTGGGACTCCAGCAGGCCATGAACGGCACCACCGGCGCGGCGGTCGCCTCGCCGCTCGCCGCCACCTGGGTGAACTTCGCCGTCGGCTCGATCGTCCTCGGCCTCGCCCTGACCGCGAAGACCCTGGCCGGAGGGACATCGGGCGCCGCGCAGCCCACCGCGTGGTGGATGTATCTCGGCGGCCTGTGCGGCGTGGTGTTCATCGGCACCGCCGCCGTGCTCGTCCGCAGAATCGGCGTGCTCCTGCTGGGTATGGCATCGATCGCCGGGCAGCTCGCGGGCTCGATCGTGCTGGACGCCGTGCCGCCGTCCGGTGATCACCCGCCGGGTGCGTTCACCGTCGCCGGCGCGCTCCTCACCTTCGCGGCCGTCTGGATCGCCGCCCGCCGCTCGGGCCTTCCGAACAACACGAAGGAAAGACCATGTCGTACGACCGCATCCTGATCAAGGGCGCGTACCTGATGACGCAGGACGAGCAGCTCGGCGACCTCGCCGGAGACGTCCTCATCGCCGATGGAACGATCCAGGCGATCGGCCGCGGCCTCCAGGACGAGCACGCCCGCGTGATCGACGGCTCCGGCAGCGCCGTGCTGCCCGGCTTCATCGACACCCACCGCCACAACTGGCAGGGAGCGCTGCGCAGCCTGGGCCCGTCCTGGACCTACCAGGAGTACCGCAACGCCGTCCAGATCGGCCTCGGCCAGTACTTCGAACCCGAGGACGTCTACATCGGCAACCTCGCCGCCGACCTGCTGTCCATCGACGCCGGCGTCACCACGGTGCGCGACGAGTCGCACATCAGCAACAGCCCCGAGCACACCGACGCGGCCATCGACGCGCACTGGGACTCCGGCATCCGCGCCGTCTTCGACCACGGCTGGCCGTCGACGGACGCCGAGGAGTGGCAGTTCGGCAGCGCGAGGACGCACCCCGAGGACATCCGGCGGGTACGCGCCGGCGTGCTCCCCGACGACACCGCCCGCGTCACGCTCAACGCGATGCTCCGCGGCCCCGAACTGTCCACGTTCGAGGTGGCCGAGCACGACATCCGGCTCGCCAGGGAACTCGGGCTCCGCATCAGCATGCACGTGGGTCTCGGCGAATGGGGCGCCAAACAGCAGGCCATCCGCAGACTCGCCGAGTCGGGGCTGCTCGGCTCCGACATGACGTTCATCCACTGCTGCACCTCGACCGACGAGGAGCTGCGGATGCTCGCCGGCCACGGCGCCACCGCGTCCGTGGCCTCCGCGCTGGAGGTCTTCATGCCGGGGCTCGGCCAGCCGGCGACCAACCGGCTGCTCGCCGCCGGCGTACGGCCGAGCCTGAGCGTCGACACCGAGACCATCGTCAGCGGCGACATGTTCGGCGTCATGCGGGCCGCGCTCGCCTACCAGCAGCTCGTCATCGCCGGGGCGGGCGGTCCCCTGGACCGCGTCCCCGGGCTGCCCACCTTCGACTCGGCGGACCTGATCTCGTTCGCCACCATCGAAGGCGCGCGGGCCT
The DNA here is from genome assembly GCF_043196965.1 of Nonomuraea sp. NPDC049309. NCBI lineage: Bacteria > Bacillati > Actinomycetota > Actinomycetes > Streptosporangiales > Streptosporangiaceae > Nonomuraea > Nonomuraea sp. NPDC049309. Next base: position 803,382 of record NZ_JBICSH010000001.1, on the reverse strand, counting down.
GCGGGATCGACCACCGTACGGGGAGCCTGACGCCCGGCAAGCAGGCCGACCTCATCATGATCAGGCTCGACCACGCCAACCTGCTGCCCGCCACCGACGTCGCGGCCGCGATCGTCGCGGGCGCCCACGCGGGCAACGTGGACACCGTGCTCGTCGGCGGCCGGGTGCTGAAGGAAGGGGGCCTGCTGAAGGGCGGCGAGACCGTGTTCGAGCGGGCGGCGGCCTCCCGCGACCGCCTGTTCCGCGCCGCCGGCCACCCGCCGAAGTAGCCCTCCCGGGCGTCGGCGTGGAGCACGAGACCGCCGCCGGGATCACACGCGGTCGGCGCCCGCCCCGCGCCACCGAGCGTCACGCCAACATCGCGCCAATCCGCGTTCGTACGATCGACGGCCATGTCGCACTCGCCTCGCAAACCGTTGACCGCGTCGATCCTCGCTCTCGCCCTGGTCGGTGGCGGTGGCGTCGCCGCCTGCGGGTTGCTGCCCCCGGCGGGGCGCGGCGGCGGCGAGGGCGCGCCTGCGGAGGCGACCGCGCCGGAGGAGAAGCCGGAGAAGGAACGGGCCGCCGTACGGCTGGCGTCCTACAAGGGTGAGGACCTCTGCTCGATCTTCCCCGCCGCCCTGCTGAAGAAGCTGGTGCCGAACGCGGAGGAGAACCCCGCCGACGACACCTCCACGCTGTCGTCCGCCGAGAGCACCTGCGAGTGGAACTCGGGCGAGCAGCCGAGCGGCGAGATCGATCACAAGCGCGACCTCGAGGTGAGCCTGCTCACCTACGAGAAGGCCCGGGGCGGTTTCACCGCGCAGCGGCACTTCGCCATCAAGAAGCAGGACACCCAGGAGATGCTCGCGGACCCGCCCGCGGGGACCAGGTTCAGCAGGCTGACCAGCGTTCCCGGCTTGGGGGACGCGTCGTACGCGTACACGGCCGCATCCACGGACACGCCCACGAAGAGCGTGGACGCCGAGGTGACGTTCCAGCTCTCCGGTGCCCTGGTGACCCTGCGCTACGGCGGGTACGACAGTCTGCCCGGCCTGAACGGCGGCTACCGGCGGCTTCCCGAGTCGCAGGTGATGGGCTCGGCGCAGCAGGCGGCGAAGGCGTTCGCCGCGGCGCTGCTGAAGGGCGGCGCCCGCGGCGACGAGGGGAACGGCGAGGCCGGCCGGATCACCGCCGCTTCCCGGGGGCAGGACGTGTGCAAGGCGCTCCCGGCGGAGACCGTGCGCAAGTACATCGGCAAGGCCGGCACCAGCGCCCAGAACAAGGAGTACTCCGGCCACCGCCGGGCGGTGTGCAGCTGGAGCAGCACCTTCGAGCCCGACGGCACCGGCGGGACCGCCTACGACATGGTGAACCTGCGGGTGGAGGTCTCGACCATGAAGAAGGGCGCCGCCGCGGCCCGCGCCGAGTTCCGGGAGAAGAAGGAGCTCGCCGCGGCCACGCCCCCCGGAGGGTCCGTGCAGCTGACGAAGGACAGCAGGCCGATGGCGGTGGCCGGCATCGGTGAGGAGGCGTTCGTCCAGATCAGGACGAGTACGCAGATCGTCAACCGGCGCGAGGCGGTCCTCGTCTACCGGGTGGGCGGGCAGGTGGTCGAGGTGACGTTCGGCGGCCTGTCGACCGTGGCCACGACCACCGGCCCGGACTCCGACACCACCGCGCTCAGCCAGGAGCGGGTGCTGAACCCGGTCAAGGACGTCGCCAGGCAGCTGGCCGCCCGCACCACCGGCAGGTGACGCCGCGCGCCGGTGGCCGCCGGGGGATGGGGCTCTCGGCTCGTGCACCTTGCCGGCGAGTGACGTGCCCGCCGGTGTGTGACGCGCCTGCCGGCGTGTGACGTGCCCCGCCGGTGGACGGCGCGCCCGCCGGTCGCCCCGGCCCGCGCACCCCTTCGAGCCGGCGGGCGGGCGGCCTCTCGTGGCGGGGTCAACTGGCGAGCGACTCCTCCTGGCGGGTACGCAGGGTGGACAGCGCCCAGCGACCCGGCCCGAGCACGGCGATCAGCAGGAAACCCCAGCAGAACAGCGCGGCCTTCTCGCCGCCGTTCTCGATGGGGAACAACGCCTGCGGCTGGTGGACGATGAAGTAGGCGTACGCCATGGTGCCCGAGCAGATCACGGCGGCGATGCGGGTGGCCACACCGAGGAGCACCAGCGCGCCCGCGACGAGCTCGATGACGGCGGCGTACCAGCCGGGCCATTCCGCGAACGCCGGTGGCGCGCCGCCCTCAGGACCGCCGAGAATGCCGAAGAGCGAGGCGGCGCCGTGGCAGGCGAACAGCAGGCCGAGCACCATTCTGTAGAGGGCCAGGAAGAGATCCTGCCGCTCTTTGACCAGTGTTTCCATGGCGGGCGTCCTTTCTCAACAGGGCTCTCACCGTGCCGCCTTGTGTCATCTCCACAAGCCGGATGGAAATGTATGGGAGCGCTCCCAAAAAGGTCGACTCTCGGGCTGCATCATGTCAACTCGGGGTGGTCAGAAAGGGCGGCCTGAAGGCGCGAGAAAGGCGCTGTGACTTGGTTCAACGGGGCGCCGATAAAACTTTCGGCAAGGTGAAAATTTCATCGGCCTTCATGGGGGCCCATTGGGGTGATCGGCGCACGTCGAGCGGGGCGCGCGAGAAGGCGGGCGGCGGTCTCATGGACGGGGCCGGTTCTCACAGGCCTTTTCCCGCCGTCGTGTTAGCGCTAACTTGGCGCTGTAAGGCGAAGTGATCTCCGTGGGGTGACGGCGTACGAGAAGGGTTCGCTCATGAACGCATTCCGGGCCAGGAGGCTGCTCGCCGGGCTGGCGGCGCTGGCGCTCCTGCCGATCATCGCGGTGAGCTTAGGGGCGACGCCCGCCGTGGCCGCCACCAACCAGTTCCGTGGCGTCAACTGGGCGGTGCTCGGCGACAACTTCAGCACCGGCCCGCTCGTCGTCGACGGCCTCAGCAGCTCCGACGGCTACGCCACCGTGCAGGCCAAGGCGAACGCGATCTACGACGACATGCAGGCCACGCTCGGCGTCAACACGGTCCGCCTGCCGATCAACACCCACACCGTCGGCACCGCCTGGTGGAACGCCTACCGCGGCGCCATCGACGCCGCCACGGCGCGCGGGTGGAAGGTCATCCTCGCGTACTGGGAGGACGGCGCGGCATCGGGCGGCCGCATCACCGATCTGACGGCGTGGCACTCGATGTGGTCCACCGTCACCGCGCAGTACGCCGCCAACGGCCTCGTCTACTTCGAGCCGATGAACGAACCCCATGGCTACAGCTCCGCCGAGTGGCGCGACCTCGCCGCCGACTGGCTGAGCCGGCACTCCTCGGTCCCGCACGGCCGGGTGCTCATCGGCGGCACCGGCTACAGCCAGGACCTGCGCGACCTGTGCGGCGACTCGCGCTTCGCCGGCACGCTGTTCTCGTTCCACCACTACGCGTTCTTCTACCCGGAGAACACCTACGACGGCTGGCGCTCCCACGTACAGACCCGCCTCGGAAGCTGCGCCTCGCGGGCCGTCGTCACCGAGTTCGGCGCGCCCATGAACAACGGGCTCGACTACCTCGACCCCGGCAGCCCGGACAACTTCGTCCGGCACATCCGCGCCGTCACCCAGGTGATGCGCGACAACGCCATGGGCGGCACGTACTGGCCGGCGCTCGGCGGCAAGCCCGGCGACATCGGCTACGACTGGTACTCCATGTACGCCAAGAGCGGCAGCGGCACCGACATCGACCTCACGATCCGCAACCAGTCCGGCGCCGACCGCCTGCGCTACGGCTGGGGCGACGACGTCGACGACGGCGGCGGCACGCCGGCCACCCCGATCGTCAACGAGAACTCCGGCAAGTGCGCCGACGTGCTGGAGGCGTCGACCGCGAACGCCGCCGAGATCATCCAGTACACCTGCACCGGCGCCGCCAACCAGCAGTGGGAGCTGCGCGACCTCGGCGACGGCTACTACAACATCGTGGCCCGGCACTCCGGCAAGTGCCTCGACGTCAACAACGCCTCCACCGCCGACAACGCGCCGGTCATCCAGTACACCTGCGGCACCGGCGCCAACCAGCAGTGGCGGCTCCGCCCGGTGTCCGGCACCGGCTACGTGGAGATCGTCGCCCGCCACTCGGGCAAGTGCCTCGACGTGTCCGGCCAGTCCACGGCGAACGGCGCGCGCCTCCAGCAGTACGACTGCTGGGGCGGCGCCAACCAGCACTGGGACCTTTGAACCCGCTCGGCTGCATCCGGCGAACGGCCGCGCCGGGCCCCGCCGCCGTCGCATCACGGCGGCGGGGTGCCGTCTCGGGCGGCGAGGTCAGCCGCGCTTGGCGGGCGGCCAGCCGTGTCCCCAGCCGCCCTGCACCATGGTCTGGAACGCCCACCCGTCCTCGGTGTGCACGAGCAGGTCGGCGTAGTGCATCCGCTGCTCCTGCCCGTCGATCGTCATCGTGGCCTCGGTCTCGACGATCACCAGGTTCGGGCTGAGGAAGCGCGGGGTGCGGGTGGAGCGCAGGTCGAGCCCCGCCGTGCCGCCGCCCATCGACTCCTTCATCGCCTCGATGTACTCGGCCCGCGTCCACTGCTTGGCGCTCGCGTAACCGTCTGGCACGTCGGTGACCACGTTCATGGGGAACACCGCCAGATCGGCCAGCTCCTCGATCGCGCCCCGCTCGGCGATCGCGTCGTAGGTGGCGAACCATTCGTCGATGCTCTTCAGCTCGTCAGCGCTCGGTCGGTACATGCCGCCCCTCCTCATCGTTGTCGTACGCAGTACCGTACACCATACGCCAAGTTTGCGGGTGACGTGTTGGCCAGGCCGGAGTTCGCGCCGGCCGCCGAGCCGCTGCGGCGCGGCGGCGTGCGTGGCTGATCCGGGCGCCACGGCGTGAGCACCCGGCACGGCGCCCGGCCATCCGCTGAGACACCGGCAGGGTGGGCCGTCCGCTCGGTCGAGACTTCGGCCGGGACAGACGCCGGTTACCCCGGTCGTAGGCGGGCCTTGGCGGTCGGCGGGTCTGGGTGGTTGGCGGGTCTTCGCGGTCGGCGGGCCTCGGTCGTCGGCTGGGCTTGGTGGCCGGTGAGCTCAGCGGCGGGTGAGGTCGCCGGTGGCGGCTTGCCCGGCGTCCGTGGTGCGGCGGAGGAAGTCGGCGAGCAGGTCGAGCTCGGCGTCGGTGTACCGGCCGCAGATGTCGTCCATCCTCGAGCCCATGCCGCCGTACAGCTCGAACAGCTCCGCGTTGCGCTCCTTGAGCGCCCGCACCATGACGGCGCGCCGGTCGGACGCCTCCGGGTCGCGCTCGCGGGTGACCCAGCCGCCGCGCTGCAGCCGGTCGAGGATGCCGGTGATGGTGGCCGGGTGCAGGCCGGCGCGGCGGGCCAGGGCGGTGGGGCTGAGCGGGCCGTACCGGTTGATGATGTCCAGGCAGGACAGATCGACGTCTTTGAGGCCGGCGTGCGCGCCGACCTGGTGGTTGAGCAGCGAGAGCTGGATGCTCAGCGCGCGCAGCGACTCCTTGATCTCGCTCGTCACCCGGCGCCGCCGCCGCGCGGGCTCGGCTTCTTCGGAGGTCGAGGACGTCATGCGATGGGCCTTCCGCCGGTAAGTTTGGCCCACGTATTTTATGCGGCTCGAATAATCAGCGATCAGCACGACCGCGCGACGCGCCCACGTGCGCGGCGATCCCGCACCGCTCGCCCTCCTGACGTCCGACCACGTGATGGGGCGCGTACGGCTCGGGCGGGTTCAGCGGCGCAGGGCGGTCTCCCGGTCCATGCGGGACAGCTTCTCGGGGTTGCGGACGGCGTACAGGCCGGTGATGAGCGAGCCGTCGAGGCGGACCGCGAGGACCGAGTCGAGCTCGCCTCCCCGCCGGACGATCAGCGCCGGGTGGCCGTTCACCTGCGCGGGCTCCAGGGAGACCGTCGCGTGGAGCCGGCACAGCACGCGGGCCACCTCGTCCGCCCCCACGACGGGCGCGAGCGCCGCGCGTACGACCCCGCCGCCGTCGGTGAGGAGGACGACGTCCGGCGCGAGGACGTCGAGCAGGCGCCGCAGATCGCCCGTCTCCACCGCTTCCTGGAACGCCGCCAGCGCACCCCGGCACTCGGCGGCGGACACGGCCGTGCGCGGCTTCTGCGCGGCGACGTGCGCGCGGGCCCGATGCGCGATCTGGCGGACCGCGGCGGGGGTCTTGCCGACGGCGTCCGCGATCTCCTCGTACGCCACGCCGAACACCTCGCGCAGGACGAACACCGCCCGCTCGACCGGCGCCAGCGTCTCCAGCACCAGCAGCATCGCCATCGAGACGCTGTCGGCCAGCTCGACGTCCTCGGCCACGTCGGGCGAGGTCAGCAGCGGTTCGGGCAGCCAAGGGCCGACATAGGACTCCTTGCGCCTGCCGAGCCTGCGCAGATGGCCGAGCGCCTGGCGGGTGGCGATGCGCACCAGGTACGCGCGGTGGTCCTGCACGGTGCCGGGATCGACGTCCGCCCACCGGAGCCAGGTCTCCTGCAGCACGTCCTCGGCGTCGGCGGCGGAGCCGAGCAGCTCGTAGGCCACGGTGAAGAGCAGGTTCCGGTGCGTGACGAAGGTCTCGGTGCTCACGTCCGTGCCTGCCGGATCGTTCATCGTGTCGGCTCCCGCCTGTCTCGTCGCCTGCAGGGTACGCACACGAGACGCCCGCCGGCGCCGATCTGTGACATCACGGACAGGTGGCGCATGTCACATCGCCGCGCCGTCACAAGGGGCGGGGCGCCGGCATCTCGTGGTCGTCCAGTACACGACGCACCCAGTGAGACGGAACATCATGGAGCCTCGTTTCAACCTGTTCGACAGCCCGACGGCGGCGAAGGTGGCCAAGCGGTTCTTCGGCGTCTCGGCGATCCTCGACCAGTCCACGCTGCCGAAGACCCTGCGGGAGCTGGTCGAGCTGCGCGTCGCCCAGCTCAACGGCTGCGGCTTCTGCGTGGACGTGCACACCCAGGAGGCCGCGGCCGCCGGGGAGAGCGCGCTGCGGATCAACCTGGTCGCCGCCTGGCGGCACAGCACGGTCTTCACCGAGGCCGAGCGGGCTGCGCTGGCGCTCGCCGAGGAGGGCACCCGGCTCGGCGACGGCGGCGTGTCCGACGAGACCTGGGCCGCGGTGCGCGAGCACTACGACGACGACCAGGTCGGTGCGCTGGTCTGCCTGGTCTCTCTGATCAACGCGGCCACCCGGATGAACGTCATCGTGCACAACCCGGGAGGCTCGTACCGGCCGGGCGCGTTCGCCGCTCTGTCGAACTGACCCGTGCGCGGCGGGACCGCACGCGGCGGCGGTCCCGCCGGCGGGCGCGGTCCGGTTCACCTGGTGGGTGCCGCGCCCGGGAGCGGGCTGTCGTCGGCGTACCTGACCTCGTAGACGCGCTCGGCGAACCTCCACCCGTCGGGCGTGCGCCGGTAGCGGTCGTGGTAGACGGCGTAGTTCGCGTGGGAGGCGCCGTCGCGCATCCGCCCGAACTCGTGGATGTAGGCGCGTCCGGTCGCGGTGTCGCCGTCGATCCTGATGACGCCGGGGTGGACGTTCTGGACGAAGAACTCCCACAGTCCCTGCCCCCACTCGATCCCGGCGCGGATCTCCTTGCCGCCGACGAACTCCCTGCCGATGTGCGGCCACCGCACGGCGGCGTCGGGCGTGAACAGGGACTCGACGCGGTCGTAGTCACGGGTCATCACCGCGTCGGTCAGCTCGCCGCGCAGCGCCTCGATCTCGACGCGGTCGGCGACGGCTCGCATGTCGCTCATGGGTTCCCCCTTCGTTCCTGTGCCGCGTTCCAGCATCGGAGCGAGGGGGCGGCGGAACAACGTAGGGTTCGAGCGGCGATCCATAACAGAGGGGTTATCCGTGGAGCTGAGGGACATCGAGATCTTCCTGACGCTCGCCGAGGAACTGCACTTCGGCCGCACCGCCGAACGTCTGCGCGTCTCGCAGGCCCGCGTCAGCCAGGCCATCGGCAGGCAGGAACGGCGGCTCGGCGTCGCGCTGTTCGACCGCACCAGCCGCCGCGTGACCCTCACCCCCACCGGCCGGCGGCTGCGCGAGGACCTGGCGCAGGCGTACGAGCTGATTCAGGAAGGGCTCGCCCGGGCGAGGGCGGCCGGTGCGGCGCGGACCGTGCGGCTGGGCGTGTTCGGCCATGCCGGGTACGTGCTGCGCCCCCTCGTGGACGCCTTCCGCGCCCGCCGCCCCGGCTTCGACGTGCAGTTCAGCGAGGTCACCGGCGGCGACCCGTTCGGCGCGCTGCGCGCCGGGGAGGCCGACGCGCACGTGCTGTGGCTACCGGTGGCCGAGCCCGATCTCACGGTCGGCCCCACCGTGCTCACCAGCGGGAGGGTGCTGGCGGTCGCGGCGGGGCATCCGCTCGCCGGACGCGGCAGCGCGTCCCTGGAGGATCTGGCCGGTGAGCATGTGGCGGACCTCGGTCCCGGCGCCCCTGAGTACTGGGTCGCGTCCATGGTCCCGGTCCGTACGCCGTCCGGGCGGCGGATCCCTCGCGGGCCGGTCGCCCGGACGTTCCACGAGATCCTCACCCTGGTCGCCGCCGGTCGCTGCGTCCACCCGCTCGGCGAGATCGCGGCCCGTTACAACCGCCCGCCCGGCGTCGTCTTCGTGCCTCTGCACGACGCCCCCGCCCTTCGCTTCGCCCTGGTCTGGGCGAACGTCGCCGACGGGCCGCACCTTCGTGCGCTCGCGCAGACCGCCGCCGGCCTCGGGCCGATCGCGGCCGGCGAGGCGGGCTGAGCGCGAGCGGGCCGGAGGCCGGCGAGCCCGGCCGGGACATCGTCAGCCGCCGAGGGTGGCGGCGTGGTCGGCGACCCGGCCGGCGTACGTGCGCGCCGGCCGGCCGAGGATCCGCTCCACCTCGCCGGTGACGGCCTCGGCGGGGCCGGTGCCCCTCGCGTACCTGGCCAGCAGGGCCTCCACGAACGGCGGGGGAAGCCGCGCTGGATCATGCTCCGCGCGTAAGATCAGCGGCTCGGCGAAGGAGGCGTACGGGCCGCGTACGACGTCGCCGGCGCGCACCTGGGGGCCAGTGTGAGGAGCGTGCCGGCGGCGAAGGAGGCGGGCCGCCGACGTTCCCGCGGCGCGGGTGGAGGAAGAGCGCGGTGACGCCGTCGAGGGCCGCCGCGATGGTGTCCGGTCGCGACGGATCGCCGGTGACGACCTCCACTCCGGCGGGCAGGCCGCTCGCCCGCGGATCGCGGATGAAACTCATACTTTATAAGTCTCATATCAAATGGGCGGGCGTACCGAAGTGGACAGAGGGTGCAGAAAGGTGTCAATCGGCTGACTGGGGTGATCACCAACCGCTAGCCTGCGTGGTCAACAAGATCACCTCAGGACGGGAGCATTCATGCGACACCCTGTTGTCGTGGGCGCGTTACTCGCCGTGGTCACGACCGCCGGCCTCCTGGCCGGGCAGACCACCGGCGCCGCCGCGTCGGCGGAGAGCGCGTCCGGCGGCTGGTACACCGAGTTACCGGACGCCATGCGGGTCTGCGACAACGCCACGTGGCAGGACGGCCCGGAGAGCGCGCCTGAGGGCGCCATCGTGGTCCCGGCCGGCGACAACGCGGACGTCGACTTCGGTCAGAGCGGCAAGACGTACTGGTTCGCCCCGGGCGTCCACACCATGGGCGACGCCCACTTCAGCCAGATCACCCCCGGTGACGACAGCACCTTCCTGGGCGCTCCCGGCGCCGTCCTCGACGGCAGGAACACGAACGCCTACGCCTTCTCGGGGCACGCCTCGAACGTGCGCATCGCCTACCTCGAGGTCCGCAACTTCGGCACCGGTGCGGAGAACAACAACGAGGGCGTCATCAACCACGACGCGGCCTCCGGCTGGGTGATGGAGCACCTCTACGCCCACCACAACGACGGCGCCGCCGTGTTCCTCGGCAACGCCAACACCGTCCGCTTCAGCTGCCTGAAGGACAACGGCCAGTACGGCGCCAGCGCGTACCGGGAAGAGATCGAGGGCGAGCGGGCGGTCAAGGACCTCGTCGTCCACAACAACGAGATCACCGGCAACAACCAGGACGACTGGGAGACCAGGGAACCGGGCTGCGGCTGCACTGGCGGCGCCAAGTTCTGGGACGTCGAAGGCGCCACCGTCACCCAGAACTACGTGCACGACAACCTGGGCGTCGGCCTCTGGGCCGACACCAACAACGTCGACTTCCTGTTCGACCGCAACTGGATCGAGCACAACGAGAGCGAAGGCCTCTGGTACGAGATCAGCTACAACGCCACCATCACCCGCAACGTCTTCAAGAGGAACGGCTGGGTCGGCGGCAACGACAACCAGGGCTCCCCGTCGCCCGCCATCTACATCTCCGAGTCGGGCGGTGACCCGAGGCTCCCGAGCGAGGTGAGCGGCAGTACCGACCTCAGAATCGCCGGCAACTACTTCGAGGACAACTTCTCCGGCGTCTCGATCTTCGAGAACGCCAACCGCTTCTGCAACAGCAACGGCAACACCAGCAAGAGCTACTGCACGCCGTTCGTCTCCCCGACGGTGATCCCGGAGCCGCGCAACACCGTCTACCCGAACCCCATCAACGACACCCACCCCTGCTACACCGGCATCGCGAACGAGCCGCTGCGCACCGACTGCCGCTGGCACGCGCAGAACGTGAAGGTGACGGGGAACGAGTTCCGCTTCGACCGCTCGAACGTGCCCTGCGCCGGCACCTACTGCGGGGTCCAGGCCCTGTACGCCCAGGGCGCCGACAACATGCCGTGGGCGCCGTACACGGTGGCGGAGATCCAGCAGAACGTCATGTTCGACGGCGGCAACACGTTCGCGGACAACACCTACGTCGGTGACTGGAAGTTCGCCAAGGGCTGGGGTGAGACGGTCACCTGGGACGTGTGGCGCGCCGCCCCGTACAACCAGGACGCCGGCAGCACGCTGAACGGCTCGAGTGAGGAGCCGCCCACGCCCAACGCCCTCGACACCGACACCTCGACCCTCGAAGGCTCGATCGGCGCCTGGGCCGCCTGGTACAGCGCCTCCGCCGAGCGTTCCGCCGACGCCGCCCACGACGGCGACTACGGCCTGCGCGTCGCGGTGACCGAGCCCGACGGCTGGGGCGTCGCCACGGACAACTGGCCCGGCTTCACCGCCAGGCAGGGCGGCAAGCAGGTCGGCCTCTGGGCCAGGCAGGGCAGCCCCGGCGTCACCGCCGCCACGCTCAGCGTGGTGTGGCGCGACTCCAGCGAACAGCTGCTGCGCAGCGACGAGATCGCGCTGAACGGGCTGAGCACGAGCTGGAAGGAGTTCACCGCCGACCTCACCGCCCCCTCCGGCACGGCCACCGTCGCCCTGGAGCTGACCGGTGACGGCGACGCCGGCGAGATCCTCCATGTCGACGACATCGTGATCGCCGACCAGTAGTCACCCAGCGGTGGGATCGGGCGGTACGTCCCCCCTGATCCCACCGCGTCATTTCACGGACTCACCGGCACAACGTATCGGGCCCGGCTCCAGCCGCGGGGGAGCGCGGCGGTCACCCGGTACGCCGGGCCGTCGCGGCCAGGGTGAGCCCGGCCGATGCGGCGAGCAGGACCCACGCGGCCGTGAAGCCGCCGGTCACGTCCGTGAGCAGCCCGAGCGCGGGCGGCGCGAGGATGATCGCCACCTGGTTGACCGCCATGGCCAGGCCGAGCGCGAACCCGGTCCGGTCCGGCGGTGCCGCGTCCGCCGCGTACGCGACCCACGGGCCGTACCAGCCGATGCCGAAGAAGCCGAGCCAGACGAAGAGCAGGCAGGCGACGGCGGGGGAGCGGCCGGCGGGGGTGGCGAGCAGCGCCATCCCGGCGATCACCGCGGCCAGGCAGGCGAGCACGCAGGCGTACCGGCCGGACTTGTGGCGGTCGCTCCAAGCCGCCAGGAGGATCCGGCCGAGCGCGCCCGCGCACTGGACCGCCACATAGACGGCAGCGGCCGCGGCGGCGTCCATGGCGGCCACCTCGTGCAGGTAGAGCACGGTGAGCACGCCGAGCCCGCCGTGCACCGACACCAGGCACGTACCGGACAGGATGACCTTCTTCATGTACGGCTCCCGCAGCAGGTCCAGCCGCACGGGGGACGCCGTCTGCGCGGGAGGCCGGTGCGGCGGGCGGCGGTAGAAGGCCAGGAACGCGACCGCCCCCGCCAGCGCGACGCCCGCCCCGGCCACGAGCGTCGAGCGCCAGCCGAAGGCCGCGGCCAGGGCGGGCAGGGCGGAGGCGGAGAGCACCCCGCCGAGCGGCAGCCCCGATTGCCGGATCCCCATGGCCAGGCCGCGCTGCGAGGCGTCGAACCAGGACGCCACCGACTTGCTGCCGCCCGGCTGGATCGTGCTGTACCCGGCGCCGACGACCAGCAGCGCGGCGAGCAGCGAGACGTACCCGGGAGCCAGGCTGCCGGCGGCCAGCGCGGCGGCGACGACGAGAGCCCCGATGCCGACGACCCAGCGCTCGTCGTGCCGGTCCAGCAGCCGTCCCGCCACCAGCAGCCCGGCCAGCGGCATGAGCTGAGCGGCCGACAGCAGCAGGCCCAGGCGGGTGGTGTTCAGGTCGAGGTCACGCTGGAGGTGGACGCTCATCGCGCCGATGCCCTGCACGAAGAACGCCGCCGCGGCCTGGGTGAACGTCGCGACCCCCAGGACGACCCAGCGGTACCCGCCCGCCGCCCTCACGCGAGCCGGCATGACGGGCTGAACAGAACGAGTGCTGACATGTCGTGATCAGTGGGTGTCACGACATCCAGGCTGGCGTAAGGGTCTTATGCGCTTCAACCCTTACAGGGTGGCGCCTCGCCGAGGTGCGTGAGGAGGCCGCAGCACGGCCCGCCCGGGCGCATGGCGGTGCGGGCGCGGCCTTGCCGGGCGCTCATGCCGGGTACGCATGGGTCTCGGTGGCCTTGACCGACGCCCAGATCTCCTGACCCAGGCTCAGGTCGAGGTCGGCCACCGCGGCGGGCGTGATGTCGGCGAACACCGCGATCGGGCCGTCGAGATGGACGCGGACGTTGTCACCGTGGCGTTCGATCCCATCGATGCGGGCCCGCCAGAGGTTACGCGGGCTGCCGTCGGGACGGGAACGGTAGAGCGCGACGGCGCCGGGCGGGAACGCCACGAACACCGGCCCCGACGGCCGCTCGGCGGTGTGCAGCGCCACCTCGCCGACCTTGACCTGGTGCCCGTCCGCCGTGCCCCGGTAGAGGTTGAGCCCGACGAGGCGGGCCACGTAGTCGGTACGCGGGCGGCGCGCCACCTCGGCGGGCGTGCCCTGCTGGACGACGGCGCCGTTCTCGATGACGATCAGCCGGTCGGCCAGCACCATGGCGTCGAGCGGGTCGTGCGTGACCAGCACGGTCGCGCCGTCGAAACCGGCGAGGTGACGGCGCAGGCCCGAGCGGATCTCCAGGCGGGTGTGGGCGTCGAGCGCGGCCAGCGGCTCGTCGAGCAGCAGCAGTTCGGGACGTACGGCGAGCGCGCGGGCCAGCGCCACCCGCTGCGCCTGCCCGCCGGAGAGCCGGCGGGGCTTGGCGGCGGCCAGGCCGGCGAGCCCGACCCGCTCCAGCAGCTCGGCGGCGGCCCGGCGCGCCTCGGCCTTGGGCACGCCCTGGCAGCGCGGCCCGAAGGCGACGTTGTCCAGCGCGGACAGGTGGGGGAAGAGCAGGTAGTCCTGGAACACCATGCCGATCGGGCGGCTCTCGGCGGGCAAGGTGTGCAGCGGCCGGCCGTGCAGCGTGATGTGGCCGCCGGACAGCCGGGTGAGCCCGGCGAGCGCGCGCAAGGCGGTGGTCTTGCCCGCGCCGTTGGGGCCGAGCAGCGCCACCACCTCGCCCGCCCGGGCACTGAGCGTGATGTCGAGGGTGAAGGCGGGCCTGGTGACGACCAGGTGGGCGTCCAGCGTCATGGCGCGCTCACCCACCGGTCGCGCAGGCTCGCCAGGATGATCACCGAGACGGCCAGCAGCACCAGGCTGAGCACGATGGCAGCCTCGGGCTCGGTCTCCAGCGCCAGGTAGACGGCCAGCGGCATGGTGCGGGTGGTGCCGGGGAAGTTCCCCGCGAACGTGATCGTCGCCCCGAACTCGCCGAGCGCCCGCGCCCAGCACAGCACCGCCCCCGCCACCACGCCCGGCATGACCATGGGCAGCGTCACCCGCCGGAACACCGTCCACCGCGAGGCGCCGAGCGTGGCGGCGGCCTCCTCGAAGCGCCGGTCGGCCCCGCGCAGCGCGCCCTCCACGCTGATCACCAGGAACGGCATGGCCACGAACGCCTCGGCGACGATCACCCCCGCCGTGGTGAACGGCAGCGTCACGCCGAACGACGCCTCCAGCCACTGCCCGGCGATGCCGCGCCGCCCGAGCACGAGCAGCAGCGCCACGCCGCCGACCACGGGCGGCAGCACCAGCGGCACCGTGACCAGCGCCCGCACCACCCGCCGTCCAGGAAACTCGACCCTGGCCAGCAGCCAGGCCAGCGGCACGCCGAGCAGCAGGCACGCGGCGGTGGCGACGGTGGCGCTCACCAGCGACAGCCGCAGCGCCTCCAGCACCTGCGGCTCGGCCAGCCGGGCGGGCAGCGTGCCCCAGGGGGCGCGGATGAGCAGCCCGGCCAGCGGCAGCACCAGGAACGCGAGCCCGGCCAGCGCGGGCACGAGCAGCATCCACGGCGGCCGCCCGGCCATCTCACGGCCGCGCCGTTCCCGATCGGGCGCGCTCATCAGGGTGTGTCGAACCCGGCCTTGGCCAGCACGTCCTTGCCCTGCTGCGACAGCACCAGGTCGGCGAACCGCCGGGCCGCCTCACCGGCCGGAGCCTTGCCGAGCGTGGCGATCGGATAGTCGTTGACCGCCTGATCGGCCTCGGGGAACTCGATGCCCTGCACCTTGCCTCCAGCGGCGATGACGTCGGTCTTGTACACGAGCGCGGCGTCCACCTCGCCCAGCTCGACCTTGGTCAGCGTGGCCTTGACGTCCTGCTCCAGGGTGACGGGCCTGACCCGCAGCCCGGCCGCGTCGAGCGCCTTGACGGCCGCCGCGCCGCACGGCACCTGCTCGGCGCAGAGCGCCACCTTCACCTTCGGGTCGGCGAGGTCCTTCAGCCCGGCGACCCCGGCCGGATTGCCGGCGGGGACGGCGATCTGCAGCTTGTTCCGCGCGAACGTGACCGGCGTGCCCGCCAGGGACGCGTCCGTGACGGTCTTCATGGTGGCCGGGTCGGCCGCGGCGAACACGTCGGCCGGGGCGCCCTGGACGATCTGCTGGGCCAGCGTGGCGCTGGAGCCGAAGTTGAACCGCACCGTCGTGCCCGGATGCGCGGCCTCGTACCTCGTGCCGAGCTCGGTGAACGTCTCGGTCAGCGACGCCGCCGCGAACACCGTCAGCTCCGTGGCCGCCGCGGCCCCCGAGCCCGTGGACGCGGCGGGCTCGCCGGAGCCGCAGCCGGACAGGCCCGCGAGCGCCAGCGCGACGGGCAGCGCGACCGCCCATCGGGAGACACGTCTCAACACCAAAGGGGGCCCTCCTCACACGCCGGCGGCCACGCGCTCATGACCCGGGAGCTCCACGACGACGTTGGTGGACTTGATCACCGCGTCGGCCACCACGCCCGGCTCCAGGCCCAGCTCGTCGGCGGCCTGCCGGCTCATCAGCGACACCACGCGGAACGGCCCGGCGGCGATCTCCACCTGCGCCATCACCGCGTCGCGCACCACGTCGGTCACGATGCCGCGGAACCGGTTGCGCGCCGACGAGCGCCCGCCGCCCTCGCTCTCCCCGACCTGGGCGCGCGCGAAGGCCGCCAGATCGGCGCCGTCGACCATCCGATGGCCGTGCTCGTCGCGCTCGGCGCGCAGCCGGCCCGCGTCCACCCAGCGGCGGACGGTGTCAGAGCTGACCCCGAGCAACGCCGCCGCCTCGCTGATCCGAAACGTCGTCACGACATCCACGATACGCCCGCACGTGCGAGCCTGCACACCCTCCTTTCCTTGCAGAAGCGGCGTGGCCCCGTGGAGTGTCCTGGCATCTACGAGAGCGCTCCTATACGCACGCGCGCGACGGCGCGGCCCGGGAGACGGCGGCTTCGAGGAGGCGCGGGGCGAGGGCGGCGGCCTGGGCGCGGATCTCCGGGACGGCGGTCGTCTCGTACAGGGCGCCGCGCAGCAGCGGGCCCACCGCGAACAGGCGATCGCCCGGCCGCCCCGACGCGTCCAGCACCCGGCCGTCATCAGAGGCGTCGAGGCCGAGCATGAGCGGGTCGGGGCGGGCCTGGCCGGCGGCGACGAGGCTCGCGATGAACGGATCGGAGGTGACGTCGGGCGACGGGCCGGTGGCGTTCACCAGCCAGCCGACGTCCAGGCGGGTCAGCGTGCCGTCCAGGTCGGCGTGGACGCGCAGCCCGCCGACGGCGGACTCGGCCGCGCCGGGGCTCGTGGCGGGCTCGGCCGTGACCAGGCTGCCGCGCAGCAGCCGCAGCCGCCCGGCGGCACGCAGCTCGTCGAGGGCGGATGCGGACGCGGGCGGTATGCGGTGCCGGTGGACCTCCCAATAGCGCGCCACCCGCCGCAGGAACAGCCACCGCTCGTCAGGGGCGAGCCGCCGCCACAGATCCTGGACGTGCGGCCGCAGCCCCTCCATCACGCCCTGCCAGTCCCCGCCGTTCGCCCTGATGGCCCGGCGGACGGCGGCGAGCAGGTCCGCCACCCGCAGCGGCCCGCCGGGGACGGCGACGGGGACCGGCAGGGCCGGGCGGATCGGGTGCGCGCGGGGGAGCAGGGCATGCCGGGACAGCGCGTACACGACGGTGCCGGGGTGCGCCCTGGTCACGGTGAGCGCCACGTCCACCATCGTCAGGCCGGTGCCGACCACCAGCACGGGCGCGCCGTCGTCGATCGCGGCCAGCGCGCCGGGCGCCCAGGGGTCGGGGATGTGGCGGGGATGCGCGGCCACGCCGGGCAGCGGGGCGGGGCGGCGGTTGCCCAGTGCGAGGACGACCGCATCGGCCTCGACCCGGCCGCCATCGGCCAGGCGTACCGCGTGGCCGGCGTCGAGCGAGGCGGCCGTGGCCGTGACGCGGTGGAGCGGGCGCTCGGGCGGGTCCTCCGCGTCGGCCAGCACCTCGCGCAGGTAGCGGCCGTAGACGGCGCGCGGCAGGTAGTCGTACGCGTGGACGCCCGTGGTGCGCGCCCAGTCGCGCAGGTGGTCCGGGTCGTCGTCGAAGGCGCTCATGCGCTCGACCCGGGTGTTGAGCAGGTGGTGCGGATCGGTGGTCGAGTAGGCCTGGCCGAGCGCGTGCCGGCCGCCCTGGTCGATCAGGGTGACCGCCAGCGGCGTGGCGGTGGCACGGGCGAGCCGCAGCAGGTGGATCGCGGTCAGGGCGCCGCTCGCGCCGCCCCCGACGATGGCGACCGAAGGTAGCGTCATAAACCCACTATAGCTGTAGGATATATAGGATATTTGAGACTGTGATGCGTCATCCGTACGTTTTCGTGCGGCCCGCCCTCACGGAGATCCCCGGGAACCCTCCGGCGCCCTGCGGATGAAGACGATCGCGAGAACCATCGCAGAACGGGAGCCCGTCGTGACGGACCGTCCGCTCCCGAGCGTCTACCGGCCCTCCCCGGCCGGACGGGCGGGAACGGCGGCGCCCCGCGACGACTCCTCGGTCATCGAAGTCTCGCTGCGCACGCCCGAATGCTTCGCGGCGCTGTTCGACCGGCGCGCCGCCACGCTGCACCGCCACGTCGAACCGGGCGGCACCACCCGGGCTGCCCGTGTGGGTCGAGCGCAGTCCCGGCGTGGTGAAGGCGGAGGTGAAGGACGTCCGGCCGGAGATGTCCGCCGGCGACGGCGCCAGCTGAAGCGCCGTGCCCGTCAGGCGGACGGACTCCGGCGGGGCCGCCTCGCTGGCGAACCCCGCCGAAGCCGCGTTCTCCTCCCTCCGCGCGACGGTCACCGGCGCCGACGGCAACGGCGTGACCCGGACGGTCATCCGGGCGTACGCCGCGGGCTGACGCCGGGACGGCGAGGCGCGTCCGGCGCTGATCCGGGAGCCGGTGAGGTACGCCCGGCGCTGAACCGCGCGCCGGTGGGCGTGTGAGGGGCCGTCCCGGGAGCCACGGTGAGGCGCGGGCGGCGGTGGGGGCGTCATGCGGCGTCCTCATCGCCGCCCCTTGCGTTCGGCCCGGTGGAAGCGGGCCTGGACGCGGAGCAGGCCGGGCACCAGCAGGTACACCACCGCGGGCACCACGATCGCGGTCACCACCAGCGTGCGCAGCGCCACCGGCAGCGGCGAGATCACCGGCCCGAGCAGTGCCTGGACCAGCATGAGCATCGCGTAGACGGCGAACCAGGTGATCAGCGCGCGACGGTGCACGGACGGAGCGGCAGGCATAGGTCTTCCCTTCGACGGCTCAAATCCAACTCGTCAGTTGGAGTTTAGGCATGGAAAGCTCCAACTGTCGAGTTGGATTTTTGGCTATGCTGGCCGGCATGGCATGGAACACGGCCCGCACGCGGCAGCTGCTGCTGGACGCCGCGATCGACGAGTTCGCCGAGTACGGCCCCGAGGCCGCCAGGCTCGACCGCATCGCCGCCACCGCCGGCGTCAATAAGGAGCGCATCTACCAGTACTTCGGCAACAAGGAGCAGCTGTTCGGCGCCGTGCTGAGCTGGAGCCTGGAGCGGCTGGCCGAAGCCGTCCCGCTGGAGGGGCCGCTCGCCGCCGACCTGCCGGAGTACGCGGGCCGCGTCTTCGACTACCACCGCGAGCACCCGCAGTTCATCAGGCTGCTGTACTGGGAGGGCCTGCACCGCGGCGGCGACCCCATCGCCGCCAGGGAGGAACGGGCCAAGCGCTACGCCGACAAGCTCGCCGCGCTGGCCGCTGCGCAGAAGGAGGGCGCCATCCCGTCGGAGTTCGCGCCCCGCGAGCTGCTCTACGCGGTGATCGCGCTGGCCGGATGGTGGTACGCCACCCCGCCGCTCGCCCAGATGATCATGGGCGATGACATCGAGAACGCCCGCGACACCCTGGTCAAGATGGTGGCCAAGCTGGTCTCCTGACCACCGGTGCCGCTGGAATCGGTGCCGCGGTGCGCGGCCGCCCGCGCGCCGTCAACGGCTGATCAGCCGGAGCGGCACCAGCGTCCGGTCGACGGGAGCGCGGCCAGGAGGGCGGCGGCGGCCCCCACCACGGCGGCCAGCGGGGCGACGATGACGATGAGCACCGTGCCGAAGCTGGCGAAATCCAGCAGCTCGAGCTCGTGATGCGGGAAGTGCCTCACGACGCTGCTCAGATTCAGCAGCGCCGTCGCGCTCCCGGCGCCGACGATCATCCAGCGCCCCGCCCTGCTCCGCTGGGACAGCAGCAGCGCGCCCCTGGCGAGGAGCCCGGCAGCCGCCACGCTGACCACCAGGCCGCCCCACGCCTCGAGCGGATCCTCATCAAGGAGGACGAACTGGACGTACTTGATGGCCCACACCACCAGGCCCGGCAGGCACAGCAGCGCCAGGATGATCGCCACATGCGCGGTGCCCATCCCGCCGCGCCGGGGCGCGGGCGCCTGCTGAGGGCCGCGGCCCGGCTCCGCCCCCGCCGCCGGCGGCCCCACGTGGGGCGCACCGACCTCGGGCGACTGCCCGGCGCCCGGCGCGTCCGGCATGAGGGGCCGTCCTGCGGCGGGTGCGTCCGGCGCGAGGGGCTGTCCGGCAGCGGGCGTTCCGGGGTGGAGGGGCGGTGCGAGGCCGGGCGTTCCGGGTTGGAGGGGCGGTGCGAGGCCGGGCGTTCCGGGTTGGAGGGGCGGTGCGAGGCCGGGTGCTCCAGGTGCGAGGGCCGGTGCGGCGGCGGGCGTGCCGGGCGCGTCGCGCATCACGGCGCCGCGTTCGGCGATCATCGCGGTCACGTCCGGCGGCAGCCAGGCGGCGGTGGCGAAGCCGTCCACGTGCGGCGCGAGACGATCGAGTACGTCGTCCAGAGCCGGCCGCTCGGCCGGGTTCTTGGCCAGGCAGGAGCGCAGCAGGGGCACGAGGTCGCCGGGCACCCCGGCCAGGTCCGGCTCCTGGTGCACGACCCGATAGACGACGAGGTCGGGACGCCCGCCGCCGAACGGCCCGGTGCCCCTGGCGGCGTAGGCGAGGACGCAGCCGAGCGAGAAGACGTCGCTCTCGGGACCGACCCTGCCGCCCGTGGCCTGCTCGGGGGACATGAACCCGGGGGTGCCGATGACGGACGTGGACAGGTGGACGGTGTCGAGCGCCTTGGCGATGCCGAAGTCGATGACGCGGGGCCCGTCGTCGGCGAGGATCACGTTGCGGTGGGTGAGGTCCCGATGCACCAGCCCGCAGGCGTGGATCGCGGACAGCCCTTCGGCCAGGCCCGCGCCCAGCAAGCGAACGGCGGCCGGCGGCAGCGGCCCGTGCGTTCCGACGGCCTCGGCAAGGGAGGGGCCCGGGATGTACGCGGTGGCCAGCCACGGCGGGTCGGCGCTGGTGTCGGCGTCCACCACCTGGGCGGTGTAGAAGCCGCCCACCTGCCTGGCGGCGGCGACCTCGGCCGCGAAGCGGCGCCGGAACTCCGGATCCCCGGCGAGCTCGCGGTGCACCACCTTGACCGCGACCGCGCGACCTCCCCGCGATCTGCCCAGATAGACGCGGCCCATCCCGCCGCTGCCCAGTTCCTTGATCAGCCGGTACGGCCCGATCTGCCGCAGATCACCATCCTGAACAAGATCCACTGTCCCATGGTGCCGCAAACGGCGGGCTCCCGCCGCCCGTCCTGCCGAGAGCTCCGCCGTGCCACGTGCCTGGTCGCCGATGCCGCCGTCACGGGGCCGGCGGCTGATCCTCGTGCGAGCCGGAAGCGCTGCGGCGGGCGCGGTGCGCGCGTACCCTGCCGCGGCTGGCGCACGACGGGGACGGGCACCAGCGCCGCCGCCCCGGCGGGTCGATGAACACGCCCCGGCAGTCGTCCTCCTGGCAGACCTTGAGCGCCAGCCGGTCGGAGCCGGTCAGGTGATCGACGGCCTGGCGGGCGACCCTGGCCAGCGCGTGCACGGCGGTCGCCGGGGGTTCGCGGCGCAGCCGGCCGTCCGCGCCGAGACGGATCGGGTCGTCGTATCGGGTCAGGAACGCGGCCAGATCCGCGACGGCGCGGGCCGGCGGCGGGTGCTCGTCCACCGTGGCCAGCGCGAGCGCGCGCAGGGTCTCGCGCAGCGTCCACGCCTGGCGGAGGTCGTCCTCCCCGGGCGGCTGAACGGGGGAGAGCTCGCAGCGCGCCAGCCACTCGGCGAAGCGTTCGGGCGTCGCCAGCCGCTCCACGGGGGATCGGCTGAACGTGCGTCCCCGGGTGGCGAGCAGGTTCAGCCACGTGGCGCCGCAGTCGAAGCGGAAGGCGAGCTTGTCCTCTCTGACCACGAAGCACATCGTAACGCTGAAGCCGTTACGATGCTGGTAACGTATGAGGCGTTACGAGAAGGGTGTGGGCGTGGAGACCGGCAGGGAGCCGAGAGCAGAGCTCGATCCGGCGGCGGACCGCGAAACGAGCGCGGCGAGCGGAGCGGGGACGGCTGGCGGAGTGGGAGCGGCGAGCGGCGCCGGCCCGGCAGCCGGGGCCGGCGGGGCGAGGGGCGCGGGGGAGGCGAACCGGACGGCGGGGGCGACGATCCGGACCGTGCTCGGTGACATCCCGCCCGAGGAACTGGGCGCCTGCGACGCCCACGATCACCTGTTCCTCCGCTCACCGGCGCTGCCCGGCCAGGAGCTGGACGACACCGAGGCCGCGCTCGCCGAGCTGCGCGCCTTCGCCGCCCTCGGCGGCCGCGCCGTGGCGCAGTGGACGCCGTGGGGGATGGGACCTTGCCTCGACCGCCTGCCCGGCCTGTCCAGGCGATCCGGCGTCCACATCATCGCCGCCACGGGCATGCACCAGGCCAAGCACTACGCTCCGGACGGGCTGGAACGCCACTACGGAGCCCTGGCCGGCCTGTTCGTCCGCGAGCTGACCGGCGCCCCCGTGAAGGCAGGCATGATCAAGGTCGCGGGCGCCTTCCACCGCCTCGACGACCACGCCCGGCACGTCATGGCCGCCGCCGCCGAGGCGCACCACGCCACCGGCGCGCCCATCGGCGTCCACCTGGAGGCGGGAACCGCCGCGCTGGACGTGCTCGACCTGCTGTGCGGTACGCACGGGGTCGCACCGCACCGCGTCATACTCGGCCACCTCAACCGCTTCCCGGACGACGGGATCCACCGGCAGGCCGCCGCGGCCGGAGCCTTCCTGGCGTTCGACGGCCCGTCCCGCGCGCACCACGGCACCGACTGGCGCCTGCTGAGCCGCCTCGCGGCCCTCGCCGACGCCGGCCACGCTCACCAGCTTCTGCTCGGAGCCGACACGGTCACCCCGGCCGCCCGGTCGGCCGCCGACGGCCCCGGCATGCCGTTCCTGCTCAGCGGCCTGCGCCCGCGGATCGAGCGTGAGCTGGGATCCGGCCTCGCGACCGCCGTCTTCACCGAGAACCCCGCCCGCGCCTTCGCCACGCGGTGGCGGCGCCCCTGAACCTGCCGAGGACGCCCTGCCCCCGGGTCATCCGGCAGGCTCGATGCGGACGACGGCCGTGTCCCCGTCGATCTTGAGTACCTCCAGGCTCATGGCGTCGTTGATGGTCGCGGTGACGCCCTTGGCGCAGTCCATCAGGACGCCGCCGCCTCCTCCCGAGACGACCGTGCCGCCGCCGTCGCAGTTCGCGATGCTGAAACCCATCCCCGTCACCGGCGCGACCATCTCGACCGACTCCTGGCGGATCGCCTTCACGTCGATCGGACCGAGGCCGTACCGCTCCGGCACGGTGACCACGTCACCCGCGGTGACCTCGATCTCGCACGTTCCGTCAGCGCACGGCCCGGTCAAAGCAGGCGTGGGCGCCGCCGCGTCCGCAAGGGCCGCCGCACCCACGGGGGACGCCGTGTCCGCGGCGGGCGAGACCGCCGAGCCGGAGCCGCCGGCCTGGCCTCCGGCGGGGACGGCGGCCGGGGATTCCGAGGAGCACGCGGTGAGCGCGGCGAGCACGACGGCTACGGCGACGGCCATGGACGACCTTGTGCGCATCATGATCCCCATCGAACCGCGCCGTTACCCGGGACGTCCACAGGCCGACGCCCGGTTGTTGGCTGAGCGTTACACAGCACCGCGTACGAGCCTTGACGATCACCTGTAGGGTGCGCCGGAAAGGAGTTCCCTACATGTCACCCTCCGTCCCGTCAGCCTGGCCGGCGGCGCTGGCCGCTGCTGCGTACCCCACGTATGACGCCTGGAAGACCCGGCTCGAGTGGCCGCTGCCGCCGGAGACTCCGGACGACCACCTCGCGGGATATCCGGGGGCCTTCATCGAGGCTACGGTGCGTTGCGACCCCGGCGAGATCGACGGCTCGCCGATCCTGCTGGTGCGCGACGAGCTCGCCGCGCTCGCCGGGGCCGCGACGACGTGGGCCGTTCCGGTGCTCATCGTGCTGTTCGCCCTCGCAGGCCGGCGCTCACCGGCGACGGCGCCGCGCGCCGCATGGGCGCTGACGCTGCTCGCGCTCATCGGGCCGCTCTCGGCCCGCTACCGGGGCGAGGATGTCTGCTCCGGCTCGCTGCCCCTGTTCGGCCCCGGCTGGTTCGAGGCGTTCCTGGGCGGGTGGGGGCTGCGTGAGTTGTGGCTGCTGGGCGCCGCCCTGCTGGTGCTGCTCGCGGCGGGTCCCGTGCGGCGGGCGGTCACGCCGGTCCGGCCCGTACGAGGTCTCCGGTAGGAATCGCCTCAGTGGTGCCGGGCCCCGGTCTCGATCTGCCCGCCGACCTGCCTGCGCAGCCCGTCCAGCAGCTCCGGCGTGGACACCACCGTCCAGCGGTCGCCCACCAGGTACGTCCCGCCGTACGGCTGGGCGTGATCGAGCCAGGCCCGCTTACCCTCGTCCTCGGTGAACGTGACGATCGTGTACCAGCCGCGCTCGGTCCGGCAGGCCGCCTGCTTGAGCTCGTCGGCGTCCACCTGCAGGCGCGCCTCCGGGCAGCCGGCGGCGGCCTTGAGCTTCTCCATGCTCACCCTGGGCAGCTTCGCGGTGGTGGGGGAGGGCTGCGGCCGCGCACCTGCGCCGCCCGTCATCGAGGCGTGCCCCTGATGCCGCATCTGGGGGTGGTGCGCCGCTCCGCCGGCCGCCTGGGCGTGCGGGTTCCCGCAGGACGCCAGGCACGCGCCCAGCACGATCGCACCCGCCGGGACGGCCAGCAGGCCCGTCACCCGCTTGCGCGCGCGGGCGAGTGGTGGCGGTTGCGGGGTGAGCGTCATGGTGGTGTTCCTCCGTTCAGGCGGCTCCGACCGGAGGTACGCACGCCTGTCCGCGCGCGGTTCACGCTCGTGGAAAAGGGTTCGAGCCCGCGACGGGCCGCCGGTTAGCATCGCGCGGATGAACGCTGATCGTCTGCCGCTGCTGTGGCTGTCGGGCCCGTCGGGCGTCGGGAAGTCATCGGCCGGGTTCGAGATCTGCAGGCGGCTCGGCAGGGAGGGCGTCAAGGCGGCGTTCGTGGACGCCGACCAGATCGGCCTCCTCTACCCCGCACCCGAGGAGAACCCCCACCCGCTGCGCGCCCGCAACCTGGCCGCGCTGGGGGAGGGGTTCCTGGAGGAGGGCGCGCAGTGCCTGGTGCTCGCCGGATTCGTCGACACCCCGGACGAGGTGCGCGAGTACACCGCACGGCTGCCCGGCGCCGCCTTCACCGTGTGCCGGTTGCGGGTCTCTGGGGCGGAGCTGCGGCGGCGCTACCTCGGGCGAGGCCGGATGCCGGACCTGGTGGAGCGGGCGGTGGCGGAGGCCGAGGCGCAGGAGCGCACGGCGTACGCGGACCTGTCCGTGGACACGGGCGGGCTGACGGTGCGGGAGACGGCCCGCCTGATCATGGAGCGCGCGGGGTGGCCGCGACGGGTCGCCTCCGTTGCGCGGCCGGGACGGTCTCAGCCCGGCCCTACGGCGGGCGGCGGCCCGGTGCCGCTGCTCTGGTTCACGGGGGCGACGGCGGTGGGCAAGTCCACGGTCGCGTACGAGGTGTTCCGGCACGTCGTGGGGACCGGCGCGCGGGCGGCGTACGTCGACATGAAGCAGATCGCGATGCTGCGGCCCGCCTCCGGCGACCTGTGCGATCTCAAGGCGCGCAACCTCGCGGCGCTGTGGGCGGGCTATCGCGCGGCCGGAGCGACGTACCTCATCGTCTGCGGCGAGGCGGACACCGGCGAGACCGTCCGCCACCGCACCCGCCTGCTCCCCGGCGTGACCCCCACCGTGATCCGCCTGCACGCCTCCCCGGACACCCTGCTCGAACGCGTCACGGCCCGCGGCCGGGGCGAAGGACCCGCCATTCCCGGCGACGAGCTGAAGGGACTGGACGAACCCGCCTTGCGCGCCGCCGCCACCCGCGCGGACACCGAGGCGGCCGCCCTCGACCAGGCCGGTGCGGGGGACCTGCGGATCGGCACCGACGGCCGGCCGGTGGCCGACGTGGTCGCCTCCGTGCTGGCCGGCGTGGGGCTCACACCGGAGGACACGAGAGCCTGAGCCTGTCCTGCGTGACGCACCCAGGCCATGGCTTTGGAAGGGCGGCTGGGCCCGCGGCCGGCCCCGGAAGGACGGCTGGGCCCGCGGCCGGCCCCGGAAGGACGGGTGGGCTCGCGACCGAGCCCGGAAGGACTGGTGGGCTCGCGACCGAGCCCGGAAGGGCGGGTGGGCCTGCGGCCGGGTCCGGAAGGGCGGCGCCCGCCCGGCCCCGCGGACCAAGCTCAGGCCGGGTGGGCGCCGCCGGCCCTCGAGGGCCGGAGAGGCTGCGTCGGCGGGGCGATCAGGCCACCGGCGCAATCCGGCCGCAGGCTACGGTACTGCAGGCGACGGGCGCCTTCCCAGGCGTCTGGAGATGAGCGGGGTCAGGACGCCTGACGCGACTCGGGCTCGGGCACGGTCCAGGACGCGACGAGATCGAGCAGGCCGGGGAAGCGGGCGTTCAGATCGTCCACGCGGACGTGGCTGCGGCGCTCGAGGCCGTACTGGCGCTGCCTGATGATGCCGGCCTCGCGCAGGGCCTTGAAGTGATGGGTGAGCGAGGACTTCGGCCGGTCGATGCCGAACCAGCCGCACGCGTGGTCGAAGCTCTCCCGTTCCAGCAAGAGCTTGTTCACGATGCGCAGCCGCAACGGATCGCTCAGCGCGGCCAGCACCGTCTCCAGGCGCAGGTCCTCGGCTGCGGGCTCGGGCAGCGGCTCGGGCAGACCGGAGGGTTCCGGCAACTCCACGATGGCGGCCACTGTCGGCTCCTCCCACGACATTCCCAGTACGAGATGAATCGTACTGCATGCTACTGTTCGACTTCATTCGTACTAGTTCGACGAAACTCGTACAGGAGGAGTCGTGCCCGAACCCCAGACCGACCCCGCGCTCCGCCCGCCCGCCGCCGGCCCGCGGACCGCCCCCACCTGGTGGGTGTGGCTGGCCGCCTGGCCGGTCACCGCCGTCTTCGTGCTGTCGAACGCCGCGACGCCGCTCTACGCGCTCTGGCAGCGGGACATCGGCTTCTCCAAGGGCACGCTCACCGTGATCTTCGCGTTCTACATCGTCGGCCTGCTCGGCTCGCTGCTCGTCTCCGGCGTGGCCGCCGACCGGCTGGGCCGCAAGCGCGTGCTGCTGCCCGCGCTCGGTCTCGCGCTCGCCGCATGCGCGATCTTCGCGACGGCGCAGAACGTGGCCGCGCTGATCGTCGCCCGCCTGTTCACCGGCATCGCCGTCGGCGCCGTGGTCTCGGCCGGGATGGCGGCGGTCAGCGACGTCGCAGGGAAGGCCCGCGCCCGGCTCGGCGCGCTGCTCGCCTCCTGCGCCATGGTCTTCGGCGCCGGGCTCGGCCCGCTGCTCGCCGGCATCCTGTCGGAGACCCTGCCCGCGCCGACCGTCACCGTCTTCGCCGTCGAGGCGGCCCTGCTGGTGACCGCCGCCGTCGCCATCGCTCGCATGCCCCTCCACCGCTCCGCCGGCACCCCCGCCGGCGGCTCCTGGGTGCGGCTGCCGCGCGTGCCTCAAGGCAACGGCCTGCGGCTCGCCCTCGGCCTCGCCGTGTTCGCTCCCGGCATCACCGCCACCTCGTTCGTGCTGTCGCTCGGCCCCTCGCTGCTGTCGGGCCTGCTGAACACCACCAGCCGCGTCGTCGCCGGAGCCATCGCCTGCGCGATGTTCCTGGCCGCGACCGGAGTCCAGTTCGTCGTGCAGCGGCTGGGCCGCCGCGCCATCCTCATCACCGGGGCCACGGCCATCGTCGCGAGCATGGCCGCCCTGATCGCCGCCGTGCACACCTCGAACGTCCCGGCGCTGCTCGCCGCCGCGCTGCTGGCCGGAGCCGGTCAGGGTCTGGGCCAGCTCGGCGGGCTGTCCCTGCTGAACGCCAGCGTCCCGCCCGAACGGCTGGCCGAGGCCAACGCGGCGTTCAACGTCGGCGGCTACCTTCCGGCCGGCACCCTCCCCGTCGCCACCGGCTACCTCAGCGACGCCATCGGCCTGGCGAACGGCGCGACCACCTTCGGTATCGCCCTGATCGCCCTGGCCGTCATCGGCGGCATCGTGGTCCTCGCAACGGGACGCCGCGTCGCGGAACCGGCCTGAGCGCGCACGGCGGGTGCGGGGGACGCGAAGGGCGGCCCCGGAGCCGAAGACGCGCCACCTTCCACCCGCACCGTTCCTGCCGAGCGGACACCCCCGATCCACCTCCCCGGCCGGGCCTCGGGACAGAGCGGCGCCGCCCTTCGCGGCGCGAGAGACGAAACGGCGCCCCGGCCACCGGCACGCCGGCGCCCGGGAAGGCACCGATCCTGCGCAGAGCGGGTATTCCGGTTCCGGTCGCGAGCCATCGTCCGCGTCGCGCGCCTCCACCTCGAAGCGGAGGCGCTCACGCGCAGAGTGCCGGAAATCGCCGTCCGGGCGGCTGTTCGCCACCGTGGCGGGCGGCGATGACAGGGATGTGATCTACATTGTAAAGGCGTCGGCGGGGGACGGTACATCACGCCTGCACATCCAGGTAGAAGGCGGCCGGAACCTCGGCTCGCTGCCCGGATGAAGCGCACCGATGCCCCGGCTGTGCTGATGAAGCGCTCTGGCGGCCCGTTGCGCGGATGGAGTGCTCCGCCGGTCCGCTGTGCGGGTGGGGTGCCCTGACGGCTCGCTGTGCTGATGCAGCGCTCCGGCGGCTCAGACGGCCGGCCAGTGCTCGTTCATCGGCCGCGAGCGGCCCGCATCATGCGTGACCTTCGAGCGCGCGGTCCCGCCCCCGCCCGCGACCCGGCGCCGATGCCGGCGGAGCCGCCCGCGTCCTCTGCGCCATCGGCCCTGGCCGGTCGGCATCTTGAGCAGCTCATGAAGCGCCACGCCCTCCTGGGCCCACGCGCGCAGGGCGCTTCGGTCGATCAGGTAGATGCCCACCTGCGCGGCATAACGGATGGCGTCGCTGGTGAAGCCGCCGTTGGTGACGACGATGGCGTCATCGGCGCCGTGAGCGTGTTCGGCGGTGCCGTTGACCTGATAGATGACCCGGGCGCCCACCTTCGCCCGGGTGACCGTGTGCTTGCACTGCACCACGATCACCCGGCCGTCAGCGCCGTGGCCGATCACGTCCGCCGCCCGGTCGCCTGCTCCGCCCACGCGTTCGGCGTCGAATCCGTCGCGGATCATGAGATCGCGGACGGCGTACTCGAAGGCCGTGGCGTCCATCCTGTCGATGTCCGTGGTCAGGTCGAGCCGCAGATGAGCGAGGCGTTCCGCGCGGCGACGCCGTATGGCCGTCTTCCGGCGCCACCACACGGCCACGACGACCGCAGGAGCCAGAATCGCCGGCGCGGTCAGGTACCAGTGGGCGAGCACCAGCTCCACCAGAGCCCTCAGGGCCTCGATCAGGAGAAGAAGGGTGAACACGGCAGCCGCTGCCGCCGCCGCCCATTCACCCGGCGTGGCGGGCCGCCGCGGACGAACGCGTGAGCGCAGCCAGGCCCATGTCTTGCCGCTCACGGAGCCGTGACCCCGGCCGGTGCGTCGCCGGCGGGAGCGGCCGGCGCTGGGGGTGCGGGTTGAACCGGCTCTGGCGGCGCGGCCTTGACCCCCTGCACCGCGAACCAGGCCACCACGGCCGCAACGGCCGCCATCAGCCACCCGGCCTTCTTCTTGGATTTGCGGCGCGGTTTATTCACCCAATGGCCGCGCCGATAATACCGATCCGCCATGGCTCTCCTCCTTCAGTCCTTTGTCGGGAAGTGCGAGTGCCATATAAGCAGGCGGCCCCGACACATTGGAGCCGCTCGGTTCGGCCCGGCTGTTATCGCTGAAATCCAAGGATCTGCCGGTGCTGGAGATACTGGAGATGTGCCGTGTGCGGCGTTGATCTCCCGCGCATCAGTGAATGCGCAGTCCAGATCATGGAACGTGATATCTCGGCAAGAGGGATGTAAGGGGGTGCTGTAACCACTTGTGCGCTGTGACCTGGATGGACTTCACCGGAAAGTGAGTGGAAGATCCCTGGCTGTCACTGAAGTGTGCCTGGTCGATCAATCTCCGGATTCATACCTTCCTGGTGTCGGACCATGCATACATCCAGGCGAGGGATGCATGAGCGCGCACGCAGCAAGTTCAGACGAGCCGCAGAAGCGGACATGCAGGGTGTTCGGGGGGAGAAGGCGAATCGAGGAAGCCCTACGAATGGTCGAGGAAGCGCTCACGGAGACGGGGCGCACCTCGAAGGAAGTCGCTGAGCGGCTGGACATGATGAGAGCCGCGGTGGAGCAGAGGCTCGATCGGCTATCGGCGGACGTTGCTCAGATCAACCGGCCTGAGCAGAAACCGGCGTCAAGCCAGGAGGCGGAGGAGCTGGGGAGACTCCTCGTCAAGATCATCGAATCCGGTAAGTTCCAAATGCATCTGCATGCGCAGATCGCCGAGTTCGTCACGGAGGAGACGAAGGGGGGAGCGCGTCTGGCTGGTCGAAAGGCTCTTGAAGCCAGCGAAAAAAAACCACCACGGCCTGGCGTGCTCGCTACGTTCAAGCAGCTCGCAGAGGATCCGCTGCAGGCACGCAAGCGCAAAACGGAAAGTGGCCGGAAAAAGGCGGACGCAAGCGAGGCCTAGTCGCGGCAGTGGTGCGCCGGTGCTGCCGCGACTCCTCACGGATCACGGGCGCGCGTGATCGGGGGCGCTATCCGCGGCGCCAGGCATCCGTGGCGCCCGGCTCAGGGGAGGGGATCCTGGGAGCATGCGATGCGGCCGGTCACCTTGCCGGCCGGCTCGCGGCAGAGCGCGAGCGCGGCGGCGGCCATGACCTCCGGGGGTTCGGCGTTCGGGTCGTTCTCGGTGGTCAGGCCGTGGAAGAGGGTGCCGGGCGTGGGGACGACCTGGGTGGGGGCGAGGGAGTTGACGGCGATGTTGTCGGCGTAGAGCTCGGCGGCGAGGCCCGTGGTGAGGCGTTCCAGTGCGGCCTTGCACATGCCGTACACGGTGGCGCCCAGGCCGGCGAGGCGGTCCGGCGGGACGGACGGGTGGCGGGCGGCCACCGACGAGATGTTGAGTATCCAGCCCTGGCCGCGTTCCCGCATGCCGGGGATGACGAGCTGGGCGAGGTGCGTCGGCGCGTTCACCTGGACCTCGAACATGAGGGCCATGCGGCGCGGGCTGAAGTCGGCGACGGGCGTGAAGTAGGTGACGGCGGCGTTGTTGACGAGGATGTCCACCTGCCCGTAGCGGTCGAGGACCTGCGACACCAGGCGGGTCCTGTCGCCGGGGACCGACAGGTCGGCGGCGAACGCCTCCGCGGTGCCGCCCGCGTCGCGGATGCGGCTGACGGTGTCGCGCAGCGTGCCCGGCAGCCGGTTGGTGCCGTCCTCCAGCGTTCTGGCGGTGGCCGCGATCCGCGCGCCCGCCGCGCCGAAGGCCTCGGCGATCGCGGCGCCGATGCCTCTGCTGGCTCCGGTCACGATCGCGACCCGTCCGTCCAGCTCGCCCACGGCCGGCTCCCGCACTTCTAGAACGATGTTCTGATAGTGAGCTTCTGTCCGGGCGGCGCAGCGTGTCAAGGGCCCCGGGCGGGTGCCACCGCCGGCGCGGTCAGTCGAGCAGGGACCGGCCCAGCGCGTACGCCTCCGTCAGGTCGCCGCCCCGGTAGCTGAGGGCGGCCAGGTCGGCGAGGTGGTGGTCGGCGTTGACCGCGACCGTGTTGGACAGCCGCCGGAACAGCGGCGCGTCCGACATCGAGTCCCCGTACGCGACCAGCCGCTCGTGCGGCAGCCCGTACCGCCGCCGCAGCCGCTCGGCGATCCCGACCTTGTCGGCCGGGGTGAGGATGGCCTCGGGATCCAGCGGTTCGGCGAACGGCGGCGCCGGGAACCGCGACGCCACCACCTCGTCGAAGCCCAGGTCGAGCAGGTGCCGGGCGAAGAAGTCCGGCGACATGGTGATGACCGCGCAGTGCTCGCCGCGCTCGCGGATGTCGCGGCAGACCTGCTCGATGCCGTGCAGCCACGGGCCGGCCGCGAACGCCTCCGCCACGGCCGTCTCCGTCAGCTCGCGCCACAGCTCGTGGATGGCGGCGGCGAAGCCCCGCGTGTCGATCTCGCCGGCCGCGAAGCGGGCCTCCAGTGCCACGAGTTCGTCGTACGTGCCGAGCCGCCGGGCGATCTGCAGGCTGGCCGAGGAGCCGGTGAGCAGCGTGCCGTCCATGTCGAAGACGTGCAGGGACGTCATCCCGTCACCCGCGCCTTCCGCCCCGTTTCGTCCATGTCCATCCGAGATGGTAGCGGGGCGGTCAGGACGTGCTCAGCCCGGCCGGGTGGATGCTCTGCCTATTGTGCGCCCATGGTGCGTGCCGTCGGGCCGGGGCGGGACCTCGCACGACGGGAGGCGCGGCGCCGCACGCCGGGACACCGGCGGATGCCGGGTGCCGGACGCGGCACATGACGTGGTCACGCGATGCGCGCCTCGGAGGTCTCGCCGTCCGACAGGAACGCCGCCAGCGCCCGCCCCTCCTCGACCAGCTCGCCCCGCTCGGCGCGGGTGAGGTCCCGTAGCGGGGCGATGACGACCGCGCCGGAAGGGCCGGGCTCGACGGTCCAGGTGGCCGACACCCGGCCGTCCACCAGGACGACGCGGGCCCCCGCCACCGACAGGCTCCGGTGCTCGTCGTCGATGATCCGGGTGCGGTCGTGGTAGCCGAGTATCGCGTTGTCGAAGGCCGGCAGGAAGCGTACGGGGGCGGGCGTGTCAGGGTCGGGGCGCGGCGCGTCCGGCAGGTCGAGCAGCACCCGGCCCCGCTCGTCCCGGAACGTGACCAGCTCGTCCCGCACGGCCGCCACCGCGGCGGGCAGCCCCGCCAGGCCGGCCCAGGCCCGCAGGTCGGCGGTGGCGGCGGGTCCGTAGGCGGCGAGATAGCGGCGTACGAGCTCACGGCCCGCGGGATCGGAGCCGTCGGCGGGCAGGGGTTCGGCCTTGCGGCCGAGCCAGGACTCCAGCGTGGCGTAGCGCGCCCCTGCCCTCGCCCGCCACACCCCGCGCGGCGGCAGCTGCACCGCCGGGACCAGCGCGGCAATCGCCAGCTCGCCCAGCGCCCGCGCGTCCGCGCCCGGCCGGCGCTGCGCCAGCATCCTGCCCATCTCGCCCATCGACCGGGGCACGCCGTCGCCCATGATCGCCTCGATCTCGGCCCGCAGCTCCTCCAGGTCGATGCCGTCCAGCTCGCGCCGGTACACGGCGAGCACCTTCTGCCGCAGCATCGCGTCATGGCGGGCCCGCCAGGCGAGCGCGTCGCGGGCGGTCACGAGGTGCACGGTCCTGCGCATGAGAGGCATCCGTACGACGTGCCGTCCGGTCAGCAGGCCCGACAGCTCCGCGGGGTCGAACGCCGCAAGGCGTGACCACAACCCCGCGTACGGCTCCTGCGGCTCCTGCGCCTGCAACCCGCACAGGTGCGCGACCGCGTCCAGAGCCGGGACGGCGGAGCGTTCGAGCAGCGACTGCCGGGCCAGCGTGGCGCGGTTGAGCGCCCGCGTGCTGAGAACGACCATGAGCATCCTTCGAGGTGCGAGATGGGTGGCGCGTCAGGCCCACTCTCGCAGGGATTGCGGCCGGATCATGGCCGCAATGGCCCGGCCGCACGCCATCCCATGGACCGCAACATCATGGACACAACATAGATACAAGCTTGTATTCATGCCTGATATCCTGACGGCATGCCCGAGAACGCCAAGCGTCCGTCCGCTGCTCAGACCGCGTACGCCGTCACCAAGGAGCTCATCCTCTCCGGCGAGCTGCCCGGCGGCACCCTCATCAGCGAGGGCGAGATCGCCGAGCGCGTCCAGGTGAGCAGGACTCCGGTGCGCGAGGCGTTCCTGCGCCTCGAGTCGGAGGAGCTGCTGGCGCTGCACCCGAAGCGCGGCGCGGTCGTCGTGCCGGTGCCGCCCGGGGAGGCGGCCGACGTGCTGGAGCTGCGGCTCGCGCTGGAACGTTCCGCCGCCGAGCGCATCGCCCGCACCGGCCTGCCCGGCGAGCACGACCAGCGCATGCGCGACCTGCTGGCCCGTCAGCGGGAGCTGGCGGCGGCGGGCGACGTCGGCAGGTACGCCGAGGCGGACGAGGCGTTCCACCGGTCCATCGTCGAGGCGTCGGGCAACCGCCTGGCCGCCCGCTTCTACGCCACCCTCGGCGACCGGCAGCGCCGCATGAGCATCTCGGCGCTGCGGCTGCGTCCCGAACGGCTGCCACTGCTCACCGGCGAGCACGAGACGCTTCTCGATCACCTGCGGGCCGGCGATGCCACGGCTTTCGGGCGGGCGCTCCACGCCCACCTGACGGCCACGCACGGCGACCTTCACTGACCTCCGCCTCCTCGGCTGAGCCGGCTCGGCCGGGGCGCTCACGTTCGTACCCGACCGACACCGAAAGTGCGTATCGCCATGCTCGAAACACGGCAGGCCGCCGCGACGGCGAGACCGTCCGCACCCCGCAGGCCGTCCTGGAGGGTCGTCGCGGTGGCGATGCTCCTGTGCGGGTGGGGCGGCAACCAGTTCACGCCGCTGCTGCTCATGTACCGCCGCCTCGGCGGCTACTCGATGCTCGACGTGGACGCCTTCCTCGGCGCGTACGTCGTCGGCCTCGTCCCCGGCCTGCTCCTGGCCGGTCCCGTCTCCGACCGGCGCGGCCGGCGTCCCGTCATGGTGGCGGGGACCGCCGCGTCCGCGCTGGCCAGCCTGGTGCTGTGCTTCAGCGGCCAGAGCCCGTGGGCGATCTACGCGGGCCGCCTGATCACCGGCGTCGCGGTCGGCATCGCGATGGCGGTCGGCAGCAGCTGGGTCAAGGAGCTGGCCTCCGGTGAGGACGCCGCGCTGCCCGCCCGGCGCGCCTCGCTCTGCCAGACGGCCGGGTTCGCGCTGGGGGCCGGGGTGGCGGGCGCGCTGGCCCAGTGGGGCCCGTGGCCCATGGTCAGCCCGTACGTCGTGCACCTGCTGCTCACCGCGGCCGTCCCCGTGCTGCTGCTGCGCGTGCCCGAGACCCGCACGCCGGGCCCGCACCCGGACGGCAGGGGAGTGCTCGCCTCGCTGCTCGACGACCTGCGGGTGCCCGCCCCGGCGCGGCGGCGGTTCCGGCTGGTGGTGCTGCCGATGGCGCCGTGGGTGTTCGGGGCGGCCGGGCTCGCGTACGCGGTCATGCCGCAGCTCGTGGACACCCGCGTGGGGGAGTGGGGCCTGGCGTACGCCACCGGCCTGACCGTGCTGATGCTCGGCATGGGCGTGGCCGTCCAGCCGGCGGCCAAGAGGCTGCGCGGCGGGCGCGCACCCGTGGCGGCCATGGTCGTGATGCTCGCCGGGGCGGCGCTGTGCGTGGCGGGCGCGGTGGTGCTGTCGCCGTGGCTGGCCGCCGCTGCCGCCGCCGTGCTGGGTGCCGGGTACGGGATCGCGGTCGTGTCCGGGCTGCTGGAGATCCAGCGCATGGCGGGCGCGGACGACCTGGCCGGCCTCACGGGGATCTACTACATGCTCGCGTACGCGGGATTCCTGCTGCCTGCCCTGCTGGCCGGATTGTCGGCGTGGCTGACGTACCCGGTGATGCTGGCCGCGGTGGCCTGCGCGGCGCTCGTCTGCCTGGCCGTCGTCGCGACCGGCGTGCGCGTCACGGCGCGAGCCGGCCACTGAGACCGGCCGGGGGAGGGACCCGGGTCAGGCGAGCGCCGGCCGCCTCACCATCTGAAACGCGCCGGGAACGGGGTCCTGCCGCGGCCCCGCTTCGCGTTCCGCTCCAGACGAGGGCCGTCAGAAGTGCTCGCCGGGGAGGCGGTGGCGAAGTGCCGCAAGCCCGGCTTGTACACTCTTGGCGTTTCTTGGGGAATCGGGGGAATGGCGCGTGCCGCTGGAGCAGGTCCTGGTGTTGCTGACCGCGGCGGCCGCAGCCGGATGGGTCGACGCCGTCGTCGGAGGCGGCGGGCTGCTGCAGCTTCCCGCCATTCTCATGACCGGCATGCCGACGGTCGAGGCGATGGCCACCAACAAGCTGTCGTCGGTGTTCGGCACCACCTCCGCCGCCGTCGCGTACGCGCGCTCCAGCAAGCTCGACCGCGAGGTCGCGATCCCGGGCGCGGCCATGGCCGTGGTGAGCGCCGGACTCGGCGCGTGGGCGGCCGCGTCCATCTCCGCCGACGTGCTGCGGCCCGCCGTGATGGTGGTGCTGCTCGCCGTGGCCGCGTTCGTGACGCTGCGGCCGAGCATGGGGGCGCTGCCCGAGCCGCGCCTGCGCACCAGGGCCCGGGTGGCGGCGGCCGTCGCGACGGCGGGCCTCGGCATCGCCTTCTACGACGGGATCATGGGGCCGGGGACCGGGACGTTCCTCATCATCGCCTTCACCACGATCCTCGGGCTCGACTTCGTCTCCGCGTCCGCCTCCGCGAAGATCATCAACATCGGCACGAACGTCGGCGCGCTGGCCGTGTTCGCGGTCGAGGGGCACGTGCAGTGGCTGCTCGGCCTTTTCATGGCGGTCTGCAACATCGGCGGGGCCCAGGTGGGGGCGCGGATGGCGCTCAAGCGGGGAGCGGCGTTCGTGCGGATCGTGCTGTTGTGCGTGGTCGTGGCGATGGTGTTCAGGCTGGGGTGGCAGCAGTTCGGCTGATCCCCGGCCCGTCCGGCCGCGGAAAGCCCGCCTTTTCGTCCAGATCAGGGGTGAGCCGCCGGAAATAGAATGGCCGGCATGCGCGCCAGCCGCCTGCTGTCTCTGCTGCTGCTCCTGCAGACGCGGGGGCGCATGACCGCGCCCGAGATCGCGGCCGAGCTGGAGGTGTCCGTACGCACCGTCTACCGCGACATCGAGGCCCTGTCGGCGGCCGGCGTGCCGGTCTACGCCGACCGCGGACCCGCCGGCGGATATCAGCTGCTCGACGGCTACCGCACCAGGCTCAACGGCCTGACCGCCGAGGAGGCGTCCTCGCTCTTCCTCGCCGGGCTGCCGGGACCCGCCGCCGAGCTCGGCCTGACCGAGGTCGTCGCCAACGCCGAGCTGAAACTGCTGGCCGCGCTGCCGCCCGAGCCGCGCACCCAGGCCGCCCGCATGCGCGAGCGGTTCCTGCTGGACGTGCCCAGCTGGTACCGCTCCGCCGACGACGTGCCGCACCTGACCGAGGTGGCCGAGGCCGTGTGGGGCCAGCGGCCGCTCCATATGACCTACCGGCGGTGGGGCAAGCAGGTGGTGGACCGGGTGATCCACCCGTACGGGCTGGTGCTCAAGGGCGGCTCCTGGTACCTCGTGGCCGCCCCGCCCGGCGCCTCGCCGCGCACGTACCGGGTGGCGCGCATCCTCACACTGGAGACGCTGCCGGGACACTTCACCCGGCCGGAGGACTTCGATCTGGCCACCTTCTGGGCGGAGTACGCCAAGGAGTTCCGCGCGCGGTTGTACACCGCGGAGGCGGTCATCAGGCTCGCTCCCGGGCGGGGCGACCTGCTGGCGTACACGATGGGCGCGGACGTGGTCGCCGCCGCGCTGGCCGCCGCCGACCCGCCCGACCCGGAAGGCTGGGTCACGCTCACCTTGCCGGTCGAGTCGCTCACGTACGCGCGCTGGCAGCTGCTGCGCATGGGCACCGACGTCGAGGTCATCGGCCCGCCGGAGCTGCGCGCGATGATGGCCGAGGCGGCCGCCGACCTGGCCAAGCTGTACTGCTGACCCCGCCCCACCATGAGCGGCCCTCCGCCTCGGAGGCACCGGGCCCGATGACCCGGGCCGCCGGATCGGAGAGCCTGACCCCGACTTCCGCCTTCGGCTCCTGGACCGGCGTCCCGGCTGCTGCCGGATCGGCCGACCTGCTCCGGGCCTGGCGCCCGGCCAGCAGGTCGGCGGACCGGCTCTCGGCCTGGTGCCCGGTCGGTGGACCGGCTCTCGGCGTGGTGCCCGGTCGGTGGACCGGCTCTCGGCGTGGTGCCCGGTCGGTGGACCGGCTCTCGGCGTGGTGCCCGGTCGGTGGGTCGGCGGGCCGGGCGGAAAACCAGGCGACACCCGTGCCCGCCATCTGCCAACATCCCCGGCATGTACCTTCTCGCTTTCGTGGGCGCGTGCGTCCTGGTGGCCATGGCGCCCGGAGTGAGCACGGCGATCATCATGCGCCAGACCCTCCGCGCCGGCCGCGGCTCCGGCCTGGCCGCCACGCTGGGCAACGAGACCGGGATCCTGCTGTGGGGCCTGGCGGCGGCGTTCGGGCTGTCCGCCCTGGTCGTGGCCTCGCAGCTGGCCTACGACGTGATGCGCGTGACGGGCGCGGCCGTGCTGGTGGTCATGGGCGCGCAGGCGCTGTGGCAGGCGAGAAAACCGGCTCCTCTCACCGCCCCCGAAGGGGAGGCGGTGACGAGCCATCGCGGGGCCTACCTGGCGGGCCTCGGCACGTGCCTGGCGAACCCGAAGGCGGCCGTGTTCGCGATGTCGTTCCTGCCGCAGTTCGTCCCGGCCGGGCAGGACGTGCCGCTCACCCTCGCCACGCTGGCCGTGGTGTGGACGCTGGTGGACATCGCCTGGTACGTGCTGCTCATCTGGGCCGTCAACCTGGCGAAGCAGTGGCTGGGCCGCCCGGCCGTCAAGCGGCGGCTCGAACAGATCTCCGGCCTGGTGCTGATCGGACTCGGTGTGCGGATGGCGGTGGAGGCACGGTGACGATCTGGTACGACGAGCGCGGCGCGGGCGAGCCGGTGGTGCTGCTGCACGCGACCGCGGCCGACTCCGGCATGTGGGACGCCCAGTGGGAGGTGCTGGCGGACCGGTTCCGGGTGATCAAAGTAGACTTCCGCGGCTACGGCCGCAGCCCGTACGAGGCGGGGGAGCCGTACAGCGACGCGGGTGACGTCGCCAAGGTGCTGGCCGCGCTCGGCGTCAGCAGGGCGGCGCTGGTGGGGTCGTCGGGCGGCGGCCGGGTCGCCCTGGAGCTGGCCGCCGCCGGGCTCGCGGGGCGGCTGGTGCTGCTCAACCCGCTGGGCACGCTGGAGCCGACGCCCGACCTGCGGGCGTACTGGGAAGAGGAAGGACGCCTGCTGGAGCAGGGCGACGTGCAGGGCGCCGCGGAGCTGAACGCCCGCATCCTCCTCGGGCCCGGCGCGGACCAGGCGGCGTGGGACAGGCTGGTGGCGATGCAGCGGCACGCGTTCGAGGCGCAGCTCGCCGCCGACCCCGAGCCCGAGCAGGTCGAGAACGAGATCGCCCCGGCCGAGATCGACGTGGCCGCCCTGGTGGTGTCCGGCGGGCACGATCTGCCGTACTTCCGCCAGAGCGCCCGCCGCCTCGCCGCCGAACTTCCCCAGGCGCGGCTGCTCGAGCTGGAGTGGGCCGGGCATCTGCCGGCGCTCGAACGTCCCGATGAGATCAACGCACTGCTGCTGGATTACCTTTAGTGCATGACGAACGACCTGGCGGACCTCATGAGGCAGGCACAGGACGACGATCCGCTGCTGGCGCTGCACGCCACGAGCGCGCTGCGGCGCGAGATCGAGCGGCTGGAGGCGGTCCAGGTGCGGCGCGCCAGGGTGGCGGGGCTGGCCTGGTCGCAGATCGCCGACGCGATCGGGGTGAGCAAGCAGGCGGTGCACAAGAAGTACGGCCGCCGCTAGCGAGCCACCCCCTCGACGGCCCCGCTCTGGGCTTCGGCGTGAGGTCCTGTTGGGTCCGGGAACGGGCCGGCCCTGTTCCGGCTGCTCGGCATGCCAGCGCGCGTGTCAGCGGCGGAGGGCTTCGGGGCGGCCGCCTTCCTCTGGCTGCTAGCCGGACGCCCTGCCCAGAGATCTACAATGTAAAGGCGCCGGGTCGGGACGCTCCGCAAGCAGAAAACCCTGACTCCCAAGACGCCTGAGAGACCAGCCCCGCTTCGGATGACACCCGGCCTCGCGCCGAGGCCGCGAGCACTGCACCGCGTAGGTCGCGCGCCGAATCCCGCCCCTGTGGACCCGCTCCGGCCGTGCCTGGAGCGGACCACCTTGTCATGGCTCCACCGGTCCCGGTAGAAGGCGTCCGCCTGCCTGCCGCCCACCTGGTAGAGGGCGCGAAGGTCCGGGGAGACGGCGCCCGGCCGCGCGGCGCGTCCACGGCCGCTGCACCCGCCCCGGCCGCAGCGTGAACGTGCACTCCTTCCGGCCGCAGTGTGGACGTGCATCCCTTCCTGGCGCAGCGTGGATGTGCGCTCCTTCCGGCCGCAGTGTGAACACGCAGGTGGGACAGGGGCGGTGGGCGAGGCCGGGTCACCTCGCGGAGGCGGCGTAGGCGGGCTCGTGAGCCGGGCGGAGGACGGGCGCCGGGTGAGGTTCGCGGGCCGGCCACCAGAAGTGCGGGCCCAGGTGGCAGGCCAGCGCCGGCACCAGGAACGAGCGGACGAGCACGGTGTCGATCACGACCCCGACCGCCACCAGCAGCCCGAGCTGGACCACCGGCACCAGCGGCAGCACGGTCAGCACGGAGAAGGCCGCGGCCAGCACGACCCCGGCCGCCGTGATCACCCCGCCGGTCGCGCGCAGCGCGTGCAGGGTCGCCTGGCGGGTACCGAGGCGCGCGGTCTCCTCGCGTACGCGGGCCATCAGGAAGATGTTGTAGTCGACGCCGAACGCGACCAGGAACACGAAAGCGTACAGAGCGAACGACACGTCCATCACGGGATGGTCCAGCACCTGCGTGAACAGCGCCGAGCACACCCCCAGCGTGGCCGCGAACGACAGCACCACCGTGCCCATCAGCAGCAGCGGCGCCACCAGCGAGCGCAGCAGCACGACCAGGATCAGGCCGACGACCAGCAGGATCAGCGGCACGACGAGGCGGGCGTCGGCGAGTGCGGCGTTCTTGGCGTCGAGCAGCTCGCCGGTGACCCCGCCGACCAGCGCCGCGTCCCCGGCCGCCGCGCGTACGGCAGCCCGCAGACCCTCCACCAGGCGCTCGGCGTACGGCGTGTTCGGCTCGGCGGCCAGCACCACGTCGTAGACCCGCCAGGGCGCGGCGGGCCCCTTGCGTACCGACACCACTCCCTCTGCTCCACGGACGGCCCGTGCGACGGCGGCGGCCGAGCCTTGCCTGGCCAGCACCACGACGGGCGCGCTGGCCGGATAGTGCCGCCGCAGCGCCTGGTCGCCCTCCACCGAGCTCGTGCGGGTGGTGAACATCGCCGACGGCGGGATGCCGGACGCGTCCAGGGTGGTCAGCCCCAGACACATCACCGCAAGCAGGGCCAGCGATCCCGCCCACGCCACGGCGGCCCGCCGCCCCACGAACCCCGCCACCCGCGCCCACGTCCGCCCAGGCCCCGCGCACGTCCCCGGCCGGACCCGGTCAGGTGCCATGCCTGTGCTCGGCCACGCGCGGCGAGGATGCACGCTCGCGCCCCGCCTGCGGAAACGCGCGAGGCTGAGACCTCGTGTGGCACCTGGCGGCTCGCCGAGCGCGACCGGACCGTCCGGGCCGCCGAAGCCTGGGTGAGGCACGGACGGCCAGAAGGCGCGGCGGCCGCCGAGCAGCATGAGGGCGGGCAGCAGGGTGACCATGACCGCCATCGTGATGAGCACGCCGATGGCGGCGGCCGCGCCGATCGAGCGCAGGGCGTTGGTGTCGGCGGCCACCAGGCAGCCGACTCCGCCCGCCACCGTCAGCGCCGAGGCGACGACCGTATGGACGCCGCCCGCCATCGCCTCCTTCAGCGCCGCCGTCTCGCCGGCGGTGACCCGCAGCCGCTCGCGGAAGCGGGCGATCAGCAGCAGCGCGTAGTCGGTCGCCACCCCGAACACCAGCACCGTGAACACCTCGGGCGTGGCCGCCCGCAGCGTGATCAGCCCGGACCGGGCCAGCGCGTAGATCGCCGCCGCCGAGCAGAGATAGGCGACCAGCACGGACAGCATGGGGATCAGCCACAGCACCGGGCTGCGATAGACGGCCAGCAGGACCAGCAGCACGACGGCCATGCTCAGCGCCAGCAGCGTGCCGTCCACCCGCAGGAACGCGCCGGAGTAGTCGGCCGCCACCCCACCCGCGCCCGCGACGTGGCTGGCCAGCCCCGGCGGGTTGGCCTCGGCCGCGATGCGGCGCACCTGCTCGACCAGCGGGGAGATCATGACGCCGGGCTTGCCCGACAGCAGCACCGTCACCTGCAGCGCGCGCCGGTCGGCGCTGGGCAGCGGCGCCGACGAGGTGCCCACGACGTCGGGCACACGGGCGAACTCCCGCAGGTCGCGCCGCACCGCAGCGAGATCGTCCGGCCGCAGCGGGCCCGGGCGCTCGTAGACGACCAGGGTGGGCACCGTGCGTCCGGACTGCTCGGCCACCAGGTCGAGCACGCGCGCCGACTCGACGCCCCTGGCGAGCATGGACGTGCCGCTCGTGACGCGGACGTCCCCCAGCGGGCCGCTCGCGAGAACGGCCGCCAGCGTGATGACGACCCACCCGAGCACCACGCAGGCGGCAAGCGTCCGCGCGCGCATTCTGCGAAAAAGAACCGGCAATTCCCGCCCACCCCCGGCTTGGTACAAAGGCGCCGGCCGACACGTAGACCCTAGATTCCCGATCCTGCTCAAACAAATTGACGAGGCGATCTTTTATTTACGTCAGGCTGCAAGAAAAGCCGACATTGTGCCATTAATGGGTCGAAGGAATTTGTGGTGGAGGGAGGAAATGTGCGGCTTTTGTTCCGCGCGGAGGAGCGCTGATTTCGCCTCTCCGCGAACGTCCACGGACGCAGGCAGGGCCAGGCGCGCGCCGGGGGAGCGGGGGTCCGCAGGTACGGACGTGGGCGCGCGGAGCGGCGCGTGGGCACGGCCCCGGCATGAGCGGCCTGCGCAGCGAACAGGGGTGGGACGAGGCGCTGGGGCACGGCGGTGACCACAAGCGAAGTGAAGCAGGGAGCGGGGATGTGGCGGTGAGCGCAGGCGGGGCGGGGAGCGGGGACGTGGCGGTGAGCGCAGGCGGGGCGGGGGCGGGTGACCATGGGCGGCACCGGGCGACCACGGAGGTGGGGTGCGTGCGGGGCGGGAGCGCCGCAGGTGCGAGCGTGGTTGCGGGGGAGACGCGAGCCGGGCCGTAAGCACAGGCGCCGGGGGACGGGCTACCGCGAAGCCTCGTGAACGCGCCTGCGGATGGGCGCGGGTCACCGGTGCAGGCCAGGGCTTCAGGCGTGGAGTCCGGGCTTCAGATGTGGGTCCGGGCTACAGGCGTGGGCGCGGGTGCGGCAGGCGTACGGACACGGGATGCGGACAGAGGTCGTGAGCACGCGGGCGCGGGCGCACACAGCGCCACGAGTGCGATCACCGGGCGATCACCACATGGGTGGGGTGGAACCGCGCAGGCGTGTGCGCGGCTGCGGCTGCGGGTGCGGGTGTATACGCGAAGGGACGGCGGGCACGCACGGGTCAGGGCGTGCGCGGGGTT
Organism: Nonomuraea sp. NPDC049309; assembly: GCF_043196965.1. Classification (NCBI taxonomy): domain Bacteria; kingdom Bacillati; phylum Actinomycetota; class Actinomycetes; order Streptosporangiales; family Streptosporangiaceae; genus Nonomuraea; species Nonomuraea sp. NPDC049309. The sequence continues at coordinate 760,407 of NZ_JBICSH010000001.1, read as the reverse complement.
GGCGGGCTGGCTCGGGTCAGGTGTGTGCGCGAAACCGATGGAGCGCTCGGGTCAGGCGTGCGCGGGATCGGCGGAGAGTGTTCGGGCCAGGGCGTGTGCGGGGGCCGGTGAAAAGTGCTCGGGTCAGGGGCGGACGCGGAGGTCGGCGAAGAGGGCGCGGTGGTCGGAGCCTGGGATGTCGAAGATCCGGGTGGCGACCGCCCCGGCGCGCGAGTCGGTCAGTACGTGGTCGATGGCGACCAGCGGCGGCAGGGACCGGCCGTGGGGCCAGGTCGGGACCAGGCCGTTGCCGGTGGAGCCGGCGGCGTCGGTGTAGCCGGTGGCGAGGAGGTCGCGGAAGACGGCGTGGTCGAGGGTGGCGTTGAAGTCGCCGGCCAGGATCCGGGGCGGCCCCGACGTGGGGGCGGGCGGCAGCGAGGCGACGCCGGCGTGCCATTCGGGGACCGTACGCGGCACGGGCGCCACCGGGTGCACCACGACCACTTCGACGGGCGAGCCGCCGGGCAGCGATACCTCCGCGACCGGCATGTGGTGCCCGACCGGCTGGAACAGGCCCTTGCGTTCGCGCAGCGGGTGGCGGGAGTAGATGCCGCTGCCCTGGGGGCCGCGTACGTCGGGCACGCTGACGTGATACGGAAGCAGGTCGTTGAGGCCGGCCGCGTTGAGGCGGACCATGGACGACCAGGTGAGCTCCTGGAGGCTGAGGACGTCCACGTTGAGGCGGCGTACGAGTTCGGTGACCACGGCCGCGTCGCCCCGCCCGCCGTTGAGGTTGATGGTCAGCACCCGCAACGGGCGCCCGCCCGCCGGGGCGGCGTCGTCGCCGAACGCGCGCGGCAACACGCACCAGGCGAGACAGGCGCAGACCACCACCATGATCGCCACCGCGACCCGGCTTCTGAGCGCGACCGCGACGCCCAGCACGACCAGCGCCATCACCGCGAAGTACGGCGTGAACGCCGCCATCGGCACCAGGAGGACGCCCGTCTCCAGCCCGCCGAGCCGCACCGCCGTGCCGGTCGCGAACAGCACCGCCAGGCCGGTCGTCAGCCGCCTGCGCCACACCCGCCTGGGCCGCGGCTCGGGCGCCGCCGTCTCCACGTCCTCCTGCATCAGCACGAGCGCTCAGGGTAAGGGGCGAACCTTAACGTCCGATGAGGATCAGCCGCCCGGGGTGGGCCGCTGTCGCGTTCGCGCGGGCCCGCGCGGTCGCCGCTGCTCGTGGCCGGTACGGCAGCACGTCCCGGCAGGCGATCGGCCGGTGCGCGGCAGCGGGCGTGGCCCGGTGTGACCGGGCGACTGATGGTTCACGGCCGCTGGCGAGTGTCCTCGTTTCCGGCATCGGGTGCCGCCTCGGCAGGCGGTTCGCCTGGTGGGTCGCGGGCGGGCTCGGGCCGGTGCGGCGCGCGCGGCCGATGACCGGCCGAGTGGATGGTGTTGGCGGGCTGGTGCGGCGCGCGGACCTCGGCTGGGCGGGCCGGTGCGGCGCGCGCGGTCGATGGCCGGTCGGGTGGCTTGTGTGAGCGGGCCTTTCGGGCGTTCCTGTCCGTGGATGTCGTCTTCAGCCTCTCGCGCGGGCGGCGCGATGGCGGCGCACGGCGTCGCGGTTGGCGCAGCGCTGCGAGCAGTAGCGCTGCCGTCCGGTACGCGAGGTGTCGGCGAAGATCGTGGCGCAGTCGGCGACGGCGCAGCGCCGCAGCCGGTGCATGCCCCGCCCGACCAGGTGCAGCGCGGTGCCGACGGAGATCAGCGCGGCCAGTACGGCGCCGGGCGGCTGGTCGTCGTCGCGGTAGTGCAGGTGCCAGCCGCTGCCGGCGTGGTCGGTCAGGCGCGGGTGGGCCGCGGATCCGGCCAGCATGCCGTTGACCAGCTCGGCGCGCCGCCGCTCGCCGGGTGCGTCCACGACCTGCTCCCATGCGTCGAGCACGGCGTGTACCCGCTCCACGTCCTCCGCCGTGACCGGCGACTCCAGCTCGAGGCCGAAGGCGCGGCAGCGGTCGGCGAGCTCGGCGGGGGTGCCGGGCCGCTCGTTGGCGAGGGACGCGGCGAGCTTCACGGCGTCCTCCCCGTAAGGGTTCAGATGCACACAACCATTACAACACGGTCAGACCAGGCCCACCATGAATCCCTCGTCCTTGATGCCCCAGTACGCGGCCGGGCGGTACTGCCGCATCGCCTGCTCGATGACCGGGATGTACTTGGGGTTCGAGCCGAGCGGCAGCCGGTAGCCGTTCTTGACCGTGTGGAACTCCCACAGGTGGTCCATCTCCGGATGCCGCTGCCGGAAGCCGGAGTCGGCCGGAAACAGGTCGAGCCGGACCATCGTCTTGCGGAACAGGTAGTCGGCGAGCCTGACGCGGCGCTGCTGCGTGCGGGAGATGCCCACGCCCGCCAGCTCCTGCCAGGCCGCCGCCCACGGCCGTCCTTGCGGATCGTCCCAGTGCACGCCGGTCGCGTCGAAGACGAGCCGGCGCGGCCGGGTGAGCTTCTTCCAGGTGAAGACCGGCAGCAGGCCGATGAGCAGGAAGACGGCCCCCACGATGCCGACGGCGACCGCCGTTCCCGAGCCGCCCGTGGTCTGCCCCGTCAGCGCCGAGATGATGGCGAGGAGCCCGATCCCGCCCGCCACCGCGCCGCCGATCATCGCCTTGACCTTCGCGTCGCCGCCCACGTCGATGACCACGGGAGCCGGCGCTGCGGCAGGCCCTGGCGGTGCCGCATGGCCCCCCGGCGGTGTGGCGGGCCAGGGCTGTGCGGAGGCCTCCGGTGGTGCGGCGGGCCAGGGCTGTGCGGAGGACCCCGGTGGTGCGGCCGGCCACACCTGTGCGGGGGCGCCCGGCTGCGCAGCGGGGCCCTGCGGGGGATAGGGCGGCTGAGGCGGGTAGGGCTGCGGGTGGTGGGGGCCGTACGTCATGAGATGTCACGTTAACGGGGGTGAAGAGTGCAGATTTCACGCTTCAGGGTTTTGCGAAGCGAAGGCGTGGCGGTGTTCCACGGCGACATGTTGCCCGGCAGAACATCTACGCCACCGAAAGTCGGCGGCCGATAGTATCCGGGTATGACTGACGAACCCGTGGCGAACCACACCTTCGGCTGGACGCTCGGCGTCCTGCTCCGCGCTTACCAGAGCACGGTCGTCACGGTGATCGGCGACCTGCCCCATGGCCAGCGTGGTTATCAGACGCTCGCCGCCGTCGTGAGCGGCCGGCATCCGACTCAGCTCGCGCTGGCCTCCTACCTCGGCATCGACCGCACCGTGCTGACCTACCTCGTGGACGACCTGGTCGAGGCGGGGCTGGTGGAACGCCGGCTCAACCCGAACGACCGGCGCCAGCGCCGCATCGTGGCCACCGACAAGGGCGAGCGCGTCTATAAGGAGCTCGAACGCCGGGTCAGCGAGGCCGAGGACCACCTGCTCGGCGCGCTGTCGCCGGAGGAGCGGGCCGCGTTCAAGGACATGGTGCAGCGGGTGGCCTGTGCCGTGAGCGACATCGAACCGGCCAAGGATCCGTGCCAGGTGGCCGACGAGATGCTGTCGGACGGCCGCTGACCAGGCGTTTCGTGCCCTTCTCAAATTGGTGCCGGAAGCGGGGAATGTCCTCGCGCAAACGGTGGTTGTGCCACTCGTCTGGCGCTGAGATCGTCTAACTGACAACATATCTTGGAGGAGGGCACCATGGCTGACTACGGCCACGACCTCAAGTTCGGCACCTTCATCACTCCCTTGAACGCCTCACCGAAGGAGGTCGTCGCCCTCGCGCAGGAGTCCGAGGCCGCCGGGCTCGACCTGGTCACCTTCCAGGACCACCCCTACCAGTCGGCGTTCCTCGACACGTGGACGCTGCTGTCGTACGTCGCCGCCGTGACCGAACGCGTGCACCTGTCCGGCAACGTGGTCAACCTGCCGCTGCGCCCGCCCGCCGTGCTCGGCAAGGCCGCGGCGAGCCTGGACCTGCTCAGCGGTGGCCGGTTCGAGCTGGGGATGGGCGCCGGCGGGTTCTGGGACGCGATCGAGGCCATGGGCGGCCGCCGGCTCAGCCCCGGCCAGGCCGTGGACGCGTTGAGCGAGGCCATCGACATCATCCGCGGCATCTGGGACGCCGGCAACCGGGCCCGGTTCCGCGTGGACGGCACGTACTACAAGGTCGACGGAGTCAAGCGCGGGCCCGCCCCGGCGCACGACATCGGCATCTGGCTGGGGGCGTACAAGCCGAAGATGCTCCGGCTCGTCGGCACCAAGGCCGACGGATGGCTGCCCTCCCTGATGAACATGCAGAGCCTGGAGCAGATCAAGGAGTCGAACGCCACCATCGACGAGGCCGCCATCGCGGCCGGGCGCAAGCCCACGGACGTCCGGCGGCTGCTCAACATCGGCGGCCGGTTCACCGCCACCCCCAGTGACCGGCTGCTGTCCGGACCGCCCGAGCAGTGGGCCGAGCAGCTGGCCACCCTCACGCTCCAGTTCGGCTTCTCCACCTACATCCTGATGGCCAACGACGACCCCGCCACCATCAGGACGTTCGGCGAACAGGTCGCGCCCGCCGTCCGCGAGCTCGTGTCGAGGGAGCGTGCGAAGTGAACACTCGGTACGGCCACTCCCTCCGCCTCGGCCTGCTGCTCACCGGCACCGACCGGGACAGCGCCGCCGAACTCGCCCGGCTCGGTGAGGAGCTGGGATACGACCTGATCGCCGTCCACGACCGCCCCGCCACGTCCGACGACCGTGACCGGTCCGCGACACCGGACGACCAGGACCGGCCCTCCGGCCTGGACCCGTGGACGGTGCTGAGCTGGGTGGCCGGGCGCACCGACCGCGTCACGCTGGCCGCGCTCACGCGGCCGGCCGTCGCGCCCGCTCCGGCCGCCGGGTCCGGCGGGGCCTCCGCCTCCGCCCCTGAGCCGGTGCTTCCCGCCGCCGCGTACGGCACCGTCCCCACGGTGATCGGGCGCGCCGCGGCAAGCCTCGACCTGCTCACCGGCGGCCGCGTCGAGCTGGCCCTCGCGGCGGGCCCGGCGACCGGCGAGGCCGCCGACATCATCCGCGGCATCTGGTCGGCGTCCGAGCGCTCGCCCCTGAGCCACGACGGCGAGCACTACCGGGTGCCGGGCACGGAACGCGGTCCCGCCCCCGCGCACGACATCCCGCTGTGGATCGCGGGCGGCACCGACCCCGAGGTGCTGCGCCTGGCCGCACGCAAGGCCGACGCCTGGCTCCTCGCCTCCGGCCCGGACGACGCACGTGGGCGGTCGCTCCGCGATCTGCCGGCCGCGCTCACGAAGGCGAACGCCGTCATCGACGAGGCCGCCAAGGAGGCGGGGCGCGACCCGCGCGAGATCCGCCGCGTGGTCCAGGTCACCGGCGTGCCCCAGGCCTCCGACCTCCTGCCGCTCATCGAGGAGGCGGGCGTCGGCACGATCCTGCTGGCCACCGGCGACCCCGGCGAGGTCAGGCGCTTCGCCGGCGACATCGCCCCCGCCCTGCGCGCCGCGGCGGGCAAGGACCAGGTCCCCCAGGTGAAGAGCTCGTTCGTCCGCAGCAAGCGCCACCCCGGCATCGACTACGACGCCATCCCCGCCTCCCTGGCCGCCGAGGCCGTCGAGCCCGGCGACACCGGCTACGCCCGCGTGCGCTCGACGTACATGCGCGGCGGAGCCCCCGGCCTGGTCCTGCGGCCCGGCACGCCGGAGGAGGTGAGCGACGCGGTGCGGTACGCCCGCACGCAGCCGGTGAAGCTGTCGATCCGCAGCGGCGGCCACGGCATCAGCGGCCGCTCGACCAACCGCGGCGGCATCGTCATCGACGTCTCCCGCATGAACACCATCGAGGTGCTCGACAAGGAGACCCGCCGCGTCCGCATCGGGCCCGGCGCGCGCTGGGGCGACGTGGCCGCCGAGCTCGCCCCGCACGGCTGGGCGCTCAGCTCCGGCGACTACGGCAGCGTCGGTGTGGGCGGTCTGGCGACGGCCGGCGGCATCGGCTGGTTCGTCCGCGAGCACGGCCTGACCATCGACCACCTGCGGGCGGTGGAGATGGTGCTGGCCGACGGCAGCCGGGTGCGGGCCGACGAGAACGAGAACGCCGACCTGTTCTGGGCCGTGCGCGGCGCGGGCGCCAACTTCGGCATCGTGACGTCGTTCGAGTTCGAGGTGGACGAGGTGGGCGACGTCGGGTTCGCCCAGTTCATCGTGGACGCCAGCGACACCAAGGGCCTGCTGGAACGCTGGGGCGCCGCCGTGGAGGCCGCGCCGCGCGACGTCACCAGCACCCTGCTCATCGGACGGCCCCAGCCCGGACAGCCGGTCATCGGGCAGATCTCGGCCGTGGTGGACTCGGCCGACTCCGACACGATCGTCTCCAGGCTGCAGCCCATCGCGGGCGTGGCGCCGCTGCTGGACTACAGCATCCAGGTGATGCCGTACTACGCGATCATGGCGGGACCGCACGGCCCCCAGATGGGGCAGGGCGAGCCGGTGGCCAGGTCGGGGCTGGCCGACCACCTGACGCCCGAGCTGGCGGCGGCGGCCGAGAAGCTGGTGCGCAGCGGTCAGACGTACTTCTTCCAGATCCGGGGCATGGGCGGCGCCTCGGCCGACGTGCCGCCGGACGCCACCGCGTACGCGGGCCGCTCGGCCAACTTCCAGCTGGTCGCGTTCGGCCAGAGCGAGCACGGCCTGGCCGAGCAGTGGGACCCCATGATCGAGCACTTCTCCGGCCTGTACATCAACTTCGAGACCGACCAGCGCCCGGAGCGCCTGCACGAGGCCTACCCTGAGGGTCACCTGCGGCGGCTGCGGGAGCTCAAGCGCCGCTACGACCCGGACAACGTCTTCCGCGACAACTTCCCGATCGAGCCCGCCGAAGCCGCCGGGGCGGCCGCGACCTGACGGAGGCCGTCGGGCCGGAACGTCGGCCCGCCCGGCTCGTTGCACCGCACCGGCGCGACGGCATCGCCCGCGGCCGGCTCGGCGATCACGTCAGGGACTTCGGCAGCCACGAAGACGTGATCATGCCTGGCCGTGCCGGCCACGGGCCATCCGCGCTCCCGCGCGATTCGTGCACGTCGCTCAGGCGTGGCTGGTCACGGGCTTCGACGAGGCCCGTACGCGCACACCCGCCTGCGCCGGCTGCTGACCGGCCAGTTCACCGCGCGGCGCATGCGGGCCCTGGAGTCGCGCATCACCGAGATCGCCGTCGAGGATCGGGCTGCGCGAGCTGATCACCCGCCTGCCCGGCCTGCGCCTGGCGGTGCCCGCCGAGAAGGTGCCGCTGCGCAACGAGTTCTGCCCCCATCCAGACTCATCCAGACCGATTACGGTGACTCGCCCGACACGGGCGGTGCCGCCTGCGACAGTCGCGGCGTGGACAGTGTGCGACTTGTGACGCGATTGCGGCGGGGCGGGGTGCTGTGGCCCGCTTCCCGCGCGGCAGGGGTCGACGTGGGACGGCTGGCGGTGCCCAGCCTGGTGGTGTTCGCGCCGCTGGCGTGGTTCGCCGCGCTGGCCGCCCTGCCGATGGCGGGGTCGCTGGCGGTGGTCAACGGCGAGCTGGTGTTCGCCGAGGATCCCGGGCCGTGGCGGACCGTCTGGACGGCGGTCGTCGGGGTCGCGGCGGTGGCGGCGTACGCGGTGGTGTCGGGCGCCACCACGCTCCTGGCCGCCGCCCGCCAGACGGGACGGCACATCGAACCGGCGGCGGCGCTCGGAGCGGCGGTGCGCCGCCGGCGCGGGCTGCTCGCGGTCACCGTGATCACGCTGGCCGGCGCGGCGGCGGTGGCAGGGGCCGGGGCGGGCGTGCAGGCGGCCGTCCGCTGGAGCCCGCTCACCTGGTTCGTGCTGGCCGGGCTTGCGCTGGCCGCCACGCCGCTCGTGCTCGCCGTCCCGGTGCTGATCCTGGAACGGCGCACGCCGCTCCAGGCGGTCGGCCGGGCGTACGCGCTGGCCGCCGAGGGCACCTGGCCGGACCTGATCGCGCTGCTCACCGGGGCGGTGCTCGTGCCGGGCCTGGCCGCCTGGGGCGCGGTCCGTGCCCTGGACGCCGTCCCCGCGCCGCCGGCGATCACGCTCGCCGCCGCGGCCGCCGTGACCGTGGCGCCGTTCCAGGCGAGCGTCGTGACCCGCGCCTACCTGCAACGCCTGGCCTGGCGGCACGCCGGGCCGCAGGACCCGGCGGTCTTCCCGGAGACCGTCGTCCTGCGGGAGCTCTCCTCCCGTACGGACGCAGGACCGTCCGCGCAGCCGTGGCTGCGCCGGCTGCTCGCCGCCGCCCTGCTGCCCGCCGTCCTGTACACGATGACCGCGACCGCGAACCTGCTCGACCGGCCCCGGCTCCACCAGCGGCCCGTCACCGCCCCCGCAGAGAGCGGCGCGCGACCGCTCGTGGCCCACCGCACCGGCGACGGCCGCCTGCTGCTCCTCCTGGACAAGGGGTCCGCCCCGCCGGCGCTGGTGGCCTGCACCGACACCGCCTGCACCGACACCGTCACGGTGTACGCGGGCCCGCAAGGCTCCGGCCGCTGGGGAAGCCTGACCACGGCCCCCATGCCCGACGGCCGGCTGCTCATGGCGGCCTGGGCCGGCGGCGGCACCGGCGGCACCGCCCGGGTCGAGCTGCTGCTGTGCGACGCGAGGAGCTGCACCGCGCCGGAACGCAGCACCGGGCGGCTGCCGTCGGTGCCGCACGAGCTCGCGCTCGCGGTGGCCGCCCGTCCCGGCGGCGGGCTGGTGCTGGCGCACGCCGGCGAGCCGGACGCGGCCCGGCCGGGTGAGCAGACGGTGGCGTTCAGCTTCTGCGCCGGCCCGGCCTGCTCCACGCCGGTCACCCGGCAGGCGGCGGTGCTGCAGCTGCCGTCGTACCTGCACAAGGAGGAGGGGTTCGCGCTCGGCGTCGCCCCCGACGGCCGGCCGGTCGCCGCGCAGCTCGACGCCACCACGGGCGCGGTGCACGTGGTCTCCTGCCAGGATGCGGCCTGCGCGCGGGCCACGGTGCGCACGCCCGTGCCCGGCTCGGCGGCCGGGGAACGGGACGTCCTGCGGAGCCCGGCCGGGTCAGGGCTCGTGCTCGCGATGCGCGAGGACGGGCGGCCGGTGATCGCCTACCAGGCGGGCACGGACGGCGCCCTCACGCTGCTCGACTGCCGCACGCCCGACTGCGCGGACGGGAGCACCGCGCGGCTGTCGGAGGCCACCGGCGGCCCGCCCGTGCTGGTGCTGGACCGGCCGGGCCGGGCCGTGCTCGCCTACCGGGACGTGGAGCGCGACCGGATCGCGCTGGCCTCATGCGCCGGCGTGCGCTGCGCCACGATCGCCGTGACCAGGCTGGAGGGCACGGGCGACCGCGTGGCGCTGACGCTGGACGGCGAGGGGCGGCCGGTGCTCGCCTGGGAGGCCCGGCAGGGCCGTGACGGCAGCCGCGTCATGGTCGCCACGCTGCTCGGCCACTGAGCACCGGGCACCGCGGCGGGTGCCGGACGCGTGCGGGGCGGGGGAGGGCGCCCGGTCAGATGCGCAGCAGCGGCGGCCAGGTCTGCGGCCCCACCGCGCCGTCGGCGTCCAGGCCCTCCGCCCGCTGGAACTCCCGGACCAGCTCCACCAGCTGGTCGTCGTAGACGGTGGTGTTCAGCCAGCCCTCGAGCCCGTCGGCGACCTCGGCGTAGGCGGCGCGCGGGACGTGCCCGCGCGCGAACAGGCACCCCCTGACGGTCTTGACGTCGACGTTGTCGTCGCCGCGCCGGATCAGCGGCAGCTGCTTCACGATGTCCTCCGTCCAGGACGGCCCCGCCCCGCCGCCTCCGGGAGCGGGGCTGCCGTCGATGAGGGCGGCGACGGCCGCCCTGAAGTCGTCCATGTCGATCGAGTGCGGGTCGGGCTTGGAGGTGTTGACCTCGCGGTGCGCCTTGACCCGCGAGGCGGGCAGCCCGAACTCGCGGCACAGCTCCGCGCACAGCTTCCGGTAGGCGTCCAGCTGCTCGGCGGGCCAGGGCTGCGAGCCGTCGTTCTCGGCCTCGATGCCCAGCGAGCGGGAGTTGGTGTGGAAGTCCGACGTGGAGGGCGCGTTGTGCCAGCACCGGCCTGCCGCGATCACGTAGATGTGGCCGGAACGGCCGAGCCCGAAGTGCGACAGCGGCCCGTCGAGACCGGGCCGGCCGTCGCGGACGACGGCGAGCGAGGGATAGTCGCCGCCGCCCGCGGGCCCCGCCGTGTGATGGCAGACGATGCCTTGCACCTCCGGCTGGGGGCCGTGACCGCGCTCACGCCAGCCGGGCACCTCGGTCACCGGGTGGCCGGTGCGCCGGGCGACGTCGGCGAGCCGGGTCAGGAAAGGCATCGAGGACCTCCGTCGTGCGTCTCGATGATGCTCACACCCTTCGGTGGATCGGGGGAGAGACCGCGTCGTCGCGGTGCGCGGACACCGCGGGGGACGGGCGTCCGCGAGCCTCGCCGTCGTGGCGGGCGCTTACGAATCATTAGCATGCCGTACCCGAGCGCGACCGGAAGATTCGCGGAATTCACAGCGCGCGAGGTCAGGGGCGTACGGCGCCGACGAGGCGGTTACGCCAGTACGCGTCGAGCGTGACGACCTTGACGACGTCGCCGGTCTGCGGGGCGTGGATCATCTTGCCGTCGCCGACGTACATGCCCATGTGCCCGAGTCCTTTGCTGAACAGCAGGTCACCGGGCTGCACCGCGGCCAGCGGGACCCGCCGGGAGGCGCCCCAGGCCCACTGCGTGTACGTGGTGCGCGGCAGGTTCACCCCGGCCGCCCGCCAGGCCGCCTGCACCAGGCCCGAGCAGTCCCACGAGCCCGGCCCGGTGCCGCCGTACCGGTAGGGCTTGCCGATCTGCGCGAACGCGAACTCCAGCGCCCGCCGCGCGCTGCCCGACGCCGGACCGGTGTACGGGCGGCCGGTGCTCTGCGGATTCCCCTTCTTGTACGCGCCGAGCCGCCCAGCAGCGCGGTCTGCTGATCGACGAGCTTGTCCACCTCGGCCTGCTCCCGGCGCACGGCGTCGCGCGCCTTCTCCGCCTCGGCCAGCACGTCCCTGGCCCGGTCGCGCTTCTCCCGCAGCCGCGCGGTGGCGGCCTCGAACGCGCGCAGCCGGGCGGCGCGGTCGCGGGCGAGCGCCTCCAGAGCGGCCATGCCGCCGAGTACGGACTCCGGGTCGCCCTTGCCCATGAAGCGCTGCCAGCCGAGCGGCGAGCCGAGCCGGTAGTCGCGCGCCGCCAGCTCGGCGAGCTGCGCGCGCAGCTCCTCGGCCCGCGCGCCGTCCCTGGCCGCCTCGGCGTCGAGCGCCCGGTAGCGCTCGCGGGCCTTCCGGTACGCCTCGGTCGCCCGGTTGTAGCGCTCGACGAGCTGATCCGCCTTCTCGTTGAGCTTGACCAGCCGGGCCCTGGCCTGGGCCGGCGACGGGTCGGCCATGGCGGGTGCGGGTGACGCCAGGGCTCCCGCGCACAGCGCCGCCGACACCATCGCCGCCCGTACCTTCACGTCCGCGCCTCCTCGGTCATCACGACGAGGTACGCAGCGGCCGTGCCGGCCGGTTCACCGATCGGCGCGGGGCCAGATGCGGGCGGGTCCGGTGCGTGAGCCGCGCCGCCCGCCCGGGTTCCGCCCGGGCGGGCGGCGCGTCCGGGGCCTTACCCGGCGGCGGCGAGCTCGGCTTCGAAGCGGCGGCGCAGCGCCGCCTTCTCGGGCTCGGGCAGCCAGCAGGCCTCCACCCCGGCCAGCGCCATCGCCCGCAGCCGCTCGTCCGGCACGCCGAGGTCCTCGGACAGGATGCGGTACTCCTCGGCCAGCGACGTCGGGAACATGCCCGGGTCGTCGGATGCGGGGATGACGTTCAGCCCGGCCTCGATCATCGCCGCGATCGAGGCCCGCCGCCACGGCCGCCACGACCGCCGCGACGTGGTGGAGATGACGGTGAACGGCACCTGCTCGTCCCTGACCCGCGCCACCACCTCGTCGTCCTCCAGGACGAAGTAGCCGTGGTCGATCCGGTCGCAGCCGAGCACGTCCAGGCAGGTGACCGTGTTGACCGCGACGGGCGCGTGCTCGGAGGAGTGCGCGGTGCGGCGCAGCCCCGCCTCGCCGGCCAGCCGGAACGCCGCCGCGAAGCGCTCGGGCGGCCCCGCCGTCTCCAGGTTGTCCAGGCCGATCCCGGCGACGTACTCGTGCGGGTGCTCCACCACGGTGCGCACCCACTCGAGGGCCTCCTCGCCGCTCCTGCTCCGGTCCACCGCCGCGATCAGCCGGCCGGTCATGCCGAAGTCGCGCTCGGCCATCCTGATGCCCTCGGCGTAGGCCTCGACGACGGTCGCGTAGCCCAGCTTCTGCTGCTGCTCGGTGAGCGCGTCGAACGACAGCTCCAGGTGCAGGGTGTTGCTGGTGCGGTGGGCGGCCTCGAACGCCTCGTAGGTGATCCTGGTGAGGTCGTCGGCCTCGCGCAGTGTCTGCAGGACCCACGACGACACCTGGAACAGCGAGTACGACACCTCGGGCTCGTCGGCGCTCCTGCCCTGCGGCACCGGGATGCGGGTGTCCAGGTAGAGCTTGGGGTCCGGCGGCAGTGAGTTGACCTGGGCGTAGATGCGTTCGGGCGTGTCCGGCAGGTCGAGTTTCTCCCGGCGCGCCAGCTCGGCGAAGGTGGAGGCGCGCACGGTGCCGATCAGGTGGCAGTGCAGATCGACCTTGGGCAGCGCTGCGAGGTTCACTTGCCGGCCACCTCGCGGGTGAAGCGCTTGACCCACTCGTCGCGGGTGTCCACGAGCTGGGCCGGGTCGAGCGTCTTGTACCCGGCGGCGACCGGGTCCTTGGCCGCCTCGCCCGTCACCTTGGCGATCTCGGGCGGGATGTCGGCCTTCGGGTTCACCGGCAGGTCACCGACGATCTTCGCCGTGGCGCTCTGCGCCTCCGCCGACAGCAGGTAGTCGATGAACTTCTTCGCGCCCTCCTGGTTGCGCGCGCCCTTGGGGATCATGGCCCGGTTGGTGGCCATGTAGCGGCCCTTGGCGGGGGCGGTCCAGGCGATCGGCTCGCCGGAGGTGACGAGCTGGGTGGCGAACCCGCTGAGCGCGTCGGCGGCGACGATCTCGCCCTGCGACAGCAGGTTGGTGACCTCGGTGGTGGAGCTGTAGAACTGCAGCACGTTCGGCGCCCAGCCGGCCAGCGTGCGCAGCGAGGTGTCGATGTCGTACGGGCCGTTGCCGTACGCCTCGCCCACCCCGGAGATCATGAGCTGCCCGGCCGTCACGGAGATGTCGGGCAGCGCGACCTTCTTGGCGTAGGCCGCGTCACCGAAGAGCTTCCAGTCGGCCGCCTGCTCCTTCGACAGCTTCTCGGTGTTGTAGATGATCCCGTTGAGCTGGTGGGTGTAGGCGGGCCCGTCGTAGGCGCCCTCGGTCGCGAACGGCGCCAGCTCCTTCATGGCGGGCACGTCGACCTTCTCGAACAGGCCGTCCTTCTGCCCGAGCGCGGCGAAGTAGTCGGAGATCAGCACCACGTCCGCCTCGGGCCTGCCCTTGGCGAGCTTGAGCTTCGACAGCCGGTCGGCGTTGGAGCCGGTGTCCAGCTCCACCTTGATCCCGGTCTTCTTCGTGAACGGGTCGACGACCGCCTGCTCGAACTCCTTCACCCCGAAGGGAAAGGTGCTGACCACGAGGGTGTTCTGCTCGGCCTGCTCGCCGCCGGAGCTCGAACCTGAGCATCCGGCCGCGGCGAGCAGCGACAGGGCAACGGCCAGTACGGCACGGCGCGTGGGCATGGGTGTTCCTTCTTTCAGCGGGGAAGTGGGACCAGCCGGTCGTCCGGCGTGATCACCGAGACGCTCGATCCGGGAGCCGGGGCGTCGCCGCCGCGTACGTCGGCGAGCAGCCTGACGGTCGCGCCCGACGGGTCCACCACGTCGAGCGAGACCAGCAGATCGACGCCGCGGAAGGCGACGTCGGCCACCGTGGCCTCCAGGCCCTGGCCCTTCTCGGCGATGCGCAGGTGCTCGGGCCTGATGGTCATGAGGGTGCCGTCGGCGGCGGTGAGGAAGTTCTCGTAGCCGAGGAACTCGGCGACGAAGCGGTCGGCGGGACGGGGGAAGATCTCCTGGGGCGAGCCCTGCTGGACGATCCTGCCCTCGTTCATGATGACCATGTGGTCGGACATCTCCAGCGCCTCGTCCTGGTCGTGGGTGACGAGGATGACGGTCAGCCCGGTCTCGGCCTGGATGCGCCGGATCTCGGCGCGCATCTGCACCCGCAGGCGGGCGTCGAGGTTCGACAGCGGCTCGTCGAGGAGCAGCAGCTTGGGCCTGATCGCGATCGCGCGGGCGAGCGCCACCCGCTGCTGCTGGCCGCCGGAGAGCTTCTTCGGCTTGCGGTCCGCCAGGTGCGCGAGCCCGACCAGGTCCAGGACCTCCATGACGCGCGCCCGCCGCTCGGCGGCCGGCACCTTGCGCAGCTTGAGCCCGTACCCGACGTTGTCGGCCACCGTCATGTGCGGGAACAGCGCGTACGACTGGAAGACCATGCCGAGGTTGCGCTTCTCCGGCGGGGTGCGGGTGCTGTCCACGCCGCCGATGCGGATCGTCCCCGAGGTCGGCTCGGCGTAGCCGGCGATCATCCGCAGGGTGGTGGTCTTGCCGCAGCCGCTGGGGCCGAGCAGCGTCGTGAGCTTCCCGGCCGGCACGGCCAGGTCGATCGCGTCCACGGCGGTGAAGGCGCCGAACGTCTTGGTGACGGCGATCAGCTCGGCGGCGGCGGTCATGGGTCGATCCCTCCGAAGATCTTGGCGAACCCGACGGTGCGCTCGGCGACCATCGCGATGACGACGGTGGCGGCCAGGATGAGGGTGGAGGCGGCGGCCACCATCGGGTCGTAGGACTGCTGGACGTAGTCGAGCATCGTCACCGGCAGCGTGCGGAAGTCGCGCCCCTGCAGCAGCAGCGACAGCGGCACGTTGTTGAAGGACGTGACCAGGCTGAGCAGCCCGGCCGAGAAGATCCCCGGGCGCAGCATGGGCAGCGTGACGCCGAAGAACGCGCGCAGCGGCGAGGCACCGAGCCCCCTGGCGGCCTCCTCCAGCGCGGGGTCGGCCAGCGCCAGCGACGCGCCGGTGACGCGCACCGCGTACGGCAGCATGAGCGCCGTGTGCCCGGCGAGCAGGGTGCTGAAGTTGTCCAGGCCCAGCCCCACCATGAGCTGCTGGTAGAGCGCGAGCCCGACGACGAGCTCGGGCACGATGAGCGGCGACAGGAACAGCCCCTCGACGAGTCCCTTGCCGGGCAGCCTGCCCCGGTGGACGGCGAGCGTGACCGGCACGCCGACCAGCAGCGCGAGCAGCGTGGCGAGCACGGCGAGCTGGAGGCTGGACAGTGCGGCCTCCATGAACGGCTCGTAGCCGAGCGCCTCGCCGAACCAGCGCAGCGAGAACCCGTCCGGCGGGAAGCGCAGCACGCTGCCCGAGGTGAACGCGGTGGACACCACGAAGATGATCGGCACGATCATGATGACGTAGCCGACGACCGCCAGCGCCGCCGTGATGGGCCGCTTCACGAGGTGGCCCCCTTGCGTCCCATCAGCGACGACAGCCCCGAGACCAGGAAGACCAGCACGGTCATGATGAGCGCCGTCGCCGAGGCCGACGCCCAGTCGACGGTGGTGCTCGCGTACGTGAACAGCTGCGTCGACAGCATCCGCTGGCTGGACCCGCCGAGCAGGTACGGCGTGGTGTAGGCGGTGACGGACCCGGCGAAGACCAGCGTGGCGGCCACCACGATGCCCGGCATGGTCAGCGGGATGACGATGTTCCACAGCGTGCGGATGCGGCTCGCGCCGAGCCCGCGCGAGGCGTCGTCGAGTCCGGGATCGACCTGGGCGACGGCCGAGTAGCACGAGATGATCGCCAGCGGCAGGAAGAGCTGGGTGAGGCCGAGGACGATCGCGACCTTGGTGTAGAGGAGCTGCGGCGCCGTCTCCACCAGGCCGAGCGAGACGAGCAGCTGCCCGAGCGCGCCCTTGGAGCCGAGGATCACCAGCCAGCCGAACGTCCGCACCACGTTGCTCAGCATCAGCGGGAAGATCGCCACCGCCAGCAGCACGCCGCTCCAGCGGGAGCGCGAGCGGGCCAGCCAGTAGGCGATGGGGAACCCGAGGAAGACGCAGATCACCGTGACCACCAGGGCCAGCCCGACCGTGCGCCCGATCACCTCGAGGTCGTAGGGGTCCTTGAGCATCTCGCCCAGGCGCGCGAAGATCTCACTGGTCGAGACGTCCGGCGGCGCGAAGAGCATCGCGACCGAGGGGACGAGAAAACCGGCGAGGAGAAGGACGAGCCCTGGCACCAGTAGAAGGGCCGATGTGCGAGAGATGTCGGCGTCCTTTCTCGGTGGCGTACGCTGTCACTGGAACCGGTTACGGAACCGGTTGCATGAGCCTGACCATAGAGGACGAGCCGCCTCGCGCACAAACCACTGCGTTAAATCCGTGTTAACAGCTCAAGGAGGATCATTGCCGACACTGGCGGACGTCGCCGTACTGGCGGGGGTATCGAAGGCGACGGCCTCCCGCGCTCTGGGCCGGCCCGACCTGGCCGCCCCGGAGACCGTCGCCCGCGTGCGCGCGGCGGCCGAACAGCTGGGGTTCGTGCCCAACCGGGCGGCCACCCAGCTCGCGCGAGGCAGGACCGGCGTGGTCGCCATCGTGGTGCCCACGCTCGACAACACCTTCTTCACCCCGATCATCGGCGGCGCCCAGGCGCGCGCGGCCGAGTCGGGCATGCAGCTCACCGTCGCGGTGCACTCGCTGGAGCACACCTCCCAGCTCGCCGCCGTCGAGCAGCTCGCCCACCAGGTGGACGGCTTCCTGCTCACCGCGCCACGCGGGTCCGACGAGATCGTCCGCGCGGCGGCGGCGTACAAGCCTACGGTGCTCATCGACCGCGAGATCGACGGCATGCCCTCCACCGTCGCCGACACCGCCACCGCGTTCGGCAGGCTGGTCGGCTGGTTCGCGGAGAGGGGGCACGAGCGCATCGTCTACGTCGGCGGGCCCGCGGGATCCTGGCAGGACCGCCAGCGCCAGGCCGCCATCCGCGCCGCCGCCGAGGAGGGCGGGGTGACGCTGACCATGCTCGGGCCCTATCCCTCGACGTTCGCCTCGGGGGTGGCGGCGGCCGACGACGTGGTGGCCGCCCGCGCCACCGCCGTCGTCCCCTACGCCACCTCGATCGGGCTCGGGCTCATGTTCGCGCTCATGCGGCGCGGCGTCGACGACGTCGTGGTCAGCTCCGAGCGCATGGTCGTCGACAGCCTCGGCCTGGACGACGTGCCCTCGATCGACGTGGACGGCGAGAAACTGGGGCAGGTCGCCATGGACCAGCTCATGACCCTCCTCGGCGAGCGCAAGGAGACCTCCGGGCCCACCCGCCACCGCCTCGACGTCCCGCTCAGCTGATGCGGACGCTCCTCGCCCGGTTGCGGCCGGACGCCGAGCCGGAGCGACGAGAAGGCGCGAGCCGCGCTGCCCGCGCCGGGCGATCACCGGCGCGGCCTCGCCTCGGACGGGCCTCGCGCCGATAACAAGGAGCCGGGCGCGTGCCCGGGTGTCGCCGATCAGGCGCTGACCTACGGCACCGGCGTCTTCGCGCTCCTGACCATGGATCCGGCGCGGGTCAGGCGGTTCCGGGAGGAGACGGCGCGTCGGCGCCAAGTGGACCTCGATGGCGGTCAAGGTGCTGGCCGAGGCGGCGCCGGACGAGCTGCGGTTCGCGGAGCTGCGGCGCCGCATTCCCGGCATCTCACAGAAGATGCTCTCGGTCACCCTGCAGAGCCTGGTGCGCGACGGGCTGGCCGAGCGTCGCGTCGAGCCGGCCGTGCCGCCCGCCGTCCACTACCGGCTCACCGATCTCGGCCTGTCGCTCGAAGGCCCGCTCGCCGCGCTCCGCGAGTGGGCCGAGACCCACATGGCGCAGATCGAGCACAACAACCGGCTCGCCGACGAGATCGGCCCCACCTGAGCGTGCGATAGGTTGCCCGTCATGTCTGAGATCGGCTCCGTCGCCTGGCCGCCCGACCCCATCAGGACCGAGCGCCTCCTGCTCAGGGCGCCGCAGGCCCGCGATCGCGCGGCCTTCGTCGAGCTGCTGTCCTCGCCGGAGGTGCACGCCTACCTGGGCGGCCCCGGCGACCGTGATCGGCTCGAACGCGAGCTGCCGCAGGTGCCGGGGCGGCCGGGCACCTTCGCCGTCGATCTCGGCGGGCAGATGATCGGGCTGGTGGAGTTCAAGCGCGCCGGCGAGCACGGCCGCCCGGCCGCCGTCGGCAAGGCCGAGCTCGGCTACCTGTTCCTGCCCCGGGCCTGGGGCCGCGGGTACGCCACCGAGGCGTGCGCGGCGGCGCTCGGCTGGCTCGGCCGCGAGCTGCCCGGCGAGCCGGTGGTGCTCACCACCCAGACCGCCAACGCCGCGTCGATGCGCCTTGCGGCCAGGCTCGGGTTCGCCGAGGTGGAGCGGTTCCACGCCTGGGGCGCCGAGCAGTGGCTCGGCGAGCGTCCCCCGGCCGCCCCGCCTCGCTGAGCGGTGCCCCGGACGGCTCAGCACCGCGTCCATCCGGCCCAGCATCGACTCCGGCACCAGCGATCGACCCAGACCCCCGGCCGGGATCTGCAGCGCGAGGTCGGCGGCGGTGCGGGCCCCCGCGACGACGCCCGCCGGCCCCGGCGAGCCCGGGAAGATACCTCATCACGCCTGCCCGAGAGGGGCGCGTTCGTCCAGCAGGCCCGCTTCGCGCAGATCGAACCACAAGGCCGCGGGCACGGGGGCCGAGAACGCGGCGACGTTGCGCCGCACCTCTTCGGCCGAGCGCATGCCGGCCACGATCCCCGCGACGGCCGGGTGCAGCAGCGGGAAGGCCATCGCGGCCTGGGGGAGCGTCACGCCGTGTGCCGCGCAGACGTCGGCGATGCGGTGCACCCGCTCCAGCACGTGCGGGGCGGCGGGCGCGTAGTCGTAGCGGGCTCCCTCCCCGGGCCGTTCCGTGGCCAGCAGGCCCGAGTTGAAGACGGACGCGGCCAGCACCGACACGCCGCGCTCGGCGCAGGCGGGCATGAGATCGTCGAGCGCGTTGTGGTTGAGCAGGGTGTAGCGGCCGGACAGCATGACCACGTCGGGGCCGGTCTCGCGGACCAGGCGGGTGAGCTTGGCGGAGTCGTACATGCCGGCCCCGATCGCGCCGACCACGCCCTGCGCGCGCAGCTCGGCCAGCGCCGGGTAGCCGTCGCGCAGCGCGGCCTCGAAGTGCTGCTCGGCGTCGTGGAGGAACAGCACGTCGATCCGGTCGACGCCCATGCGGGCCAGCGAGTCCTCGACGCTGCGCAGGACGCCGTCGCGGGAGAAGTCCCAGACGCGCCGGTGCGTGGCCGGCACGGCGAACCCCTCGTCCATCCGGCCTTGCGGGTCCTGCGGCACCAGCAGCCGCCCGACCTTCGTCGAGAGCGTGAACTCCGCCCGCGGCCTGTCACGCAGCAGCTCGCCGATGCGGCGCTCGGAGTGCCCGATGCCGTAGTGGGGCGCGGTGTCGTAGTAGCGGATGCCCGCCTCCCAGGCCGCCTTCAGCGCGCCGGCGGCGGTGGCGTCGTCCAGCGGTTCGAACAGGCCGCCCAGCGGGCCGCCGCCGAACCCGAGCTCGGTGACGGCGACCGTGGTGCGGCCGAGCCGATTCCTGCGCATAAGGTGTGTCTCCCCCGTCATGCGGTCGCGAGATGGTCGGACAGGACGTGCGCGATGACGCGCCGCTGTTCGGCGGCCATGACCGGGTCGGTGTCCAGGGCCGAGCAGAGCACCAGCATGGCCTTCCACAGCGCCCAGCCGCGCGCCCGCGCCCACATGCCGGGGTCGCCGCCCACGGCCGCCCGGAACGCCTCCCTGGACGCGCCCTCGAACATCGTCCAGGCGATCACCAGGTCGCAGGCCGGGTCGCCGACCCCGGAGGTGCCGAAGTCGATCACGGCCGCCAGCCCGCCGCCGGCGACCAGCAGGTTCCCCGCGGCGATGTCGCCGTGGAACCACACCGGCCGCCCGGTCCAGGTCGCCGCCAGTGCCGCCGCCCACACCTCGGCGGCCAGATCCGTATCGATGTGGCCCTCCAGCGCGGCCAGGCAGCGGCGGGTCTCCTCGTCGTAGTGGCGCGGCGAGGCGCCCCGGTAGAAGCTGTGCTCGCCCGCCACCGGGCCGCCGGTGGAGTCGCAGCGCCGCAGCGCCAGCAGGAACTCGGCCACCTGCACGGCGAACGCCGTCATGTCGCCGATGCGCGACGGATGCGCGGTCTCGCCCGCCAGCCAGCCGCGCACCGACCACGGATACGGGTAGCCCTCGCCGGGCTCGCCGGTGGCCAGGATCGGCGGCACCGCGACGGGCAGGTGCGGCGCCAGCTGCGGCAGCCAGAGGCTCTCCTTCCGCACGGCGGGCGCGTAACCGGCGGCGGTCGGCAGGCGTACCGTCATGTCCTCGCCCAGCCGGTACGTACGGTTGTCGTGGCCGTCCACCGGCACCGGGACGACCGGCAGGCCCGCCCACTGGGGGAACTGGGCGGCGATCAGCCGGCGTACCAGGTCCGCGGTGATGCCCGCGCGCCCGTCGGCAGGCGCAGAGACGGTGGATGCGTGCTGCATGGAGCTCCGTTTCCGTCGGTGCAGGATCAGAAAGCCGGGAAGGCCCAGCCGGAAGGGTGGAAGGGGGCGCGCTCGCCGCGGAAGGCGAGCGAGGCGGCGGCCAGCGCGCCGGGGCGCAGCTCCTCGACGCGGCCCGCCGCGGCCAGCGACGACAGGGTGGTGCCGCCCAGGTAGGCCGCGCCCAGCTCGGCGGAGGTCAGCCGCAGGTCGGGCCGGGCCCGCGTACGCTCGCACGACACCGACTCGCCGCCGGCCATCAGGCGGTAGCGGCCCGCGTTCCACGGGCAGAACGCGTCCTGGACCTCCAGCACCACGTCCAGCGGCGCGGCGTACCTGCGCGCCGCCAGCGCCCGCGGCACGTCCGCCAGCCGCACCCACAGGTTGTCCATGACGGTGGCGCGGGCCGCGCGCGGATCGGCCATCAGGTGGATCAGCGGCTCGTCCACGGCCCCGTCGTAGTGGAGCTCGCTGTGCGTGTCCAGGTCGATGAGGAAGCGCCACAAGGCGGCGTACGCCTGCCTGGTCGTCGCCGCGACCTCGACGACCCGCACCGCGGGCGGCTTGGAGCGGTAGAGGGCGTAGCCGGTGACCTCGCCGTCCCGCTCGGCGTGCACGGCGAAGCGCAGCGCCGTGCCGCCGTCGCGGGCCCGCTCGTCCTCGGCCAGCCGGGCCTCCCAGAACCGGTCGGTACGGTCGACCCACCCGACCCCGCTCATGCGCGCGGTGTCGTAGACCTTTTCCAGCAGCGGCCTGGCCTCCTCGCGGCCCAGCAGGCGGATCGTGCCGTCGCCGACGTCGGTGCCGGGCCGCAGGCCCATGAACCTCTTGTCGCCCCTGATCAGCGCGACCTGGCTGGCCAGGCCGTAGCCGAAGCGGCCGTAGATCGTGGCCTCGGCGGCGTTGAGCGCGGCGAACGGCTCGCCGCCCGACTCGTACAGATCGGTGAGCTGCCTGCGCATCATCGCGGTGAGGATCCCGCGCCGGCGGTGAGTGGGCAGGACCGCGACGAGCGTGATGCCGGCGACCGGCACCGGCACCGGCGCCGTCCAGCCGGGGACCGTCATGACGCGCCCGTAGATGGACACCCCGCCGACGATGTCGGGGCCTTCACAGGCGGCGAGCGTGCGTGCCGGGTCGAGGGAGCGGGCCGCGTTGCGCAGGCCGCCCTCGCGCCGCCAGTCCTGACCGTAGGTGGTGGTGACCATGCGCGCCCACGCGTCGATCTCGTCCGCTTCTATCGTGCGCAGCGGATAGGTGGTCGTCATGCTTCGAGCCTGGCCGGATAAACATCCGCGGCGCATCGGGTCTTCTCGGTATTTATATGCTGGCGCGGTGATGGCGGAGCGCGTGGTCAGCCCGGTGTTCGTCGGCCGGGCGGAGGAGCTGTCGGAGCTGGCCGCGGCCCTGGACACGGCCGTCGAGCAGGGGCCCGCGGTGGCGCTGGTGGCCGGGGAGGCCGGCATCGGCAAGTCGCGGCTGCTCGCCGAGTTCGCCGCCTCGGTGCGCGACCGGGCGATGGTGGCCGAGGGCGCGTGCACGGAGCTGGGCAGCGACAGCCTGCCGTACGCGCCGTTCGTCACCGTGCTGCGCAGGCTGATCCGGGTCGAGGGGGCGCTGCCCGGCCCGTACCGCCAGCTCGCCCGCTGGTTCCCCGAGCTGGGCGACGCGGGCGAGGCCGAGGGCGGCAGGCACCGGCTGTTCGAGGAGGCGCTGACGCTGATCGAGCGCGTCGCCGCGCACCGCCCGCTGGTCATCGCCGTCGAGGACCTCCACTGGGCCGACGCCGCCACCCGCGAGCTGCTCGGCTTCCTCGCCAGGAACCTCACCCAGCCCGGCGTGCTGCTCGCCATCACCTACCGGCCCCCCGAGACCGGCGACGGGCGGCTCGGGCCGCTGCTGTCGGAGCTGTCGCGCCGCCCGCGCACCACCACGCTCCGCCTGCACCGCCTCGACCGGCAGGACGTGGCCCGCCAGCTCGCCGCGATCCTCGGCACCGAGCCGGACGCCGCCGTCGTACGCCGGGTGCACGAGCGCAGCGACGGCAACCCGCTGTTCGTCGAGGCCCTGGCCCGCGCCGGCGAGCGCACCCCCGACAGCCTGCGCAGCCTGCTGCTGTCCGGCCCGCGCGCGCTCCCGGAACCGGCCCGCGAGCTGCTGCGCATCGCCTCCGTGGCGGGCGGCAGGGTCGGCCACCGGCTGCTCGCACGGGTGGCCGGGCAGGACGGCGCCGGGCTGGACGCGCTGCTGCGCGAGCTGATCGACGCCAGCCTGCTCGTCACGTCGGGCGACGGCTACGACTTCCGCCACGCGCTGATCCGGGACGTGGTGTACGAGGACCTGCTGCCGGGCGAGCGGGCCCGCCTGCACGCCCGCTACGCCGAGGCCCTGCGCGGCTCCGATGCCCACGCCGAGCTGGCCGCCCACGCCCAAGCCGCCGGGGACCGGAGGTCGGCGTTGACGGCCGCGTACCGGGCGGCCGGGCAGGCGCGCCGCACGTACGCCTACGAGGAGCAGGCCCGCCTCCTCGGCCAGGTGCTCGACCTGTGGGACCCGGACGTGGACGTCGACGCGGACCTCGGTGTGGACAGGGTCGCCGTGCTCACCGAGGCCGCCGAGGCGTGCATGCTCAGCGGCGAGTACGCGCGCGGCGTGGACCTCGCCGCCGAAGGGCTGGCCGAGGTGGACGAGCACCGCGAGCCGGAGCGGGCCGCCCTGCTGCTGGAGCACCGGGGCAGGCTGCGGCACCGCCTCAGCATGACCGGCGTCGCCGACTGGGAGCGCGCCCTGGAGCTGCTGCCCGCAGGGGACGGGCTGCAGCGGGGACGGCTGCTCGGCGTGCTGGCCATGGGGCTGCTGCCGGAGGTGGACAGGGCGCGCGGGCCGTTCGAGGAGGCGCTGCGGATCGGCCGCCGCACCGGCGACCCCCTGGTCACGGTGCGCGGGCTGCTCGGCGTGGGCTTCATGCGGCGCGACCCCGGCATGCTGGAGGAGGCGCGCACGCTGGCCGCCCGGCTCGACGGCCACGACCTGCTCATGACGGTCCCGATGTACGAGGCGATGCTGCACACCGTGGCGGGCGACCACCGGCGCGCCGTCGCCGCCGCCCGCGAGGGCCTGCGCCACGCCCGCCGCTACGGCCTCGGCCGCAGCCGGGGCGCCGAGCTCGCCCACTACGCGGGGCGCGGCCTGATCTGGGCGGGACAGTGGGACGAGGCGGCCGA
Organism: Nonomuraea sp. NPDC049309; assembly: GCF_043196965.1. NCBI lineage: Bacteria > Bacillati > Actinomycetota > Actinomycetes > Streptosporangiales > Streptosporangiaceae > Nonomuraea > Nonomuraea sp. NPDC049309. The sequence goes on along the minus strand of NZ_JBICSH010000001.1, from coordinate 736,537 downwards.
GCTGCTGCGCGACAGCCTCCAGGAGGATCCGCCGCCGCTGTCGCGACAGTCCCTGCTCATCCACTCCGGCCGTCTCGCGCTGCTGCGCGGCGACCTCGCCGCCGCGGCCGAGGCCGCATCCGCCGTCGAGCACGCGGGCTCCGGCAGCCCGTACGCCAGGCACGGGCTCCTCTGCCTGGTCGCCGCCGCCCAGGGCGCCTTCGAGCGGGCCGACCTGCTGGTGGAGCGGGCGCTCGCCGACCCCGACCTCACCCGCGTCTACAGCAGCGACGCCCGCCCCGTGCTGGTGGCGGGGGCGCTGGTGCAGCGGGCCAGGCTCGCCCACGGCACGGGCGAGGCGCTGCGGCGGCGGGTCGCCGCGCGCCAGGACGAGCTCGCCGCCGCCGACGCCCGGCTCGGCGTGGACGGGCGGCTCGACCGGGCCTGGCAGGTCACGCTCCACGCGCTGCTGGAGGACGGCGGCTACGACCGGGCGGCCGAGGCGTGGCGCGAGCTGCGGCAGCCGTACGAGCTGGCGCTCTGCCTCTACCACGGCGCGCGGGTCGCGCTGGCGGCGGGCGACCGCGAGGGCGCGACGGCCCGGCTGCGCGAGGCGGCCAGGCTGGCCGACGACCTGGGCGCGAAGCCGCTGGCCCGGGAGATCGCCCTGCTCGGCCGGCCCCGCCCGGCTCGGGAAGGGCTGACCGAGCGCGAGCGCGACGTGCTCAGGCTGATCGCCGAGGGCCTGTCCAACCGGCAGATCGCCGCCCGCCTGCACATCTCGCCGAGCACGGCGGGCGTGCACGTCTCCCACATCCTGACGAAGCTGGGCGCGTCGACGCGCACGGAGGCCACCGCCATCGCCTTCCGCGAGGGCCTCACCGGCCCCTGACCTGTTCGTCCAGCTTTACCTATGTCACACTGGACGATGTGTCGTACATCGACGTGTTGATCCTGCGGCAGCTCGCCCGAGGACCGGCCCACGGCTACGAGCTGCGCAAGCAGGTGGAGGCCGGCACCGGTTACGTCCTGCACAACAACTCCCTCTACCCGGCGCTGCGCCGCATGGAGGAGGCCGGCGCGGTGATCAAGACCGCGCAGGCCCAGGAGAAGCGCCCGCCGCGCCACGTGTACGAGATCACCGAGACGGGGCGCGACCTGCTGCACGACCTGCTGGCCGAGCTGCCGCCCGAGAGCGCGGCGGACGAGGCGGAGTTCCTGTGCCGCGTCGCCCACTTCGACCTGCTGACGCCAGGGGAGCGGCTGGCCGTGCTCGACGCCCGGGACAAGGCCGTCGAGGCCAGGATGGCGCACCTGCGCTCCCTGGACGAAGGGGCGCGCGGCGACCGATGGGGGTCTCTGGTCACCCGCGAGATGATCCGCCGCGGCGAGTCGGAACAGGCGTGGCTGCGCGAGCTGCGCACGCGAGCAGAGGAGGGCACGTGAGCGCGGGGACGTGGTGGCTCCTGGCCGGATACGCCGGCCTCGCCGGGCTCCTGCTGCTGGAGGCGCTGGCCCGCCACGACGGTCCTGCCGCGAGCATGGACACCTCGCCCGACGACCGCGGCACCTCCCTCACGATCGGCCTGGCCTTCGCCGTCGCCGCCTGCCTGCCGCCGCTGCTCCGCCTCCTGCCGGCCGGAACGCTGCCCCTGGCCGTCGCCCCCGCCGGCCTGGTGATCGAAGGGGCGGGACTGGCGCTGCGCGGATGGTCGATGCGGACGCTGGGCCGCTTCTACTCCCGGACCCTGCGCACCGAGGGCGACGGGCACCGGCTCGTGCGGAGCGGGCCGTACCGGCTGGTGCGCCACCCCGGCTACGCGGGCTCGCTGCTCATCTGGGCGGGGTTCGCGCTCACCTCGGCCAGCGCCCTCGCCCTCGTGGCCGTGGCCGCCCTTCTGGGCTGGGCGTACGGGCGGCGCATCGCCGCCGAGGAGCGGCTGCTGGAGCAGCGGCTCCCCGGCTACGCGGACTACCGGGCCGTCACCGGCGCACTGCTCCCGGTCGTCAGGAGGAGGGGCGGCCCGCGCCGCTGAACGGCGTGTCTTCGAGCCTCACGCGGGGAGGTCCTGCGTGGTGATCCGGCCGCCGTCGAGCACGACGACCCGGTCCACGAGGTCCAGCGTCGCCCGCCGGTGCGTGATCCACACGGTGGTGCAGCCGGCCAGCTCGGTGCGCAGCCGCCGCAGCAGCCGGGCCTCGGTGGCGGCGTCGAGCTGGCTGGTGACCTCGTCGCAGATCAGCAGGGCGGGGCGGCGCAGCAGCGCCTGAGCGAGGGAGAGGCGCTGCAGCTCCCCGCCCGACAGGTTCCTGCCGCGCTCGCTCAGCGGGGTGCCGAGCTGCTGGGGCAGCCCGCGTACGGTGTCGGCCAGCGCCACCACCTCCAGCACGTGCCACAGGTCGGCGTCGGAGGCCTCGGGGCGCGCGATGCGGACGTTGTCGGCCACCGTGCCGGAGAAGACGAACGGCCGCTGGTCGGCCAGCGCCACCCGGCGGCGCAACTCGTCGTCGGGGATGTCGCGCAGGTCGGTGCCGTCGAGCGTGATCGTGCCCTCCGCAGGCGTGAGCACCGCCGCCAGCAGGTAGCCGAGCGACGACTTGCCGCTGCCGGTCGGGCCGAGCACGGCGGTGGCCGATCCGGGCGGCAGGTCGAGGTCGATGCCGTCCAGCACCGGCGGCACGCCGTCGGGCGCGCCGGGGTAGGCGAACCGGACGCCGCGCAGGGACACGGCGACACCCGTACGGGGCCGCGTACCCGGTCCGGCGGCCGGCCTCGCGCCGGGCACCGCACTGAGCCCGGTCGTCGTCCCCGCTCCGTCCTGCCCGGCACCGGAACCGGCCGCGGCACCGGCGCCCGCCGCCGTACCCGGCGCCGACTCGTCCCCGCCGGACTCGGCCGGGGCGTCGATGATGGCGAACAGCCTCCTGGCGGCGGCCAGCGTGGTGCCGAACTCCGAGGCGAACGCCTCGACCGCCGTCAGCGCGGGCCCCAGCGCGAGGGCCACGGCGACCGACACCCACCACGCGAGCATGGTGATCCGGCCGTTCTGCCACAGGTACGCCCCGGCCAGCGCGATCGCGCACACGGTCGCCGCGAGCACGGCGGTGTTCGCGGCGCTCCGGGAGGCGGTGCGGACGGCCAGCGTCCTGGTGTCGGCGGTGGCGCGGGCGTCGAGCGCGTCGAGCCGGTCCTGCCACTGGCCGAGCGCCCGCAGCAGCGTCAGCTCACGCAGCCCGCCGATGCTGTCGGTGACGTGCGCGGCGATCTGCCCGCGGGTGTGCTGGCGGCGCCTGGCCGCCCGTTCGGACGCGCGCCGGCCGAGCAGCGGCACCACCAGGCCGGACAGCGCCGCACCGGTCAGCAGGATCACCCCGAGCGCCGGATCGGCGGCGACGGCCAGGCAGGCGGCCGAGCCGATGGAGACGACGGCGGCGGCGATCGCGGGCGCGATCGTGTGGGCGTAGAAGACCTCGACGCTGTTGACGTCGGCGGTGGCGCGCGCGGTGAGGTCGCCGGAGCGGTGCTGGTGCAGCACGCCGCGCGAGAGCCGGGTCAGCGCGTCGAAGAACGTCACGCGCAGCCTCGCGAGCACCGTGAACGCCACCCAGTGCCCGAGGTACTGCTCGCCGTAGTGCGCGGCGCCCTTGGCGAGGGCGAGCACGGCGATCAGCACCGCCGTACCCGCGACGCTGATCTCCTCGATCTTCACCACCGCGCCGACGGCGACGGCGAGGACCGCGATGCCGCAGGTCAGCTGCACCACGCGCAGTGCCGTGGAGAGCGCGAGCGGGATCGCGAAGGGCCGGGCGAACGCGGCCAGCCGGGCGATCATCGCGCCACCGCCTTCTCGGCCTCGACCTCGATGACGCGGTCGGCGACGCCGCTGAGCGCGGGCGAGTGCGTGGCGACGATGATCGTACGGGTGCCGCGCAGGCGGCGCAGCGAGTCGATGATGAGCTGCTCGGAACGCGCGTCCACGTGGCTGGTCGGCTCGTCGAGCAGCAGCACGGCGGCGTCGAGGAGCAGCGCGCGGGCCAGTGCCAGCCGCTGCGCCTGCCCGCCGGACAGGGTCAGGCCCTCATCGCCGACGCGCGCCTCGAGACCGCCCGGCATCGCCTCCACCTCGGCGGCCAGCCGGGCGTCCCGCAGCGCCTGCCACATCCGTTCTTCGCTCGCCGCAGGGTCGGCGAGCCGCAGGTTGCTCGCGATCGTGCCGCTGAACAGCCAGCTGTGCTGGGGGACCAGCGCCAGGCCCGGCCCGCCGCCCTCGGAGTCGGCGACGCGCACGGTGCCGCCGCGGGGCGCCAGCTCTCCGGCGATCACCGACAGCAGCGTGGACTTGCCCGCGCCCGACGGGCCCACGAGCGCCACCATCTCGCCCCGGCGCACGCTGAACGTCACATCCGAGACGACGTCGGGCCCGTCGCCGTGGCCCGCGGTGACCGCGACCAGCTCGACCGCGTCACCATCCCGGGGGCGGGCGGCGGGCGCGGCCGCCACCGGGCCCGCCGCCGGGCCCGCCGCTGCGCCCGCCACTGGGCCCGCCGCTGGGCCCGCCGCCGGGCCGGCGCCGTCCGGGGTCTCGCCGGCGAGGGCGGCGAGGATCTGGCGGCCCGCGGCCCGGCCCGTCATGGCGATGTAGAAGAACTGGCCGACGACGCTGATCGGCTCGGTCAGCAGCAACGAGATCAGCACCAGCGCCACGGCCGTGCCCGCGGAGATCGAGCCCGAGGCGTACCGCGACAGGGCGAGCGCGGTGCCGGTGCCGATCAGCCCGCCGTAGAACACCACGTCCGTGATGAGCAGCACGAGCTGGTTGCCGGCCAGCAGCCGCATGGTGGCGCGGCGCTGCCGCTCGCTCTCCTCGGCCAGCAGCTCGGACCGGCGCCGCGCCGCGCCCAGCAGGGTGAGCAGCCGCAGCCCCTGGATGGACTCCAGGAACTGCGCGGCCAGCCGCCTCGACTGCGTCTGGTACGCGGCGGAGGACGCGCGGAAGAGCCGCTGGAACCCGCCGACCACCACCGGCACCGCCACCACGACCGCCAGCAGCACCAGCGCCGATGTGACGTCGATGACGAGCGCGACGACCACCACCACGACCAGGGGAGTGGTGACCGACGCGACCAGCGGGCCGAGGAACCCGCCGCGCCAGGCGGCGAGCTTGGCGGCGCTCTCGGTGGCCAGCGAGGCGAGCGAGCCCGTCACCGGGCCGCCGCCCGCGCGGCCCTCCCGCCGCGCCCCGCCTGACAGGACGAAGCGGTGGATCCTCGCCCGCGCGCTGACCTCCGCCGCGCCCTCGCCGCGACCGCGCGCGACGCCCTGGCCGACGGCCCCGGCGGCGGCGAGCACGATGCCGGCCGCCATCGTCGCGAGCGCCGCCCACGGCCGCTCGCCTCCGGCCATGACGTCGTCGATGAGCCGGCCGATGCCGAGGTAGCACACGCACAGGCCGATCGCGACCAGCCAGCCGCAGGCCAGGGAGGCCAGGACGTGGGGCCGTACCGGCAGGTCGAGCCGGGATGGTGACGTGGGGCTCATCGCATCTCCTCGGGGTGCAGCCAGCGGGCGATCTCCTCCAGCCCGTCGGCGACGCGCACGCCGCCGGTGCCGTACGAGATCCGCGCCGGCAAGAGCGTGACACGGCCGTCGCGCACGGCGGGCAGCTCCGCCACGGCCGGGTCGTCCAGGACGCCGGCGAACGACTCCCGGCCCTTGCCGGTGACGTCGATCAGCAGGATGGCGTCGGGGGCGGCGGCGATGAGCTGCTCGGCGGTGACCGGCGCGGTCGCGCGCAAACCGATCTTATCCGCCACAAGGTCCCCGCCGGCCCGCTTCACGAGATCGGATGCGAGCACGTCGGCGGCGTTGATGAACGGCCTGCCCGCCTGGTTGGACAGGATGGCCACGGCGGGCCGCCGCTCGGGCTCGCCGAGCCGCGCGGCCACGTCCCGGGCGCGCCGGTCGATCTCGGCGGTCAGCTCGGCGGCCTTGGACTCGGCGCCGAGCGCGCTGCCGAGCAGGGTGAGGTTCTGCTTCACCTCCTCCAGGGTGCGCCAGCCGTTGCCGATGGCGATCATCGGGATGCCCGCCTCGGCGAGCGCGGCCTGGGCGTCACGCTCGCCGCCGTGCCTGGTGGTGACGAGGATGAGGTCAGGGGCGAGGGAGATGATCTGTTCGGGGTCGGGATCGTTGCCGGGCGGCAGCTTGGTGGGGACCTTCGCCATCTGCGCGGCGTGGCTGGACAGCGAGGCGCCGGCGCTGGAGGCGGGGACGGCGATGAGCCGGTCGGGGCCGGCCAGCTCCATGGCGGCTTCGGCCGCGTCGGGGGAGAGCGCGGCGATGCGCTGGGGGCGGGCGGGGATCGTGATCTTCTGCGCGGGGTCGCCGGGCACCTGGACGGAGCGCGGGAAGGCGGCGTCCGCGGGCCGCGTCTCGGGCGCGGTGCCCGCGGGCCGCGTCTCGGGGGCGGCGGGCACCTGGGACGCGCAGGAAGCGAGCAGGCCGAGGCCGAGCACGGCGGCGGCGAGGCGGATCGAAGCGGGGTTCACGGGTTCTCCAAGGCGGTGACGGTGAGCGAGCCGATGACGTCGTCGGGGCGGACCACGGCGCTGACGCCGTAGGCGGTGGCCAGGTGATCGGGGGTGAGCACGGCCGCGGGCGGCCCTGCGGCGATCACCCGGCCGCCGGACAGCAGCGCCAGCTCGGTGCAGTAGCGGGCGGCGAGGTTGAGGTCGTGCAGCACGACGAGCACCGTGCGCCCGGCGCCGGCGCAGCCGCGCAGCAGCCGCAGGACCTCGAGCTGGTGGCGCAGGTCGAGGGCGGAGACCGGCTCGTCGGCCAGCAGCACGGGGGCGTCCTGGGCGAGCGCCTTGGCCAGCAGCACGAGCTGACGCTCGCCGCCCGAGAGCCTGGCCACGCTCCGCCCGGCCAGATGCGCGGTGCCGGTGGCGGCCATGGCGCGCTGCGCGGTGCGGTGGTCGGCGGCGCTCTCCCGGGCGAAGCGGCCGAGGTGCGGGTGCCGTCCCATGAGCGTCACCTGGTAGGCGGTGAACGGGAACGGCAGTGTGATGTCCTGGGGCAGGTAGGCCACATCGCGGGCCAGCTCCCTGGGCCTGCGGCCGTGCACCGGCCGGCCCGCGAGCAGCACCCTGCCCCGGCTCGGGCGGTGCAGCCCGGCGATCGTGCGCAGCAGCGTGGACTTGCCCGCACCGTTGGGGCCGACGAGGCCCACGATCCGCCCCGGCGGCACGGCCAGCTCGACGTCGTGGAGCACCGCGTTCCCGTCCAGCTCCACGCACAGGCCGTCGGCGGCGATCACCGGGCGCTCCTGCGGGACCAGAGCACCAGCAGCAGGAACACCGGCGCGCCCGCGAACGCGGTCACCACGCCGGTCTGCAGCGCCACCTGCACCGGCGACATCCGCGCCGCCGTGTCCGCGAGCACCAGGAACGCCGCCCCCAGCAGCGCGCTCGCCGGGAGCAGCAGCCGGTGGTCGGGACCCGCGGCCAGCCGGACGACGTGCGGCGCCACCAGGCCGACGAACCCGATCACGCCGCTGACCGACACCGCCGCCCCCGCCAGCAGGGACGCCAGGACCAGCAGGACGTGCCGGGTGCGGGTCACGTCCACGCCGCCGGTGCGCGCGGCGTCGTCGCCGAGCAGCAGCACGTTCAGATCGCGGGAGAACGCGAGCGTCGCCGCCACGCCCGCGAGGACCGGGACCGCGACCAGCCGGACGTGCTCCCACGTACGGGCATCGAGGTCGCCCTGCAACCAGAAGACGATGCCGCGCAGCGACTGCTCGTCCGGCGCGTTGGCCACCAGGACGGACACGACCGCGCCGAGCAGCGCGTTGAGCGCGATCCCCGCCAGCAGCACGGTGGCCATGCCCCGGTCGCGGCCTGACGCGCCGATCGCGTAGATCACGGCCACCATGACCAGCGCCCCGGCGAACGCGGCGGCGGGGAGCGCGAGCGTGCCCGCCGCGCCCGAGACGATCGCCAGCACCGCGCCCACGGCCGCGCCCGACGACACGCCGGTCACGCCGGGCTCGGCCAGCGGGTTGCCGAACAACGCCTGCATCACCGCGCCCGCCACGCCCAGCGCCGCGCCGGCCAGCACCGCCACGAGGACTCTCGGCAGCCGCAGCTGCTCGACCACGAGGACGTCCTGCGCCGTCACCCCGTCCGCCGGCAGCCCGAGGTGGGCGGCCAGGATCCCGGCGACGTCGCCGGGCGCGATCGGGACGGGGCCGAGCGAGACCGCCGCCGTGCCCGCCGCGACGAGCAGCACGGCCAGCCCCATGAGGGTGGCGGCGGTCCTGGCGCGCGGCCGGGGGAGGGGTGTTCCGGGAGTGGGCTCGATCATGCGGCACCACGTATCAAGTACGACATGGCCGAGAATGATAATGATTATCGTATTGAAGGGAAAATCGGGAGGTCGCGGCCCCCAGGACGTGGCGAAGGTGAGGAGGGAGGGAGACGTCGAGCCGCCCCTCGCGCCAGGAGCCGATGCGGCGCAGGCCGGACGGCGATCAGGGGGGACGGAGGCTGCGAGAGGGGACCCGTCAGGGACGGGGGTGCCAAGGACGAAGGGACGGGAGCACCGAGGACGCAAGCGCCTAGGACGACAGCGGCGCAGCCGGGTCGCCGGGGCCGGAGCAGCCGAAGCCGGAGAAGTCGGGGCAGGGGCGCCCAGGTCAGGGCAGCCGATGACGGTGGTAGGCCAGCAGGGCGAGGGCCGCGGCCCCGCACGCGGCGGCCACCGCCCCCATGACCCGGCCGTACCCGGCCGCCTGGGCCAGGGCGACGGCGGCGAGCGGCGCGAGCGCCTTGCCGGCGACCGCGAACAGCGCGATCCGTCCCGACAGGCCGGCGTAGGCGGCGGTGCCGTACCGCTCGGCGAGCAGGTGCGGCAGCGTGATCGTGCCGACCCCGAACCCGATCCCGAACAGCAGCACGCACGCGATCGCCCCCGCCGCGTGCGCCGCCACCACGGGCAGCAGCAGCGCCCCTGCACCCTGCACGGCGAACACGGCCGCGGCGACCGAGGCGGCGGACCGGCGGCGCCGCAGAGCCGTGGTGACCACGCGGCCGGTGACCGACAGCACGCCGAGCAGCCCGGCCACGGTGGAGGCCACGACGGGGGAGTGACCGGCGTGCACCAGGTAGGTGACCAGCAGCACCGCGAACGTGGCGACCGCGCCGCTGTGCGCGGTGAAGGCCGTCGCCAGCAGCCGGAACGGCCGCGCCCGCACGGCCTCCCGCAGCACATCGCCCCGGGCCGTGGCGGCGGCCTGCGCGGCGTGGTGTCCGGGCCTGCGCAGGACGAGCGCGTGCAGCGGAATCGCGGCCGCGCCGTACCCGGCGCCGAGGATCACCAGTGCCTGGCGCCAGCCGTACCGCTCGACGAGCAGGCCCGACAGCGGCAGGAACACCGCCGACGCGAACCCGGCCACGATGGTCACCGCGAGCAGCGCGTTCGCCCGCCCGCGCCCCTGCGCGGGACCGTCGAACCAGGTGACGATGACGGCGAACGCCGGCTCGTACAGCACCATGGCCGACGCCACCCCGACACCCAGGAAGACGGCGTAGAGCTGGAACAGGTCGTGCACCTGCGACCACCCCAGCACGGCGGCCGTCCCCAGCACGGAACCGGCCGTCATCAACCCCCGCCCGCCCCGCGCGTCCAGCCACCTCCCCACGGCCGGGGCGCACAGCGCGGTGGTCAGCACGGCGAGCGTGAGCGCACCGGCGACCTGCGTCCCGCTCGCCCGCAGGTCACGGGTCATGGGGCCGAGAAAGACGGAGAAGGCGTAGTAGAGCACCCCGTAGCCGATGGTCTGCGTGACGGCCAGCGCCGCGACCATCCGCCACCCCTGGTGGCGGTGCTTCCCGGCGCCGGAGCCCGCGCGTCGGCGATCGTGCATGACCTCCAGCCTCCAGCCCGCGCCCGGACAGGGCGCGGCCGCGGTTCGCGGCGGTGAGCGGTCCGGCCGGGACGGACCGTGATCGCCCCCGGGCCCGGCATCACCCCGGCGGAGCCTGTCCGCGCCGTTCGCCGCGGTCCGGCGGGCCGGGATGGTGGGTCAGTTGGCGGGGTGCCAGCCGAGGGCGGGGCCGAGTTTCGTGGCGATGTCGGTGAGGATCTGGACGTAGTCCTCGTGCTCGAAGGTGAACGGCAGCGCGAACGCCACCTCGGCGATCTCCCGGAACGCCGCGTGCGCGTACAGCCGCTCGGCGATCTCGGCGGACTCGCCGACGTAGTCGGGGGAGAACAGCATGCGGGCGGGCCCCTGCGGCGCGGTGGTGCGGGGCAGGCGCTTGGCCGCGTACTCGGCGTACTTGGCCTTCTGCTCCGGGGTGGCCGAGTCGGTGGGGATGACGACGAGGCCCTGGGAGACGCGGGCCTTGTCGCCGTGCGGGTGGCGGGCGCGGAACTCCCGGATGTGGGAGAGCTGGATCTGCGCGAAGTCCTCCGACTCCTCGGCCTTGACGACGCTGCTGGTGAGGAAGTTCATGCCCTGCTCGCCGGCCCAGCGGGCCGAGCGGAGGCCGGCGCCGCCGTACCACATGCGGGAGATCAGGCCGGGGGAGTGGGGCTGCACGCGGTCGGAGAAGACCTCGAAGCCCTCGGTGCCGCTGAAGGAGGTGGCCGGTTCGCCGCGTACGTGGCTCAGCAGCCGCCGCACCCGCTCGTAGCTGAAGTCCTCGGCGTCGGCGGTGTCCGGGTAGAGGGCGTGCTTGACCTGGTCGTAGTGCATGGGCGGGCCGACGCTGACGCCGGGGTTGAGCCGGCCGCCGGACAGGATGTCCACGGTGGCGAGGTCCTCGGCCAGGCGCAGCGGGTTCTCCCAGCCGAGGGGGATGACGGCGGTGCCGAGCTCGATGCGGGTGGTGCGCTGGGTGGCGGCGGCCAGGACGGCGATGGGGGAGGAGATGCCGTACTGCAGGTGGCGGTGGCGCACCCAGGCGCTGTCGAAGCCGAGCCGCTCGCCCAGCTCGATGATGCGCAGGGTGGACTCGTGTCCGGGGCGCGGGTCGTTCCCGTCGAACAGCCCGATGGTCAGGAAACCCAGCTTGCGCAGGGGGCGCGTGGGCAGCGGCACGGCGGCGTCCTCTCTCCCGCAATATTGCCTATCAAAAAGGTAGGTTATATCGGGGCAAAGAGATGCGTATCAGGGGATAGGGCGTAACACCCGGAAGTTGTGGGTTCCGTCGCGTTCGAGCTGCTTCACCAGGCCGTACTCCCACTCCAGGTACGCCTCCATGGCCTCCCGCGGGTTGTCCGTGCCCTCGTACGGCCGCCGGTACCGGTCCTTGGGCGCGACCGCGTACCGCACGGCATCGGTCTCCAGGCCCTCCCACGCCGCGGTGCCGCCGCTGAGCGCGAAGACCGGGGCGGAGGTGAGGCGGCGCAGGTCGGCCGCGGCGAAGCGGGCCAGCACGCCGGTCGGCGAGGTGACCACGTACCGCTCGGCGGCCCCGATCACCCCGAGCGCGGCCGGCAGCAGCGCCCTGGCGGCGTACCAGGCGCCGGGGACGTGCCCGGCGGCGTACTCGCGGCTCGGTCCCACGTCGATGACCGCCGCCGCGTCCAGCCGGGTGCGCAGGGTCGCCGCGTCCACGGTGTCCACCCGGGGCGGCTCGGGATGCAGGGGCGGCTCGTCGCCCTTCCACACCAGCTCCTCAGGCGCGGCAGGGCTGATCGCGTACGTCTCCCAGCCCATCTGGGCGAGCCACGACCCGGTCATCGCGGCGCGGACCCCGTCGTCGTCCACGACCACGATGCGCGCGCCGCGCACCGGCGCGTAGTGGTCGGTCTCCTGCACGAGCTGCCCGCCGGGCGCGTGGCGGGCCCCGTCGAGGTGCCCGGAGGCGTACTCGGCGGCGGAGCGGACGTCGAAGACGTACGTGGTGCGCCCGGGCTCGCGCAGGCCGGGCAGGTCGCAGGCGCCGATGAAGGCGACCCCGGCCCGCTCGGCGACGGCGCGGGCCCCGGCCACGGCCCGGGCGTGGTGCTCCGGTGTCACGACGGGCGGTGCCGTCCTGGCGGCGCCGTGGTCGAGGCGCTGCCCGGCGAGCGTCCAGCCGATGGTGCCGTTGCGCAGCGCCGCGACCGGGTTGGGCAGGCCGGCGTTGATGAGGGACTGCGCGCCGATGATGCTGCGGGTGCGGCCGGCGCAGTTCACCACGATGGGGGTGGCGGGGTCGGGCGCCAGCTCGCGGATGCGCAGCACCAGCTCCGCGCCGGGCACGCTGGTGGCGGTCGGGATGCTCATGGTGGCGTACTCGCCGAACGTGCGCGCGTCCACGATGACCGGCGGCGTGCCCGCCTCGATCAGCTCCCGCACCCGCTGCGGAGGCAGCGAAGGGGTGCCGGCGACCGACGCGACCAGCTCGCCGAACGCCTTGCTCGGCACGTTCACGTCCTGGAAGATCTCACCGCCTGAGGCGATCCAGCCGTCGAGACCGCCCTCCAGCTCGTGCACGCGGGTGTAGCCGAGCCGCCGCAGCACGCCGGCCGCCCGGGAGGCGGGGGAGTCCGCGTCGCCGTAGACGGCGATCGGGGTGTCGTGGCGGGGGATGCGCCGCCAGGCGTCCAGCTCCAGGCGGGAGAGCGGGAAACTGGCCGCCCACAGCGGGTGGCCCCGCGCGTGGACGGCCTCTTCGCGTACGTCGGCGATGACGACCTCGCTGCGGCGCAGCAGCAGCTCCCGCACCTGCTCGGCGTGCATGGGCGCGGGGTCAGCGGATCTCGACTTCGGACCAGTCGAGCCCATCGAGGTTCACCACGATCGCCTCCTGGGTCGTCCGCGCGATGACGACGACGGCCTCGGTCTCCGGGTCGGGGTTCTCCTCCCGGTGCGGTACGTACGGCGGCACGAAGATGTAGTCGCCGGGACCGGTCTCGACGCGGCGCTCCACCGGCCGGTCGCCCTCCACGTCGAGGAAGACGAAGACGGGATGGCCGGAGACGACGTAGATGGCGGTCTCGGACGCCCCGTGGTGGTGGTTGCCCGACGCCGTGGACGCGGCGACGTGCGTCTGGCCCATCCACAGGTTGGCCGAGCCGACCGTCTTGCCGCTGATCGCCTCCAGGCGGGTCATGCCGGAGGTCTGCGTGGTCTGGCCGAGCAGCCCGCTCGGGGCCACGTGGTGCAGGGTGCGATGGAACGGGTCGATCCCGGCGGGCACGAGCACACCGCTGGGCGTGCGGACGAGGTCACGGTCGGGCATCAGGCTCCTTTGGCGAGGACGAGGTCGTGCGGGGGCACCTCGGTGAGAACCGGGGTGGTCAGGAGGCGGCGCAGCGTCTGGGCGAGGCGTTCGGACACCGCGGGCTTGACGCCCCTGCGGGTCCACAGCGCGAGCGGCAGCGGCTTGGGCCGCGGCAGGTCGTCGCGGGGCACCAGGCCGTCGGGGGTCTGCCCGAGCGTCGCCAGCAGCGCCACGCCCGCGCCCGCGCTCACGGCGGCCTGCACGCCGGCGAGCTGGTTGGCCTCGGCGGCGATCGCGACGGGCACCGCGTGGTGCGCCAGCGTGGTCAGCGCGCGGTCGCGCAGCGCGCAGGGATGGTCGAACGCGACGACCGGCAGCGGCTCGCCCCGCCGGGGCGGCCTCCAGCCGGGCGCGGAGTACCAGGTCAGGGCCAGGTCGCCGACCGGAGTGGCGTGCGGGTCGTCGGCGGGGCCGATGAGCAGGGCCAGGTCGATGCGGCCCGCGGCGAAGCTCTCGCGCAGCTTGGTGCCGCGGTCGATGCGGAACTTCACGCCGTAGCGGGGCGCGGCCCCGTCGAGCGCGGTGGCCAGGTGCGGCAGGAGCTGGGCGGCGGCGTGCTCGGTCGAGCCGATGACGAGCGTGCCGTGCGGCTCCTCGCCGAAGCTGCGCAGCCCCTCGTCGTGCAGTGCGAGGATGCCGCGCGCCAGGTTGAGCAGCTTCTCGCCGTCGGCGGTGAACCGGGATCCGCGCCCGCGCCGCTCCACCAGCGGCCGCCCGATCGCCGACTCCAGCCGGCGGACGTGCTGGCTCACCGCCCCCTGGCTCAGGTGGAGGGCGTCGGCGGCGCGCTGGAAGCCACCGGCGTCGGCGACGGCGACGAAGCTGCGCAACGGAGCGATGTCCAGCGTGCGGTTCATGCACGCCAGCATACCCATTATTCCTACCTGATGTAAGGGTAATTATCACGTGACGTGATGAACCGCGATCACGAACCGTCGTTGGACAGCCGGGCCTGCGGCACCGCAGGCTGGGACCAGACGTCGCCCGGCGGCGCCGACGACGGCGCCCCACACCCCTCGGCCGCACCGTCGCGCCGCACCTCCATGCCGCTCACGCGCCGGCCCCGGCGCGCCCTCGCGCGCCCGCAGGGCGCGGCGGCACCGAAACGTCGAAAGGCAGACACTTGTCGATCCAGATCTTGGGGATGGTCTCGACCACCTACGGCTCCGAAAGCGCCGGATGGCGGGGCCCGGTCGTCGACCCCGGCTACCTCACCGACTTCGCCCGAGCCCACGAGCAGTCCGGCTTCGACCGCGTGCTCATCGCCCACAGCGCCAGCTCGCCCGAGGGCTTCGCCGCCGCCGCCCACGTGCTCTACAACACCGAACGCCTCGGCGTGCTCATCGCCCAGCGGCCCGGCTTCATCCAGCCCACGCTGACCGCGCGCAAGCTCGCCACCCTCGACAACCTCACCGGCGCCGGCCGCGTCGCGATCCACCACATCACCGGCGGCAGCGACACCGACCAGCGGCGCGACGGCGACTTCCACGGCAAGGAGGCCCGCTACCGCCGCACCGCCGAGTTCATCGAGGTGCTGCGGCGCACGCTCACCTCCGGCGAGCCCTTCGACTACGAGGGCGAGTTCTACCGCTTCGAGGGCGCCTTCAGCTCCGTCAAACCGCACGGCGAGGTGCCGATCTTCTTCGGCGGCCAGTCCGACGACGCCATCCGCGTCGGCGGGCGCTGGGCCGACGTCTACGCCCTGTGGGGCGAGCCCCTGGCCCAGACCCGCGAGCGCATCGAGCTCATCCGCGCCGAAGCCGCCCGCCACGGCCGCGACATCGGCTTCTCCCTGTCCGTACGCCCGATCGTCGCCGACACCGAGGACGCCGCCTGGGAGAAGGCCGAGGCCATCCGCCGCGCCTTCGAGGAGAACCTCGCGAGCAGGGACGGCGGCGCCGCGGGCTGGCGCATCGGCCGCGGCGAGAACACCGCCGTCGGCGCCAAGCGCCTGAAGGACGAGGCCAACGAGAAGCTGATCCACGACGAGCGGCTCTGGTTCGGCGTCACCCGGCTCACCGACGGCGGCGGCAACTCCACCGCCCTGGTCGGCACCCCGCAGCAGGTCGCCGACGCCCTGCTGAAGTACTACGACCTCGGCATCCGCACGTTCCTCATCCGCGGCTTCGACCCGCTGCAGGACGTGCGCGACTGGGGCGAGGAACTGGTGCCGCTGCTGCGCGCCGGGGCCGCCGCCCGCGAGCGGCGGCTCGCTCCCGCGGGGCGAGGGTGAGCTCCGTGCGCAACCCCGCACTCAAGGTCGCCGGCATCGCCGCCGCGGTGGCGCTGCTGCTCACCGGCTGCGTCTCCCAGGCGTCGATACGCCAGGACGCCGGCGCACGACCCGGCGACACCCTCACCTGGGGCTGGTCCCTGCCGTCCACCTGGGACCCGGTCACCTCCGCCGTCGGCAACGACGTCCACGCTCTCACCCTCGTCTACGAGGGGATCACCGAGGTGGACGAGAACGGCGAGGCCAGACCGGGACTCGCACGGTCGTGGACGTACGCCGACGACGGCCGCTCGGTCACCTTCCACCTGCGCCCCGGCCTGACCTTCTCCGACGGCACCAAGCTGGACGCCGCCGCCGTCAAAGCCAGCCTGGAGCGCGGCAAGACCGCCAAGGACTCCACGATCGCCCCGCAGCTCGCCACCATCGAACGCATCACCGCCGACAGCGAGACCGACGTGACTCTCCACCTCAACCAGGTGGACTACCAGATCCCGCTGCTGCTGGCGGGCAAGACCGGGCAGGTCGTCAGCCCCGCGGCGGCCAAGGACCCGGCCAAGCTGGCCACCCGGCCCGTCGGCGCCGGGCCGTTCATCCTCACCAGCTACGTGCCCGGCTCGCAGGCGACGCTGGTGAAGAACCCGGACTTCTGGAACGCCGACCAGATCCACATCGCCAACTTCGTGCTCAAACCGGCCCCCGACCCGTCGGTCGCGGTCGCCGGCCTGCAGTCGGGGCAGTACGACATCGCCGACCTCACCGCCGCCCAGGTCGCCGGCGTCAAGGCCGCGGGCTTCCCCGTGCTGACCACCGACGTGCTGCCGGTCCGCGTCCTCGACGTGAACAACACGGTCAAGCCGTTCGACAACCCCAAGGTCATCGAGGCCATCAACACCGCGATCGACCGGCGGGCACTCGTCGAGACCGCCAACTTCGGCTACGGTGAACCGGCCTGGCAGCCGTTCCCCAAGGGCTACGTCGCCTACAACCCCAAGCTGGAGAACCTCTACCCGCACGACGTGGCCAAGGCCAGACGGCTGCTCGCCGAGGCGGGCTACCCGAACGGCGTGGACGTCCAGCTCGCGCTGCACAGCGCCGACGACCCCGTGGGCGAGCTGATCCAGCAGCAGCTCAACGCCGCCGGCATCCGGACCAGACTCGTCGTCATGACGCCGGGCGTCAACAACTACATCACCCGCAGGCACCCGTTCGTGCTCGACCAGTTCAACGCCCGCCAGTCGCCCGTGCAGGCGCTGCAGGTGCTGTTCGGCCCCGAAGGCCTGATGAACCTCGGCAAGACCACGCCCAAGGAGCTGCCCGCCGCCGTCGCCAAGGCCGGCGGATACCCGCTCGACGACCCCGCATACCCGCCCGCCATCCAGAAGGCCACCGAGATCGCGGTGACGAACATGCCCAACGTCTTCCTGTTCACGGTGACCCGCTTCACCGCGCACCACCCCAAGGTGCAGGGCCTGCGCAACTGGGTGGACATCCAGCGCTTCGAAGGCGTCCGGGTGACCACGTGACCGCTGCCGACCTGCGCGACCGCGCGGCCCCTCCGAGCCCGGCCCCGGCGGCCTCCCGGCCGGGGCCGGCCGCGCTGCTGATCAGGGCGGCCGCCGCCCTGGGCAGGGGGCTGTTCATCGCGGTGCCCGTCATGCTCGTCTCCACGTTCATCACGTTCATGCTGGGCGGGCTCACCGAGCAGGACCCCGCCTCGGTCGTGCTCGGCGACTCGGCCACCCCCGCCGACGTGCAGCGCATGCGCGAGGCGTTCGGGCTCGACCGGCCGCTGCTGCCGCGCTACGTGACCTGGCTGTGGGACGCCCTGCACGGCGACCTCGGCGCCTCCTGGTTCACCAAGATCCCGGTGGCGCAGAGCATCGCCGAGCGGCTGCCCGTCAGCCTGTCGGTGGCCGCGGGCGCGCTGCTCATCGCCGTCCTGCTCGGCGGCGTCTTCGGCACGCTCGCCGCCGTGCGCCAGGGCGGCCTGCTGGACCGCACGGTCACCGTCGTCACCTCGGTGCTGGCGACCGTCCCCGGCTTCGTCGCCGCGGTCGCGCTCATCACGGTGTTCGCGCTGATCGTGCCGGTGCTGCCGGCGGGCGGCTGGGCACCCCCGTCCGCCGGCCTCGCCACCTGGGCGGGCTTCCTGCTGCTGCCCAGCCTGGCGCTCAGCCTGGACACCGCCGCCGACGTCGCCCGCCAGCTGCGCACCGGCCTGGCCGGCACCCTGCACGAGAACTACATCACCGGCGCCCGCATGCGCGGGCTGTCCGCCCGCCGGGTCGTGCTCGTCCACGCGCTGCGCAACGGCGCCGGGCCCGCGGTCGCCGTGCTCGGCATGCACGTCCCCCGCCTCATCGGCGGGGCCGTCATCACCGAGACCGTGTTCGCCCTGCCCGGCATCGGCGAGCTGACCAAGAACGCCGCGCTGAGCGGCGACGTGCCCGTCGTCCAGGGGACGCTGCTCGTCACCATCGCCGTCGTGCTCGTCTCGTCCGCGATCGTCAACGTCCTGCTGGTCAAGCTGCGGCCGGCCGCCAGGAGGGAGATATGAAGGCCATCACCGACGCCCTGCGCACCCGCGCGGGCGCCGTCGCGGCGATCGTGCTCGCGGCCGTGCTCGTCCTCGCCGTGACCGGGCCGTTCCTCGCGCCGTACGACGCACTGAAGAACAGCGCCGACATCCTGCACCCGCCCAGCGCGCAGCACTGGTTCGGCACCGACTACCTCGGCCGCGACGTGCTCAGCCGGATGCTGGCGGGCGCGCCCGCCTCGGTGTTCACCGCCTTCGAGGCCGTCGCCATCGGCCTCGTCATCGGCGTCGTGCCCGGCATCACCTCGGTC
Organism: Nonomuraea sp. NPDC049309; assembly: GCF_043196965.1. Classification (NCBI taxonomy): domain Bacteria; kingdom Bacillati; phylum Actinomycetota; class Actinomycetes; order Streptosporangiales; family Streptosporangiaceae; genus Nonomuraea; species Nonomuraea sp. NPDC049309. The sequence goes on along the minus strand of NZ_JBICSH010000001.1, from coordinate 718,197 downwards.
TACTTCGGCCGCGCGTACGAGTGGATCACACTGCGCATCATGGACGGGCTCATCGCGCTGCCCTTCCTGATCTTCGCCATCGCGGTCGCCGCGCTGCTCGGCAACGCCGTCCACCAGGCGATGGTCGCCGTCGGCATCCTGCTCGCGCCGTCGTTCTACCGCATCACCAGAGCCGCCGCGCTCACCCACGCCGGCGCCCAGTACGTCACCGCCGCCCAGCTCTTCGGCGCCTCCACCTGGCGGGTGCTGCGCACCCACGTGTGGCCGAAGATCGTGCCGACGCTCGTCGTGACCACCGCGAACGCCACCGCATCCGCCCTGCTGATCGTCTCGTCGCTGACCTTCCTCGGCATCGGCGTCGCCCCGCCTGAGCCCACCTGGGGCGGCATCGTCGCCAGCGACCTCGGCTACCTGGCGCAGCGGCCGTACGGGCCGCTGTTCCCCTCGCTGTTCATCATGGTGACCGTCGGCGCGCTCAACCTGCTCGCCGACGCCATCAGGGACGCAGGCGGCGACCGCGGCCGGGCCAGGACTCTCATGAGAGGAGCACGCCGTGTCCGCCTCACCTGACTTCGCGACCGCCGTCCGCCCATCGGTCGGCGGCGGGGCGGGTGGCGAGCCGCTGCTGTCGGTGCGCGGCCTGCGGGTCGCCGTCGCCGACGGCACCGAGGTCGTGCACGGCGTGAACCTCGACGTGCCGCGCGGCTCGGCCGCCGGGCTGGTCGGCGAGTCCGGCAGCGGCAAGACCCTGACCTGCCGCGCCGTGCTCGGCCTGCTGCCCGCCGGCGTCCAGGTCACCGGCGGGGAGATCGCCTTCGACGGCACCGAGCTGACCGCGCTGCCCGGCGCCGAGCGGGCCCGGCTGCGCGGCACCGGCATCGCCGCCGTCTTCCAGGACCCCGCCTCCTACCTCAACCCGTCGATCACCGTCGGCAGGCAGCTCGCCGAGGTGCTGCGCGTCAAGGTCGGGCTCGGCCGCCGCGCCGCCCGCGAACGCGCCGTCGAGCTGCTGCACGCCATGGGGCTGCGCCGTCCCGAGCACGTCTGCACCCAGTACCCCTTCGAGCTGTCCGGCGGCATGCTCCAGCGCGTGCTGATCGCCATGGCCATCAGCGCCGATCCCGAGCTGCTCATCGCCGACGAGGCCACCACCGCGCTCGACGTGACCGTGCAGGCCGAGGTGCTGGAGCTGCTGTCGGAGCTGCGCCGCGACCGGGGGCTCACCCTCGTCGTCGTCTCCCACGACCTGGCCGTCATCGCGCAGACCTGCGACACCGTCCACGTCTTCCGCGACGGCGCCGTGGTCGAGTCCGGCCCGACCCGGCGGGTGCTGCGCGCCCCGCGCCACCCCTACACGCGGCAGCTCGTCGACGCCCACGAGCGCTTCGGCATCGACCGGGTGCGCGAACCGCGAAGGAGGTCCCGATGACCGCGCTGCTCGACGTACGCGACCTGCGCGTCTCGCTCGGACGCGGCCGCGCCCGCACCGAGATCCTGCACGGCGCCGGCCTCACCGTGGCGCCCGGCGAGATCGTCGGGCTGATCGGCGAGACCGGCTCGGGCAAGACCACCCTCGCCAGGGCCGTGCTCGGCCTGGTGCCGCCGAGCGCGGGCCGCATCGCGATCGACGGCCGCGAGGTGAGCGGGCTGCGCGGCCGCGAGCTGCGCGCCTTCCGCCGCGGCGGCGCCGTCCAGTACGTCTTCCAGGACCCGCTGCGCAGCCTCGACCCCGACCGCACCGTCGCCGACACCCTGGTCGAGGGCCTGGCCGTGCGCGGCGGGCGGAGCCGTGCCGAGCTGCGCGCCGCCGCCGAGGAGGTGGCGCGGCACGTCTCGCTCCCGCTCGACCTGCTGCCCCGGTACCCCGGTGAGCTGTCGGGCGGGCAGCGGCAGCGGGTCGCGATCGGGCGCGCCATCGCGGTCGATCCCCGCCTGCTGATCTGCGACGAGCCGGTCAGCGCCCTCGACGCCTCGACCCGCATCACCATCCTCGAGCTGCTGCTGCGGCTGCGCGAGACCCGCGGCCTCGGCGTCCTGCTGATCACGCACGATCTCGGCTCGCTCGGCGGCGTCGCCGACCGCGTCGTCGTGCTCTACCACGGGCAGGTGGTGGAGACCGGCACCACCGAGGAGATCCTTCTCGCCCCTCGCCACCCCTACACGCGGCTGCTCGTCACGTCCGTGCCGTCGATCACGGACGAGCGTCCGCCCGACCCCGCCGCCCGCCGCGCGCTGCGCGAGCAGGTGCGCGCCCTCGCCGACCTCTCCCGAACGTCTGGAGCATGAACATGACGCACAGTGGCGACCACAGTGGCGACCACCACGCCCCCGAAGGGCTGCGCACCAGGGGCACGGTCATCGTCGTGCCCGGCCGCGGCGAGACCCGCGCCACCTACGCCCGCCTCGGCTCGCGGCTCGCCTACGACGCCTACCGGGTGCGGGTCATCGACCCGCCCGCCACCGGTCCCACCGTGGCCACCGTCCTGGACGACCTGGCCGCCCGGTTGGCCGGGGCCGTCGAGGGCGTCGCGGCCGGGCAGCCGGAAGGGCCGCCCCGCCCGCTGGTGCTGGCCGGGTCCGACCTGGGCGCCGCCGCCCTGTCCGCGCTCCTCGTCACCTCCACAGGGACCCCGGCATGGTGGCCGGACGCGGTCGTGCTCGCGGGCCTGCCAGGGGCCGGGGCGCGGGCCGGCGGCGCGTGGGAGGACGAGCTGGACGTCCGTACACACTGCCCCACCCATCGCGGCGTGCTGACCGGCGACGCGTCCGTGCGGCGCGGCGCGCTGGCCGCCGCCCTGCCGCAGGACCTGCTGGACGCCGCCTACGCCGACGACACCGGCATCCCCCACCTGCTGCTCGTCGGGCAGGCCGACCCGCTCGCGGACCCCGACGCGCTCGCGCGGGCGGCCAAGACGCTGCCGAGGGCGCGGCTGGTCAGCGTGCGCGGAGCCCACCACGACGTGCTCAACGACCTGCAGCATCGCTCGGTCGCCGCCGAGATCGTCGCGTTCCTGGAGGCGCTGCGCGAGGATCTGGTCCCCGCCGTCACCGTGGAGAGCAGCACCTGGTGACCCGCCACAGAGGCGCCGCGCGGTGATCGGCTCCACTGCGGGGGCGCCGCGCGGTGATCGGCCCCGGCGCGGGGGCGCCGCGCGGTGATCGGCCCCAGCGCGCCCGTCCCCCTAAGCTGTCGGTATGTCCCCCGCACTGGTCCTCCTCGACGGCGTGCGCTGGCACGGCGCCCCCGTGTCCGGCGACCGCGCCCACACGCTGCTCGCCGTGCTCGCCCTGCACGGCCGGGCGGGGGCCGGCGACGAACGGCTGGTCGAGGAGCTGTGGCCGGAGGAGCCGCCGGCCAACCCCACCAAGGCGCTCCAGGTGGTCGTCTCCCGCACCAGGGCGGCGACCGCCCCCGACGTCGTGGTCAGGACGCCCCGCGGCTACCGGCTCGGGCTGCCCGCATCCGAGGTGGACGTGCTGCTGCTCGGCGAGCTCGCCGAGCGGGCCCGCGACGCGCTCGCCGCGGGCGACACCGCGCTCGCCCACCGCCACGCGGGCCGGGCGCTGGCGATCACCGCCACGCTCGACGACGCCGAAGGCGCCTCCGGCGCGCTCGCCGAGCTGCGCGCGACCGCCGCGGCCCGGGCCGCCGAGGCCCGCAGGGTGGCGGCCATCGCCCACTCGCGCGACGGCGCCCACGCCACCGCCCTGCCCCTGCTCGAACAGGCCGCCGCCGACCGGCCGCACGACGAGGAGCTGCTCGCCTGCCTGCTGCGCAGCGAGGCCGCCGTACGCGGCGCGCCCGCCGCACTCGAACGCTACGAGCGCCACCGCGCCGCCCTGGCCGCCCGCCTCGGCACCGGCCCCGGCCCCGAGCTGGCCCGCGTCCACGCCGAGCTGCTCGCCGCCGACCGCCCGATCCGCCAGGGCATCCAGTACGACGGCTCCACCCTGCTCGGCCGCGACGGCGACATCCGCGCCGTGCACGCGCTGCTGCACACCCACCGCGTCGTCTCCATCGTCGGCCCCGGCGGGCTGGGCAAGACCCGGCTGGCGCACGCCGTCGGCAGGAACGCCCCGCAGCCCGTCGCCCACTTCGTCGAGCTGGTCGGCGTCTCCTCACCGGAGGGCGTGGTCGGCGAGATCGGCTCGGCGCTCGGCGTGCGCGACTCGGTCAGCGGGCGGCGCATCCTGACCCCCGAGCAGCGCTCCAACGTGCGGGCCAGGATCGCCCAGCAGCTCTCCCAGACGCCCGCGCTGCTCATCCTCGACAACTGCGAGCACGTCATCGAGGCCGTCGCCGACCTGGTGGCGTTCCTCACCGTGACCACCCGCGACCTGCGCGTGCTCGTCACCTCGCGCGCGCCGCTGTCGATCCCCGCCGAGCGCGTCTACCAGCTCGGCGAGCTGTCCATGCCGGACGCGATCGAGCTGTTCCGCCAGCGCGCCGTCGCCGCACGGCCGGACGTGCGGCTGGACGACGAGACCGTCGAGCGGGTCGTGGCCCGCCTCGACGGGCTGCCGCTGGCCATCGAGCTGGCCGCCGCCAAGGTGCGGGTGATGTCGGTGGCGGAGATCGCACGCCGGCTCGCCGACCGGTTCGCGCTGCTGCGCGGCGGCAACCGTAGCGCCCCCGACCGCCACCGCACCCTGCACGCCGTCATCGACTGGTCGTGGAACCTGCTGGACGAGCCCGAACGCCGGGCGCTGCGCTGGATGTCGCTGTTCGGCGACGGTTTCACGCTCGCCGCCGCCGAGGCCGTGCTCGGCCCCGACGCCCTGCCCGCCGTCGACGCCCTCACCGAGCAGTCGATGCTGAGCGTCCGCGAGACCGCGTACGGCCTGCGCTACCGCATGCTGGAGACCGTCAGGGAGTTCGGGCGGATGCGCCTTGCGGAGGCGGGCGAGGAGGAGCCCGCGAAGCGGGCGCAGCGGGAGTGGGCGGCCTCCTACTCGCTCTTCCATGCCGCGCGCTTCTTCGGGCCGGAGGAGTTCGAGGCGACCGACGCGCTGCGCGCCGAGGAGGGCAACCTCGCCGACCTGCTGCGGCAGGCGCTCGCCGAACCCGACCTGCCCACGCTGGTGCGGCTGCTGCCGGGGCTCGGCGGCATGTGGTCGATACGCGGCGACCACCAGCGCATCCTCGTGCACCGCGACGCGATCACCGAGGCGTTCACGGGCTGGAGGCCGCCGCCCGACCTGGTCGAGGAGACCAGGTTGGCGATGCTGATCACGCTCCAGAACGTCATGATCCTCACCGACCGGCACGCGCGCGGGCTGCCCGACCTGCTCCTCTCGCTGCCGGTCAGCGAGCGGACCCCGCGCAGGATCCTGGCGATGTGCCAGGTGCTGGACGCCTGGCACGGGCTCGACGCCCCCGGCATGCTGGCCCGGCTGTCGGAGATGGCGCGAAGCCCCGACCGCGACGTGGCGATCGAGGCGGCCCGGCAGCTCGCCCACGTCCTGGAGAACGCCGGCGACCACGCCGGGGCCATCGCGGCCGCCGAGCGCACCCTGGCGCTGCTGGAGGAGGGTGACGAGGGGCAGTGGCAGAGCGCGATCATGCACGCCATGCTGGCCCAGCTCGTCCTGCAGCTCGGCGACCGCAAGCGGGCCCTCGAACACGCCAGGATCGCCGTACCGGTGCTGCGGCGCCTCGGCGCCTCCGACGACGAGGCGCAGCTGCGGGCCGTGCTGGTGACCTGCGCCATCGAGGACGGCGACCTCGGCCGCGCCGAGGCCGAGCTGGCCGCGATCGCCTACATCAACGACAACGAGCCGGTGATGGGCGGCGTGGCGACCGTGGCGCTGTGCTCCGCCGAGATCGCCCTGGCCAGGGGCGAGATCGATGCCGCGCTCGCCGAGTACCGGCAGGCCGTGCGCAGCGCGCGCGACTTGCAGCTGACCGGCATGGGACCCACCGAGGTCGCCCCGTGGACGGTGGTGGCCGAGGCGGTGGCCCTGACCGCGCACGCCCGCCACGCGCGCGGGGACGGCGTCCGCTACGGCGAGCGGCTGTTCGCCGACGTGCTCGGCCACGACCTGCTCCTCGGCGACAACCCCATACGCGACTACCCGATCTGCGGGTCGATGCTGTTCGCGCTGGGCGTCTGGGGGCTGCTGCGGTCGGCCATGCCCGCCGAGACCGCGATCAGGATGCTGGTGCTGGCCGAGCGGTTCTCGTACGTCGCCCTGCTGCCCAGCATGTCCATGGAGCGCATCGAGCCGGACGCGGAGCGCATCGCGCCGGGGACGCTCGCCGCGATACGAGCCGAGTACGGCACCCGCACCGGGCCCGACCTGCTGGACGAGGCGCGCCACCTCGTCCGGCAGGCGGCGGGCTCACAGGTGCCGCTTGTAGCTGCGGACCGACAGGGGCGCGAAGACCGCGATGACGGCCAGGCCGGCGAGCACCGTCCAGGCCACCTCCCCGGAGACCGCGGCGCTGTTGGCCAGGTCGCGGGCCGCCGTGACCAGATGTGACACCGGGTTGATCTTCACGAACGCGGCCAGCCAGTCGGGCAGCGTCTCGACGGGGACGAACGCGTTCGACAGGAACGTCAGCGGAAACAGGATCATCATGGAGATGCCCTGCACCGCCTGGGCGCTCCGCGCGATCGTGCCGACCCACGTGAAGATCCACGCCAGCGACCAGCCCGTGAAAATCGACAGCACGATCGCGCCGAGCACGCCGCCCGCGCCGCCGCCCGGCCGATAGCCCATGAGCAGACCCATGGAGAACGTCAGCACGGCCGCGATCGCGTACCGCAGCAGGTCGGCCACCATGGGACCGGCCAGCGGCGCGATCCTGGCCATCGGCAACGCCTTGAACCGGTCGAAGACGCCCTTCTCCATGTCCTCGCGCAGCTGCGTACCGGTGGCCATGCAGGTCGTCAGCACGGTCTGGGCGAGGATGCCGGGAATCATCAGCGGCAGGTAGCTCTGCACGTCGCCCGCGATCGCGCCGCCGAAGATGTAGGCGAACATCGCGGTGAACAGGATCGGCTGCACCGCCACGTCGAAGAACTGCTCAGGATTGCGGCGCATCTTCTTCAGCGCCCGCCAGGCCATCGTCATCGTCTGGCCCACCGTCTCCGCGACGGTGACGCGCCGCCGGGTGGCGGCCACGCGGGCGGCGACGTCGATCCGCTCGCGCGCGGGAGTGATCGTGGTGCTGGTCATCGGTCGTCCTCCTTCGTCGTGCCGGCGTCCGTCCCGTGGCCGGTGAGCACGAGGAACACCTCGTCCAGGCTGGGCTTGGCCACGCTCACCGACGCGATCGACAGCCCGGCCGTGCGCAGCGCGATCAGCACCTCCGCCGCCATGTCGGCCTGCTCCAGCGCGACGTTCAGCCGGGCCTGCTCCGGGCTGAGCACCGGATCGCAGCCCAGCACCCGCCGCACCACCTGGACCGCGTCCTGCACGTCGGCGGGGTCGGCCAGGTGCACCTGCAGCGTGGAATCGCCGACGGCGGTCTTCAGCTCGTCGGGGGTGCCCTCGGCGACCTTGCGCCCGCGGTCGATCACCGCGATGCGGTCGGAGAGCTGGTCGGCCTCGTCCAGGTACTGGGTGGTCAGCAGCACCGTGCAGCCGTCGGCCACCAGCTCGCGGATGGTGTCCCACATCTGGCCGCGGGTACGCGGGTCCAGCCCCGTGGTCGGCTCGTCCAGGAAGATCAGCGGCGGCCTGGTGATGAGGCTCGCCGCCAGGTCGAGACGGCGCCGCATGCCGCCGGAGAACTGCGCGATCGGCTTGTCCGCGGCCTCCTCCAGGCCGAACCGGCCCAGCAGATCGTCGCCGATGCCGCGGGCGCGCGGGCTCGCGATGCCCTGGAGGCGGGCGAACAGCCAGAGGTTCTCCCGGGCGGTCAGGTTCTCGTCGACGGAGGCGTACTGGCCGGTGACGCCGACGAGCTGGCGGATGACGTGCGGCTCGCGGGCCACGTCCACGCCGAAGATCTCGGCGCGGCCCTCGTCGATCGCCAGCAGCGTCGCCAGCATCCGCAGCGTGGTGGTCTTGCCCGCGCCGTTCGGGCCGAGCACGCCGAAGATCTCGCCGGTGCGAATGTCGAGGTCGATGCCGTCCACCGCGCGGTGTGTGCCGAACGCCTTCACCAGCCCTTCCGCACGGACGGCCACGCCTGGGGAATCGTCCAGATTCGTGATGCTCATGTCCGTCACTGTCGGGGGCCCGGGTTTCACGCCGCCCTCGGCCGGGTTTCACGGGCCTGGGGCCGGGTTTCACGGGCCTCGGGTCGTGTGAAGTCGGGGGCCGCGATTTTGTCGGTGGCGTCTGGCAGAGTGAGCCACGATCGTCCCGCTCGACAGTGGAGGAAGACATGTCGTTCCAGGCGTACCTCGACAACATCGAGGACAAGACCGGCCTGACGCCGCGGCAGTTCATCGCGCTCGCCAAGGAGCGGGGCTACGACGACCCGTCCGTGAAGGCGGGTGTCATCGTCGACTGGCTGAAGGAGGACTACGGGCTTGGCCGGGGCCACGCGATGGCGCTCGTCCACGTGATCAAGAAGGGGCCGAAGATCGACGCCAAACACGTGGGGAGCACGGGCTCGCACCGCGACGAGTCGGACACCCTGTGGCTCGACGGCAAAGCCACCCGCCCCACCACCTGACCCCCACTGCCTGACCCGGCATCACCGGCTGATCTGGGCGAATGGGCTGCCCCGGCGAACCGCCTGATCCCCACCGCCTGTTGCCGCCCCACCGCTTGGCCCGGCATCGGCGGCTGATTCCGGCGAACGGGCTGCCCGGGCGGGTCGCCTGCCCTCCGCCGGGCCGCCTGATCCTCGTCGCCTGACGTCGCCCGATCGCATGACCCGGCATCACCGCCTGACCCTGACGAACCGCCTACCCTGCCGTGCCTGACACAGCGACCCGCGTGACCTTGACGAACCGGCTGTCCTGCCGTGCCTGACGCGGCGACCCGCGTGACCTTGACGAACCGGCTACCTCGCCCTGCCCGGCACGGCGGACCGTCTGCCCCTCGCTGCGCCGCCTGACGCCGCCCGATCTGCGGACCCGGCATCACCGGCCGGCCCCGGCGAACCGGCTGCTCCGCCGCGCCTGACCCGGCGAACAGCCTGACCCCGACCGGTCGGCGATTCCGCGTCCGGGCTGCCTCTGGCGCGCCGCAGAGCAGGTCGGCTCCGTGGGGCAAGGCCGGCTCCATGGGGCAGGTCGGCTCCATGGGGCGGGTGGATCCGGGGGCGGGTCGGCTCTGCGGGTCACGCCGATCGACGCAACCGGCACACAGGCCGGCCTCGTCCTGCCGCGCCTTGTCCCGTCGCGCAGACCGGCACGACCGGGCGCGCAGGGCTTTGACCAGGCAGCGCGCCGGTGACGTGCGGCTGCGGTGTGGCCGCGTTTCGCTCGGGAGCTCTCGCTGACGCCGGGCGGCCTCGCCCCTCTTCGTCACCGCTGTCTCGGGCGGGCAGTTGGCGGGTGGGGTGACGGCCGGCCGGGATCAGCGTGAGCACCCGGTGCAGCCGGGGCGGCGCGAGGCGGCGATACTGCTCGACGTGACACAACCCGACGACGACCACCCCGGCACGCCCGAGCACCCGGCCGCGCCCGAGCCCCCGGCGACCATCGTGCCCCCGGCCGCACCCGAGCGCCCGGCGGCGGTCGTGCCCCCGGGCGGGGATCCGGCCACGCCTGAGCGCTCGGCTGCGGTCGCGTCTCCGGGCGAGCATCTGGCCGCGCCTGAGCATCGGGTTACGGTCGTTCCCCCGAGCCCACCCGCGACTTCGGCTCGAGGCGTGTCCGCAGGCTCGGGCTCGCCCGTGAGCTCGGCTTGGGGCGTGTCCGCAGGCTCGGGGCCGCCCGTGAGCTCGGCTTGGGGCGTGTCCGCAGGCTCGGGGCCGCCCGTGAGTTCGGCTCCGGGCGGGTCGGTGGGTTCGGGTTCGCCCGCGCATGGGGGCGCCGCTCCGCCCTCGGCTCCTTCCCCCTCCTGGGATCCCGCTGCGGGACCCTCCGCAGCAGCGGCTGCGGGTCCGGACGAGCGGGTGCGGGCGCGGGAGCTGGGCATCGTCGTCGGCGGGCTGCCCACGGGGCCGCTCAACGCGATCACCGACGTCGAAGGCGTCCTGGTCGGCCACACCACGATCGACGACGGCGCGGACCTCCACACCGGGGTCACCGCGATCGTGCCCGAGCAGCTGTTCAGCACCTGGCGGCTACCCGCGGCCGTGCACGTCGGCAACGGCTACGGCAAGCTCGTCGGCTCCACCCAGATCGACGAGCTGGGCGTCCTGGAGTCGCCCATCGTGCTGACCGGCACGCTGTCGGTCTACCGGGCGGCGGACGCGCTGCTGTCGTACGTGATGCGGCTCCGCCCGGACGGCCTGTCGTTCAATTGCGTGGTCGGGGAGACCAACGACGGCCACCTGTCCGACATCAGGCGGCGGCCCATCACCGAGCGGCACGTGCTCGACGCACTCGACGGCGCGAGCGGCGGCCTGCCCGGCGAGGGCTGCGTGGGCGCGGGCACCGGCACCACCGCGCTCGGCTTCAAGGCCGGCATCGGCACCTCGTCCCGGCGGCTGGAGGTCGAGGGCGTTCCGGTCACGGCGGGAGCGCTCGTCCAGGCGAACTTCGGCGGCGTACTGACCGTCCAGGGCGTTCCGATGCCGGCCGCCGAGCTGGTCGCCGGGGCTGACGGCGCCGAGCCGCCGGGAAACTCCTGCATGATCGTGGTCGCCACCGACGCCCCGCTCGATGCCCGCCGGCTGGGCCGCCTGGCCCGCCGGGCGATCTTCGCGATGGGGCGGGTGGGAGCCTCGTATTCGCACGGCAGCGGCGACTACGCGATCGCCTTCAGCACCGCGCCGCCCCGGCTTCCGCTCCTGCCCGACGAGGCGCTCACCCCGGTCTTCGCCGCCGTCATGGACGCGGTCGAGGAAGCCCTGCTCAACGCCCTGTGCAAGGCCACGACCACCCGGGGATATCGGGGCCACGTCGGCCACGCGGTCCCGTACGACCGTCTCTTGCGCCGCCTCCGCCGCGCGCGGCCCTGATCCGGACCCCGGCCGCTCGCGGTGCTCTCACGGCCGGCTCTCCTGCGCCGCCTCCGCCGCGCGCGACCCCGGCGCGGATGGACGTAGCCGCCGATGCGGCCGTGCTCGGTGAGCCCGGGGCGCGCAGGTCGGGCGGCGTGACGGCGGATCCGCGGCCAGGAGACCGGGATCCGGCACCGGACGGGGACCGTTCAGGATCGTGTCTTCGGGCGGGAGGCGAGGACGAGGAGCAGGGCGGCCGCGGTCAGCGCGATGCCGAACCAGACGACGCTGGTCACCCCGAGCCGGTCGGCGAAGAGCCCGCCGGCGAGCGCCCCCAGCGCGATGGAGGTGTTGTACGCCATCGTGTTCAGGGACATCGCGGCCTCGAACGTCTCAGGAGCGGCCGCCTGCGTCATCGTGACCTGGCTGAGCTGCACGATGCCGAAGGTGACGCCCCACAGGATCAGCGTGACCACGGCGCCCGCCTGCGTCTGCCCGAGGGTGAGCAGCAACACCAGGGACGTCACGAGCCCGATCGACCCGCCGATGAAGCCGCGCCGCGCGTTCCGCGCCACGATGGGCCCGGCGACGAGGTTGCCGGCCGCGCCGCCGACGCCGTACGCCATGAGCAGGATCGTCACGAACAGCGGCGTGGCGGCGGCGTGCTCTTCCAGGTAGGGCCGGACGAAGGTGTACGCGCCGAAGTGCCCGAGCACGAACAGCACGACGGCCGTCAGCACCAGCCGCAGCGGCCCGTTCCGCAGCGGAAGGCGGAACACCTCGCGCGCCGAGACGGCGTTGTCCGACGGCAGCGACGGGATGAGGACGGCGACCGCGACGAGCACCAGCGCGCTGAGCCCGCCCCAGATGAGGAACGTTGTCCGCCAGTCCGTCAGGCTCTCCAGCGTGGTGCCCAAGGGGATGCCGGCCACCGCGCCGATGGAGATGCCCGACATCACCACGGCGGCGGCCCGGCTCGCGTGCCGTTCGGGCACCAGCCGCATCGCCATGGCCACGCCGATCCCCCAGAACGTGCCGCTGGCGAACCCCATCACCAGCCGCGTGGTCAGCACCAGCGGGAAGTTCGGCGACACGGACGTGATCACGTTCCCCAGCGTCAGCACCACGAGCAGCGCGGCCAGCAGCGCCCGCCGGTTGACCCGCCTGGTCCACGCCACGATGAACGGCACGCCCAACCCTGCGGAAACCCCCATCAACGTCACCATCAGCCCGGCGGTGCCCACGGAGATGCCGAGGCCGGCGCTGATGGGGGTGAGCAGGCCGACCGGCATGAGCTCGGTGGTGAGGAAGACGAACAGGCTGGCGGTGATCGCCGTGACGCCGAGCCATGGCCTGAGCATGGATGGCTGATTCTGCCGGACGGCAGGACTCACTTGCTTCACAGTCATGCGTTCCAGCGTGACGGAACACCGATCAATGAGTCCAACACATACTTTTCATGATGATCGATCGTGGTTCATGATGGTTGGGTGGAACTGCAGCAGTTGAGGTACGTCGTCGCGGTCGCCGAGACCATGAACTTCACCCGTGCGGCCGAGCGCTGCCGCGTCGTGCAGTCGGCGCTCAGCCACCAGATCGCCGCGCTCGAACGGGAGCTGGGCGCCCGGCTGTTCGAGCGGACCAGCCGCAGGGTCCGGCTGACGGCGGCCGGTGAGGCGTTCCTTCCCGCCGCCCGCGCATGCCTGGAGGCGGCCGACCGCGCGCGGGCCGAGGTGGCGGCGGCGGGCGGCGAGATCCGCGGCCGGCTGGCGGTCGGCGCCATCCCCACGGTGACCGCGCTCGACCTGCCGGTGGCGCTGCGCGAGTTCCGCCGCCGCCATCCGCGCGTCCACATCACGCTCACCTCGGCGGGCAGCGACCCGCTCATCGCGCGGGTCCGGCAGGGCGCCGTGGACGTCGCGTTCCTCGGCCTGCCGTCCCGCGCCGAGCCGAAGGGGGTCTCCAGCCGCCGGCTGGGCGGCGGCGACCTGGTCGCCGTGGTCGCCCCCGATCATCCCCGTACGGAGCGGGAGACGGATCTGCGGAGCCTGGCGGACGAGCCGTTCATCGACTTCCGCGCGGGTGCGGCCGGGCGGGCGCAGTCGGACGAGGCGTTCGCGGCGGCCGGGGTGCGGCGCGAGGTGCCGTTCGAGGTGTCGTCCGCCGACTTGATGGTCGATCTGGTACGCCAGGGGCTCGGTGTGGGCATGCTGCCGGCCGCGTACGCCTCCCGCTTCCCCGACCTGCGCGTCATCCGCCTGCGCGACGCCCCCACCCGCGTGGAGCACCTCATCTGGCACGACCCGCCGTCCCCGGCCGCCAAGGCGTTCCTGGACCAGATCGGCGGCGGGACACAGCGGGAGGATCGGCCCGCCGCCGTGCGACGTCCTCACGGTGATGAGGCCCGGAAAGAGCCCTGACGACGGCAGGACGGGCGTCGGCGACATGGTGGTGGAGCCGCTCGGCTTCCGGGCGTCCGGCCCCGAGCCCCGCGGCTGCGCGGCGGGTGAGGCGGTTGAGCGGGTGAGGCGGCTGCGGCCGGGCCGATCGCCGTTCCCGCGATCGGCGCGGGACCGGTCAGTGGGGGATCGCGTCGATGACCTCGCGGGCGCCTTGACGCAGCAGGGCGACGGCGACCGAGGTGCCGAGAGTGGCCGGGTCGAGGGGGCCGGCCCACTCGTGGGCGTCGAGGACCGTCTTGCCGTCGGGGGAGAACACCCGCGCGCGCAGCGACAGCCGGCCGTCGCGCTCGGCGCGGGCGTACCCGGCGATGGGGCTGTTGCAGTGGCCCTGCAGGACGTGGAGCAGCATGCGTTCGGCGGTGATCTCCCGCCAGGTGGGCGGGTGGCCGAGGCCGGCGACGGCGTCGATGGTCGCGGTGTCGTCTTCGCGGCACTGCAGGGCGAGCACGCCGGCGCCGATCGGCGGGCACATCGTCTCCAGCGACAGGATCTCGCTGATGCGGCCGCTCAGCCCGATGCGGTGCAGGCCGGAGACGGCGAGCAGCAGCGCGTCGACCTCGCCCGCGTCGAGCTTGGCCAGGCGGCTGTTGGCGTTGCCGCGGATGGGCACGCAGCGCAGGTGCGGGTGTGAGGCGGCGAGCTGGGCGACCCGGCGTACGGAGGAGGTGCCGATGCGGGTGCCGTCGGGCAGCTCGTCCAGCGTGCGGCCGCCGGGGTGGACGAGCGCGTCGCGCAGGTCGTCGCGCTTGAGGTGGGCGGCGAACACTGTGCCGGCCGGCAGCGGCCGGTCGGCCGGGATGTCCTTCATGCAGTGGACCGCGAGGTCGGCGCGGCCGGTCAGCAGCGCCTCGTCCACCTCCTTGGTGAACGCGCCCTTGCCGCCCAGCTCCGACAGCGCGCCCTGCCACCTGTCGCCGGACGTCGTCACCGGTACCACCTCGGTGCGGATGCCGGGATGCAGCGCGGCCAGCTCTGCGCGTACGCGCTCGACCTGGGCGAGCGCCATGGGTGACGAGCGGGTGGCGATGCGGATGAGCTCGGGTGCGGCCATTCGCCGATCGTAGACCGCCGGCCCGCGAGCCGGACCCGCTTTGCCGATGTCCGGGCGTCCGGTGGGGAGATCGGGACGCTCATGGTGACGCTGCCTCAGGCCACCGGCGCCCGCTCCGGAGTCAGCGGGCGGCCCCGCCCGAGCGCAGGTGTTCCAGCTCGGCCGCGCGGCGCAGGTCCTTGGGGCGGCCCAGGGCGCGGCGCATCGCGATGAGGTCGTCGAGGCGGGCATAGTGCACGGTGAGGCCGTCCGGCCCGGTCGCGGTGAGCGCGCGGTCGAGGACGCCCGGCACGTACAGCTCGCCCCACGGCAGCGCCGGCGTGCAGCAGTCGCCGCCCGCCCCGGGCCCGGTGAAGGCCACCTTCGGCCGCAGGAACGACTCCGGCTCCAGCGGCAGCCCGCCGCCCAGATGCGCGCCGGCCGAGGCGAAGGCGGCGGCCAGGGCGGGGGCGTCCGCCGGTGAGCCGTCCCAGAGCAGGTCGAGGTCGCCGGTCAGCTCCGCCGAGCCGTGCATGATGCCCGCGACCTGCCCGATCACCACCGCCCTCACCCCGTGCGCGTCCAGGGCCCGGAGCAGCGGGAACGGGTCGAAGCCGAGCGCCCCGTCGGTGCCGATCGTGCCGATGTCGTCGTCGGCGTCCTCGTGGCTCAGGCCGGTGCTCGTGCGGTGGGTCTCGCGGGTACGGCGGGCGGCCTCGCGAAGGCGGTCCAGCGGATCGTCGATCATCGCAAGCATGTAACACCGGCGGCGTGCCCGGCGCACCCCAACGGCCGACCGGTCAGCGGGCCGCCCCGGCCACGCGGTGTCCGGTGCGCAGGCCGGCGCGGCCCTTCGAGCGCCGGTCAGGCCGCCGCGCCGGGCCCGGTGTCACGGCACCAGCCGGTAGCGGTTCCTGGACGGCTTCCACTCCACGGTCATCACGGTCGCGTCGTCCTGCAGCCGACGGCACGGTGGCCGGGCCGGTGAAGGGGTCAGCGGCTGCCGGTGAAGCGGCCCAGCAGCTCGTCCACGGCGGCGAAGTCCGCGACCACGTCGGCCGCCGGGCGCTCGCGCCGTACGGTGCCCACCGCCTGCCCCGCGTACACGTAGGCGGTGTCGTAGTCGCGCCCGGCCTGCGCCGCCCGCAGCTCGTCCCGTGCCCCCGCGTCGCGGGCCAGCTCGTCCTCGCGGCCCTTCCACCGGTCGTAGAAGGCGTTGCGCAGCGCCCGGCCGCCGTACTCGGGCGGCCACGCCAGCCCCTGCGCGACGTCGAACACCCGCCCGTACGCGGTGCCGGTCTCCCCGGTGGCGAGCAGCCGCTCGCGTCCCTCGGGGGAGAGCGTCGTCTCGGTGCAGGCGAGGAACGCGGTGCCCGCCCAGCCGCCCTCCGCGCCCGCGGCCAGCACGGCGGCCAGCCCGCGCGCGGTGGCGATGCCCCCTGCGGCGAGCACCGGGGTGCGGACGGCCTCGAGCACGCCCTGCAGCAGCGGCAGCGTGGCGACCTCGTCGCGGCCGTGCCCGCCGCCCTCGCCGCCCCTGGCCACCACCACGTCCACGCCGGCCTGCTCGGCCTGCACGGCCTCCTCGGTGGTGCCCGCCTGGACGGCCACGGTGATCCCGGCCGCGCGCAGCGGCTCGACGTACGGGGCGTAGTCGCCGAAGCTGACCGACACCAGGGCCGGCCGCACCCGCAGGACCGCCTCCAGGTGCCCGGGGTGGTCGCCGAGCGCCCAGGCCAGCAGTCCGATGCCGTACGGCCTGCCGGTCGCGGCGGCGACCCCCGCCTGCTCCTCGATCCACGACGCGCTCGCCGACGGCGGCACCCCGAACATGCCGAGCGCCCCCGCGGCCGACACCGCCGCCGCCAGCCGCCCGTCGCTGACGCCCGCCATGGGCGCGCCCACCAGCGGCACCGCCAGCCCGAACCGCTCGGTCAACCAGGTATGCGGCATGGTCCCTCCTCGATCGGCTCGGCATCCCACGGTAGCCGGGGCGGGCGGGACGTCAGGTGACCGGTTCGACGGCGTACGTGGACTGCACCACCCCCGCCCCGAGGACCTTGGTCGTCACGTGCCGCAGTGGCACGTCCCGCCCGAGCGGCCCGAACAGCGGCACCCCGGTGCCGATCAGCACCGGCACCGTGGTGATCGTGAGTTCGTCGAGCAGCCCGGCCCGCAGGAACGCGCGGATGACCTGCCCGCCGTCCACGTAGACGCTCTTGGCGCCCCGCTCGTGCAGCGCGCGCAGCAGGTCGCCGAGGTCGCGGTGCACGCTGATGCGCGGGTCGGCGTCGAGGGGGAGGGTGGTGCTGAGCACGGCGACGTGCCGGCCCTCGTGCGGCCAGGGGTCGAAGGCACGGGCCGGCTCGTACGTGCCGCGTCCCATGACGACGGTGTCGATGCCCTCGATGAACGCGTCATAGCCGTAGTCGCCGGCGGCTTCGCCCCTGCTGGTGAGCCAGTGGAGGTCGCCGTCGTCGCGGGCGATGAACCCGTCGAGGCTGACGCCGGCGAACGCGGCCGCGGTGAACGCGCGATCCATGGTGCGACTCCTCAATTTATAAACGTATATTCGTTTACTAACGATAGGCGATCGTGTCGGTGGCGGAGGTCATCATGGTGGCCATGGCTTCATGGCAGGAGTTCCAGCGTCAGGCGCCCGAGCTGGCGGAGGCCGTTCAGCGGCTGATGGACGCGTACAAGCACAAGGTCCTCGCCACCTTGCGCAAGGACGGCTCGCCGCGGGTGAGCGGCACCGAGGTCGACCGCAGGAACGGCGAGCTGTGGCTGGGCTCGATGGCCGGCGCGGTCAAGGCGCTGGACCTGCGGCGGGATCCGCGGATGGCGATCCACGTGACGTCGGCGTTCCACGACGATGCGGCCGCGTGGGAGGGCGATGTGAAGCTGTCCGGCCGGGCCGTCGAGGTCACCGATCCCGAGGAGCGGGCGGCGGCCGGGCGGCCCGGCGACGGCTTCCACCTGTTCAGGGTCGAGCTGAGCGAGGTGGTGTGGACCCGCGTCGAGGGCGACGAGCTGGTCATCAGGGCCTGGCACGCGGAGAAGGGGGATCGCGAGTTCCGCCGCAGATGATCTCCTCAGCGAAGGCGCCCCGCGTCTGGACCGTGCTCAGCCGGGCGACAGGACTCCGTCCGCGCCCGGCCGGACGATGAGGCTCCGGTCGAGCGCGGACGGCAGCAGGCGGCCGCCCGCGAGGCCGGGGTGCCGGGCCGGGCGCTAGGGTGTCGGGATGAACACCCCCGAGGCCGAGGTCGACATCGACGCCGATCTCGTCGGGCGTCTGGTCCGCGCCCAGCATCCGGATCTCGACGGCCCGCTCACCCTGGTCGCCAGCGGCTGGGACAACGTGATCTACCGCCTGGGCTCTGAGCTTTCGGTGCGGTTGCCGCGCCGAAAGGTGGCGGTCGACCTCCTCGTCAACGAGCAGCGCTGGCTGCCGGTCCTGGCCGGATACGTCGAGGTGGCGCTGCCCGTGCCGGTGCGGGCGGGCATGCCGGGTGAGGGCTATCCGTGGCCGTGGACGATCGCGCCCTGGTTCGACGGCCGTACGGTCGCCGCCATGGCGCCGGCCGAGCGCGCCGGTCTGGCGGCTCCGCTGGCCGCGTTCATGAACGGCCTGCATCGCCCCGCGCCGCCGGAGGCGCCCCGCAATCCGGTGCGCGGCGTGCCGCTGGCCGCCCGTGATGCGGCGGTGCGCGGCCGCCTGCCGTCGATCCCTCGTTCGGAGGAGCTGCTGGCCCTGTGGGAGAAGCTGGTGGCGCTGCCGCCGTGGCAGGGCCCGGCGCTGTGGCTGCACGGCGATCCGCACCCGGCGAACCTGCTGGCGCGCGGTGGCGGGCTGGCGGCGGTGCTGGACTTCGGCGATCTCACCAGCGGCGATCCGGCCACCGATCTGGCCGCGGCGTGGCTGGTGTTCGGCGCGGAGGCGCGGGAGGTCTTCCGCGCGCAGGTGGACGCCGACGAGGTGACGTGGGAGCGGGCCCGCGGCTGGGCGCTGGTGATGGGCACGGCGCTGGCCGCCCACTCGGCCGACAACCCCGCCATGGCGGCCATCGGCGAGCACACCCTGGCTCAGGTCCTGCTCCCCTGACCCGGGCGGTCGCCGCCGTGCCCGGCATCCTGGTCACGCCGGGCACGGCGGCGCGCTGGTGACGGGGGTCAGGCGGCGGGCCGGTCGAGGTCGGACAGGTCGAGGACGAAGCGGTAGCGCACGTCGTTCTTCTCCAGCCGGTTCAGCGCCTCCTCGACGCGGCTGGACGGCAGCACCTCGATGTCGGCGGTCACCTGGTGCCGGGCGGCGAACTCCAGCAGTTCGGCGGTCCGCCGGGTGCCGCCGGTGCCGGAGCCGGTGAGCTTCCTGCGGCCGCGCATCAGCTCCATGATCGGCACCGTGGCCGGGAAGGGGTAGCCGAGGATGGACAGGGTGCCGTCCAGGGCCACCAGGTCGATGAACGGGGCCAGGTCGTGCGCGACCGGGACGGTGTCGAGGACGACGTCGAAGCGGTAGCGGGCGGCCGCGAGCTGCGCCTCGTCGGTGGTGACCAGCAGGTCGGCCGCGCCGAGCGCGCGGGCGTCGTCGGCCTTGCCGGGGGTGCGGCTGAGCACGGTGACCTCGGCGCCGAGGGCGACGGCCAGCTTGACGCCGAGGTGGCCGAGGCCGCCGAGCCCGGCGACGGCGACCTTGGTGCCCTTGCCGACGCCGGCGGCGCGCAGCGGCTCCCAGGTGGTGATGCCGGCGCACAGCAGCGGGGCGGCGCCGGCCGCGTCGAGGCCGTCGGGCAGGTGGTAGGCGAACTTCTCGGTGACCACGAACTCGCGGCTGTAGCCGCCCTGGTTCTTGGTGCCGTCCACGCGGTCCTTGGCGCCGTAGGTGCTGGTGGGGCCTTCCAGGCAGTAGTTCTCCTGGCCGATCTCGCACATCGCGCACGTGCCGCAGGAGTCGACGATGGTGCCGACCGCGACGCGGTCGCCGGGGGCGAAGCGGGTGACGGCGGGGCCGACGGCGGTGACCGTGCCGGTGAACTCGTGGCCGGGGACGATCGCGCCCTCCTTGAGCATGCCCTGGATGCGGTGCAGGTCGCTGTGGCAGACGCCGCAGTAGTCGACGCGCAGCGCGATGTCGTGGTCGCGCAGGTCGCGCCGTTCGATGGTGACCCGCTCGAGGGTCACGGAGCCGTCGCCGGTGCTGCGCCATGCGGTGGTGGTACGCACGTATGCCTCCAAACAGACTATTCGGTTTGTTTGGGGAGCGTAGCGCGTCTCCGGAGAAAAGCAAACCAACTAGTCTGTTTGCTAAGGTGGTCTACATGCCTGAACTGCCCACCACCGCGCGCGGTGCCGCGACGCGCAGGCGCATCCTCGACGCGGCCGCGGCGGAGTTCGCCGAGCGCGGCATCGCCGGGGCCAGGATCGACCGCATCATCGCGGCGGCCAGGACGAACAAGGCCCAGCTCTATGGCTATTTCGGCAGCAAGGACGGCCTGTTCGACGCGGTGATCGCCGATCTGTCCGACCGGTTGCGCAACGCGGTCCCGCTGGACGCCGACGACCTGCCGGGGTGGGCGGTCAGCATCTACGACGAGAACCTGCGCCATCCCGAGCTGGCCCGGCTGCTGGCCTGGCTGCGCCTGGAGCGCCATCCGGCGGGCCGCCTGATGGACGACGCCCCCGACGACGAGCCGAAGATCAAGGCGATCGAGGCGGCGCAGGCGGCCGGGCGGCTGCGCCAGGGGGATCCCGCGGCGCTGATGGCGCTGGTGATCTCGCTGGCCTTCGCCTGGTCACCGGTGAGCAGCTACCACGCGGCCTGGGCCGGGGAGCCGGAGGAGGTGCATGAGCGCCGCCGCGCGCTGCTGCGCGAGACGGTCGCCCGCGCCGTCGCTCCGTGATCTACAACGTAAAGGCGGCGGGCCGGGTCAGTGGACGGAGAAGCCGCCGTCCACGAAGAGCATCTGCCCGGTGATGAACGAGCACGCCTCACTGGCGAGGAAGACCGCCGCGCCGGCGAAGTCCTCGGGCAGGCCGTTGCGTCCGACCATGTGGCGGGCGGCGAGGGCTTCGGTGCGGCCGGGGACGGCCTGGACCGCGGCGGTGAGCGGGGTGAGCACGAAGCCGGGGATGATCGTGTTGACGCACACGCCCTGCGCCGACCATGCCTCGGCCTGGGAGCGGGTGAGGCCGGCGAGTGCGGCCTTGGAGGCGCCGTAGATGCCGCTGTCGCCGAAGGCGCTGATGGACTGCTGGGAGCCTATGTTGATGATGCGGCCCCAGCCGCGGGCGGCCATTTTCGGGCCGTAGTGCTGGCCGAGCAGGTAGGGGGCGGTGAAGTTGACGGCGAGGGTGCGGTCGTAGTCGTCCTGGGTGAGCTCGGCCATGGGCTTGCGGATGTTGTTGCCGGCGTCGTTGACGAGGATGTCGATGTCGTCGCCGGCGGTGGCGATGACGCGTTCGACGTCTTCGCGCACGCCGAGGTCGGCGGGAATCGCGGAGGCGGTGACGCCGTGCTCGCGCATGCGGGCGACGGCCTCGTCGAGTGCGCTCGGCGTGCGGGCGACGATGACGACCTCGGCGCCCGCACGGCCGATGGCCTCGGCCATGGCGTACCCGATGCCGGAGCTTCCGCCGGTGATCAGGGCGCGCCGGCCGGTGAGGGAGAACAGCTGCCGCAGATAGTCCGCCATGGACGGTCAAGCTAGCACTCGCGGTGCGGGGGAAAGGCGGGGAGGGTGATTGCGCGCAGGCGTGCGCGGAACTAAGCTCGCATGCCCATCGCAAAAGTCGAGCTCCACAAGTCTCCAGAGGGAGTATATCACGGAATGACGAATCGTCAAGATGGTCTGGCCGAGGCCCTTGAGACCGAGCAGCGCACCGTCTCGTGGCTCTACGGCAGGCTCGACGCCGCCAGGGAGCGGGCCCGCGAGGCGCTGCGCGAGGTGTACGCCAGGGGCGGCTCGGTGGGCACCCGCCAGGCGCGGGTGGAGCGCGAGGTGCTGGCCGCCGAGCAGGCGCGGCGGCTGGCGCAGCTGGAGGCGGTCGAGCGCGGCCTGTGCTTCGGCCGCATCGACGACGCCGGCGGCGACACCACCTACATCGGCAGGATCGGGCTGCGCGACGAGCAGAACGAGTCGGTGCTCATCGACTGGCGGGCGCCGGCCGCGCGGCCGTTCTACCTGGCCACCGCCACCGATCCCGGCGGCCTGGTGCGCCGCCGGCACCTGCACCTGAAGGACCGCGTGGTGGTCGGCATCGACGACGAGGTGTTCGATCTGGAGGGCATGAGCGAGGGCGACCGCCGCACGCTGGTGGGCGAGGCGGCGCTGCTGGCCGCGCTGCGCCGGGGCCGCACCGGGCGGATGAGCGACGTGGTGGCCACCATCCAGGCCGAGCAGGACCGGGTGATCAGGTCCGATCTGCAGGGGGCGCTGGTGGTCCAGGGCGGCCCCGGCACCGGCAAGACGGTCGCGGCGCTGCACCGGGCGGCGTACCTGCTCTACACCCACCGCGACACGCTGGAGCGGCGGGGCGTGCTGGTGGTGGGCCCCAACCCGATGTTCCTGCGCTACATCAGCCAGGTGCTGCCCGCGCTGGGCGAGACACAGGTCGTGATGACCACGGTCGGGGAGATGTTCCCCGGCGTGCGGACGTCCAGGCCCGACAAGCCCGCGCAGGCGGTGGTCAAGGGCGACCTGCGGATGGCCGAGCTGCTGGCCGAGGCGCTGCGGCGGCGCCAGCGGGTGCCGGACGGCGATCTGGTGATCGAGCTGGACGGGCTGATGCTGCGCGTGCCGCACGAGACCTGCGTGCGGCTACGCGACCGGGCCCGCGCGGTGCGGCTGCCGCACAACATGGCGCGCAAGCTGTACGTCACCGAGCTGCTGAAGGAGCTGGCCAGGGCCGAGGCGCGGGCGCTTGAGGAGTCGCTGCACATCGAGGAGCTGGACATCCCCGACGAGCCGGAGCTGAGCGAGCCGCTGGACCTGGAGGGCGACCTGGATGACCTCGACATCGAGCTGGCCTCGCGGCGGCTGTGGGGCGAGCCGCAGGTGCGCGCGGCGGTGGAGGAGCTGTGGCCGGAGCTGACGCCGCAGCGTTTCGTGTCCGAGCTGCTGTCCTCGCCGGAGGAGCTGGAGGCGGCGGCGCCGGCCGGGCTGTCGTGGCGCGAGCTGGTGCGCCCGCTCGAGGCGAAGTGGACGGTGGGCGATGTGCCGCTGCTGGACGAGGCGGCCGAGCTGCTGGGCGAGGCGGCCGAGCTGCTGGGCGAGGACGACTCAGCGCAGCGGGTCGCGGCCCGGCGCGAGCGCGAGGAGCAGGCCGGGCAGGAGCGGTACGCGGCCGAGGTGCTGCAGGTCACCGGCGTGGCCGAGCAGGGCATTTTGGAGCGGGCCGACGTGCTGGCCGAGCGGCATGCCGACGACGGCATCGAGGTGACGACGGCCGACCGGGCGGCGTCGGACCGTACCTGGGCCTACGGTCATGTGATCGTCGACGAGGCGCAGGAGCTGTCGCCGATGGCCTGGCGGATGGTGATGCGGCGGGTTCCCGCCAAGTCGCTGACCATCGTGGGCGATCTGGCGCAGACGGGGTCGGCGGCGGGCGCGCGGTCCTGGGGCGACGTGCTCGACCCTTACCTGGAGGGCCGCTGGCGGGTGCAGCGGCTGGAGGTCAACTACCGGACGCCGGTGGAGATCATGCGGGTGGCGGCCGACGTGCTGCGCTCGTTCGCGCCCGATGAGCGGCCGCCGGAGTCGGTGCGCGAGGGCGAGGCCGAGCCGCGCGCGCTGAAGCTGCCGGTGGAGGAGCTGCCGCGCGTGGTCGAGGAGGAGCTGGCGGCCATCGGGGAGGGCCGGCTGGGCGTGCTGACGCCCAACGCGCGGCACAAGCGGATCTCGGCGCTGTTCCCCGGCAGCGGGCTGGAGGCGCCGGTGGCGGTGCTGACGGTGGGCCAGGCCAAGGGGCTGGAGTTCGACGCGGTCGTGGTGGTCGATCCCGCGGGGATCCTGGAGCAGTCGCCGATGGGCGGCCAGGACCTGTACGTGGCGGTGACCCGGGCGACGCGGCGGCTGACGGTCGTGTACGAGGACAGGCTGCCGGCCGTCCTGTCCCGCCTGGCCTAGACGGCCTGCGCCGTGGATGCTGTGAATCTACAATGTAAAGGCGCCGGGTCGGTGATCGCCCCTTGCCTTTCCTTCCAGAGAAACCGGCACCCACGGCCAGGCCTCCGGTCGGCCGCCGTTGGCGTGCGTGGCGCGGCTCGGGACCGCTGCCGGTGACCTGGCAGGGTGCGACGGGGCCGGTGGCGACGCGGGGTGCGGAGACGTGGCGGGCGTAGGCGCCGAACAGGGCTGCGAAGGCTTCGCCGGCTTCACGTCGGTGTTCACGCCGCGGTCTGTGCCGGTACGCGGGCGGGGTTGGGGGTGAGGGGTGCCGTGTGCTCAGCGGCGGGCGGGGGCTTCGTGTGCGCGGTCTTGGCGGGCGAGGTCGTCGGCGACTTTGTGGACGGTGCGGGTGACCTCGTCGAGGGTGCGGAGGGTCTCGGTGTCGAGGTGGTCCATGATGCGGCGGAACTCTTCGACGCCGGCGTTGTTGATGTCTTCGATGAGGCGGGTGCCTGCGGGGGTGAGTTCGACGCGGCGTACGCGGCGGTCGTGGGGGTCTTCGTGGCGGCTGACGAGGCCGTGGGCGATGAGGCGGTCGACGATGCCGGTGACGGTGCCGAGTCCGACGCCGAGGTCGTGGGCGAGGTCCTGTCCTGATGCGGAGCCGTTGATGGACAGGAGCATGATGACTTTGAGCTGGCGGAGGGTGAGGTTGGAGGTGAAGAGGGGGCTTCGGTAGTGCTGGGCGAACAGCCGTGCCAGGGCCCGTTGGGTGTCGTTGATCCGGTTGATCAGCTCTTCGCGTTCGTTGTTCACGCTCACCTCTCGCTTCCTGAGAAGGTTATCAGGAAAGCTTGATGAGGCTAAATATTCGTTCTAGGCGAAGTGTTAGTCTTGGGCGAACTCTTAGAGGGGGAGCTCTGTGACCGCATTCGCCCGGTTGAGTCTGGTCAACCGCACTCTTGTGATTTTGGTGGCGGTCGTGCTCAGCGCCTTCGGCGTGTTCACGATCCCGCAGCTGAAGCAGCAGTTGTTGCCGTCGTTGTCGTTTCCCGGGGCGTTCGTGGTGGCGTCCTATCCCGGGGCGTCGCCGGAGATCGTCGAGGATCAGGTGACGGCGCCGATCGAGGACTCCTTCCAGGGTCTGGCCGGGATGGAGCAGATGACGTCGACGTCGAAGGAGGGCCTGGCGCAGATCCAGGTGGCCTTCGAGTACGGCACGGACATCGATGCGGCGTTGAACAAGATGCAGCAGGCGATCAACCGGGTGCCGTTGCCGGACGGTGTGGAGCCGCAGGTGGTGGCCGGTAGCACCGATGACATTCCGGTGATGGTGCTGGCGGTCGGCGACGGCGGTGACGAGCGGGCGATGGCCGACAAGCTGCGGCGGATCGCGGTGCCGGAGCTGCAGAGCGTGGAGGGCGTGCGCGAGGTGTCGGTGACCGGCACTCGTGACGAGGTCGTGACGATCGAGCCGGATGCGGGGAAGATGGCGCTGGCGGGGGTGTCGGCGGCGCAGATCCCCGAGGTGCTGAAGGCGAACGGGACGCCGATTCCGGCGGGCACGCTGACGTCGGACGGCAAGGCGCTGACGGTGCAGGTGGGTTCGCGGGTCGATTCGCTGGCCAAGCTGAAGAACCTGTATCTGACGCCGTCCCAGCCGCAGCCGCAGCAGGCTCAGCCTCAGCAGCAGTCGCCGGCTCAGGGCCGTCCGGGTCAGGCGCAGTCCCCGCAGTCCGCGCAGTCTGTGCAGGCGCAGCAGCAGGCGGCGCGGCCGAGGCCGCTGAAGCCGGTGAAGCTGGGCGATGTGGCGGTGATCAAGCGGGGGCTGGCCGAGGCGACGACGATCACCAGGACGGACGGTAAGACGAGCCTGGGCCTGTCGGTGACGATGGTGCCGGACGGGAACGCGGTGGCGATCTCGGAGGGCATCCGGGAGAAGCTGCCGGAGCTGACGCGGGCGCTGGGGGATTCGTCGGACACGGCGGTGTCGGTGGTGTTCGACCAGGCGCCGTATGTGGAGCAGTCGATCGAGAGCCTGACGACCGAGGGTCTGCTGGGCCTGGTGTTCGCCGTTTTGGTGATCTTGGTGTTCCTGCTGTCGGTGCGCTCGACGCTGGTGACGGCGGTGTCGATCCCGCTGTCGGTGGTGATCGCGCTGCTGGTGCTGTGGGCGGGTGATTACTCGCTGAACCTGCTGACGCTGGGCGCGCTGACGATCGCGGTGGGCCGCGTGGTGGACGACTCGATCGTGGTGCTGGAGAACATCAAGCGGCATCTGGGCTACGGCGAGGCCAAGATGCAGGCCATCTTGACCGCGGTGCGCGAGGTGGCGGGGGCGGTGACGGCATCGACGCTGACGACGGTGGCGGTGTTCGCGCCGATCGCGCTGGTGGGCGGCATGGTGGGCGAGCTGTTCAGCCCGTTTGCGATCACGGTGACGGTGGCGTTGCTGGCGTCGCTGGTGGTGTCGCTGACGGTGGTGCCGGTGCTGGCGTACTGGTTTTTGAAGGCGCCGGATCTGTCGCCGGAGGAGGCGCGCAGGCGGCGTGAGGAGGCCGAGGCCAAGGAGCTGCGTTCGCCGTTGCAGCGGGCGTATCTGCCGGTGCTGCGGTTCGCGACGCGGTTCAAGCTGGTGACGATCCTCATCGGGGTGGCGGTGTTCGTGGCGACGATGGGCATCGCGGGGTCGTTGCGGACGAACTTCCTGGACTCCTCCGGGCAGAACACGTTGTCGTTGTCGCAGCGGATGCCGGTGGGCACGGATCTGGCGACGACCGACAAGGCGGCCAGGAAGGTCGAGGAGGTGCTGGCCGGTCAGGCGGGTGTGGAGACCTACCAGGTGAACGTCGGCGGCGGCAGCGCGATGGCCGGCGGTCTGGGCGGCGGCGCGGACCGGGCGTCGTTCTCGGTGACGCTGGCCGAGGACGCCGATGCCACGGCGGTGGAGAACGAGCTGCGCGAGAAGATCGACGCCTTGTCGGGTGTGGGCGAGGTGACGGTCGGCGGGGCGGCCGGTGGCGGCGGGTTCGCGGTGGACACGATCGAGGTGATCGTGCGGGCGTCGGATGCCGGGACGTTGCGCGCGGCGGCCGAGAAGGTGACGTCGGCGATGGGCGAGGTGCCGGGTCTGCGGGATGTGTCGTCGAACCTGGAGTCGAGCGCGCCGCGGGTCGAGGTCGTGGTGGACCGGGAGAAGGCGGCCGCGCGCGGGTTGTCGGAGGCCGCGGTGGGGCAGGCGGTGGCGCAGGCGTTCCGTGGTGCGCCGCTGGGGCAGATCACGCTGGACGGCCGGTCGAGCGATCTGGTGCTGCGGGGGGCCGAGGCGCCGGACGACATTCAGGCGATCAAGGATCTGCGGTTGCCGGCGGCTTCGGGGCTGGTGAAGCTGGCGTCGGTGGCGTCGGTGCGTCAGGTGGACGGGCCGACGCAGGTGACGCGGATCGATGGTGAGCGTTCTGCGACGGTGTCGGCGCGTGCGGCCGATGCGGGGAACCTGGGTGCGGTGACGCAGGAGCTGACCGAGAAGCTGGACGGTCTTGATCTGGGTGCCGGGGCGTCGTACGAGATCGGTGGTGTGTCGGCGGATCAGGCGGATGCGTTCGCGGATCTGGGGCTGGCGATTCTGGCGGCGATCGCGATCGTGTTCATGATCATGGTGGCGACGTTCCGGAGTTTCGTGCAGCCGGTGATCTTGCTGGTGTCGATTCCGTTCGCGGCGACGGGTGCGATCGGGTTGCTGGTGGCGACGGACACGGCGCTGGGCGTGCCGGCGTTGATCGGGATGCTGATGCTGGTCGGCATCGTGGTGACGAACGCGATCGTGCTGATCGACCTGATCAACCAGTATCGGGAGCAGGGGATGGGCGTCGTGGAGGCGGTGATCGAGGGCGGCCGGCGGCGGTTGCGTCCGATCCTGATGACCGCGGTGGCGACGATCTGCGCGTTGACGCCGATGGCGCTGGGCGTGACGGGGTCGGGCGGGTTCATCTCGCAGCCGCTGGCGATCGTGGTGATCGGTGGGCTGGTGTCGTCGACGCTGCTGACGCTGGTGCTGGTGCCGACGTTGTATGTGGTGGTGTCGCGGGATCGCGGCAAGGGCGCGCGGGCTGCGGGTGAGCCGAAGGTGAAGGATCTGGCCGGTTCCCCGGCCTGAGGCGCTGGTGGACGGGCGTGCCCGGCGGGTGGTCTCCCGCCGGGCACGCCTTGTGTTGCGCGGTGATGATCGGCCGTGCGGGCCTGGGTGGCCTGGCCGGTGCCGGGGCGGTCGGGCCGGGGCGGGTCAGCCGGGTGGGTCGTCGGTTGGGAGCGGGGCGCCGGTGTCGGTGACGAAGACGACCAGCAGGCGGGCCGGCTGGGTGCGGCTGATGTTCTCGGTGAGCAGGTGGTGGGCGCCGGGCGGTTCGGTCCAGTTCTCGCCCTGCCGGTAGATGCGCGGGTCTTCGCCGGCCAGGCGGCTGCGGAAGGTTCCGTTGAGGACGAAGGCGTAGACGAAGGCGTTGCCGTGCTTGTGGGGGCCGGCGCGGCCGCCGGGCGGGAAGGTGATCAGGGCCGAGGTGAACGTCTTGCCTTCGACGTTGGGCAGCTGTTGCTGGAGCAGGATGGTGAGCGTCTCGGCGGGCGGGGCCGGGGCCGTGGTGGGGGCGGGTACGGGTCCGGCGGGGGCGCTGGCGTGGCGGGGCGCGGCGGCGCATCCGGCGGTGGCGAGCAGGCAGGTCATGGTCGCGCCCGCCAGCAGGGCGCGGTCCGGGCGTGGTCGGGTCATGAGGCTGCTCCCGTTCTGCTGGGGTGTCGCTCGGCGCATCCTCTGTCCGGGCAGGTGTGCGGGTAACCGGCGGGCGGTTCAAGTCTTGGTGTACGCCCGTGGCGAGGTGGGCGGCGGGGGTGTGAATAGACTTGTCCGACGTGACTTCCAAGCCGCGTATCCCGAATGTCCTGGCCGGCCGCTACGCCTCGGCGGAGCTGGCCCGCCTGTGGTCGCCCGAGTACAAGATCATCGCTGAGCGGCGGTTGTGGCTGGCGGTGCTGCGGGCGCAGGCCGAGCTGGGTGTGGCGGTGCCCGAGGGTGCGATCGCCGATTATGAGAAGGTGGTCGAGCAGGTCGACCTGGAGTCGATCGCGGCGCGTGAGCGGGTGACGCGGCACGATGTGAAGGCGCGGATCGAGGAGTTCAACGCGCTGGCCGGGCACGAGCAGGTCCATAAGGGCATGACCTCGCGCGATCTGACGGAGAACGTCGAGCAGCTGCAGGTGCGCGACAGTCTGCTGCTGGTGCGCGACCGGGTGGTGGCGTTGCTGGCGCGTCTGGCGCGGCTGGCGCACGAGCACGAGGCGACGGTGATCGCCGGCCGCTCGCACAACGTGGCGGCGCAGGCCACGACGCTCGGCAAGCGGTTCGCCACGGCGGCCGATGAGCTGCTGGTGGCCTACCGGCGGCTGGAGGAGCTGATCGCCCGTTATCCGCTGCGCGGCATCAAGGGGCCGGTGGGCACCGCGCAGGACATGCTCGACCTTCTGGGCGGTGACCGGGGCAAGCTGGCGGTGCTGGAGGAGCGGGTGGCCGCTCATCTGGGGTTCGAGCATCGTTTCACCAGCGTCGGGCAGGTGTATCCGCGTTCGCTCGATTTCGAGGTGGTCACCGCGTTGGTGCAGCTGGCGGCGGCGCCGTCGTCGCTGGCCAAGACGATCCGGCTGATGGCCGGGCACGAGCTGGTCACCGAGGGGTTCAAGGAGGGGCAGGTCGGCTCCTCGGCGATGCCGCACAAGATGAACACCCGCTCCTGTGAGCGCGTCAACGGCCTGGCGGTGGTGTTGCGCGGCTACGCCTCGATGGTGGGCGAGCTGTCCGGCGATCAGTGGAACGAGGGGGATGTGTCGTGTTCGGTGGTGCGCAGGGTGGCGCTGCCGGATGCGTTCTTCGCCTTCGACGGGCTGGTGGAGACGATGCTGACGGTGCTGGAGGAGTTCGGCGCCTTCCCCGCGGTGATCTCCGCCGAGCTGGACCGCTACCTGCCGTTCTTGGCCACGACGAAGATGCTCATGGCGGCGGTGCGGGCCGGGGTGGGCCGCGAGCAGGCCCATGAGCTGATCAAGGAGCACGCGGTCGCGTCGGCGCTGGCGATGCGCTCGCGCGGCGCGGCCAACGAGCTGCTGGACCGGCTGGCCGGCGACGACCGTTTCCCCTTGGGCCGTGAGGAGCTGGAGGGCCTGCTGGCCGACCGGGTGTCGTTCACGGGCGCGGCGGCCGACCAGGTGCGGGCCGTCACCCGGGCCATCGAGGCGATCGTGGCCGAGCACCCGGAGGCGGCCGCCTACCGGCCAGGGGCGATTTTGTGATCTGGCCGTTGCGCACGGAGGCGGAGCTGCGCTCGGCGTGCGGTGATGCCGACCTGGTGATGTGGACCGGCCAGGGTTTGCGCGGCCCGGCGCGGGCGTGGGCGCTGGGCGATGCGGTGGTGGCCGCCTGCCCCGGTATCGCGCGCGGCGATCGGTTGGCGGTTCACGGCCCGGTGCCGGAGGCGGTGCGGCTGGTCCGGCACGCCCTGGCCGAGCTGGGTCCCGGCTACCGGCCCTGGGGCGAGGCTCGGCTGCTGGCGGCCGTGGCCGCCCGTGTGGACGGGCTGGCCGAGCGGGGCCGGTTTTCGTGGATGAGCCTGCCGGTGGGGGCCGCCGGGAGCCTGCCGCCGGCCGTGGTGGACGGCGGGCCGCAGGTGGGGTGGCTGCTGGCCGGGGAGGAGGCGGAGGTGGCGGCGCTGCTGGCCGCTGACGCCCCTCACTCGTATGCGGTGCCGGGCGCGGCGGGGGTGCGGCGCTGGGCGGGCATCCGCCTGGACGGCGAGCTGGCGGCGGTGGCGGCCGATGCGTGGTCGGCGCCGACCGTGGGGCTGCTGGCCGGGGTGGCGACGCGGGCGCGCCATCGCGGGCGCGGGCTGGCCCGGCTGGTGTGCGGGTGGCTGACGCGGCAGCTGGTGGCCTGCTACGGGCGTGCGGCGCTCATGGTGGACGACGACAACCCGGCCGCGATCACCGTGTACGAGCGTCTCGGCTACCGGCGGATGCGGGTCATGGCCTGCCAGGTGACGGCCTGATCGGGCCTGGCGGGCGCGGCCGTGGTGGGCCGCCCGCCGCCGTCCGCTCCGGCGTCCCGGGGGGAAAACCGGGTGAGGTTTCGGCGGGCGCTGGTGCACAGTTGACGGCGTGATGACGGATTTCGTACCTGGTATCGAATTGTCGCGCTCCTTCTACGGCGAGGTCGTGGCTCCGCTGGTGGACGGCGTGCCGCACGCGGCGGCGCTGATCGGGCCCGGCTCGGAGGTGCTGGCGTTCGACACCGCCCGCTCCGCCGATCACGACTGGGGGCCGCGGGTGCTGGTGTTCGTGGCGGCCGATCGCGTGGCCGAGATCGAGCAGCGGGTGGCCGGTGGGCTGCCGGAGCGTTTCCGGGGATATCCGACCGTGTTCGGCTACCACGGGCGGGTGCAGCCCGGGGTGAGGGTGACGGAGCTGGGGTCGTGGCTGGTGGAGCGGCTGGGGTTCGATCCGCGGGGCGGGATGTCGCTGCTGGACTGGCTGTCCTCGCCGTGGCAGAGCCTGGCCGAGGTGACCGGGGGCGAGGTGTTCCACGACGGGCTGGGCGAGCCGGGCCTGGAGACGGTGCGGCGGCTGCTGCGCTGGTATCCGGAGGATGTGTGGCGGTATGTGCTGGCTTGTCAGTGGCGGCGTATCGCGCAGGAGGAGCCGTTCCCCGGGCGGTGCGGCGAGGTGGGCGACGAGCTGGGCTCGGCCGTGGTGGGGGCGCGGCTGGCGCGGGAGGTGATGCGGCTGGCGTTGCTGCTGCGCCGCCGCTACCCGCCGTACGCCAAGTGGCTGGGCAGTGCGCTGGCCCGGCTGCCCGGCTCGGCGGAGCTGGGCGAATCGCTCGGCGCCGCGGTGGCGGCGCGGTCGTGGCGGGGGCGCGAGGACGGCCTGGCCGCCGCCTACGGCCGGCTGGCCGCCTTGCAGAACCGCACCGCGCTGGCCGAGCGGCTCGATGAGCGGGTGCGGCGCTTCCATGACCGGCCGTTCCGGGTGATCGGCGGTGACCGGTTCGCCGATGCGCTCATGGCGCGGATTTCGGATCCGGCCGTGCGGGATCTGCCGGTGGCCGGGTGTGTCGATCAGGTGTGTGATGCGGTGGACGTGCTCACGCGGCCGGAGCGCGCCCGCGCGGTGACCGCGGCCGCTTTGGGTCTGACCGCTTGAGGCGTGCGGTGTGCGCAACGCGGCGCCGCCGGGGCGGCCGGAGCCGCGCGCCGGTCATGGCGGACCGGGCGGGCGGAAGCACCGGCGGCACCACCGGCGGCCGTGCCGTGGTGACCGGTGCCGCGGGCAGGGTCAGCCGGTGCGGTGCAGGGCGCGGTAGGCGGCCGGCGGCGTGCCGTACTGGCGTTTGAAGGCGTGGGTGAAGGTGTAGGCGGAGCTGTAGCCGACCTGGCGGGCGACGGTGTGGACGGGGGCGTCGCCGCTGCGCAGCAGCCGGGCGGCGGTGGTCAGCCGCCACCAGGTCACATACGCGAGCGGGGGCCGCCCGGTCAGGGCGGTGAAGCGGCGGGCGAAGGCGGCCCGGGACAGCCCCGCCTGGGCGCCGAGTTCTCCGACCGTCCAGGGGTGGGCCGGGTCGGCGTGGACGGCGCGCAGCGCGGCCGCCACGGCGGGGTCGTGCAGGGCGGCGGCCCATCCGGTGGGGGAGTGGCCGGTGGTGTGCTGCTGTTCGAACCAGGCGCGCAGCATGTAGAGCAGCAGCAGGTCCAGCAGGGTGAGCAGGATGCCGTCCGAGCCGGGGCGCGGCGGGGTGTCCAGTTCGGCGCCGAGCAGGTCGACGGCGGCGCGCAGCGGGCCGTGCCGCCCGACGCGGGCGGGCAGGTGGACGACGTCGGGCAGGTCGTCCAGCAGCGGGTGGCGGGCCGCGCCGTCCAGCAGGTAGGCGCCGTCCAGCAGGTAGGCGCCGCACAGCAGGTCCACGCTCACCGGCCCCTCGGCGGGCGCGGCTGGTGATGCGGTCGCGGGGCCGCCGGGCAGGGGGGCGTGGGACAGGGGGGCGTGGGACAGGGGGGCGTGGGACAGGGAGTGGGCGGATCCGCGGGGCAGGAACGCCACGTCCCCGGGCCCGAGCGTGATCGGCTCGCCTTCGCAGGGTGTCAGCAGGCACGTGCCGTGCAGCACGACGTGGAACCCGGCCGCCGGCGCCGCCGGGAGATGCTCGGCGAAGGGGGCGGCGGCCTGCGGCCTGCACGGCGCGCAGCGGCGGCAGGCCCCGGCCGGCGACCATGAGGCCCTGACGGCCGCGTTCGCCGGCGGCGAGGCCGTCATCAACTGCGCCGGCCCCTTCACCTTCACCGCGCGCGCCGTCGCGGCGGCCGCGATCGACGCCGGCTGCCACTACGTCGACACCTCCGGCGAACAGCTCGCCGTCAAGGACCTCTTCGACACCCTCACCGCTCCGGCGCACGGCGCCGGGGTGAGCGTGGTGCCCGCCGCCACCGACGGGTGCGTCCCGCTGGACCTGCTGGCGAGCCTGGTGGCCGCCCGCCTGGGTCGCGTCGAGGAGATGCGCACGGTGCACCTGGTCGGCGCGGGCGGCGTCTCGCGCGGGTCGCTGCGCTCGCTGGCCGCCACGATCGGCGACGTCCGCTCGGGCGGCCTGGTCTACGACGGCGGCGATTGGCGTGCGGGAACGCCCGGCCGCCGTGGTGAGGTGCTATTGCCGGGACGGCGTGCGGCGGTGCCGGAGGTGGTCACCATCCCCCGGCATGTCCGGTTGCGGCGTCTGGAGGGGCTGGCCGAGGCCGGGCTGGGGGAGCGGCTGTCGTCGGCGCCTTCGCCCGAGGTCATCGCGAGCCTGCCCGAGGGGCCGGCCGAGCGGGAGCGGCGCGCCCAGCGTTTCACCTACCTGGCCGAGGCCGCCGGTGCGGGCGGGCGCCGGGTGCGCGGCATCGCCGAGGGGAGCGACACCTACGGGTTGACGGCGGTGATCGCGGTGGAGAGCGCCCGCCGGCTGGTGGCCGAGCCGCCGGGGGCGGGGGTGCTGGCGCCCGCGCAGGCGTTCGAGCCGGCGGCGTTCCTGGGTTTCCTGGGCGCGTACGGGGTGCGGTGGGCGGTGGAGGACGGGCCGGAGCGGGACGGTTCGGTGGGCTGACCCGCCCACCGCGATATCCGACGTGTCCGAAATTTCATGAAATCTACTTTGTAAAGGGCGCGGGTCGATGCGCCGTCCCCTGAACCCACAAAGAAGAACCGCAGCTAGAGGAGGGAGGCGGCCAGCTCCTCCACGTGGACGCGCCAGGCGTCCAGGGTGGCGGTCTGCCCGTCGTGGGTGAGGATCAGCCGCGCGCCGTGCCCGGTGCCCGGGCCGAGCTCCCAGCGCACCGTGGTGCCGCCGGCGTCGTACTCCAGCAGCGTGCCGGCCTCGACGCGGCTGACGGTGCCGGCGGGTGCGGCGGGCCCGGTGAACGGGGCCGGCGGCGCCGCGCCGACGACGGCGTCAGGGCCGCCGAGCAGCCGCCAGACGTCGGCGGCGGGGCGGGTGAGCCGGCGTTCGACGCGCACACCGGTGCCGGTGACGGTGGCCGAGGGCAGGCCGAGGACGGCCATGTGGTCCTCGTGCAGGCGGGCGGTGTCGCCGGTGCCGGTGAACGGGCGTTCGTCGAGGTGGGCGAGCAGGGCGGCCAGGCAGGTGTGCCAGCCGGCGGCGAAGCCGGCGGCGCCGTGGCGGTCGGTGAAGGTGTGGGTGAAGGTCGGCAGGGTGCCGCCCTCGCCGTCGGGGGTGAGCTCCCAGCGCAGCAGGCCGGTGTCCCAGGTGTGGGCGAAGACGTGCGGCGGGTCGTTCTCGGTGATGCGGCCGTCGGCGCCGAAGCCGTAGGTGGTGCGGTCGCCGTCGATGCCGGCCTCGGCGGGGAACCGGGCCGCCATGTGCTCGGGGCTGGTGATGGCCCGCCAGACCTTCTCGATCGGGTGGGGCAGGCGGCGCTGCAGGCGCAAGGTGGTGCGGCCGTCGGCGTGCAGGGTGACCCTCTCGTTCACGGAGTGTCGTCCTCCATGGTGTCCAGGTGGTGTCCGAGGCGGTCGAGGGTGTCGTTCCACCGGCGGCGGTAGGGGGTGATCCAGGCGTCGATCTCGGCCAGGGGGCGGGGGTCGAGCTCGTACCAGCGGCGCTGGGCGTCCTTGCGGACGGTGACCAGGCCGGCGCGGCGCAGGGCGGCCAGGTGCTTGCTGGTGGCGGGCTGGGTGAGGCCGAGCAGGCGGGTGAGCTCGCCGACCTGGTGGGGGCGCTGCAGCAGGAGGTCGAGGATGCGCCGGCGGGTGGGTTCGGCGACGACGTCGAACGGCATGCCCGCGAATATACCGAGCCGGTTATATGCCCGCAAGGGCATGTTCAGGGGTGGCGGCGGGCGTTCGCGTGGATCGCGGTCCGGAAGTAGGCGGCAAGGCCGGGGGCGAGGGCGTCGAAGACGGCCACGAAGCGGGGGTCGCAGGCGTACAGGTCGCCCAGGCAGCGGTGCATCTGGTGATCGCAGGGGTAGAACCAGCGGTCGATGTGCGCGCGGTGCCGCTCGGCGATGTCCGTCACCGGCGGCGAGTCGGCGGGCAGGCCTGAGGTGCAGGCGGCGGCCAGCTCGTCGTTGATGGCCTGGGCCTCCTTGCCCAGCAGCAGCCAGTCCTGCTTGGTGTAGGAGGCGATGCGCCGCCGGCTCTCGGCGTACTGGGGCGTGTGGCCCCAGCGGCGCTCGACCTCGGCGTCGTGGTCTTCGGGCCGCAGCGACCCGAAGACCTCCAGGCGTTCCTCGGCCGTCAGGGAGATGCCGGTGGCGCGGGCGTTGATGGCGCGCTCGACGGCGGCGATGACCTGGCCGAGCCGCTCGGCCTTGCGGGTGAGCAGCTCGTGCTGGCGGCGCAGGTGGTCGAGGTGGTCGGCGCCGGGACGGTCGAGGATGGCGGCGATCTCCTCCAGCGGGAAGCCGAGCTCGCGATACAGCAGGATCTGCTGCAGGCGGGTGATGTCGTCGTCGCTGTAGCGGCGGTATCCGGCGGGGGTGCGCTCGCGGGGCGACAGCAGGCCGATCTCGTCGTAGTGGTGCAGGGTCCGTACGGTGACGCCGGCCAGCCGGGCGACCTGGCCCACGGTGAAGCTCATGCCCTCCACCTTGCCGCCTGGGAGCGGATGTGGTCGAACCGGGCCATGCTGGTGGGCGTGGATGAGGAGTTGCTGCCGATCGGGCGGTTCGCCCGGCTGGGCCGGTTGAGCGTCAAGCAGCTGCGGCGCTACGACGAGCTGGGGCTGCTGCGGCCGGCGTATGTGGATCAGGAGACCGGCTACCGCTACTACCGGGCCTCGCAGGCGCGCCAGGCGCTGTCGATCGGGCTGCTGCGGTCGCTGGATGTGCCGCTGGCGGTGGTCGGGCAGGTGCTGGCCGGGTCGGCGCAGGCGCTGGAGGGGGTGCGCCGGCAGCTGGAGGAGGAGCTGGCGCGGCGGCGCCGGACCCTCGGGGTCTTGGAACGGGTGATGGCCGAGGGCCTGCCGGAGATCGCCGTGCGCGTGGTGGAGGAGGAGCCGCTGCGCGTGGTGCTGGAGCGCGAGCCGGCGGCGGGCATGGAGGACGTGGGCCGGGCCACCTCGGCGGCGGTGGCGCGGCTGCTGGCCGGGCATGCGGCGGGCGGGCCGGTGCGGCTGGTCGGGTTGTTCCCGCTGGATGTGGCCGAGGCGATGCAGGTGGAGGTCGGGCTGGCCGTGGAGGAGGGGCGGGCCGGGTCGGTGGTGCTGCCGGGCGGGCGGTTCGCCTGCGCCACCCATGTGGGGGCGTATGAGCAGATGTCGCTGACCGTGCACGGGTTGCTGGCCTGGTGCGCCGAGCGGGGGAAGGAGGTGCGCGGGCCGGTGCGGGAGGTGTATGTGTCGGACCCGGCGGTGACGGCTCCGGGGGAGCTGGTGACCGAGGTGCTGGTGCCGCTGGAGGACGGCACCCCCACCAGGTAATAGATGCCCGTATGGATGCTTATGGGCGCTTTTTGGGCAGGCTCAGGGAGGTGGGGGAACGCCCCCGCGACAAGCGGGAAGGGAAAAGCGAGGGACGGTGATCATGACTCATCATCGGCCGCCCCGCCCGCCGGCCCAGGCCGCGTTCCTGGTGGCCCCGCAGACCCCGGTCGGCGCGGCCACCAGCGGCGGCCGGCGGACGCGGGGCGGCCCGAGCCCCGACGGCCCCGCCGGCGCGGGCGGCGCCCTGTCGGCCGTGTGGACGCTGCCGGCGCTGCCGGCCTCGGTGCCGCAGGCACGCCACCTGCTGCGCAACGCGCTCACCGGCTGGGGCATGCGCCCCAGCGCCGAAGCCGAGCTGCTGGCCGACGAACTGGTGACCAACGCCGTGCGGCACGGCCGCGGCCCCGTACGCCTGCAGATCCGCCTGCGCCGCTCCGGCGAACGGCTGCTGCTGCGTTGCGAGGTCGGCGACCGCGGCAGCGGCATGCCCCAGCTGCGGCCCGCCGGCATCGAAGACGAAGGCGGGCGCGGCCTGGCCCTGGTGGCCGGGCTGTCGCGCGCCTGGGGCTGCGCCCGTACCCGCAGCGGCAAGGTCGTCTGGTTCGACATGCCCGTGGAGCCCGGCTGACCACCCGGCGGCCCCGCGTCAAGCACGGGCCGCGCGGCCGCCATGACATGGTCAAATCCTTCCCGCGCGCCCGCCGCCCGCTCGCCCGGCCCACCTGGCGGGACTTAGCCTGAAGGCGACGGCGAGCAGGCGCCCTCCTGCGACTTTTCGAGGCACCATGACAGCGGCGACGACGCACACCTTCAGCCGACGCCCCGGCGGCGCGCCCCAGGCGCCCGCCGCCACCCGCCGCGCGCCCGCCCCGATCCGGCCATACGCGTACATGCCTACAATGCGAGCCACATCCCCCCAGCCGGCCGCGCCCGCCGCCAT
Source organism: Nonomuraea sp. NPDC049309 (assembly GCF_043196965.1). NCBI lineage: Bacteria > Bacillati > Actinomycetota > Actinomycetes > Streptosporangiales > Streptosporangiaceae > Nonomuraea > Nonomuraea sp. NPDC049309. The sequence continues at coordinate 680,623 of NZ_JBICSH010000001.1, read as the reverse complement.
GCGGGCACCCACCGCCTTGAGAGCAGGTGCCGCTTTGAGGGCAGGTGCCGCCTTGGAGGTGCCCGCCGTCCTGGGGGCGCCCGGCGTCGTGACGACGCCCGGTGCCGTCCGGAGCGGCCGCGCCGCCGCGACGCCGGAGGCGCGCATCGGCAAAGGCCGCCAAGGCCCGAAGGCGCACGCCGGCGGAGGCCGGAGAGGCCGGGCGGGCCGCACGCGGCCCGCCTCACCGGGGCCGTACTCCGGAGCCGTGCGGCCCGCCCCGGCGGTGTGGCGCAGGCGAGCACCGCTTCGCTCACCGGCCGGATTCCGCACCGCCGGGCCGGCCATGCGACCGTACCCGCCCGCCCAAGGCCCGCAGCCGGGCCGGACGGGCGCCGAACGACGGGAGTTACGCCCTATGCCGAGCACACGCCCCGTGGCCGCCGCCACGCGCCCGGGCCGCGCCTTGCGGACGGCCGATCCCAGACGTCCAGGCCGCGCACGGCAGGCGGCCGACGCCCGGCGCCGCCCCGCCCTGCGTCGCCCCGCCGGGCAGGTACGCGCCGACATGCGCGGACCGGGCGGAGGCCGCACCACAGCCCAGGTCCGAGCACAGGTCCATGCACGCCCGCGCCCCGCACTCGCGCGGCCCGTCATCCTGCGCCGGATCGGATGCGCCGCCGCGCGAGCGGCGCAGACCTTATCGCCGCACGCCGGCGGCCCAGGCGCGACCGCCCGCCCGGGAGCGGGAGCCGTCGCACCGGCCCCCGCCCACCGCGCCTGCGATCCCGCACGCCGCCCGGACCTCGCCGCCGCCCGCACCGGCCACGCCACGGGCCGGGCCGAGCGCGGTCACCAGGCGGCCGCGATCTTCGAGCACGGGTTATTACCCGGCGCCCCGGACCGCCGCCTCCAGCCACAGCGCCGGTTCCGCAGTGGCACACCAACGCTTCTGACGCCGGACGACGAGAAGCAAGGGGCGACGCGCCGGGCCGAGCGCCTGTCAGCCGGTGGACCGATTCGTGCCGATCGCCTGCCATCCGGTGCAGGCCGGCAGCGGGTGCCGCTGTGAGAGCCGCCTGTCGGGCACGCGGCGGACGCCGGCGGCGCCGTGGACGGCAACCGTTCGACCGCCCAGGCCGACCGTCTCGGCCAGGTCTCCGTCACCTCAGGGCCGCCGGGCGTCTCGCCTTCCCCATGGGCGAGATGCCGGGGAACGGTGACGGTGCCGATTCGTCCCGCATGCGCCGTCACGCCCGGGCACCGGACCGGTATTTGTATCCCAGGGGGTATAGAGTGGAGGTCATGGTGCGACCTCCGCTGACCCCCGAAGAGCGGCTGCGCGGCGAGCAACTCGGTCATGTGCTGCGCCAGGCGCGCGGCGACCGCAGCATCGTCGAGGTCGCCGCCGCCGCGGGCATGTCAGCCGAGACCCTGCGCAAGATCGAGACCGGCCGCATCGCCACGCCCGCGTTCTTCACCATCGCGGCCCTGGCCGACGTGCTCGGCATCTCGCTCGACCAGCTCGCCACCCGCTCCACCCCGGCTCCCGCACCCTGACACCCCGCCCCAAAAGGTGCCGGTCGGCGCCGGCGTGTCCCTGCTCCGGTGGCACCGAGGAGCAGGAAGCGGGGTGGTGGCGCGCACTCCACGACGCAGGCCGCCGCGGGCTCGCCGCCTTCCGGGCGACATGGGACTACGTCTCCGAACGCCTCGGCATGCTCAGGGCAGGCCGCGGATGAACCTCCGGGATCGGCTCACCGGCAGCGACGTCACCCGGCAGCGGCGGGCCTTCGAGACCCGCGCCGCCGCGCTCGCATCGGCGATTGCCCCGCCGCCTGACGGCCGCCACGGCCAGGTCGCCGTGGTCGGGCCGGCACGGTCAGGCCGGCACGGTCAGGCCGGTGGGTCCAGGTGGGCGGCCACGCCGTCCAGCACCCACTCCAGGCCCGCGGTGAACGCCGTCTCGGCATCGACGTCCGGCCCCTCGCCGACGAACCGCGACAGCGCCGGGAAGCGGCCCGTGGCCAGCATCGAGGTGAGGTACGGGCCGTGGGCGTGCTGCCAGTCGCGCTCGGACAGGCCGGTGGCGCGCTCGGCCCGCAGGTGCGCGACCTCCCGCCGGATCGCGCCGGTGCAGTAGTCGTTGACCACCTCCACCGCCCGTACCACGGTCTCCAGGTCGGCCGCGCCGTCCAGCGCCGACAGCAGCGCCTCCATCACCGCCAACGCGTTCGGCCCCAGCGCGGTGCGGCCGCCGAGCAGGTCGGCGAGCCACTGGTGCCGCAGTGCGCACGCGCGGGTGCGGTGGGCGTGCCCGCGCAGCGCCTCGCGCCAGCCGTCCGCCGGGCCGGCGGGCAGCAGCTCGGCCTTGACCTCGTCGGCCATGAGGTCGAACAGCTCTTCCTTGGTGGCGATGAAGCCGTACAGGCGCATGGGGCCGGCCTGGAGCCGGGCGGCCACCTTGCGCAGCGACACCGCCTCCAGCCCGCCCTCGTCGGCCAGCTCGATCGCGGCGGCGACGATGCGCTCCCGGTCCAGCGGCGCGGGGCGGGCGGGCGGTTCTGGCCGGTCCCACACAGTCATGCCCGACATCGTACAGTTGCGATACACCGTATCGGCTCGATACGGTGTATCGGCATGAGACAGCGTATCGCCGTGGTGGGCGCCGGCCCCGCCGGCCTCACCTTCGCCCGCGTCCTGCACCGCCACGGCCACCCCGTCACCGTCCTCGAACGCGACACCGCACCCCACGCCCGCCCCCAAGGCGGCACCCTCGACCTCCACGACAACCTCGGCCAGGCCGCCCTCGCCAAGGCCGGCCTGCTCGCCGCGTTCACCCGCCTGTCCCGCCCCGAAGGACAGGCCATGCGCATCCTCGGCACCGACGGCACCGTCCTGCGCGACTGGAGGCCCCGCCCCGGCGAACGCGCCAACCCCGAGATCGACCGCGGCCGGCTCCGCGACCTGCTCCTCGGCCCCCTCGACGTCCACTGGGGCACCACCGTCACTGCGGCAGAGCCCACCGCGGACGGCGTAGAGGTCCGCTACGCCGACGGCCGCACCGCCACCTTCGACCTCGTCATCGGCGCCGACGGCGCCTGGTCCCGCATCCGCCCCGCCCTGTCGAAGGCCACCCCGCACTACACCGGCATCACCTGCCTGGAGACCGGCATCGACGACATCGACACCCGCCACCCCGAGCTGGCCAGCCTCATCGGCGACGGCTCCCTGGCCGTCTACGGCCCCAACCGCGCCCTGGTCGCCCAGCGCAACAGCGGCGGCCACGTCAAGGTCTACGCCCAGTTCCGCGCACCCCTCGACTGGCACACCGACCCCGAACGCCACCTCGGCCTCACCGGACATCCCGGCGTCGACCTCGACGACCCGCACGCCGTCCAGGCCTTCCTCGAGGCCCTGTTCGACGGCTGGGCGCCTTTCCTGCTCGACCTGCCGCGCCAGGGCACCGCCTTCCACCACCGCCCCCTGTACGTGCTGCCCCCCGACCACACCTGGACCCACACGCCCGGCCTGACCCTCATCGGCGACGCCGCCCACCTCATGCCGCCCCTCGGCGTCGGCGCCAACCTCGCCATGCTCGAAGGCGCCGAACTCGCCGAAGCCCTCGCCGCCGCCGGCGACCACCTCGACGAGGCCGTCCGCGCCTTCGAGCAGACGATGTGGCAGCGGGCCCGGAGATTCGCCGCGATGACGATGGCCGGGCTGCAGCGCCTGGTCAGCCCCGACCCCGCCCAGGCCATCGCCCTGTTCGACGAGCTCCAGCCCGCCTGACGCCCCGCCGCATCAGCCCGAACGCTCCCGCAGCAGGGGATGGGCACGCATCGCCACCTCCAGCTCCCCGGGCAGGTCATCGCGGTAACGCCCCAGCGTGGACAGGTCGCCGTGCCCCAGCACCCGCCGCACCGCGTCCATGTCCACCGCGTCCGCCAGCAGATGCGTCGCCGTCGTGTGCCGCAGCCCGTGCGGGGTGACCGAGCGCCGCTGATCGGCCGGCACCCGCGCCTGCACCCGGTCGATCACCGCCTGCACATCACCCCGCGCCAGCCGCCGCCCCCGCCACGACAGCAGCAACGCCTTGTCGTCCTCGGCATCGGCGGGACGGCCCCGCTCCAGATACGCCTGCAGCACCGCCGCCACATCATCGGGCAGCGGCACATCACGCGTGCGGCCGCCCTTGCCGAAGATCCGCCAATAGCGCACCCCGTCGTTGGTGTAGAAGTCCTCGACGTTCGCCCGCACCAGCTCCGACACCCGCGGCCCCACCGTCGCCAGCAGCAGCACGATCACCGCGTCCCGCAGCTCGGTGCGCTGATCGCGCCGCCTGCCCCGCTCCGGCGCGGCCTCGGTCAGCGCCCGCGCCGCCTTGATCAGGCCCTGCGCCTGCTCGCGGGTCAGCGCCCGCCGCTGCGGCGGCAGCCCGCCCCGCTCCCTGGCCGTCACGCTGGAACGCGTCATCGGGTTGATCTGCACCCACCCGGCCAGCGCCGCATGCTTGAACAACGCCGAGATCGACCGGCGGAAACGCGCCTGCGACGACGGCGACTGCCCCGACGGGCGCTGCCGGTCGCCGCTCCTGCGCCCGTCGGGGCGGCGCGCGAAGGCCAGCAGGATCGCATCGACGTCCTCACCCGTCAGATCGTCCAGCACCACATCAGGACCGGCCAGCTCCACCAGCGTGGCCACGTCACGGGCATAGACCTCGGCCGTGGACGGCGACAGCGCCCCCGTCAGCGTCCTGGCGCGCACCAGCTCCACATAACGGTCCGCCGCCTCGGCCACCGTCACCCGATCCAGCTCCGCAGGCCGCACCGGCACCCCTCCCATCACGCGCATCGGGCAAGATCCACGCAACGACGGTAGCGGCCGCCACCGACAAACCCGCACCCCCGCGACACAAGCGAGCGCCGGCCCCCCCACGACAGGGAACCGGCGCCGACGTGAACAGGGGTCAGATGTCGCGGAAAGTCTCGATCCGCGCGCCCAGCGCGTTCAGCCGCTCGGCCAGATCCTCATACCCCCGGTTGATCACATACACGTTCCGCAGCACCGACGTGCCCTCGGCCGCCATCATCGCCAGCAGCACCACCACCGCCGGCCGCAAAGCAGGCGGGCACATCATCTCCGCGCTGCGCCAGCGCGTCGGACCCTCCACCAGCACCCGGTGCGGATCCAGCAGCTTCACCGACGCCCCCAGCCGGGTCAGCTCCGTCAGATAGATCGCCCGGTTGTCGTAGACCCAGTCGTGGATGAGCGTCTGCCCCTGCGCCGAGGCCGCGATCGCCGCGAAGAACGGCACGTTGTCGATGTTCAGCCCCGGGAACGGCATCGGATGGATCTTGTCGATGGGGGAGACCAGCTTCGACGGCCGCACCGTCAGATCCACCAGCCGGGTCCGGCCGTTGGCGGCCGCGTACTCGCCGCCCCGGTCGTGATCCAGCCCCATCTCCTCCAGCACCGCCAGCTCGATCTCCAGGAACTCCACCGGCACCCGGCAGATCGTCAGCTCCGACGATGTCACCACCGCCGCCGCCAGCAGGCTCATCGCCTCCACCGGATCCTCCGACGGCGAGTAGTCGACGTCCCGCTCGATGTCGGGCACGCCGTGCACCGTCAGCGTCGTGGTGCCGATGCCCTCCACCCGCACGCCCAGCTGCTCCAGGAAGAAGCACAGATCCTGGACCATGTAGTTGGAGGAGGCGTTGCGGATCACCGTCACCCCGTCATGGCGGGCCGCGGCCAGCAGCGCGTTCTCCGTCACCGTGTCGCCCCGCTCGGTCAGCACGATCGGCCGCGACGGCGACACGCCGCGATCCACCCTGGCGTGGTAGAACCCCCCGGTGGCGGTGATGTCCAGCCCGAAGTGCTTCAGCGCCGACATGTGCGGCTGCACCGTACGGGTGCCCAGGTCACAGCCGCCGGCGTACGGGATCTGGAACTGATCCGTGCGATGCATCAGCGGACCCAGGAACATGATCACGCTGCGGGTGCGGCGCGCCGCCTCGGTGTCCATCGACTCCAGCTCCAGCCGGGACGGCGGCACGATCTCCAGGTCGCTGCCCTCGTTGATCCAGCGCGCCCGCACCCCGATCGAGGCCAGCACCTCCAGGATGCGGTACACCTCCTCGATCCGCGCCACCTTCCGCAGGATCGTCCGGCCGGAGTTGAGCAGCGACGCGCACAGCAGCGCCACGCACGCGTTCTTCGACGTCTTGACGTCGATGCTGCCCGACAACCGGCGGCCGCCCACCACCCGCAGATGCATCGGCCCGGCATAGCCGAGCGAGACGATCTCGCTGTCGAGCGCCTCACCGATCCGGGCGATCATCTCAAGACTGATGTTCTGATTTCCACGCTCGATCCGGTTCACCGCGCTCTGGCTCGTCGCCAGCGCATCGGCCAGCTGCAGCTGCGTCCAACCGCGATGCTGGCGAGCGTCCCGGATCAGCCGGCCGATCCGCACAAGGTAATCATCTGCCACAACAGCAGACCATATCTCACATATGAGATGTACCTTCGCTCCAGGGTGCCGACGCGCCGGACACCTCCCGAAGACGCGCCAGATGCTCCGGCGTCGCCTGCGGCTTCAGCTTGTGCACGAACGCATGCCGCGCCCGCCGGAACCCGCTGCGATCGTCGAACATGTCCCGGCTCATCTCCGCCAGCTCCTCGGCCCGGTAGGCATCCAGCGGCTTGCGCCGCTCATCGGCCTCCCGCGCCTGCCGCCGCGCCGCCAGGAACCGCTCATAGTTCGGATCGGCCGCAAGCCGCTCGGCGTACTCCAGCACCCGCCGCTCGAAATCCAGCCGCGGCCCCGCCAGCGCCTTGTCGGCCAGCCCGACCTCCACCGCCTCCGCGGCGCCGATCGGCAACGCCTCCTGCGTCAGCCGCCGCGCCACATCCGCGCCCACCCGGCGCGGCAGCGAGTACGTCCAGTACTCGCTGCCGAACAGCCCCATCGTCCGGTAATGCGGGTTCAGCACCACCGAATCCCGGATGATCACCCGGTCGGCGCCCAGCCCCATCATCACCCCGCCCGCACCGGCGTTCCCGCCGATCGACGTCACCACCAGCTGGCTGGTGCACCCCACGATCTCCCGGCACACGGCGTTGATGGCGTTGATGTTCATCCACGCCTCCAGCTCCGGCTGCCGCGCCGCCTCGATCACGTTCAGATGGATGCCGTTGGAGAACACCTCACCACCGCGCACCACCAGCACCCGCGTGTCCTGGCTGACGGCATACCGCAGCGCCGAGGCCAGCCTCCGGCACTGCTCGGTCGACATCGCCCCGTTGTAGAAGTCGAAGCTCACCACGCCCACGCCCTCGCTGCGGTCGTAGGTGATCTCGCTGTAGCCCGACCGCTGCGGCACCCCGGCCACCGCATCGCCCAGCGCCATCGTGGCCGGCAGCTTGATGCCGCCCTCCCGCTCGACCTTCACATGGCCCACCCACAGCGTGCCGTCACCGGTGTGCACCAGCACCGCGCCCTCACGCCGGCCGGCCACCGTACCGGGCGTGCCCACCAGCTCGGGACCCCGGTAGACGTCGAACACCCGCACCGGCAGATCGCACAGCACCGACCGGCCGCCCGGCGCGCCGTCGGCCGCCCGCACCCGCCGCAGGATGGCCTCGGTCGGCTCGCTCCAGGAGAACTCCCGGTCGGCGTGCCGCATCGGCCGCCGCAGCCGGCCCTTCACCTCCGGGTTGCGATAGTCCAGCGGCACCGGCACGAACGCCGGGTCGGCCGCCTTGCGGGCCACTTCGGCCACCAGCTCGACCGCCGCGTCCGCCACCGGCCCGTTGTACAGCGCCGACTTGCGCGGCGGCTCCGACGGCATCGGGAACGTCCGGTACGCCCAGATCGGGCCGGCGTCCATCTCCTCCACCGCCTGCAGCGCCGTCACCCCCCACTCGGGCTCGGCGTCGGTGATCGCCCAGTCCAGCGAGGACGGGCCGCGGTCCCCGGGAGGCCCCGGGTGGATGATCACCGTACGGCGGGTGCGCCACAGCGCGTCCGGCACCCGCTCCTTCAGGAACGGGCAGATGATCAGATCGGGCTTGTGCAGCTCGGCCGCCTCCGTCATCTGCTCCGGTGAGATCGCCAGCTCCACGCCGACGTCATGCCCGGAGCGACGCAGCTCCAGCCAGGCTCGCTGGGTCAGGCCGTTGAAGGAGGAACAGAGCAGCAAGATACGCAACGCGGGAACTTCTTTCCGAACAGGGGAGCAGCGGTCACCAGGGCGGGACTTACCGGGCGGGCGGCGCGTCGCCGCACGTGTCACAACCCTTTACGGCAGTCCCATATGACCCATACATGCTCAAGATGCTGACATGAAATTTCCACTGCTGGTGACCAAACCCGACAAAAACCCTGGTCGGAGGTCCAAGATTGACCCGCTTTGCCAGGAAGACCCCACCCGGTCACCGCACCACCCGCCGCACACCCCCCGGGCGGGACCCCTCACGCCCACCTCACACCCCGCCACGCCCGACGAGACCGAAAACCTCCCGGGGGACGGGGCGCCCGAGCGGGGGAGAGGCCCGAGCGCCCCCGGCGATGACAGTCCGCCCATGCAGGACACATCACCACACCACCAGCATCCCGCCCCACCCCCCACCAGCAGGTCACGCCCACGACAGAATCCGCCGACAGCCCCTTGACCCAACCCCGCCCCACCACGATCCAAACCCCCCACCCCACCCCGACTTCCCGCACCCCCAAAACCCCTTGAACCACCCTTCACCCCGCCCACACCCGCACACCCGCCCCCGCACCCCATCCTGAACGAAACGAAAGGACCCGCCATGCACACCACCCGGACCACAGCGCGCACCGCCTGGACCACCGCCGCCCTCGCCCTCACCGCCGCCTGCACCACCACCCCATCCGCACCCTCCGACACCCACCCGCCACCGGCCGCCGCCCGCACCACCGACTGCGGACGCACCCCCACCGGCGTCCACATCACCGCCGACCTGCCCTCCGCACCCCCCGCCACCGCCTGCACCACCGCACGCCACGTCGCCGACGCCTACCAGCGCAACCACCCCGCCCCAGGCGACGACCTGCCCAACTTCACCATCAACGTCGACGGCGCCACCTGGGCATGCCGCCGGCTCGACCACCCCCGCCCCCACGGCCGCTGCCTGCACCCCGACGGCGGCGACGTCACCCTCACCTGACCACGCACACCAAGTGATCCGCCTCACACCCTGTCACAGAGCCCGATCCGGCGGTGTCTTCACGCCGACACCGACGAGAAGGGCATCCTGTGACCAAGAACATCACCGTGGTCGTGATCGGCGGCGGATACGCGGGCGTTCTCGCCGCAAACCGGCTGACCCAGCGCGACGACACATCCGTGACCCTCATCAACGCCCGCCCGCACTTCGTCGAACGCATCCGCCTCCACCAGCTCATCGCCGGATCCCACGACGCCACCACCGCCTACCACAACGTCCTGGCCGACGACGTCCAGCTCACCATCGACACCGTCACCCGCATCAACCCGGCCGACCGCAACGTGACCACGGCGACCGGCACCACCATCGGCTACGACTACCTCATCTACGCAGTGGGCAGCGGCAGCGCCGACCCCAGCGTGCCCGGAGCGGCCGAACACGCCCACCCCATCGCCACCCTCGAACAGGCACAGCGACTTCGTTCGATCCTCGACACCACCCCCGCCACAGCCACGGTGACGGTCGTGGGAGCAGGCCCTACCGGCATCGAGACCGCCGCCGAGCTCGCGGAGGCAGGCCGCACCGTCACCCTGATATGCGGCCACATCCTCGGCCGTACCTGCACCCACGAGGCCGGCGCTCGGTCGCCAAACGGCTCTCCACACTCGGCGTGACCGTCATCCAAGGCCCCGGCACCCAGGTGACCGCGGTCGAACACGACACGGTCCACCTCGGCGACGGACGCGAACTCCCGAGCACGGTGACCTCTGGACCACCGGATTCGGTGTCCCCGGCCTGGCCGCCCGCAGCGGACTCAGCGTCGACGCCCTGGGCCGCCTGCTCACCGACGAAACACTGACCGGCGTCGACGACGCACGCATCGTCGCCGCCGGGGACGCGGCCGCACCATCGAACCTGCCCCTACGGATGAGCTGCCAATCCGCCACCAGAATCGGAGCACACGCCGCCGACACCGTGCTCCGCCGCATCACAGGCGACCAGCCCGCACCGCTCAACCTCGGATTCTTCGGCCAATGCATCAGCCTGGGACGCCGCGCCGGCATCTTCCAGTTCGCCCACCGAGACGACACCGCCACCCCCTTCCACATCAGCGGCCGCCTCGGCGCCACGCTCAAAGAACTCGTCTGCCGCAGCACCCTCACACACCTGGCGGAGGAGGCCCGCAAGCCCGGCTCGCTCACCTGGGTCAAGGACGACAAACGCCGGCAGCTGCTGCGGACCAGAACCCACCAGACCGTCCAGCCGGGCATGCACCGACGCCCCGGCCGGCCATGAGCGGACCCCACCGCACGGACACATCCCGCAGATGCATGCTTGAAACCCACCTCCGGCCAGAACCCGGCCACGGAGAAAAGGACCAGCACGTGCACGACCACACCGCTGACACCGCGACCGAACTCTTCGTGGCCCACCGCAACCTGCTGTTCACCGTCGCCTACGAAATCCTCGGCTCGGCCGCCGACGCCGAAGACGTCCTGCAGGAAACCTGGCTACGGTGGATCAAGATCGACCTGCGGCAAGTGCACGACCAACGCGCCTACCTGGTCCGCATCACCACCCGCCAATCACTCAACCGGCTGCGCAGCATGAAGCGCCGCAAAGAGACCTACATCGGCCCCTGGCTGCCCGAACCCCTGCTCACCACCCCGGACGTCGCCGCCGACACCGAACTCGCCGAAAGCATGTCCAGGGCGCTCATGCTCGTGCTCGAAACACTCACACCGACCGAGCGCGCCGTCTTCGTGCTGCGCGAAGTCTTCGACATCGGCTACGACGACATCGCCGCCGCGATCGGCAAGAGCCCCGCCGCCGCCCGCCAGATCGCCCACCGCGCCCGCCGCCACGTCGAAGCCCGCCGCCCCCGCACCAGAACCTCCCCCCGCCAGACCCGCGCGGCCCTGGAGGCGTTCCAGCACGCCATCCAAACCACAGACCCACAGAAACTCCTGAACGTGCTCGCCCCCGAGGTCACCCTCATCAGCGACGGCGGCGGCCTCGAACAAGCGGCCCTACGCCCGATCACCGGCGCCGGCAAAGTGGCCCGCATGTTCCTCGGCGGCCTCGGCAAGGTCGACGGAACACTCACCGGCGAGCCCACCGTCATCAACGGCAACCCCGCGCTCCTCGTCCGCCTCGACGGCGACATCGACGGCGTCCTGGCGGTCCGCGTCGAAGACACCCGCATCACCGGCCTGTACTACGTACGCAACCCCGACAAACTCACCCACCTCACGAGCCACACCCCGCTCACCCTGCGCTGAACACCCGCCGCACCACCACCCGCCGAGGCCCGCCCGCAGCCTCACCAAGAAACCTCATGCACGCCACCAGCAACTACGCCGGCCGCCGAACACTGATCTCGTCGGCTTCGGCATCGCCGAAATCGCCACAGCACTACGGCTGCGGCAGATCGGCCGGACACCCGACCATCGCAGCCCGCACGTGCACAGGCGTGAGGACGCAGTGGCGCGGATCGGCGGGATGAGAGCGCCATCGGCGTGGTGAAGCCGGGGGAGAGCGCCATCGGCGGCGGCATAGCTGACCTGCGGATTCAGTGTCTCGCGCGCCGGTCGCCGTGCTCGGAGGAGTGCCACTTGGTGATCTTGAAACTGCCAGGCTCCGGCGTCGAGGCCTCCAGGGGAGCGGGGCGAACGGCGTCCTCGAGATGGAGGGGTGCCGTGCCGCGCCGGGATAGGGGAGGGGGCTGATGCGGGGTGGCCGAGCCGGCCGGCAGTGAAGCCCTGCCACCGCCTTTCCCGGTGCCAGGGCAGTCGGCTTCACTTCCGCCGGTATGCCGCTGCCGTCGGTTTCCGTCCGTTCACATCCGCCGCACGTCGTGCCCTCCGAAATCAACCTGAACGGGCACGAAAAGCGTTATACCAGACAGAACCTGCATTCTGTCTGGTATCGGAAACGAAGTGGTAAAAAGCGTGCCGGGGGCGGGGCCGTCCAAGAGTCTGGCCACGTCGTGCCGACCAGGGGCCGACGTCGGCCCGACCGCGCACTCACGCGGGCGGCTCGATGCCGAGCTCTCGCCGGCGCCGCTAGAGGGCTGCGGGCCTGCAGGGCACCGGCGCCGAGGGGTGTCAGGCGGCGGGAACTTGGGGTTGAGAGGCTCACAGGCGGTTGACGAAACGTGCCGCGGTGCGCTGGCTCATGCCGGTCTCGCCGCGTACGAGGAAGACGGCCTCGCGGATCTGCCCGAGCGCCTTCAGTTCCCGGGCCCGATCGACGAGGTCGATGCTGATCGTCGGCCGGTTGCGCGGGTTCCTGGTGAGCCGTACGGCGAAGATGATGAGCCAGATGGCCGCGGCGGTGATCACCGCGGTGATCGCGACGAGGCCGGGTGCGGAGACTGCTAAGGCGGGCATGCTGGGGCGCCTGCCCGTGCGGAATGCCTTTAGTCGCGGGCGTTCCCGGTTGCTTGATAATGAACATTATGTCAAGTAGACGGTTCCCGGGGCGCGGCGGAGAGCGGTGGCCACTGCCCCCTTATGCGGTACACCACCTCGCCGCCGGCGGCGCCGCGCTGGATGCGGAGGTGGATGGCCCGGCGAGATCGGCGGGGCGGGCCTGCGTGTCCCGTGCGGCGCGGGCGTCCTGAGCGGCCGTCGCGGCACGGACGCCGGCGTGGCTGTCGATCGTTTCGTCAACGAGCGGCGGGCTGCCTGGCCGCGGCGTCGAAGCCGAAGGCGAGCGCGGCCAGGCAGTCCGCCACTTGCCTCGGTCTTCGTCTTCGATGCCGGGCGGGCCGCAGCTGGGGTATGCCGCTCTTCCGTGTCCGCTCCCCCGGGTGACGCCTGCTCCGGCCCGGTGAGCGCGTGCCTCTGTCGGGTATCGGAGTCGAAGCGGTGAGACGGCTCGGCCGGGTGTGGGGCCGCTGCATTCGCCTCGGGTGCTGGTGGAGAGCCGACGTCTCCTCCACAGCGCCTCCAGCGCAGCGTCGACGGCACCGGGCGCTCACCGCTGAGGCCGAGTGGGCGGCGGGCCGTCATCGCCGGGGGTGCTTGGGCCTCTCCCCTGCTCGGGCGTCCCGCCCCCGGGACCGTTTTCGGTTCTCGTCGGGTGTGTGGCGGGTGTGAGGCGGCCCGGTGGGCTTGAGGGGTCTTGCCGGGTGGCCGGTGGTTGTGTGAGCGGCGGCGAGGTCTGGTTAACGGGGCGAATTCCGAGGTCGCTGTTGCTCCGTCGGTTTCGCCGCTTTGTCATCCGCCGTTGCCGTGTTGCGGGCGGGCAGTCTCGGTGGGTGGGCTGGATGTGGTGCTGCCGGTGATGGGAGTGTCGGTGTGTGCTCGGTGTGGCCGTTTCGGCTTGCCCCTGGCTGGGTGCTGGTGGTGGGGTCGGCTTGTTCTCCTCCGGTGTAGGGCGGCGGCGGGTCGGTGTTGGGGTTCGGGTGGTCATCGGTTGGGTTTTGTTCGGGGGCGTCGATTGGTGGGCTTCTCCCCCGGTTGTCCGTGCCAGGAGTGCGGCGAGGGTGCGCAGGTGGGTGGCGATGATGAGGAGGGTGCCGGGGGTGAGAGGGAGTGCGGTGCCGGCGGTGGTGAGGAGGGTGGCGATGGTGGTGGGCGGGGGCTTCGGAGAGCGGTTCTGAAGGGGCTTTGAATTTGAGAATGGCACGCGTTTTGGGGTTGTGCGAGGTGGGTGGTGTTGTGGCGGTTTTTATGAGGCGAATGTGGGCGATTTATGGCGGGTATTGCGCGGAAATGCGCATTCTAGGGGTGGTGAACGTCACACTGTGCGGGGTCGTGAGGGGGTGAGCGGGTTCGCGCCGCGTGGTGAAGGTGCTGGTGGCTGGGGGTGTGGGTACTCCCCTGCCGGTGAGATGGTGGTGTCTGGTGGGGCGGTTTTGGGTGGTGTCGGCTCGTGTGCGCAGGGTGATTTCTGGGCTTTGAGCAGGGGGTTTCGGCGTTTCGGAGGCGGGTCGCGCGGCATTGACTGCGGTTTTGACTTTGTGTTGATTGGCTGTCGCCGCCGGGGTGTGGCGTTTTAGGGTGGAGCTCCTGCCGTTCGCGCCGCGAGAGGAGCAGTACGTGGGGACCGAGTCGGTGTTATGTCCGGTGTGCCGGGGGGTTCTGCCCGCGTCGGGTAAGGATGCGTACACGACGTTGCGCGGCCGGTTGATCGTGTCGAACGGCTACTGCGCGGGTGGCTGCGTGGAGCGGCGTGCGGAGGCCGCCGAGCAGGAGGCGCAGCGGCGTGCCCGGCAGCAGCCGGTGGGCTCGCAGGAGGGCGGGCAGCCGCAGCCCGGGGTACCGGTGGGCCGGTCCGAGCCTGAGCCTCAGAAGCAGCAGCAGGCGACGGCGCCGATGACGCGGCAGGGCTCCTCCCCCGCGGTCGCGGGTGCGGGGCGGGTGCCGCTGCGTGCGGTGCGCTGATCGGTTGCCGCCCGTCCGCGCCTGAGGACGCGTCGTGTCTCAGGGTGCCCGTGTCTCAGGGGTCGCCGGCGTCTGAGGGTGTGAAGGGGCGGGCGGCGGTGACGGCCGACAGGGGCAGCGGCCCGTACAGGTGGGGGTAGCCGTTCTCGATGCGGACGTCGAGGCCGGTGGGGTCGATGTCGAGGACGAGCAGCGGTTCGGTGACCTCGCTGTAGAAGGCGGCGTGGACGGTGCGCAGCTGGTCCATGTCGCGGCTGCAGTGGATGAAGCCTTCGTCGTCGAGGGTGCGGCCGAGCGTGGAGATGCGGTACTCCCCCGCGCTTTGGGCCTGCTGCCAGTCGGTGCGCAGGGCGAGGTGGTGGATCATGGGCTTCATTATGGCGGGCTGCGCGGCTTGGGCGGCGTGGGCGAGGAGGGAGCGGGCCTCGTCGAGGGGGCGTTGTTCGACGAGGTGCTCGAGCCAGAGCGTGGAGACGGTGGTGTAGAGCAGCCGCAGGCGGGGCTCGTGCGGGGGCAGGTGGAGGGTGTCGGCGAGGATCTGCAGGAAGCCGTCGGTCCAGCGGCGGGCGATGGCCTGCAGGGCGGGGTCGCGTCCTGCGTGGACGTACAGCTCCCACAGGCCGAGCTGGCGGGTGCGGTCGGCGGCGGCGACGGCGTCGAGGAGGCCGGGCAGGCCGTGGCGGGTGATCCAGGTGCGCAGGGTGGCGAGTTCGCGGTCGACGAGGGCGGCGAAGGCTTCGGCGATGAGCTGGTCGCGTGAGGTGAAGTAGTAGGTGGTGGCGGCCAGGGGCAGGCCGGCGTGGCGGGCGACGGCGCGGTGGGTGACGGCGGCGAAGCCGCCGTCGGTGAGCAGGTGGACGGCGGCGTCGAGGAGGGTGGCGCGGCGGCGTCTGCTGCGGTCTTGGGCGGGGCTGCGGTGCTGGGTCAATGGCCACCTGCGAGGTTGAGGAGGACGACGCCGGCGATGATGAGGAGGATACCGCCGATCTTGAGGGCGGTGAGGGTTTCGCCCATGAAGGCGGCGCCGATGAGGGCGATGGCGGCGGTGCCGGCGCCGGACCAGACGGCGTAGGCGGTGCCCATGTCGAGCTGGAGTTTCAGGACGCGGGCGAGCAGGGTGAAGGAGGTGAGGTAGCCGGCGGCGACGACGATGCTCCAGCCGAGGTTGCTCAGGCCGTTGCTGAGTTTGAGTGCGCTGGTGGCGATGACTTCGGAGGCGATGGCGAGGGCGAGCAGGAGCCAGGCCATGGGGTCTCCCTGAGTGGAAGTGGTACGGGTGTACCGGATTTTAGGGGTGCCGCTCCCCCGGCCGCGTGTGGGCGGGGTGCTCCTCCGGCCTGTGCTTTCGGTGTTGGCGTGATCCGCTTGAAAACGCTGTCGAAAACGTGTTCCACTGGTGGGCGTGGATTGGGACGTGCTGGCGCTGGTCGATTCCACGGCCGATGACCGGCCGCTGATCGAACGCCGTGCGGTGGTGCGTAACGGTTTCTACGAGATGCAGGCCCGTACGGTGATCGAGAGGGTGCCGCCGGCGGCGGGCATCGTGCAGGAGTGGGCCGTCTCCCCCTATCGCGGGTGTGCGCACGCCTGCCGCGGCTGCGGCGCGCGGGCCGGGCACCGCAGGCTGGGGCTGGGCACGGGCGCGGATTTCGACACGCGTATCGTGGTGCGGCCGAACGTGGCCGAGCGGTTGCGGGCCGAGCTGGCGCGCTGGGACGGCCGGGAGCTGGCGGTGGGGCTCGGCGGTGACTGCTACCAGGCGGCCGAGGAGACCTACCGGTTGATGCCGGGCGTGATCGGGGCGCTGGCGCGCTCGGGCACGCCGTTCACCGTCTACACCAAGAGCGCTCTGGTGCTGCGGGATGCGGCGTTGCTGGCGCGGGCGGGCGGCCGGGTGGCGGTGTCGATCGCGTTCGTCGATGAGCGGATCCGGCGGGCGGTGGAGCCGGGGGCGCCCTCGGCGCAGGCGCGGCTTGAGCTGGTGTCGGCGCTGGTGGAGGCGGGTGTGGAGTGCCGGGTGCTGATGGCGCCGGTGCTGCCGCTGCTGAGCGATGCCGCCGATCAGCTGGCGGCGACGGTGCGGCGGATCGCCGCGACGGGGGCGCGGGCGGTGGAGCCGGTGGTGCTGCGGCTGCCGCCGGGCACGCGTGAGTGGTATCTGCGGTGGCTGGAGCAGGCGCATCCGTCGCTGGTGGGGCGTTACGAGGAGCTGTACGACCGTGCGGGTCTGCCCGCCGAGACCTATGAGCGGCGCATCACGGGGCAGATCGCGCAGTTGTGCCGGGTGTACGGGATGGCGTGCGGCGCCCCCGAGCCCGTGCGGCGCGAGCCGAGGGCGGCGCAGCTGGCCTTGGTGTAGCCCGGTCATTCGACGGCGGGGCAGACGGTGCCCGGTGGCGGGAGCCTGAGGGTGGTGAGGTAGCGGTTGACGTGGGCGGTGATGCAGCCGCTTGCGCTGTTGAGGTAGACCATGTGGCCGTGGCCGTCGTAGCGGATGGTCGGGGAGCCGGGGACCTGGCGCACGATGGCGGCGACCTCGTCGTGGTCGGTCCAGCTTCCCACGCCCAGGATGGGCGGTAGTGCGTGGCCGGGCAGCGGGGCGGGCGGGTTGGTGACGGGTGCGGGCCAGCCTGCGCAGGCCAGGGCCCACCAGGCGCGCTGCCCGGCGAAGTGCGGTGAGAGCTTGCGGGCGTGCGCCAGTGCGGCGCGGTAGGCGTCGTATCCGGCGTATCCCTCGCCGTCGAGGCAGCGTGTCATGTTCTGGCCGACCGGTGAGGGGACTTTGGGCCGGCCGGTGGCCTGGCGTACGTAGGCGGCGAAGCCGGAGGCGTCCCCGTCGGCGGCTTTGGCGATGGCGTCGGCGAGCTGGACCCAGCGCGGCAGGTCGGGTTGGCGGCCTGGGGAGGTGAAGCTGGGGGCCGCGGCCACCATGATGTCGAACCCGGTGTAGGTGGTGCCGTCCGGGTCGCCGCGGACGGGGATCGGGGTGTGGTCGGCGTGTTCGATCAGGCGCCGCCATACGTCTTCGGCGTCGCGGCCGTGCAGGGCGCAGGTGGTGTCCGTGCGGCACCAGGCGGCGAAGCGGTCCAGTTGCTGCTCGGCCTGCTGGTACAGGCGGGGTTCGCCGGCGGCGGCGGTGTCGACGTGGTTGCTGGTGCCGTCCATGACCAGGGCGCGGATGCGGGAGGGGAACAGGCGGGCGTAGGCGGCGGCGGGGTGTCCGCCGTAGGAGTTGGCCAGGAGGTTGATGCGGGCTTCGCCGAGGGCGGTGCGCAGGGCGTCGATGTCGCGGGCGACGGAGGCGGAGTCCATGTGGTCGAACAGCTCGGGGTCGGTGGCGCGGCAGCGTTCGGCGTAGGCGCGGTTGGTGCGGGCGAGTGCGGCGTATTCGGTGCGGTTGCGCGGCAGGGTGAGGTAGGGGCCGGTGGCCAGGCACTCGTACGGCAGCGGCCCGTCGGGGGTGACGGCGTTGCGCGGGGCGAAGCTGATGATGTCGAAGCGCTGGCGCAGGTGGGTGAGCCTGCCTTGGTAGTGGGTGAGGTCGTCGATGCCGGAGCCTCCGGGGCCGCCGGGGATGGAGATGACGGTGCCGATGCGGCGCTGGGTGCCGGAGGCGGGGAGCATGGCGAGCGGGATGGTGAGGGTGCGTCCTTCGGGCCGGTTCCAGTCGAGCGGCACCTGGAGTGTGGCGCAGCGCATGTCGCGGGGCAGGCCGGGTTGGGTGCAGGTGTGCCAGGCCAGGTGCCGGGCGGGTGCGGCGCCTGCGGCGGGCAGGGTGATGAGGCCGGTCAGGAGGGTGAGGGCGGTGCCTGTGGCGAGGGTCGCGGCTTTGTGGCGGCGGTGGGCGATGGTGGTGGCTCCGGCGGTGAGCGCGGCGAGCGGGTAGGCGGCCAGCAGGGCGGCGGCGGCCGGTGGGGGCAGCAGGCCGCCGGTTCCGGCGATCTGCTCCGGCAGGGCGGCGAGGGTGTAGGCGGCGGCCTGTGCGCGCAGGGTTCCGGGCAGTGCCTGGGTGGCGACGGGCAGCAGCAGGAAGAGGGTGGCGAGGGCGACCAGGCTGCCCGGTGTGGAGCGCAGGGCCGCGCCGATTCCGAGTCCGGTGAGCGCTGCGGCGGTCATGGACAGTCCGGCGGTCACGAGGGTGGTGAGGGCGCCGGGGTCGGTGAGCGGGATGGCGAGGGTCTGCCCGTCGAGCAGGATCTGCCCGGCCCGCTCCCCCAGCACGGCCTGGGCGGCCAGGTGCATGGCGAAGGCGAGGAGTTGCCCGGCGGGGAGGGTGACGGCGGTCAGGACGGGGATCTTGGCCAGCAGGAGCAGCCGCCGCCGGGGTACGGCTGTCAGGCTGGTGTGGATCATGCCGGTGGCGTATTCGGAGGTGATGGTCAGCGCGCCGAAGGTGCCGAGTACGACGTGTGCGAGGGGCAGGCCGGGGCCGAGGCCGGTGCCGTTGCCGGTGAAGCGCAGGCGTTCTTCGGGGGTTTGTGTGTCGAAGCCGCGGCCGATGAGGTAGGCGACGGCGGCGCAGGCCGCGACGGCGAGCAGGGTGCCGGCGAGCAGGTAGGCGTTGGAGCGCAGGGTGCGGAGTTTGATCCATTCGGCGGCGATGGCGTCCTGTGCGGGTGTCATCGGCGGGTCTCCTGCGGCTGGTCGTCGGTGAGTTCCAGGAACGCCTCTTCCAGGGTGGCGGTGCGCGGGGTGAGCTCGTGCAGGGCGATGCCGGCCGCCAGGGCGTGCTCGCCGATCGCCTGTGCGGTCAGGCCGCGTACCGACAGGTCGTCGGGGCCGGGGGTGACGGTGGCGCCGTGGGCGCGCAGGATCGCGGCGAGCCGGTCGGGTTGGGTGGCGCGGACGAGCACGTCGCGGTGGAAGCGGGCGGCGAGCGTGTCGACCGGGGTGTCGGCGATGAGGCGGCCGTGGGCGATGACGATGACGTGGTCGGCGGTCAGGGCCAGCTCGTTCATCAGGTGGCTGGACAGCAGCACGGTCCTGCCCTGGCCGGCCAGGCGGCGCAGCAGGGTGCGGATCCAGCGGATGCCGTCGACGTCCAGGCCGTTGAGGGGTTCGTCGAGCATCAGCACCTGTGGGTCGCCGAGCAGTGCGGCGGCGATGCCGAGGCGCTGGCGCATGCCGAGGCTGTAGGTGGCGATGCGCCGGTCGGCGGCTTGGTGCAGGCCTGCTTCGTCGAGGACCTGGGTGACGCGGTGCGGGGGGATGTGGTTGCTGCGGGCCAGCCAGGTGAGGTGGGCGCGGGCGGTGCGGCCGCCGTGGACGGCTGTGGCGTCGAGTAGCGCGCCCATGGTGTGCAGGGGGTGGCGCAGCGCGGTGTAGGGGCGGCCGTCGATGAGTGCTCGGCCGGCGGTGGGGGTGTGCAGGCCGAGGATGGCGCGCATGGTGGTGGATTTGCCGGCGCCGTTGGGTCCGAGGAAGCCGGTGATGCGGCCTGGTGTGACGGTGAAGGTGAGGTGGTCCACGGCGGGGGTGCGGCCGTAGCGGATGGTCAGGTCTTGTACGTCGATCACAGTCGGACAGCCTGGTGGCCGGGCGGGCGGGGTTCCATGGGTGCGGGCCCACCGCCTGGGTGGGGGGAATGCTTCCTTCGGGGTGGGGTTAGGCCTACCGCTTGTGGGGTGCGGGCACGGCAGACTGCCTGGTGTGAGAGTGCGAGTCTGGGCGGCGGCGGTGCTGGGCGGGGTGGTGGATCTGGCGCTCGGTGTGGTCACCGGGCTGGTGGCGCTGGTGCTGCTGGCCGCGTTGGCGGTGTGCGCGGTGCCGCTGGTGGCGGGGGTGGCGGGGCCGTGGGCGCGTGTGCGGCGGGCGGTTGCGGGGGTGGCCGGGTTTCATGCCGGGCGGGTTCTGGGTGCGGGCAGGCGGGTGGGCGGGCGGCGGGAGGTGGTGTGGCTGGCGGTGCATGCGGTGGCCGGGCCGGCGCCTGTGGTGGTGCTAGGGGCGATGGTGGCGGCGCTGGAGTATGTGTTGTTGCGCGTGCAGCCGGTCGAGGCGAGCGGGCTGAACACGTTCGCGTTGAGTGTGGCGACGGCGGCGATGGCGGTGGTGGTGGTGCTGGCGGTGCCGGTGTTGCGGCGCGGTCAGGCGCTGCTGGCGCGGCGTCTGCTGTCGGGTGTGGGGGCGCGGGAGCGGATCAGGGAGCTGGCCGCTTCGCGGGCGGCGGTGGTGGATGCGCGGGCGGCGGAGTTGCGGCGGATCGAGCGTGATCTGCATGACGGTGCGCAGGCCAAGCTGGTGGCCATCCGGATGCAGCTGGGTCTGGCGCGTGGTGCGGGTGATCTGGAGCAGGTGCGGGCGATGATCGATGAGGCGCGTGAGGTGGCCGGTGAGGCGCTGGCCGAGCTGCGGGATCTGGTGCGTGGTCTTCATCCGCCGGTGCTGGCCGATCGCGGGCTGGCCGGGGCGATCGAGGCGTCGGCGCTGCTGTGCCCGATGCCGGTGGAGGTGGACATCGATCTGCCGGGGCGTGTGCCGGCGCCGGTGGAGTCGGCGGTGTATTTCGCCGCGGCCGAGGCGTTGACGAACGTGGCCAAGCACAGCGGCGCCTCTCGGGCGTGGGTGCGCCTGCGGTATGGGGACGGGGTGGTGCGGCTGGTGGTGGGTGACGACGGGCGTGGCGGGGTGCGGCGTGATGCAGGTGGCGGGGTGCGGGGTATCGAGGAGCGGCTGTCGGTGTTCGACGGGTCGCTTGCGGTCAGCAGCCCTGCCGGTGGGCCGACGGTGCTGACGATGGAGGTTCCGTGCGTGTTGTCATAGCCGAGGATCTCGCGCTGCTGCGCGATGGGCTGGTACGGCTGCTGTCGGCTCACGGGTTCACCGTGGCCGAGGCGGTGGACAACGGGCCGATGCTGCGGGCGGCGCTGCTGCGGCATCGTCCGGATGTGGCGGTGATCGATGTGCGGTTGCCGCCGGGGTTCACCGATGAGGGGCTGCGGGTGGCCTTGGAGGCGCGTGAGCGGATGCCGGGGCTGCCGGTGCTGATCTTGTCGCAGTACGTCGAGCAGCTGTATGCGCGTGAGCTGCTGTCGGATCGCGGCGGCGGGGTGGGGTATCTGCTGAAGGACCGGGTGGGAGATGTGGAGCGGTTCGTCGATGCGGTGCGTCAGGTCGCCGCCGGCGGTACGGCGATGGATGCGGAGGTGGTGGCGCAGCTGCTGACCCGGCGGGATCGGCGGGGCGGGCCGCTGGCGGGCTTGACGCCGCGTGAGCGTGAGGTGCTGGCGCTGATGGCGGAGGGGTTGTCGAATCTGGCGATCGCCGCCCGGCTGGGGGTGAGCGGTAAGGCGGTGGGCAAGCACACCAACAACATCTTCTCCAAGCTGGGCCTGCCGCCGTGTGATGATCACAATCGGCGGGTGATGGCGGTGCTGGCGTATCTGGAGGCGGTGCCGCGCTGAGCCGGGTGGTGTCGGGTGCGTCCGGCCGGGGCCGGGGTGCACATCGGGTGCGAGGTGGTGGGGCCGTCCGGCCGCCCCCGTGGTCGGGGGCGGCCGGAGCTTGTGCGGGGGTTACTGGCCGACGTTGGCGTTGTACTTCTGGATGGCCTGCTGCAGGCTGTCGGCGGCGGCCTGCATGGCCTGCTCGGCGGAGGTCTTCGGCTCCTGGCCGGCGCCGGCGGGGACGGCCTGCTCCAGGCCGACCTCGGCCGCCTTCCTGGCCTCGGGCATGATGCCGAGCAGGCAGCCGGAGGTGGCCGTCGACGGCTGCTGGGCGCGCAGCTGGGTGACGGCGACCTGGAAGTTGGGGTCGTCGTTGGAGGTGGCCTGCGGGTTGACCGGCACGTATCCGGTGGCGGCGTGCCACTTGCCCTGCTGCTCGGGGGTGTTGGCGAACTTCACGAACTCCCAGGCGGCGCGCTTTTCGGCGTCGGTGTGGCCGACGGCGTTGATCCACAGTGAGGCGCCGCCGATGATGGTGCCGCCGCTGGAGTCGGCCGACGGCTTGGGGAACGGCGCGGTCTTCAGCTCGAACTTGCCCTTGGCGGCCTCGGTGTAGCTGCCGAGGGCGCTGGTGGACTCCAGGTGCAGGGCGACGGTGCCGGTCTTGAAGGCGTTCTGGGCCTGGTCGGTGGGCCGGCCGGTGTTGGTGGCGTAGCCCTGCTTGACCAGGTCGCCGAGCCACTGGGCGAACTTGACGCCGGCGCCGCTGCCGAAGTTGACCTTGGTGGCCAGGCCGTTGCGGCCGTTGCCGTTGTCGCAGTACTCGGTGTTGTCCTGGGCCATGAGCTGCTCGACGAACCAGCCGTACAGGGCGGCGTTGAAGCCGTACTGGGTGACGGTGCCGCCGTCTTTGACGGTGAGCTTCTTGGCCCATTCGGCGATCTCGTCGAGGGTCGCCGGGGGCTTGTCGGGGTCGAGGCCGGCCTTGCGGACGGCGTCGGCGTTCATGTAGAGCAGCGGGGCCGAGGAGTTGAACGGCATCGACCAGAGCTTGCCCTGGATGCTGTAGTAGCTGGCGATGTTGGGCTCGATGTTGGCGTTCTGGTCGAACTTGTCGGCCTCGATGAACTTGTACATCGGCACGACCTGCTGGGAGTCGTACATGAAGCGCGAGCCGATGTCGTAGATCTGGACCAGCGGCGGGGTGGCGTTCTGCTGGACGGCCTGCTTGTAGGCGACGATCATCTGGTCGTAGTCGCCCTTGAACACCGGCTTGACGGTGATCTTGGGGTTGACCTTCTTGAAGTCGTCCACCATGGCCTGGATGGCCCGCTCGTTCTTCTCCTTCATCGAGTGCCAGAACTCGATCTCGACCGGTTCGGTGATCGCATCAGGTCCTGGGGCGGTGGCGGCCTCGCCGCCTTCGTCTGAGCCGCTGTCGCCGCCGCAGCCGGTCAGGGCCAGGCTGAGGGCCGCTGCGACGGCCAGGGCGCCGCGGGTGCGGCGGAATCGGGGTCGTGCCATGGAGGAACTCCGTTTCTTATTCACGATCACTTCACGGCGCCCGCGGTGAGCCCGCGGATGATGAAACGCTGCCCGAAGATCACGAGTGCGAGGGTGGGAAGAAGAGCCAGGGTGACGCCGGCGAGGATCAGCGTGGGGCTGGAGGATTCGGCGTCGTTGAGCATCGACACGCCGATCTGCAGCGTCTTGTAGCGGTCGTCGTTGCCGAGGATGAGCGGCCAGAAGTACTGGTTCCAGGTCGTCATGAACACGTACACGCCGACGGCGGCGATGGCCGGTTTCGACAGCGGGATGAGGATGCGCCAGAGGAAGCGCAGGTGGCCGCAGCCGTCCATGACGGCGGCGTCGCGGACCTCGAGCGGGAACTGCAGGAACGACTGGCGCAGCAGGAAGGTGCCGAAGGCGTGCGCGAGGAACGGCAGCGTCAGGCCGAGGTAGGTCAGCGGTCCCTTGGTCAGGCCGAGGTCGGAGATGAGCAGGTAGTTCGGCAGGATGATCGCCTCCCACGGCACCATGAGGGTCACCATGAACAGCGCGAACATCGCGGTCTTGGCCCACATGCGCAAGAACGCGAAGGCGTAGGCGGCCAGCACGCTGGTGATCAGCTGGCAGATGGTGACGATGCCGGTCTGGATGGCGGAGTTGAGGTACTGGCGGGCCAGCGGGATCGTCTCCAGCGCCGAGGAGAAGTTGCCCAGATCGATGCCGGTGGGCACCAGTTTGGGCGGGTAGCTGGCCAGGTCGCTCGGCGTCATGATGCCGCCGACGACCGCGTAGTACAGCGGGAAGACCACCGGCAGGGCGCAGACGATGAGCACCAGGTAGACGACCAGCTTGCTCGCCAGCGACGAGGAGGTGGGGGAAGCGGGGGTGCGGCTCATCGGTAGTGGACTTTCCTTTCCAGCACGCCGAACTGGATGCCCGTGCAGATCAGCACGATGACCAGCAGCACGATCGCCGCGGCGCTGGCCGTTCCGAAGTCGGAGGAGCCGTAGCTGAAGGCCTTTTCGTAGATCCAGTAGACGAGCGTGGACGTCGCGCCGTCGGGGCCGCCCTTGGTGAGGATGTGGATCTGGCCGAAGCTCTGCAGCGCGTGGATCGTGGAGATCACGATGAGGAAGAACAGCTGCGGCGAGAGCATGGGGATGGTGATGCGGGAGTGCAGCCGCCACCCGGTGGCGCCGTCCAGCCGGGCCGCCTCGACCACCTCGATGGGGATGGTGCCGATCCCGGCCGACAGCACCAGGACGTTGTAGCCGAGCGTCATCCAGACGGTGGTGATGGAGACGGAGACGAGGGCCAGGTCGGGCTCGGTGAGCCAGCCGATCCGCTCGATCCCCAGGTGGCTGAGGATGCCGTTGGCCATGCCGACGGCGGGGTTGTAGATCAGCGCGAAGATCACTGACGCGGTCGCCACGGAGAAGGCGAACGGCAGCGCGAAGACGGTGCGGAACATGCGCTGCCCGCGGATGCGCGACTCCAGCAGCAGCACGATCACCAGCGCGCCGAGGATGCCGGGCACGACGGTGAACAGCACGAACAGCGCCGTGGTGCCGAGGGCTTTGAAGAAGGTGGGATCGGCGAACATGGCCGTGAAGTTGTCGAGGCCGACGAACTTGTTGGCCCGGCCGATGATGTCGGTGCCCATGGTGGACAGGTAGAAGGTCCTGCCCAGCGGATAGAAGACGAAGATCGCGAAGATGAGGAGGGAGGGCGCGAGATAGAGCAGTGCTAACCGGCGCTCGCGTGTCGGTCCCCGTTGGCTGCTAGCGCGCGCTTCCATCGTCGTGCCGTCCTGCTTTCGTTCATCGGTGGTTCACGTTTGTGCTTGGTGGATTCTGCCCAGCCGAGTCGGCTTGCGGTAGGTCTGACCAGTGACTTCACCATGAACGTTCGCGGAACGTTATCCGCGAGGCCGGCACGCCGTTCACGATCACATGCTCGCGCCCCGGGCGGTACGGGAGGTACGGGGGCCGGTACGGACGGCGCCGCGCCGGCGGCGCCGCCTGGCGTCCGGTGCGTACGCCGGGCGGTCGCGGCCCCGGCGGCACCCCCTCTGTGGTGTGTGAAAGGACCCCTCGTGCGGAAACGTTCGGCCTGCGTCGCGGCCCTGGCCGCCGCCGCGACCGTCTTCGCCCGCACCCCGCGGCCTCGGCCGCCGGGCTGGGCAACCCCGGTCGCCGTCGAAGTTCTGCGCCAAGTCCGTCGCCTGGCCGGATCTGACGGTCGGTGACCTGATCTTCTCCGAGACGACCAGCGAGCCGGTCGGGCACGTGGCGTTCTGGGAGGGCGACGGCAACGTGCTGGACGCGCTGGAGCCGGGCGCCAAGGTGAGCGTTCACCCCGAGGGCGGCCTGCGCGATGCGTGCGTGGCGGCCTTTACGGATCCTGGGCGTGGCGACCGTCACCGGCTGACCCGCGACCGTTTCGCCGGGCCCGGGGGCGCGATGTGCGCTCTGGGCCCCGGTGGCGTTCCTGCCCTGATCGCGGGGTGTCGTCAAGGCCGCGCGTGACGGTGGCGCTCATCCGGCGTGGCGGATGAGCGACGGCGGCCTGCTGCGCGAGCTGCCGGCCGGCGCTCACCCCCGGCACCACGGCCGGCCAGGACGAGCTCATCGACCTGCTCTGGCCCGGCGCCCCCGCCACGGCGCGCGCGGCCTGGCCGGGCAGGCCGCCGCGATCGCCGCGGCGTGCGGGTTCCGCCGGCTGGAGCGGCGGGCGCGGGCGGTGCCGGCGGCGGGCGCGGGCAGGTGCTCATCGGTGGGTAGGAGAGCGATGCCGCTGATGAACCGGTAAGGAAGGGTTCGCTATGAAGGCCATCGTTTACCGCACCACAGGGGATCCCGGCGTGCTGGAGCTCGTCGAGCGGGACACGCCCGAGCCGGGTCCCGGCGAGGTCCGGGTCCGCGTCGCCGTGTCCGGGGTCAACCCGACCGACTGGAAGACCCGTTCCGGCGCCACCAATCCGAAGGTCTTCCCGGAGGTGACTCCGCACCTGGACGGCGCCGGGGTGATCGACGCCGTCGGCGAGGGGGTCGATCCCGGCAGGATCGGCCAGCGGGTGTGGCTGTACATGGCCACGCAGGGCCGGCCGACCGGCACCGCCGCCGAGTACACCGTCGTCTCGGCCGCGCAGGCGGTGCCGCTGCCGGATGAGGTGGGTTTCGACGTCGGCGCCGCTTTGGGGGTGCCGGCGCTGACCGCGCACCGGGCGCTGACCGTCGCCGAGGACGGGTCGCGGCGGCTGCGGCCCGGCGCGCTGGAGGGCCAGGTGGTGCTGGTGGCCGGCGGGGCGGGCGCGGTGGGGCACGCCGCCGTTCAGCTGGCCCGCTGGGCCGGTGCGACCGTGATCGCCACGGTCAGCGGGCCGGAGAAGGCGCGCCTGGCCGCCGCCGGAGGCGCTCACCACGTCGTCAACTACCGGCAGGGCGACCCGGCCGGGGAGATCCGGAAGATCGCGCCGGACGGGGTGGACATCATCGCCGAGGTGGCGCTGGGGGCGAACCTGGAGCTGGATCTGGCGGTGCTGCGCACCCGGGGCGTCATCTCCACCTACGCCAACGACGGCGGCAAGCCGGTGGAGCTGGACGTGCGGCGGAACATGATGCTCAACACCCGCTTTCAGTTCCTGGTGCTCTACACCGTCGGTGAGGAGGCGCTGCTGGCGGGCGCCGAGGACGTGGCGGCGGCGGTGGCCGACGGGGCGATGCCGGTCGGCGAGGAGCACGGGCTGCCGCTGATCCGCTTCCCGCTGGAGCGCACCGCCGAGGCCCATCGGGCGGTGGAGGGCGGCGCGGTCGGCAAGGTCGTGGTGGACGTCGCGTCCTGACCGGCGTTCGTGGTGGCGGCCCGGGCGCCGTGGACGCCCGGGCTCACGGGTGCCGGTGCTTCGGGAGGCCGGCGGACGTCGGGCGGCGCCTCTCAGGTGTCTCAGGCGGCGGTGTGTCTCAGGCGGCGGGGTCGATGCGGCGCTGCAGCAGCATGCCGGGCCACTCCCCCACCCTGAACGGGGCCACGCGGGAGAAGCCGCAGCTTTCGTAGAAGGCGACCAGGCGGCCGTCGCCGCCGGCGTAGCAGTCGACGCGCAGCAGGCCCAGACCGCGCTCGGCGGCCTGGGCCGCGGCCCAGTCGAGCAGGGCGCGGCCGACGCCGTGGCCGGCGTGGCGGCGGTCGGTCACCAGCGCCTGGACGTACAGGTCGGGCTCCCCGGCGGGGGCGACGTAGTCGTGGGCGGGCCCGACGGAGATCATGCCGGCGGGCTCGCCGTCGCGTTCGGCGATGTGCATGCCGCCGCCGCGCTGCCAGCTCGTGACCTGTTCGGTGCGGCGGGCATCGCCGGTGAAGGGGCGGCTGCCCCACTGGCCGGTGCGGCCCTGGGCGGTCAGCCAGGCCACGGCGCTGTCGAACATGCCCAGCGCGACCGGTACGTCCTGCGGACCGGCGGGGCGGATGTGGATCACGGTGCGGTGTCTTCCTCGGTCAGGGCGTGGCGTCCTTCAGGGCGCTGCCTTTCTTCCACTGGGAGAACGACATCTGCCAGAACCCCCAGCCGTTGTTCCACTCCAGCTTCCGGTCCGTGCCGGTGATCTCGACGACGTCGCCGCGCTGCATGGTGTCGTAGAACCACTTGGCCTGGTCGGGGCGGGCGTTGATGCAGCCGTGGCTGACGTTCTGCCGGCCCTGGGCCCAGACGTTGTCCTTGGCGTGGACGTATTCGCCGGAGTTGGAGATCCGCACCGCGTGGTTGATCATGACGTCGTAGTACTCCGGGTCGCCCTTCTTGCGGCCCGGGGAGATCATGCGCACGGGGTTGCCGCGTTCCATGGTCAGGTGCACGCCGGAGGTGGTGGTGTACTCGCGGGTGGTGCCGTTGCCGGCGCTGATGCGCATGGTCTGCACGCGCTTGCCGTCGCGGTAGACGTACATCATGTGCTTGCGGACGTCGACCTTGCTGATCTGCCGCGCGCCGATCTCGAGGTCGGCGGTGTAGTCCTTGACGCCGTAGAGGCCCTTGCCGGCCTTGATGCCGGTGATGTCGGCGTTGAAGGTGACCGTCTGGTGGGCGGGCCAGTACTTGGCGGTGCGGTAGATGACGACCTTGTCGTTGATCCAGCGCCAGGCCCCCGGCACGGGCTTTTCCGCCTCGACCTTCAGGGCGCGCTCGATGCCGGCCTTATTGGTGACCGGCTGGTTGAAGGTGACGATGATGGGCGCGCCGACGCCGAGCTTCTCGCCCTTGCGGTTGGGCGTGACGTCGACCACCTGCAGGGCGCGTTCGGGCTTGGCGGTGGTGAAGGTGCTGGTGGCGGTGGTGGCGCCGGCGGTGGCCGAGACGCTGTAGCGGGTGGACGGCTTCAGCGGCGTCTTGGAGATCCACCGGGTCTTGTCGGCGTTGAACTTGCCCGCGACCTGCTCGCCGTCGGCCTCGACGGTGACGTCGTCCAGCGCGCCGCCGGCGGCGGTCACCACGACCTTCTTGTCGGGGTGGACCTTGCTGCTGCCTTCTGCCGGGGTGATGGCGACGGTGGGCGCCTGCGGGGTGGCGACGATGGTGGCGTCGGGGGCGTCGGGAGGCGGGCCGGCGGGGCCGCCTGAGCAGGACGTCGTCAGGGCGGCCGCGGCCAGCAGTGCGAGGGCGGCGGGTCTCCTGCGGACGGTCACTGCGTTCAACGTCTTCCTCTCCCCAACGGTGCCCGCAAAGGGCACGTCAAGAACCTTAATGCTTACGCATATAAGACGCCGAATCGTTTAGGCGAGTTCGATCACATTTCCATTACTTGTCGAGGCCGGCCAGGCGGTGGGTGAGGCCGGTGTGGCGGCGGCCGGCCCCTTTGGTGCGCACGGCCTGGGCCAGCGCCCGGCGCGAGCCGACGATGACGACGAGCTTCTTGGCGCGGGTGATGGCGGTGTAGAGGAGGTTGCGCTGCAGCATCATCCAGGCGCTGGTGGCCAGCGGGATCACCACGGCGGGGTATTCGCTGCCCTGGGAGCGGTGGATGGAGACGGCGTAGGCGTGGGCGAGCTCGTCGAGCTCGTCGAAGGCGTAGTCGACCGATTCGTCCTCGTCGGTGAGGACGGTGAGCTTGTGCTCGTCGGGGCGGATGTCGGTGACGATGCCGACGGTGCCGTTGAACACCCCGGCCGCGCCCTTGTCGTAGTTGTTGCGCAGCTGGGTGACCTTGTCGCCGATGCGGAAGACGCGGCCGCCGTAGCGGCGTTCCGGCATGTTCTCGCGTGCGGGGGTGAGGGCTTCCTGCAGGGCGGCGTTGAGGTTGCCGGCCCCGGCGGCGCCGCGGTGCATGGGGGCCAGGACCTGGACGTCGCGGCGGGGATCCAGGCCGAAGCGGCGCGGGATGCGGCGGGCGACGACGTCGACGGTGAGCGCGGCGATCTCCTCCGGCTCCTCGCAGGGGAACAGGAAGAAGTCCTTCATGCCGTCCAGGACGGGGTGGCGGCCGGTGTTGACGCGGTGGGCGTTGACGACGACGCCGGACTGCTGGGCCTGGCGGAAGATCTGGGTCAGGCGCACGCGGGGGATGCCGGGGGCGGCCAGCAGGTCTTTGAGCACCTCGCCGGCGCCGACCGAGGGCAGCTGGTCGACGTCGCCGACGAACAGCAGGTGGGCGCCGGGGGCGACGGCCTTGACGAGCTTGTTGGCCAGCAGCAGGTCCAGCATGGAGGCCTCGTCGACGACGACGAGGTCGGCGTCGAGGGGGTTGTCGCGGTCGAAGGTGGGGTCGCCGCCGGGGCGCAGCTGCAGCAGCCGGTGGACGGTGGTGGCCTCGTGGCCGGTCAGCTCGGCCAGGCGCTTGGCGGCGCGGCCGGTGGGGGCGGCCAGGATGACCTTGGCGCGTTTGGCGCGGGCCAGCAGCACGATCGAGCGGACGGTGAAGCTCTTGCCGCAGCCGGGGCCGCCGGTGAGCACGGCGACCTTGTGCGTCAGCGCCAGGCGGACGGCCTGGCGCTGTTCGGGGGCCAGCTCGGCGCCGGTCTGGCCGTGCAGCCAGCGTTCGGCGCGTTCCCAGTCGACGTCGGCGAAGCTCGCGAGCCGGTCGTGGCCGTTGCGCAGCAGGCCGAGCAGGCTCGCCGCCAGGGAGGTCTCGGCGCGCTGGAAGGGCGGCAGGTAGACGGCCGGGACGTGGTTGTCGCCCGCGGGCACCTCCTCGCGGATGACGCCCTCATCGGCGACCAGCTCCTCCAGGCAGGCGGTGACGAGGTCGGGCGGCACGTCGAGGATCTTGACGGCGTCGGCGACGAGGTTGGGGGCGGGCAGGTAGCAGTGGCCGTCGTCGGCGGCCTGCGACAGGGTGTAGCGCAGGCCGGCCTTGACGCGTTCGGGGCTGTCGTGGGGGATGCCGACGGCCTGGGCGATGGTGTCGGCGGTCTTGAAGCCGATGCCCCACACGTCGTCGGCCAGCTTGTACGGCTGGGTGCGCACGACGTCGATGGAGCCCTCGCCGTACTGCTTGAAGATGCGCACCGCGATGGAGGTGGACACGCCGACCCCCTGAAGGAAGATCATCACCTCTTTGATGATCTTCTGTTCCTCCCAGGCGGCGGCGATCATCTTGGTGCGTTTGGGGCCGAGCCCGGGGACCTCGGCGAGGCGTTCGGGGTGGTGCTCGATGATGTCGAGGGTGCCGGTGCCGAAGTGGTCGACGATGCGCTCGGCCATCTTGGGGCCGATGCCCTTGATCAGGCCGGAGCCGAGATAGCGGCGGATGCCCTGGACGGTGGCCGGCAGGACGGTGGTGTAGGACCACACCTCGAACTGGCGGCCGTAGCGGGGGTGCGAGGTCCAGCGGCCGTGCAGCCGCAGCGACTCGCCGACCTGCGCGCCGAGCAGCGGCCCGACGACGGTGAGCAGGTCGGGGCCGCTGCGGTCGGTGGCGACGCGGGCGATGGTGTAGCCGGTCTCCTCGTTGGCGTAGGTGATGCGTTCGAGGACCGCCTCCAGCGTCGACCCGACCGGCCTGTTGTCGCCAGGCTTCACGCGCCAGCCCTCCTCCGCCTGCTCATCGGTGGCAAGAGTAGAGGAACGGGGCCTGGGGATGTGATCGCGGGCCTTGACCGCGCCGGCTCCCGCTGAGCGCGCGATCAGCGACTACCCTTGGGGCTCATGAGTCAGGTGGGACAAACGACGGCGCGCGCCCTGCTGCGCAGGCTCGCCGTCGAGCAGGCCGAATGCAGGGTGCCGTCGCTGACGGCGGCGATCGTCCGCGACGGGCGCACGGCGTGGTTCGGCGGCAGGGGCCGCGTCGGCGACGCCGAGCCGACGCCGGCCACCCAGTACCGCATCGGGTCCATCACCAAGAGCATGGTCGCCGTCGTCGTCATGCGGCTGCGCGACGAGGGCCTGCTCGACCTCAACGACCCCCTCGAGCGGCACCTGCCCGGCACCAAGGTCGGCCACCTCACCATCGCCCAGCTGATGTCGCACACCGCGGGCCTGACCGCCGAACCGCCCACCGAGTGGTGGGAGCGCACCCCGGGCATCCCCGTCCACGACCTCGTCGACCGGCTCGACGACAAGGAGCTCAAGCACCGGCCGGGCCGCCGTTTCCACTACTCCAACGTCGGGTTCGCGCTGCTGGGCGAGCTGGTGGGCCGCCTGCGCGGCACCACCTGGCTCAAGGCGCTGCGCGCCGAGGTGCTCGACCCGCTCGGCATGCGCGACACCACCCCGCGCCCCCGCCCGCCGCACGCCACCGGCTATGCGGTGCATCCCTTCGCCGACGTGGTGCTGGCCGAGCCCGAGCACGACGCCGACGCCATGGGCCCGGCCGGCCAGCTGTGGTCCACCCCGCACGATCTGGCCCGATGGGCCGCGTTCCTGTGCGGGCACACCGGCGGCGTGCTGTCGCAGGACACCCTGGCCGAGATGCGCGAGCCGGCCGGCGTCGACGACGGCGACAGCTGGACCTCCGGCTTCGGGCTCGGCCTGCAGCTGTCGCGCTCGCGCGGCCGCCGCCTGTCCGGCCACACCGGCTCCATGCCCGGCTTCCTGGCCACCGTGTGGACCGACCCGGGCGACGACGTCGGCGTGCTGTTCATGGCCAACACCACCACCGGCATGAGCGGCACCCTCACCGACGACCTGCTCGACATCCTGCACGAGTTCGAGCCGCGCATGCCCGACGAGTGGCGGCCCGTTCCCGCCGACCCCGACCTGCTCGCCCTGACCGGGCTGTGGCACTGGGGCCCCAAACCGTACGTGCTGCGGCTGCTGCCCGAGCGGCGCCTGTCGCTGGAGCCGGTCGGCGGCGCCGGGCGGGCCTCACGGTTCGTGCCGCAGGACGACGGCACCTGGCTCGGCCTGGACGGCTACTACGCCGGTGAGACGCTGCGCGTGGCGCCCGACCACCTCAACCTCAACACCTTCATCTTCACCCGCGAGCCGTACGACCCGGGCGCGCCGGTGCCCGGTGGCGTGAGCGACTGGCACGCCTGACAGCCGCCTGCCAGGATCGCGGCCACCTGGGCGGGCGGCGCCCGCATCCGGTGCTGTCGGCGTTCGCCGCCGCGGTCGCCGGCCACGCCGCCACGGTGAGGACCTGACACGGTCAGCGGGCGGCTTGGCGCCTGGTCGAGGCCAGGTGGACGTTGATGAAGCGGGTGAGGGCCAGCGCATCGTTCGGGTCGTCGGCCCGGAAGCTCACGCGCCGGAGCAGGCCGACCCCGTCGAGCCCGACGCCCTCGCGGGCGAGGACGAAGACGAGGGCGAGGAACGCCGCGCGCGGCATCCGCGCGGGCCAGCTCCAGGGCGGCCAGCAGGCCGTCGGCGCGGGCGGGGTCGATGGCGCCGTCGAAGAACCGGATGTCGTCGGCGGCGCCGTCACGGGACGGGGTCACCGGGCCGCCGTGGTCGCCGTCCGAGGCGTCGTGCCACGGCACGCATGCGCGGATCTCCAGCCAGCGTCACTCGCACAGCGCCTCGGCGACCCGGGCGATCGTCTCCTCCGGCGTGCCGATCGAGTGGCCCGGGCAGCACCAGGCGCCGACCGGGCCGCCGTCGAAGTCGCCTTCGTCGTGGGACCAGCGCCGGCCCAGCACCCAGCGGCCGTAGCGGGCGACGAGGGCGTACGACATGGCGTCCGCCCACAGGTCGTCCTCGTCCCTGCCGGCGTCCTGGCCGGGCACGCGGCGGGCCGGTCCGAGCGAGGCCACCACCTGCGCGGCCGAGGAGGGATCGAACGGGTGGCGGGCCGGGTCCACCTCATCCCAGGTGAGATGGCCGGGACGCAGATCGCTGATCACGACTCCAACCTGCCACGCCGGCCCGCCGCCCGGTGGCGGGCGTTCGCGTCCAGCGGAGGGCCTTCCTGAGAAGCGCCCTCAGCCCGCGGCGGCCAGGGCCGCCAGCTTGCGCAGCGAATGGCGCGCCACGGCGGTCACCAGCGGCCGCAGCAGCGGCCAGGCCGCCTGCCCCAGCAGCCCCAGCGGCAGGTCGAGCTCCTCGGCCCACACCACCCGGCTGCCGCCGGGCACGGCGCGTACGCGGATGGCGCCGCGCCCGCGCACCAGGCGGCCGGTGTGGGTGACGCGCAGCAGCGACGGCGGCTCCCAATGGGTGATCGTCATCGTGTCGAGGAAGCCGAACGGCCGCACCCCCGTGTAGGCCTCCACGCCGTGCTCGCCCACCTGCCGGGCGGTGGTCATGAACATCCACTCCCGGTGCCGCGGCCAGTCGGTGATCAGCGCGAACACCTGCTCGGGCGGCGCCGCCACGTGCTCGGCGACGGCGGCGTAGACGGGTCTCACCCTCGCGCACTCCCCTTCTTCCGGCCGGAGCCACTCCCTGCCCGCCGGTGCCCGCCTGATGCTCGCACCGGTCAGGACATCTGCAGGCGGGCGGTGGTCAGCAGGCGGGCCGTGTCGATGACGTACTGCCGGCGGCGCTCGTACACGGCCTGCTCGTCGTCTTCGTCCAGGACGGCCCTGCACATGCCGGGGACCGCGAAGTTCCAGGCGATGAGCCCCATGAGCGTGAACAGCAGGTCCTGCCCGGCGCGTACGCACGAGGGGTCGTCGGAGGCCGGCACCACGCCGCTGTCGGCGAGGAAACGCACCTTGTCGCGGAAGGCCGCCCGCCGCTCGTTCTCGCCGACGAAGCAGTCGTCGGCCTCCAGCGCCTCCCACAGCAGCAGCCTGATCAGCTCGGGATGCTCCCGGTACCAGTCGAACATCTGCCCGACCGACTCGGCGACCGCGTCCGGGTCGATCGTGACCGCGCAGCTGACCTCTTCCAGCTTGGCCCGTACGACGGCGGCGAACAGCTTCTCCTTGCTGCCGTAGTAGAGGTAGATGGCCTGTTTGTTGGCCTTGGCCTCCTCGGCGATGCGGGCGACCCGCGCGCCCGCCAGGCCGTATTGGGCGAACTCGGCCGTCGCCGCCTCGAAGATGCGCCGTCTGGTGTCGTCCGCGTCGTAGGCCATGCACCGAATTAAACCATTTGGTTGACTCTGGGGGTGCCGGCGTGCAGGATCGACCCCAGGACAAAAACATCCGGTTGGTTTATTTTTCGAAGGGCATCCCCATGACCACGCCCATCCCCGTCCGCACGCCGCTGCCCGCATCGCTGGCCGGCTCCACCGTGTTGCTGCTGGGCGGCAGCTCCGGCATCGGCCTGGCCGCCGGCACCCTGCTACGCCAGGTCGGCGCCCGCGTCGTGCTGGTCGGCCGTGACCCCGAGCGGCTCAAGGCCGCCGCCGGCCGTGTACGCGCCGCCGCGCCGGGCGGCGAGGACGACGTGCTCACCGTGGCCGGCGACGCCGGCGACGAGAACACGCTGGAGCAGGCGTTCGAGCGGGCCGGCGAGATCCACCACATCTACGCCACCGCGGGCGGCATCAGCGGCGCCGGCCTGCTGAAAGACCTCTCCCCCGAAGGCATCCGCGACACCCTCGCGCAGACGGCCTGGCGGCCCTTCGCCATCGCCCGCGCCGCCGCGACCCGCCTGCCCGCCGGCGGCTCGCTCACCTACAGCTCCGGCATCCTCATCGTGCGTCCCAGGCCCGGCATGACCGCCCCGCTGGCCGGCGCCGGCACCGTGGAGGTCCTCACCAAGGCCCTGGCCGTCGAGTTCGCCCCCGCGCGGGTGCGGGTCAACACCGTCCGCTACGGCCGCATCGACACCCCGCTGCTGCGCTCGATCCCCGGTCTCGACTCCGATGAGAGCGTCGCGGCCGCCGGTGCGAGCACGCCGCTCGGCCGCGTCGGCACCGCCGAGGAGGCCGCCGCCGCGGCGCTGTTCTGCATGGCCAACAACTACGTCAACGGCCAGATCATCACCGTCGACGGCGGCGAGAGCCTGGTCTGAGCCCGCCGTCAGTGCAGTGTGGGCGGCAGACCGGCTCCTGGATGCGGCCGTCGAGCGTCCGGCTCTCCAGCGGCTCCAGATCGAAGATCACGGTGGCCGGCAGGCTCGGTATGCGGGTCGCCCGGGCATCGTGCACGTCGGCGCCCTCGCCGGCCTCGGCCGGCATCCGTACGAACGCACGGAACGTGGTGGCGTGGTGGCGCCGACGACCATCCGCTGCTCGGCGCGGTGGCAGGCGAGCCGGTGCGCGAGCCTCCCGGGGCCCTGCTCGCCCCAGGAGCCCGTCCAGTCGCCGGTAGGACATTCAGCGGACGTCGCCGCCGGCGGTGCCCGCGCGGTGGCGACGCATCGCGGCCTTGAGCGCATCCAGCGTCGAGGGGTGGGGGTGCTCGAGCGCCGCCTGCGACTCGTCGGACAGGCCGGTCAGGCGGGCCACCTCCGCATCGGTCAGCGCGGCGGCCACGGTGGGGGCGGCGATGTTGGCGCGCAGGTGGTCGGGGTCGGCCGTGCCCGGGATGGCGACGATGGCCGGTGAGCGGCGCAGCAGCCAGGCCAGCGCCACCTGGGCAGGCGTCACGCCCAGGCGCCGCGCCGGGCCCGCGAGCTCGGGGTGGCCGGCCAGCCGTCCCGCGGCCAGCGGGAAGTAGGGCACGAACCAGATGCCGTGCTGCTCGCAGGTGGCCAGCACCTCGACGCCGCTGCGGTCGAGGAGGTTGAAGCGGTTCTGCACGGCCGCGATCGGCGTCATCTCCAGCGCGCGGGCCAGCGCCGACGGTGAGGCGCCCGACAGGCCGATCCTGCGGATCAGCCCCTGATCGCGCAGCTCGATCAGCACGCCGAGCGCGTCCTCCAGCGGTACGTCGCTGTGGTCTCCCGGCATGTCACCGGCCAGCCGCAGGTAGGTCAGTTCGCTGGTGTCGGTGCCCAGGTCGGCCAGCGCCTCGTGGACCTGCCTGCGGACCGTGTCCGGGTCGTTGACCACCCGCCAGGAGCCGTCGGGGCCGCGCTCCGCGCCGACCTTGTTGCCCACGATCACGTCGCCGGGCATCGGCCGCAGCGCCTGCCCGATCAGCCGGTTGACCGTGCGCGGGCCGTAGGCGTTGGCGGTGTCGAAGAACGTCACGCCCAGCTCGACCGCCAGGCGCAGCACGCGCTTGGCCGCCTCGGGGTCCTTGGGCGGGCCCCACACGTTCGGCCCGGCGAGCTGCATGGCGCCGTATCCGATCCGGTTCATCCGGCCCCTCCTCGTCGTATCAGTGCAACGCTTGAGCGCGTATCGCTGTTACGTATCAGTGTTACGCCGAATGCCGTAACATTGCAACGTGGACGATGCGAAGACGCGGACCCGGCAGCGGATCCTCCAGGCGGCGGCCGGCATCCTGGAGCGCGAGGGCGCCCAGGCGGTCTCCACCCGCTCGGTCGCCGCGGCGGCCGGCATCCGCGCCGCCTCCCTCTACCAGCTCTTCGGCGACAAGGACGCGCTCCTGGCGGCCCTGGCCGTACACGGCTTCGACCTCTACCTCGCCGAAAAGCACGAGCTGCGGCGTACCGACGACCCCGTCGACGACCTGCGCCGCGGCTGGGACATGCACGTCGACTTCGGCCTGCGCCACCCCGCCTTCTACGTGCTGATGTTCGGCACCGACCGCCCCGGCCGCCGCCCGCCCGCCGCCGAGGAGGCGCACGAGCTGCTGCTGAGCCACCTCGATCGCGTCGCCGCCGCCGGCCGCCTGCGCGTCCCGCCCCGCACCGCCGCCCAGCTCCTGCACGCCGCCATCACCGGCGTCACCCTGTCACTGATCGGCGCCCCCGCCGAGGACCCGCCTGCCCGCGTGCCGGAGATCTCGGCCAGGATGCGCGACATCCTCATCGGCTCGCTCACCACCGACCCGCAGCCCGCTGCGGACCCCGGCCTCGCCGCGCGCGCCCTCGCCCTCGACGCCGCGCTCGCCGCCGCTCCGGACGGCGCCCTCCCCCTCCGCCCGGCCGAGACCGCCCTGCTGCGCGACTGGCTCGACCGCCTCGCCCGCTGACCGCCGGGCCGGCCCTCAGTGCGATCGGGGGGACCGGCCCCGGCTTCTCGGCCTGCCCGCAAGCGCCGTCCAGCGCCCGCCCGGCGCAGCAGCGGCTCGCCGATCTGCTCCAGCGAGGCGTTCGCGCCCTGCTCGCCGCCGGAGTCCCCGTCCGGGCCCTCGTGCGCACCCCTGACGCCGAGACCGCCAGGGCCGTCCAGGCGGCCGGTGCCGAGCTGGTCACCGGCGACCTGCTCGACCGCGCCTCACAGGATCGCGCCGCCGAGGGCGCCCGCGCCGTCTTCTCCGTGCAGACGGCGCCCTTCACCGGGACCGGATTCGACTTCGACGCCGAGGTGAAGATGGGCCTCAACCTCATCGAGGCCGCCAGGTCGGCCGGCGTAAGAAGATCGCCGCGGTCCTGTCGCGTGCGCTGGGCGTCCCACTGGAGGCGCCCGACAAGACGCTCGAGCAGGCCACGGCCGCGGGGATGCCGGACATGGGGATCGCGCACGCGTACATGAACGTCCGGACCCAGCCAGCGCGGCCGGAGTTCGCCCGCGAGCTGGGCCTTCCCGTGACGAGCTTCGAGGAGTGGGCCGGACGTGCCCTCCGCCCCGTCACCTGAACGCAGGGCCTCGGCCCCGTCAAGCCCGTCCCGCTCAAGCTGCCGTACGGCAGGAAGGGCCGCTGAGCAAGGCACCCCGTCTCACCACCCCGCCGCCAGGCGGACCCCACCTGCGAAAGGACTCCATGACCGCGCCCCTGCGATTGATGAGCGTGCACGCACACCCCGACGACGAGTCCGGCAAAGGCGCCGCCACGCTGGCCAAGTACGCCGCCGAGGGCGTGGACGTGCTCGTCGTCACCTGCACCGGCGGGGAACGCGGTGACGTGCTCAACCCCGCCATGGACGAACCCGGCGTCCGCGAGCGCCTTCCGAGATCCGGCGCGCCGAGATGGCCGCCGCCCGCGAGATCCTCGGCGTGCGGCAGCAGTTCCTCGGTCACGTCGACTCCGGCCTGCCCGGCCCGGGCGAGCCGCTGCCCGAGGACTGCTTCGCCCGCACGCCCGTCGAGGAGGCGGCCGGGCGGCTGACGGCGCTCATCCGCTCCTCCCGCCCCCACGTGATCATCACGTACGACGAGACCGGCGGCTACCCGCACCCCGACCACGTGCACACCCACCGGGTGACGGTGGCCGCCTTCGACGCGGCGGGCGAGGCCGCCCGCTACCCCGAGGCGGGCCCGCCGTGGCAGCCGGGCAAGCTCTACTACCACGGCGCGCTGTCCAAGGCGTGGTTCCAGACCATGCACGATGCCCTGATCGCGCGCGGGCTCGGCTCCCCGATGGCGGAGGTCCTGGCCGAGTTCCCCGCCGACGTGCCCGAGCCCGCGTTCACCACCCGCGTGCCGTGCGCCGAGCACTTCGCCACCCGCGACCGGGCGCTGCTCGCGCACGCCACCCAGGTCGACCCGGCAGGAGGGTTCATGCTCCACGACCGCGACGTCGAACGCGAGGTCTGGCCGACCGAGGACTACCACCTGGCCCGCAGCCACGTGGAGGTGACGCTGCCGGAGGACGACCTGTTCGCCGGGCTGCGGCCCGCGGGCTGAGTTCAGAAGCCGATCAGCTCGGGCCCGCCCGCGGCCTGCCCCAGCACGCGCGGGACGGCGGCCCGCAGCGTGGCCGCCTGCCCGGCGTCCAGGTCGAGGGCGACCTCGAAGACGGTCTCGGTCTGCAGCTGGTCGGCGGCCCCCGCCGCCAGCTCCAGCCGCAGCGTCGCGCCGTCGAGGGCCAGCGACCGCACGCCGTGGTCGGTGACCCCGTACGGGTGGCGGGCCAGGCAGTACACGTCGTCGTAGGCGGTCACCAACAGCGTCTCCGCCGTGGGGTCGCCCGGCCGCGACTCCAGGTAGAAGAACCGCTGCCCGGGCACCGGCCCGGCGCCCTCGTCCAGCCGGGCGGCGCGGGCGGTCATGCCGGTGGCCGGGGTGTAGCGGACCTCGCCGGTGATCGGCGGCTGGTGGCACTCGCCCAGGTGGTCGCGCCACTCGGGCACGGCGCCGGCCGGCGGCGCGGGCGGGCGGGAGAGCGCGGAGACGGGCAGGCTCAGCGGCGCGGCCGTGGGCAGCGCCGCCACCAGCCAGCCGGGCGGCTCGTCGCGGGGGAACAGCGTCATCTCCCCCAGCGCCCCCAGCGGATCGACCTGCGCGAACGGCATCGCCTCGCCGTCGGTTCTGCAGACGTAGCCGCGGCTGCCCGCCGGCAGCTCCAGCTCGCAGGTGAACCAGGTGCCCTGGCCGGTGCGGTACGACAGCTCGCGCAGCCGCTCGAAGGGCTCGTCCAGGCCGCCGACCGCGAGCGGCCGGCCGTCGCAGGTGACGGTCGTCGTCCCGGCCGCGCCCACCTGCGCCCGCCGTACCGTGATGCGGGAGGCGTCCGGTCCGGCGGCGGCGCGCACCAGGTCGGCGATGTCCAGGCGCAGGGCGTGGGCCTCGCCCCTGAGGTGACGCATCATGCTCGGCCTTCCTTGAGATCCGCGGTGCCGTCCTTCGCATCGGGCGAGGTCACAAGGGCGTGCAGGGTGCGCAGCTCGCGCAGCAGCGCGCTGTTCCCCGCGCGCGCCGCCAGGTCGCGCACCTGCGGGATCTCTCCGCGCGCCCCGCACCATCCGGCGACTTTGGCGGCCAGCTCGACGAAACCGGCCAGGCCGTTGCGCGGGCGCTGCCCGGGTGCGGGCAGCAGGACGGGCAGCGCCGCCGCCGCGATCGACCACACCTGCGCGTGCGCGCCCCGCTCGGCGGCCTCGCCCAGGGCGGCCACCATGTCGCCCATCCGCGCCTTGCCGCTGGCCAGCATGAGCCCGGCCTGCCTGCCGAGCTCCTGGCACGGCAGCTCGCCGCGCGCGGCCACCTCCAGCAGCACCTCCACCGGCTCCGGATGCTGCCCGGCATCGCCCAGCACCCGCGCGAGCACCGCCGCGAACGACGCGCCCGCCGGTCCCTCGGCCCGCGCCAGCGACCGTGCGTACCGCGCGTGGATCGTCGGCCCGTCCGTGCCGCGCAGCAGGCCGGGGGCGAAGTGCGCCGCGGCGACCTCGCGGTGTGAGGGCAGCATGGCGGGCCACCAGTCGAGGTGGCCGGCCAGGATGTGGTGCTCGAAGCGGCGGAACATCACATCCACCAGCGGCAGCCCCGTGCGCACCCGGCGGCGGACGACGGGCCACAGCATGACGGAGTGGTCGTGGCCACGGTCGTGCCAGTCGTGCTCCGGCCCCTCGCCGCCGCACCACCACTGCAGCTCCACCTCGGGTTCGGGATGCCGCCATCCGGCCAGGACGCGCCCGGCCGCCGAGGTCAGGTGACCGGCCTCGGGACGCTCGCCCGGCGGCAGCCGCAGCAGCGCCTGCTGCAGGTCGGCGGCCAGCGGCTTGGCGCCCGCCGCCTCCAGCACCTCCATGCGGCGCACCAGCTCGGCGGCGGCCACGTGCCCGGTGTCGTGCGTGGGCGTGGCCAGCAGCAGCGGCGGCAGCGTGCCCTCCTCCAGCGCGCGCAGGATCTCGGCCGCACGGTGCAGCACCAGCAGCTGCGGGGTGGGCAGCTCCGCCTCCGGCAGCGCCGTGCGCCACACCTCCGTGTCCGGGGCCTGATCGGTGAGGTGGTTGGCCAGGCCCTGGAACCAGCGGTCGACGGAGTGCCAGTTGCCGGCGCGGGCGCCCCACCTCCACATGGGGGTCCTGATCGTGGCCAGCGCCGCCGCCAGCGCGTCGCGCTCGTGGTAGGCCAGCGTGACGAACCCGGCGAGCAGCCGCTCCCAGGTCTGCCACGAATGCAGGTGGGTGTCCGACCACAGCTCCACCAGCTCGTCCGGTTTGGCGGGCGGCGGCTCGAAGGGACGGGCGCGCTCGGGCGCGGCGGGCAGCGGCGGCAAGCGGACCGGCTCGGCCGCGGCGACCGTGCCGGTCCGCTTGCCGCCGCCGAAGGCGCCCGCCACCCGGGCGCCCGGCTCGGGCGGCAGCAGCTCGATCGCCTCGCGGATCGTCCGGCGGCCCGGTTCGTCGAGGGCGGGCGCGCAGGCCAGCGCCAGCTCGGCCGCCTGCTCCTGCAGCTCGGCGGAGTCGGCCCCGAACGCCCTGGCCAGCGGCGCGGCCGCCGGTCCGGCCAGGTCGGGCGCGCGGCGCACCTCCGCGCGCAGCCACGACAGCCCGGCCCGCACCAGCTTGCGCTCGGGGCGTAACACTAAGGACTCCCATGCCTCGGCCAGGTCGTCGGCGGTCAGCGCCGGGCAGCCCCGCAGCCGCCTGGCGGCGGCCTCGGCCACCGTGCCAGGGGCGGCGGGCAGGAGCCGCAGGTAGTCGCGGGCGCGGGGCTCGACCTCGGCGGGCGACGGGTCGAGGGCTTGGTGCAGGCGTACGAAGAAGCGCAGCTCGACAGGGGTGCCGCCGAGCAGGAACCGGCGCAGGCAGCCGTCGAGGAGATCGGCCCGCCGTACCCGCCCGCTCCGGGCGAGCCGCAGCAGCGCGCCCAGGAACCCCTGGTCGGGGTCGGTGTCCCACTGCAGGACCCGCCCTACGCCCTGCGCCTCGAACAGCCGGGGCAGCAGATGGCCGAGCAGCGGATCACCGGCCAGGCCGTCCGG
Organism: Nonomuraea sp. NPDC049309; assembly: GCF_043196965.1. Classification (NCBI taxonomy): domain Bacteria; kingdom Bacillati; phylum Actinomycetota; class Actinomycetes; order Streptosporangiales; family Streptosporangiaceae; genus Nonomuraea; species Nonomuraea sp. NPDC049309. The sequence goes on along the minus strand of NZ_JBICSH010000001.1, from coordinate 638,169 downwards.
CGGCTGTGCGGCCCAGCCGGCCACCAGCGCGTCGTTGCGCGGCGGCGCGATGCCGGTCTGGCGCAGCAGCTCCAGCGCCAGCCGCATGCCGCGGTCGTCGGCGGAGCGCAGGCGCCGCGCCAGGCGTTCTGCCAGGTCGGCCCGCCAGGCGGCGGGACGTTGGGCGAGCACGGCGAGGACGAGATCGACGTCGTCGTCGGGTCCGGCCCACTGCGGTGCGAACGAGCGCCGGTAGAGCCACGACGCGACGGCCGCCGCGCCGCCCAGGGTGCCCGCACCCGCCACCCGCAGCACGGGACCGAAGCCGGCCAGGCCCCTGGAGTCCCGCCCGCTGGAGACTGCCGACAGCTCCTTGAGCACCTCCGGCAGCATCGCCGCGACCCGCTTGCGCGACGGCCCGTCGAGCGCCCTGACGCGCTCGGCCAGCCGCCCGGCGTCGCGCCGCCGGATCAGTTTCCTGATCTCGTCCTCATGATCCATGTCAGGGGACAGTAACCGGTCATGCCGACACTTTGCGGACAGTTCGCCGACACCTGTCCGACATTTTCGATCAAGGACCGATCAGGACTCCAGAAAGCGCAGCACCGCCAGCACGCGGCGGCTGTAACCGGTGGCGTGCGACAGGCCGAGCTTGTCGAACAGCGCGTTGACGTGCTTTTCCACCGCGCTTTGCGAGATGTGCAGCGCCTGGGCGATCGAGGCGTTGGTCAGGCCCTGCGCCATCAGCTCCAGCACCTCGCGCTCGCGGGCGGTCAGCCGCGCCAGCGGGTCGCGCCGGGTGGTGCGGGCCAGCAGCTGCCGTACCACCTCCGGGTCGAAGGCGGCGCCGCCCGCGCCCACCCGCTCCAGCGCGTCGAGGAAGTCGCCGACCTGGCCGACGCGGTCCTTCAGCAGGTAGCCGACCCCCTCGACGTCGGAGCTCATCAGCTCGGCGGCGTAGCGCTTTTCCACGTACTGCGACAGCACCAGCACCTTCACCTGGGGCCGGCGCTTGCGGATCTCCAGCGCCGCCCGCAGGCCCTCGTCGGTGTGGGTGGGCGGCATGCGCACGTCGACCACCACGATGTCGGGCTCGTGCTTTTCGACGGCCTCGATGAGCGCCTCGCCGTCGCTGACGGCGGCCGGCACCTCGTGGCCCTCTTCCAGCAGCAGCCGCACCAGGCCCTCGCGCAGCAGCGTGGAGTCTTCGGCCAGGATCACCCGCACGGCAGCACCGCCGTGACCGTGGTGGGGCCGCCCGCGGGGCTGTCGACCTCGAACCGGCCGTCCAGCGCCGCCACCCGCCTGGCCAGCCCGGACAGGCCGCCGCCCGACGGCCGTGCGCCGCCGACGCCGTCGTCACGCACGCGTACGAGCACCGCCGCCCCCTCCTTGTGCACCTCGACCGTGATGGCCGCCGCTCCCGAGTGCTTGGCGGCGTTCGTCACCGCCTCGCACACCACGAAGTACGCCGCCGTCTCCACCGCCATCGGGGGACGTTCGGGCAGCCGGCAATCTACCGTGACCGGGACGCTCGAACGTTCGGCGACCCCCGCCAGCGCCTCGCCGAGCCCGAGCGAGTCCAGCCCGCTCGGGTAGACGCGCCAGGCCACCTCGCGCAGCTCTGCCAGCGCCCGCTGCGCCTCCTGGTGGGCCTGCTGCAGCAGCTCGGGACGGCCGCGCAGGGAGCGGCCGATGAGCATCGACAGCGCCACGAGCCGCTGCTGCAGCCCGTCGTGCAGGTCGCGCTCGATGCGGCGCCGCTCGGAGTCGACCGCCGCGACGATGCCGGCCCGGCTCTCGGCCAGCTCGTCGATGCGGCGGCGCAGCGTCTCGGTCGGGTCGGGGCCGAGCATGCGGGCGGCCAGCCGGCGCTCCAGCGCGTGCACGCCCACCACGCCCGACAAGTCCAGAAAAAGCAGGACGAACCCGCTGATCGTCAGGTACGCCACCAGCAGGGGCGTCGGCCGCATGCCGTCGTACGGCTCGCCCACGCTCCAGGCCAGCAGCAGCCGCGTCACCACCACCGCGCCGATCACCAGCAGCGCGATCACCAGGCCGCCGAGCATCCCGATGGGCAGCCGCGCCGCCAGGTAGCGCAGCGCCCGATCGCCCCGCTCCTCGTGCAGGGCGTCCAGGCCGGAGGCGTCCAGGCGCAGGCGGCGCGCCTCCAGCCGGGCCAGGCGCCGGCCGGCCGCGCGGACGTTCGCATCGGCCAGGAACGGCAGCGCCGCGATGAGAAAGAGGAGCTCCAACAGCGCGGTCAGACCGCCCGCCGTGACCGCGCCGGCCACCCGCAGGCCCTCAGCGACGGCTCGCATGCCTGCCCCTGCGCCGCTCGGCCAGCCGGGCGCCGACGAACACCAGGATCGCCACCACCACGATGGCGATCACCACGTTGGTGCCGATGCCGACGTACGTCTCGACCAGGTGCCAGTTCTCGCCCAGCACGTACCCGGCCACCACGAAGATCGTGTTCCAGATGAGGCTGCCCGCCGTGGTGAGCAGCGTGAACGTGAGCACCGGCATGCGCTCGACGCCGGCCGGGATGGAGATCAGGCTGCGGAAGATGGGGATCATGCGGCCGAGGAAGACGGTCTTGCGGCCGTGCCGCTCGAAGAACGCCTCGGTCTTCTCGATGTCGGAGGTCTTGACCAGGGGAAGCTTGGCGGCGATGGCCAACGTGCGCTCGCGGCCCAGCAGGGCTCCCACGCCGTAGAGCGCGAGCGCGCCGATCACCGAGCCCAGGGTGGTCCAGATGATCGCGTCGAGCAGGTGCATTCTGCCCTGGCTCGCGGTGAAACCCGACAGCGGCAGGATCACCTCGCTCGGCAGGGGCGGGAAAAGATTTTCCAGCGCGACGGCGAGGCCCGCCCCGGGTGCTCCGAGGCGGTCCATGAGTCCTACCAGCCAGTCAGTCATGCGGTCCAGGCTATGGATGACCGGAACGCCTGCGGAATGAGGCGGCTGCCCGTTCGCTGCTGCGGTAAACCCCACCCCTGGCGTACCGTACACTGTACGGCCGTGAGCTCTCAGACGGATCTGGCCCGGTACCCTGCGGTCTTCCAGCCCGGCGACCCGCCACGAAGCGGGCACATCGCCTTCCTCACCCCCGAGGGCGACAGTGCGCTGACCGTAGCGGAAGAACGTGACGGCGGCGTGGCCACCCGATCCGTCCCCGCCACGCTCCTGCCCGTCGGACAGGCCGTCGCCGCCCTGGCCAGAGCCCGCAAAGACCCCCACGCGCACCCGGCCGCGCGCTTCTGGGGCGCCGCCGCGCTCATCGGGCTGCAGCTCGTCACCCGCGGCCGCATCCTGCCCGGCCTCTCCCCCGGCGAGCACGACGCCTGGCGGGCCGGGCCGCTGGACGCCGACGACGCCCGCCGCGTGCGCGAGCTGGCCGCCGCCATGCCCGCCGCCGCCCGCGCCGTACCGCTCTCCCTGGACGGCACTCCGCACGCCGCCGGTGACGCCGCGCCTGCGGAGGACGGTTCGGCGCCTTCCGGCGGCGAGATCGCGCGGCCGGAACGCGGCTCCGCGCTCCCCGGCGGTGGGACCGCGCGCCCGGAGGGCGGCGCCATGCTCCACGACGGTGAGCCCGCGGCCGCCGCCGGTGACGTGCTGCTGCCCGACGCCGAGCCGCTGCTGCGGGCCTTCCTCGACGCCGTCGCCGACGCCATGCCGCGCTCACCCGGCGCCGTACGCGCCACCGGACAGACCGCCTACGCCGCCGCGCACCCCGTCAAGGTGCCCCACCTGCGCGGCTGGGCCGAGGAGGTCTCCTCAGGGCTGGAGGCGGGCCTGCGGCTGTCGCTGCGCATCGAGGCCGGCGACCTGGCCGCCGATCCGGACGGCGCCGAGTTCCGCGCCGTCGCCCAGCTGCACAGCCTCGCCGACCCCGGCCTCGTCGTGGACGCCGCCGACCTGTGGCGCGGCCGCGACCCGGGCTTCGGCCCCCGCGCCAGGATCGAGGCCACCCTCGCCGTACGCCGCGCCGCCCGCGCCTGGCCCCGCCTGGAGGAGCTGCTCGACAGCGCCGTGCCCGACGAGCTCGCGCTGTCCGACGGCGACGTGGAGGAGCTGCTGGCCGGGGCCGCCGACCGGCTGGCCGCCGCGGGCGTGGACGTGCACTGGCCGCGCGCGCTCGTCCGCGGCCTCACCGCCCGCGCCGTCGTCGGCGACCGCGACCCCGCTCCGTCCGACCTGCCGTCCTTCCTCGGCGGTCACCACCTGGTCGGCTTCGACTGGCAGCTCGCGCTCGGCGGGCGGCGCCTGAGCGCCGCCGAGATGGACCGGCTCGCCGAGGCCCACCGCCCCGTCGTGCGGCTGCGCGACCAGTGGGTGCTCATCGACCCCGGCCTGGCGCGCAAGGCCCGCCGGCGCGAGCTGAAGCCGCTGACCGGCATCGAGGCGCTCGCCGCCGCGCTGACCGGAACGGTCGAGGTGGACGGCGAGCAGGTGCCCGTCGAGCCCAGCGCCTGGCTTGAGGAGCTGCGCCGCCGCCTGGGCGAGCCCGCCGACGTCGCGCCGCCGCCCGGCCTGGCCGCCACCCTGCGCGACTACCAGCTCGCCGGGCTGCGCTGGCTGGCCAGGATGACCTCGCTCGGCCTCGGCGCCTGCCTGGCCGACGACATGGGCCTCGGCAAGACCGTCACGCTCATCGCGCTGCACCTGCACCTGAACCTGAACCGGGCGGCCGGGCCGACGCTCGTCGTCTGCCCCGCCTCCCTGCTGGGCAACTGGGAGCGCGAGATCACCCGCTTCGCGCCCGGCGTCCCGGTACGCCGCTACCACGGCGGCAGCCGCACGCTCGCCGACGAGGGTTTCGTGCTCACCACGTACGCCACCATGCGCCTCGACGCCGACCGGCTGGCCGCCCACGCCTGGGGCATGGTGGTCGCCGACGAGGCCCAGCACGTCAAGAACCCCGCATCCGGCACCGCCAAGGCCCTGCGCGAGATCCCGGCCGCCGCCCGCGTCGCCCTGACCGGCACTCCCGTCGAGAACAACCTGTCGGAGCTGTGGGCCATCCTCGACTGGACCACCCCCGGGCTGCTCGGCCCGCTCGCCCGCTTCCGCGCCCGCTGGGCCAGGCCGGTCGAGTCCGGCGACACCGAGGCGGCCGAACGCCTGGCGCGGCTGGTCGGGCCGTTCCTGCTGCGCCGCCGTAAGAGCGACCCCGGCATCGCGCCTGAGCTGCCGCCCAAGACCGAGACCGACCGTCCCGTGCCGCTCACCACCGAGCAGGCCGGCCTGTACGAGGCCGTCGTCCGCGAGATCATGGGCCGGATCGCCGATGCGCGCGGCATGGCCAGGCGCGGGCTCATCGTCAAGCTGCTCACCGGGCTCAAGCAGATCTGCAACCACCCCGCCCAGTACCTGCACGAGAGCGACCCGCGCCTGCCCGGCCGCTCCGGCAAGCTCGAGCTGCTGGACGAGCTGATCGACACCATCGTCGCCGAGGACGGCTCCGTGCTCGTCTTCACCCAGTACGTCGCCATGGCCCGCCTCCTCGAAAAGCACCTCACCGGGCGCGGGATCGCCACCCGGCTCCTGCACGGCGGCACGCCGGTCGCCCGCCGCGAGGAGATGGTGCGGCGCTTCCAGGACGGCGAGGTGCCCGTCTTCCTGCTCTCGCTCAAGGCCGCCGGCACGGGCCTGAACCTCACCCGCGCCGATCACGTCATCCACTACGACCGCTGGTGGAACCCGGCTGTGGAGGACCAGGCGACCGACCGCGCCTACCGGATCGGCCAGACCAGGCCCGTCCAGGTGCACCGGCTCATCGCCGAGGGCACCATCGAGGACCGCATCGCCGCCATGCTGGCCGCCAAGCGCTCGCTCGCCGACGCGGTGCTGGCCTCCGGCGAGGCCGCCTTCACCGAGCTGACCGACGCCGAACTCGCCGCCCTGGTCGAGCTCCGATGACCCCCGCCCGCGGTTTCCCCGCCTTCCCCCGCCAGCGCGCCGGCGCCCGCTTCGCCACCTCTTGGTGGGGCCGCGCCTGGATCCAGGCCATGGAGGACACCTCGCTCGACGCCGGCCTGCTGCGCAAGGGCCGCGCCTACGCCAAGACCGGGCGGCTCGGCCCGATCACCGTCAGCCCCGGCAGGCTCGCCGCCGTCGCCGAGAACGACTACGACGTCATCGTGCGCGTCGAGCAGCTCACCGGCGCCGAGTGGGAACGCTTCCTTGATCAGGTCGCCGCCAAGGCCGGCCACATCGCCGCGCTGCTCGACGGCGACATGCCGCACGAGCTGGTGGAGGCGGCCCAGGACGCCGCCGTGCCGCTGCTGCCCTGCGTCGGCGACCTGGAGCCCGAGTGCTCCTGCCCCGACTGGGGCCACCCCTGCGTGCACGCCGCCGCCCTGTGCTATCAGGCGTCCTGGCTGCTGGACGCCGATCCGTTCGTGCTGCTGCTCCTGCGCGGGCGCGGCGCGCGCGAGCTGGTCGAGGCGCTGCAGGACCGCGACGTGCCCGGCTCGGGAAGCCGGGCGGCGGCCGCCGGCGTCGCGGCCGGTCCGAGAGATCCGGCACGGCCGGCGGCCGGCTCCGCGACCGGTGCCGGGAGCGCGGCGCAGGCCGCTGAGGCCGCCCGGCCGTCGGGCACGCCGGCGAGCGTGGCGTTCGCGGCGGGGGTGCCGCCGCTGCCCGAGCCGCCGCCGTACGACGTCGCCTTCACCCCGCCCGCACTCGACCCGGCGCCCGGCGTGGACGTGGCCGCCCTGCGGGTGCTGGCCGCCTCGGCGGCCGCCAGGGCGCGCGAGCTGCTGCTGCACGACCGGTGGCCGGAGCTGACCGAGCACGAGGACCACGTACGGCTGATCGCCGAGCACATTGGCCACGAAGGCGCCGACGACGGGCCGGCGGTGGCCGCCTGGCGGCACGGCGGCGCCGAGGGCCTGGCCGTGCTCGAACACCCCTGGACGCCGCCCCGCCAGGACCTGGCCAGAGCGCGCGCCCGGCTCGAAGCGGCCTGGGAGGGCGAGCGGCCTCCGCCCCTGCACGCTTGGCGCAACCGCTGGACGCTCGGTGAGGCGATCCAGCTCCGTTACGGCCGCGACGGCCGCTGGTATCCGTTCACCCGCCACGACGACCGGTGGTGGCCCGCCGGTCCCCCGGAGCGCGACCCCTCCGCGCTCATCGGCTGAGCCACCACCCTCACGCGGTCATCGAGACAGCGGCCATCGGGCACCCTCACGTGGCCACCGACACCACGTGCCCCACCGACGTACGGTCGTCGATCAGCGTGAGCATGCAGTCGGCCAGGTCGGCGCGCGTGGTGGTGTGCCCGCCGCGCACGCTGAGGTCGCGGGCCGTGCGGTAGCGGCCCGTGGCGTCGGCGTCGGTGAGGCGGGCGGGCCGCACGATCGTCCAGTCGGTGCCCGACTCGCGCAGCAGCCGCTCGGCCCGCGCCAGGTCGGCGTAGGAGTGGCGGAGGACGCGCTGCACGATGGGCTTGAGGACGTACCGGGTGAAGGGGCCGTCTCCGGCGTCGCTCTCCAGGCCGGCCGCGCTGACCATGAGCAGGCGGCGCGTCCCGGTGCGTTCCATGGCGGTCAGGATCGAGCGAGCGCTGCTGGAGCAGACGGTGGTGGGGCCGGTGCCGCGCGGGCCCATCGCGCTGAGCACGGCGTCGCGACCGGCGACGGCGGGGGTGATGGCGTCGGGGTCCATCACGTCGGCCACCACGACGTCGGCCCGCTCGCGCAGCTCGGCGGGCAGGCGGGCAGGATCGCGGACCACGGCGGTGACCTCGTGGCCCCGTTGCAGTCCCTGGCGTACGAGCCGGGTCCCGGTGCCGCCGGTCGCTCCGAAGACAGTGATCTTCATAGGCGACTCCTCCCAAGGGGTGAGTGAGTACTCACTACCCTACTCGGAGAGAGCCGCGGTCACTCAGGCGCGTAGAACCCGGTGGTCGCGCGCACGGCCGCCGCGACGGCCTCGGGCAGGCCTCCGGCCGCCCGGTACGCCTCGCCCCACGCCTCGCCCCACGCCTCGCTGCTGGCCACGATGCAGCGGCGGCCCTCCTCGGTCTCGTGGAAGGTGTCGGTGTCGGGCTTGGGCGCGCCGGTCAGGTGCAGGGCCAGGCCGAGCAGGCTCAGGTCCCAGCCCACCCCCGTGGCGCCGGGGCCGAACTGCGCCCACATCTGCTCCGGCACCTCCGCCGTGTGGCGCAGCTCCAGCAGCGTGCCGCCGTCCTTGGCGGTCAGGGTCACCTCGACCTCGCTGAAGCCGGGGTTCGGCCCGAACAGCCAGCTCACCTTGAACAGGCTGGGCGGCTCGCAGCGCAGGATCTCGCCGTGGGCGTTGCCTTCGAGCTGGTAGTGACCGCCGACCCGCAGATCGCCGGAGACCGGCATGAACCAGCGGGCCAGCCGGTCGGCCTCGGTGCAGGCCGACCAGACGTCCTCGATCTCGGCGTCGTAGTGGCGGCGCAGCACCTGCACCTTGCGCTTGCCGTCGATCAGCTCGCGGTGGACTTTATTGATCTCTTCGACCATGTCCATGGTCAGGACTCCTTCTTCTCGTTGGCGATGCGGCGCTCGCGCTTGCCCCGGGCCAGCTCCGTGGCCAGCGCGTCCAGGCGCTGATCCCAGAAAGCGCGGAAGCGCTCCAGCCAGGCGTCGATCTCCCGCAGCGGGCCGGGCTCGACGGCGTACAGGCGGCGGGTGCCCTCCGCCCGTACGCTCGCGAACCCGCTGTCGCGCAGCACCCGCAGATGCTGCGAGACGGCCGGCTGGGAGATGCCGAACTCGCGCTGGATGACGGCGGTGACCTCGCCGGAGCTCTGTTCGCCGGTTGCCAGCAGCTCCAGGATCCGGCGGCGTACCGGATCGCCGAGGACGTCAAAGGCGTGCACCCACGTGAGTTTTTCAGGTGCAGCTTATATAAGTCAAGGCTTAATCTTCGTCGTCGAGTCCCCGGGCGCTCAGCGCCTCGCCGAGGGCGTCGGCGTACCGCAGAGAGCTGACCACCAGCGGCACCGCGAAGGCGCGCAGGCTGCGCTCGACGCCCCTGGCCCGCTGCGCCTCCCTGACCCGCGTGGCCAGCGCGGCCACCACCGGCACGCTGCGGATGGTCAGCGACAGCAGTAACGACAGGCGGAACGGATCCAGGCCGACGAACCTGGCCGGCGACAGCAGGCGTTCCAGCGCCGCCGTCATGTCCGACGACCTGGTCGTCACCGTCACCAGCCCGGCCAGCGCCACCGCCAGCACCACCCGCAGTGTCGTGGCCAGCGCCGCGTCCAGTCCCACGAGCACGTACTGCACCGCGAACAGCGCGAGCGCGAACCAGCGCACCGGCTTGATCTGCGCCCACGCCACCGCCGCGCCGACCCTGGCGAGCACGTACAGGCCCGCCGTCACGACCCCCGCACCGGCCAGCGCGAGCGGCGAGCTCAGCAGCACCAGCACCGTGCAGGCGAGAGCGAGCGCGGCCAGCTTCGCCCCGGCCGGCAGCCGGTGCAGCAGGGAGCGGCCGGGGACGTAGGCACCGGTCAGGCTGTTCACGCCATCAGCTTCCGGTAGTGGGCGATGGCCTCGGTGGGGGTGCCGTCCGCGGCGATGCGCCCCTCGTCGATCACCAGCACCCGGTCGAAACCCGACAGCAGCGGCAGGTCGTGGGTGACCAGCAGCACCTGCTGCGGCAGCTCCTCCAGCAGCTCGGCGACCTGGCGGGAGTGGCGCAGGTCGAGCAGCGTGGTCGGCTCGTCCATGACGATGATCTCCGGCTCCAGCACCATGACCGAGCAGAGCGCGAGCAGCTGCTTCTGCCCGCCCGACAGGTGGTGCGCGGGATGGTCGGCGTGACCGGCCAGGCCGTAGCGCTCCAGCACCTCGCGCACCCGCCGGTCCACCTCCTCGCGCGACAGGCGTTTGCGGCGCAGCGAGAACGCGACGTCCTCGGCCACCGTCGGCATGACGATCTGCGCGTCCGGATCGGTGAACAGGAAGCCCACACCGCGCCTGATCTTGGCGCCGTCGCGGCGGGTGTCCATGCCGAGCACCGTGACGCTGCCCGAGGTCGGCAGCGCCAGGCCGTTGACCAGCCGGGCCAGCGTGCTCTTGCCCGAGCCGTTGGCGCCCACCACGCCGACCCGCCGCTCGGGCAGCTGCGCGGTGATGCCGCGCAGCACGTCGCGAGTGCCCAGCCGGACGTGCACGTCCGCGAATTCGATCATGTCTCACACCACCTCGAACAGGGCGGCCACGCCCATCCCGCCGCCGACCGCGGCCGCGGCCAGGCCGAGCGTGCCCTTGGGCGCCGCCGCGCGGACGAGCCTGCTGAACAACCTGGTCACCACGACCGCGCCCGTCGCACCCCACGGGTGCCCGAGCGCGAGCGCCCCGCCGTCGGGGCAGACCCTCTCATCGTCCGCGCCGAGCGGGTCGAGCCCGAGCGCGTCGGTGACGGCGAGCACCTGCGCCGCGAAGGCCTCCACGATCTCCACCGCCGCGACCGACTCCAGGCTTGCTCCGGCACGGGCGAGCACCCGCTCGATCGCCGGCACCGGCCCCCAGCCGGGCAGCTCGGGATCGCACCCGGTCACCGCCCCGGCCACCAGCCGCAGGCCCGGCAGCCCTTCCCGCAGACGCTCGGGCACCACGGCCACGGCGGCGGCGCCGTCGCTGACCGGGGAGGAGTTGCCCGCCGTCACCGTACCGCCCGGCACGAACGCGGCCGGCAGCCGGGCCAGCGACGCCTCGCGTAGCGGGCGCGGGCGCTGGTCCTCATGACGTCCCGCGACCGGCACGATCTCCTGCTCGAACCGTCCCGCCGCGCGGGCGGCCAGGGCGCGGGCGTGGCTGCGGCAGGCGTAGGCGTCCTGGCGTTCGCGGCCGACGCCCTTGGCCCGGGCCAGCGCCTCGGCGGCCGGGCCCATGTCGGGGTCGGGGGTGCCCTCGGGCGTGAACGGCGCCCGCGCGTACGGGGCATCGGCCCCGCGCAACGTGCGCAGCGGCGCGGTCGAGGCGCTCTCCACGCCTCCGGCGATCACCAGGTCGGCCTCGCCCGCGCGTACCGCCTGCCCGGCGAGCAGGATCGCGGCCAGCCCGCTGCCGCACTGCCGGTCCACCGTCACCCCGGGCACCTCGTGCCCGAGCCCGGCGGCCAGCGCGCAGACCCTGGCCAGGTTGCCGCCCGGGCCCATGCAGTTGCCCAGCATCACGTCGCCGGCCCGCCGTCCCGGCAGGTCGGCGGCCACGGCGGCGATCACCGGGGCGGCCAGGTGCTCGGCGGTCAGCTCCTTGTACGCGTGCCCGGCCGTGCCGATCGGGGTGCGCCTGGCGGCCACCACCACAGGGGTCAGGTCCATGTCACACCAGCCGCCTGATCGCCGGGTCGCCGTCCGCCAGCCGGGCCGCCACCCGCGCCCGCGCCGGCTTGCCCGTGGGGGTGCGGGGCATGCCGGTCATCGCGTACCAGCGGCGGGGCCGCTGCGCCCGGTCGAGCGCGGCGCGCGCGGTCTCCTCCAGCAGGGCGCGCGATGGCGGCTCGCCGAACGGGCTCTCGACGACGGCGGTCACCACCGACCCCAGGGACGGATGCGGCGTGCCGACCACCACGACGTCGGCCACGCCGGGCACCTTGCGCAGCACCTCCTCGACGTCCTCGGGCACGACGGTGGCGCCGCCGGTCTGGATCGCGCCGTCGCCGCGCCCGCGGACTTTGAGCACGCCCCCCTTCCGGTACGGCTCGGCCATGTCGCCCACGCTCACCCAGCCGTCGCCGTCGCGCCGCAGCGGCCCGGCCGCGGCGCCCAGGTAGCCCTCGGCCAGCCACGGCGAGCGCACCCACACCTCGCCGAGCGGCCCGTCGCCGCGTACCTCGATCTCCACCTCGGGAAAGGGGCGCAGCCCGCTCCCGTCGGTGTCGGCGGCCACGAACGACAGCTCGGTCGCCCCGTAGTAGGCGACCACCCGCACTCCGGCCTGCTCCGCGACCCGCCGCGCACCGGGGGCGAGCGCCGCGCCGCCGACCACGGCCACCCGCAGCCCGCCCGGCCGCTCCAGCACGTCCGGCAGCCGATGCGGCACCAGGTGCACGACGGTCGCCTCGGCCAGGTGATCGGCCAGCGCGCGGCCCGGCCAGCGGCCGGGCAGCAGCGTCGTGGCGCCGGTGGCCAGGGCGTGCAGGGCGGCGAACGCGTACAGGGAGGAGACCAGCGGGCCGGGGACGAGCACGACGTCGTCGGGGTCGATGCCGGTCAGCGCGTTCAGGTGAGGGTACGAATCGGTCCAGGAAGCGCGGGTACGGACGATGGCGCGCGGCCGTCCTGTGCTGCCGGAGCTGAAGCAGGCCCAGGCGAGATCGCCTGGTTGGGCGCGGCGCGGCACATCGGGCCCGGCCGCGTACGGCAGGGGCGCGTCGATCAGCACCGTCACCGGCGGCGCGGCGGGCGTGGGCCGGTCGGCGGGTCGGGTCGCGTGCGGCGCCGGCTCGCCGGCGGGCACCGTCGCCGACGGCCCGGTGACCGCCGTTAGAGGGCCGGTGGCCGCCGTCAGGGGGCCGGTGACCGCCGCCCACCGCGCGCGGTCCCAGGTGTGCTCGCCCACCAGCGGCGTCGCCCCGGCCAGGTCGGCGGCCAGCACGGCGACGAGCAGCTCCACCGGGTCGGCCAGACCGATCGCGGCCGTGGTGCCGGGCCCGGCCCCGGTCTCGGCCAGGTGCCTGGCGGCACCCTTGACCCGGTCGGCGAGCTGCGCGTACGTCAGCTCGCCACCGGGTCCGCGCACCGCGAGCCTGGAGGGGCGCTCGGCGGCGTGCGCCAGCACGTGTTCTGCTACGGGCATCGAGCCGTCAACGCTCCCCACCGGCGCGCAGGCGCTCCTGGTGTACGGCGGGCACCGCGTCGGGGTAGGCCCGCTGGACGCCCCTGACCACGACGGCGGTCAGCGCCGCCTTGATGAGGTCGCCGGGCACGAACACCAGCGTGAGCCCGGCCGCCGCGCCGAGCGAGGCGCCCGACACCAACGCCTGGATCGGGATCCCGAACAGGTAGACCACGCCCATGCCGCCCGCGACGCTCGCCAGGAACAGCCGGAGCGTGCTCGGGCTGCGGCCGGCCCGCTCGACCAGCCAGCCGGTGAGGGCCGCGCCGGGCAGCCAGCCGATGAGGAACCCGGCCGACGGCGCGGTGAACACGCCCAGCCCGCCTCGCCCGCCGGCCAGCAGCGGCAGGCCGGCGGCCACCAGCACGTACAGCACCAGTACGGCCAGCGCGCCGCGCCAGGTGCCGAGGATGGCGCCGGCCAGCATCACGCCCATGGTCTGCAGCGTGATCGGGACCGCGTTGCCGAAGACGTTCAGCGTGCCGGGCAGGCCCATCACCGCGATCAGCGCGGTGAACACGGCCACCCGCGCGAGCGTGCCCGTCTCGAGCCTCCTGCGCTGTTTCCCTTCATCCTTCATGGCGTCGATCCCACACCAGAACGGGCACGCTCAGGCATGGAGGTATCCCACAACATTCACTCCGATCATCTGCTGGCGATCGATACCGCGTTCACGCGCCGTCCCTGCCGCACGGCGCCGCAGCGAACGCGGCAGTTAGCCCGTCTTGCCGGGATCGCAGCTCTTTGGCGCTCAGTGTACGGTTCGGCAGGATCACCGTGACCAGCCGGGATGCCACCTTGAGACTGACGCGGATCGTGTCCGGGGTCAGCGTCGTGCCGTTGGGATAGTGCAGGCGTACGCGATAGTCGCGGACCTCGCCACCGTCCTCCAGGCAGTCGCGGGCGCCGTTCTCGACCCGTTTCATCAGCCCCTGGTTGATCTGCCGCCCGCGCATGGGGACGAGGTTGTAGCGCATGCTCACGCCGCGGAACGAGGCGGCGATGAGGTGGCCGCCCTGCCAGTCGCCGCGCCCGCCCCAGTCGCCGACCGCGCCCTCGCAGGAGCCGCGCGGGGCGTCCCGGTCGACCAGGATCCTGGCCACGGCCTCGACGGGGCGGCCCGCGGCGTCGGTGGTGAAGGTGTGGTCGTAGGCGCGATAGGTGGCCGAAGGCCGGAGCAGGCGCGCGCACGGGACGGCGTCCGGCTTGGCGGGCGCGGGCGCGGGGGCGAGCGCGGGGGCGGATGCGGCGGCGGTGAGCAGGAGCGCGGTGGCGCCCGCACCGCCCAGGGCACGGCGAAGCCGGGTCGGGGGCACGACGGGAGGTCCTCTCGGGATTCAGGGGATGCGCCGCGCAGGGGAAGGGAAGGCCGGCGGCATGGAGGAGCTCGATCGGCCGCCTGCCGGCTTTGTCGTGACGTCCGTGCCCGCGAGGAGTACTACGTAACGTTACCGATCGGCTACTTTGAGCGCTTGTCGCGGACAGGTCCGGCTGCGAAAGGCAGCGCCCTGGCCAGGTCGGTGGCCGCCCGTGGTGCGGCCACGGTGCGATGGCCTCGCGAATTCGCCCTTCTCACGGCCATCCGTCCCGATAATCTGCGGCAAGATCGAATCCGCGGATTCGGTCGCCATCGACTGACCAGACCAGATGGATCGAGACCGCAGCATGACCGGACCAGGAACACTGATCGGCGGCCGTTACCGGCTCGAACACCCGCTGGGCCAGGGCGGCTTCGGTCGCGTCTGGAAGGCCCATGACGACCGGCTGCGCGCCGACGTGGTCGTCAAGGAGGTGTACCTCCCTCCGACCCTCGACGAGGAGGATCGCAACGCGCGACTCGAGTACGCCGAGCGGGAGGCCCGCAACGCCGCCCGGCTGCGCCACTGCCCCAACATCGTGCCCGTCTACGACGTGGTCATCGAGGACGGCCGGCCGTGGATCATCATGGAGCTGATCAACGGCGAGTCGCTCGAGGACCGGCTGCGGAGCGGGCCGCTGGCGGAGCCCGACGTCGCCGACCTTGCCAAGGCGCTCCTTCATGCCTTGGAGGCGGCCCACGGCGCGGGTGTCGTCCACCGCGACATCAAACCCGCGAACGTCATGCTGGCCGCCGACGGTCGGATCATGCTGACCGACTTCGGCATCGCCATCCACGAGACCGACACCCGCATGACATCGACCGGCACGGTGATCGGCTCCTTCGAGTACATGGCGCCCGAGCGTTTCAACGGCGATCACGGCTCGCCCGCCTCCGACCTGTTCTCCGTGGGCGCGACCCTGTATCAGGCGGCGGAGGGCGTCTCACCGTTCCGGCGCGGCGCCGTCCCCGCCACCATCGCCGCCGTCCTCCGTGACGAGCCTGCGCCGCTCACCCGCGCCACACGCCTCGCCCCGCTGCTGAACGCCCTGCTGGCCAAGGACCCCGGCAAGCGCCCCTCCATCCCCGACGCCCTCGACCTCCTCCGCACCCCTGACCAGGGACCCGCGCCGACGAAGAGGTACACCACACCGGTCACCGCGCCCACTGTCCCGCAGAAGACGCCGGAGAAGCCCGACCCGCCGGCCTCCCCGCCCATCGCTCCTCAGGACGCACCTGCTTTCCAGGAGTCCTGGACGGGTGACGAGCGCCTTTCGGCGTTCTGCTGGGAGGAAGATCCGGAGCTGTTGGCGTGGATCTTTCGGGGCCTCGCCTTCATCGTCGCGATCCTTGTCGTGATCGGGCAAGCGCTCGGAGAGCTGGACGACTCGACGAGTTTGGTGGGCATGGGGGTCTTTGTGGCCTTGATGCTGGTCGGCCCCCTGGCGAACCAGTGGTTGCGCTTCACGACGAAGAGGAGCATGCCCGCGAGAAGCGTGCGCCTCGACCGGGACGGCGTCACCGGCAGCGACGGCTCCGGCGTCCAGACCATCCCCTGGACCGCGATCAGGCAGGTCACCGTCCGCCACACCGACGACGCCATGGGCGTCGCCCACCACCCGCTGGCCCTGCACGTGCGGCTGGACCAGCCGGGCTCCGCGGTGTACCGCCCGGTCGGCTGGCCGCTGGACGCCCCCGTGCCCAAGATCTTCCGGCGCGCCATCGAGAAGGACGACTGGGTGCCCGTATGCGTCCTCGGCCCTCTGTCCGACCCCCGCAGGACCGACTTGAAGAACGCCCTGGCGGCCTGCAAGGGGCCCCTGACGGCGGACGAGCTGAACTGGTGACCGCCTGTCAGGCGGCCAGGCGCAGTGCCCTGGCCACATCCGCGGTCGCGGCCGAGGTCTCGGCGGCGGTGTAGCCTCCGCGCAGCGAGGCGTCGAGGTCCTTCAGCCCGTTGCCGCTCAGCGTGATCACCACGCGCAGGCCGGGCGGCAGCTCGCCCCTGGCGTGCAGGTCCAGCAGTCCCGCCACGCCGGCCGCCGAGGCGGGCTCGGCGAAGACGCCGTCGCGGCGGGCGATCATCCGGTACGCGGCGAAGATCTGCTCGTCGGTCACCGCGGCGATCAGGCCGCCGGACTCGTCGCGGGCGGCGATCGCGCCGTCCCAGGTCGCGGGGTGGCCGACGTTGATGGCGCTGGCCTCCGTACGCGGCTCGGCCACCGGCGCGCCGTGCACCAGCGGGGCCGCGCCCGCCGCCTGGAATCCCCACATGCGCGGCGGCTTGTCCGGGCTGTAGGTCAGGTAGCCGGTCCAGGTCGCGGTGATGTTGCCGCCGTTGCCGACCGGCAGGCAGTGCACGTCGGGTGCGCCGCCGAGGGCGTCGACGATCTCGTAGGCGACCGTGCGCTGCCCGGCCAGCCGCAGCTCGTTGCGCACGGAGTTGACCAGCGCGACCGGGTGGTGCGCGGCCAGCTCGCGGGCCACCCGCAGGCAGTCGTCGAACGTGCCGCCGACCTCGACGATCTCCGCGCCGTACCGTACGGCCTGGGCCAGCTTGCCCAGCGCCACCTTGCCCTTGGGCACGAGCACGGCGGCGCGCAGCCCGGCGCGGGCGGCGTAGGCGGCGGCGGATGCGCTGGTGTTGCCGGTGGAGGCGCAGATGACGGTCGTCGCGCCGGCCTCGACGGCGCGGCTGATCGCCACCGTCATGCCGCGATCCTTGAACGACCCCGTCGGGTTCGCCCCCTCGACCTTGAGCCAGACCTCGCAGCCGGTCAGCTCGGACAGGTGGGCCGAGCGCAGCAGCGGGGTGTTGCCCTCGTTGAGCGAGACGGCCGGGGTGTCGGGGGTGACCGGCAGGAAGCGCCGGTAGGGGCTGTCGATCAGGCCACGCCAGGTGTTCATGCGCAGCACCGTAACACTCGTTAGAACATTTCGATACAACCGGGTTCATGTAACATTTGTCAGCATGGAGAGCGACGCGATCGTGGCCCGGCTCAGCTCCGTCTACGCCGAGCTGCCGCCCGGTGAGCGCGCGGTGGTGCGGGTGCTGCTCGACGACCATCCGTTCGCGGCGCTGGGCTCGCTGCGCGCGCTGGCCGAGCGTGCGGGGGTGAGCCCGCCGACCGCCTCGCGGCTGTTCGACCGGCTCGGATATTCGGGGTTCGCCGAGTTCCAGGCCGCCGTGCGGGAGGGCGCGAGAGACCGCTCGCGCCTGCTGGAGTACGTCACCGAGAAGAGCGAGCCGTCGAGCGGGCTGGGCGAGGCGGCCGAGGAGCTGCGCGCCGGCCTGGACGGCACGCTGGCCGCCGTGCCCGCGCCGCTGTGCGACCGCGCCGCGGGCCTGCTGGCCGAGGCGAGGACGGTCTGGGCGCTCGGCGGGCCGCTCAGCGAGCTGGCCGCCGACTACCTGATCCGCCAGCTCGCCGGCCTGCGCCCCGGCGCGCACCGGGTGCCGCAGACGCCGCACGCGCGCGCCCGCACCGTGCTCGATCTGGGCACCGCCGACCTGGTGGTGGCCTACGACTTCCGCCGCTACTCCCCCGCCACCGAGCGCTTCGTGCGCGCGGCGCGCGGCCGGGGCGCCCGGCTCATCCTCGTCACCGACACGTGGGGCTCGCCGCTGGCCGCCGAGGCGGAGCTGCTGATCGCGCTGCCGCGCGAGGCCGCAGGGCCGATCGCGCCGCTCACCCACGAGATCGCGGTCACCGAGCTGCTGCTCGTGGCCACCGCCGCGCGCCTGGCCCCGGCCGAACGGCTGGCCGAGCTGGACGCGCTCACCCGGTCGCTGTGAGCCGCTTGTAGAAGAAGCCGCACTCGCGCAGCGTGCCGTCGGGCGAGGCCGCGTAATCGGGGACGACGCCGTAACAGGTCCAGCCGCCGGTGAGGTAGACGTGCTCGGCCGTGCTGCCGGTCTCGGTGTCGAGCATCAGCAGGTCGAGCCCGGACGCGAGCGCCGCCTGCTCTGCCGTGGCCAGCAGGGCGCGCGCGTGACCGCGCCCGCGCGCCGCGCTGTGGACCATGAGCTTGACGATCTCCCCGCGATGCCGGGCGTTCGGCTTGGTCGCGGGGGCGAGGCTGACGGTGCCCACCACCGCGCCGCCCTCTTGGCAGACCCACACGATGAGCTCGCCCGAGGCCACGGCCGGGGCCTGCGCGCGCCACCAGGCGGCGGCGTCCTCGTGGTCGAACGGCGTGACGAACCCCAGTGACGAGCCGCCGTCCACGGCGTCGACGAGCAGCGCGGCCAGCTCCTTGACGCGGGTGTCGAACTCGGCCGGGGTCAGGCGGGCGATGGTGCGCATGGGTCTCCTCGGGGGTCAGGGCAGGACGACGAAGATCGCGTACCGGACCGGATCGGGGCCGGGGCAGCGGAAGCGGGACGGCCCCCACAGCCGGAAGCGCAGGCAGTCGCCGGCTCCCACGGTGTGGGTGCGGCCGTCGAAGGTGATCTCCAGCGCGCCCTCCAGCACCCAGATGTGCTGCTCGAGACCGGGTACGGGCGCCTGGTCGTAGGAGATGTCGGCGCCCGGCCGCAGCCGCCCCTCCACGACCTCGCCGCGCAGCCCGGGATGGGGCGGCGAGACCGAGCGGCGGACGAACCCCGACGTCTCGTCCCGCCACACCTGCTGCGCCCCGGCCGCCACGATGTGCGGCGGCTCGGACTCCACCTCGGCGAGCAGCCGCGACATCGTCCGCCCGTAGACCTCGCAGAGCTTGCCGAGCAGCGCCGCCGTGGGGCTGATCTCGCCGCGCTCCAGCCGCGACAGCGTCGAGCGGCTGATGCCGGAGCGGCTTGCCAGCTCCTCCAGCGACCAGCCGTGTTCGACGCGCAGCCGCGCGAGCCGGTCGGCGAGCCTGGCCTCCATATCCACGGGCTGTCCCATATTCGGGATAATATCCCAGATTTGAGAATCAGCGCCGGCGGATCTTGATCTCGCGCATGTCCGTCACGCCGATGCGCAGCACCTCGTACGCCTGCCCGTACGCCTCCAGCGCCGCCATCGCGCCCAGGGCCGCCTCGTCCTCTCCGTCGTCGGGACCGGCCGGCACCTGGCAGCGGAAGGTGAACGCCGACACGCTCGGGTCGTGGGTGAACGTGCCGGCCTCGGTGTAGGCCATGCCGGCCGCCGCGCGCACCGCCGCCCGCCCGGTCTCGTCGATCCCCCGGAACCTGCCGCTGATCGTCACCCGGAACATCGCCTCACTCCCCGCGTACGCCATAGCCCAGCACCTTCTCCCCCAGCACGCTCTCGGCCGCATCCAGCAGCCGAAGGACCGCGGCGGCGATCTCGTCGGGCCGCTCGCCCGCCGCCGTGCGGCGGCCGATCTCGCTCATCACCAGCGCGTGCAGGCTGCCGATGTGCCAGGCGATCACGCGGGGCAGCGGGTCGTCCGGGCCCTCGCCGCACTCCTCGGCCAGCAGCGCGGCCAGCTCGTCGGTCATCGCGCGGCCCAGGTCCTCAAGGCGCGCGGTCAGCGTGGGCGCGTCCCGCATCATCTGCAGCACCCGGCCGAACCCCGGGCTGAGGCCCACCCGGCGCTCGCGCTCGCCCACCTCTCGCCGCAGCCGCGCCAGCACCGCCCCGGCCGCCGACTCGCCGGGCGCGCGCCCGGCCACGATGTCGGCCAGCCGGCGGGGCGAGGCCTCCTCCGGAGGCAGCACCAGGTCCTCTTTGGACTGGAAGTAGTTGTAGACGGTGTTCACCGACACCTCGGCGGCGTCGGCGACCTCGGCGATCGTCACGTTGTCGAAGCCGCGCTCCACGAACAGGCCGACGGCCACCTCGGAGATGCGCTGCCGCGTCAGGCGCTTCTTGCGCTCGCGGAGCCCTTCTGTCATGGCGCTGGAGCGTACTGCAAACTTTCAGTGGACTCCAAGTTTTTCGGAGACTCCCCAGGCACGGCGGCTTCGCGTACAGAGAGGAAAGAGAGAGCGGCGCCTCGGAACGGCCGCCGGCATGGCGGCATGG
Source organism: Nonomuraea sp. NPDC049309 (assembly GCF_043196965.1). Taxonomy (NCBI): domain Bacteria; kingdom Bacillati; phylum Actinomycetota; class Actinomycetes; order Streptosporangiales; family Streptosporangiaceae; genus Nonomuraea; species Nonomuraea sp. NPDC049309. The sequence continues at coordinate 618,022 of NZ_JBICSH010000001.1, read as the reverse complement.
AGGCGGAAGAAAGGAAAATGGAGGCGGAAGAAAGGAAAGACGTGTGGCGCCGGGCCCGGACGCACCATCAGCATACGTCCGGGGTGTCCCCGTTGTCACAGAAGACACCCCGGACGCGCGAGCCGCGTGTCAGCCGTTCAGCAGCGCCACGAGCTGCTGCTCCTCATAGTCGAGGTGCGCCTCCAGCTCCTTGGTGAGCCGGTCCACCCCGGCGAGCAGGTCGGCGGGGGCGACGTCGTCGGCGGACAGCAGCGCCTTCAGCTCGTCGAGCAGCCGCGCCACCACCTCGTGCTCGGCCCGCATCCGCCGGATCGCCGGGCCCAGCTCCGGGTACTGGTGCTCGATCCCGCGGAACAGGCCGTTGTCCTCGTGGGTGTGGTGAACGTGCAGGCCGCTGCACATCGTCAGGCAGTTCACCCGCAGCTGCGCGGCCAGGCGCGGCCCCGAGGCGGCGGCCTCCCTGCGGATCAGGGCCAGCTCGCGGCGGAAGGCGTCGTGGACGTCCTTGAGCGCGTCGCCCATGCGCCGCCCGTGCGGCGGCCCGGGATCGACCTGGACGAGCGCCACCACCGGCAGCGTGCGGCCCGAGCGCTCCTCGTAGGCGGCCCAGCCCGGGTCCATCTCGACGGCGCGGGCGAACAGGCGGTCGCGCTCCTCGCCCTCGAGCACGATGGCGTCGGCCTCGTACGTGAAGATGCCGTCCTCGACCGTCACCCGGGGGTTGGCGAGCACGTTGCGATACCAGTCGGGGTGCTTGGGCGAGCCGCCCGCCGAGGCGATGACGAGCCGGCGGTCCTCATCGGGCAGGTAGCCGAGCGGGGTGGTGTGGGGGCGGCCGGTTCTGGCGCCGATGGTGGTGAGCAGCAACAGCCTGCCGCCCTCGAAGGGGCCGCCGACCTTGCCGCGGTTGGCCCGGAACTCGTCGATGATCTGCTGGTTGAAGTCGTTCGGCATGCTGAGAAGAAGCCTTCTGGTGAGTGGGTGTCGTGGACATGCTGAGACCCGCACGGGCATGCCGGCGTACAGGTGCTACGACACCGGACCAGGCATGAGGGGACGCGCGGGCGCGGTGTGCTCAGGCACGACCGACGGTGCTAGTGGCCATTGGCGTCAACCCCCTTGGTACGGCGCCTCCATGCCGCGACCGTCCTCCCGGACCGCGACACGCGACGCGGTCGTCATTACGCCCAGATCGCCCAAGATCTGTCAACCGGTATCGGGCCGAGGACGGTATCTGTGATGAAGGGGGTGGGTGCGATGGCCGTACGCGGCAAGGGCTCGTCCGCCGACGAGCCGGCCTGCTCGATCGAGCGCAGCCTGCGGCTACCCGGTGAGCGGCGGACGCCGCTCATCCTGCGCGAGATCTTCCGCGGCCGGCACCGCTTCGCCGACATCAGGAAGGCGCTGGGCATCGCGCCCGACCTGCTGAGCGCCCGGCTGAAGACGCTCGTCGACGCGGGGGTGCTGCGCACGCTCACCTAACCAGGAGCCAGGCAGCAGGCAGCGCCGCAGCTACCACCTCACCAAGGCCGGCGCCGACCTGCAGGTGGTGCTGGGCGCGCTGCAGCAGTGGGGCGACACTCACCGCCCCGCCCGTCCGGGCCGCCGGCCCTGCGCAGGACGCGCTCCACCGGCGAGCCGGTGCACGTCGCGTTCGTGAACGGCGAGGGCCGCGAGGTGGCCCGCGACGACGTCGTGATCGACATCCACCCGTGATCGATACCAGGCTTTGCCCGCGGTTGAGGTAGGACGCGGTCTCGCCGGGCACGCCGACCCGGTCACGCCGCCGAGCCCGGCGGCCGGCACGAGAAGGGAAGTTCCGCGATGACCGCTGTGCGGGCCGACGCGTCCGGCCAGTTCATGATCGAGAAAACTCTGCCCGTCAACCGGCTCGGCTACGGCACCATGCAGCTCACCGGGCCCGGCGTGTGGGGGCCGCCGGCCGACGAGGAGGAGGCCGTACGCGTACTGCGCCGCGCCGCCGAGCTCGGCGTGACGCTCTTCGACACCGCCGACGCCTACGGCCCCCTGGTCGCCGAGCCGCTGCTGAAGCGGGCGCTCGCCCCGTACGACGAGAGCATCGTCATCGCCACCAAGGCCGGGCTCACCCGCCAGGGCCCCGACCAGTGGACGCCCGTCGGCAGGCCCGCCTACCTGCGCCAGCAGTGCGAGATGAGCCTGCGCATCCTCGGGCTCGAGCGGATCCCGCTGCTCCAGCTCCACCGCGTCGACCCCGAGGTGCCGCTGGAGGACCAGGTCGGCGAGCTGAAGAAGCTCCAGGACGAGGGGAAGGTCGCGCACATCGGACTGTCGGAGGTCGGCGTCGAACAGATCGAGCGGGCGCGCGCCGTCGCCCCGATCGCCACCGTGCAGAACCTCTACAACCTGGCCAACCGCTCCGCCGAGGACGTGCTGGAGTACTGCGAACGTCACGAGATCGGCTTCATCCCGTGGTTCCCGCTGGCCACCGGGGAGCTCGCCAGGCCGGGCGGTGCGCTCGACACGATCGCCTCGCGGCTGTCGGCCACGCCGTCGCAGCTCGCACTCGCCTGGCTGCTGCGCCGCTCCCCGGTGATGCTGCCGATCCCCGGCACCTCATCGATCGCCCACCTGGAGGAGAACGTCGCCGCCGCCGGCATCGAGCTGTCCGACGACGACTTCGCCGAGCTGGCCTCGGCCGTCTCACCCGGCTGACGCCCCGCGCACGCGGGCGGCGTGATGTCACGCGCGGCAGGGAAGCTCCCGGCGAGATGCGCGTTCGCCCGGGCGCTCGTCCAGCACGGCGCGGCGAAGGTCTACGCTCGACGGCACCCGCCACGCGCTGGAGCCCGGCCGTCCGGAGCCACATCGCCTTCCCGCCGTCTCGTGAGGGGCGGGCGCGGCACGCGCGCCTGTGCTGGTGGTGTTCTGGGCGAGAGAGTGAGCAGGAGCGCGGCCGCGGCGAGCAGCGTGCACAGCGTCATTCCGGCGAACAGCGGCACGGCGGTGTGGCCTCCGGCGATGCCCATCAAGGGGGCCACGGCCGCGCCGAGGGCGTTCTGCAGCGTGCCCAGCACCGCCGAGCCCGTGCCCGCCGCCTGTGGTACGCGCTCCAGTGCGAGGCCGGTGGCGGTGGCGCAGACCTGGCCGAGCCGACGAAGGCAAGGCCCAGCAGGCTCAGTGCCCAGAACCGGTTCAGCTGCCCGGCGAGGGTGAGGAACAGGGCGGTGAAACCGGCGACGAGCATGAGCGCCAGCCCTGCTGGCAGCAGCAGGCGGGGGCTGATGCGGCCGACGAGACGGCTGCCGGCCAGCGTGGAGGCCGTCGCGGTCAGCGCGCCCGCGGGCTCATCCGCCGCGAGCCCGACCCGCACGACCGCCGCGCCGTGCGCCTCTACCCGACCGTGGACGCCCAGCACGGCATGGCCATGATCGAGAACGCCTGGGCGGAGATGTTCGCCGACGCCCTCGCCACGCTGACGCCTGACCAGCGCGGCGCGCTGCAGGCCGCGGTGCCGGCGCTGCGCGCGCTCGGCGCTCCCCTGCGGGAGCGCCGAGCCCCCGCCCGCGACTAACCGGCGGGCTCGCCGAACCAGCGGGCCAGGCGTTCATCGAGGTCGCGCTGGTCGTCGCCGATCCAGGCCACGTGACCGTCCGGCCTGAGCAGCACGCCCGGGGCGTCCACCGCCGCGCCGGGATCGGCGAGCCGGTCGACGCGGTCCGACCAGCCGCCGGCGGTGAGCCGTCCGGTGCGGTCGAGCAGCAGGCCGCGCCCGCCGCGCAGCAGGTCGTACAGGCGGCCCCGCGTCAGCTCGACGTCGGGCATGCGGCGGCCGAGCAGGTCGGGGCCCGCGCCGAAGTCGTAGCGGACCGCGATCGCGGTGATCTTCTCGATGAGACGCCGATTCACCTCGTCGATGTCCATCAGCTCGGCCAGCAGCCGCCGCAGCGCGCGCGGTCCCGCCTCAGGGGAGGCCAGCACGGCCTGGGCGCGGGTGTTGTCCAGCACGTCGGCGGCGACCGGGTGGCGTTCGGCGTGGTAGGTGTCGAGCAGCGTGTCCGGCGCCCAGCCGCGCACCTGCGCCGCCAGCTTCCAGCCGAGGTTGACCGCGTCCTGGACGCCGAGGTTGAGCCCCTGCCCGCCGAACGGCGGATGGATGTGGGCCGCGTCCCCCGCCAGCAGCACCCGCCCCACCCGGTAGCGCTCGGCCAGCCGGGTGGCGTCGCCGAAGCGGGACAGCCAGCGCGGGGAGTGCACCCCGAAGTCGGTGCCGGCGACGGCGCGCAGCCGCCGCCGGAAGTCGTCCAGCGTGGGCGGGCGCGAGCGGTCGGTCACGCCGCCCGCGGGGACGACGACGCTGTACGTTTGGCCGCCGTTGAACGGCCTGATCCAGAACGGCCACTGCCGGGCGGCGACCGCGGAGGCCACGGCGGCGATCTCCTCCTGCGGCGCGCTCGCCTCCATCTCGCCCATGAGCGTGTCATTGCGCGCGGGCTCGCCGGGGAAGCCGACGCCGAGCCGCCTGCGCACCGCGCTGCGGGCGCCGTCGCAGCCGACGAGGTAGCGGGTGCGCAGCCGCTCACCGCCGCTCAGCTCGACGGTCACGCCCGCATCGTCCTGCTCGAAGCCGGTCACCGCGCAGCCGTGCCTGACGTGCGCGCCCAGCTCGGCGGCGTGCTCTTCGAGCAGGCGGTTGATGACCGGCTGCGGCATGCCCAGGATGTAGGCGTACCGGCTGTCGAGGCCCTCGGGCGCGGGCTTGGGGATGGCGGCGAAGAAGCCGCCCGCGGGACGCCGTCTGCCGTGCGGGAGCAGCCGGTCGAGCAGCCCGCGCATCGCCATCAGCTCCAGGCTGCGGATGTGCAGGCCGACGATGCGGACCATCGGTCCCGGCTCGGTCTCGCGCTCGGCGACGAGGACGCGTACGCGGTGCAGGCGCAGCTCGGCGGCCAGCATCGCGCCGGTCGGCCCGCACCCGGCGATGACCACGTCGTACGGCGGATCGGCGAGCTCGGCGCGCGGCGGCCGGGCGGGCGAGGCCTCGGTTTGTGAGGGCTCGTTTCGTGTGGGCCCGGTCTGTGAGTGCAGGGTGTGCGAGGGCTGGGCGGAAGCCGGCGAAGAGTGCATGGTCGGTGCCTTTCGAGGGGAGTGCCGGAGTTCGGGCGCTCCCGGCGGCACCTACTTCGCTCGCCTGACCGTGGCGCGAGGGCGGAGCGCCCATTTCGCTACAGCGTTCATGGGTCTCTCACCTCCTCAGGCCGTGTCACGGTCGCCGGTACGCTACCGGCCCGGCGACCGCCCGGTCCACCGCTTTTCCCGGCGGCTTGACCTTGACGTGGCGTCAACGTCTTAACTGGGCACATGCGGATCGGAGAGCTTGCCGCGCTGCTCGGGGTGTCCACCCGTACCGTGCGCCACTACCACCATCAGGGCGTCCTGCCGGAGCCGCCGCGCCTGGCCAACGGCTACCGCGAGTACGGCATGCGCGACGCCGTCGCCCTCGCCCGCGTACGCCGGCTGGCAGGGCTGGGGCTCAGCCTCGACGAGATCCGCGACGTCATGGCCGATGAGCGCTCCAGGGAGCTGCCCGAGATCCTCGCCGAGATCGACGCCGACCTGGCCGCGCAGGAGCGCGACATCCGCCTGCGGCGGGCCAGGCTCGCCGAGGTGCTGCGCCGGGTCGAGGACGGCACACTCAGCCCGGACGACACCGCATCGCCCGGCCTGTTGTCGTTCCTCAAGGCCATCGACGTGCCGGCCTCGCCGTCGGCGGCCTGGGACCGGGACCTGCTCATGCTCGTCGACAGCGCCTCGCGCGCGCCGGGCGGGCGGTGGACGTTCGCCGCGCTCGACGCGCTGACCGCCGATCCGGAGCCGGCGGCGCGCGGGCGCGACTTCTATCGCAGGCTCGATGAGCTGGCAGGTGCCGAACCCGGCGATCCGCGGGTGGAGCCGCTGGCCGAGGAGCTGGCCGCGTTCAGCCTGGAGCACATGTTGGGCGACCAGGTGCCGGACGGCTGGCGGGCCGAGGTGGTCGAGCCGTTCCTTGACGGCCTGGCCCCGGCGCAGGCCGAGGTGGTCCGCCGGGCGATCCGCCTCATCGGCGCTCGCCTGCCCCGCTGAACGTCGATCGCCGCTCGGCGAGGCCCGGCGAGCTAGCCGCCGAGCGCGTTCAGGCGGGCCAGGTCCTCGCCGGTGAGCCGCAGCTCGCCCGCCGCCACGTTCTCGGCCAGGTGGCCGAGGTCGCCGGTGCCGGGGATGGCGAGCACGTGCGGGCCCTGGGCGAGCGTCCAGGCCAGGCGGACCTGCGCGGGTGATGCGCCGCGGGCGCGGGCGATCTCCTCCACCGCCTCGGGCTCGCCGGTCACCGCTCCCGACTCGCGACCGGCGCCGGCGATCGCGAAGAACGGCACGTACGCGATGCCCTGCTCGCCGCAGACGCGCAGCAGCTCGCGCTCCCCGGCCGGGGCGCCGATGCCGAACGCGTTCTGCACGCACACCACCGGTGCGATGGACTGGGCCTCGGCGAGCTGGGCGGCCGTGACGTTGGAGACGCCCAGGTGCCGGATGAGCCCGGCTTCACGCAGCTCGGCCAGCGCGCCGAAGTGCTCGGCGATGGAGCCGTCGCGCCTGCTGCCGGGCACGCGCAGGTTCACCACGTCGAGCCGGTCGCGGCCGAGCATCCGCAGGTTCTCCTCCACCTGGTCGCGCAGTTGCGCCGGCGTGGCCCACCACCAGTTCCCGGATACGCGGCGGCGGCCCGGCCAGACCTTGGTGGTGATGACCAGGTCGTCGGGGTACGGGGCCAGCGCCCGTGCGATCAGGTCGTTGGCCGCCAGCTCATCGGTGAAGTAGAAGGCCGCGGTGTCGATGTGGTTCACGCCGAGTTCGATCGCCCGCCGCAGCACGGCGACCGCCTGCTTCGGGTCGCGCTTGCCGGAGCCGAAGGCGGCCCGCCCGGTCAGGCGCATCGCGCCGAAGCCGATGCGGTTGACGGTCAGGTCGCCGAGCCGCCACGTGCCCGCACTCGCCGCAGATGTCATGTCGATCCTCGTCAGATGTCAGCCGAACGCCCATTTCCGGGCATGAAAAAAGCCTTCCCGGCAGCGGACGGGAGTCCGGCCGAGAAGGCTCACGCGTTCCCGATCATCATATCAGCTCCCCCGGCGGTGGTGATCCCGGGCCGTTCGTGCCACACTCACTGTTATAGAACTCTGAGAAGAGTTATAGAACTAATGAGGGAGGCATGCATGGACCGCGTGCTGCCATGGACGGACCCCGCCCCGCCGGGCACGACCATGACCGAGCCCCGCGACCTGGGCAGATTCGGCGCGTACGGCGGCAGATACGCACCCGAATCCCTGGTGGAGGCCTGCCGCCAGGTGGGCGAGGCGTTCCGCGCCGCCTGGAGCGACCCCGGCTTCCGCACCGCCCTCGCGGACCTGCTGGCCGTGCACGCGGGCCGCCCCACCCCGCTCACCCCGGCCGCCCGCCTGTCGGACGAGCTGGGCGTGCGGCTCTACCTCAAGCGCGAGGACCTCACCCACACCGGCTCCCACAAGATCAACAACGTGCTGGGGCAGGCCCTGCTCGCCAAGCGCATGGGCAAGGCCAGGCTGATCGCCGAGACCGGCGCCGGCCAGCACGGCGTGGCCACCGCGACCGCCGCCGCGCTGCTCGGGCTGGGGGCCACGGTGTTCATGGGCGCGCGCGACATCGAGCGCCAGGAGCTGAACGTCTTCCGCATGCGCGTCCTCGGCGCCGAGGTGGTGCCGGTGACCACCGGCAGCAGGACGCTCAAGGACGCCACCAGCGAGGCCATGCGCCACTGGGTGAGCACGACCGGCGACTCCCACTACTGCATCGGCTCGGTCGTCGGCCCCGACCCGTACCCGTGGCTGGTCAGGGAGCTGCAGCGGGTCATCGGCGACGAGGCCCGCGCCCAGTGCGCCGCCGCGCTGCCCGCCGGCGTACCGGACCACGTCGTGGCCTGTGTCGGCGGCGGCTCCAACGCGGCGGGCACGTTCGCCGGGTTCGCCGACACCTCGGCCCGGCTGGTCGGCGTCGAGGCCGAGGGCGGCGCGGGAGCCGCCAGGGGCCGGCTCGGCGTGCTGCACGGGGCCCGCTCGCTGTTCCTCCAGGACGGCGACGGGCAGATCGTCGAGGCGCACTCCATCGCCGCCGGGCTCGACTACCCCGGCGTCGGCCCCGAGCACGCCCACCTGCGCGACCTGGGCCGGGCCCGCTACGTCACGGTGACCGACGAGGAGGCGGTCGCCGCCGCCGTACGGCTGGCGCGCACCGAGGGCATCCTGCCGGCGCTGGAATCGGCGCACGCCCTCGCCTGGATCATCCGCGCGGCGGGCGACGGCGACCTGCCGCCCGGATCGACGGTGCTCATGACGCTGTCCGGCCGCGGCGACAAGGACATGGCGACGTTGAAGGAGCTGCTGTGAACAAGGTCCTCTCCGCGGGCGCGGTCGAGCGCCACCTGCGGGCCCGCCGCGACGCCGGGCGCGGCCTGCTCATGCCGTACGTCACCGCGGGCATCTGCCCCGGCTGGACCGCCTACCTGCGCGCGTTCGCCGCCGCGGGAGCCGACGCGATCGAGGTCGGCCTGCCGTTCTCCGACCCGACGCTCGACGGCCCCACCATCCAGCAGGCGAGCCAGGAGGCCCTGGCCAGGGGGGGCGAGCACCCGGAGCATCCTCGCCGAGCTGTCCGCGCTGCCGGACCTGGGCGTGCCGCTGATCGCCAGCACCTACTACAACCTCGTGCTGCACGACGGCCCCGAGGAGTTCTGCGCCGCGCTGCGCCGAGCGGGCGTCACCGGGCTCATCGTGCCCGACCTGCCGGTGCACGAGGCGGACGAGCTGATGGAGGCGGCGGCCGCCTGCGACATCGAACCCGCCCTGCTCGCCTCGCCCACCACGCCGGACGCCCGGCTGGCGGAGATCGGCGCGCGCAGCCGCGGGTTCGTCTACGCGGTCTCGGTCATGGGCACCACCGGCGAGCGGACCGCGCTCGCCGCCTCGGCGGCACGACTTGCCGCCCGCCTCAAGAACGTCACCGACCTGCCTCTTGCTAGGATTCGGCATCTCCACCCCGGATCAGGCCCGCGAGGCCCGCCGGCACGCCGACGGCGTGGTGGTCGGCGCCGCCGTCATGCGGCGCGTGCTCGACGGGGCGGCACCGGACGACCTGCGGGCCTTCGTCACGACCCTGCGGCAGGCCCTCGACCAGGAGTGTGACCCACCACGATGACCGCCGACGCCGGACACGAGGCGAGATACCGCGCCATCGCCGCCGACCTCGCCGCGAAGATCCGGTCCGGCCATTACGCCCCCGGCGAGGCGCTGCCGCCGCAGCGCGAGCTGAGCGCCTCCTACGGGGTCACGCTCATGACGCTGCGCCAGGCGCTGCGGCAGCTCAGCGACGAACGGCTGATCGTGCAGCGGCCCGGCAAGGGCACGTTCGTCGCGCCGCCGCACCTGGCCTACCAGCTCGACTCGCTGCGCAGCCTGGCCGACGACCTGCGTACGCAGGGCCACGCCGTGCGCACCGCGGTGGTCGGCAGGGCGGTGCGCCGCGCCCCCGCCCGGGTCGCCGCCGAGCTGCGGCTGCCGCCCGGCGAGAGCGCCCTGCGCCTTGAGCGGGTGCGCGAGTTCGCCGGGCGTCCGGCCGTCCACCAGGTGTCGTGGGTACGCCGCCCGGTGGCCGACCGCATCCGCGACCGGGACTTCACCGAGGTCTCGCTCTACACGGCGCTCGCCGACGCCGGGGTGGCGGTCGCCCGCGCGTCCGAGGTGGTGCGGCCCGGCCTGCTCGACGGCCCCGCCGCCCGCCACCTGCGCGAGCCTGAGGGCAGCCCGGTACTGCTCAGCGCCCGCATCACCCACACGCTCGACGGCACGCCCGTGGTCTCCGACCACGCCACGATCCTGGGCAGCATGATGGAGATCCGGACCGAACGCGCCGCCACCGGCCTCTCCCTCACCTGGCGCGCCACCTCCTGACCCGATCACGCGGGGCGTGCCCAGGCGGGCGTGATCCGCATCCCGCCCAGCCGCCGGCTCTCCGAAGCGCTGCCGCAGGCCGCCGGTGAAGACGGTGCCCGCGTCCTGCCGGCGCTTCGCGCCGAGCAGGAGCGCGAAGTCGTTAGGGCGACTAACGCAACCGGTTATGATCAAGCGCATGAGCAGCGGAGCCGAAGCGACCGGCGTGCCGCGCTCCGGCGAGGCGAAGACGCCGGAGAGGCTCCGCCGGCAGCCCGGCCGCCTGCCGGCGAGCGTGGCCGCGCAGTCGTACCGGCTGATCAACGCCGGGCTCTGCTCGCCCCGCTGACCGCCGCGGAGCGCGAGCAGTTCGTGGACCTGCTCACTCGCCTGCTGGGCCACCACACCCGGCGGGCCTCGCATCTCGCCGCCGCGCGACGGCGGTAAGGAGGATTTCATGCCCTTGACGCGCCGCCGCGGATTCTGGTGGATCGCAGGTGCGGCGGTCGCGGTGGTGCTCGCCGCGGCCGTGGCGGCGACCGCGATCGCCTTCCCGTCCGTCGCGGCCACCACGTGTCCCGGCTGTTACGGCCTGGAACGCATCGCGCCCGGCGTCTACGCCGAGCCCGGCCTGGCCCCGGCGGAGCGCCGCCGCGTGAGCGAGGTCCTCGAGCAGGCGGACGAGCGGATACGCGCCTTCTTCGGCGGCCGGGTCAGCGCCCCCGACGTCCTCGTGTGCCTGACCGACGCCTGCTACAGCAGGATCGGCGGCGGTGGTGAACGCGGCATCGCCGTGCTCAACCGGTCGGTCATGCTGTCCCCGCGCGGCGTCGATCCGGTGATCGCCTCGCACGAGCTGACCCACGTCGAGCTGCACGCCCGCCTCGGCGGCGCGGACGTCCCGCAGTGGTTCGACGAGGGCCTGGGGGTCCTGGTCAGCGACGATCCCCGCTACCTCACTCCGACCGGCGACCGCTGCCTGCGCGATCCCCGGCAGGCCCTGCCGGACACGCTCGACGGCTGGCTGCGCGCGGCGTCGGCCGACCCTCTGACGTACGCCGACGCCGCCTGCCAGGTGAGCCGCTGGGTGACCGCCAACGGCGGTGAGCAGGCCGTGCCCGGCCTCATCGCACGGCTGGCGTCAGGACAGCCCTTCCCGGCGGCGCGCTGAACGCCCACCGCCTGCGCGCGGGCGCCGCCGGTTCGTGAGCCGGCCTTGGCGGCCCGCACCCGTCAGCGCGACCACCCGCCCGCCGCCCCCTGTAGCGACCGCCCGCCCTCGGACGCCTCCAGCGACCACCCACCTTCCCGACCCCTTTCAGGTGCCCTTCAGCCGAAGGCGGCGCTGGTCCACCACGTCCCGCCGCTTGGGTGATTGCCAAAATATGTAGACCGGTCTATTTTCTTGACGCATGGGACGCAAGGGCGCGGAGACGCGCACACGACTGCTCGACACCACCCAGGACCTGATCGAGGCCGGCGGCTACTCCGGCGCCGGGCTCAACCAGGTGATCGCGGCCAGCGGCATGCCCAGGGGCTCGCTGTACTTCCACTTCCCCGGCGGCAAGGACGAGCTGGTCGCCGAGGCCCTGCGGCGCGCCGGACGGGAGATCGCGGAGGCCGCGCAGCGGCTCGCCGCCACGGCACCGGACACGACGGCCCTGGTCACGGGCTTGATCACGATGCTCGGTGACCGCCTTGAGTCGTCCGGGTGGCGCAAGGGCTGCCCGGTGGCCACCGTCGCGCTGGAGCTGGCCGCCACCCACGACGCGCTCCAGCAGGTGTGCGCCGAGGTCTACGACTCCTGGGAGCGCATCCTGTCCGACCGGCTCGCCGCCGGCGGGCACCCCGACCCCGAGGGCACGGCCACGGCCGTGCTCGCCCTGATCGAGGGCGCGCTGCTGCTCGCCAGAGCCCGGCGCGACCGCCGGCCGCTCGACGCCGTGGCCCGCCGGGCCGCGATCCTGCTCACCGCCTCGTGAGGAGCCCGCTCGTGTCACCAGACTCCCCCGGTTCCATCGTCTTCGGCGCCACCGGATTCATCGGCCGTGCCGTGGTCGCCGAGCTGCTGCGCCGCGGCAACCGGGTGGCCGCCGCCGTACGCGGGAACCCCGGCAGGCTCACCTCCTGGCTGGAAAGCGAGGGCGTGCCGCTCGACGGGCTCACCGTCGTGCGCGCCGACATCACCAAGGCCGGCCTCGGCCTGCCGCCCACCGGCCTGGACGGCGTGCGCGACGTCTACAACTGCGCGGCCCGCTTCGCGTTCGGGCTGAGCGTGGAGGAGGCGCGGGCGGCCAACGTGACCGGCGCGCTCAACGTCCTCGACTGGGCCGCGGAACGGCCCGGCCTGCGGCGGGTCGTGCACATCAGCGGCTACCGCGTCAGCCCGGGACCCGGGGGCGAGCCGCCCGACTACCGGCGGGAGGGCGCCTACGAGGCGTCGAAGAAGGAGGGCGACACGGCGATCAGGGCCCGCGCCGCCGAGCGCGGCATCCCGCTCACCATCGCCAACCCCTCCACCGCCATCGGCCCCGGCCAGTTCCTCGGGCTGGCGTCGATGGTGTCGGACCTGTGGCACGGCCGCCTGCCCGCCCTGCCGGGCGGGCGCGAGGTGTTCGTGCCGGTCGTGGACGTGCGCTATCTGGCGGCGTTCATGACCCGGCTGCCCGAGCACGAGGAGACCGCGGGCCGGGCGTACTGGATCCTCGACGACCGCACGCCCGTCCTGCCGGACCTGGTCGCGCTGCTGGCCCGGCACATGGGCGTGCGCGCGCCCCGGCGCTCGATCCCGGTCGGGCTGCTGCGGCGGCTGCCCAGGGCGCTGATCGGGGTGGATCCCGAGACGCTGACGTTCCTGTCGTCCGACCGTTACGACACCGGGCCCGCGCGGGCGTTCGCCGAGCGGGCCGGGCTCAGCCTGCCGCCCGTCGAGGACACGCTGACCAGGTGGGCCGACGACCTGGTGGCCGCCCGCTTCGGCGCCGTGCCCGCCCCCACCGGCCCGTACGGCTACCAGGACGTGGCGGGCGTGCGGACCTGGGTGGTCGGTGAGCGGGAGCAGCCCGGCTACGTGCTGCTGCACGGCCTGCCCCTGGACGCCGGCTCCTGGCGGCGGCTCACCGGCCGGCTCGACGCTCCGGCCCTGGCCGCCGATCTGCCGGGACAGGGCGGGTCCGGCCCGCCGGCGGGAGCGCTGGAGGCGTGGGTGGGCGGGCTGCTCCGGCCGGTGCGGACGCGTCCCGTGCTGGTCGCGCACTCCTTCGCCTGCGGCCCCGCGCTGCGCTACGCCGCCGCGCACCCGGACGCGATCTCAAGGCTGGTGCTGGTGGCGCCGGCGTTCCTGCAGCGGCCAGGCCCCGGGCGGCGCGGTCGTGGGCGGCGGTGCCGCTGCTGCGCCGCCTGCCGAGGACCCGCCTGGCGGCGCTGCTGGGCGTCCCCGAGGACGACCTGGCCGACGTGAGCCGCCCCGGCCGCGCCCGCACCGTGGTGGCCGCCCTGCGCGCGGACCACACCTGGCGCGACGAGCTGCGCCGCCTCCTGGACCGGGTCGAGGTGCCGGTGGAGATCGTCGCCGGGTCGGACGATCCGCTCGCCGTCGCGGTGGACGTCCCGGTCACCATGATCGATGGCGCCGGCCACTACCCGCAGCTCACCCACCCCGATGCGCTCGCCGCCCACCTCGCGCGCCCGGCCGCGCCCCGTGACGGCGCCGCGGCACGGCGGGCGGGCTGAGGCGCTCAGCGGGCGGCGTCGAGGAGGGAGAGCGCCAGCGTGCGCAGCGAGGCGGACAGGCGCCGCTCCTGCCCGTCCTGCAGCATCCGCAGGAGGCCGGCGACGGCGGCGGCGTCGCCGGTCCTCACCTCGGGGAGCGCCCGCCTCACCAGGTGACGGGCAGCTCGTGCATGCCGTAGACGGCGGCCTCCTCCTTGAACGACAGCTCCTCGGCGGGCGCGGTCACCTTCAGCGTCGGAACTTTGCGGAACACCGTGGCGAAGAAGATCTCCAGCTCCGCCCGCGCGAGGTTCTGGCCCAGGCACTGGTGGGCGCCGTAGCCGAAGGCGAGGTGGTTGCGGGCGCCGCGCTCGATGTCGAAGCGCTCGGCGTCCTCGAACACCTCGGGGTCGCGGTTGCCGGCGTTGGCGAGCATGAGCACGCCCGAGTTCGCCGGGATGACGGTGCCGCCCACCTCGACGTCCTCCAGCGCCACCCGCGCCATCGCGAACTCGGCGATGGTGAAGTAGCGCAGCAGCTCCTCCACGGCCCACTCGGCCTTCTCGGGGTGCTCGCGCAGCGCCTGCGCCGCCTCGGGGTGCTCGGTGAGCATCAGGTACGTGCCCAGCGAGATCATGTTCGCGGTGGTCTCGTGGCCGCCGAGGAGCAGCAGGAACGCCGTGCTGAGCAGCGCCCCGCGGTCCACCTGGCCGCTCTCGCGCTGCTTGACGATCTGGCGGCCGAGCAGGTCGTCGCTGGGCTGCTCCTCCTTGGCGGCGATCAGCTTGTCGAGGTAGCCGACCAGCGACAGCACCGCGTCCCGGCGTTCCTGCTCGGTGGCGCGCCGGTTGAGCAGCTGCGCGGAGTTGGTCTGGAAGAAGTCGTGATCCTCGTACGGCACGCCGAGCAGCTCGCAGATCACCAGCGACGGCACCGGCAGCGCGACGGCCTGGACCAGGTCGGCCGGGCGCGGGCCGGCCAGCATGGCGTCGATGTGCTCGTCCACGATCTGCTGGATGCGCGGCCGCAGGGCGTTGATGCGCCGCAGCGTGAACTCGCCTACCACCGCCCGCCGGACCGGCCCGTGCTCGGGCGGGTCCATCTCCAGCATCATCTTCGGCAGCGGGGACGTGGCGGGCTGATCGACCTGGTCCTCGACCAGGCGCGGCGCGGCGGGGTGGCGGCGGTTCGCGCTGAACCGCGGATCGCTCAGCACCTTCTTGATGTCCTCATACCGCGTGGTCACCCACGCTTCGCGGCCGGTCGGCAGCTTGACCTTGGTGACGGGTCGCTCGCGCAGAAGCCGCAAGTGCTGCTCGGGCGGGGCGAACGGGCAACCGCGGGTGGTCACCAGCGTCTCAGCGGACTCGGTGGTCAAGGCTCTCCCTTCGAAGGTGGACGCGCACGGCGTTCACGACCTGTTCACGACCTTCATGACCTGTTCACGATCGGGGCAGCAACGTGTCGACGACCTCTCGCAGCGGCACCGCCAGCTCCTCGTCCCCGGCCGTGGCCAGCGGCCGCAGCTCGGTGGACACGCGCAGCGTGGCCACCCCGACCGCCAGGGCCAGCACGAGCTGGGCGCGCAGCATGAGCGCCTCGCCCTCCGGGTCCTCCGGCCGCCACCCGGCCACCGAGGCCAGGTCCTCGCTGGCGGATCTGAGCAGCCCGACCCGCATCCGCTCGGCGTTCTCGTCGCCGGATGTGCGCAGCAGGAGCAGCAGCACGTCGGTGATCCGGCCCTCGCCGGTCGCGGTGATGATGTGCCGGATGGCGTCGGGGAGCGGGGCGTTCGCCGCGACGCGCCGCAGCTCGTCCGCCGCGACGGCCAGGCACGCCTCGAACAGCCCTTCCTTGGACTGGAAGTAGCGGTTGACCAGGGCGACGTTGACGCCGGCGTCGTCGGTGATGTCGCGGACGGTCGTGGCGGCGTAGCCGTCGTGGGCGAAGCGTTTGAGCGCCGCGTCGAGCAGCCGCTGCCGGGTCCTCGCCGCATCGCGCCTGCGGACGGCTTCGGTGCCGCTTGCGGTCATCGATGTCCCTTCCGGTCGACCACCGCAGAATAGTCATGATCGCAAGGAGTGTAAATAGCCGTTGACTTACGTCCTGGCGTAGTCGGGGCCGAGCACGTCGAGCAGCGCCAGGGCCTCGGCGTCGCGGGAGCCCGGGCGCGCGCTGTAGAGCACGAGCCGCTGGTCGCGGTCGGTGAGGGCGAGCTGGTCGCAGTCCAGGGTGACCGCTCCGACCACCGGGTGGTGGAAGGTCTTGGAGAGCGTGTACGCGGGCTGCACGTCGTGGCGCTCCCAGAGCCGGGCGAACTCGCCGCTGCCCGTACGCAGCTCCGCGATCAGCTCGGCCAGCTCCTGGTCGTCCGGGTAGCGGGCCTGGGTGGCGCGCAGCTCCATCACGACGTGCCGGCGGAACTCGGTGGCGTTGGAGATCCCGTACGGCCGCGGCCCGTCCGGCGCCTCGGGCAGGAAGGCGCGGCGCGCGAAGTTGCGCTCCCTGGGCGGCAGCTTGCCGAAGTCCTCCATGAGCGCGGCGGCGAGATGGTTCCAGGCGAGCACCTCGAAGGCCGCCGACAGCACGATCGCGGCCGTCTGCGGCAGCCGCTCCAGCAGCGCGAGGATGCTCGGCCGCACGTCGCGCCTGAGCACCGCGGCACGCGTCGGCGCGGTGCCCGCCAGGAGGTGGAGGTGGCGGCACTCGGTGTCGCTGAGCCGCAGCGCCGTGGCGATCCCGGCCAGGACCTCACCCGACGGGCGCGGCGCCCGGCCCTGCTCCAGCCGTACGTAGTACTCGGTGGAGACGTGCGCGAGCACCGCGACCTCCTCGCGGCGCAGGCCGGGCGTCCGGCGCCGGGGCCCGGAGGGCAACCCGACGTCTTCCGGGCGCAGCCGCTCCCGCCTGCTGCGAAGAAAGGCCCCGAGTTCCTTTCTGTCCATCTCTCAAGTGTGCCTGTCCGGGAGCCGTCCATCCTGGTACAGCTTGTGCCTGCATACGCCGCCGGGCCGCGCCGAGACTGGCCGGCATGACGAACACCACTGTTTCCGCACCTGCCGGCCTGCTCACGGGCAAGGTCACGTTCATCACCGGCGCCAGCCGCGGCATCGGGGAGGCGGCCGCCCGGCTCTTCGCCCGTGAGGGCGCCGCCGTCGTGCTCGCCACCCGCAGTGTTGACAGCCTTGATCGGATCGTGGCCGAAATCCGGGAGGAGGGCGGCGTCGCGGACGCCGTACGCGTCGATCTGGGCGACAGCGAGAGCATCCGCGCCGCCGTCGGCCGCGTTGAGGAGTTGCACGGGAGGCTGGACGGCGCGTTCAACAACGGCGCGGCGATGCCGCAGCCGGGACCGCTCGACATCACCAGCGATGAGGACATCGACCGGCAGTTCGCGGTGAACTTCCGCGGTCACTGGACGGCCATGACCGCCGAGGCCGCGCTCATGCGCACGAGCGGCGGCGGCGCGATCGTCAACACCTCCAGCATCGGCAGCCGCCGTGCCAACCCGGCGCTGCCCGCGTACGGGGCGATGAAGCGGGCGCTCAACAGCATCACCGAGACCGCGGCGGTGAGCTGGGCGGCCGACGGCATCCGGGTGAACGGCATCACCCCCGGCGGCACCGCCACGAAGATGATGGACGAGTGGGAGGCGATTTCGCCCGGTGTCCAGAAGCAGGCGACCGCGATGACCCCGCTCGGCCGGATGGCCGAGCCACGCGAGGTCGCCGAGGTGGCGGCGTGGCTGCTCAGCGACCGCGCCTCGATGGTGACCGGCGCGATCGTGCCGGTGGACGGCGGCGCCGGCGCCTGACCCGGGCCGCCGGAATCACCTGCCTTCGCCGTGCTCCCAGCGTCGCGCCGCCCCAGTCGGCCGTGTCGTGCGCGCCTCGGCCTGGCCGACCTTCAGCGGGTGAGCCGCCTTTTCGGCGAGAGCTTCGCGCGCGCCGATCCGCGGACGGAGCCGGAGCAGGCGGCTTCGCAGGGTCAGAGGAGGCGGCGCTGGAGGACGTCCGCGAGCACCAGGCTGACCATGGACTCGACCGTCTCGGTGTCCGGCGGCCCGGCCGCGCGGTCGGCGAACAGCATGTGGCCGGCGCCGACCAGCGTCAGGGCGAGCGTCGCGGCGTCGGTGTCGGCCGCGAGGCGGCCGAGCTCCACCTCGTCGGTGAGGTAGGAGCGCACCATCTCGATGCCCTCGGCGAGCAGCGGGATGCCGGACGGGGTGGTGGAGCGCAGCCGGGCGCGCAGCTCGTCGCGGAAGATGACCAGGCCGACGATCGCCACGGCGACCGGGTCGAACAGGTCGAACAGCGCGCGCGTGACGTTGCCCGCGACGGTGCCGGTGCCCGCCACGGCGGTGAGCGAGCTGGCCTGGGTGTCGAGGCGGGCGATGCGGTCGCGGATCAGCTCGGCGAGGAAGGCGTCGAAATCGGCGAAGTGCCGGTGCAGCACGCCCTTGGCGACCCCCGCCTCGGCGGTGACCGCCCTGCTGGTCAGGCCCTCGGGCCCGGCCCGCAGCAGCACGCGCTCGGCCGCCGAGAACAGCTGCGCGCGCACGTCGCGGATGGCGGTGCCGGTCGGCATCCGTACGTCCCCCTCTCGAACGCTCGATGTGACGCGCGGCTCAGAGGCCGGCCACGAAGTCCAGCGCGATCGCCCAGGCGCGCTCGGCCGCCTCGGCGTCGTAGTCGGGCAGGTCGGGGTCGGTGAACAGGTGGCCGGCGCCCGCGTAGCGGAACACCTCGACGTCGGCCCTGGCCCGGCGCATTTGGATGTACCAGTGGTTGAGCCAGTCGGCGGGCTCGTTGGTGTCGGGGTCGGCGACGTGGAGCTGCACCGGCAGGTCGTCGGCCGACACGCCCTCGGCCATGTCGGAGGTGCCGTGCATGAGCAGCAGGCCGCGCGCCCGTTCATCGCCCAGCGCGAGGTTCTGCGCCAGCGCCGCGCCCAGCGAGAAGCCCGCGTAGACCAGGCCCTCCTCCGACAGCGGGGCCGCGGCGGACACGGCGCGCTTGAGCAGCTCGTCGCGGCCGATCTCCTCCTTGATCGCGATGCCCTCCTCCGCCGTGTCGACCACCCGGCCGTCGTACAGATCGGGCACGTGCACCTCGTGTCCGGCCGCCTTGAACCTGTCGGCGGCCTGGTGGACGGCGGGCCGCAGCCCGTACATCGAGTGCAAGAGGAGAATCCGTGCCATGCGCGCAGCTTAGCGCCACTGAGCGGCGGCTCATTCTGACGGAGCTTCTGACGGCGGCGCGGCGGCGCGCAGCCGGTGGTCGAGCGCGGCCCCCACAGTGGGACAGTTGCGGCGGATCGTATCCAGGAACGCGGTCAGCACCGGCGACGTATCGCGGGCGGCGAACGACAGCACCAGGTCCGGCAGCGGCGTGCGCGGGACGACCTCGCAGAACCACGTGCCCGGCCGGGGCGCGGCGAGCATCCTGGACGGGCCCAGCCCGACCCCGACCCCGGAGGCGGCCAGGCCGACGATCGTGTGCACGTCTCGCGCGACCGTCGCGCCCGCCAGCGCCGGCGCGTCCCTGCCCAGCAGGGCGTGCAGTCCTGCCCGTACGGCGGGCTCGTCCTCGCCCGCCGCGACGATGAGCCGCTGCCGCCGTAGCTGCGCCACGCTCACCTCCGGGCGGCCGGCCAGCGGGTGCGCGGTGCTCACCACCGCCACCACGTGGTCGTGCCCGATGGGGACCGACACCAGGTGCTCGGCCCCCGCGCCCCGTGGCGGGCCGAGGGTGATCGCGACGTCCAGCTCGCCCGCGATCAGCGCGGCGGAGCTGCGGCTGCTGGCCATCTCGTGCAGCTCGAGCCGTACGTCGGGGCGCTCGCGCCCGAACCGGTGCAGGACGCCGGGCAGCGGGTCGAGCAGCGCCGAGGCGATGAACCCCAGCCGCAGCCTGCCGGTCTCGCCGCGTGCGGCCCGGCCCGCGTCGGACACCGCCGCCGCCATCTCGTCGAGCGCCCGCCGCGCTCTGGCCAGGAACGCCTCTCCGGCCGCCGTGGGGAACACGCCCTGGCGGGTGCGCTCGAACAGCCGTGCCCCGACCTCGCGCTCCAGGTCGGCGATCTGCTTCGACAGCGGCGGCTGCGCGATGCCGAGCGCGGCGGCGGCCCGGCCGAAGTGCTCGTGCTCGGCCAGGGCGAGCGCGTAGCGCAGGTGACGTGCCTCCATGCCGTCCTTTATACCTGTGGTGTATCGCCGAGCGGCCTATCATATCTCGAAGTGGATCCCCGCACGTTCGGTGCCGTGGGATGAACCCCATGAACAGCACCGTCTTCGTCCTCGTGCACGGCGCCTGGCATCACTCCGGGCACTGGGCGGCCACCCAGCGGGCGCTCGCCGGGCTCGGCGCCGCCTCCGTGGCCGTCGATCTGCCCGGCCACGGGCTGGAGGCGCCCCTGCCCGCCGGTTACCTGCGCCCCGGGCAGCCCGGCCTGGCGTCGGAGAAGTCCGCGCTGGCCACCGTCACCATGGACGAGTGCGCCCAGGCCGTCACCGACGTGCTGCGCCAGGTCCGCCCGCACCACCGCCGGGTCGTGCTCGTCGCGCACAGCGCGGGCGGCGGCCCCGCGTCCCTGGCCGCCGAGCGGGCGCCCGAGCTGGTGGACCGGCTGGTGTATCTGAGCGCGTTCGTCCCCGCGGGCCGTCCCCGGTTCTTCGACTACCTCGCCGCGCCCGAGAACGCCTCCGCCCTCGGCGGGGGCCTCTTCGTCGGCGACGCCGACGCGATCGGCGCCGTACGCATCAACCCGCTCTCCTCCGACCCCGCCTACGCCGAGGAGATGTGGCGGGCCTACTACCACGACCTCCCGCAGGACGCCTTCGACCGCTGGCGCCTCTCGCTCACCCCCGACCTGCCGGTGGCCGTCCCCGCCACGCCGGTCGCGCTGACGGCGCAACGCTGGGGGCGCATCCCCCGGACCTACGTGCGCTGCGCCGGCGACCGGGCGCTGACGCCCGCCGTGCAGGACCTGATGATCGCCGAGGCCGACGCGGCCTTCCCCGAGCGGCCGTTCACCGTGCGCAGCCTGCCGGGCGGGCACAGCCCGTTCGCCGCCCGGCCCGGCGAGCTGGCGGCGGCGCTGATCCCGTGACCGGCACCCGCGCACCGGCCGGGCGCGCGGTGCTGCCGGTGGTGCTCAGCGCGACCTTCGTGCAGCTCCTGAACGTCACCGTCGCGCAGGTCGCCGCTCCGTCCATCCAGGCCGGGCTCGGCACGGGGCCCGGCGCGGTGCGGCTCGTCCTCGCCGGGTACACGCTGACGTACGCCTGCCTGCTCATCACGGCCGCCAGGCTCGGCGACCGGTACGGCTACCGCCGGCTGTTCGCCATCGGCACCGCGATCTTCCTCGCCGCATCGCTGGCCTGCGCCGCCGCGCCCGGCCCCGTGTGGCTGGTCGCGGCGCGGCTGGTGCAGGGCGCGGGCAGCGGCCTGGTCGCGCCGCAGGTCCTGTCGATCATCCAGGTCGCCGTGCCCGAGCGGGACCGTCCCCGCGCCATGGGCCTGTACGGGGCCACCATGGGCGTCGCGTCGCTGGCCGGGCCGCTGGTCGGCGGGCTGCTCGTAGGGTTCGGCTGGCGGCTGGTCTTCCTGATCACCGTGCCGATGGCGCTGCTCTCGCTCGCGGGCGCCGCCCTGCTGCCCGCCGCACGCGGGACGGGCCCGCAGCGGGTCGACGTCACCGGCGCGGTGCTGGTCACCGCCGGGTTCGGGGCGCTGCTGCTGCCGCTGACCCTGGGCGGCGAGGTGGGCGAGCCCTGGTGGACGTGGGCCGGTCCGGCCGCGTCCGCGGTGCTGCTCGCCGGCTTCGCGCTGACGCTGCGGCGCCCCGACGCGCTCATCCGCCCGTCCGTGCTGCGCGACCGCACCGCACCGTGGGGGGTGACGCTGGTGTTCGTGTTCAACGCGGGCGTGCCGTCGTTCACGTACCTGCTGCTGCTGCACCTGCAGACCGCGCTCGGCCGGTCGGCGCTCGCCGCCGCGCTCGTCTCGGCGCCGTTCGCGGCGGCGGCCATCGCGGGCAGCCGCGCCGCGCCCGCGCTGTCGGCCCGTCACGGGCCGCGCGCGCTCACCGCCGCCGCGCTCGCGCTCGCCGTCACCGCGGCGGCACTTCCGCCCGTGCTGGACGGGCCGTGGGCGGCGGCGCTGCTCGCGGCCGGCGGCGCGGCGTTCGGCGTGTTCACGGCGTCGGTGTTCGCGCTGGTGCTGGCCCGGGTCGAGCGGGACGCGGCCGGGTCGGTGTCGGGACTGCTGCCGACCGCACAGCAGCTCGGCGGGACCATCGGGGTGGCTCTGGGCGGTCTTGCGTACTCTGCCGTGCCCGGAGGGTCGTACGGGTACGCGATGGCGTACGAGGCCGCGGTCTTCGCCGCCACCGCGCTGATCAGCATCGCCCTCAGCCGGGGCGGCGGAGGGTGCGGCGCACGGCCAGACCTCCGGCGGCCGCCGACGCGAGCGTCAGGATCGCCGCCTCCGTCCACTGGAAGCGCCAGAACCGGGACGGCGGATGGTAGTACACCGCGTACCGGTAGCCCTTGCTGAACAGGCAGGCCTGCCAGGCCTCGGCGTTCCTGCTGCTCTGCCCGGCGTCCACGCGGCGCGGGCAGCCGCTGCCCGCCGGGTCCTCCACCTCCCTGCCCGACGGCTCCACCCAGGCCGCGCGCACCAGCCTGGCGTCCTGGTCGGGCAGCACCACCGAGCCGGTCAGCTCGGCGCGCACCGGCTCGGCGTAGTGGTCGCTGAGCCGGAACAGCACGAACATCGTCACCGCCACCCCGGCCACGACCACCGCCATCGCGGGCAGCGTCCGGCGGAAGAACGCCCCCGCCGCCACGCCCAGCGCGCACGCGTACAGCCACCAGGCCGCCGGCGCCACACCGACCATGTTGAACACGCCGATGTTGCCGAACGCCGAGTCGGTCCTGAACACCGGCCGCCACAGGCTCACCATGAGCGAGAGCAGCAGGCCGCCCGCCACGACCGCGCCGCCCAGGATCGACAGCTTCACCGCCAGCCACCTGCCCACGGGCACCGACTGGGTCCAGGCCAGCCGGTGGGTGCCGCGCTCGTACTCGCGGCCGAGCAGCGGTGCGCCCCAGAACGCGCCGATCAGCGCGGGAGCCACCAGCGGCAGCCAGCCGAACACCGAGTAGATCGCGTCGTAGCGCTGCCCGAGCGCCGCGGCCACGTCGCCGCAGGCCACCTCGGGGCCGGGGCAGCCGGGTGGTGCGTGCCCGGCGACGTACGCGTTCGCCTCCAGCGCCGAGACGAGCAGCAGCACGCCCAGCAGCGTCAGCAGGCCCGCCGTCACGAGGATCTGCGCCCGGTGCTGGCGCCAGGTCACCCAGATCACGCGCGCACCTCCGCCAGGCCGGGCAGCGCCGCCGACTCGGGGCTGCGCAGGTAGCCCATGACGAGCTCGTCCAGCCCGGGACGGCGCGCCTGCCAGCGCGGGTCGAGCGGCGGCCCGCCCCTGACCAGCATCGTCACCTGCCTGCCGGTACGGCTCACGCTCACCGCGTCCGCCCCCGCGAGCGAGCCCTGCTCCGGCCCGGTGAGCACGTGATGCCCGTCCAGCAGCTCATCGATGTCGCCGCTGACCTGCAGCCGGCCCCCGTTCAGCAGGATCAGCCAGTCGCAGGTCTCCTCCAGGTCGGAAACGACGTGCGAGGACAGCAGCACGGTCAGCTCGCGCCCGGCCACCTCCGCCATGATCGAGCGCATCACGTCGTGACGGGCGAGCGGGTCGAGGTTGGCCAGCGGCTCGTCCAGGACGAGCAGGTCGGGACGGGACGCCAGAGCCAGCGTCACGGCCACCTGCGCCTGCTGGCCGCCCGACAGCCTGCTCACCTTGCGGTCCAGCGGGATGCCCAATCCGGCCAGGCGGTCCCGCGCGGCGGCGTCATCCCAGCGGCGGTTCATGCGGCGGCCGAAGGCGAGCATCTCGGCGACGGTGAACCCGTCGTACAGCGGCTTGTCCTGGGCCACGAACGCCACCTCGCCGGCCACGCGCACGCCGCCCGTCTCCGGCCGCAGCAGGCCGACGGCCGCGTGCATCAGCGTGGTCTTGCCCGCGCCGTTGGGGCCCACCAGCGCCGCCACGCGCCCCGCCGGGACGGACAGCGAGCAGTCGCGCAACGCCCACGTACGGCGGTAGCGCACGCCCAGCCCGGTCACCTCCAGCGCCGGTCTCATGCCACACCCTCCTTCGCAGCGCCCTCTTTTGCGGCGCCCTCTCTTGCGGCGCCCTCTTTTGCAGCGCCCTCTTTTGCAGAGTCGGCCAGCACCGCGGCGAACAGCGCCCGCAGGTCCTCCTGATCGAGCCCCGCCGCGCGGGCCTCGCGCACCCACCCCTCCAGCGCACGCCGCAGCCGCGTGTGATCGGCGAGCGTCGGTCCCGCGACGCCGTCGCGGACGAACGTCCCCATCCCGGGCCGCCCCTCGACCAGCCCCTCGCGCTCCAGCTCCCGGTACGCCTTGAGCACGGTGTTGGGGTTGATGGCCAGCCGCTCGACGACCTCGCGGGCGGTGGGCAGCTGGTCGCCGGGCCGGAGCGTGCCCAGCCGGAGCGCCTGCTTCACCTGGTGGACGAGCTGCAGGTACGTCGAGACGCCCGAGCCGCGGTCCAAGGTGAACTCGATCACGCCAAACCACCCTTTCACTATTTGAATAGTGAAAGGGTGGTGGAGGGCTGATCGCTTGTCAACTCGGCCTGGCCGAGCGTCTGAAGGTCGCGTGCGGGCGGGCGCCGCAGGCCGGTGCCCCCGGCCCGCGATACAGACCTGGACGTGCGGCCCTGCCGGCGCCGCGCTCCGGCGCGGCCGAGCGGCCCGCCGGAGCGCGGCCGGGGCAGCCGGCCACGCCGACGATCAGGAGCCGGAGGCGTCGAGATCGGTGCCGGAGACCGTGAGCACGCCGTCGATGTCCATCAACGCGCCCGCCAGGTCGCTGATCCGCCCCGGCCCCTGCACCACCATCCAGATCGACACGCCGCGCCGGTCCTCGCCGCCGCGCTCCCGATCCACGGTCAGCTCCGCGACCGCGAACCCCTTGTCCGTGCACGTCTGCAGCACCCGACGCAGCGCGCCCCGGCCGTCCAGGTAGGTCAGCCGCAGGGGCGTCTGCGCGTACTTCGAGCGAGGCAGCCGCCCGGTCAGCGGCGGGAAGGCGAACACCACCAGGAAGTGCCCGGCGGTCACGGCGATCGCCGGCAACCACAGCCCGGCCCCGGCCGCCATGCCGACCGCGCAGGTCAGCCACACCACGGCGGCGGTCGTCAGCCCGCGCACCGCGTCCCGGCGGACGAAGATGAGACCGCCGCCGATGAACCCGATCCCCGAGACGATCTGCGCGGCCACCCGCGACGGGTCGAGGGTCACGTCATCGCCGAGCACGTCCGCGAAGCCGTACTTGGAGACCAGGACGATCAGCGCGGAGGCGAAGCCGACCAGGGTGTGCGTGCGCAGCCCTGCGCTCTTCTGCCGGATCTCGCGCTCCAGCCCGATCGCGGCGGACAGCAGTAAAGCCAGCCCGAGATCCCCGAGCTGTGCCCATCCCTGACCGCTGAACGCACCGACCGCGAACGTTCCCTGCATTCCATGGCCTCTCCCCCACCCACCGCCCCGCCACACCTCCTGCGCACGTCACGCGCCAGCCCTGGGAGCGCAGGGTGAGGCGGTCGGCGGGATCCACCGCTGAAGACCTGGCGGAGGGCATGCCGGCGGGGCGCGTGGGCGGCGGCGCTTCTTCGGGCTGCCCGCGACCGCGGCCGAGGCGGGTCAGCCGGCGACCCAGTCCATGTGGTCGATCCAGTGCTCGAACAGTGCGCGGTCACCCCGCACCTCCAGCGCCGGAGCCCCGGCCAGGGGACGGCGGCGGCTGATGACGAGGAGGAGATCGGTCACCGGGCCGCTGACCGTGACGTCGGCCTCGCCGTGGACGCGCTCCACAGCGATCCCGTCCTTCTCGCGGCGGGCCAGCCACTCGCCAGGCGTATCGGTGGCGTGGAAGTGGAGGGTCTGGCCGTCGCCGGCCATCGCCTCGGCGAAGCGCGGCACGTTCTCCCAGTAGCCGCGCGAGGTCATCGTGTCCAGCCAATCGCCCAGGGCGGCGACGGCGAGGGCCGGCGGCAGCTCGTACGGCAGCCCGAGCGCCGCGGCGGCGTCGGCGCGGTGGACGCACATCTCGCCGAACAGCCGCCGGGCCCAGAACGGCACACCCGCGGCCGCGCCCGACGGATCCCACACCGGCGTGTCGTCGGTCACCCCGGAGTAGGCCTGCCGCGCCTCGGCCGCGCCGTCGATCAGCCACTGGCGCCACTCGCCGGGGCCGGCGGGCCCGGGGGCGGGCGCGAACGCCTTGGCCGGATCGACCAGCCGCTCGCCGACGAGCGTCGCCACCATGCGCTGCACGCCGCCGACGTGTTCGACGAGGTCGGACAGCGTCCACTCCGGGCAGGTCGGCACCGGGGTCGAGGCGGCTTTCCCGTCCACCCAGTCCGCGAGCGTGCCGGTCTGCTCGATGACGGCCGTCAAGTAGGCGGATGTGTCCATCGCCGCACCTCCAGGTGCCTTATCGCCCGAGTGCCGGGTGCCGCCCGTCCGGCGGCGCGTCCGACGCTACCGGTCACGTCCGACACTTTGCGGAGCCGGCGCGACGCTCGAGGAACACCCGCACCGCGGGGTCGGTGGCGAGCGCGGCGGCCTTCGCGTACGCCGCCGCCGCGTCCTCGTGCCGTCCGAGCCTGGCCGGCAGGTCGCCCCGCGTCGCGTGATACGGCTGGAACCGCTCACGCTCCGGCGGAAGAGCCTCCAGCAGTTCGAGGGCCTGATCGGCAGGGCCGGTGCGGGCCGTGACGGCCGCGTGCGCGATCCGGCCGCCGAGACTGGGCGCGACGGCGATCAGCGCGGTGTAGAGGGTCCGCAGCGCGGGCCAGTCCGTCACGCCGGTCCTGGCGCGGTCGCAGTCGCAGTGGACGGCCTGGATCGCCGCCTCCAGCTGGAACCGGCCGGGCGCCTCGCCGGGCCGCGCCGCGTGCCCATGCGATGTCACTCCCTGTGTCACTCCCTGTGTCACTCCCTGTCCCCGCCGGGCCGCCGTGTGCGGCCCGGCATGGGAATGACGAGACGGGCGGGCCCGGACCGACACCCCGGGGTCAGGAATTCGCGGGGACGGTGGCGTAGAGGAGGTCGCGCAGGCCGGGGAGCGATTCGCGGTCGCCGCGCCACACCAGCCGCAGGCTCAGATCGGGCACGCCGGCGTCCAGCCTGATGAGGGTGCCGGCCCGCAGCGCGGCGGACACGGCGAACTCCGGCAGCAGCGAGATGCCGAGTCCCTGCTCCGCCCAGGCCCGCATCACCTGCACCCCACCGGCCTGCACGCGCTCCACGGCGGGCCCGAAGAGCCGTTCGGCGGCCAGGCGGAAGGAGCAGGAGGGCACGTTCACCAGCAGCCGCTCGCCGGACAGCTCGCTCAGAGGCGGCAGGGGACGCCCGCCCAGCGGATGTCCGGGCGCGGCGACCAAGGCGAGGGGCACGGTGTCGATGTCGAGGAAGCTCAGCGGGGGCGCGGCGAAGCCGAGGTCTCCGAGCGCGTCGCCGGTGTCGAGGAGCAGCGCCGCTTCCAGGCGTCCTGCGGCGACGTCGGCGAGCAGGTCGTCGCGCCGCGTGCCGGGCAGCACGTCCACCTGGAGTCCTGGGCGGCGTTCCGCGAGGGTGGCGAGCACGCGCGGGACGTAGGTGGCGGCGAGCGTCTCGAGCGCGCCGAGCCGCAGCCGCGCGGCCTGTCCGCTGACCTCGCGCCTGGCCTGGTCCGCCTGGTCGAGCAGGCGGCGCGACCAGGTGAGGAGGCGTTCGCCCCGCGGGGTGAGCCGCATGCCCCTGGTGGTGCGCGCGAACAGCTCCACTCCGAGCGATCGCTCCAGGGCGCGGATCTGGGCCGAGACGCTGGAGGGCGCCAGGCCGAGCGCGATGGCGGCGTCGGTGACCGTGCGGTGGCGTACCACGGCTTCGAAGATCTCCAGCTGGCGCAGCTCCATGTGACGGCCCAACCGGGAGCGGCGTTCGGAAATTCCGAACGCGGCGTGCGGACCTGCCGGTGGAGCGGCCGGTACGCGCGCCGCGAAGGTGCTGCGCATGACTGTCGCGCAATCTCCGCCCACGCGTCGCCGCGCCCGGGCGCTGCTGGGCATTTCGCTGGCCTATTTCATGGTGTTGCTGGACATGACCGTGCTGTCGGTGGCCGAGCCGGATCTGAGGTCCTCGCTGCGCGCCTCCATCGCCGAGCTGCAATGGGTGACCACGGGGTACACGGTGGTGTTCGGCGCGCTGTTGCTGTCGGCGGGGGCGGTCGCCGACCGCTACGGGGCGCACCGGGTCTTCAGGGCCGGGGTGGCCGTCTTCGGGCTCGGTTCGCTGCTGTGCGCCCTGGCTCCCGCCGCGGGGGTGCTGGTCGCGCTGCGGGTGGTGCTCGGCGCGGCGGGCGCGGCCTGCGTACCGGCGTCGATGGCGATGATCGCCCGGCTGTACCCGGACCCGGCGGCGCGCGGTCGCGCGGTGGCGACCTGGGCGGCCATCAGCGGCGCCGCGGTGGCGGCGGGGCCGCTGGCCGGCGGCGTACTGGTGGATCTGGCGGGCTGGCGGGCCGTCTTCCTCATCAACGTGCCGATCGCGGCGCTGGTGCTCGGCCTGACCGCCGGGCGGGCGGTGGACTGCCCGCGCGCTGAGCGCCTGATCGACTGGCGGGCGCAGGCGACGGCCTGCGCGGTGCCGGCGCTGCTGACCGACGCGCTGGTGGCGGCCGGTGGGCTGGCCTGGGTGCACGCGGCCGTGTCGGGCGTGGCGACGGTGGCGGCGGGCGTGGTGTTCGCGGCGCTGGAACGGCGTAGCGCCGCTCCGGTCGTCTCCCCCGCGTTGCTGCGCAGCCGGGGCGTGCTGTCCGGTCTGGCGGCGGGCGCTGCGGTGAACTTCGCCCTGAACGGCGGCCTGTTCGTGCTGCCGCTGCTGTTGCAGCAGGACCGCGGGCTCGGCGCGGCCGCCACGGGCCTTGCGTTCCTGCCGCTCACGCTGCCGTTCGTGCTGAACCCGCCCCTCGTCGGCCGGCTCGTGGCGCGGGTCGGCCCGAGGACGCCGATCCTGCTCGGCCTGGCGCTGCTGGCGGCGGGCGGGGCCGCGCTCGCCGTGCTGATCCAGGCGGGAGCCGGGTACGCCTGGCTGGCCGCCGGGCTGCTGAGCTGCGGTCTCGGTGTGTCGTTCGTGCTGCCCTCGCTGGTGTCGGCCGTCATCGGCGCCGCACCCGCGCAGGCGGCCGGTGCGGCAGGAGGGCTGCTCAACGCCGTACGGCAGGCCGGCGCCACGCTCGGGGTCGCCGCGATGGGCGGCGTCGTCGGGCTCGGCGGGACGAGCGGGCCGGCGACCGCGATGGCGCTGGCCGCGGCGGTGTGCGCGGCGGCCGGGGTCTGGTTCGCGTGCGACGCACCCACTCAGAATTGACACTTTGCCGACAAAAATCGACATAGTGTAGATTCTGTGATGTGGAGCCGTCCGGCTCCCGCCCGACCTAGCCCCTGGAGGGGACATGCGACAGCAGAAATGGCTCATCACCGGCGTCAGCTCGGGGCTGGGGCGGGCCTTCGCTCAGGCCGCGCTGGCGGCCGGCCACACCGTCACCGGAACGGTCCGTTCCGAGGAGGACCTGCGGGCTTTCGAGGCACTCGAGCCGGGGCGCGCGCACGGCCGCGTCCTCGACGTCACCGACGAGGGCTCGGTCCACCGGGTGGTCGCCGACGTGGAGCGGAACGTCGGGCCGCTCGACGTCGTGATCGCCAACGCCGGTTACGGCCTGGAAGGCATCTTCGAGGAGACCTCGCTGGCCGAGGTGCGACGGCAGTTCGAGGTCAACGTCTTCGGGGCGGTGTCCACGCTGCGGGCGGCCCTGCCCTTCATGCGGCGGCGCAGGAGCGGCCACCTGATGGCCGTCACCTCCATGGGCGGGCTCATGGCCGTGCCCGGCATGTCCGCGTACTGCGGCAGCAAGTTCGCCCTCGAAGGCATCCTCGAAGCGCTGGGCAAGGAGGTCGCGCAGTTCGGCATCCACGTGACGGCGATCGAGCCGGGGTCGTTCCGTACGGACTGGGCCGGACGGTCCATGACCCGCGCCGAGCACTCCATCGCCGACTACGACGAGCTGTTCCTGCCGATCAGGGCCGCGCGGCGCAAGGCGAGCGGCAACCAGCTCGGCAACCCGGCCAAGGCCGGTGAGGCGGTCGTGCACATCGCCTCCATCGAGAACCCGCCGGCCCACCTCGTCCTGGGTTCCGACGCGCTGCGCCTGGTCGCCGCCGCGCGTACCGCCGTGGACGACGACATCCGCACGTGGGAGGCGCTGTCCCGGACGACCGACTTCCCCGAAGGCGCGCAGCTCTGATGCGCGCCACCCCTCCCGCTCGGCGGCGGCGCACCGCCGCCGAGCGCAAGGGCGACCTCAGGGAACGGGCGATCCTCGACACCTGTGAGGCCCTGCTGGCCGAGAAGGGCTACGAGGCGATGACCGTCGGCGACATCGCCCAGGGCGCCGGCATCACGCGCGGTGCGCTGTACTTCTACTTCGGCTCCAAGCAGGAGGTGGTCACGGCGCTCGTGGCCAGGACGGTCGAGCATCTGTGGGAGCGCTCGCGGGCCACGGCGGAGAACGACGACCCGCGCGCGGCCATCGCGGCGGCCATGCGGCGCACGATCGAGCTGTGGAACGAGCACGGCCTGGTCATGCGGACGGCCATCGACCTGTCGCTGACCGTGCCGGAGATCGGCGCGCTGTGGAGCCACACGGCCGACCTGTTCACCGGCGCCATCACCGCCGTGCTCGAGCGAGCGGGCGTCCCGGCGGGCACCGAGCCCCACCAGGCGTCGGCGATGGCCCGCGCCCTGTGCTGGATGATCGAGCGGAGCTTCTACCACGCCTCGCAGGAGTCGCCCGAGGCGCTGCAGCGGGCGTCGTCGGCGTGCGAGCACATCTGGCTGACCTGCGCGGGGCTGGCCGCCCGCGACAAGTGATGCGGGGCGACAGGTGAGGCGGGAACGAGGCGAGAAGCGGTCAGTATTGGAGAAGCGCCGGGGGGTGGCGCGGCCCTAGCGTGGGTGGGCAAGCGCGGCTCACCCGGCACAAAACCGGATGAGAGCCGACATACTTCTCATACCTGCCCGACGGTGGCAGCGACCGCACCACAGATGGAGACACCACCAGCATGGCCACGAGCATGGACCCGCGATCGCCCGCGCCCCACGCCGCCGACGCCCACGACTGGATCCGGGTACACGGTGCCCGTGTCAACAACCTCAAGGACGTCACCGTCGAGATCCCCAAACGCCGGCTGACGGTGTTCACCGGCGTGTCGGGATCGGGCAAGAGCTCGCTGGTGTTCGGCACGATCGCCGCCGAGTCGCAGCGGATGATCAACGAGACCTACAGCACGTTCGTCCAGAGTTTCATGCCCACGCTGGCCAGGCCCGAGGTGGACGTGCTCGACGGCCTCACCACCGCGATCATCGTCGACCAGCAGCGCCTCGGCGCCGACCCGCGTTCCACGGTCGGCACCGCCACCGACGCCAACGCGATGCTGCGCATCCTGTTCAGCCGCATCGGGCAGCCGCACATCGGCTCGCCCAACGCGTTCTCCTTCAACGTGCCCACCGTGCGCGCCGCCGG
The DNA here is from genome assembly GCF_043196965.1 of Nonomuraea sp. NPDC049309. NCBI lineage: Bacteria > Bacillati > Actinomycetota > Actinomycetes > Streptosporangiales > Streptosporangiaceae > Nonomuraea > Nonomuraea sp. NPDC049309. Next base: position 586,620 of record NZ_JBICSH010000001.1, on the reverse strand, counting down.
GGCGATCACCGTCGAGCGCGGCGAGAAGAAGAAGCCCGTCAAGGCCACCTTCACCCGCACCGGCGGCATGTGCCCGCGCTGCGAGGGCCGCGGCACGGTCTCCGACCTCGACCTCACCCAGCTCTACGACGACTCCAAGTCGATCTCCGAGGGCGCGATCACCATCCCCGGCTACAAGGCCGACAGCTTCTGGACGGTACGCGTCATCGCCGCATCCGGCGTCATCGACCCCGACAAGCCGATCCGTGAGTACACCGAGAAGGAGCTCGACGACTTCCTGTACGCCGAGCCGCGCAAGGTCAAGGTCGACGGCGTCAACCTCACGTACGAGGGCCTGATCCCGAAGATCCGCAAGTCGTTCCTGTCGAAGGACCCCGAGGCGATGCAGCCGCACATCAGGGCCTTCGTGGAGCGTGCGGTCACGTTCGTCACCTGCCCCGACTGCGACGGCACCCGGCTCACCGAGCCGGCCCGCTCCTCGCGCATCCGCGGCATCAACATCGCCGACGCCTGCGCCATGCAGATCAGCGACCTGGCCGAGTGGGTGCGCGGCCTCGACGAGCCGGCCGTCGCGCCGCTGCTGGCCAAGCTCGCGCACACGCTCGACTCGTTCGTCCAGATCGGCCTCGGCTACCTGTCGCTCGACCGCCCCGCCGGCTCCCTGTCGGGCGGCGAGGCGCAGCGCGTCAAGATGGTCCGCCAGCTCGGCTCCTCGCTCACCGACGTCACGTACGTCTTCGACGAGCCCACCGCGGGCCTGCACCCGCACGACATCCAGCGCATGAACGAGCTGCTGCTGCGCCTGCGCGACAAGGGCAACACGGTGCTCGTCGTCGAGCACAAGCCGGAGACCATCGCCATCGCCGACCACGTCGTGGACCTCGGGCCCGGTGCGGGCACCGCCGGCGGCGAGATCTGCTACGAGGGCAGCGTCGAAGGGCTGCGCGCCTCCGGCACCGTCACCGGGCGCCACCTGGACGACCGGGCCACGCTCAAGGACACCGTGCGCACGCCCACCGGCCATCTGGAGATCCGCGGCGCCACCACCAACAACCTCAAGAACGTCGACGTCGACATCCCGCTCGGCGTGCTGACCGTCGTCACCGGCGTCGCCGGGTCGGGCAAGAGCTCGCTCATCCACGGCTCCATCCCCGCCCGCGCCGGCGTGGTGTCCATCGACCAGAGCCCCATCCGCGGCTCCCGGCGCAGCAACCCGGCCACCTACACGGGCCTGCTCGACCCGATCCGCAAGGCGTTCGCCAAGGCCAACGGCGTCAAGCCGGCGCTGTTCAGCGCCAACTCAGAAGGCGCCTGCCCCGAGTGCAACGGCGCCGGCGTCATCGAGACCGAGCTGGGCTTCATGGCCAGTGTCACCACCGTCTGCGAGGAGTGCGAGGGCAAGCGGTTCCACCCGTCGGTGCTCGAACACCGGCTCGGCGGGCGCGACATCAGCGAGGTGCTGGCCATGCCGGTCGCCGAGGCCCTGGAGTTCTTCGGCTCCGGTGAGGCCCGCACGCCGGCCGCCCACGCCATCCTCACCCGCCTCTCCGACGTCGGGCTCGGCTACCTGACGCTCGGCCAGCCGCTCACCACGCTGTCCGGCGGCGAGCGGCAGCGGCTCAAGCTGGCCACCCACATGGCGGACAAGGGCGGCGTGTACGTCCTGGACGAGCCCACCTCCGGCCTGCACCTCGCGGACGTCGAGCACCTGCTCGGCCTGCTCGACCGGCTCGTGGACGCCGGCAAGTCGGTCATCGTCATCGAGCACCACCAGGCGGTCATGGCGCACGCCGACTGGATCATCGACCTCGGGCCCGGCGCGGGTCACGACGGCGGCCGGGTGGTGTTCGAAGGCACGCCCGCCGAGCTGGTCAAGGCCCGCTCGACGGTGACCGGCGAGCACCTGGCGGCGTACGTGGGGGCCTGATCGGCCCTGACCAGCCCTGATCAGCAGGGTACGCGTTCGGGCGCCTCGATCTTCACCGAGCGCCCGAGCCTCGGCAGCACCGGAAGCGTCGCCAGGAGCAGCCCGGTGAGCGCGGCCACGCCCAGGAACGCCCGCTGCACGCCGCCCGCGTCGGCGAGCATCCCGAAGTACGCGGGGCCGGCGAGGAAGCCCAGGTAGGCGACCGTGGAGACCGCCGAGGTGGCCCTTCCCCTGAACGCATCGGGGACCGATCGCAGGCCGTACGACAGGAGGGTGGGGAAGAGCGTCGCCGTGCCCAGGGCCGCGGCGACCACGCCCACCAGGGCGAGCGGCAGCGAGGGGGCCGTCGCCGTCAGCACGCCGCCCGCCGTCGCGATCACGCCTGAGGTGACCAGCGCGGCGATCGGGCGGTGCAGCATCACCGGCCCGCCCGCCAGCCGGGCCAGCGCCGCGGTGGCGGCGAACGCCGCCGGCGCGACCGCCGCCACCGCCGGTGACGCCGCGAACGTGTCGGTCAGCAGCACCGCCGCCCAGCTCTGGAACGCGTTCTCCGCCGCGAACGCCAGCGCCCCGATCCCGCCGATCACGGCCAGCGCACTCCACCCCGGCGACCGCCCCGCCCCGGCGTCGCTTCTCACGTCCGGGTCCGTGTCCTGCCGCACGCCAGAGTCCTTGCACGGGACCTCGTCGGCGGCCCGTACGGCGGCCGGGCGCGTCGCGGTCACGACGGTCGCCGCGACTGCGGCGACCGGCACGGCGGCGGCCGTGAAGGCGGCGAGCAGGCTGCCGGTCGCGGCCGCGAGCGCGCCCGCCGCCAGGCTGCTCGCCGCGACCGCGCCGGAGAAGGCGGCGTGCGAGCGCGCCACCACCGGCCGTCCCCTGCGCTTCTCCACGGTGGCGGCGAGCGTGTTGATGGCCACGTCAGAGGCCCCCGACGCGGCGCCCACGGCGAGGATGCCCGCGCACAGCCCGGCGTAGCCGGTGGAGATCGCGCACAGCACCACGCCCGAGACCCCCAGCAGCGCGAGCAGCACCCCGGCCACCCGCAGGCCGGCGGCGTCGACGAGCCGCCCGGTCAGCAGCATGGCGGGCAGCGCTCCCGCGCCCACCAGCAGCAGCGCGACGCCGAAGCGCGCATCGCTCACCCCCGCCTGGGCGCGCAACAGGGGCAGGCAGGCGCCCCACACACCCCAGAACACGCCGAATCCGGCGAAGGCGAGGAACGGCGACGTACTGAAGAGCCTCGAGCGAGGGCTGGTTCCCGGCATGTGTGTAACGCTACACAACTAGGATTGGCGGCGTGTCCACCAACCGCAGACGCGTGACGCTCAAGGACGTGGCGGCCCGCGCGGGAGTCTCGCTGATGACCGCCTCCTACACGTTCACCCGCCCGTCCCGCGTCGCCGACGCCACCCGCGAACGCGTGCACCGCGCGGCCGGAGAGCTGGGCTACCACCCCGACGCCGTGGGCCGCGCCCTGAAATCCGGCAAGACCCGGCAGCTCGGCGTGGTCTTCGGTGAGCACCTGGTGTACGCCTTCGACGACCCGCAGACGGCCAAGTTCCTGGCCGGTGTCGCCGAGGTGTGCGTCGAGGAGGGGCAGGGGCTGACGTTCATCCCGACCCGGGGCGATGCGGGCGACGTCGATCGGGTGCTGTCGTCGGCCGTGGACGCGTTCGTGCTCTGGACCACCACGGAGGACGACCCGGTGCTCGCGGCCGTCGCCGCCGACCCGCGTCCCGCCGTCATCCAGGGCGGCCCGGCGCGTACGGGCATCGCCTGCGTCACCCAGAACGACGAGGATGCCGCCCGCGCCATCGTCGCCCGCGCACTGCGCGGCGGCGCTGCGCAGCCCCGCGCCGAGGGTGACTCCGGACGGCGCCGCACTGGCGACACCTCCGGAAAAGCCCTCACCGGCGACGCAGGTCATGGCAAGGGGCGCTCGCGCAGGCCCGTCGTCATCTCGTTCCCCCTCGATCGGGGCCGCGCGGCCGTCACGACCACGGGCTCCGGCCTGCCCGCGCACGTCCCGTTCCCCGTCACCGACGCCCGCCTGCGCGGCTACCGGGCCGCCATCGAGGAGGCCGGACTGGACTGGGCCGAGACGCCGGTCGCCGTCGTCGCCCGCAACACCCGTGCCGACGGTGCGGCGGCCGCCCGCGCGCTCGCTCCGCACCTCCCCCCGGACGCGCTCGTCATCGCGATGAGCGACGAGCTGGCCATCGGCGCCCGCGAAGCCCTCCGTGACACGCACCCCGGTGCCGCCTACCTCGGCTGGGACGCCTCACCGGCCGCCCAGGAGCTCGGCATCGTCTCCGTCGCCAACCCCCTGCGCGACCAGGGCCGCCGCTGTGCCCGGCTCGCCCTCGACCCGGACGGGCACGCCGAAAGCGAGATCCCCTGGAGCATCACCGGCTGAGGCACGACGCACGACCTCCGCTCGGCCGGCGCGGGTGTCGTCCTGGAGCGGCACCCGCTGAGGCGCGAATGCGCAACCTGCAACGCGGCGACCGTTCGGCTCGGCCGGCGCGGACGTTGTCCTGGAGCGGCACCGGCGCGATGCGCCTTCCGCATCGGAGCGTGCGCTCGGCTCGGCCGACGCGGGGGTTTGCTTGGAGCGGCACCGGTCGACACCTAACGCAGGACTCCCCGACCGGTGCAGCCTCAGCCGCCCCTTGGACCGTGACGCGCCGAAGCCGCTGCCGGATCACCGCCGCACCGGAGCCGAGCCGGAGGTTCCGCTGGGCGCGCCGGCCGGAGCCGGAGGCACGGCAAATGTGGTTGTCCGGGCTCGTGGTGCACCGCTACCGTGTGGCCGCGTGGATGACTTCTCGCGTTCATGGTCCGCTCTGCGCGCGGCGGTCGCCGGTCTCGACGACGACGCCTTCGCCGAGCCGTCGGGCTGTTCGGGGTGGCTCGTACGCGACCTGGTGTGCCACTTGATCGTGGACGCCCAGGACGTCCTAATCACGCTCGTCACGCCCACCGACCGGCCGCCCACCCGTGACGCGATCACCTACTGGGACGTCACCGACACGCCCCCGACCGGTGACGACCCGCTGGACAAGCTGACGGTGCGGCTCGCCGCCGCGTACGAGGATCCGTACCTGCTGAAGTTCCACCTCGACGACGTCGGCTCCGCCGCCGGCCGCGCCGCCGAGCTGGCCGATCCCGCCCAGCGGGTCATCACGCGCGACGAGGTGATGACGACGGGCGATTACCTGTCGGCGTACGTGCTCGAATGGACCCTGCACCACCTCGACCTGATCGCCCACCTGGAGGGGGTGCCGGGGCCGCCCGCCGAGGGGCTGGCGCGGTCGCGCGAGATGCTGGAGAAGATCGCCGGGGCGGCGTTCCCCGCGTCGTTCTCCGATGAGACGGCGCTGCTCGTCGGCACCGGCCGCCGCGCCCCGACCGCGAGCGAGAAGGAAGAGCTGGGCGAGGCGGCCGGGCGGCTGCCGTTCGTGGTGGGCTGATCGCGTGGAACCTGTCGCCTGCTGAACGCGCGGAACCCCTCGTGGGCCGAGCGCGCGAAGCGGCTCCCGCCGCTGTACGGGGAGCCGCTCACCGAGCGCTCGATCAGCAGACGCCGAGGTACCAGACGGGTGTCCAGGTCTCGGTCCGCACGGGGCCGCTGGTCGGCCAGTACAGCGCGCAGGTGCTTCCGTCCCGCTCCCGCAGGGCCGTCACGGCGTTCTCGTACCCGTCTCCGCCGCCTGCGCGGCCGTCGCGAGCAGCGCCGGTAGGAGGACGAACGCCGCGCCGGCCGCAGGCCCCCGCGTCCTCTTCGCCTGAACGGTCATGAACCGACCTTCCCCTGGTCGGTGAGTGATCTCGTTCAGTGCCGGCGCGCGGAGGAGGCCATTCAAGGTCGCAGGCAGGGCACTTCCCGGGTGATTCGCGCCCGCCACGGGGGAGGTTCAGAGCCTCTCGCACAGCCACTCCAGGCCCTCTTCGGCGCGCGTGACGATCGTGAAGTGGCTGTCGCCCGGGAGCAGTCGCAGCTCGGCCGACGGGCAGCGGGCCGCGAGCCAGGATCCGTGCGCGGCGGGGATCACGCGGTCGTCGGTGCCGTGCATGAGCAGGACAGGGGCGCTGATGTCGGCGGGATCGCAGCCCCAGTCGTGGGTGTAGGAGACGTCGTCGTCGATCTGCCCGTACGGCCCGGCGGCCGGCGCGGGCTCGGAGACCTTGCCCAGCCACCCCCACGGCCCCTCGAACACCGCCAGGTCGGCCTGGGTGAACTCGCAGTCGTACGCGAAGCCGGACGTCTCCAGCGCCGCCCGCACCTCACGGCCCGCGGCCGCCGTGCCCAGCGCGGCCACGCCGGACGGGATCATCCCGGCGAACCAGTCGAGCCCGTCGCCACCGTACGGGGCGATGGCGGCCAGGCTCAGCACCGCGCGAACACGATCGCCCAGCACGGCCGCGCACCCCAGAGCGCAGGAACCGCCACCCGAGTACCCCGCCACGGCGAAGCGGCCGATGCCCAGCGCGTCCGCGACGGCCGCCGCGTCACCTGCGACGGACGCGATCGTGCGTCCCGGGGCGGCGCTGGAGCCGCCGTACCCCGGCCGGTCGAACGACACCCAGCGCAGCCCCAGCCGGTCGGCGGCGGCGAAGAGCGGCTCGGGCGGCGATCCGAGGTTCGGCGTGCCGTGATGCCACATGATCGGCACCCGATCGCCGTCCTCCGGGGCGGTGTCGTAGACGTGCAGGGTGCGGCCCCCGCTCACCTGGACGTCCAGCTCGATCATCACGCCGCCCCTTTCCGCGGATCACCAGACGACCGTACCCCAGCAGGGCGGGGCCGCTATCGGCCGGACGGGGCCGGCCACTGGAGGAGGGCGAGGTCGGCGATGCGGTGCAGCTCGTCACGGCAGGCGCCGCCGGCGGCCTGGACGGCGATGCCGTTGGCCACGGTCATGAGGTAGCGGGCGAGCAGCTCGGGGTCGCTGTCTTCGGGCAGGTCGCCCTCGGCGGCGGCGCGCTTGAGGCGTTCGGCGAGGAGCGCGACGCCGCTCTCCCGCCAGGCGGCGAGCGTGTCGCGGGCGGCACGGCCCGGCTCTCCGGCGGCCAGCGACCCTTGGACGCCGAGGCAGCCCGCCGGGGCGCCGGGAGTGGTGGTGGCCTGGACGGCGCCGTGGAGGAACGCGGTCGCCACTTCGCGCGCGGTCGGCTCGCCCACGGCCCGCTGGACGTAGGAGGCGGGGCCGTCGGTGTAGCGCTGCAGCGCCAGGTGGAACAGGTCTTCCTTGCTGCCGAACGCGGCGTACATGCTGGTGCGGCTGATGCCCATGGCCCTGGTCAGATCGGTGAGGCTTGCGCCGTCGTAGCCCTGCTGCCAGAACACCCGCATGGCCTGCTCCAGCGCCTTTTCGGTGTCGAAGCCGCGCGGGCGGCCGATGGGGCCCTTTTCCTGCCGTTGCACGTCCTCGATCCTACCTTTGTGTACCGATCGGTGCAGAAGTGCTATCGTCATCTTCCGTACCGATCGGTACAGATATCTGATGAGGTGAAGGCAATGATGCTGTTCGAGGGAAAGACCGCGGTCATCACCGGGGGCGGGACGGGGATCGGGCTGGCGACCACCAGGAGACTGGCGGCCGAGGGCGCGCACGTGTTCATCACCGGCCGCAGGAAGGCCGTACTCGATGAGGTCGTGGCGGATCTCGGCCCGACGTCGGTGACCGCCGTCCAGGGCGACATCGCCAACCTCGCCGACCTCGACCGGCTCTACGCCGCCGTACGCGACCGGGGACGTGGCATCGACGTGCTGTTCGCCAACGCCGCCACCGCGTCGTTCGCGACCTTGGAGCAGGTCACCGAGCAGCACATCGACGAGATCTTCGGGGTCAACGTCCGGGGCACGCTGTTCACCGTGCAGAAAGCTCTGCCGCTGCTCAACGACGGCGCCTCCGTGATACTCAACTCCTCGGTGCGGGCCGGCGACGGCGTGCCCGCGTTCGGCGTGTACTCCGCGTCGAAGGCGGCGATCCGCTCCTTCGCCCGCACCTGGGCCGGCGAGCTGGCAGGCCGTAACATCCGGGTGAACGCGATCTCCCCCGGCACCATCGACACCCCCGGAGCCGACAGCCTGGTCTCCGGCTCGGACTCGCCCCTCAAGAAGGAGGACTTCGCGGCGGGCATCCCGATCGGCCGCATCGGACGCCCCGAGGAGGTCGCCAACGTGGTGGCCTTCCTCGCCTCCGACCAGGCCGGCTTCTTCCTTGGCGCGAACCTGGTCGTGGACGGCGGCGAGGTCCAGATCTAGCGGCCGTACGTACGTTCCTGCGCCGAACTGATCAAGGCGAGGACCGCCCCAACCGAGACCTCCGGAACCCGCGACCGCCACCTTGCGCACGCGGGACCCGCGGACCGACAGCCGGCGCACGCGGGACCGGCATGCAGCCCTTGCACCGCGCCGCGGGTGAGGCAGAGCACCAGTGAACCCCGCGTCCCCTGCCACGGATGCGATCGTGCGCCCCGGGTGCGCCGCGGCGCAGGTGAAACAGAGCACCGGTGAACGGCAGCAACGCCACGCCCGCAGGCACGGAGCCGGAAGCACTCCGCAACGGCTCCGGCTCGCGGCGGTCTTGCCATCGCACGGTCACGACCGCCGCGAGCCATCTCCCCGTATCCGCTTCCCCACCACAGCGATCACCCCCTACGCGAATCGACGCGTGATCTGGCAGGGTCTGCCCTTGCCCCGGCGAGGACCGCACTTCGCAGCATCACGCGTCAGAGGGGCGCCGCCCGCGCCAGGCCTCGGGGCGTGGGGCGGGCGCTGAACGTGCCGCCGTACAGCTTCACAAGCTCGCGCATGCCGATCAGGCCGTGGCCGCCGGGGCCCGCGCGGGGTGGGCGGCCGTGGACGGGTCCGTCGTCGATGACGTCGATCGCGGCTTCGCGGTGGTCGATGCCGACGGTGACCGTGCAGCGGGTGGGCGCCGCGTGGGTGACGACGTTGGTCAGCGCCTGTTGCACGATGCGGTAGACCGACATCGCGACTGCGGGAGGCGGCTCGGTGTCCCCGCTGACGGTGAGGTGGACGTCGACTCCGGCGGAGCGGGCGTCGTCGGCCAGCTTGGGCAGGTCGGCCATGCCGGGGACGGGCAGGTGGGCCTGCTGCGGGTCGCCGTCGGAGCGGAGGAGGCCGATCACCTAGTGGATCTCGGTGAGCGTGCTCCGGCTGGTCTCCTCGATGACGGCCAGCGCGGCGCGCGCCCCTACTACACGGCATGGGGCGGCACGCGCTGGCATCCGTTCAGGGCGCTCTCGGGGCCGGCGTTCTTCGGGTGGGTCGTGCTGGCCGCAGGCGCCTACCGCTCCGGCGTTCTGGGGCTGGGGCGTTCGGTCGCGCTCGGCCTGATGTCGATGCTCGCGCTCGGCCCGCTCAAAGGCACTCAGATCCCGCAGTCCTTCATCGCGGTGGGCGGCCTGTGCGTCGCGTTCGTCCCTCTGGGCGTCTCCCTGCTGCGCGACGGTCCCCGCCGACCAGGCGCGCGCTCGTCTGGGTCGCGATCCTCGCGGCGGTGTACGTCCTCGTGACGGCCTACGGGCCGAAGGGGTGACGCCCGGTCAGGACCTCGGCGAACAGGTCAGGGCGCTGCAGGGGGATGCCGTGCCCGCAGCCCGGTACGGCGATCAGCCGGCTGCCGGGCAGGGCGGCGTGGACGGCCTGCGCGGATGCGTGCATCAGCGCGCGTTCGCGCTCCCCCACCATGATCGTGGCCGGGTTCGGGAAGCCGGCCCATCCTGAGGGGAGGGTGAAGCGGATGTTCTCTCCGACGCCGGCGAGCAGCGTCTCCCGGCTCGTACGCGCGCTGTCGCGTACATAGTCGGCCAGCAGCCCGTCCGGGATGAGCAGGTGCCTGGCCTGGAGCCTTGCGAACCACTCCCGCCCGGCCAGCGGCGCGGTCGCCGCGAGCAGCCCGAGCGCCGCCCGGGGGAAGCGGAGCGGCTTGGCCTGCGCGCTCACCACGACGGCCCTGGCGACGAGGTCAGGACGGGTCGCGGCGAGGAGGATCGTGAGCTGCGCGCCGAGCGAGAACCCCGCGACGGTCGCGCCGTCCGGTGCGCGTTCTTCGAGGATCTTCGCCACGGCCCGCGTGGTCTCCTCATGCGATCGGTACGCTACCGCCGCGCTGCGCCCGTGGCCGGGGAGGTCGGGGACGATCGCGCGGAAGCGCGAGCCGAGCCGGTCGAGCGCCGGGCGCCACATCCAGCCCGCTACGCCGCCGCCGTGCAGTAACAGGACGGGCGGGGCGTGCGGGTCGCCGGTCTCACGGACGTACACGACCTCATCCTCCCATCGGCCTCGGCGGGAGAGCCCCTACTGTGGGGGATGACTCGTCAGGCGGTGCCGTACGTGGGGGCGCTCAGCGCGTACGAGCTGGGCCGTCGCGCGCATCGCGGGCTGCCGTCGGCCACGATCTCGATCACGATCCCGGAGACCGAACCGGTGGAGATCGCCTGGCTCGGGCGTCCCGGCCGGCCGGGACGGTTCCGGGCCGCCGTCGCCGGGCTGAATCTGGATGCGGCCGAGCTGCGGCATGAGGGCTCTGGGCGGGGTGTGTGGGTGACGCTGAGCCCACTGGGTGCGGCGGCATCTCAGCGGCACGGTACGCGCCGCGCTCGGCGTGACGCCGAAGGAGTACCAGCGGCTGGTGCGTTTCGAGGCGGCGCGCGGCGGGCTCGTGGCCGCCGCCCGATCCGGCGGCGTCGGCTTGGCGGAGGTGGCGGCGCCGGCGGGGTTCGCGGACCAGGCGCACTTCACGCGGGAGTGGCACGCCATGGCCGGCTGTACGCCGGTCGAGTGGCTGCGCACCGAGGGACCGTCCGCGTAGGCGCCCGGCCAGGGGCGTTCCCCAATCTTCAAGACCCGGGCACTCCGTCACCCCCACGATGAGGCGCATGAACCTCTCCCCACGCCTCATCGTGCCCGACCCCGACCGCGCCTCAGCGTTCTATCAGGAGACCCTCGGCGCGGAGCGGGTGTTCAGCGCTCCTCCGGCCGGAGCCGGGGACGCCAGGCCCAGCGTCATCGAGCATCGCCTCGGCGGGGCGACGTTCCGGGTGTCGCCGAGCGTCGATGCGTGGGGCCGGCGGTCGCCGGACGATCTCGGCGGGTCGGCGGTGCTCATCGAGATCGACGCGGACGATCCGGACGCCGTGGGCGAGCGCATGGTCGCTCACGGCGCCGAGGTGGCGGTCCCGATCGAGAACCGGCCGTACGGCAAGCGCTCGGGCCGGATCCGCGACCCGTTCGGCCACCTGTGGATCATCACGGGACCGCTACGCTGAGCCGGCAGCGAGCGCGGCGCACACCTCGGTCGCCATCACCGCGCTGAGCTGCGCCGACAGCGAGACCTTGGGCTCCGGCGGGCGGTTCCAGTCCTGGCCGGCGCGCAGCAGGCCGTCGCTCAGGCAGTTCTTCCACAGACGCTCGGTGCTGCCGAACAGGAATTCCCGCACGTCGGGCACGTCGCGCACCTCGAGCAGGAGGTGCGCGTAGCGGTAGTAGACGCCCTTGAACAGCCCTTCGTCGCCGCCGTCGCCCTCGCGGGCGAAGACGCCGCCGGAGCTCAGCTCGGCGATCGCCGTCGTCGCGGTGCGCTCCGCGCGGTCGAGGTAGTCGTCCCGGCCGAGCCGCTGGGCCAGCTCGACGCAGGCGCCGACGTACAGGCCCTGGTTGTACGTGAAGCGCCAGTCCACGTCGATGGCGTGGTCCTGCTGCCGGTTGACGCCGTCCTCCACGAACCCGTCGGGCCGCACCAGCGCGCCCTCCAGCCAGTCCATGACCCGCACGCCCCACTCCAGGTAGCGGTCCTCGCCGGTGACGCGGTGGAGCCGGGCCGACAGGATGACGAACGGCGCGTTGGCCGGGGTGTTCTTGTAGTACGGCTGCTGCACCCGCCAGGCGATGCCGCCGCCCTCGTGCTCGTTCCAGCCGTGGTCGAGCACGTGCTGCCAGAGCACGACGGCGTCGCGGCGCAGGCCGGCGGAGCCGGTGGCCTCGGCCAGGCGCAGGGTGGCGAGCGCGAGCCAGAGCATGTCGTCGAAGTAGTCGTTGAACAGCGCGCCGCCGTTGCGCCGCCGGATGCCGGCGAGGATCCCGGCGGCCTGGTCGAGCCTGGCCGGGTCGGAGGTGCGCCGGTGCGCGTCGATCCGCACGTCCATGGCGTGCGCGAGCCACCAGTAGTTGAAAACGTCGTCGTCGCCCGGCTCCAGCGGATGCCAGTTGTGGAAGAGCTGGTCGCCGGGGGCGGCGAAGTAGTGGTCGAGGCTGCGCTGCGCCAGCTCGGCGCGGTCGCTCCAGATGTCGGGCAAGGGTCCTCCGTGGTTCAGCTGGTCTCGGGCTCGACGATCGAGAACGGGACGATGGAGCGCGGCGGCACCGTCTCGCCGCGCATCTGGGCGAGCAGCAGGTCCACCGCCTGGCGGCCCATCTCCCGCTGGTTCTGGCGCACGTGGAGGAACGGCGGCCCGGCGACGGGGTCGAGCGGCGAGTCGAAGCAGGCGATGAGCGGCCGCGGCTCGGTCTGCGCGACGGCCCGGCTCATCACCCGCGCCAGGTTGTACTCGCACACCACGAACGCGGTCACCTCGGGCTCGCGGGCCTGGAAGCCGCGGATGCGCTCGACGTCGGCCTGTACGTTGTCCGGGGTGAACGCGCCGGGCAGCGTGCTGGACAGGCCGGTGAGCTGGCGGGCGTTGTCGAGTGACAGGCCGCGCCCGGCGAAGGCGGCGCGGAAGCCCTCAAGGCGCTCCTCGATGCTGGAGGTGTTCTCGGGCGGCGGGGAGACGAACGCGACCTGCCGGTGCCCCTGATCGAGCACCCGCTCGGTGAGGGCACGGGCGGCGGCGACGTTGTCGGTGTGCACGGCGCACACCTGGATGCCGGCGAGGTAGCGGTCGACGAGCACCAGCGGGAAGCCGTCGAGTATGGTCCGCAGCAGGCCGGCGTTGTAGTACTCGCCGTGTACGGGGAACACGATCAGCCCTTCGGCGAGCCCGGCGTCGACCATCGACTCGATGGCCTTCTCCTCCTCTTCCTGGCTGCCGCGGGTCCGCTTGATCACCAGGTTGATGCCGCGCTCGGCGCAGCGCTCCTCCACGGCGCAGAGCAGCTCCAGGCCGTACGCCTCGGACGCGTCCGGATAGATCATGGCGATCGTGCCGGGCACCCGTTCGCCTTCGGCCGCCGCGGATCGGGACGGTGAGAGGTCCAGCGCGTCGAGGTCGGGCAGGTCGGCGGCCACGAACGAGCCCTTGCCGCGGATCCGCTCCACCACGCCGGCCTGCCGTAGCACCTCCAGCGCCTTCTTCGAGGTGATCCGGCTGACCTCGAAGCGCTCGGCCAGCTCCATCTCCGAGGGGACGCGGTCGCCGGGGTTCAGCGCTCCTTTCCGGAGCTCGTCCAGGAGGTATTCGATGATCCGCTCGTACAGGAGCGGGCCTCTCGCAGCCACTCTTCCCCTTCACAAGTTGGTATGTCCACTCATTTTGGTATATATCATCTCATAAATCGGCATGAAGTACATATTGACTTATGCCAACTTAATTCCTACGTTTCCCTCAAGTGACATCTCGCGCACCTCACGAAGGGAAACGCGTGAACTCCGTCCCCCAAGTACTGCTCGACGTGGCCGCAGACGTACGAACGCGCCTCGAACCCCGCTTCCCCGAGGTCGCGGCCATGTTCCGGCAGTGCTTCCTCAACACGCTGGAGACCACGGTCAGGCGGCTGCCCGACGGGACCACGTTCGTGCTGACCGGCGACATCCCGGCCATGTGGCTCCGCGACTCGGCGTCCCAGATCGAGCCGTACGTGCGCTACGCCGCACACGACGACGACCTGCGGGCCATGGTCCGCGGAGTGATCCGCCGCCAGGCCCGCTACGTCGCGCTCGACCCGTACGCCAACGCCTTCAACGAAAACCCCGACGGCCAGGGCCACCACGACGACCGCACCGAGCTCACCCCCTGGGTCTGGGAGCGCAAGTGGGAGCTGGACTCGCTCTGCCACCCGCTGCGGCTGCTGCACCTGTACCACACGGCCACCGGCGACGCCGAGGTGTTCGACGAGGACGTGCACCGCATGCTCACCGTCGCCGTCGCGACCATGCGCGCCGAGCAGCACCCCGAGTCCTCGGCCTACCGCTTCGAACGCCCGCACCCCGAGCTGCCCACCGACACGCTCGTCAACGGCGGGCGCGGCCCCGAGTGCGGCTACACCGGCATGGTCCGCTCGGCGTTCCGGCCCAGCGACGACGCCTGCACCTACGGCTACCTGGTCCCGGCCAACATGTTCGCGGTCGTCGTGCTCGGCCACGTCGCCGCGTTCGCCCACGACTTCTACGGTGACGCCGCCCTGGCCGCCGACGCCGCCGCGCTGCGCGACGAGATCGAGGAGGGCATCCAGCGGCATGCGATCGTCGACCATCCCCGCCACGGCCCCGTCTACGCGTACGAGACCGACGGCCTCGGCAACCACCTGCTGATGGACGACGCGAACATCCCGAGCCTGCTGTCCATCCCCTACCTCGGCTACCGCCCGGCCACGGATGAGACGTACCGCAACACCCGGGCCTTCGTGCTCAGCCCCGGCAACCCGTACTACAGCGAGGGCCGGCACGCGCGCGGCATCGGCAGCCCGCACACCAAGCCCGGCCAGGTCTGGCCGATGTCGCTGGCCATGCAGGGCCTCACCAGCACCGACCAGGAGGAGCGCGCCGAGCTGCTGGCCACGCTCGCCGCCACCACCGCCGGCACCGGCTACATCCACGAGAGCTTCGACCCCGACGACCCCGGCGTGTTCACCCGCCCCTGGTTCGGCTGGGCCAACAGCCTGTACGCGCAGTTCGCCATGGAGGTGGCGCTGACATGACACAGACGCTCGCCGGCAGGCCCGCGGCCGGCCGGGCCTCACCCGGTCACGCCCGGCCCCGGCGTTCCCTGCCGGCCAGGCATCAGGCGCGCGCCGGGGTGCTGTTCGCCACGCCGCCGATGGTGCTGTTCGTCGTCTTCACCGTGCTGCCGGTGATCGGCGCCCTCGGCCTCAGCTTCACCCGCTACGACGTGTTCAGCCCGCCGTCGTGGGCCGGCCTGGAGAACTACGCCAGGCTGCTGGAGGACACCACCTTCTTCACCACGCTCAAGAACATCCTGCTCTACTGCGCGATGTTCGTACCGCTGATGATCGCCGCCTCGCTGCTGCTCGCGGTGGCGCTCAACAGCAAACTGCCGGCGATGGGCGTCTTCCGCACCGTCTACTACATCCCGGTCGTGACCTCCCCGGTCGCCGCCGCGACCGTGTGGACCTGGATGCTCAACAGCCACTACGGGCCGGTCAACGAGATCCTCGGCTTCTTCGGCATCCCCGGACCCGCGTGGCTGGGCGACAGCAGCACGGCCATGCTCTCCATCGTGATCGTCACGCTCTGGCAGGGCGTCGGCTCCAACATGCTGATCTACCTCGCCGGCCTGCAGAACATCCCCAAGCACCTGTACGAGGCCGCCGCGCTGGACGGCGCGGGCCGCTGGGCGACGTTCGCCCACGTCACCTGGCCGCAGCTCCGGCTGACCACGCTGTTCGTCACGACCCTGTCGCTGATCGGCGCCTTCCAGCTCTTCGACCAGGCGTACGTGATGACCAAGGGCGGACCGGGCAACTCCACGCTCACGCCCGTCTACCAGATCTACGAGACCGCCTTCAACCGGCTGCAGATGGGCTACGCATCGGCGCAGGCGTTCACGCTCTTCCTCATCATCGTGGCGGTCACCGTGATCAACATGCGGATCAATCGGAGTGACGAGACATGACCATCGCCAGGCGGATCAGGATCGCGCTGTTCTACATCGTGCTCACGGTCGTCGGGCTGTTCATGCTGCTGCCGTTCCTCTGGTCGCTCAGCACGTCGCTCAAGCCCGACAACGAAATCATCTCGCTGCCGATCACGTGGCTGCCCGGCTCGATCACCTTCGAGCACTACTGGACGGCGTTCACCATGGTGCCGTTCGCCCGCCACTTCGCGAACTCGATGCTGCTCGCCGTGGCCGGTGTCATCACGAACCTGCTGCTCGGCGCGATGGCCGGATACGCCTTCGCGCGGCTGCCGTTCCGCGGCAGCAAGCTGCTGTTCCGGCTGCTGCTCGCCTCGATGATGGTGCCCGCCGTGGTCACGCTGGTGCCGTCGTTCCTCATCGTGCGCAGCATCCCGCTCGCGGGCGGCAACGACATCACCGGGCAGGGCGGCATCGGGCTGCTGAACACGTACTGGGCGGTCATCCTGCCCGGCGCGGTCGGCGCGTTCGCGGTGTTCATGATGCGGCAGTTCTTCCTCTCCCTGCCCAAGGACCTCGGCGAGGCCGCCCGCGTGGACGGCTGCCCCGAGTTCCGCATCTTCTGGAAGATCTACCTGCCGCTGTGCCGGCCCGCGCTGGCCACGCTCGCGGTGTTCACGTTCGTGGCGGGCTGGAACGGCTTCCTCTGGCCGCTCATCGTGCTCAACGACCCCGACATGAGCACCATCCAGATGAGCCTGGCCGCCTTCTCCTTCAACCACCAGACCGACTACGGGCCGCTCATGGCCGGTTCGATCGTCGCCATGGCGCCCACCCTGCTGCTGTTCGCCTTCGCGCAGCGCTACCTCACCCGAGGCCTCGCCTTCACCGGCTCCGGCCTCCAATGACCGATCTTTCACCAAGGTCTTCACGAAAGGAATGAGCCGCCGATGCACGCGACCCTGACCAGGCGGCTGGCGGCCGCCGCACTCGCCGTCGCGACGGTGATCACCACCGGCTGCGCCTCCTCGGGCACCGCCTCCTCGTCGTCCGACGGGGTCGTCCGGCTCACGTTCTGGGGCGACTGGTCCGGCGAGGGCGAGCAGCAGTTCAGAACGATGACCGAGGCGTTCAACAAGTCCCACCCGAAGATCCAGGTCGAGTACGTCGTCCAGGAGGACATCCTCACCAAGTTCCTGACCGCCTCCACCTCCGGCCAGGCCCCCGACGTGATGTTCTGGGACCGCTGGCGCACCGCGAGCTACGCGCCCAAGAACGTGCTGCTCCCCCTCGACGACCTGCTGACGAAGGACGGCATCCCCAAGGAGCGCTTCTACGGCGAGGCCGTGCGCGAGCTGACGCACGACGGCAAGCTGTACGGGCTGCCGCTCACCGTGGACGCCCGCGCCCTGTTCTACAACAAGGCCCACCTGAAGGAGGCCGGCATCGAGCCGCCGCGCACGTGGGACGAGCTGGAACAGGCCGCGGTGAAGCTGACCAAGCGCGAGGGCGGCAAGCTCGTCCGCGCGGGACTGTCCATGGACGACACCGGCCTGTTCAGCATGTACCTGCGCCAGGCCGGCGGGCAGATGGTCACCGACGACTGCTCGCGCACCGCGTTCAACAGCCCGCAGGGCCGGCAGGTGCTCGGCCTGTGGGACCGGATGGCCAAGGCCGGCGTCTACCAGAGCGGCTTCGAAAAGGGCCTCGGCGAGGGCACCGACGCCTTCGCCACCGGCAAGGTCTCCATGATCCTCACCGGGCCCTGGAACATCACCACGTACAAGAAGTACGGCAAGGACCTCGACTTCGGCATCGTGCCGCCGCCTGCGGGGCCACAGGGCGACAAGGCCAGCCTCATGGGCGGCTTCGGCCTGGTGATCCCGCGCGCCTCCAAGCAGCAGGACGCCGCCTGGGAGTTCATCAAGTGGTGGGCCGCCGAGAAGGACAACGCCATGCTCTGGGCCAAGACCAGCCTGAACATCCCCGGCAACGTCGAGGCCGCACAGGATCCGTTCTTCTCCGGCGACCCGTTCTGGAAGCCCATCCTGGAGACGCTGGAGTTCGCCGAGATCCGCCCCACCTGCGCCGGCTACCCGCCGATGGAGGAGGAGTCCGTCATCCCCAACCTCCAGCTCTTCCTGGAGGGCAAGGTCGGCGCCGAGCAGGCCCTCGCCCAGGCCCAGCAGGAGGGCGACCGGGTGCTCAAGGACAACAACCTCAACTGACCTCGACTGATCAAGGACACGCCGGTGAGATCACGCCTCGCGGCTGCCTGCGTCGTGTTATCGGCAGCCCTCGTCCAGCCGCTCCAGCCCGCCCCGGCCGCCGCAACCGTCCCGGGCGACGCCGATGCGGCCATGTCGGCCTTCGTCGCGGCCTTCTGGGACCCGCAGAAGAAGTACTTCTACACCAACAGCGACCACCGCATCCACGAGCACGCGCACGGCCCCGAGAACGGCCTCTACACCGACTTCTGGTGGGAGGCCCAGCTGTGGGAGCTGGTCATGGACGCCTACGAGCGCACCCGCAGCTCCAGGTACCGCAAGATGATCGACGACGTCTACGCGGGCTTCGTCGCCGCCTACCCGACGTTCGACAACGACTTCAACGACGACCTGGGCTGGTGGGCGCTGGCCTGCGCGCGGGCGTACGAGATCACCGGGAACACCGCGTACCTGGACAGGTCGCGCGAGCTGTTCGAGCGGATCTGGGCCTTCCACGACGCGACGTACGGCGGCGGCATCTGGTGGCGCAGAAGCGTACGCGACCAGAAGAACGTCGCCACCAACGCCCCCGCCGTGCTCACCGCCACCAAGCTCTACACCGCCACCGGCGAGGCGGGCTACCTGGAGCGGGCGCGCGGCCTGTTCGCCTGGATCAAGGAGAACCTCCAGGAGGACGGCCACGTCTACGACCACATCCAGGACGACGGCACGCTCGTGAAGTGGGACTTCACCTACAACTTCGGCACCTACATCAGCGCCGCCGCCGCGCTGCGCAAGGTCACCGGAGCGGACTCCTACCTGGACGACGCGCGCGCGGCGGCCGACTGGGCCACCACCTACCTCACCAACGGCGGCACGCTGCTGCACGAGGGCGTCGACGACGGCGGCGGCTTCAAAGCACGGCTGGTCCGCGCGCTCGACACGCTGGTCAAGGAGCACGGCCAGCGCCAGTACCTGCCCTTCCTGCAGCGCAACGCCACCCAGGCGTGGACCCACCGCCGCGCCGCCGACAACCTGGTGGGCCCCGACTGGTCTGCGCCCGCACCCGATACGTACCTGCAGAGCCTGACCGCCGCCGCCCCCGTCAGCTTGCTCCAGATCGTCCGGCCGGACGGCAACGCCGGGCTCCAGCCGGAGAACGGCGTCTACGAGGCCGAGAACGCGCGCCCGTCCGGCATCGGAGCCGAGAGCAGCCGGCCCGGCTTCAGCGGACGCGGCTACCTCGCCGGCTGGAACGACGCGAACCAGACGCTCACCTTCCACGTCAACGTGGCCTCGGCCGGGCCGTACGAGCTGCGCCTGCGCTACGCCGCCGGAGCGGGCGACGCCACCCGCCGCGTCCTCGTCAACGGCACCGAGGTGGCCGCCGCCCAGCCGTTCTCCTCCACCGGCGACTGGGGCGCCTGGAACACGGTCGTGCTCGGCGGCGTCACCCTCGCCGATGGGCACAACACGATCCGGCTGGAGATGGGCTCCAACTTCCTCAACCTCGACAGGCTCGACGTCTCCGCCCAGGCCGGCTCCGGTGTGCCGCGCGGCACCGGCACCTAGTCCGCCCACGCCGGCGTGCCGCTCCGGCAAGGCGCCGACACGGTCGCGATCACGTTCGGCTCCGCCAAGGGCAGCGCGAATTGGCTCGACCTCGATGAGATGGCACTCCGCTACACCGGTGGCCGGCAGGAAGCCTCTCCGCTGCGGCGTGATCGCGACCGCCGAGGCGCCCGCCACCCATCGCCTACGCCCGGCGGTCGAAGACCATCGCAAGCTACCTCTGCTGAACCTTGCGTGGCAGGGCCGATCAGGTGCCGGGGCGTACCAGACCGCTCTCATAAGCCAGGATGACGAGCTGCACCCTGTCACGCACGCCCAGCTTCGCGATGGCCCTCGTGATGTGGGTCTTGGCGGTGAGCGGGCTGATGACCAGCCGCTCGGCGATCTCGGTGTTGCACAGGCCGAGCGCCACCAGCCGCACCGCCTCCAGCTCCCGCGAGGTGAGCGCTACCGGGCCCACACCGTTACCGATCTTGCGGTCGAGGGTGGCCTTGGCCACGAACCCCTTCGGGTCGTCCTTGACGATACGGATGTTCCGCAGCACCGGATGCTTCCTGTCCAGGCCGGCGAGCACGGCCTTGAGCCCCTTGCCGCCGCCGCAGTGCCCGGTGATCGTCACCTCCTGGCCGCGCTTGGTCGTCGGGTTCGGGCTGACCTGCACCACCGCCCTGGCGCCCTTCGGCGGCCGCTGCTTCTTCGGCGCAGCCGCCTCACTCGCCGTACCCGCCTGACCCGTCTGGGCCGCCTGGACCGGTCGGGCCGCTTGAGCCGCTTGGGCACCGGCCGGCGCGCTCGCCGTGGCGAGCAGACCGGCGGTCAGGCCGAGTCCGGCGATCGCGGCGAGCACACGATCTTCCCTCATTACGGTTCCTCTCCGTCGGGCTTCGATCATCTCGGTGAGAGACGCTAGGCCCGGCGGCGCCAGGGGCACATCGTCCGTTGACCGTCACTTCGCCCTGCTCCGTTCGCGGTACGCACTACACCGAACGGAGTACGTGGCGCCGATGCGGAAGCGGCGGTGCGAGGGACGGCCCGACCGGCGACCAACGCCCGCCTCACGAGGACCGCCGCCTTATGACGACCGGAGTTCCGCCGCCACCGCGCGTTCCCGCAGTTGCGCCGCCTCGCTCCGTACCGTCTCGAGCTCGGCCCGCAGATCCTCCAACCGCGCCCGCTCCAACCGCAGCTCCGCCTGCGCCTGGTCGCGTTCCCTGGCCGCCGCGTCCGCGCGGGACCGCTCGCGTGCCAGCTCCGCCGCGGTCTGCTCTTCCAGCGTCGCGAGCCGCTCGGCCAGGCGTTCGGCCTCAGCCGTGGCCCGCGCGGCGTCCTTCAGCGCCACCGCCCGGTCCCGCTCGGCCTCGGCGGCGGTGCGCTCGGCGGTGACGGCACGTTCGACGGCACGCTCGCGTTCCTGCGCCGCCACCTCTTCCCGGGCCTTCGCACCGACGGCCTCCCGCTCGGCACGCTCGCGCTCCCGTACGGCCGCCGCCGCCTCCTTCCGTGCGCGGTCGCGCTCCTTGCGCGCCAGCGCGGCGTCCTCCTTGGCCCGGACGACCTGCGCCTCCGCCTCCTCCTTGGCCCGCTCGACCTGGGCGTCCGCCGCCTCCCGCGCCTGCGCGACCTGCGTTTCGGCCTCTTCCCTGGCCGCCTGGATCTCCGCCTGCGCTTCCTCCCTGATCCGCTCGATCTCGGCTCGCGCACGTTCCTCGGCCTCGGCGGCCTGGGCCTGCGCTGCGGCGATCTTCTGGTTGGCCAGCTCGACCCGTTCCGCCAGCTCCTGAACGGCCTGGTCCCTGGCCAGCGCGTTCAGCTCCGCTTCCCGCAGCGCCTCCTCAGCGCGCCGCTCGGCCAGGTCGGCCCGCCGCTTGGCCTCCTCGGCCGCCTGGAGCGCCTGGCGTTCGGTGCTGGCAGCCTCCCGCAGGGCCGCCAGCGCCTGCTCGCGTGCCCGTTCGGCGTCGCCGAGCGCGGTGTCCCGCTCGTTCTCGGCCTCCTCGAGCCGCTTGCGCATCTCCGCCGTCTGCCGCCGGGCGTGCTCGGCCGCCTCGCGTGCCAGGCGTACCTGCTCGAACGCCTGCTCCCGCTCCGTACGCGCGATCGCCACCCGCGTGTGCGCCTCGGCCTGCACCGCGCTGATCTTGGCCTCGACCCCGGCCGGGCTCAGCTCCTCGGCCAGGGCTTTGGCCAGCGGTTCGATCGCCGCCGCCAATCCGGCCTCCATGCGCTCGTACAGCTGCTCGGCCCTGGCCAGGGCCCCCTCAAGCCCGGGGGTGGCCCGCCGCAGCTCGCGTTCCCGCTTAGCCGCCGCCTGGCAGTCCTTTTCCGGGCAGTACGACTTCGGCCGCCCTCTCCCCCGCCGCTGTTCGATCGGCGACCCACAGTGCTTGCACGGCGTGACGATGACGTCTTTACCGGCCTGCCGGCGGGCGGCGGCCTCAGGGATCAGCGGTTCGCCGTTGGTCTCGGGGAAGGTCACTGGTCTCGCTCTCTCACGTCAACTGGCGGTTTTCCGGGAACGGGACGGGCAAAGGCACCGATGCGAAGCCCTGGGTTTGAGCGCTAGTCGCCATGATCGCCATCCGTGGGCTTCTTCGGCTGCTGCAACACGCAGAACTCGTTGCCGTCGGGGTCGGCGAGCACGTACCAGGTCCAGCCGTCCTCCGCGATGGGCTCGTCGGTGACGCGCCGCGCCCCCAGGGCCACCAGCCGGGCCACCTCCGCCTCCACATCAGGTACGCGCAGGTCCAGATGCATCCGGTTCTTGGCCGTCTTCGGCTCAGGAACCCGCTGCAAAAGCAGCTCGACGCCGTTCCCGCCAGGCGGTTGCAGCGCCCGGTAGCGCGCGTTCGCGTCCGGCGCGGCGGCGTACTCGAGCACCCCGCACCAGAACACCGCCGACCGATCGAGGTCGGCGCAGTCCAGGACCATCACCAGGGCGACATCCTCTCGCCCACCGAATCGCGCCGGCCCACCCGTCATGGCCTCACCCTCCGCTGTGTCGTCGTAGCCCCCAGGGAGGGCGAGGAAAGGACCGCTTGCCGATGCCACCGCACCGCCGCGCTGCGCGCGGTGGCCGTCGCGCGGGGAGCCCCGGTGTGCCGCGCCGCGCGGTGCCGTTGGATGGGTGAGCGCCCGGCCCGCGTTGGCGCAGGCGGCGGCCACGAGGCCAGCGGGCACTGCTGACAGAAGAGACCGGAGACATGGCGGACGATGATCCGCCTTCTCGCGTGAGCACAGACAGTCACCGAGGCCATCTCCAGAGTCACCCGACCAGCTTACCATTTTCTATTTTCTAGAAAATAGAAATCAGAAAATCTGATCCGTTGCACGTTCGATGCTCTGGAGCTACTTGCGAGAAGGCAGAATTCCCGCAAGTAGCTCACAGTGATCTTCCGGCAACGGTGTGCGCGAGGTTCTCGGGGCAGGCGCAGCCTCCCCCGAGACGGCACGCGGAGCGGGTCGTCCCCTCACGAGACCTGGCGTGCGTCTCATCCACCTGGAGTGATTCGCCGTTCCGCCTCACCTGGCCGGTGGCGCGCACATTCGGTGGCTCATGAACGCCGCCTGCCAGGACGCGATCGGAGGGGTGGACGCCAAGCGGGCGCTCCAGCCGGACGAGACGGAGGAAGCCCAGATGCCGCCGAACAGGAAGACCACACTGGAGTTTGATGTCGCGGATGGATCCGGAGGAGTTGCGGCCGGTGAAGGCGGAGCTGTCGAGCCCGAACGGGGATCCGGTGCGGGTGGCTGCTCAGGAGGCTGTGGCGGGAGAGCATCCGGGAGCGGGTGCGGAAGGCACGCTGCGCGGCGTCGAGCCGAGCCAGGTCGTCGTCCTTGCCACCCGCGCCGGCGACCGCAATCGCCTGGTCACCGCCTTCCGCAAGCACGCTGAAGCCCGGCTGCGCACGTACCAGAGCCACCACGCACCGGCACCTGGGGCTCGTGGATTCGAGGGCGAGGAAACGTAGCCTGTCACCGATTCTTCCTCGCAAGTGCGAGAGGGAGGTTGCGGGCCAAGCGCGATGAGCACGGGCATCGGCAAGTCGAGAGCGCCGGCCTGGAGGCCTTCGCGCATGCGCAGGCCGGCCGGCGAGAGTGACGCGGGTGGGCGTTCGCCCCCGTGGCGATTACCGCGTTGCGGGTCCGAGCTGACGATCGCGGCCGGGACGACGAGGTTCACGTTCGTGCCCGCGGGCGCGTGGCAGGTCCCGCAGACTGATCACATGACGGAGAAGACCAGCAGGCGGTGGAATCACAATATCCACTACCACCCCCGCATTCTGGGCGCGGTCCCCGATGGTGCCAAACATGCCCTCGACGTCGGTTGCGGCGAGGGCATGCTCGCCCGCGAGCTCCGCCGGGCCGTGCCGCACGTCACAGGCATCGACCTGCACGAACACAGTATCGAGCAAGCCCGCGAGCACCCGGACGACGTCGACTACATCGTCGGCGATCTCCTCACGTATCCCTTCGAGCCCGCCTCATTCGACTTCATCGCGTCCGTGGCCACGTTGCACCACATGGACGCCGCGACCGGGTTGGCCCGCATGCGGGATCTCCTCCGCCCCGGCGGTGTCCTGGCCATCGTCGGGGTGGCACGGAGCACCATGCCGAAGGATCTGCCGCGCGACCTCGCCGGGGTCGTCGTCGGCAGGGTCCATCGCGCTCTGAAAGGCGAGTGGGAGCATCCGTCGCCCACGGTGTGGCCGCCGCCGGTGACCTTCGCGCAGATGCGGGCGTTGGCCGCCGAGGTGCTGCCCGGCTCCGAGTACCGCCGTCACGTTCTGTTCCGTTACAGCATCATCTGGCGCAAGCCGCAGGGGTAAACGGCGACGGCCCGGAGCGCGCGGACGCAGGGCAGGCTCATTGCGATGGCGGCCGGATCGACCTTGGTGCCGTCTTCGGTGAGGGGTCAGGCGGGGCTCAGGAGCTCTCTGCGACGGGTCAGTAACCGGGAGCGCTCGGCCGCCAGCTCGGTACGGCGCTGCTCCAGGTACGCCATGGTGTCGCGGGTCCACGCCAGCAGCTGCTTCACCCCGGTCCTGGTCTTCTCGATGCGCTGATGCTTGATCAGGTCGAAGATGATGTTGTCCAGGAAGACGTCCACGAACCAGCTCTTGTCCACCTTGGGCATCACCGGCCGGGCCGTGACGCCGACATCGGCCAGTTCGCGGGCGAACACGTCGAGGGCCCGCTGCGCCTGCCAGGCGGCCTTGTCGGCGCTGCTGAGCTTGCCGTGTTCGTAGGCGTCGAAGAGCAGGCCGCCGCCGAGCACGTCGAAGGTGGAGGCGTTCTTCGCGGAGTCGAGGTGGCCGAGCACGACGTCGAGGGCCTGGTGGGCGCCGCGACCGGCATGGCGGGCCTCCTCGCACTCGCGCAGGTCCGCTTCCACCTTGTCGAGCGCGGCGCCGAGGTCGGCCAGCTCCCGCGCGATCGGATCGCCGCTCCGGATGAGTTGGCGCTCCTTCTCCGCCAGCAGCCGGGCGCGGTCGCGGGAGGCGGAGGCGAGCGCGGCCAGCTCCGCGGCGGCCGCCGCCGCGTCGGCCTCGAGCTGTGCGAGCCGGGCCCGGTGGCCGTCCACGCGTTCCCTGGCCACCAGCGCCTCGGCGCGCTCGCGTTCCAGGCGCTCCTCGCGGTTGCCCAGCAGGCGGGCGAGGACGGAGGACAGCCCGCCTTCCAGCCGGGCGACGTCCCGCTCCTCCTTGGCCAGCGAGAGCTCCAGGTCCTTCAGGGTGGCGCGGACGTCCGTGATCTGCTGCCCGATGCTCGCGCGCAGGCGCCGGACGTGGTCGGCGCGGTGCATGCGGGCGGACGCTTCGCGAAGTTGCTCGTCGAGTTCCCGGAATGCGGTCACACTCTGATGACGAACGGGCCGCCCGCCATGTTCCGGTAGGTGTTCCTCCGGTGGCCGGCGGCGGCCGTCACGGTCTCCGAGCTCGAACGCGGAGCTCGCCGTCGCAGCCGACCTCGCATGGTTCGCGCTGCTCGGCGCCGCCCAAGATCATGTGATGACCGGAATCCCGAGCGCCCGCGTCGACGTGGTGCGCGACGTTCTCCACGGCGTCACGATCGGCGACCCCTACCGGTGGATGGAGGCCGAGGGCGAGGAGTTCCACGGCCGGCTCGACGGCCAGGCCGCCCATGCCCGCGCGCACCTGGACGCCCTGCCGGGCCGGGAGGAGCTGCTGGCCAGGATCCGCGAGCTGGGCGGCGCGCTCGCGCGGTATTCGGGCTTCACACCGGTGGGCGACAGCGTCTTCTCCCTGGTACGCGAACCGGACGCCCGGGTGGCGGCGCCGGCGGTGCGCGAGCCCGGCGGGACCACCAGGGTGCTGTTCGACCCGGACACCGTGCCCGGTGCGGCGCACCACGCCATCGACTGGTTCGTGCCCGAGCACCTCATCGCGCTCGGCTACACCCGCCCTGGACGGCTGGCGGGCCAGGGGGTCAGCGCGGGCGGCATCCCCGCCGGCGGCGCGCTGGTGCGCAGGCCGGACCTGTGGGCCGCCATGGTGCTGCAGGTGCCGGCGGTCGACACCGCGCGGATCGAGTTCAGCGAGAACGGGCCGGTCAACGTGCCGGAGTACGGCAGCGTCGCCACCGAGGAGGGCCTGCGCGGGCTGCTGGCCGCCGACGCCTACCTCCGCGTCGAGGACGGCGTGCCCTATCCGGCCGTGCTGCTGACCACCGGGCGGCGCAACCCGCGGGTGCCGCCGTGGCAGCCGGGGAAGATGGCCGCCCGCCTGCAGGCGACCACGTCCTCCGGCCTGCCGGTGCCGCTGCGGGTGGAGGAGCACGGCGGTCACGGCTTCGGCGCGACCGGCGAGCAGGAGGAGCAGCACCGTCATCGCGCCACCCGCTCGGCCAGCGCGGCCGTCAGCGGCCACGTCGTCGTCGACGGTGCCGGTCCTGGCCGTCACCAGGAAGATCATGTCGGGGCCGCCGGTGCCGAAGCGTGCGGCCGGCTCGGCCGCCGCCCGGTCGGACTCCGACCCGGGCGCCTCGAACCCCGCCGGCGACATCCGCTGTCCGGCCGGGCATCGTCCCGGCCGGACAGCGGTGTTTCCGCCCGGCTTACGTCGCGGCCGAGGCGAAGCGGCGCAGCGCGTCCAGGCCCGACAGGCCGTAGACGTCCTCCACCGCGTTGGCCAGCAGGTGGCAGGTTCTGAAGCGGTCGAGCGGGGTGAGCCCGAGCCGGGTCAGGTGCAGGTACGTGTAGTTGAGCAGCACCCGATACCGCCGGAACGCCGGGCTGGCGAAGATCTCCGCATGATAGGCCGGGTTGTCGAAGACCAGGCGCTGCAGCTCGGTCGGCTCGCGCTGCGGCGCGGTCGGCTCGCCTGGCCGGGACGTGAACGCCTGCCCCGGCTCCAGCACCGGCTGGACCAGCCGCCCGTCCTCCAGCATCTCCGCGATCACCGGCCGGTAGCGGTCCAGCAGCGCCGCCCACTCCCGCACGAACGGCACCGGCGGCGCTGCCGGGTCGTCGAGGCAGGCGACGACGTCGCGCACGCGCCGCGTCAGCGCCTCGCGCCGCTCCTGGAAGGCGCGGTCGAACGACGCGCGGGCGGCGCCGGGGTCGGCCGCCCACGTGAGGTAGCCCTCGGCGTGCATCCGGAACGACAGGTAGCTGCGGTCGATGCGCTGGGAGGTGTGCGCGATCGTCAGCATCAGGCTCAGCGCCAGCCCGGTCTTGCCGTCGTGACCCGCGCGGACGTGCTCCAGCATGTCGAACAGCAGCGGCGTGGCGTCCACGTAGAAGGCGGCGAGCAGCTCCGCCTCCTCATCGGTGTTCAGTACGTGGCGGCGGGAGTCGTACGGCTCCTCGCGGATGGAGTTGTCCGGCGGCCACGGCGTGAGCGGGCCGCGCTCCTGCTCCCGCATGGCGAGCAGCCGGTGCCTGGGCAGGCTCTCCTGCGGGTCGAGCGCGGCCGTGGAGGGGTGTTCGCGCAGGTACGCGCCGATGACCTCGTCCACGCGCGGGCGCACCACCTCCCGCCAGACGGCGGGCGCCGCCTTGACGTTGATCCGCAGGTGCGGGCCCTGCCGCCAGTGACGCAGCACGTACGCCGCCTCGATCTCGCCGCGCAGGCCGTCGAGCAGCGGGCGCACCGCGTCCAGCAGCAGGCCGTCCTTGGCGGAATCGTGGTAGTAGACGTGGACGCAGTGCCAGGCGGGCGTGCTGCTCATGGTGACCACCTCCGGGAGTCGGCGAGCGCGGCGACCGCGCGGCCCGCCAGGAACGTCGTGTGCTGCTCGGCTCCGGCGCGCAGCCCCAGCCGGTTGTGGAACAGGTGGACGCAGCGCATCAGGATCAGCGCGACCGTGCGCCGATCCGGCGGCGCGGCCACGGCGAGGGACGCGTGCGGCGAGCCCGGGTCGGCGGGGTTGCAGTGGCCCTCCGCGTGGAGCACGTCGAGCTCGTCGCGCAGGGCGCGCACCGACGACGCCCACGCCGCCAGCAGGCCGCCTGCCGACTCCGGGTCGTGCCACAGCCTCCGGGTCTGGCTGACCAGCGCCTTTTCCCGCCGCCGCCAGTCCTCCTCCATGGCCTCCATCGACGGCCCGGCGCGGGAGGGCGTGACGGCCGGGCGCTCGGAGGAAGAAGGGCGCTCGCCCGAGGAGGGCGCCCGGCCGCTGGCGGCGGTGGCGAGGCGGTGGGCGGCGGAGGGCAGGTCGGGCTCGTAGGCGGCGATCGCCATGGTCAGCGCGGCCAGCCCGATCGCCGTGCGGCGGCCCATGTCGGTGCCGGCGCGCAGCACGTCGAGTGCGAGGCTGCTCGACACGGCGAAGTGCCGTTCCGCGGCGGCCACGCAGGCGGGGCCGCCGTACGCCTCGTACTCGGGCCGGTAGCCGATGAACGCCACCGTGCCCGGCGGGTGGAGCCGGTCGTCGTAGTCCGTACGCCGCTCGCCGCTGGCCATGGCGGCGGCGAACGCGCGGTAGGTGCCGGGGTCCACCTCGGGGGACGGATGGCGGGCGAAGTACGCCTCCGCCCGCGCGCGTACGAGATCGCGGACGCGCTGGTGCCGGGCGGGGTCGGGCACCTCCAGGCGCAGCCGTACGTGCTGGCCGCCCTCCCAATACCGCAGGAAGAAGGCGCGGCGGATGGTGCCGTCGGCCACCAGCTCCCGCGTCACCGGATCGACCACGCCGGTGATCAGCGGGTCGAGGTCGCCGAAGTGGAACAGGTGCGCGCTGACCCAGCGGTTCTCGATGCGGTTGCCCGGGTCGCTCGCGTGCTGCTGGACCGCGGTCATGACGCCGGCCTGGAGGAGAGCTGGATGATGTACTCGGTGACGCGGGCGTCATCGCCGTAGCGGGGCGCCTGCGCGGGGTCGGGCAGGGCCTCTTCGAGCACCAGCAGCGCGCGGGGGTCGCGCAGCGTGCGGAGGAAGCCGGTCAGCAGCAGCAGGTCGGTGACGTCCACGTACATGGGCTTGCGATCCTTGCTGAGCAGCCCCGCGAGCAGGCCCTGACCCAGATCGACGACTCTGGCGAAGAAGCGGCGCGGCAGCCCGTGCCCGGCCAGCCATCCGGCCAGCCTGGGCAGGTAGGCGGCCTCGCTCTCCCCCTTGGCCGGCACCGGGAACGCCCCGGCCCGCATCCGCCAGGTCGCCCGCGCGACCGTGACGCGGCCGACGTCCATGCGGGGCCAGCGCTCCACCGTGCCCTCCTCCGGCGGCTCGCCGCCGGTGCGGAACACCCAGCCGGGCACCATCGCCGTGGACGGCTCGCCGAACACGCGGATGAGGAACTGCAGCCACGGCGGCAGCCAGTACTGGGCGGTCATGCCCAGGTGCACGGGCCTGACCGGGCGTCCGGCGCCGTCCAGCAGGGTCAGGCGGTCGTGCTCGCGGTCGTAGGCGACGGTGAGCTCGGCCGGGGTGACCGCAGGGAGGTGCGCGTCCGGGGCGGTGAACGGGTGGTCGAGCGCGAGGTCGGCCGTGGCGGGCCGGACGTTGAGCCCGCCGCCGACGAGGCCGCGGCACTCGGCCACCATGACGTCGCCCTGCGCGGCCCGCAGGTCCGCGACGGGCGGCGCGTCGCCGCCGGCCAGCGTGACCAGGCGGTGCAGCCGGGACAGGCCGCGCCCGTACCCGGCGGAGATCGAGTTGACGACGGCGCGCACGCCGTCCGGGCCGGGCACCGCCTGCACGTAACAGCAGATGGAGCCGGGCGGCCGGACGAAGCTCGGCCAGGTCTCCGCCAGGCCCGCCAGGCGGGCGGCCGTCAGATCGACCACCGGGCTCGTCTCCTCGGCGGCGGGGCCCGCGCCGAGGCGTTCCCAGAAGCCGCGCCGCAGCTCGGTGAGGCGGGTCAGGCCGGGCGGCGGGTCGGTGTCCGGCAGGGCGCGGGTGCCGGCGACCGGGTCGCGCAGCATGCTGCGCAGCAGCTCGCCGCCCGCGCCCGGCGCGCCGCTGTGGATGTCGCGGTAGAGGGCCATGGCGTGCAGGCGGCTCGTGGCGCCGTACCGGTCCGCGAAGTACGCGGCGGCGGCGATCTTGACGGGCAGGTCGGGGTCGAACAGGCCGAGCAGCCCGCGCAGCGCGTTGAGGTCGTCGCAGACGCCGCGCCAGGCGGTGGCGTTGAGCCGCCCGGCCACGCCGGGGATGACGGCGCTGTGCCAGAGCAGGTTCTTCTCGGGCAGGGACGGCCCCGGGGGCAGCACCTCGCGGAGCGCGGCCCGTACGGTCTCGGCGGTCCTCTCGTCGGATGGACGAGCTGCGCGCAGGGCTTCGGCGACGCGGGTCACGGCGAGCGTGTACGGCGCGGGATCGTCGGCCGCCAGCCACGACGCCAGCTCCCCCAGCGGGTCTGAGCCCTGCTCGTCGTACGGCGGCACGTACTCCAGCAGCCCCGCCTCGGCCAGCGGCTCGATGCCGGGAGCGGCGGCGAGGGTGGCGTCGGACCGCTCGCGCACCCACTGCAGCGCCTGGCGCACCTGCGGGGTCGCGGGCACCGACGACAGCGGCTCGCCATGCCCGGGGCTGAGGAACCAGATGCGTTCGCCGTCGTCGGCGGCGGAGGGGTTGACTCGGAGCCTGGCCCGCAGGCGTACCCGCCGATGCCGGGTCAGCACAGCCCACAGCGGGCGCAGGACCGCCCGGTCGAGCTCGGCCATGAGCAGCCAGGACGGCTCGCCGTCCGTGGCCACGGCCGGCCCGTCCGTTTCCCACCGGCCCAGCCCGCTGAGCGTGAACGTCGCGTACGGGCTCGTCTTGACGCTCGCCCTCGCCAGGTAGCGGGCCAGCCGCAGCAGCTCCTGCCGCTGCGGCGGCCGCTCGGCGGGCCCGGCGAGCCAGGCTTCGAGTCGTTCCGAGAGCACGGCGCTGCCCTGGGCGAGGCTGTGGCGGAACCCGGCGTCCGACACCGCCTCGCGCAGCACGGCCGTCTTCTCGCGCGTCTCCTCGGTGATGACGTCGGGGAGCGCGGCGCGCAGCTCATCGGCGCGCCGGCGCAGGGCCGTCCACGCGCCGACCCTGGCGGCCAGGCCCGCCGGCAGCGCGGCGAGCACCTCCGCCGACGCGGCCCGCCCGCTCGGGTGACGTCCCGCGAACACCGCGCGGCGCAGCGCCACCAGCGCGGCACGCAGCGGGCCTGGAGCGGTGCCGCCGATCACCTCGTGCAGCGGATCGGACAGCTCAGCGCCCTCCCGCCGCAGCCGGGCGGTGACGTCCGTCAGCTCGTCCACCAGCCGCCACGTACGGGTGCACCGCATCCGGTCGAGGCCCGCCACCGGCAGTCCGGCGACGCGGACGGCGAAAATCGGCGACAGTGCATAATCGGGGACGGCGAGCTCGGAAGGGGCGCCGTCCCCCACGACGGGGACGGCGTGCGCTATCTGGGTCAATGAAACGCGCTCCTCGGAAGGGTTCGTCAGGGGCCGAGGGCGCCCACGGCACGAGCGCCCTCGGCCTTGCTCATCGTCCCGGTGGCCGCTTCGGGCTCCACCGGTCGGCCGATGCGGCTCTTAGAACTCGGGAGCCCAGCAGCTCATGGCCGTCAGGTACGACGAGCAGTAGCCCGGCGAGGAGGAGGCACCGGTCTCGACGGTGCCGTGGCCCTCGGCCACGATGGAGTCGGCCGACACGACGTCGATCGAGTCGACCTCCAGGCCACGCAGGTCGAGCTTGAGGTTCTCGGACATGTGCATCTCCTGTCTGTGATCTTTCGGGTGCGTCTGAACAGGTCACGCCGTCGTCGGGCAGGGCATCACCTCCTCGTCGACCGGGCCGGGAATCGGGCGGGTCACCAGGGGCCCGCCGGTCGGTGGGGTGCCCATGACCAGGAAGGACAGGCTCCGCAGCGGGCCGTCCCCCAGGCCGAGCACCTCGTCGGTGGTCTCGTTCGCGCCGTCGGAGTGGATGCGGGCGGCCAGGCCCAGCGCGGTGGCGGCCAGCGTGGCCCGCTGGGCGATCAGGCCCGCCTCCATCTGCTGCATGCGGTACCAGCGGTCGCCGAACGCGGGCGCGCCCGCCAGCGGGTCGCCCACGGGGATCAGCACGGCGGCGGCTCCGCGCAGCGCCACCCGCGTGTTGGGCAGCAGGCGGCCGGTGGTCACGGCGTCGATCGGGGCTTCGGTGAACGGCCGGTGCAGGGCGTGGTTCGCCGGGTCGTACCAGTACGCGGCGCGGGGCAGGCCGTCCACCCGGAGAGACAGGACGTACAGGGCCGTCGCCGCCGGGCTCTTCTCCGTGCCCGGCAGGTCGGACGGGTAACCGGCGCAGGCCGCCGCCAGCACCGCGCCGAGCGCGCCCCCCGGCATCGGGACCGGGCGGTACCCGGCGAGCGGCGAGGCGCGGCGCGCGACACCCGCGGTCAGGTGGAGCAGGGGTGCGGGCTCTGGGGCCGCGATGGTGCGGGCCGTGCTCGCCGGCGGCTGCGGCCGGTCCGGGGCGGCGGCCTGCGAGGGCATGCGCGTGCAGGCCCGGTGCAGGGTCGCGGCCAGGCCGCCGGAGGGCATGGCACGGGGAAGGGGCCGGTTCTCGCTCGCCACCGGTCGCGCGATGAGCTGTTCCGGCGTCAGTGGCTCGGCGGCGCGGGAGGGGGACGACCGCGCGGAACCCGGCGGCTGTGTGACACCGGCCCCCTCCGGAGACGCCGATGCGGGGCGGTGGGATCGCGTTTCCTCGAGCGATGTTTCCGGAAGGGACAGGGTGAGGGCGGCCATGGCCGATTCGCGGGTGCCGTCCAGGCCGAGCAGCCGATTCACCTCGCCGTCGGGGAAGCACAGCTGCGCCCCGCCGGTCACGCCCAGCCGCTCCCCCAGAGCCAGCGCCTGCGCGATGAGCACGCCGGTCTCCTGGCAGATGAGCCGGTAGGCGAAGTCGCCGTACTTGAACATCGACCGCCAGAACACCGCCGACAGCACGATCACCACGTCGGACGGCGCGCCGCCGAGGAGACCGGTGAGCGCCGGGACGTGGTCGCCGTCCCGGACGCGCTCCAGCACGTGGCGGACCGGGTCGTAGTGGTACAGGGCGGCGGGCAGGTGCGGCTCGCGGGCGGCCACGTACGCCTCGATCGGATGGAGCCCTCCCCCCGACGGCGCGGGACGCCCCGTGAGCAGCATCGGAGGCCGCCCCAGCGGCTCGCCGCCGTCGCCGAGGTGATGGGACCAGACGACCCTGGTCACGCCGAGCAGGTCCCGCAGCAGCTCGCCCAGCAGGCCGGGGCCGGACGTCGAGGGGGCGGCGGCCCAGGGAAGCCGCACGCGTTCCGCGCCCGGGTAGCGCTTGTGCCGGGTCGGGGCGGAGGACCAGTCGATGTCGAGCGGGCCTCTGTTCCGCATGGCGTCCAGGTACCGGCTCGTGGCCGCCCCGGCCGCCGTGGTCGTGTGCACGCGGGCTCTGCCTTCCTTGCTGTCGTGGCCGGTCATGGGAACGGGTGCGGGTACGGGTTCAGCTCGTCCGGACGCAGGTCGCGGTCCCGGTGGCCGAGCAGCCGGGGCAGGGCCAGCAGCCGCGGCAGGTCGTGGACGCGCCGGTAGCGGTGCCCGAACGTCATGGAGACCGTCCCCGGCACGATGACCTTCGCCGCGTACATGCCGGCCGCCCGCGCCTCGGGCGAGGTGATGTCCACGGCGATCACGTCGAGGCCGGTCGCCAGGTAGCGTCCGGCCAGTTCGGCCACGTCCGCGCAGAGGTCGTCGTGCCGGGGCCAGGCGGCGCGTTCCGCCACCTCCCGCAGCGAGAGCGCGGGCCCGTCAAGCGGCAGGAACGCCAGCCTGCCGAACGCGTCCGGGTGTGCGTAGGTGAGCGGGTGATCCTCCAGCAGCCGCACCTGCTCGGAGTCGGCGACCAGCCGCGCCGACGTCGCGGGGTCGTAGCGTTCGAGGTGGCCGGCCAGCATGGGGCTCAGGTCCTCGAGCGCCCGGCGCAGCGCCCGTTCCGGGTCGAGATGCGAGGCGGAGCCGCACAGCGCGTACGGCCGGTCGGGCCCGCCCACCGCGTCCACGGCCATCACCCAGAACACCGGCACCCGCTGCTCCATCAGCGCGGCGAACGCGTGCACGTCGTAGCCGAGCCGGTCCCGTACCCGCTGGGCGAGCATCGGGATGCGGCGGTCGGCCGCCGAGCCGAGGTCCACCCGCGGGATGGGCAGGCGGGCGTACCAGGTGGCCAGGGCCGCGTCGCGCTCGGCCACCTCCAGCAGCCCGTACAGGATGGCCTCCGCCGGGTGGCCGCCGAGCGCGCAGCCGTTGGAGCACTCGTAGGCGAAGCCGAGGTCGTCGCGCGGGCGCGGGCCGAAGAAGGCGTAGCTCTCGGGGACGAGGATGGGCTCGTCCCTGCCGAACGAGTACGCCCACACCCAGGTCGTCGGGCGTTCCGGGTCGAAGCGGGTGAACAGGAAGCCGGGCCGGCCGTACCAGCCGTCCGGGTAGAGGCCGAGCGTGCGCGGGTCGAGCGCGTGGCCGGCGATGTCGGCGTACGCGGCGCGCACGGTGGTGCGCCTGCCGCGCGGATGGATGCCGGCGATGCGCTCCAGCGCCTCGGCGATGGCGGTGGCCCGCGCGGAGGCGAAGTCGTCGCTGCGGCCGTAGCCGTGGTGGCTCTCGTGCTCGGTGCGGGACGGGCTGAGCCTGGCCACCGCCATCGGGCCGCCGCCGCGCTCCTGGGTCACGACCGCCTGCACGATGCCGGTCTCCGCGTCCACGAAGAGCCGTTCCAGCTCGTCTCCTCTGCCGGTGATGTCGCCGACCCGGAACGTGTTCGGGTCCGGCTTGGGGGCGGGGCGCGGGACGTACCGTCCTGCGTGCGGGCCGTCGTCCGTGCGCGTGCCGCAGTCGGGGCACAGCGGGTCGGGCAGGAACGCATGGCGGCGCACCGCGCCGGTCGGCAGGCGCACCTTCAGCAAGGCTCCTGCCGTGCGCGCCGCACCGGGGTCGTGCCGCAGCCTGCGTACCTCGTCGGCGACCAGCGCGGCGATCGTGCGCGACACCAGCGGGGTGAGCAGCGTCGTCGGCCGGGAGTCGAGGTCGGCGGCCCACTTCGCGCGCAGGGCGTCGCGGGCCAGGGCGTCCGGCCGGTTGCCCGCGCGCCGGCGCGCCACGCAGGTCGGGCAGCCGGGCCGTCCTGGACGCACGGACGGGCCTATCAGCGCCCAGCCGGCCTCGACACGTACCGGCAGCCACGGCACGCCCCGCTCCGCCGCCCGCCTGGCCACCGCCGGGTACGGCCGCACGTCGTCGGCGTCGCTCGCCACCACGATCGCCCCGCCGGACGGCTCGGCCGCGAGCGCCTGCCTGATCGCCGTGTGCAGGCGTCCCTCGCCCAGGACGGTCACCAGGTCCGGGTCCGCGGCGGGCGGGACCGTGGCGATGGGGGCCTCAGTCATCGAGGAGGACGATTCGGGCGACGAACGGCAGCCGCCTGGACACCTCGGAGTCGCCGTGCAGCGGCACCGCCACCGGCGTCTTGCCCAGGCGCCGCAGCGCGGCGGTCATCGTGCTCACGGCCTGCGCCGGGTCGCCGCCCGGTGGCCAGAGAGGGTGGAGCCGCCCGTACGCGTGCTGCCCGGGAGCCCTGGACTGCCAGCGGAGCAGCAGCCGTTCCAGGCCGTCGCGGATCGCGTCGGTGAGCGTGGGGGCGGCGGACACGAGCGCCTCCTGGCCGGGGACCGTCAGGGTCACGGCGGGTACGCCGAGGACGGCGGTGCTGTCGTGGATGTCCGGGGTCTCCCCTGCGAGCGTGAGCTGCCGCAGTAACGCCGCGGCCTCCGGGTCCTGCGGGGGATCGATCGGCGAGGACGGGGAGTCGTTCGAGAGGTGGTCGCGCAGAAGCCGCTCGCAGTGGGACCGCAGGCCGGCAGCCAGCGCCTCCGTCCAGCTCAGCCCGGCACCGGTTCCGACCGGTGGGTGCTGGGTGCTCGGGGCGGGGTGCGGGTCCGTGGGGGCGCCGAGGCCGGCGGCGGTTCCGCTCGGCCGGCTCGGAAGACCGAGGTCGGCGGCCCGCACGGTGCGCGGCCGGCCGTCCGGCAGCTCCACGCCCTGTTCGTTCCGGGCGGGTACGCCGTACGTGGCGAGGGCGGCGAGCAGGCAGCGCAGCCGGGCCGTCCGCTGATCGGGGCCCCAGCCGAACGCCTGCCGCGCCGGCGCCCAGCCGGGCTGCACTCCGAATGGATCGGACACGACCGCCCGGCACACCGCCAGCGGCGACTGCGCCAGCGCCTGCTCGTCGAGCAGCCCGAGCACACCCAGCCGGGGGTCGACCAGCTCGGATATGAGGGCGAGCAGCTCGTCCGCCTCGACGGCCGCCACCGCCTTCTCCGCGACGGCACTCCCGGCATCGGCAGAGGCCACATCCCGGGCGGGCACCGCGTCGTGAGCGAGCGAGCCTTGCTGGGCGGGCGAGCTTTCCTGGGCGCGTGTGGCGGCGTGGGCGGGCGCGGCTGCCTTCAGGGCTGCCAGCGCCTCCGTCAGCTCTTCGACAGACCCAAGGATCTGAGGCCGAGGGGCGGCGGTGGCGGCGCGCGGGTGGGCCAGGAACCGGTGTGTAAGCGTGTCGAGCGAGCGCAGGTCCACGCGTACAAGCTCGCGTTCCGGACCCTGGTCGAGCCCGGTCACGCGGCTGAAGCAGGCGAGGGCGAGGATCGCGGCGACCACCGTGGGCACCGGCCCGATCATCAGGTCCTCTCCGGGCGGTGCCGGGGTCGCGGCGGGCAGCCCGGCGAGCCGGAGCCAGCCCGACTCGGCCGCCGTCTCCGAAGGCCGCCCCACCTGGCTGATCCAGACCTCCGCCGGGCCGACGAGCGCCTGTCCGAGCACGATTCCGGCCGCCTCGCAGGCGCGGGCCGTCGTCACCAGCTCGCCGGGGTCCTCGCTCACCTGGAGCACGACGTCGGCGTTCGTCGGCAAGTCGCGGGAGAAGGGGAGCGTACGGAACTCTTGGGCGCTGTCACGGCGTGCGGCGTCCGCGACCCGGTGAACCCGCTCGGGGTCGGGGCTGATCACCGTGACGTGCCGCCACCCCGAACCGACGCACGCCCCGGCCAGCGCCTCCAGCAGCGGCCCCGCGCCGGTCAGCACCAGCCGGGCGGTGCGGATCCGTTCGAAGCGCTCCTCCGGCGAGTCGAGCGCGTAGCCGATGAAGGCGATCTCCTCCGCGTACGCCCGCAGCTCCGCCTCGGTCAGCCCGTGGGGCCGGGCCTGCCGGGCGTCCACCACGAACCGCTGCTCGGCGAGCTGCCCCACCAGCCGCTCGACCATGGCCTTCCGGTCGCCGGGAAGGTCGGCGGTGAGCTCGGCGAGGGTGTGGCGGCCGGTCAACGCGGGGGCCAGCCGGGTGAGCCATGCGTACGCCTGCCGCCCGCGCAGGGTGCACGCACCGTAGTCGCTGTGGACGTAGGCGCCGTCGGGGCATTCGACGAACCGTACGTCGTCCTTAAGCTGCGGTCTCATCGCCGAATCGGCTTTTGGGAGCGCTCCCATGCGATGGATATTACGAATCGAAATCCTTTATGTAAACCCCAAATCACCCCTTTTAAGAGCGCCCCATGAAGGTTATAATCACTCATTTTCAAATTTGCTTACGGAATGTCACTTACCGAAATTGTCGCACGGACTTGAAATCAGCCATCATTGCCATGTCCTTGTGCTTCGTCTTGTGACAGGAGCGCCCCGCGCACCGAGGCCGGCCTCCACGAGATGCCGGCCGGCGGCCTGCGCGCCGCCCGCGCGCCCGGGACGTCGACCTGTACGTGGCCTCGCGTGGGGCTCGGCACGCCTCCCGATCACCGGCCGGCCCGTGGACATCGAAACCGGCCGGCGGGGCGATCATCACCGCGCGCGGCGAGCACCGGATCCGGCGGCCTCTCGACCGCCTTTTCGGCCGCCCTGCGGGCTCACGCCGCGGATCGCGTGTGCGAGCGACGAGCCCAGCACTGCGCGACACGATCACCGGCTGAGACCGGACCGCCCCCGCTCGATGTGGCCGATCAGCCGGTGGGCCCGCGTCCGAGCGTCCGGTCGATGGCGATCCGGGTGAGCCAGCCCAGCCCGGCCGTGAACAGCGGCGGCCACTCCAGCTGCGCCGCCGCGTAGCCGACGAGCACCACCAGCGGAATCCACACCCGATGCACGACCTGATACGCCGCACTTCCCGGGCGGACCCCCGCCCGCCGAACGAGGTCGGGCAGCAGGAAGAACCCCAACCCGGCGGCGGTGGTCGGCAGGCCGTACTTCACGCTCTCGAAGACGGCGAACACCGCCAGGAACACCGCGAAAGCACCCCAGGCGACTCTCCGCGCTGAACGGCCTGCGCGCGAGGCGCTCGACGACGTCACGTCCTTTTCCACGGGCCGAGCCTACTGATCATCACCCAGGTGACCGCCCACGAGACCTGGGATTCCCGGTCAGGCGTGGCAGGTGAGGGTGCCGCCGTTGAAGGCGACCATCTCCTCGAAGATCTCCAGCACGTCCAGCGGGGCGCCGGGGGCGGCGCCGAGGTGTTCGGCGTAGGCGCGGTGCAGGTTGGCCGTCAGCCGTTCCGGGTCGCGCAGCGCGCCGAAGCGCCCGTACCCGGCCTCCTTGGCGGCCGGCAGCGGCGGCAGGCCGGCGCGTACGCCCTCCGCCGCCACCTCGCGCACCCACCGCAGATACGCCTCCGCCTCGTCCAGCACCTCAGGCCCGGCCACCTGACCGTGACCGGCCACGATGACGGCGGCGTCGAGCGTGCGCAGCCACTCCAGCGCGCGCAGCGATCCGTCGATCGAGCCCATCAGGCAGAACGGCGTCACCCCCGACATCACCACGTCGCCGACATCACCACGTCGCCGGTGACCAGCACGCGACGCTCCGGCACCCACACCACGGTGTCGTTCGTGGTGTGGGCGGGCACCGGCGGGTGGATCAGCTCGGCCCGCAGCCCGCCCAGGTGCAGGATCAGGCGGACTCGCTCATCCTGGCCCACGAACGCTGCCGGGAGGAGATGGCCGCCTCCGGCTTCGGGCTGTGCGGGCTGTTCCCCGGTGTCGAGCAAGGCGCCGGTGACGACCCAGCGGCGCGGCCGTGCAGTGGTGTCGGTCATGCCGCCACCTTCGGCGGGCCCGCTCGTTCCGGCTACACGGGCCACTGAACCGACTCGAAGCGGAGCGGAGCGCTCTGAACGGAGCGCACCGCTCCGTTTCGGTGTTACGATGCCCTCAATCCGCAGCGCAGAAGGGATCTCTCATTGTCCGGCGCTCCTCTGAACCTGGCCGTGATCATCGGCAGCACCCGCGAGGGCCGCTTCGGCTCCATCGTCGGCAACTGGGTCGTCGAGCGGGTCCGCGATCACGGCGGCTTCGAGCTCGACATCATCGACCTGGCCGAGGTGCCCCTGCCGATCGTCCAGCAGAAACACCCGGTCAGCACCGGCGAGTACCCCGACAGGCAGGTACGCGACTTCGCCGCCCGCATCGGCGCCGCCGACGCCTTCGTCGTCGTCACCCCGGAGTACAACCACGGCTATCCCGCCTCGCTCAAGCTCGCCATCGACTCCGTCAGCCCCGAGTGGCGGGCCAAGCCCGTGGGCTTCGTCTCCTACGGCGGCTACGCGGGCGGCCTGCGCGCCGTCGAGCAGCTCCGGCTCGTCTTCGCCGAGCTGCACGCCACCACGATCCGCGAGACGGTCAGCTTCCACATGGCGTACGCGCAGTTCGACGAGGCCGGCAGGCCGCGCGACGCCGAGAGCGTCTCCGCCGCCGCCAAGCTCCTGCTCGACCAGCTCGGCTGGTGGGGCGAGGCGCTGCGGTCGGCGCGGGCGGCCCGCCCCTACGTCTGCTGAGCCGGGCGGTCACCGGGGCGCTCGCCCCCACGTCTGCCGAGCCAGCGCTCACCGGGAGCGCCCACTCTCACGCGTCTTGGAAGCCGGCCTCCGCCGAGCCGCCTCACGTCCGCAGCATCAGCATTCGCCGGGCGTACTCCCGTCACCTGCATGCCCTCGAACGAGTCGGCCAGCCACACCGTACGGTCGGTCACCCCGTACGCCTGCAGGATCGCGCGGATCAGGATGCACACGCCGCCGCGCCACACGCCGGTCTCGATGAAGTCGCCCGGCACCCCGTCCTTGAGCACCGTCTCCACCGCCCAGTGCACGTTGTCCAGGCGCTTGCGGCCCACCATGGTGTGGGCCACGGTGGGCCAGTCGAGCCCGATCTCCCGGATGTCGTCCCGGTAGCCCGAGATGCCGTGCTCCGCGGCGGGGTCGGGGAAGGTGGGGTCCTGATAGATGGTGTTGGTCAGGATCTTCTTGAGCAGGTCCAGGTAGAGCTGCATCCGTGAGCCGGTGCCTTCTCCGGCGCCTGCTCTCCCTGGTCCTGGTCCTGCAGGTCGCGGTGACGCTGTCCTCGTGCACCTGCTGCCCGGCGACCCGGTGGAGCTGATGCGCAACGGGAACCTCGGCGGCCTGCAGGCGACCCCGAGCAGGAGGCCGCACTCCGGCACGAGCTCGGGCTCGACCGGCCGATCGCGGTGCAGTATCTGACCTTGACGCGTCGAGCGCGGCTCGACCGCACCCGGGGAGGTCAGCCCACGGTCAGCACGACCTTGCCGCGCCCGTGGCCGTGATCGACCCGCTCGTGCGCGCGTACGGCGTCCGCCAGCGGGAACGGCGTCGTCGGCAGGATCAGTTCCTTGCGTGCGGCCAGCCCGGCCAGGTGGGCGAGCACCTCGGCGGAGCGGGCCCCGGTGAGCTGCTTGATGCCGTGTTTCGCGATGGCCGCCTCCGCGTCCACCAGCGTGCCGACCCGCCGGCGGTCGGAGACGAGCTCGACCGAGACCTCGGTCGCCTCGCCGCCGATCGCGTCGAGCGCCGCGTCCACGCCGCCGGGCGCGGCCGCGCGGATCCGGTCGGCCAGGCCGGGGCCGTAGGCGACGGGGGTGACGCCCAGCGAGCGGAGATAGTCGTGGTTGCCCTCGCTCGCCGTGCCGATCACCGTCGCGCCGCGCGCCACCGCGAGCTGGGCGGCGACCGTGCCGACCCCGCCCGCCGCCGCGTGGATGAGGAACGTCTCCCCCTCCTTCACGCCCAGCTCGTCCACGAAGCCGTACGCGCCCTGGCCCACGACCGACAGCGCGCCGGCGACCTCCCACGGCAGGTCCGCCGGCTTGGCGGCGAGCTGGGCGGCGGGGACGACGATCACCTCCGCGTACGCGGCCGCCAGCGTCCAGCCGAGCACCTCGTCGCCCGCGGCGAAGCCGGTCACGCCGCCGCCGGTCGCGTCGATCACCCCGGCGAACTCGTTGCCGAGCCGCTGCGGGAACGACGCGGGGAAGAAGTCGCGGAACTCCCCGGCGCGGAGCTTGGCGTCGAACGGCGTCACGCCCGCGGCCCGGACCCTGACCCGGACCTCCCCCTCGCCGGGCTCTGGCTCGTCGATGTCGATGGGGTGGAGCACCGAAGGGGGACCGTACTCGGAGAACGCGATGGCAACAGGCACCTGAGACCTCCTTGAGGACATGCCGCGGACCGCCCGGTGCGCCCGGGCGGTGCGGGGATGCGGGACAGCGGGCGGCGCGGCGCTGCGCGGCCCGGTCGTGCGCGATATGAGAGGGAGCGCCTCAGCCTGAGCCGGGCTCCTTGGAACGGCCCTTCATCGCCTCCTCGATCTCCTGCCAGTCGGTGGCCGGCGCGCCCAGCCGATGGGCCCCCTCCGGGCGCAGGCCGTCGAGCACGATGCCGAGGAAGCGGCGGCTCAGCGCCGCCGCCGTCTCGCCCTTCTCCGCGCGCCGCTCGCG
This sequence comes from Nonomuraea sp. NPDC049309, assembly GCF_043196965.1. Classification (NCBI taxonomy): domain Bacteria; kingdom Bacillati; phylum Actinomycetota; class Actinomycetes; order Streptosporangiales; family Streptosporangiaceae; genus Nonomuraea; species Nonomuraea sp. NPDC049309. The sequence continues at coordinate 544,910 of NZ_JBICSH010000001.1, read as the reverse complement.
CAGCGCGTGCAGCAGGGTGATGATGTCGTCGGCGTTGACGTCGGGACGGAGGACCCCGGCCGCCTGCGCGCGGTCCACGAGCGTCTGGATGGCCTCGCGGGCCCGCTTGCTCGCGGCCAGCACGTCCTCGGTGATCTCGAACGTACCGGCCAGCCTGGGCGAGCCGTCGACGCCCGCCTCGACGCAGGCGGTGACGAAGCCCTCGAACCCCTCCCAGGCGTCCTCGGCGGCGAGGCCCCGCTCGGCCTCCTCCCAGGTCTGCTCCATGTGCGCCAGCGACAGGGCGCGCATGAGGTCTTCCTTGCTCGGATAGCGGCGATACAGCGTGCCCATGCCGACGCCGGCCCGTTCGGCGATGACCGAGACCGGAGCCTCCGGCCCCATCTCGACGAACACGGCGCGGGCGGCGGCGAGGATGCGCTGGTCGTTGCGGCTGGCGTCGGACCGGCGCGGCCCTTTTCCAGCGGTGTTCCCTCTCACATCCCGAGACTAGCATAGAACGGAGCACTCCACTCCGGTACGGTGATCGGTATCGCCGCTCTGCGGAAGAGAGGTCGTCATGCCTTTCCCGTTGCGTCTCGTCTCGCGCCGCCACGTGGATCACTGCCGGATCGCCAAGCCTTCTGCCTGCATCCGCCGCAGGCCAGCCTCTCCTCGGCCGTCAACGTCATGCGCCGGCTCTTCGACCGACCAGGACCCGCGTACCGGTGAGATCAAGCCGTGGCCGGCCACGTCCTGGGAGGTCGATCCGAGGCCACCACGTTCACCTTCCACCTGCGCGAGGGCGTGACGTTCAGCGACGGCGCGCCGGTGAACGCGGCCGCGGTCAAGGCCAACCTCGACGAGATCGTCAGGCTGGGCGCAAAGTCGCTGTTCGCCTCCACGTACCTGTCCGTCCGGCTACAAGGGCACGACCGTGGTGGACGAGCACACCGCCAAGGTCGAGTTCGACGCCCCCAACGCCCAGTTCCTCCAGGCCACCGCGACCACCTCGCTAGGGCTCAGCTCCCCCGCCTCGCTCGCCAAGCCGCCGGCCGACGCTGCCGCGCGCCGATCGGCTCCGGCGCGTTCGTGCTGGACAGGCTGCAGACCGACCACAGCGTCACGGTGAAGCGGCGGGCCGGGTATTCCTGGCCCTCGTCGCTGGCCGCCCACCAGGGCGAGGCGTACCTGGAGGCGGTGGAGTTCCGCATCGTGCCCGAGCAGGGCGTGCGTACAGGGGTGCTCACCTCGGGCCAGGTGCACACGATCACCGACATGCAGCCGGTGACCGAACGGCAGTTCCGCCAGCGCCGGTTCGAGGTGCTGAGCCGCTACAACCCGAGCCTGCCCTACGCGCTGTACCCCAGCACGTTCCGGCCGCTGCTCGGCGACGAGGCGGTGCACGGGCTGACGCTGGATCCGTCCGTACGGCTGCGCCTGCACGACGCCTGGCTGGCCTCATGAGCGGCGCGAATGCGATCCCGCTGTCGGTGCTCGACCTGTCGCCCATTACCGCGAGCAGCCTGCGCGCGGGCGGTGAGCTCGCGGAACGGCGCGGCCGCACCGCTCGGCCGGCGCTAGTCCGGGAGATCGGTGTGGCGGGTGTCGTAGCGGCCGCGCGCGCTCTCGACGTCCTCGTGGTGCTCCACGGCCCAGTCGATCAGCCCGGAGACGCGTTCGAGCAGCGTGCGGCCGAGCGGCGTCAGCTCGTACTCGACCCTGGGCGGCACCTCGGCGTAGATGCTGCGGACCACCAGCCCGTCGCGTTCGAGCACGCGCAGGGTCCTGGTGAGCATGCGCTGGCTGATGCCGGGGACCCCGCGCCGCACCTCGTTGAAGCGGCGCGGCCCGGCGCCCAGCTCGTTGACGACCGCCAGGGTCCATTTGTCCCCCACCCTGTTGAGGACGTCGCGGACCTGGCAGGTCAGTTCGTCGCGCGCTTTCAGCACGGAATTCACGCGGGCCGCTGGGCTGTCGACGTGCAAGGGTTCCCTCCGTTTCACCGAGGCAGTTAAAAGTGCCTACTTCCGGTAGGAATTAAGCGTTACTCAGAATGGTGCCGGTTACCAGTCGAAACCGTCGCCATATTCAGGGGATTCATCATGTCCGTGGAAACTCTCGTGCCCGACCAGACCTTCGCCGCCCCCGTCCTGGACGGCCGGCTGGACCGCGCGGCCGCCGCGCTGCGCGAGAACGGCTTCGTCGTGCACGTCGTGGACAGCGTCGCCGACGCCCGCAAGCTCGTCGGCGAGCTGGTCCCCGGCGACCAGAGCGTCTTCACCACCTCCAGCGAGACGCTCCGGCTGTCGGGCATCGCCGCCGACCTCGACGAGTCCGGCACGTACACCTCCGTCCGCGCGGGCGCCGAGCTGCCGGAGAACGACGTGCAGGCGGTGCTCCGCCTCGGCGCGACCGCCGAGTACGTCGTGGGCAGCGTGCACGCGGTGACCGAGGATGGCCGTGTGGTCGTCGCCTCGGCCAGCGGCAGCCAGCTCGGGCCGTACGCGGCGGGCGCCCGTAAGGTCATCTGGGTGGTGGGCGCGCAGAAGGTGGTGCCGGACCTTGAGACGGGGCTGCGGCGGGTCCGCACGTACAGCCTGCCGCGCGAGCACCAGCGGCTACAGGAGGTCGGGCAGTCGTCGTTCATCGGCAAGATCCTCATCGTCGAGCGCGAGGCCTTCCCGGAGCGGACCACGGTCGTGCTCGTACGCGAGGAGATCGGCTTCTGAGACGGCGGGTCATGCCCGCCTCGCGCCGGCCTCCGCTGAGGGCTGCCAGCCGAGCGCGGGCGCGACCTCGGTCGCCAGCAGCTCGATGGAGCGCAGGATGAGCGGGTGGGGCGGGTCCACCGAGTGCACTTGGAAGGCCACGTCGGTCACCTGCTCGAGCGTGGGGTCGGCGCGCAGGCTCTCGATGACGTCCTGCGGCGTGCCGAGATGCACGTCGAAGGCCGCGATCTTGCTGTGGAGATCGCGCTGCGGCAGCTCGTACGGCAGCCTGCGGCGGCCCAGGCCCAGCTCGGCGTAGCGCAGCGCCTCGGCCCTGCTGTCGGCGACGAACGCGGTCCGCGAGGCGAGGATGCGCGGCTCGGCGCCCGGGGGGAGGGCCTCGCGGTAGGCCGCGATGATCGGGAGCTGCAGGTCGGCGAGGGTGGCCTGCGGGTCCTCCGCGGGCCTGGGCTGGGTACGCGAGAGCATCAGCCCGTGACCCGCCCGGCCCGCGCGGGCGCCGCCGGAGACCGAGAACGTGGCCTCCCACACGGCGTCGAGCAGCCGGGGCGCGGGCGGGTAGAGCCGGTTGCCGCCGCCGAGCCGCTCCCCCGCCCAGGCGCGGCGCAGCACCCACAGATGCTCGGCGTACAGGGCGGCGCGGTCGGCGGGATCGCGCCCGAACGGCACGAACGCCGACGGCGTGCCGCCCCCGCCGACGCCCACCTCAAGCCGCCCGCCGCACAGCAGGTCGAGCACGGCGGTGTCCTCGGCCACCCGCAGCGGATGTTCGAGCGGCAGCGTGATGATCCCGGTGCCGAGCCTGATGCGGCTGGTCTCGGCCGCGACGTGGGCCAGGAACACCAGCGGCGCGGGCAGGCCGCCCTCCTCGCCGTCGAAGTGGTGCTGGGCCACCCACGCGGTGTCGAAGCCGCACGCCTCGGCGTGCCTGATCTGCTCGGCGGCCAGCCGGTAGCGCTCGCCGGGCGGCACGTCGTCCAGCAGCCGGGTGAAGAATCCGAGTCTCATGGCATACGCTCCTGGAACGCGGCCGACAGCTCACGGGTGTTGTCATGCCCAAGCCGGGTGCTTCCGGTTATCACCGACGCGTCCTTTGCTCCACGACGAACCGCTTCCTCACGACGGACCCCTGACGCATGGCGGACCCGGCGATCTGCGGTTTCCGTTCGGGCCGCCTTTCTCGATCATGCACTATAACCCGGACATTCAGTAGGGAATGTCGGGCTTACTGTCTCCGAGCGGCCGAAGATAGGGGTGAAACGATCCGGCGGGTCCGGACAGGTACGAGATGTCGGACCCAACGGAGGGAAGCAGGCGACGTGACGCACCAGGACCGTAAGCAGCGCTTCGAGGTGATCTACGTCGCCAACTATGCCGACATCCTGGCCTACGTACGGCGGCGCACCGCATCCCACGAGGACGCCGCCGACGCCGTCGCCGAGACGTTCGCCACCGCCTGGCGCCGCCTGGACGACATCCCCGAGGGGCGGGACGCCCGCCTGTGGCTGTTCGGCGTGGCCCGCCGGGTGCTGGCCAACGGCCGCCGCGCCGAGTCGCGCCGCGGCGAGCTGGTCGAACGGCTCGGTCACGAGCTCGCCCTGTGGGCGGCGGAGCACGCCGAGCCCGGCGATCACCTGCGCGGCGTGAAGGAGGCGTTCGCCCGGCTGAGCCCCGGCGACCGCGAGATCCTCGCGCTGGCCGGATGGGAACGGCTCGGCTCCGACGAGATCGCCACCGTGCTCGGATGTTCCCGCGCCAACGCCCGCCTGCGGCTGCACCGGGCTCGAAAACGGCTGGCGAGACAGCTGCTCGCGGAGAACGTCGACATCACCCGCATCGGCCTGCGCGCCGTCGCCATGACCAAGGGGACGCCATGACAAGGGGCACCACTGTGATGCACGACATCGATCGTCTCGTCGCCGGCATCGCGCCCGATCCCGGCCCCGGCATGACGCCGGCCGCCCATGAGCTGCTGGAGAAGATCGCCTCCGTCCCCGTCCCCGAGCGCCGCCCCACCCGCCGCACCTCGCGGTTCCGCAGGTGGGCGGCGGTGCCGGTGCTGGCCGTGCTGACCGCGCTGATGTCGTTCGGCGTCGCGCAGGCGCCCGCGTCGGCCGCGCTGGACATCAAGGTCGTGGACGGCCACTACGTGATCACCGTCAAGGACCTCATGGCCGCGCCCGAGGTGTACGAGCGGGAGCTGCGCGCCAGAGGCATCAACATCACCCTCAAGCTCGTGCCGACCTCCGCGAGCATGGCCGGGCGGCTCTTCGTGCTCCACGACACGGACCGGTTGCGGGCGGGCGAGACGGTGCCCGCGCAGGGCCCGATCCGCGCCATCGACCGTCCCGGGCCCTGCGACCGCTTCGGCGGCTGCCCCATCGGCCTGAAGGTGCCGGTCGGCTACACCAAGAAGGCAAGCGTCATCCTCGGCCGCCGCGCCGCCCCCGGCGAGCGTTACGGCATGCCGCCCGGCATCGCGATGCCCGGCGAGCCGCTGCACTGCGTCGGCTTCGTCAACAGGACCGTCTCCGAGGTCGCGGCCCTGCTGCGCGAGCGCGGCGTCACCCCGTCGTACACCGCGTACGGCAAGCCGCGCGGCTTCACGCCCCCCGGCGGCTGGTACGTGCTCGACGGCGTGATGAGCGCCGACCACGAGGCCCTCCTGCTCGTCGCCGACAAGCCCGGCAAGCCCCGCGACTACGACGGGCCCGGCGAGCCCGGCGTCAGCCGGCCCCAGAAAGGCTGCTGACGCTCCGCCCGCGGCAGGCGGGCCCGGCGTCGGCCGGCGTACGCCGCACGCGGAACGTCCCCTGACACAGCCGGCAGGCGGCACCGCACGCCGCAGGCCGGCCGGCGCCTTGCCCGCCACCTGATCCCCGCATGCCATCCAGGCGACCGCCATGGGTGCGGTTCGCCATGCCCGTACACGATCGGATCCACCGTGCTCGTAGACACTCGCGTGGCGCTGCCCTCGCCGCGCCGCTCCGCCGCCCTCGCGGACCACCGTCTCTTCGCCGTCCTGCTGGCGCTGGCCGCCGCGCTGCGGGTGGTGACGATGCTCGGCTACCGCCCCGCCACCCTCTACTGGTACGACTCCTTCACCTACCTCGACATGGCGGTGCACCCGGCGCCGTCGGCGTCCTTCCATCCGATCGGGTACTCGCTGCTGCTGCGGGCGCTGCTGCCGTTCCACAGCGTGGAGCTGATCGTCGCCGTCCAGCACGCGATGGGCCTGGCCACCGGGCTGCTGCTCTACGCGGTGCTGCGGCGCAGGTCGGTGCCCGGCTGGGCGGCGGCGGCCGCGACGGTGCCGCTGCTGTTCGACGCCTCATTCCTGCGGCTGGAGACCGGGATCCTGTCCGACACGCAGTTCATCTTCCTCATCGTGGCCGCCCTGGCCGTCCTGATGTGGTCGCCGGAGGTCTCGGTACGGGCGGCCGCGGGCGCGGGCCTGCTGTTCGCCGCGGCGGCGCTGACCAGGACGATCGCGCTGCCGCTGCTGCTGCTCGTCGTGCTGGTGCTGGCCGTGCGGCGGGTGGGGTGGCGGCCGCTGGGCGCGCTGGCGCTGGCGGGTGCGCTGCCTCTGACCGGGTACGCCGCCTGGTACGCCCAGCACCACGGCCGTTTCGCCATCAGCGGCGCGGACGGCGTCGCCCTGTGGGCGCGCACCATGACCTTCGCCGACTGCGCCCGCATCCAGCCGCCGCCCCACCTGGCCCGCCTGTGCCCGAACGGCACGGAGCTGGACGCGGCATCGGAGTACGTCTGGGCCCCTCAGGCCTCGCTCAACCTGCTGCCCGGCGACCGGTTCACGCACAACGACCTGGCCCGCGAGTTCGCCGTACGGGCGATCCTGGCCCAGCCGCTCGACTACCTGCGAGACGTGGCCCGCGACACCGCCATCGCCTTCTCCTGGACCCCGATCCCGCATCCCGAACGCACCACGCCCGCGTTCGGCTTCAGGAAGGGGCACTGGGAGCTGCCCGCGCAGCCGCTGATCGACAAGGTGAAACGCGAGTACGACCCGGACATCCGGGGCCTGTCGTCGGTCTCGCCGTACGCGGACTTCCTCATCGCCTACCAGTACGTCGCCTACCTGCGCGGCCCGTTCCTGGCCGCGATCCTGCTGCTCGGAACGGTGGCCGCGATCCGCCGGCCGCGCGTGGCGCTGCTGCCGCAGGTCGTGGCGTCGGCGCTGCTGGTCGGCCCGGTCGCGGTCCTCGACTTCGACCACCGTTACGTGCTGCCCGTCATCCCCGTCGCCTGCCTGGCCGCCGCCCTCGCCTTCCAGCGATCCCCGTCACGGAGCTAGCGGGGCCGCGCCCGTCCGGTCGTCCCGGCCCGCCGCCACCCGGCTCTGGGAACCGCGCGAACGGCTCACCGGCGTCGCTTGTGATCCCTAAGCTATGCCAGCGATCACACCTGACCGACTTGTGGGATGTGATGCCGATGCATGTCCTCAGGAAGGCGGCCGTGGTCCTCGCGGCCCTGTCACTGTGCGGCTGCGGCGCCGGCCCCAGCACCCCGAGCAGCCCTCCTCCGACGCCCGCTCCGCCCCGGGCCGGCGCCTCCTCTCTCCCGGCCTCGCCGTCTGCCGCCGCATCGGGCGGGCCGTACGTACGGGAAGGGCTGGCCGGATTCCACGGCGCGGACAAGTTCCGCATCGAGGTGAAGGCTGTGGAACGGCACCGTGACCTGACCGCGCTCAAGATGGAGATCACCAACCTGGAGGACAAGATCTCCTCCGGCGACTTCGGATACGACGGGCTCCCCCTCCAGACGGTGACGTTCGGCAGGTTCCGGCTGTTCGACCCGGTCGGCAAGAAGGTGTACTTCACGCTGCGGGAGGACGACGGCACGAGCCGGGCGTTCGGCACCCGCCACGGCCTGCCGGAACGGAACCGCCTGCCCGAGTACTTCCAGCCGGGCGTCCGCTACCCCGTCGAGGTGTACTTCCCGCCGCTGCCCGCCGAGGTGCGGCAGGTCTCGGTCGTGCCCGACCTGGCGTTCGCGCCGTTCACCGGCATTCCGGTCACCGACGGCGCCGAGCCGCCCGTCGCGCGCGAGCGCGAGCCGGAAGCGTCGCCCTCGCCAGGCGCGACGGTCCAGTGGCAGGTGGTGCCGCCGTCGGGCAAGATCTGGTCGGCGGTCTCGGACGTGCACGAGCTGATCGAGACCCCGCAGAAGACGACGCGGCGAGAAGGCACCGAAGAGACGATCGGGCTCCGCACGGACGTGCTGTTCTCCTTCGACAAGGCCGACCTGTCGCCCAAGGCCACGGCCGTGCTCGACGAGGTGGCCGAGGAGACCCGCGAACGCGCCGACCCGGCCAGGCCGCCGATCGTCATCGAGGGGCACACCGACAGCAAGGGCGATGACGCCTACAACCAGAAGCTGTCGGTGCGGCGGGCCGAGGCGGTGCGCCGCTACCTCGCCGGCAAGCTGGGCGATGAGTACCGGTACGAGGCCACCGGCAAGGGCGAGAGCGAGCCGGTCGCCGAGAACACCAAACCGGACGGCAGCGACAACCCCGAGGGCCGGGCCCGCAACCGCCGCGTCGAGATCTCGTACCAGCTCAAGCAGGAGAACCCGGGCACGGCCGGCACGTCGAGCCCGCCGGCGGGCAAGGTGCGCGGGTCCGTCAGGGAACCGGCCCCCTTCCTTCCCGACCCCCGGCCGGTCGTGGGATCGCTCCGCCGGCGGCTCCACCAGGACGTGCTGCGCATCGATGTGCATCCGTTCCGCCGCGACGGCGCCTACCTGCTGGCGACCTTCGACGTCGTCTCGGAGGGCGACCGGCAGTACGTCGCGGTCCCTGCGCCGTTCTCCAACGGCTCGAACCCGTTCTCCGCGAACGCCGACTACGCCAGGTTCACCCTCGTCGACCCGGCCACCAAGGCGCGGTACCTGCCGCTGAAGATGGACAAGGAGTTCGTGGAGAACTTCGTCGCCGGTCTCGACAAGGGCGAGGTCAACAGGAGCTACGTCTACTACCCGGCGCCCGCCGACTCGGTCACGTCGATCACGCTGGAGGTCGAGGGCCTCGGCTCCGTGCCCGACGTACCGATCGAGTGACCGTCACGGCGGCCGCGAGCCGATGTCCCCTTGCTCTCCCGCATCCCCGCCACGCGGCTCGCCGCCGATCAGCGCAGGACGGCGGCCGGCAGGTCGTTCTTCAGCCGCAGGCCGGCGGCGAGCCGGGCGGCGACGCCGTTCCAGGCGTCAGCGAAGAACGCCTCCGCGCACTGGCGGCGGCTGGGCGGCCCCGGCCGTCGCCGCCGAGAAGAAGCCTCCACGGCCGGGCGTGGTCTCGTAGGGTCACCGGCCGGTCAGCGCGCGCAGGTCGTCGAACGCCTGGAGCAGGTAGTCGTCCAGGCTCCGCGAGGAGTCGGCGATCCAGGCCGCGATCGCCTCGTGGAAGGCGGCCCACCCGGCCTGGGCGGCCAGCACGGCCTGCCGTTCGGCGACGCCGCGCTTGCGCAGCGCCGCGGCCACCGCCTCGGTGATGGCCGCGGCCTTGGCCAGCTCCCGCTCGCGCAGCGCGGGCGTCGCCGCGATGACCTCAAGGCGCGGCTCGGCGAACGGCCGGTTGCTCTCGGGCAGGTGCTTCACCTCGCGGAACGCGTGCAGCAGCACGTCGAGCACCGGCAGGCCGTCGGGCGCCGCGGCCACCGCCTGCTCGAGCGCCGCGCGCAGCTCGGCCTCCCCGCTGAAGAGCACCTCGCGCTTGTCCGGGAAGTGCCGGAAGAACGTGCGCTCGTTGACGCCCGCCCGCGCGGCGATCTCGGCCGTGGTGGTCTGGTCGAACCCGCGCTCCCGGTACAGCTCCAGAGCCGCCTGCTGCAGGCGGCGGCGCGCTTCTGCTCCGCTTCGTGGCACGGTCCGCAGGATAGCTGAATGTCAGTCACTGGCGCTTCTTGACGCCAGTGACTGACACTACTTATGGTCAGTGACTGGCATTTCTTAACGCCAGTCACTGACTTTATGTGGGGAGAGTTCCATGCACGTCTTCGTCACCGGCGGTACCGGCCAGACCGGACCCACCGTCGTCGCCGAGCTCGTCAGGGCCGGTCACCGGGTCACCGGCCTCGCCCGCTCGGACGCCGCCGCCGCCAAGCTGGAGTCGCTGGGCGCCACGCCGCTGCGCGGCTCCGTGGAGGACCTCGACGTCCTGCGCAAGGGCGCGGAGGCCGCCGACGGGGTGCTGCACATGGCGTACGTCGTCGACTTCGCCGACCCCGACCGCATGAAGCGGATCGACCTCGCCGCGATCGAGGCTCTGGGCCGGCCGCTCGAGGGCACGGGCAAGCCGTTCGTCATCACCTCGGGCACGGCCGTCATGCCCGAGGGCCGCGAGAGCACCGAGAAGGACGAGCCCGACAGGAACGGCCTGGCCGCCTACCGCGTCCCCAGCGAGGACGCCGCCCTCGCCTTCGCCGGTCGCGGGGTGCGCGCCATGGTGGTGCGCCTGGCCCCGACCGTGCACGGGCCGCAGGACCACGGCTTCATCGCGATGCTGATCGCCACCGCGCGCGAGAAGGGCGTCTCGGCGTACGTGGGCGACGGCGCCAACCGCTGGCCCGCCGTGCACCGGCAGGACGCGGCCGTCCTGTTCCGCCTGGCGCTGGAGAAGGCCCCGGCGGGCAGCGTGCTGCACGGCGTGGCCGAAAGCGCCGTCGTCTTCAAGAGCATCGCCGAGCTGATCGGCCGCCGCCTCGGCCTGCCCGCGATCTCGCTGACCCCGGAGCAGGCCGCCGCGCACTACCTCAACCCGTTCCTGGCCAAGGTGTACGCCTTCGACGGGCCCGCCTCCAGCGCGTACACCCGCGAACTCCTCGGCTGGTCGCCCGAGCACCCAACGCTGCTCGAGGACATCGAGCACGGCGACTACCTGACCGCGTAGCGGGTTCGCAGCCCCCGGGACGGCGACCGGGCGCGGACACCGTGCTTCCGCCCCGCCGATCAGGGGCCGCGACCCTCCTCATGGCGGCGGCGCGGGGCCGAGCCCGTCGTGTCCGGCCCGCGGCGGCCGCCGCCCCGATGTCAGGCGAGCCAGCTCGTCACCTGCGACGCGACCTGGGAGTGCCAGCCGAGCGTGAGATGGTTGGCGGTGGCGATGAGCGCGGTGCCCGAGACGGTGCCGATGCCGGTCGTGGACAGCGCGCTGCTGACGAACACCACGCCGTCACTCGGCCCGCGGTTCTCGTTGTAGATGCCCACGACGGTCGGCGACCCACCGGCCAGCAGGTACGTCTTCACCGAGGACGGCACCCCGGCCTGCCGGATGCGCGAGATCAGCGACCCGGCGTCGATCGCCGCCTGGATGCCGGGGCCGGCCGTGAAGAAGCCCTGGCCGCCGTAGTACGTGGTGTACCAGTCCTGCTGGGTCTGGTCGATCCCGTACGTGCCGTCGAAGCGGGCCAGCATCTGCCGCTGCCCCGGGTAGGCGTCGTGCCCGCCGGTCGGCACGAACGAGAACTCCGGATGGTAGGCGTAGACGCCGTAGCAGGTCATGTGGGTGTGCGGCGACGGCGAGTTGATCCGGCCGCCGCACTCGGGCCAGATCGACAGGTCGTGCGCCCAGCCGTGCGCGAACGGGTAGTCGTAGCCGGCGTTCGGCCCGCCGATCGTGATGAGCCTGCGCACGTCGCCCGCGTACGAGCGGCCCCAGCTCGGCTTGACCGAGGAGACGTACATGCGGGTGGACATCATGCCCTTGCTCCAGCCCACCAGATCCACGGACGAGACGCCGAGCCGGTCCTTGATGATCGCGATCGCGTCGCCGACCTGCTGGGCCTGCATGAGGTTGTCGCCCTCCTTGTGGGCGAACCCGATCGCGAACACCCGGTGACCGGCGTCCACCAGGTGCTGCATGAGCCCGGTGCGCGGGCAGGTGAGCGCGCCGCAGCCGAACCCGCCGGACTCGCCGGGGTTCGCCCAGGCCCGGTCGGGGTTGTCGTTGGCGCCGTGCACCAGCAGGACCGGGGTGATCTTGGGGTTGGTGTTCCAGCCGGGCGCGTAGTAGAGCAGGAACCGGCCGGAGAACGGCCGCTTGACGCCGCCGAAGAACGTCAGCCGCTGGCCGTCCTGGTCGCCGCGCCCGTCCGGCGGGTAGTCCTCCTGCGTGAAGCCGGGGGTGGTGTCCAGGTACCGCTCGACCTTGGCCCAGCCGTTGGCGACACTGGTGTACGTGGCTTCCAAGGTGAGGTACGACGGGGGCGCGGCATGGGCGGTGCCCGGCACCAGCAGCGCGGCGAGCAGCACCGCGACCGTCCACAGATAACGCATCGGGCCTCCTGTCACAGGCATCCGGCGACCGCCGGGCGACCCCGGAGATCGCCCGCTATCGTCACCGCATCCCGCCGCAGGTTCCAGCGCCGCCCGCCACACTTTCGCCTCGCTCCGGGTGTGTGCGGCACACGTGCACGTGGATACCGGGCCCGCCGCGCGCGGCCCCCTGTCCTGGCCGGGCTCGCATCAGCGGTGCGTGCGGAGAACCGCCCGGCGCCGGAAGTTCCTCCCCGGCCACGACGTGCTGATCGTGCCGTCCACCACCCTGGAAGCCGTCGGCCTCCCTCCGCTGGAAGCGCAGGCGTGCGGCCTGCCCGTGCTCGGCCTGAAGGAAGCGCTGAGCGCTTCCGCGCTTCGCCTCGACATGGCCGACGCCTTGAGCAGGGCGCTGCGCGGCTTGCGGGCCGACCCGGCGATCCTGCATGAGCTGTGCGAAGCCGGCCGACGCAACGCCGCCCGCCACCCACTGTCGGCCACCGCGGCCGGGCTTTGGCGGCTCGGCCGCGACATGTGACGATCGCTGCTCGCGAGCACGGACCGATCACTACGCTGGCCAGTGAACACCCGCCTCCGCGCAAGGACCCATCATGGAAGACACCTACGGTTCAGTCATGCGGTTGCTTGAGCAGGGAGTGCGCAAGCAGGTGTTCCCAGGCGCGGTCTGGGCGATCGGCGACGCCGCAGGCATGCTGGACTGTGGAGCGTACGGGCTGGCCGACCCTCGCGACCCCGGCTCGGCGATGCAACCCGACACGATCTTCGACCTCGCCAGCCTGACGAAGATCGTCGCTGTGTGGTCCGTCATCGGCAGCCTGTGGGAGGATCAGCGGCTGCCGCTGGATGAGCCGCTGGCCGCATTCTGGCCCGAGGTTTCGGGCCGTCCGCTCGGCCTGGTCACCGCGCGTCACCTCCTCACCCACACCGCCGGCGTGCCGCTGCGGGCCAGGCTCAAGGCGTCGTACGGCACCGACCCCCGCGCCGTCCGGGAGGGAGTGCTCCGTGAAGCACTCCACCGGCCGCCCGGCGAGGCCGTCGAGTACACCGACCGCGCCGCCCTCATCCTCGGCTACCTCGCCGAATACCTCGCCGGCAGCACGCTCGACCGGCTCGCCGCAGAGCGGATCTGGCGGCCGCTGGGCATGGACGACACGAGGTTCGGGCCGCTACCGGGGATCGAGCGGGCACGGTGCGCTCCGACTGAGCTCGACCCGGATACCGACACCCACCTGAAGGGTGTGGTGCACGATTTCTCGGCCCGCCTGCTCGGCGGCGTCTGCGGTATCGCCGGTGTCTTCTCCACCCTGAACGACCTGGCGCGATTCCAGCAGCATCTCCTGCATCCCGTCCCTGGGGCCGGCTTCGGGGACGCCTGGGTCACGGAGTCGCTGCAGATCCAGACCGGTGACCTCGCGCCCCGGCGCGGCCTGTTCTGGCACCCCACCAGCGACGACGTCTACGTCCACTACGGCTTCACCGGCACCGCGTTGTGGATCTCCCTCGAACAGGCCCGGTGGGCCGTCCTGCTCACGAACAAGCTCTTCTTCAGCCGGGCCCGCGAGCCCATCGCGGCCGTCCGCAACGCCTTCTGCACGCTCGCCTTCGCCTGAAGCAGTCCCGGAAGCCCCCACGACGGAAAGCCCCCATCTCCAGAGACGAGCGGGGGCTTCTCTGCCCAGCGGCCCGGCCCGATCAATCGAGAGGCAGGCTGAATCTCCGCCGGCGGCCGAGGCGAGCGAGTCGTGCGGGCGCCGCCACGCGTCGGAGACGGCGACGCACGCGTCCAGCTGCTCGGGGTGCAGCAGATCATCTTCGGCGTGGCCGAGGAGTTCGGCCACCTCCGCCGCGACCTGCTCGGGCGTCACTTCGCGGTCTCCGCCGTCGCGCCTGCGGGTGGCACTGCCGGCGCTGCCGCACCTCTGGCTCATTCTCGCGGGGCGGGACCCGCGGCGCGCAGCCGGGCGGTGGCCTCCTCGTCCACCTCGAACGTGACCGGGTCCACCGAGACGCCGTAGTCGCGGGCCGCCGACTCCACGCTGACGAACCCGTTGCGGACGTCGGCCGCCACCCGGGCGGGCTCGCGTTCGAACGGGTCGCCGTAGCCGCCTCCGCCGCCGGTGTTGTTGACGAGCACCTCGCCCGCCTCCAGCCGGTTGTAGCTGCCGCCCTGCACCACCTCGCGGTCGGTGCCGGGGTTGAGTATGACGTGGTTGCTCTCGCCGGGCCTGCCGCCGCCGATGGCCCACGGCCGGGTCTTGGTCTTGTAGACCAGGCAGATGCCGGTGGAGGGCGCGGTGAAGCGGTAGGTGCGGCCGACGCCGACGCCGCCCCGGTGCCGGCCTGGGCCGCCGCTGTCGGGGCGGTAGCCGTACCACTCGATGAACATCGGCGACTTGGTCTCCAGCACCTCCACCGGGTTGTTGCGGCAGCCGGGCTCCGACAGGTGCATGATGCCGTCCTCGCCGTCGCCGCCGGCGTGGCCGCCGAAGCCGACGGCCTCGTTGGTGGCCTCCAGCCACGCCTCGCCGGTGCGCGGGTTGACGCCGAGTCCCATCATCGAGCACACGTCGCCGCCCGAGCAGGCGGGCACGCGGTCCGGCATGCCCTGGGCCAGCGCCTTGAGCACGACCTCGCCGCCGAGCAGCCCGGTCCACAGCGTGAACGTCGGCATCGGCGGCACCGCGTGCATCACCGAGCCGGGTTCGGTGACCACCCGCAGCGGGCGGAAGTTGCCGGCGACGACGGGGGTGTCCGGCGTGGTGAGCGCCTTGAAGATGAGGCTGCAGAACGCCTCCGTCTGACCGAGCGGCAGGTTGATCGGGCCTTTGACGTCGCGCTCGCTTCCGGTCCAGTCGATGACCATCTCGTCGTCGCTGATGGTGACGGTGACGTTGAGCTTGATCAGGCGGTCGGTGTCGATGCCGTCGCTGTCCACGAAGTCGTGCGCGGACCAGGTGCCCTTGGGCAGCTTGGCCAGGGCCAGCCTGGCCAGCCGTTCGCCGTGGTCGTTGATGGCGTCCATGGCGGCGGTGAGCACGCCCGCGCCGTACTTGGCGGCGATCTGCTGGGTTCTGCGTACGCCGGTCACACACGCCGACACCTGCGCCTGGATGTCGCCGATGGTCCGCTCGGGCATCCGGCTGTTGAAGCGGATGATGTTGAACACGTCGTCGTTCTGCACCCCGCGCCGGTAGAGCCGGGAGCAGGGGAAGAACAGGCCCTCCTGGTACATGTCGGTGGAGTCCAGGACGTAGCCGGGGTCCTTCTGCTTCAGGTCGAGCACGTGGATCCGGCAGGAGGCGAATCCGATCAGCTCGCCGTCGTGGTGGATGGGCGCGAAGACCAGCGGGTCGAGGGTGTGCGCGGAGGCCCAGTACGGATAGTTCAGGATGAACACGTCGCCGGGCTCCATCGCGTCGCGGCCCAGGAACTCGATCGCCCGCTTGATGCCGTGGTCGTTGCCCCGGGTGAACACCGCGATGCCGGGCGCGTCGGCCACCACGTCGCCGCCTGCGTCATGGATGCCGATGCCGTAGTCGTGGATCTCGTAGACCACCGTGTTGTACGCGGTGCGGCACAGGTTGCGCGCCATCTCGTCGGCGGCGGCGAGCAGGCCGTGCCGGATGATCTCCGTGGTGATGGAGTCCGTCGTGGTGGTGGTGCTCACTGCTGCCTCCCGGTCCTGTCGTTGACGGAAATGACCAGCTCGCCGTAACGGCCGACGCGCAGGCTGTCGCCGGCGTGGATGACGGACGTGGCCGTGTGCTCGGTGATCACCGCGGGCCCGGCGATGACGTCGCCCGCCAGCAGGTCCTCGCGGACGTAGACCCGGTATTCGGCGGCCGGCTCGTCCTCCGACAGGTAGACCCGGCGGGTGCCGGCCGGCCGCGGCTCGCCCGACGCGCGTTCGGGCATGGTGGGCAGTTCTGGCTTGTCGACGGTGCCGGTGGCGCGCAGCCGCAGCGTGGTGACCTCGACGGGGTCATCCATCGTGTGGCCGTACTGCCGCTCGTGCAGCTCGGCGAAGGCGGACGCGACGGCCGCGCCGAACGTCTCGGGGTCGTCGGGACAGGCGACCGTGACCGAGTGCTCCTGCCCCTGGTAGCGGACGTCGAGCGTACGCGCAAGCACGCGCCGGTCGGGGCCGAAGCCCTCCGCTTCGAGCTGCTCGGCCGCCGCCGCCTCCATCTCCCGGTAGACGGCGTCGGCGGCGGCCGCGTCGAGGGAGGACAGCGGGGTGACGAGGGTGCGGGCATAGTCGTGCTGCACGTCCGCGAGCAGCATGCCGAACGCGGAGAACGCGCCCTGACCCGGTGGCACGATCACGGTCGAGATGCCCAGCTCCCTGGCCACCTCGACGGCCACCAGGCCCCCTCCCCCGCCGAACGACAGCAGCGCGAAGTCCTTCGGGTCGCGCCCCAGCTCCACGGTGATCGCGCGGACCGCGCCCATGATCTTCATGGTGGAGATCTGCACGATGCCGCGCGCCAGCGCCTGGGTCGACAGACCGAGCCGGGCGGCGATGGGCTGCAGCGCCTTGTCGGCCAGGTCACGGTCGAGGGTGAGCTTGCCGCCGAGCGGGCTGTCGGCGCCGAGGTGGCCGAGCACCAGCGCGGCGTCGGTGAAGGTGGGGGCGGTGCCGCCCTTGCCGTACGAGGCGGGGCCCGGCGCCGCGCCCGCGCTCTGCGGGCCGACCTGCAGCGCATCGGCCTCGTCCAGCCAGGCGATGGAGCCGCCGCCCGCGCCGATGGTGTGGATGTAGAGCGACGGCGTGTTGATCGGCAGCCCCTCGAACTCCGCGCCCTGGTAGAGGACCGGCTCGTGGTCGAGGATGAGCGAGGCGTCGAGGCTGGTGCCGCCCATGTCGATGGTGATGAGGTTGGGCTGGTCCAGCAGCCGCGACAGCGCCGCCGCGCCGATGACGCCGCCGGCGGGGCCGGACAGGATGAGGCTGACCGGCTGTTCGCGGGCCGCCTGCGCGGTCATCGCGCCGCCGCCGGAGCGGGTCATCAGGAACCGGCCGCGGAAGCCGTCGCCCGCCAGCTCGCCCTCCAGCTCGCGCAGGTAGCGGTGGACGATCGGCTTGACGTAGGCGTCCAGCACGGCGGTGCTGGTCCGCTCGTACTCGCGGTACTCCCTGGACAGCTCGTGCGACAGCGTGACCGCGACGCCGGGCGCGACCTCGGCGAGCACGTCGCGCATGCGCAGCTCGTGCTCGGGGTTGGCGTACGAGTGCAGGAACGCCACCGCGACGGAGCCATAGCCGCGCTCGGCGATGACGGCGGCCACCCGGCGGGCGTCCTCCTCGTCGAACGGCGTGTGCACGCTCCCGTCGAACAGACACCGCTCGCGCACCTCGAAGGTGTCGTAGCGCTCCAGCAGCGCGGGCGGTTTGCGGTAGGTGATGTCGTAGTTGGTCCTGCGGTCGGTACGGCCGAGCAGGTAGACGTCACGGAAGCCCTTCGTCGCGATGACCGCGGTGCGCGCTCCCGTCCTGGTGAGCAGCGCGTTGAGGCCGAGTGTGGTGCCGTGCGTGAACATCGTGATGGCCGGCGTGCCGGACTCGGCCAGCGCGAAGGCGTTCATGACGCCGCGCGCCGGCGCGTCCGGCGTGGTGGGGACCTTGCCGAAGCTGAGCGCGCCCGTCTCCGGGTTCAGCTCCACCACGTCGGTGAACGTTCCACCGACGTCGATCGCAAGCCTGCTCATCGTTCCGCCTTTCTGGGTAGTTCGTGCCTGGCCGCGAGCGATGGGGCCGGCGGGCCGGTCATCGTCGTCTGCTCGCCACGCTCAGCGCGACGGCGGCCAGGATGACCACGCCGGTCGTCAGGTCCTTGAAGAACGGGTTGGCGTTGAGGATGTCGAAGCCGTTGTCGATCAGCGCCAGCAGGTACACGCCGCAGACCGAGCGCCAGATCGCGCCGACTCCGCCGTAGATGCTGGTGCCGCCGAGGATGACCGCCGCGATGGCCAGGAGTTGCAGGCCGTCGCCCGCCTGCGGCTGCCCGGTGCCGATCCGCGACACCCCGATGGCGGCCGCGATGCCGGCGGCCAGGCCGCTGTAGAGGAACGTGTACAGCCTGATCCGGTTCACCCGGATGCCGGACAGCTCGGCGGCCTCGGCGTTGCCGCCGACGGACAGCACGTACCTGCCGAACGCGGTGCGGTTCAGCAGGAACCCCGACAGCAGGGCGAAGACCGCGAGGATGACGATCGCGTAGTAGACCGGGCCGATGCCGCCCCGCCCGAGCGCGGTGAACCCGGCGGCCGGGACGCTGATGAGGAAACCGCCGGTGATCAGCACGGCCAGCCCGCCGTACACGAGGCTGGAGGCCAGCGTCGCCAGGAACGAGTGGATGCGCAGCCGGGTGATCGCCACCCCGTTCACCAGGCCGAGCGCGGCCCCGGCGAGCGGCGCGGCGAGCAGGCCGAGCACGGGGCTGCCCAGGTGCACCGCGACCCAGGCGGCCACCACGTTGGCGACGCTGAAGATCGCCCCGGTGGACAGGTCGAAGCCGCCGCAGATGACGACGAGGGTCCCGGCCACCGCGATGATCGCCAGCGGGGCGTTCTGGTTGAGGATGTTCAGCAGGTTCGTGAGCGTGAGGAACGACGATGTCGACACGCTCAGCACCACGAAGAGCGCCACGAGCATGATGAGGACGGCGTAGTGGCGCACGAGGGCCGGCACGTTGACGCCGGTGGTTCCCGCGCGCGCCGGTGCGGTGGCGGTCATGGCCTTCCCTCCCTGGGGGTCTGTACGGGCTCGTCCACCTCGAAGAGGCGCTGCAGGATCTCGTCGACGGACGTGCCGGGGCCGGGGACCTCGCCGACGATCGAGCCGCCGCGTACGAGGTGGACCCGGTGGCTGAGCCCGGCGACCTCCTCCAGCTCGGAGGAGATGAGCAGGATGCCGGTGCCGGCCGCGGCGATCTCCACGATGAGCTGGTAGATGCGGGACTTGGCGCCGACGTCCACGCCTCGGGTGGGCTCGTCGAGGATCAGCAGCTCGGGGTGGCCGAGCAGCCACTTGGCGAACAGCACTTTCTGCTGGTTGCCGCCGGAGTAGACGGCGATGTCGCCGTCGAGCGCGGCAGGACGCACGCCGAGGCGCTCGATCAGCTCGCGCACCGCCGCCCGCTCGCCGCCGCGCGACAGCACCCCCGCGCGGGTGAAGCGGCGCAGGTGCGGCAGCGTCACGTTCTCCATGACCGGGCGGAGCAGGACCAGGCCCTGGGCGCGGCGGTCCTCGGGGATCATGGCCATGCCGCGGGCGATCGACGCGCGCGGCGAGGCGTCCGTGACCGGCTCCCCGCGGAACAGCACCTCACCGGAGTCGATGCGGTCGCAGCCGAACAGCGCGCGGGCGATCTCCGTACGGCCGCTGCCGACCAGCCCGGCCAGCCCGACGATCTCGCCGGGGCGCACCCGCAGCGACACGCCGCTGACCATGCCCGCGTGCACGTCGCGCATCTCGGCCACCGGCGGCGTGTCCGGGGGCGGCGCGGGCGGGCGTTCGGGCAGCAGCATGTCGGCGGGCTCGCCGAGCATGGCCTCGACCAGGCCGGCCTTGGTCTCCTGCGCGGCGGGCGCCGTCCTGATCACCCGGCCGTCCCGCATGACCGTGACGCGGTCGCAGTTGGCGAGCACGTCGTCGAGGAAGTGGGTGACGTAGACGACGGTGGTGCCGCGCTCGCGCAGCCGGCGCATGATCTCGTGCAGCCGCTCGCTCTCGTCGGCGGTCAGCGACGACGTGGGCTCGTCCATGACGATGATCCGCGCGTCCCGGGCCAGGGCCCGCATGATCTCGACCTTCTGCTGGTCGGCGATCGGCAGGCTCTGGACCGGCGCGTCGGCGGGCAGCCCGAAACCGCAGATCTTCTCCAGCTCCCGGTAGCGGGCGGCCAGGTCCCGGTGCAGGACGCCGAACGTGCGGTGCTCGCGGCCGAGGAACACGTTCTCCGCCACGGTCATCGCCGGGACCAGGCACAGCTCCTGCGCGATGATCACGACGCCGGCGTCCTGCGCCCGCCTGGTGTCCCAGCGCTGCACCGCCCGGCCGAACACCTCGAGCTCGCCCGAGTCCGGCTGGTAGAGCCCGCCGATGACCTTGCCGAGCGTGGACTTGCCCGCGCCGTTCTCGCCGACCAGGCCGTGCACCTCGCCCTCGAAGAGGGACAGCGACACCGAGTCGAGCGCCTGCGTGGAGCCGAAGCGGACGGACAGCTCGCGTACGGTGGCGGCCACCGCCGGTGCCGGTCCGCCCATCAATCGGCCCACTCGCCGGCGAAGTCGGGGTGCTCGTCCAGGATCTCCTTGGTGACGATCACCGGTACGGGGCCCAGCGTGTTGGCGTCGATCACCGGGGTGACCGGCTTGCCGCGCACCGCGTTGACCACCTGCTCCAGCGCGGCCCTGCCCATGCTGTTGGGGAAGTCCACCTGGTCGGCGGCCCATGTGCCGGCGCGTACCTGCTTGATGGCCTCCTGGTTGCCGCCGCCGCCCGTCACGTACATCTTGCTCAGGTCGTATCCGGCGCTCTCCAGCGCGACCTGGGCGCCGATGGTCTGCTGGTCGGCGTTGGACAGCACTACGTCGAGCTTGGGGTTGGCCTGCAGGATGTTCTGCATGGCCTTCAGCGAGGTGTCGCGGTCGTAATTGCCCTGGCCGGTGGCGACGACCTTGATGTTGGGATGCCCGTCGAGCACCGACCGGTACGCCTTGTTGCGCAGGTTGTCGAACGGGAACTGAAGCTGGCCGATGAGGATCGCGACCCGGCACGGGTCCTTGTCCTCGCAGTACTCGACGACGCCTTCCGCGAGTTTCTTGGAGTTCTCCTCCGTGTTGGCCGCCACGGTGGAGACGATGCCTTCGACCTGCGGCTTCAACTCCGTCAGGTCAGGGCCGACGGGGAAGAGCGTGGTCACCACGGGGATCTTGGCCTGGGCCGCCGCCGGGATGGCGGCCGCGATGCCGACGTTGTCGTTGGGCACCAGCACGATGCCGTCGTAGGTGCCCTGGCTTGCGACGTTCTGCACCTGGTTGAACTGGGTCTGGCTGTCGAACTTGCCGTCGAAGATCGTCACCTCGACGTCGCCGTACTCCTTGGCCTTGGCCACGGCGCCGTCGTACACGGCCTTGTTGAAGCCGTTCTGGCTGGAGGAGGCGAGCAGGGCGATGCGCACCTGGCCCGTCTTGCCGCTGGGGGCGGCGTCGGCGGAGGAGTAGACCTGGGAGACGTCGGAGTTGCAGCCCGCGAGGGTCAGGCTGACAAGCGCGGAGGCCGCGATCACCAGTCTACGTTGGGGGTTGGACAGTGATTTCACAGGCACCTCTACTTCATGGTGCGTATGTTTCCGCAGGTAGCGACCTGTCTTGAATGAGTACAATGTCACACTGCAACTCGTGGGTCAACGGTGCACTGTCATCAGATCGGTGAAACTAATTCGGCGTGGAGCCGACAGCGGAGAGGGCCGTGGAGGCGGCGGATGAGGCGGCGCTGGAAGCGGCCGTCAACGCGTGGCATCCGGTCGACGAGCGCCTCATGGTCGTGGAGCAGGACGCCACCTGGCCGCAGAGCCAGGAGCCGGTACGCGTGGCGACCGTCTTCCGGGTGGCCGGGGGCAAGGTGACGGCCGCTCTCCGGCTGCCCGATCTGCGGCAGGCGCTGGAGCCGGCCTACATCCGCCGCGAGATGGCGGCCACCGACAGAGCGGCGCGTCCCGGCTGGTCAAGAGCGCGGTGGCGGCCGGGTACCTCACGCTGCGCGCGTCTGAGGCGGACGGCCGCCGGCGCGAGGCCGCGCTCACGCCCCTCGGTCACACCCTGCTCGACCAGGCCCACGAATGGCAGGAGCAGGTCTTCGAACGGCTGACGGGGGCTGGAGCGAGCAGCGCCGCCGCGACTTCCAGCGGGCGATGGAGGAGCTGATCGACCGCTCGTACGCGCTGGACGCCTGAGCCGTCAGCCCTGACGGGCGCGCTCGGCGTCAGCAGGCCGATCTCGTCGTAGTGGTGCAGCGTGCGTACGGAGACGCCGGTCAGGTCGGCGATGACGCCGACGGTGTGCTCGCGTGCGGTCATGCGCACACTGTGCCGCCTGACGCGGCGTGAGGGTTGAACCCCCGCTCAATCGGCGGCGAGCAGCGCGTTCGCGCGGGACAGGACGGTGGCGAGCACGCGGCCGGCGGTGGCCAGGTCCTCCTCCGGCAGGTCGCCCCACAGCTCGCCGGTGATGCGGGTGACGGCGGCGCGGACCTCGGTCCACTGGGCCTGACCGCGCTCGGTGATCTCGACGGTGCCGTCCTGGCCGATGCGGAGCAGGCCGTGGCCGGCCAGCTCGGCGATGCGGCGGTGCGCCGTGGCGTGGTCGACCTTCAGCGAGTGGGCCGCCTTCTCGGCGAGGGCGTCAGCGGAGAGGGTTTCGCCGCTGGTCGCCGCGAGGGCGAGCGTGACCCACTGGGGTTCGGTGATGCCGGTGCCGGCCAGCAGCCGCTCGAGGAGGGCGTTGAGCGCTTTTTCGGTCTGGCCGATGACTTTGGTGCTGAGGGTGGTCATGCGGGCTCCTTAACGTTGGCATGGCCAACATTGGCTCAACCAACAATAACACCGTTCGTGGGTGCGGCCAACGTTTTTGCTAGATTCGGTCCGTGAACACTCCCGAGGGGCCGCCGCCCGAGCGGCTGCGCACGCTGCCGAGCAGGCTGACCAACGGCGCGGCGCTCATCGCCAACCGGATCGTGGACCAGGCGCTCGCCCAGGCCGGCGCCCGCCGCTACCACTACGCCCTGCTCGCCACCCTGGAGGAGTACGGCCCGGCCAGCCAGGCCGCGCTCGGCCGCCGCACCGGCATCGACCGCAGCGACGTGGTCGCCGCCGTCAACGAGCTCGCCGCCCAGGGCCTGCTCGAACGCGCACCCGACCCGGACGACCGCCGCCGCAACATCATCACCATCACCCCGGCGGGCCGGAAGCGCCTCGCCGACCTCGACCGGCTGCTCGCCGCCGCCCAGGACGCATACCTCGCCCCGCTCTCCCCCGCCGACCGGCGCACCCTGACCGACCTCCTCACCCGCCTGGTCGAGCACCACGCCTGACCATCGCCTGCGCCCGCCTCAGGCGGCGACGTAACGATCGCTCGCCTCTCCCCGCAGGTGGCCGGGCGGCAGCTTCCTGCCGTACGTGAGCAGGAGCAGGTCCTGCGCCGAGCCGAACACCGGGACGCCGTCACCGTACGACCAGTCGAGGTCGTCGGCGCACAGCCGCACCCCGTCGAGCTTCGCGCCGAAGAAACGCAGCGTGAAGGGCCTGACCTGGTCCAACAGGACGCGCACGCGCTCCTCGGGAACGCGGCCACCGCGCCCGCCTGGACGAGATCGCCGAACAGGCCGGCCTGACCACCGGCGCCGTCTACTCGCTCTTCGGCAGCAAGAACGACCTGCTCATCGCCCTGGTCACGGACTACCTCGCCCCGCACTACGACGGCATCGAACAGGCGGTCTCCCCCGAGATGGGCGTGGCCGAGACGGTGGAGGTCTTCGCCCGCCACTACCGCCGAACCTGCGACGACCCCGACGCGCTGCGCCGGCTGTCGTTCGAGATCAGCCTGCAGGACCTGGCGCTGCGCGACCCCGGGCTACGGTCCAAGCTCGCCGCCTCCGTACGGGCACACGAGGAACGCCTGACCGCGCTGCTGTCCGGCAGGCCCCACGACGGGCACGCCCTCACCCCGGACCAGGCGCACCGGCTGGCCATCGCCCTGCGCGCGCTGCTCGTCGGCCTGATCCAGGGCGTCATCCTCGGCCTCGCCGAGAACGCCTCCGCCGACTACTTCGCCGCCGCCGCCCGCGCCCTGGTCACCCCCGCCGTCCTCGGCCCCGCTCAGCCGCCGAGCTCCACGTGAACGCGCCGGTGGTCATGGCGTACACCGGGGACCGGCGCGGTTCACCACCGCCAGCCGCCGTACGTGGCGTACGGCCACGAGCGGCACCGTCACGCCGATCAGGTTGCACCACGCCACCGCCGCGTAGAAGCCGCCCGCGCCGCCCGTGGCGCGTGCCGCCGCCGCGCCGGTCGCGACGATCAGGCCGAAGTAGATCGCGTTGAGCGCGATGGCCAGGAAGCCGCCGCCGGTCTCCTCCATGACGGTCAGCGCGGCGAGCACGGGCCCTTGGACGGCGTACGTGAGCGCCACGGCCCCCAGGTAGGCGCCCGCCTCCGCGGCCACCCCCGCGTCACCACCGATCAACCGGGCCAGCGGGTCGTGCAGCGACCACACCAGGGCCGCGATCGCCACGTACGTCACGACGGTGGCCTCGATGCCGCCGCGCAGCGAGGCACCCAGGCGCCGCCGTTCGCCCGCGCCGCGCTGCTGGTTGATGACGATCGCCGTGGCCGTGCCCAGGGCCATGCCTGGCAGCAGCACGACGTTCTGGATGGTCGCGACGACCGTGAACCCGGCGACGGCGGTCTCCTGCCGGTGCCGAGCCCGAGCCCGGCCACGAGGCCGACCCGCACCCCGCCGTGCAGGCGACCAGGACGGTGGCCTGCCGTACGTACCCGTAGCCGCGCAGGCTGGACGCGCACAGCTCCTCCCCCGCGATCAGCAGCCCCGCGGCGCTGGTCCAGCGCAGGAAGGAGACGAACGTCTCACGCAGCCCGGCGTCCACGTCCAGCAGCCCGGGCAGGGCGGGCGCGGCGACCGCGAGGACGAGCCACACGCGGGCTAGGCCGGCCGCGTTCGCCATGACGTCCTGGGGAACGTCCCCCCCTTGCCGATCGCGGCGGCGACCTGGTCGCTGACCGCGAAGCCCATGCTCAAGGCGAGGACGATGAGGCTGACCGGCTGGTACAGGGAGCGTACGTAGATCGCCTCTCCCCCCCATGCGCCCGAGAACGGCGATGACGCCGAGCTGAGCGGCGAAGTTCAGCGACCCGGCCACGAACAGGCGACCGGCGAGACCGGAGATCCTTCGCCGCACCTGCCGTCTGTCACGGGCAGGCGAGGAGACCATGCGAAACCTCCGGGGACGCGGCGGCTCGGGCGGGGACGGACCCGCGGACGATAACGAGATTCCTCGCAGAATGTCCATGCGCGCCGGGCCGCGTCCGTGGTCAGCGCGCACCGAGCCGGTGACGTCCCCGTCCGGCCGCACCCCCACCGACCGCGCCGCTCCTCCGGTCGTCAGGTCCTGCTCAGGAACTCGGCGAGGCGGACCGGGGCGTCGGCGCCGTGACCGGCCCAGACGGCGGCCTCCACGGTCTCCTTGGCGGTACGGGTGAGCGCCGCCGGGACCCCGGACTCCTCCAGGACGTGAACGATGTGGCCGAGGCTCGCGGCGGCCGAGGTCAGCGAGGCCGAGTCCGCCCCGGAGAAGCGCCCCGCGTCGATGTCGGCGGCGAGCCCGGGCAGCAGCTCGGCGACCAGGCCCGCCATCTGCTGGGCGTGCGGCGCGAGCGCGGTGGCCGGCACGTTCTGCCGGGCGGCGAGCGCGAACGAGTGCATCAGCCCGGCGATCGAGGTCCAGAACAGGTTCAGCAGGGCCACGTCGAAGCCCGCCGCCGTGCCGGGGTCGTCCCCGAGATGCACGGCCGTGCCGCCCAGCGCCGCCAGCGCGCGCCGGTGGCGCTCGAAGAGGCCTTCGGGACCGCTGTAGAGGACGCGGGTCCCCTCCGTGCCGATGGCCGCGGCCGGCGTCATGATGGCGCCGTCGAGATAGCGCAGGCCGAACGCGTTCGCCTTGGCGGCCAGCTCGCGCGTACGTCCCGGCCCGTCCGAGGTGAGGTTCACCAGCGTGGTCGCGGGCAGCCGCCCGCCGGACTCGGCCCGCGCCTGGTCGAGAATGGCCTCCACGGCGTTCGCGTCGATGACGCAGACGACGGCCAGGTCGGCGGCCTCGAACGCGGCCAGCGGGCCGCCGGCGAGTACCGCGCCGCGGGCGACGAGCTCGCCCGCCTTGCCCGCCGACCTGTTCCACACGGTGGTCGGGTGGCCGGCGGCGAGGAACGCCCCGGCGATCGCCCGTCCCATCGGCCCCATGCCGAGCACGGAGACCGGGGCGTGCGCAAGCTGCTGAGTCATGGTGGTGATCCCCCGTCATTCGTTGACGCCGACGTTCGCGGCTACGCTAAACGTTCACGTCGGCGTGAAGGTCAAGCTGAGGGGCGGCGGCAGGTGCGGATCGGTGCTCTGGCCCGGCGTACAGGGGTGAGCGCCCGTGCGCTGCGCTACTACGAGGAGAAGGGGCTGCTGGTCCCTGAACGTACGTCCGCCGGCTACCGCGTCTACACCGAGGAGCACATCGAGACGGTGCGCCGCATCCGGCTCCTGCTGGCGGCGGGGCTCAACAGCGACATGGTCCGCGAGATCCTGCCCTGCATGGTGGACGACGGCGAGTTCCTGGCACCGGCGTGCGAGGACCTCATCGCCGCGTTCGAACGCGAGCGCCGGCGCATCGACACGCAGATCGCCGAGCTGCGCGACGTGCGGTCGGCGCTGACCGGCATCATCAGCGCGGGCAAGGCGCTCGCGAGCCGTTAGCAGGCCGTATCACCACGGCGCGCCGTCTCGCGGGGCGGGTCGTCGAAGAGCGCGAGCTCGTCATCGCCGGGAGCCTGGAAGATCTTCGCGTACCTCTCCATCGCCTCGCGGCTGATCGGCGCCGTCCCCGGCACTCGCTCCCGGTTCCTGGCGTCGACGCGCCGCCACAGCTCCTCGAACGGCGCGGTGAGGTAACGCAACTCGGTGCGAACGCCGAGGGCGCGCCCGACCGCCAGCATCTCGTCGCGCTCGGCCCGCGTCCAGAACCCGGACTCCAGCACCACGCTCTGTCCGAGCCGGAGCAGATCCTGGGCGTGAACGGTGAACCGCCGCTCCAGCCGGGCCCGCGTGGGCTCGTCGAACAGGTCGATGCCGAGGTCCGCCAGCCACTCGTCCGGCGACAGCCGCACGGCGGGGAGCTCGCGCGCCAGCCGCTTGGCCAGCGTCGTCTTGCCCGAGCCGGGCAGCCCGCACAGCAGGATCATCCTGGGCTCGGCATCCACGGGCCACCTCCGGCCTCGAACGTCACCCCGAGCATTCTCCCGAACGACGCCCTGGCGGGGAAGACCGCTCACAGCCGGACGCGGGCCACCCGCTTGCTGTCCCTGAAGACCAGCCGCCTCTCAGCGGCCCCCGGCCGGTCGGAGCCCCTACCCGACGAGGCCGGCCCTGGAGTAGAGCACCAGGGCGGTGATCACCCCCGTCACCGCCACGAGGACGGCGCGCCATGCGCCCGAGGGTGCCGTTCAGCGGCCCCGGGCGGATATTCGCAGGTCGGGTGGGTAGGTGCGGGGGTCGGAGGAGCGCATGCTGGGGTTGCCTGAGGGAATTCGCGGATGCCTGTTCGACATGGACGGCGTGCTGACGCGCACGGCCACCGTCCACGCCGCCGCGTGGAAGGCGATGTTCGACGAGTTCCTCCGCGCGTGGGCGGACAAGACGGGCACGCCGTTCGTGCCGTTCGACGAGGTCGGCGACTACGACCGCTACGTGGACGGCAAGAAGCGCGAGGACGGCGCGCGGAGCTTCCTGCGCTCGCGCGGCATCGACCTGCCCGAGGGCACGCCCGGCGACCCGCCGGGCGCGATGACCGTGCATGGGCTGAGCAACCGCAAGAACGAGCTCGTCCAGGCCGTCATCGAGCGCGACGGCGTGCAGGTGTTCCCCGGCTCTGTTAGGTACGTGGACGAGGTCAGGCGGGCCGGGCTGCGCACGGCGGTGGTGTCGTCGAGCGCCAACACCGCGCAGGTGCTGGCGGCGGCCGGGATCGCCGACCGGTTCGAGGCCAGGATCGACGGCGTCGTGGCGAAGGAGCGGCGGCTGGCCGGCAAGCCGGCGCCCGACATGTACGTGGCGGCGGCCGAGGCGCTGGGGCTGACACCGGCCGAGTCGGCGGTGTTCGAGGACGCGCTGGCGGGAGTGGCGGCCGGCCGCGCGGGCGGGTTCGGATTCGTGGTCGGCGTCGACCGCGCCGGCCAGGCGGACGCGCTGCGCGCGAACGGCGCCGACGTCGTCGTGGGCGACCTGCACGAGCTGCTCGCACACGAGGACGCGCGATGATCCGGCATCCGGCGTTCACCATCGAACCGTGGGCCCTGCGCGAGCGGCGGCTGGACCTGGACGTGCTGGCCCAGACCGAGTCCGTGTTCGCCCTGTCCAACGGCCACATCGGGCTGCGCGGCAACCTCGACGAGGGCGAGCCGCACGCCGAGCCGGGCACGTACCTCAACGGGTTCTACGAGCTGCGCCCGCTGCCGTACGCGGAGGCCGGCTACGGCTACCCCGAGTCCGGCCAGACGGTGGTCAACGTCACCAACGGCAAGGTGATCCGGCTGCTGGTCGAGGACGAGCCGTTCGACCTGCGCTACGGCACGCTGCACGAGCACGAGCGGGTCCTCGACCTGCGGGCGGGCACGCTCACCCGCACCGCGCACTGGAGCTCGCCGACCGGCACGCCGGTGCGCATCCGATCGACGCGGCTGGTGTCGTTCACCCATCGCGCGATCGCCGCCATCCGGTACGAGGTGCAGGCCGTCGACCGCCCGATCCGCGTCGTCGTCCAGTCGGAGCTGGTCGCCAACGAGATGGGCACGCCGGCATCCGACGACCCGCGCGCCGCCGCGCCGCTGCGTTCCCCGCTGATCGAGGAGGAGAACGTCACCGGCGACGACGGCCTGGCGATCATGGTGCACCGCACCCGCGACAGCGGCCTGCGCCTGGCCGCCGGGATGTGGCACGAGATCGACGGTCCTGACGAGACGCTGGCCGAGGAGCGGGGCGGCGACGACGTCAGCCGGATGACCGTGGCCACGCGCCTGTCGCCCGGCCAGACGCTGCGGGTGGTGAAGCTCTTCTCGTACGGCTGGTCGCGCCGCCGCTCACGGCCCGCCCTGCACGACCAGGTGGCCGCGGCGCTGGCGGCGGCCCGCCTGACCGGCTGGGACGGGCTCTGCGCGGACCAGCGGCGCTTCCTCGACGCCTTCTGGGACGGCGCGGACGTGGAGGTGGAGGGTGACGACGAGGTGCAGCAGGCGGTCCGGTTCGGCATGTTCCACCTGCTGCAGTCGTCCGCGCGGCTGGAGAAGCGGCCGATCCCGGCCAAGGGCCTGACCGGCTCCGGATACGACGGCCACACGTTCTGGGACATCGAGATCTTCGTCATGCCGGTGCTCACCTACACCTATCCCCGCGCCGTGGCGGACGCGCTGTGCTGGCGATACTCCACGCTGCCCCTGGCCAGGGAGCGGGCGCGGCAGCTCGGCCTGGCCGGCGCCGCGTTCCCCTGGCGGACCATCCACGGCGAGGAGTGCTCCGGCTACTGGCCGGCCGGGACCGCCGCCTTCCACGTCAACGCCGACATCGCGCACGCGGTCACCCAGTACGTGGACGCCCGCCAGGACGCGGACTTCGACCGCGACACCGGCCTGCCGCTGCTGGTCGAGACCGCCCGGCTGTGGTGCTCGCTCGGCCACCACGACGCGACCGGGCGCTACCGCATCGACGGCGTGACCGGTCCCGACGAGTACACCGCCGTCGCCGACAACAACCTCTACACGAACCTGCTGGCCCAGCAGAACCTCCGCGAGGCCGCCGGCGCCGCCGAGCGGTATCCGGAGCAGGCGGCGGCGCTGGGCGTCACCGAGGACGAGATCCGCCGCTGGCGCGCGGGCGCGGAGGCCATGACCCTCCCCTACGACGAGCGGCTCGGCGTGCACCAGCAGAGCGAGGGCTTCACCCAGCACGCCCTGTGGGACTTCGCCGCGACCGGCCCCGACAAGTACCCGCTGCTGCTGCACTTCCCCTACTTCGACCTCTACCGCCGCCAGGTGGTCAAGCAGGCCGACGTCGTGCTCGCCATGCACCTGCGCTCCGAGGCGTTCACGCCCGAGCAGAAGGCCAGGAACTTCGCCTACTACGAGGCGCTGACCGTGCGCGACTCGTCGCTGTCGGCCTGCACGCAGGCGGTGATCGCCGCCGAGGTCGGCCACCTGGAGCTGGCCTACCGCTACCTGGGCGAGGCCGCCTTGATGGACCTCGACGACCTGGAGAAGAACACCGTGGACGGCGTGCACATGGCCTCGCTCGCGGGGGCGTGGATCGCGCTGGTGTCGGGGTTCGGCGGGATGCGCGCGGGCGGCGGGCGGCTGCGCTTCGCGCCGTGCCTGCCGTCCCGGATCACCCGGCTCTCCTTCCGGCTGCGCTATCGCGGCAGCCGGCTGCGCGTCAGCGCGACGCCGGAGGCGACGACGTACCGGCTGATGGACGGCCCGCAGATCACGCTGCAGCATCACGGCGAGGAGTTCGAGCTGGGCGCCGAGGAGGTCACCCGGCCCAACCCGCCGCGCCATGAGCCTGAGCAGGAGGTACGCCAGCCGCCCGGCCGCGAGCCCCGCCTGCACCGCCCCTGAGCGCCGAACACCCGCCGGCCGGCCGGCGCCGGGCTGAGCGGGATGGAGGCGCTCGCCGGCGACGCCGGCTACTGCCCCGGCCCGGCCGTCGGCGGCAGCACCAGCCTGGCCGTCGTCGGCGCGTTCGTGCTCGCCGGTGAGCCGGCGCGGGCCGGCGGCGACCACGCGCGCCTTTCCCGCGTACGAGCGCGCGATGGCCGAGTACGTATGCCGCAGCCGCGACGTCGCACTGGGCGCCGCGCGCTCTCGTCCCCGCCTCCCGCCTCGGCGTGTGGGGCCTGGCCCAAGGAGCCCGCGTGATCTCCGCCCTGCCCGCAGGGCCCGGCCGCGCCCTCCCCCACCTCCGGCTCCGGCATCCGGACTACGGAAGCATGCGGACCTCCGCGGCCGGCATGTCGGACCACCAGTGGTCGTAGCGGCGGTAGGCGGCCGGGTCGCGGCCGGCCAGGAGCGCCGTCAGCGCCTCCGCCTCGGCGGCCAGCTCGTCCCAAGCCCTGCCGGGCAGCGGGTGGAACGCGGTGGCCTCGATCCGGCCGTCCGCCACTCGCCAGACACCGGCCACGTGACCGTCGACCAGCAGCGTCGGCAGGACATCGCCATTGCGGCGGATGACGATCGGGCGATACTCGGGCGGGATGACCCGGCTGCGGTCGGCGTAGGCGAGCAGGACGTTGTCCCACATCGGCAGCAGCCGGGCGGGCGCGGGCGTGTCCTCGGCCGGGCGGGGCGCGCCGGGCAGGTCGAACAGCTCCGAACCGTCCGGTCCTGTCAGCCGCTCGAGCCGGTCGGCGACCGCGTCCAGCGCGGCGCGGGCACGCTTCCTGGGCACCAGCGCGAACTGGGCGACGTCGAGCGCCGACGCCGGGCCGTACCCCTCCAGATAGCGCAGGACGAGCGTCTGCAGGGCCTGCTCCGCGCCCGCTCCGCGCGTGGGCGGCAGGCCGGAGGCGACATAGGCGGGGCGCAGGCCGAACGACCACGGCGGGCCCGTGGGCGCGTGCACCAGCGGCGCGAAGCTCTTCAGCGCCCACCACACGCCCTCTGGCGGAACGCCGAGCCGCTGCTCGATCCACGCACGCAGCTCGGCGGTCGAACGCGGCCTGTCGGCGAACGCCAGCAGGTCACCGACCAGCGCGTCGGCGTCGGCCACGGTGAGGCCGCTGCCGGTGAAGCGCCGGTCACCGAGCCGGGAGCCGCGCAGCGTGGGCTGCATCGCCTCGTGGAAGCAGGGATGGTCGTCGGCGTGCACGGCGTGCAGCGTGATCCGCATGAGCGTGGCCTTGACGATCTTGCGTTCGGCGAACGCCGCGTCCAGGTCGGCCGGGTCGAATCCCGCGATACGGGTCCATAACGCCAGGTATGGCGAGGCCGGATGCTGCGCCTGCAGCCCCACCACCCGGCGGACCGCCTCGCCCACATCGACGGCCTCCCGGCCGAGCAGGAACTGGCGGGCGAGGGTGGAGCGGTTGAGCCGGCGGAGGGAGAGCATGCCGCCATTCTTCCGAACGCGTCCGACAAAAACGCCCCACCGTCCCAAGAACGAGACCCGCAGAAGCGCTCCGCCGTCGGCCCAGAGTGCGCCCGCTCATCGTCCCCGCAGCCTCCCGGACGGCCCCGCCCCTCGGGGCGGCGGCCCCGTCGCCTGAGGAGGCCGTTCCCGTCCAGGAAGCCGACTGCCGCCCGCGATCACCTGTCCTTGCGGATGAGGAACACATTCCCCAGAGCCCGCTGCCCGGTGGCGTCGGACGGGCGGTTGACGATGCCGGAACGGGCGGTGGCCATGACGCTGGGATCCGCCGCCGTCGAGGTTGCGCCTGCACCGCGCCCAGCCGCTTCATCAGCGCGGCCGTCTGCGCGATGCCGTTTCCGGCATTGGAAGATCACGTGAACGGCCGGCTTCACCCAGCGCCCGCTGCGCGTCGAGCGCTCTTCACGTACGGTGCCGACGCCCGATCAGCACCGCGGCCCCGTCCAGCAGCAGTTGCAGCCCGGCGTCGAAGAACACCGTCAGGTCGAACCCCAAGGTGTCGTCGATGGGCGCCGCGGGCGTGGAGAGCGCGGCGTGCAGGGACGGCAGGTGGGCGGTGTACCACTGGTCGGGCGACAGCCCGGTGTGCTGCTCGGCGTCGCGCTGCGCCTCCAGGTTGGTGGCGGTCCCCCTGACGTGGTTGGCGACCGCCCACCACACGATCCTCGCGGTCTCGGGGTCGAGGCCGAGCCCGACCATGGCGTTCATGCCCCAGGTGCCGAACCTGAGCATGTTGGGCAGCGGCTGCGGGTGGGTGAGCGACATGACCCGGGGCAGCCAGGGGTGACGCAGGTAGAGGTCCCACTGCAGGCGCGCGGCGAGCTCCAGGTGCGCCCGCCAGCCCGGCGGCGGCTCCTGGGGCAGCTCCAGCTCGCCGAACGCGGCGTCGGCCATGAGCGCGGCCAGCTCCTCCTTGCCGTCCACGAGGCCGTACAGGGACATGGTGGGCATGCCGAGCCTGGCCGCGACGCCGCGCATGGACACCGCGTCGAAGCCCTGCTCGTCGGCGAGCGCGATCGCGGCCCGCACGGCCCGCAGCCGCTCGTCGTCCGAGCCTGACGCCACCGCGCGGCGGCGCGCCCGCGGCTTCGGGGCGGGTTCCGCGACGACGGTGCCGACGCGCGGGACGGCCACGACCCGGCCGCGCCTGCGCAGCGTGTCGAGCGCCTTGGCGGCGGTCGCGGTGGCCACGCCCCACTGCGCGGCGGCCTGCCTGATGGAGGGGACGCGGTCACCGGGCCGCAGCGCGCCCGAGTCGATGCGCCGCTCGATCTCCCGCACGATCCGCAGATAGGGCGGAACGCTCGTCCGCATGACCGATCGCATCCTCTTCCTGTACTAGTGCAGCGGCGCACCGGCCGCAGGAGCGCGCCCGCCCCTGGTGAAGGCGGATGAGCTGCGCTAGCACACCGCTTTCCGCGGCGCGCGCCGCCCATCTGGGCGGGCTACCGTCTCGGTTCGTACACCGTACAACGACTTTCCGAGGTGAGCATTGCCCGACGCCATCGAAGTGGTACCCGCCGCGGACCTGGGCGAGCGCCATCGCCGAGCCGTCGCCGAGGTCTTCGTCGACGGGTTCGGCCCCGACTTCTCCTACTTCTCCGACGACCCCGCCGAGCTCGCCGACGCCTTGGAGCACGCGCTGGTCCTCGACGTGTTCTACGTGGCCCTGCTCGAGGGGCGTCCCGCCGGGATCACCGCCTGCACGGACGGCAGGCGGCCGTCGTTCCGGCACGACCGGCGCGAGCTGCGCAGGCACCTGGGGTTCTACAAGGGGACCATCGCCGACATCGGCTTCCGGCGCGAGTTCGCCAAGCCCCTCCCCTACGCCAGGGACGGGCTGGCCTCCCTGGAGTTCGTCGCCACCGCACTCCGCTACCGGGGCCGGGGCGTCGCCACGGCGCTGCTGACCCACCTGCTCGCCCTCCCCCAGTACGACGAGTACGTGCTGGCGGACATCGCCGACACCAACACCCCGGCCCTGCGCCTGTACGAGAAGCTCGGCTTCCGCGAGTTCCAGCGCATCCGGGTGCGCCACACCCGCAGGACCGGCATCCGCTACTACATCTCCATGCGGCTCGTCCAGGCTCAACGGTCGCCCGCCGACGGGCGTGTCTGAGCCGTCCCGCCGAGGAGCATGACGGCGAGGACCGCCCCGGCCAGGCAGACGGCGCCCGCCGCGCGCGTCGCCGCGTGAAGCCCGCCCCAGCGTGGCGAGCACGGGCGTCGCCGCCGCCGACAGCGCCTCGGCACGCGCGGTGGCGACGGCCGCCAGCCCCGCGGTGCCGGACGTCACCAGCAGCAGCGCCAGACCGCCGCTCTGTAACGCGGCGGCGCCGCGTCCTTCGGCCCCGCCCTCGCTCCGGAAAGCGTCACGGCCCGGCAGCCGCTCCGCGGAAGTCG
The DNA here is from genome assembly GCF_043196965.1 of Nonomuraea sp. NPDC049309. Classification (NCBI taxonomy): domain Bacteria; kingdom Bacillati; phylum Actinomycetota; class Actinomycetes; order Streptosporangiales; family Streptosporangiaceae; genus Nonomuraea; species Nonomuraea sp. NPDC049309. The sequence continues at coordinate 510,531 of NZ_JBICSH010000001.1, read as the reverse complement.
ATCAAGGGCCTAAGGTAGGCGCATGGGCCATGGGAAGACGTCGTTCGCCTGCTTGCCGTGCCGCGCCCCGTACCAGCGGCCCCGCCCCGCGACGGGCGAGGCGGAGCGGGTGTGCCCGGCATGCGCTGCTGCCGTCCGCGAGGAGCTGCCATGAGGCTGGGCAGGGGGCCGCGGCGCAAGCCGCCGAGCGACATCGAGACCGCCGAGCGCATGCGCGCCCTGGCCGAGGCGTTCGTGGAGCGGGCGCGGGCCGAGGGGTTCGCGCTCGACTGGGACCCGGCGTTCCTGCACCACCTCGACAACTACTGCGCCGCGTTCGCGGCCACCGAGCCCGCCCCCGAGGACGCGCACGAGGTGATCATGGGGGCGGGCGCGTATCTGGGCGAGATGATCGTCAGGAACTGCGGCTGGTCGTGGGCGTACTGCACCGACGAGCGGGCCGCCGCGGTGGACAGCCCCGATGGGCTGCGCGGCTACCCGCACAACAAGGTCGCCAAGCGCATCCGCCAGGGCGCCTCCCACGATCTCGCGGCGTTCTTCGCCTTCGCCCGGACGGGCGATCCGCCGCACGGCACCACCGCCCGCGCCGTGCGGCCGCCGTGGTGGCGGCGGCGCAGGTCCAGGGCCTGATCGCGCCCTCCGGAAAAAAATTTCGGCGAAGATGTCGAGAACGCGGCGGCGGCTCCGTCCCCGGTATGCACACCGCGATGACGACCGACCGTACGAAGGAGAACGCGATGGCCAAGTACCTGCTGCTCAAGCACTACCGGGGCGCGCCCGCGCCGGTCAACGACGCGCCGATGGACCAGTGGACGCCCGAGGAGGTCTCGGCGCACATCCGGTACATGCGCGACTTCGCCAAGCGGCTGGAGGAGACCGGCGAGTTCGTCGACGCCCAGGCGCTCGCACCGGAGGGCCTGTGGGTGCGGTACGGCGGCGAGGGCCGGCCCCCGGTCACCGACGGCCCGTTCCCCGAGACCAAGGACCTGATCGCCGGCTGGATGGTGATCGACGTCGACAGCCAGGAGCGGGCGCTGGAGCTGGCCGCCGAGCTGTCGGCGGCGCCGGGCGCGGGCGGCCGGCCGATCCACGAATGGCTGGAGGTGCGGCCGTTCCTCCACGAGCCCGAGACCGTCACGGAGTAGGCGGATGGTGGACGAGGCCCTGCTGCGCAGCCTCACCCCCGTCGTGATCGGCGTCCTCGTCCGCCGCGGAGCGGATTTCGCGGCGGCCGAGGACGCCGTCCAGGAGGCGCTGGTCGAGGCCGTGCGCGGCTGGCGGGACGGCCCGCCGCGCGACCCGCAGGGCTGGCTGGTCACCGTGGCCTGGCGCAAGTTCCTCGACGCCGCCCGCGCCGACACCGCGCGCCGGGGCCGCGAGGCCCGCGCCGGGGCCGAGCCGCCGCCCGGCCCCGGCGCGGCGGTGGACGACACGCTGTGGCTGTACTTCCTGTGCGCGCATCCGTCGCTGTCGCCGTCCTCGGCCGTGGCGCTCACGCTGCGCGCGGTCGGCGGGCTGACCACGCGGCAGATCGCGCAGGCGTACATGGTGCCGGAGGCGACGATGGCGCAGCGCATCAGCAGGGCCAAGCGGACCGTCGGGAACGTCCGCTTCGACCGGCCGGGCGACGTCGCCACCGTGCTGCGCGTGCTCTACCTGGTCTTCAACGAGGGCTACTCCGGCGACGTGGACCTCGCCGAGGAGGCGATCAGGCTCACCCGCCGGCTCGCCGCGATGATCGGCCACGAGGAGGTGGCGGGCCTGCTCGCGCTCATGCTGCTGCATCACGCGCGGCGCGCGGCCAGGACCGGCCCCGACGGCCGGCTCATCCCGCTCGCCGAGCAGGACCGGAGCCTGTGGGACACCCGCATGATCGCCGAGGGCGTGCGGGTGCTGCAGGCGGCGCTGGCCCGCGACCGGCTGGGCGAGTACCAGGCGCAGGCGGCCATCGCCGCCCTGCACGCCGACGCGCAGACGGCCGAGGAGACCGACTGGGTGCAGATCGTCGAGTGGTACGACGAACTGGTCCGCATCACCGGCAGCCCGGTGGCCAGGCTGAACCGGGCCGTCGCGGTCGGGGAGGCGGACGGGCCGCGCGCCGGGCTCGCCGCCCTGGCGGAGCTGGATCCCGCCCTGCCCCGCTACGCCGCCGTCGCGGCGTACCTGCACGAACGCGACGGCGACCGCGAGACGGCGGCCCGGCTGTACGCCGAGGCCGCCCGGTCGGCGCCGAGCCTGCCCGAGCGCGACCACCTCATCCGGCAGGCGGCCAGGCTGCGCTCCTCATGACGTCCTCATGACGCTTTCACCCGGAGGCAGGGCGCTTCACGCGGAGGCGGCGCGGCCGAGCACGCAGAACTCGTTGCCCTCGATGTCGGCCATCACCGTCCACGGCACCTCGCCCTGCCCCACGTCGGCGAAGCGCGCGCCGAGCCGCTGCAGCCGCGCCACCTGCGCCGGCTTGTCGTCGACCGGGTCGGGCAGCACGTCGAGGTGGAAGCGGTGCCACACCGCCGGCTCGCCGGAGGCGCGGATGAACTCCAGGTACGGCCCGACGCCTCCGGGCGCGCGCAGCCTGGCGAAGTCGCCGGTCACCTCGTGCACGCTCCAGCCGATGACCTCGCCCCACCAGCCGGCCATGGCCCTGGGGTCGGCGCAGTCGACGACCACGGCGGCGATCGGCCCGGTGTCGCGGTAGATCTCGCGGGGCTCCAGGACGCAGAAGACGTTGCCCTCCGGGTCGGCGAGCACCGTCCACGGCACCTCGCCCTGCCCGATGTCGGCGGGGGTCGCGCCGAGCTCCGTCAGGCGGGCGACCAGCTCCGCCTGATGCCCGGCGGAGGTGGTGGCCAGGTCGAGGTGGACGCGGTAGCGCACCGTCTCGGGGTCGGGGACCCGGACGAGGTCGATGCAGACGGCGGAGGGGTCGGGCCAGGTGAAGCCGGCCGGCATGAGGTTCGTCACCCCGGGGGCCTCACTGTCCATCTCCCAGCCGAGCGCGCCGGCCCAGAAACGGCCGAGCGCCACCTCGTCGCGCGCCTTGAGGTTCACCTGAGGGAGTCGCAGGGGCATGCCGCTCACCCTACCGGGACGTACCCGGACGATCGTCGGCCGTGGCCTGGGGCACGCCCGAGTGCGGCAGGCGGCGCGGCGGAACGCCGCCGGCCTCCGGGCGGTACTCGAAGTGCCACCACTCGTTGTCGTAGATGCGGTAGAGGTCGTAGCGGGCGCCGTGCTCCTCCAGCCAGCGCGCGCCCTCGCGCGGGCGGATGTCGAGGGCGACGCCCTGGACGTGGCGCGACTCCTCGGGCGGCAGCACCAGCATGCGCGCCAGGGCCGGGGAGCCGCAGCGGCGTACCTCCTCGTCGAACAACCGCTGCTGCGCGGCCGGGTCGCGGTAGCCGGACGTGAGGCCGATGAGCCGGCCGTGCCGCCACAGCGCCTCGGTGCGCGCCGCCGTGAACGCCGCCCTGGCGCCGTCGGTGAGCCCCGTCAGGTCCTCGGCGGGAAAGCGCAGCCCCAGCGCCCAGGTGCAGGCCAGCTCCCGCGCCCGGCCGGGACGGCGGGCGAAGGCCACCGGCAGCAGCAGCACCGCCAGCACCAGCGTGACCAGGGCGTACACGCGGTCGCGCAGCCGAGGTGGAATGGTGTGTGGTTCGTCCATGGCGACTTACCATGGGCGGCGTATGTGCGCGCGCTGTGCGCCGTATGTCATGGTTCGTCGACGGCTCGTCCGTGACACGACCATGACATGGCGGGCACGGTACGCGGACACGGCCGGCCGATAGTGGAGCGGTTGACCGGCAAGGGTGATGTGACGGAGCGAGCCAGTGAAACTCGGCGGCGTGTCGCGAGTGTTGTTGATCGAGGATGATCCCGCCGTGCGCGAGGGCCTGGAGCTGGCCCTGAGCCGCCACGGCCACCGCGTGCGCGCGGTGGAGTCCGGCGAGCGGGGGCTCGAGCAGCTGCGCGCGGACCCGCCCGACGTGGTCGTGCTCGACCTGATGCTGCCCGGCATCGACGGTTTCGAGGTGTGCCGCCGCATCCGCGCCGCCGGCGACGTGCCGATCATCATGCTGACCGCGCGCGGCGACGACTTCGACGTGGTGGCCGGGCTGGAGGCGGGCGCCGACGACTACGTGGTCAAGCCGGTGCAGCCCCGGGTGCTGGAGGCCCGCATGCGGGCGGTGCTGCGCCGCGTCGGCCGCGAGCAGGCCGAGCTGGAGCACTACCGCGATCTGACCATCGACCGGGCGAGCCTGGTGGTCACCAAGCGCGGCGTGCCGGTCAGCCTCGCCCCGACCGAGCTGCGCATGCTGCTGGAGCTGTCCGGCACGCCCGGCCGGGTGCACACCCGCCAGCAGCTGCTGGAGTCGGTGTGGGAGCACGGCTACTTCGGCGACTCGCGGCTGGTGGACGCGTGCGTGCAGCGGCTGCGCGCCAAGATCGAGGACGACTCGGCATCGCCCGTCTACGTGCAGACCGTACGCGGGTTCGGCTACCGGTTCGGGCCGGTGTGAAGCGGCTGGTGGCGTCCCTGGGGCTGCGCGCCCGGCTGCTGTCGGCGTTCGTGCTGCTGTGCGTGGTCACGGCGGCGGCGGTGGCCGGCGTCTCCTACGTCAAGGCGCGCAACGAGATCCTGCAGCGGGCCCAGGACGCCGCGGTGGAGGCGATGCGCGACCGGCTGGCGGCGCTGTATCCGCTGCGCACCGACGCACCCGACCAGGACGAGCTGGAACGGATCGCCGCCGGCCTGACCGACACCAACTCCAGGGCGGTCGCGTTCTTCCGCGGGCAGCGCTCGCCGGGCCGTCCCGCCGACCCGCCGGGACGGTGGCGGCCCGGCCGTCCCTCACCGAGGCCGGACCTGGACAAGGTGGACATCCCCCCGAAGCTGCGCCAGACGGTCGCCGGCGGCACCATGGCCTGGCAGCGGGTGACCTGGCAGGGCCTGCCCGTGCTCGTCATCGGCGCGCCGCTGGTGATCGCCGAGCCGGACGGGACGACCCGCAACTCCGGCATCGAGGTCTACACCGTGCACAGCCTGCAGTCCGAGCAGCGCAGCGTCGACGAGCTCGCGCTGTGGGCCTGGCTGTACGGCGGCGCGGCGCTGGTGTTCGCGGTGCTGCTCGGCCTGGCCGCCACCCGCGGGGTGCTGCGCCCGGTCCGCGAGCTGGGGCGGGCGGCGCGGCTGCTGGGCGAGGGCCGGCTGCACACCAGGATCGCGGTACGCGGCTCCGACGAGCTGGCCGACGTGGCCCGTACGTTCAACGACACCGCCGCCGAGCTGGAGCGGCACGTCGCGCAGCTGCGCGCGATGGAGGCCGACGCGCGCAGGTTCGTGGCCGACGTCTCCCACGAGCTGCGCACCCCGCTCGCCGCGCTGGCGGCGGTCGCCGACGTGCTGGAGGAGGAGGCGGCCGGCCTGCCCGAGACCGCCGGGCGGGCGGCGCGGCTGGTCAGCCAGGAGACGCTGAACCTGACCCAGCTCGTCAACGACCTCATCGAGATCAGCCGGTTCGACTCCGGCGTGGCGGCGCTCGCGCTGAACGACGTGGACGTGGCCGAGCTGGTCCGCGCGACGCTGCGGACGCGGGGCTGGTCGGACGCGGTGCGGACCGAGCTGCCCGCCGGGGTGACCGCCCGGCTGGATCCGCGCCGGGTGGACATCGTGCTCGCCAACCTGGTCGGCAACGCCTTGCGGCACGGCGAGCCCCCGGTGTCGGTACGGCTGACCGCCGATCCCGCCTCGGTCACCCTCGACGTCCGCGACCACGGGCCCGGCCTGGACGAGGAGGTGCTGCCGCACGTGTTCGACCGCTTCTACAAGGCGAGCTCGGCCAGGGCGAGATCCGAGGGCAGCGGTCTCGGCCTGGCCATCGCCCGCGAGAACGCCCGCCTGCACGGGGGCGACCTGACCGCCGCCAACGCGCCGGGCGGCGGCGCCGTCTTCACCCTCCGCCTCCCCCGCACCCCGGACGCCTCCCCCGCCTCCCGCACGCCTGACGAGAGCGCCGAGCCCCGAGACGGCTCCCCCGCGTCCCGCGACCCTGACGGGGGCCGCGCATGAGCGGGCGGCGGATGCGGCGGGTTCTCGTGGCGGCGGGGCTGGCGCTGGCCGCGGTGGCGGGCTGCGGGGTGCGGCCGAGCGACGTGATCCCGGTCGGCCCGCCGCCGAGCGGCCCCGTCGCATCGCCCAGGGCGACCGTCATCTACCTCGTCAAGGACGGCAGGCTGCACCCGGTGCCGCGCCCGCGCGGCCGGTTGTATCCGGCCGACGCGCTGGCGCTGCTGGCGGCCGGCCCGACGGCGGCCGAACGCGGGCAGGGCTACACCTCGCAGGTGCCGCGCGATGCGGAGCCGTTCACGGTGGCCTCCGAGCAGGGCGGCCGCCTGGTGATCACCCCGTCGGGCGCGGCCGGCGAGCTGTCGCAGCGGGCCGTCGGGCAGATCGTGTGCACGGTGTCGGCCATGCTGCCGGGCGCCGCCCAGGACGTCTCGGTCGCCGGCGCCGATGCGCGCATGGATCCCGCGGACTGCCCGCCCGCCGATTGACACCTGTTATCCATGCGGATAATGTTTATCCGCATGGATAACAAGGGGCCGATCAGCCGCGAGGCGGCCACGGCGGCCCGCAAGGAGCAGATCACCCGCACCGCCATCGCCCTGCTGGCCGAGCGCGGCTACCAGGCCACGACGTTCGAGGCCATCTGTACCCGGGCCGGGCTCAGCAGCAAGCGGCTGATCACGTACCACTTCTCCAGCAAGGACGAGCTGTTCGCGGCCGTGGCCGAGCAGATCGTCGCCGACAGCGAGCAGTACATGCGGGCCGCGCTCGACGGCGTGACCGGCCCGCGCGCGCTGCTGGCCGCCGTCATCCGGGCGAACGTGCGCTTCATCGCCGAGCACCCGCGCGAGGTGGCGGCGCTGCGGCAGATCCTCATCAACGGCGGCCTGCCCGACTACGAGCGCCACGACGTGAGCTCGCGCGAGCGGCTGGCCCGCCTGCTTCGCGAGGGTCGGCGCACCGGCGAGTTCCGCCCGTTCGACGAGCGGGTCATGGCGGCGGCGCTGCGGGCCTCGATCGACGCCGTGGCCCCGCTCATCGCGGCCGGCGTCGATCCCGAGCTCTGCGCGGAGGAACTGGTGGAGCACTTCGACCGCAGCACCCGCGACGTACCGCGGGGAAAGGAGATGCGATGAGCGGCGACCACGCAGGGCGCACCTACGTCGTGACCGGCTCGGCGTCGGGCATCGGCGCGGCGACCGCGGCCATGCTGCGCGAGCGCGGCGGCACGGTCATCGGCTGCGACCTCGCCGGAGCCGACGTCCTGGCCGACCTGTCCGCCCCCGAGGGGCGGCGGTCGCTGGTCGAGCAGGTGGCCGCGCGCGGCCCCATCGACGCCGTGCTCGCCGTGGCGGGCGGCGGCACGACGGGACTGCTGGAGACGAACTTCTTCGGCGCGGTCGCCACCCTCGAAGGGCTGCGCCCGCTGCTGGCGGCAAGCGACGCGCCCCGCGCCGTGGCCGTGTCGTCCACCTCCTCGCTGGAACCGGCCGACGAGCGGGTCATCACGGCGTGCCTGGACGGCGACGAGCAGGCCGCGCTCGCCCTCATGCGCGCCGATCCCGGCATCGAGGCCACCACCACCGGCGCCTACGGCCTGGCCAAGCGGGCGCTGAACCGGTGGGTGCGCAGGGCCGCGCCGACGCCGGAGTGGGCGGGGGCCGGCATCGCGCTCAACGCGGTCGCGCCCGGCGTCGTGGACACGCCCGCCGCCACGTACATCCTCGGCGACGAGGAGGTGCGCCGCGCGGTGGAGTCGGTCTCGCCGCAGCCGTTCGGCGGCTTTCCCGGGCGGCCGGAGTGGGTGGCCGAGCTTTTGTGCTGGCTGGCCGGGGCGGGCAACCGGTTCGTCACCGGGCAGGTGATCTTCGCCGACGGCGGCGCGGAGGCCGCGCTGATCGGCGACGCGCACTGGCGCTGACCGGCGCTCCCCCTGCGCGCCCGGCCCCCATGGGCCGGCCCGAGGCCGCGGCCGGATGTCAGGTGGTGACCCTGGCCAGCACGATGCCCCCGACGATGAGCCCGAGCGCGGCGATCCTGCCGATCGAGACGGGATCGTCGTTGAGCACGATGCCCAGCGTGATCGCGCCGGCGGCGCCGATGCCGGTGAAGACCGCGTACGCGGTGCCGACCGGCAGCGTGTTCATGGCCTGGGACAGCAGCCAGACGGCGGCGGCCATGAGGGCCAGGCAGATCAGCGTGGGCAGCGGCCGGGTGAAGTTGTGCGTCGGTTTGATGCTCTGCGACCAGGCCACCTCGACGAGCCCGGCCAGCAGCAGGGTCAGCCAGCTCATCGTGCCGCCTCCTTGGCCACGGCCGCCTCGGCCGCCGCCAGCGACCGCTCGTGCTGCTCGCGCAGGTGGGCGAGCGCGGGGTCGAGGCGGGCGTTGGCCAGCTCGGCGTGGATGAAGGTGACGTCGTCCACGCCGAAGTGGCCCGTGAAGAAGTCGCGCAGGTAGCGCTCCTGGTGGTCGCAGGGCTCGCGCGGCGTGCCCGGCCCGTACGCGCCGCCGCGGGCGCTCGTCACCACGAACGAGCGCCCGCGCAGCGACATCTTCGGGAAGGTGATCTGGTCGAGCCAGGCCTTGAGCGCGGACGGGATCGAGTAGTTGTACATCGGCGTGCCGATGAGGATCACCTCGGCCGCGACCACCTCCTGCAGCAGCGGCTCCACGACGGCCCAGGCCGCGCGCTGCGCCGGGGTGCGCACGGCCTCGCGGTAGCGCGCGATGTCGGTGATCTCGTGTTCGAGGATGTGGTCGCAGATCTCGGTCCACGCCTGGCCGATGTGCGGGACGGGGTTCGCGGCCAGGTCGCGGTAGGCGTAGCCGGCCTGGGGGTGCGCGGTGCGCCAGGTCTCGGCGTACAGGCCGGACAGCCTCCGCGACAGCGACGTGCGGCGGGCGCTGGCGTCCAGGTGCAGCAGCATGGTCTCTCCTCACCACGCTATGCGGACACGGTGTCCACTTGACTATAAGCGGACATCGCGTCCACATACAATCGGGGGCATGGAAAGAGCCGACGCCGCACGCAACCGGGCACGGATCCTCCAGGCGGCCGCGCAGCTTTTCGCCGAGCGGCCGCCGCACGAGGTGACGATGGACGACATCGCCAAGAGAGCCGGCGTGGGCCGGGGCACCCTCTACCGCCGCTACCCCGACCGGGCGTCGATCGCCGTCGCGCTGCTCGACGAGCACGAGCGCGACCTGCAGGAACGCCTGCTGCGCGGCGAACCGCCCCTGGGCCCCGGGGCCCCGCCCGCCGAGCGGCTGGCCGCCTTCTACGCCGCCATGGTGGACCTTCTGGAGGACCACTCCCACCTGGTGCTCGGCTCGGAGCTGGGCCGCTCGCGCTTCGAGACCGGCGCATACGGCTTCTGGCGCGCCCACGTGCGCTCCCTGCTGGTCGCCGCCCAGGCCCCGGACCCCGACGCCCTGGTCGAGGTGCTGCTCGCGCCGCTGGCCCCCGACGTCTACAGCCACCAGCGCACGGTGCTCGGCCTCAGCCCGAAGCGGATCACCGAGGCTCTGGGCAGGCTCGCGGCGATCCTGGAGCGATGAGGACCCGCCCGCCGGCGCTGCACCTCGCCGAACCGAGGCTCCCCGTCCGCCAGCACGGGGATGGTGAGCTTGCGCTCGGCGGCCTGCCGGTTCCGCTCGGCGCCGACGAGCATGTTCCGGTAGATCGACAGCATCGCGCGGATGCCGCCGGGCATCGAGGAGCAGCGCACGTACTCCTCGACGGCGTCGGGGGTGGCGCTGTCGGGGCGGCTGCGCTCGTTCGACGGCGGCGCGGCCGCTCCTGCGGAAGGCGCTCGGTCGCGGCGTTGATCAGCAGGCGGCCGCGGCCGCCCTCGGCGGCGATGCGCACCCGCTCCAGCAGCGGCGGCGCGGGCGTCGCCCTCGCGCTCGAGGGTGCGCAGGGCCGCGGTCGCGTACGTGGTGCGACAGCGCTCCAGCGCGGCGCCATAGAGCCCGTCCTGCACACCCCGTCTGGATCGGGCGTTCCAAAATCCCGGTCCGGGGCGCCCGGCGCGCCGGAATGTTCTTGACAAGAGGAAGGTTGAAGGCTGCATGAAAAAGATCGGTTTCCTGAGCTTCGGGCATTGGTCGTCGTCGCCGTATTCGAAGGCGCGCAGCGCGTCCGACACCCTGCTGCAGTCGATCGAGCTGGCGGTGGCCGCCGAGGAGCTCGGTGCCGACGGCGCCTACTTCCGCGTGCACCACTTCGCCCGCCAGCTCGCCAGCCCCTTCCCGCTGCTGGCCGCCGTCGGAGCGCGCACCAGCCGCATCGAGATCGGCACGGCCGTCATCGACATGCGCTATGAGAACCCCCTCTACATGGCCGAGGACGCCGGCGCGGCCGACCTCATCGCCGGCGGGCGGCTGCAGCTCGGCATCAGCCGCGGCTCACCCGAGCAGGTCATCGACGGCTGGCGCTACTTCGGCTACGCGCCCGCCGAAGGCGAGAGCGACGCCGACATGGCCCGCCGGCACGCCGAGGTCTTCCTCAAGGTGCTGCAGGGCGAGGGGTTCGCCGAGCCCAACCCGCGGCCGATGTTCCCCAACCCGCCGGGCCTGCTGCGCATCGAACCGCACTCGCCGGGCCTGCGCAAGCGCATCTGGTGGGGCTCCGGCTCCAACGCCACCGCCCGCTGGGCCGCCGGGCTCGGCATGCACCTGATGAGCTCCACGCTCAAGGACGACGAGAACGGCAAGCCGTTCCACGTGCAGCAGGCCGAGCAGATCGCCGCCTACCGCGAGGCGTGGAAGGAGGCCGGGCACGAGGGCGAGCCCCGCGTGTCGGTGAGCCGCTCCATCATGCCGATCGTGAACGACACCGACCGCGCCTACTTCGGTCACGAGCGCACCAGCACCGACCAGATCGGCTTCATCGACGCCACCACCAGGGCCGTCTTCGGCCGCACGTACGCCGCCGAGCCCGAGGTGCTGGTCAAGGAGCTGGCCGCCGACGAGGCGATCGCCGCGGCCGACACGCTGCTGCTGACCGTGCCCAGCCAGCTCGGCGTGGACTACAACGCCCACCTGATCTCCTCGGTGCTCAACTACGTCGCCCCCGAGCTCGGCTGGCGCTGACGGGCCGCCTCCCGCCGCCGCGGGTGCGCGGTGAGCGCGGGGCGGCGCGCCCACGTCGCCCAGCGCCACAGCCACTCCAGCGGCCCCTGGCCCAAGCGCCGCAGCCACAGCACCGACCAGCACCACTGCACCAGCAGGATGCCGCCGGCGATGCCGAGCACCGCGCCGCCGGGCCAGGCGTGCGGCGGCCCGTCCACCAGGGGCGCCACGGCCAGCACGAGCACGGTGGCGCTCACGTAGTTGGTCAGCGCCATCCGGCCCAGCGGCGCGAACACCGCCTGCAACGCCCGGCGCAGCGGGGTCCGCAGCAGCACCAGCAGCAGGCACACGTACACGCCCGCGATCAGCAGCCCGCCCAGCGTCACGGTCAGGTCCGGCCGCACCTGCTGGGCCTGCAGCGCGACCACCGGCACCGCCAGCGCGGCACAGCTCAGCCCGACCAGCGCCGGCACGCGCACGCCGTCCTCGACGCGGTCGATGACCCCGTACCGGGTGAGCGCCGCGCCCAGCAGGAACAGCCCGGGCACCATCGCGAACGGCCCGCCGCCCAGGGCGAGCGCCGCGACCAGCAACGCCGCCGACGACCAGGCCACCGCCTTGACCGGCAGCCAGGTGGACGGCAGCAGCACCACCAGCCCGGCCACGGCGTAGACGGCGAGGATGTCGCCCTGCCACAGCAGCACGTGGTGCGCCAGCCCGACGGCCAGCAGCGCCAGCAGCCGGCGCAGCAGCACGAGCCGGGGACGGGCGGCGCGCTCCCCCGCCGACCGCGCCAGCAGCGCGAACCCGACGCCGAACAGCACCGAGAAGATCGGGTAAAAACGCTGCCCGACGAGCAGGTCATGCCAGGACAGGCCGTCCTGCGGGGCCGCGACGGGCGGGGCGCCCGCGGCGGCGATCGGCTGCACGTTGGCCAGGAGCACGCCGCACAGCGCGAAACCGCGCACGACGTCGAGCGCGGCGATGCGGGACCGTTCACCAGTGGACATGACGCCCGATCCTGCGCCCGGCGGCCTGGTGCGGGCATCGGCCCAATGACGGATCCCGGCCCGCCGCCTCGGCCGAATGTCCGACAGGTCCGGCCCCCCCGGCAGCCGGCCCGACGAGACCGCGCACCGATTCTCCCGGGCGAGCGCGCCGGGAGGGTTTCGTGGCCGGAAACGACACTCAGGTGGCCGAGAACGTCATCGAGTTCGCCGGGTCCGACCGCATAAGATCGTGATGGTGCCATCGGGTGACTGCGCGTTCGCGTGTCGCGTACGCTGTGCGATCCCCCGGGCCGCCGGCAGGCGTCGATGGCCGAGTCCCCCACGCGGCCCGCGGCGGGCCACGTGTCCCCTCGCCCCCGGAGACCCTTATGACGCCGGCTCTTGAAATCGAAGGGCTGACCAAACGTTTCGGCGACACCCTCGCCGTCGACGGCATCGACCTCACCGTCCCCCCGGGCTCGTTCTTCGGCCTCGTCGGCCAGAACGGCGCGGGCAAGACCACCACCCTGTCCATGGCGGTCGGTCTGCTGCGCCCCGACGCGGGCACCGCGCGCATCTTCGGCCAGGACGTCTGGTCCGCGCCCGACCGCGCCAAGGCGCTGGTGGGGGTGCTGCCCGACGGGCTGGCCATGCCGGAACGGCTCACCGGGCGGGAGGTGCTGACCTATCTCGGCCTGCTGCGCGGCCTGGACAAGGACGTGGTGGCCGAGCGCGCCGACGACCTGCTGGGCGTGCTGGAGCTGGACGGCGCCGGCAAGACCCTCGTCATCGAGTACTCGACCGGCATGCGCAAGAAGATCGGCCTGGCCACCGCGCTGCTGCACGCGCCCCGCCTGCTGGTGCTGGATGAGCCGTTCGAGGCCGTCGACCCGGTCTCGGCCGCGACCATCAAGACGATCCTGCGCGGCTTCGTCGCAGGCGGCGGCTCGATCGTGCTGTCCAGCCACGTGATGGCGCTGGTCGAGCAGCTGTGCGACCGCGTCGCCGTGATCGACGACGGGCGCGTGGCGGCGGCCGGCGCCCTGGAGGAGGTACGCGGCGCCCGGTCGCTGGAGGACGCCTTCGTCGAGCTCGTCGGCGACCCCGGCGACGGCATCAAGGAGCTGTCGTGGCTGTCGAGCTGACCATGGCCCGGATGAAGCTCGCGCTGCTGCGGCACGCCCTGCACGGCAGGCGGGCGCAGACGGCCGGCACCGGCGTGACACTGGGGCTGCTGTGCGCGGCGGGCACGCTGTATCTGGCCGTCACCGACCTCGACCTGCTGGCCGCCGCCTACGCGGTGTGGCTGCTCGGCTGGGTGCTGGGCCCGATCTTCATGGGCGGCGGCGACGAGACGCTGCGCCCGGAGTACTTCGCCCTGCTGGGGCTGCCGCCGCGCCGCCTGGCCGGCGGCCTGCTGGTGGCCGCCTTCGTGGGCCTGGCGCCGCTGGTCACGCTGGTCGCGCTGGGCGGGCTCGTGGTGGCGGGGACGCGGCTGGGCGCGGTGGCCGCGCTGGTGGCGCTGCCGGCGATGGTGCTGCAGCTCGCGGTGTTCGTGCTGCTGTCGAAGGTGGCCGTGGCGCTGGTCGGCCTGGCCGTGCGCACCCGGCCGGGCGCGGTCGCCTCCGGCCTGCTCAACGGCGTGCTCCTGGCCGGGCTCGCGCAGATCTGGGTGTTCCTGGTGGCCCTCGGGCAGACCGGCGTGCCCGCCGTGGTGCACTACCTGCCCTCCGCGTGGGGACTGCTGGCCGTCCAGGGCCGGTGGTGGGCGCTGGCCGCGCTGGCCGCCCTGCTGGTGCTGCTGCTGGCGGTCTGGGCGGCGCTGCTCGGCGAGCGCTCCGGCGCGACCCGCCGCTCGGGCCGGGCCAGGCGGCCGATGACCGCCGCGACCGCCGACGGCGCGGTCGTGGCCAAGGAGCTGCGCACCTGGTCGCGCGACCTGGTGCGCAACCACCAGCTCACCTTCGCCCTGGCCTACGCCGTCTGCTTCACCGCCAGCCCGCTGCTGCTCGGCTGGAACGGCATGCTGCCGTACACCGGCCCGATCTTCATCGTGATGGCGGCGGCGATGACCGCCAACGTCTACGGCGTCGACGGCACCGCGCTGTGGCTGACGCTGATGATGCCCGGCGCGAGCGACGTGCGCGGCCGCCAGCTGGCCTGGCTGGCGGCGCACGCGCCGGTGGCGCTCGCCCTCGCCGGGGCGGGCACGGCCGTGACGGGCGGGCCGTGGCCGCTGGTGCTGGCGCTCACGGCCGCGCTGCTGGGCGGCGCGGCCGGGCTGGTGCCGCTGGTGTCGGTGTACCTGCTGGTGCCCGGCACCGACCCGCACCGCCGCGCCGGCAACCCGCTGCGCACCAGCGAGGACGACGGCGGCCTGACCGGGCTGGCCTACCTGATGCTGGTCCTGGTCGTCGTCACCGGCGCGCCCGCGGCGGCGGCGCTGTGGTGGGGCTGGGCCGGCGTCGCGGCCGGCGTGGTGAGCGGGGCCGCGTGCTGGTGGGGGTTCGGCCTGCTGGCCGAGCGGCGGCTGCGCTCGCACGGACCGGAGCTGCTGGACGTCATGCGGACCGGCCGCAGGCCCGAGCCGGCGGTGTCCTCCCGCGTCGACGGGCTGTCGCGGCGCCGTAAGACCCTCGCCTGGTACTGCTTCGGCTTCGGCGCCATCCCGCTGGTGCCGCAGGGCATCGTGGCCGCCGTCTTCGTGGCCAACGGCATGCTGCGCCACACCTGGTTCGTGGCCACGTACATGCCGCAGCAGCTGCGCTATCCGGTGGCCTTCGGCTTCGTCCTGCTCGGCCTGGCCATCTACGGCGCGGGCCTGTGGATCGTCCGGCCCGCCGCCCGCCGAGACGCCCCGGACGGCTCCTGAGCCGGCCGGCCGCCGGGGGCGCGGCCACCCCGGCACGCCCGCGTCGCCATGCCGCCGGCGGCGGCCGGCCCCGCGGCCCCGCCCGGCCCTCGCGAAGGGCAGGGTTCAGCGGCGGCCGTAGGCGCCGGCGTCGATGTCGGCGATGAGGGCCGGCCCGGTGGGCGTCCAGCCGAGCAGCTCCTGGGTGACCGTGCTGCCGGCGTGGCAGTCGGCGGAGAAGAACCGCCCGATCCAGCCGAAGTGCCCGGGCACGTCGGCGGGGTCGATGGAGGCGGTGGGCAGGCCGAGCACCCGGCCGATGGCCTCGGCGATCTCGCGGGTGGGCACGCCCTGCTCGGCGACGGCGTGCACACGGCTGCCGGCCGGCGCCTTGCCGAGGGCGAGGGTGACCAGGCGGGCGGCGTCGGAGACGTGCACGGCCGACCACCGGTTGGCGCCGTCTCCGGGGTAGCCGGAGACGCCCTTGTCGCGGGCGATGCCGGCGATGACGGAGATGAACCCGTGGTCGCCGGTGCCGTGGACGGTGGGCGGGAAGCGCAGGGCGACGGCGCGCACGCCGCGCTCGGCGTAGGACAGGGCGAGGTTCTCGCTGCCGCCGCGCGGGGCGTCGGGGCCGTGGAAGGGCGAGGGGGTGGCCTCGGTGATGACGGCATCGCCGAAGCCGGCGAGGCCGGAGGCGAGCAGGAACGGCCGGTCGCTGCCGGCGAGGGCGTCGCCGATGGTCTGGACGGCGGCGCGTTCCGCGGCGTTGGTGCCGGCCATGTCGTCCCAGTCGTGCTTGTTGGCCAGGTGGATGACGGCTTCGGCCGCCTCGGCGGCGGCGCGGATGCCGGCGAGGTCGTCGAGGTCGCCGCGGTGGACGGCGGCGCCCTTGGCCTCCAGCTTGGCGGCGGAGGCGTCGGAGCGGGCCAGGCCCGTGACCTTGTGGCCGGCGGCGATGAGGTCGTCGACGACGGCGGAGCCGATCCATCCGGAGGCTCCGGTGACGAACACGTGCATGGCGGGATCTCCTCACGCGCCCCTTCGGGAGGGGCGGAATCCAGGCGATGTCAGCAACTGACGTCAGTTACTGACATAGCTTAGCTCGCATGTCAGTTGCTGTCATCACTAGACTCGGGACCATGGTGCGTTGGGAACCCGGAGCCCCCGATCGGCTCCAGCAGGCGGCCCTGGAACTGTTCTCCACCCGCGGCTACGAAGAGACGACCGCCGCCGAGATCGCCCAAGCGGTCGGGCTGACCGAACGCACCTTCTTCCGGCACTTCAAAGACAAGCGCGAAGTCCTCTTCCGCGGCCAGGACCACCTCGTCAACGCCGCCCTCGAGGGCGTACAGGCCGCACCCCAGCAGGCCACCCCCATGGAGATCGTCGCCTGCGCCCTGCAGTCGATCACCTCGGCCTTCTCCGACGAACGCCGCCCCTGGTCACGCACCCGCCAGCAGGTCATCGACCGCAACCCCGCCCTGCAAGAACGCGAGCAGCACAAAATGGCGATGCTCGCCGCCACCATCGCCGACGCCATGACCGCGCGCGGCGTCGCCTCCCCCACCGCCACGCTCGCCGCACGCTCGGGCATCGCCGCCTTCGAAGTCGCGTTCCTGCGCTGGATCGCCGACGGCGAGCAGCGCCCGCTCACCGTCATCATCAAGGACGTGCTCGACGAGCTGCGCACCCTGCTGAGCTGACGCCCGAAATTCAATTGCGGTCGCCGGCCGATCCCCTCCTATCCTGGACCGCGTGACACATCGGGGGCGACCGGCGACGACGCACACGCGCATCACACGGGCCAACGCCCGCTTCCAGCAGTGGCAGGCCCTGCTCGGCAACCGCACCAAGCGGCAGCGCGCCAAGGAGTTCATCGTCCAGGGCGTACGCCCGATCAGCCTCGCCGTCGAATTCGGCCACCCCATCAAAACCCTCCTGTACGACGCCGAGCGCACCCTGTCGAGCTGGGCCCGGCAGATGCTCCAGGCCTCCGGCGCCGAGCCCGTGGCCCTGGCCCCCGACCTGCTGCGCCTGCTCGGCGAGAAAGACGAAGACGTGCCCGAGCTCGTCGCCGTCGCCGCACTGCCCGACGACGACCTGTCCCGCATCCAGGCGGGGCCCGCGTTCCTCGGCGCGGTGTTCGACCGGCCCAACATGCCCGGCAACATCGGCACCATGGCCCGCTCGCTGGACGCCTTCGGCGGCACCGGCCTCATCGTCACCGGCCACGCCGCCGACCCCTACGACCCCCGCTCGGTACGGGCCTCCACCGGCTCGCTACTGGCACTGCCCGTCGTGCGCTGCCCCTCACACCGCGAGGTGCTGGCCTGGGCGGACGGCCTGCGCACCCGAGGGCTGCCGCTGACGATCGTCGGCACCGACGAAAAAGGCGACCTCGACATCTCCGAGCTCGACCTGACCGGCCCGACCCTGCTGGTCATCGGCAACGAGACCACCGGCATGAGCGCCGCATGGCGCCAGGCGTGCGACGTCATGGCCCGCATCCCCATGGCCGGCGCGGCCAGCTCACTGAACGCCGCCAGCGCCGCCACCGTCACCCTGTACGAAGCCGCCCGCCAGCGCCGCGCGACCGCCGGCGGCCCCGCATGACCTACCGCCACGCCGTCACCGCCCGCGACCACCAGGACCTGGCCAGCGGCTCGGTGCTGCACTCCGCACCCGGCTTCCCCGCCTTCCCCGTCCGGCTGGCCAGCGAGATCTTCCAGCGCGCCCTGGCCCTGCGCGGCGGAGACCATCCGGCGACACTATGGGACCCCTGCTGCGGCAGCGGCTACCTGCTGACCGTCACCGCGCTGCTGCACCGCACCCGCATCGCCGCAGTGCTGGCCTGCGACCTCGACCCCGACGCCGTCGGCCTCGCCGGACGCAACCTCGCCCTGCTCACCCGCGCCGGCCTCCACGCCCGCGCCGCCGACCTGCGCGAACGCGCCGCACGCTTCGGCAAACCCGCCTACACCGACGCCGCCCACGCCGCCCGCCGCCTGGCCGACGCACTACAGGCCGCCGGCGGCGACCTGCCGCACGCCGCCCGCCAGGCCGACGTGTTCGACCCCGCCCAGCTCCGGCAGGCCATCGCCGGCCACGTCCCGGACATCGCGATCACCGACGTCCCCTACGGCGAGCAGGCCCACTGGCGCGGCCCCTCGGCCGCCGCAGGCGTCACCGGCATGGTCGAGGCCCTGACGACGGTCCTGCCCCGGGGCGGGGTGCTCGCGGTCACCGTACGCGGACGCAAGGTCGTCGTGGACGGCCACCGCCCCGACGCCTCCTTCAAGATCGGCACCCGGGCGGTGGCGCTGTTCCGCACCCCCGCCTGACCCCTCCCGCTACTCGTCGTGGGCGATGTGCAGCAGCTGCCGCCACAGCAGCACCACGAACGCCGCCGACCCGGCGAAGGCGAACCAGAACGGCGCCGCGACCCCCCAGTGCGCGGCCAGCAGGCCGCCGATGACCGAGCCGACCACCAGCCCGGCGTAGACACAGATGGTGTTGACGCTGCCGACCCGGCCCTGCAGCTCGTGCGGCACCGCCCGCTGCCGCACGGTCACCGACGTGGTGCCCCAGATGAAGGCGTGCGCGCCGAACACCAGGAAGATCGCGCCGGCCACCCACGGCGAGTGCGTCAACGCCAGCCCCAGATGGGTGAAGGTCTCGATGATGAGCCCGATCCGCATCAGCACCCCCAGGCTCACCTTCCGGGTGATCGCCCCGTACAGGCCGGTGCCGACCAGCCCGCCGACGCCCTGAATGGTCGTCACCAGGCCGAACCCGACGGCACCCAGGCCCAGCTGCTCCTGGGTGTAGAGCACCAGCACCGACCAGGCGGCCCCGAACGTGAAGTTGAAGATCAAGATGGTGAGGACCAGCGTGCGCACGGCCGCGTGCCTGACCGTCCAGCGGAAGGCGTCCAGCAGCTCGTGCACCATCCCCGAGCCCCGCTGCTCGACGGCGGCCGCGTCCGCCGCACGGCCCGAGCGGGGCGGCAGCGCGACCCGCGACACCAGCACCATCCCGGCCAGCACCAGCAGCAGCTGAGCCGCGAACGGCCACAGCAGCCCGAGCCCGATCAGCGCCGCACCCACCGGCGGCCCGGCCAGCTGGTTGAGCGTGATGAACCCGGTGCCCAGCCGGGCGTTGGCCACGAGCAGATCATCCCGCCCGACCAGCATGGGCGTCAGCGTAGAGGTGGCGTTGTCGGCGAACACCTCGGCCACCGACCGCAGCGTCAGCGCCACCAGCGCGGTGGCCACCGTGAGCGTGCCGGTCAGCAGCATCACCACCAGCACCGCCAGCACCACCGCGCGGGCGGCGTTGGCCACCAGCACGATCGTGCGCCGGTTGTGCCGGTCCGACAGCACACCCGCATACAGGCCGAACATCAGCGGCGGCGCCCAGCCCACCAAGGCCGACAGCGAGATCAGCAGCGGGTCACGGGTGAGCGTGGCGATCAGCAGCGGCCCCGCCGCCGCAGCCAGCCCGTCGCCGAGGTTCGTCAGCCAGCTCGAGGCCAGCAACCACCGGAAACCCGTCCCCAGCCGGGCGGGCAGCACGCGTTCCATCACTGAGACCACGAGCGCAGCAGCCTATGCCGCGCCCCTGACCGGCGGCAACGCATTTTCCCGCACACCCGGCACACCGCGCGGACGGACACCCCCGCAGGAAAGGCCCGCCCGAATCAAGCGCTTGTGTTGCCCCGGCAATCCTGCGATTCTTTCCCCGACCGGCCCCATCTCCTCGACACCCTTCCCCACCCTTCGAAACCGCGTCTTCCACAGCACCATTCGAGGCCGCGCACGCACCACACGGGCACCCGCCGACGAGGAGGTCGCGACATGACACCGGCCACCAGGTACCGGGCCGCCACCCGCATCATCGTCCTCATCGCCGCGGCGGCGCTGCTCGCCGCCTGCTCCGGCACCGGCGGCACCGTCACCACGGACGGCACCACAGACGGCCCGGACGACGGCTACCCCGACCGCACCATCACCTTCGTCGTACCGTTCAGCGCCGGCGGCCCCACCGACACCCTCACCCGCATGATCGCCGACCCCATGGCCGCGAAACTCGGCGGCAAGATCGTCGTGCAGAACGTCGAAGGCGCAGGCGGCACCGTCGGCGCCGGCGAGGTCGCCCGCGCCCAGCCCGACGGCTACACCGTGCTCATGCACCACATCGGCATGTCCACCGCCCCCGCCCTCTACAAGGACCTCGGCTACCGGCCGCTGGAGAGCTTCGAAACCGTCGGCCTGGTCACCGAAGTCCCCATGACGATCGTCTCGCGCAAGGACTTCGGCCCCGCCACACTGCAGGACCTCGTCTCCTACGTCAAAGCCAACGCCGACAAGGTCACCCTCGCCAACGCCGGCATCGGCGCCGCCTCCCACCTGTGCGGACTGCTCTTCCAGACCGCCGCCGGCGTCGAACTCCAGGAAGTCCCCTACGAAGGCACCGGACCCGCCCTCACCGACCTCGTCGGCGGCAAGGTCGACGTCATGTGCGACCAGACCACCAGCACCAGCGGCCAGATCGCCGCCCACGAGGTCAAGGTCTACGCCGTTACCACCCCCGAACGCGTCACAAGCCTGCCCGACGTCCCCACCACCGCCGAAGCCGGCCTGCCCCAGCTCCAGGTCAGCGTCTGGCACGGCCTCTACGTCCCCCACGGCACCCCGCCCGACGTGGTGACCAAGCTGTCGGAGGCACTGAAGACGGCACTGGCCGACCAGAAGGTCATCGACCAGATGGCCAAGCTCGGCACCGCCCCCGTCCCCGCCGGCCAGGCCACCCCCGAAGCCCACAAAGCCAAGCTGCAAGAACAGCTCGGCACCTGGGGCAAGGTCATCGCCGACGCCGGCATCAAGGCCTCCTGACCATGCGGGCACACCGCTCCCGGCCCGACGTCCTGGCCGGCGCGATCGTCATCGTCACCGGCGGCGCATTCGCCGCCGGCGCCCTCGGCCACGACCTGGGCACCCCGCCGCGACTCGGCCCCGGCGCCTTCCCGCGGCCCTGGCCGTCACCGCCGGCCGCACCGGTGGCGTGGACCGGCCCGCCGCCCTCGACCGTGCCCTCGACCGCCGAGAAGAGGGCAACGTGGCGTGACCCGGTCTGCTGACCTGGCGCCTGCCCGGGGCGGGACTCGTCACATCTGCTGGCCGATCGGCCGGATCGTGATCGTGTTGAGGTCCACCCCGGCCGGCTGGTCCAGGGCGTAGCAGATCGCCTCGGCGATCGCACCCGGCTGCAGCGACACCGTCGGCGCGCCCGCGTCATGCCAGAACGGCGTGTCGATGACACCCGGATTGACCAGCGTCACGCCGACCCCGCGGCCGGTGGCGAGCATGCGCAGGTTCTCCGCCAGCCCGGTCACCGCCCACTTCGTCGCCGAGTACAGGTTGCCGGGGCTGTTCTTCACCCCGACCACGCTGCCGACGAACACCAGCCGCCCGCCGGTCGCCTCCAGGTGCGCCAGCGTCGCCCTGGCCAGCAGGGCGGGGCCGAGCACGTTGGTCAGCACCATCGACGGCCACAGCTCCGGGTCGCCGTCGGCCAGCGTCGAACCCACGGTGTGCACGTGATCGCGGGAGGTGACCCCGGCGTTGGCCACCGCCGCGTGCAGCGCGCCGAACCGCTCCACGGTCTGCGCCACCGCCCGCTGGGTGTCCTGCCAGTCCGCGGCGTCGGCGATCACGCCGAGCAGCCGGTCGGGATGCCCGGCCTCCTCGGCGAACGCCTTCAGCTTCGCCTCGTCGCGGCCGGTGACGGCCACCTGGTGGCCGCGCTCCAGCAGCAGCCGCGCGGCCTCGGCGCCGACGCCGCTGGTGGCGCCGGTGATCAGTACGGTCTTCACGGTCATGATCTGTCAGCCCCCTGAGCAACGAACTCCAACACTCGTGTTGGCTTCAGGCCGACCCTAACCCCGCCCGGCCGCCAATTGCAACACGCGTGTTGGAATAGGATGGCTGCCATGGCATGGGACGTCGAAGGCACCAAAACCCGCATCTACCAGGCAGCACTCACCGAATTCGCCGCCCACGGCCCCGACGGCACCACCATCGACCGCATCGCCAAACGCGCCAAAGTCAACCGCGAACGCGTCTACAACTACTACGGCGACAAAACCGCCCTCTTCTCCACCGTCATCCGCACCGAAGTCGACGCCCTCGCCGCCGCCGTCCCCCTCCACATCACCGGCCCCGACGACATCGGCGACTTCGCCGGCCGCGCCTACGACTACCAGCGCACCCACCCCGACCTCGCCCGCCTCGTCCTCTGGGAAGGACTCTCCAACCACGGCGCCATCCCCGACGAGCTCACCCGCACCGGCCTCTACCAAGCCAAAGCCGCCACCATCGCCGCCGCCCAGCAGGCAGGCCACATCGACGACACCCTCGACCCCGCCCACCTGATGTTCCTCATCATCTCCCTCGCCAGCTACTGGTCGGCCGCACCCCAGATCGCCCGCATGCTCACCGGCCACGACGACGGCGACACCGACGAGACCACCCGCCGCCGCGCCGCCGTCGTCCACGCCGCCCGCCGCCTGGCCACCCGCCCCTGACGCACTCACCCATCCACCGGCCGCCACGCGGGACCCGCACCGTCCCGGGCCACCCGCCCAAAGACCACATCGGCGAAATGCACCCCGAAACCGATCGTGTCCGGCCGCTCCAGCTCCGCCAGCAACCGCCGCCGATGCCCGGCCGACCGAACCCCATCCACGTCGTACACACACGACCACTCAGGACGATCGGCCTGCACCGGCGCATGCATGGCATCCCCGAACGCGATCAACCGCCGCCCACCCCCGGTGATGACGTACTCCGCATGCCCGGCCGTATGACCACCGGTGACCCGCACCCGCACACCCGGAAACACCTCCTCCCCATCGGCCACCGTCCGCACCCGCACCCCCTCAGGCACGCCCACATCGGACTCCGCCCACTCCGCCTCGGCCACCACATACTCCGCCCGCCCGAACACCGCCCCCGGACGCCAGGCCCAGCCATAGTGATCGACGTGCAGATGCGTGAACGCCACCGCCTCGATCTCCTCCGGCCCACACCCCAACACCCGCAGACCGGCCGGCAACGCACCACCCCGCACGGCACCGTTCGGCCGCCCCGGCACGGCCGGCAACGACACCGGCCCCCACCCCGCATCGATCAGCAACGCCCGGCCACCGCTCTCCACCAGCAGGCCGCCGATGCTCGCAACCAGATGCCCCGAACCATCCAGATACTCCGGATGAGCGGCCCAGAACTCATCCGTCGAGTCCGGCAACCACGCGCGCGGCACCCCCTGAATGACCCCGTCAGGAACGAACGACACCCGCACCTCGCCCAGCCACAACGACCGGACCTCACCCGGCCGCCGAAACCGCTCACCCGGATCGACCACACCGATCGCCATACCGGCACTCCCTCCTCACGCTTCCACGCACCGCGCCCCAGCGGGCCGACCGGCGCACCATAAGCATCAAGCTTGAACCAGTAATTCTTGAAATATCACGACTTGAAAGAGTGAAGCTAGAAAAATACTGCCTTAAAGCACCTTGGTAGCATGAAGGCCATGACCATCTCCCCAGAACCGCAGGCCGCCGCCGAACGCGAGCTCTGCGGCCTGGTCAACGGCCTCGCCCAGCAGATCGCCGACCACGTACGCCGACGCGCCACCACCCTCGGCCTCACCGCCGCCCAGGCCACCGCCCTGCGGGAGATGACCGGCCCCATGACCATGCGAGAGCTCGCCGAACGCATGAGCTGCGAGCCCTCCAACGCCACCTTCATCGTCGACAAGCTCGAAAAACAGGGCCTCATCGAACGCCGCCCCCACCCCACCGACCGCCGCGCCAAGCACCTCGTCCTCACCCCTGAAGGCACCGTCCTACGCGAGCGCCTCTTGCAACTCCTCACCGAGGACTCACCCCTGGCCACCCTCACACCCGAACAGCAGCGCACCCTCCACCGGCTGCTCGAACAGGCCATCACCCGCCGATAAACCCGCCCTTCGGCGCCGCCTCGCCCCAGGCGCACCCACCGAAACCGCCCACCGGCAGGGACGTCCGTACGTACGGCCCGGCTCCGACGCGACCGGCCTGCGAGGCCGTCAGCAGGGACTCGCCGCCGAGCGGCCGGACGGTGAGGCGCGGGCCGGGTGCGCACGCTGACTCTGTGAGCGGCACCAGCAGAGCAGCCAAAGCCGCTGGATCCGGCAGCGCCACCCCCACGCGACCGAAGGCGACGACGGCCATCCTGCGGGCGGCGCACCCGCCACCCGCAGGCGTTCGCGACCGGGACGGGGACGCTTGAGTTTTCGGTGGGTGCGTGCGGGCGAAGCCCGCTCGTTAGAAGAAATGGAGGGTGAGCCTCAAAACTCCGGCGCCTTTACATTGTAGATTAATAAGGTCCGACTACTCGTGTTCGAGCAGCAGGGTGAGCCCTCACCCCCGCCGGACGCGAGGACTTCATCGCCCTGCGCGACCGCACGCTGCGCAAGGTCCGCCTGCGGCCCGGCTCGGTGGACCTCGCCCTCCACTACACCGACGACCTCGCCGACGAGGACCTGCGGGCCGCGATCAGTGACCGGCCGGACCCGCTCAAGGCCCGGCCGGCGGCCTGGCTGCACCAGCGCGAGCAGGCCGAGCCTTACCTGCGCGAGCTGGAGCCGGCTAGGACGCGCACGGAGCCATCCACCGCGGCGAGCGCGCCCAGGCGCTCAAGCCCGAGCCGCGCACCTTCTGCTACACGTTCTGCTCCGCGCTGGGCAGCCATCACCGCAGCGAGGACGACCACTTCTTCCCCGCCCTGCTCGAGCAGGCGCGGAGCCGGCACCCGCGATCACCCGCCTGCGCCGAGCCGGCCGCACGGGCCGGATGCGCCTGACAGGAAGGCTCATGGCCCGGAAAAGCCCTCCTGCGGCCGGCTGACCGTGCGGCAGGCCAGGTGCAGCGCCAACCGCTCGTCGCGGTGGCGCAGATCGACACCCAGCAGCCGCTCCACCCGCTGGATGCGCGCGGTCACCGTGTTGCGATGCACCCCCAGCACGGCCGCCGTCTCCGCGATCGACGACTCGGCGTCCAGGTAGGCCGACAGCGTGCGCACCAGGTCGCCCGGCTGGTCGCGCAGCGGCGCGAGCAGGGCGCGGGCGGCGGGTTCGAAGGTGTCGGTACGCGCCCACTCCAGCAGCAGCTGCGCCATCCCGAGCTGATCCACCTGCAGGAAGAAACCCGCCTCAGGACGGGTCGCGGCCAGCCGGGCGGCGTCGGCGGCCTCGGCGACGGTGCTGATCAGGCCGCTGGTGCCCGGATGCGGACGGCCCACCCCCATGTGCGCGCCGACCGAGCGGTGCAGCGCCCGGTTCGCCGCGCGCAGGGTGTCGGCCAGCGCCCGCACCCGGGCGGCGGTGGGCTCTTGAGCGAACGTCGCCCACCCCGTCCAGCCGTCGCCGTGCTCCACGACCACCGCATCGACGCCCTCGCCGCGCAGCACCCGGACGACCTGCGCCGTCCAGGCGACCGTGTCGAGCCCGGCCGGCGCACCGATGCGCAGGCCCACGTGCCAGCCGGCCAGCTGCCAGCCGGCGTCGGCGGCCCGCCTGCGCAACTGCGCCGACGGCTCGCCGTCCAGCCTGAGCAGGTCGCCCAGCAGCGCCGTGCGCGAGCGCGCGTCACGTTCCAGCTCCAGCCGATGGCTGAGCAGCCAGCGCTGCACCGCCGTGGCCGCCACCGACAGCGCCACCGGCACCACGTCGGCCCGCGCCGCCGCCGTCCCCCGCAACTCTGCCACCAGCCAGAACGACGGCCCCGCCGCGCCCGGCAGCAGCGCCGGATGCGCCAGCAGCACCCCGCCGGCCAGCGGGACGCGCTGCGGCACCACCTCCTGCACCCGCACCGCGCCGGGCTCGCCCACCTGCCCCGCCAGCGGCTGCCCGCGCTCGTCCAGCAGCGCGGCAGGCGCCTCCAGCAGCCTCCCCAGCCGGGCGACGACGTCCTCGGGCGCGAGCGTGCGCTCGTCGAAGGCGCGGTGGGCGGCCAGCACCAGCCGCGCCCGGTCGATCTCCGGCTCGGCCAGGAACAGCCGCGCCGCCACCAGCAGATCCAGCACGCCGCCCGGCGCGCCCAGCAGCGGCAGCCGCAGCCGATCGGCCAGCCGCAGCGTCCCGTCGGCCACCTCGGGCGCGGCCACCAGCACCGCCGCGCCACCGGCGTCCACCACGCGGCGCAGCAGCGCGTCCAGCCGCCAGTCCCCAGGCTCGACGGGCGCGGCCACCATGACCACCTCCCCCGCACCGCCAGGGGTGCAGGCGGCGAGGTCAGGGAGCGGCCGTACGGCCGAGACCGGCTCGTCCAGCCCGGCCTCCCCGGCGAGCACGCGCACCGCGCCGCTCCACTCCGGCAGCCCCAGCAGCCTGCGCACGCTGGTCATCGCCCGCCTCCCAGCAGCACGGGGTCGCAGGCGATCCCGTACGCCCGGGGCGCGACCAGGCCGATCCGCCCCGGATCCGTCCAGAACGCCGCGATCGGCACCTGCAGCACGATCACCTCCATGCCCGCCCGCACCGCGTCAGCGGAGATCGGCGTCACCGTGCGCCGGTCGAGCACCGCCAGCACATCGGGCGTCGAGGCCACCGGGCGGCCGTCGCGCAGCGCGAGCAGGTACTCGTTCTCCATCTCCAGCCGCAGCAGCGCGCCCGTGGCGTGGTCGGCCACCGTGACATGGCCGCGCGAGAACCCGGCACGGCCGTGCCGGCGCGGCCCCGGCCTGCGGGCCACCTCGATCACCCGCCCCAGCGCCAGCACCCGCCCGCCGGTCGCCCGCGCCAGCGGGCCGGGGGCGGGCGACTCGCCGAGCTCCAGCATCCGGCGGCCCAGGTGCAGCGCCGCCGACACCGACCCCGCCACACCGCAGCAGGCCAGCTCCCCTGCCGGCAGCGGGGCCAGCGCCAGCGCCGCCCAGCCGCCCGCGCTCGGCAGGAACGCCCGCACCGTGCGCTCCAGATCGGCCGGCGTGCCGGTGGCCTGCACCAGCACCTGCCCGCCCGGCTCGGCCAGCGCGGCCGGGGTGACCGGCCGGCCGCAGGCATTGAGCGACAGCTGGTCGAGCCGGGGCACGCCGCGCCCGGTCAGGTCGGCGTCCACCACCGGCAGGCCCAGGTCCCAGGCCAGCGGCAGCAGCCCGTTCAGCCCGCCGATCTCCAGAGAGGCGACGGCGTCCGCGCGGGTGCCGGTCCAGCGCTCGATGGCGGCCACGGCGGCGGCGAACTCCTGCCCGCCCGGCAGCTTCTCGTTGAACACCGGCGTCGCCCCGACGACCCCCACCGGCACCACATGGGCCTGCGGCGGCAGCTCCTCCAGGGCGTGCAGGGCGACCCGCGCGCCCGCGGCCAGGCGGCGGCGCAGCAGCAGAGCGGCGATGCGGGTGTCCCCGCCGCCGCCGGAGCCGAGTACGGCAACGCCCCGCTCCAGCGCCGGCACCTCCGGCGGCTCGATGCGCATCTTCCCAGCTTGCCGCACCGGCCGCGGTCAGCTGACGGCGGCCGGTGCGGGGTTGCGCTCCTCGACCGGGGTGAACGGGTACGGCAGCCCGAACGCGGCCGGACCGAACACCGCCAGCGCCTCCGGCGTCCGCATCAGATCGGGCGTGGAGATGCCGGCGACGGTCACGCGCTGGCCGTAGCGCAGGTTCTCGGTGGTGATCGGCTCGGCCAGCTCCGACTCCAGCACGCACACCAGGTCCGGCACCACGCACCGGACCTCCCCGTCCACCACCGCCACCAGGTGCTCGTTCTGGAACGTCAGCTCCAGCTCGTGACGCCCGTCGAACGACACCGCCGTGGCCCGGCCGCGCGCGAAGCCCGCCTCGGTGCGCCGCTCCACGTCCGACACCTTGCCGCGGAACAGCACCCGCAGATGCCCGTACAGGGTGCCGCGCAGCGCCTCGGCCAAGGCGGCCACCGGGTCGGCGCCGGCCTCGCGCGCCTGCCTGATCGTGCGGCCGATCGACAGAGCCAGCGACAGGGTGCGCGGCACCGCGGTCCGCTTGACCTCGGCCCCGGTCATCGCGTACTCGGCGATGTGCGCCACGCCGCCCAGCCGGACGGTCACCCCGCGCGCCAGCCACTCCATGCGCCGGTTGTCGGAGCCGGTGTCGATGATCGTGGTCTCGCCCCGCTCCCCGGCCACCGCCATCGGCGAGCCCGGCACACCGTACACGCCGAAGGTCTCCATCTGCAGCTCGGGGAAGGCGCGTCCCATGCCGTCGGCGTCCACCACCGGCAACCCGGTCACCGCCGCCACCACCAGCGGGATCATCGAGTTGATGCCGCCGCACTCGATCGGCATCGTGGCGCCGGCCGCACGGCCGAGGTGACGTTCCAGGGCGCGCAGCGCGGCGACCGGCTCGGTGCCGCGCGGCAGCTTCTCGTGCACGACGGTCGGCGCGCCCATCTGCGCGGTGGGGATGACGAGCATCTCGTCGTCGAGCTCGTCCGGATCCAGCACGGTGATGGGGCCGTGCTCGCGGATCGCCTGCCGCACCAGCAGCCGCCCCACGTACGGATCCCCGCCGCCGCCCGTGCCCAGCACCGCCGCGCCGCGCGCCAGGTCGGGCAGGTCGTCCTCGGTCAGCAGCCGGCTCACCGGCCCACCCCCACCGGGTCGATGTCGTAGCCGAAGTAGCGCGGCCCGGCCAGCGCGAGCCCCTCCGGGCTGTGCCAGCGCGGATCGCAGGGGGCGAGGATCACGCTGACCCGCTGGCCGAAGCGCAGCGCCTCGGTGGTGACGGCCTCGCCGCTCTCGCGGTCGAGCGTGCAGATCAGATCCGGTACGGTGCCGCGCACCTCGCCGTCCAGCTCGGCCACCAGGTACTCGTTCTGAAAGCGCAGCACCAGCTCGCGGCCGGCGTCGCCGTCCATGCCCGCAAGCCGGGCGGTGCCGCGCGCGAACCCGGTGGTGGTGCGCCGTTCCACGTCGGTCACCTTGCCGGTGAACAGCCGCCTTCCGCCCAGCCGCGCCGTGACCGCCTCGACCGGGCCGGCGTCCCCGGCGCGGGCCGTGCGCGCCAGCACGCCCAGCTCGGCGCACAGGCTCAGCGTGCCCGGCACCAGCGACTCGCGCGCCTGCGCCCCGGTCATCGCGTACAGGGCGATCATCGTCGAGCAGCCCATGTCGACGGTGGCCGAACGGGCCAGCCGCTCGGCCCAGTGGTTGTCCACCGCGTCCAGCACGACCTTGTTGCCTTTTTCGTCGGCGATGGACATGGGGGTGGCGCGGGCGCCGTACAGGGTGGGCAGCACCATCTGCAGCTCGGGGAAGGCGCGTCCCATGCCGTCGGCGTCCACCAGCGGCAGCCCGAGCCGGGCGGCAGCCACCACGGGGATGAGCGAGTTGACGCCGCCCGCCTCGGCGCAGGCGATGTGGGTCACGCCCTGCCCCAGGTAGCCCGACAGCGCCTCGACGGCCAGCGACACCTGCTCGGCCGAGGGCGGCTTCTCCACCATCACGGTCGGGGCGCCCATCATCGCCACGTGCAGCACGCACGCCTCGTCCGGCAGCTCCTCCAGCGGGCACAGCTCGACCGGGCCGTGCTGGGCGACGGCCGCGGAGGCCAGCAGCCGGCCGATGTGCGGGTCGCCGCCGCCCCCGGTGCCGAGGATCGCCGCCCCGGCGGCCAGGTCGCCGAGGTCGGCGCTGGTGATCATGCGCGTCATCGCCGCCTCACCGTCCCTTCGCGCCGGTCAGCTGCAGCTCACCGACCGCCTTGGCTCTGATGCGGGTGGCGTTGCCCGGCAGGTACGGGATCGGCACCTCGTCGAAGTCCACGATCTGCACGCTGGACGGCGCCGCCCCGGCCGCGACCGCCCGGTCCACGGCCTCCTGCTTGGCGGCGTCCACCACGGCGTCGCGGCGGCCGGGCTCGACCGCGTAGACGCGGTCCACCTCGCCGCCGATCTGCGCGATGGCCGCGCCGATGGCGTTGGCGACCGCGTAGTGCTCCGGCCGGTGCACCTCGCCGCAGCCGGGCAGCTCGTCGGGCAGCAGCATCGACCCGCCGCCGACCGCCACCACCGGCAGCGGCTCGGCCGAGGTGCGCATGCGCTCCACGGCGTCGGCCACATCGGAGGCGATGCGCCGCAGCGCCGCCTCGGCCAGCTCCTTGTCCAGGTGGGCGACCCTGGCGGGGTCGCCGATCTCGGCGCGCCCTGCGGCCACGGCGATGTCGGTGGCGGTCAGCGTGTCGCCGCCGAACACCAGCGCCCGCGAGGTCAGCTCGTAGCCGACGCTGTCGGGGCCGACCGTGACCGGCCCGTCGCCGCGGACCAGGCTGCCGCCGCCGATACCGATCGACAGCACGTCCGGCATGCGGAAGTTCGTCCTGATGCCCGCCACGGTCACGTCGGTGGTCGCCTCGCGCGGGAAGCCGTGCCGCAGCACCCCCACGTCGCTGGTCGTGCCGCCCACGTCCACCACCGCGCAGGTGCCGAGACCCGACAGCACGGCCGCGCCGCGCATCGAGTTCGTCGGCCCCGAGGCGAACGTCGCCACCGGATAGCGGCGGGCGAACCCGACGTCCATGAGCGTGCCGTCGTTCTGGCTCAGATACAGCGGCGCGGTGATGCCCTCGCCGGTGATCGAGGCGGCCAGCCCGTCCACGATGTGCGCGGCCAGCTCACGCAGCGCGGCGTTGATGATGGTGGCGTTCTCCCGCTCCAGCAGCCCCACCCGGCCGATCTCGTGCGACAGCGAGATCGCCACCCCCGGCAGCCGCTCGGCGATGATCTCCGCGGCGCGCGTCTCGAACTCGGCGTTGACCGGCGAGAACACCGACGTGATCGCCACGCTGCGCACCCCGGCCTGCCCCATGTCGTCGGCGGCCTTGCGCACCTCGGCCTCATCCAGCTCGGCGATGTGCCGGCCGTCGAACTCGTGCCCGCCGTGCACCAGGTAGGCCCGCCCGGCGACGGCGTCGACGAGCCGCTGCGGCCAGTCCACCATCGGCGGCAGTGACGCCCCCGCCGGCAGGCTGAGCCGCAGCGCCGCGGTCGGCGCCAGGCGCCGGGCCTCGACCAGCGCGTTGATGAAGTGCGTGGTGCCGATCATCACGGCCCGCACGTCCGCCGGGTCGAACGCCCGCTGCTCCTGCAGCCCCCTCAGGGCGGCGACGATGCCGGAGGTGACGTCGGCGGTGGTGCCGGTCTTGACGGCGGCCAGCACCTGCCTGCCGTCCAGCACGACGGCGTCGGTGTTGGTGCCGCCCACGTCGATGCCGATGCGCACGAGTCTCCCACTCCCCTATCGCGTGTGAATTGCTTGCCGCCGGACTCGCCCGTCAGGCGCCGGCCGGCTGGGGCTCGGCGTCGGCCGTGCGGTGCGCCCCCACTCCCCGCACCCAGCCCAGCTTCCCGGCCACGACGTACAGCACGAACGCCAGCACCAGCGAGTTGATGCTGCCGAGCCCGACCTCGACGAACCGGCCCACCAGCGCCGCCGCCAGCCAGATCACCAGCGTCGCCGGCACCCAGTCCGGCGCCTGCTCCGGCACCGCGCCGCGCGCCCTGGCCTCCTCCAGCTCGCCCCGCCAGCGCCGCACCACGAAGTACTCGGCCACCATGATCCCGGCGATCGGCGGGAAGACCACGCCGAGCAGCGTCAGGAAGTCCACGAACCGGTCGAGGATGCCGGCCGCGGCCAGCACGCTGCCCAGCAACCCGATGACGGCGGTCGCCGCCCCCCGGTGCACCTTCTTGCCCAGCACGGTGCCGACGAAGTTGACCAGGCCCAGCCCGGAGGAGTACAGGTTCCAGTCGTTGATCTTGATGGTGCCGGCGACGATCACCAGGATGCCGACCCAGCCCACCGACGAGGTGACGATAGTGGTGATCTCGCTGCTGCCCACCGCGTGCGCCAGCAGCACCCCGGCCATGCCGATCACGTACTCGCCCAGCGTCACGCCCACCAGCGTCTGCTTGACCACGTCGGCCACGCCCCGGTTGAACCGGGTCATGTCCGGGGTGACGATCGCCCCCACGATGAACCCGCCCGCCACCAGCGTGGTGCCCTCCAGCAGGCTCAGCTGCGGGCCCGGCGGCGCCGAGGCCACCAGCGCCCCCACGTCGTGCCGCGACAGCTCGCTGACGATCGACCAGCCGACCAGGATCAGGAACGCCGGCACCGTCACGTACGCGGTCCAGGCCATCGACCCGAACCCCCACAGCACGATCGCGGTCACCACCAGGCCGAACACCAGCGACCACCCCCACTCGGGCAGCACGCCCACCAGGCTCGCCAGGCCCTGCGCCGACACCGCCGACTGGATGCCGAACCAGCCGATGAGGCTGATCCCGATCGCCAGCCCGATCACCGCCGAACCCGCCCTGCCGAACCCCGTCCAGCGGGCCAGCATCGAGGTCGACAGCCCCTCCCGCACGCCGATCACGCCCACGAACACCGCGACCACCTCGAGGATGACCGCGCCCAGCGTCAGCGCCAGGAACGCCTGCCAGAACCCCATCCCGAACCCGAGCGTGGCGCCCAGCAGGAACTGGCTGAGCGCCGAGATCTGGCCGAACCGCTGCACGGCCACCGACCACCAGGAGTAGCGGGCGCCGCTGGGCACCCTGGACAGCGCGTAATCGTCGACACCGACGGCCGAGGCCATGCCGACCTCCCTTACCGAGCGAGACCAGTGGTTGGACGCCCACGGTAAGAAGCGGCGGCCCCCGCTGTCAGTGTGAAAACTCCACAGCCGCACGCCCGCGACTGTGCACTGTGCACGGTCGCCGGTTACGCCCCGCTCACAGCGTACGCGCGGCCCCGGTGAGCGCCTCGTCCAGGATGGCCGCGCCCCGGGCCAGCTCGTCCTCGCTCGCGGTCAGCGGCGGCGCGATGCGGAACGTGCCGCCCATGCCGGGCAACTGCACGATGTTCATGTGCAGGCCCAGCTCGTAACAGCGGCGGGTGACCTCCGCGCCCAGCCGGTCCGCACCGCCGGGACCCAGCACGTCGTCGCCGGCCAGCTCCATGCCGAGCAGCAGGCCGCGCCCGCGCACGTCGCCCACCACCTCGTGCCGGGCGGCCGACTTCTCCAGATGGCCGCGCAGCAGCCGGCCCAGATGCCCGGCCCGCTCCGCCAGCCGGTCACGCTCCAGCACCCGCAGCACCGTCAGGCCGACCGCGGCCGGCAGCGGGTCGCTGACGTGCGTGGTGTAGAAGAGGAACCCCCGCTCGTGGGCGCGCCGCTCGATCTCGGCGCTGGTCACCACCGCCGCCAGCGGCAGCCCCGCGCCCAGCGTCTTCGACAGCGTCACGATGTCGGGCACGACCCCCTCATGCTGCAGCGCGTACCAGTCGCCGGTCCTGCACAATCCCGTCTGCGCCTCGTCCAGGATGAGCAGCATGCCGCGCTCGCGGCACTTGCCCGCCAGCGCGGCCAGGTAGCCGGGCGGCGGCTCGATCACACCGCCCGAGCTGAGGATCGGCTCCACCAGGCACGCCGCCAGGCTGCCCACCGACTGGGCGTCGATGAGCTCGAAGCCCAGATCGAGCTGGCGGCGCCAGTCCAGCTCGCCGGAGGCGTCGGTGATCGACGGGCGGAACCGGTCGGGCACCGGCAGCGCGAAGTTGCCCGGCGCGGCCGGCCCGTAGCCCTTGCGGCCGGCGCTGTAGGTGGCGTTCGCGGCGGCCTGCGTCATGCCGTGCCAGGACCGCGCGAACGACACGACCTCGTGGCGGCCGGTGACGAGCTTGGCCAGCCGCACCGCCGCCTCGTTCGACTCGGCGCCGGTGGTCAGCAGCAGCACCTTCTCCAGCGGCTCCGGCAGCGTGGCCGCCAGCCGCTCGGCCAGCTCCACGACCGGCGGGCTGAGCATGCCGCTGTGCAGGTGATCCAGCAGGGCGATCTGCTCGCCCACAGTGGCGACGATCTCGGGGTGGGAGTGGCCGAGGATCGCGCTCATCTGGCCGGAGGTGAAGTCGAGCAGATCGCGGCCGCTCTCGGTGAACACCGACGTGCCGCTCGCGCGGACGATCAGCTCGGGCGAGAACGCGGCGTGGCCGCTGTAGCGGATGAGGTGCCGGTCGGGGGGCGTCTGCTGTGCCATGCACGCGACGGTAGGCACCCCGGCCGCGGCCGTCCATCACCGCGGCGCCGAACGCGCACCCCGCCCGCCGCGCACCTCCCGCTTCCTCAGCCCTCCGGATAGAACAGGAACAACGTGCACCCCGTCGCCGACTGCGGCACATGCGACGACCCCGCCGGCGCATGGATGAACGTCCCCGCCGGATAATCGCGCTCACCGTCGTTGAACACCCCCGAGACCACGAACACCTCCTCCGGCCCCGGATCGTGCACATCGATCCCCTCCCAGCACGAACCGGGATCCATCTCCAGCACGTACGCACCGGCCCCGCCATCGCCCCGCCACAACGGACGCAACCGGATACCGGGAAACACCTCGCGCACCGGGGCATCCGCAACGGAAGACCACACGTACCCCGGCATGTTCTGCTGCCTCGTCATGCCCACCACCCTGACAGCCCGCACCCACCCCGGCCGAGTGTCAGAAAAGACATCATGCGCTACTTTTCCGACATGCAGCGCGTCACCGCACTCGTCCGCCCCGGACAATCCACCTTCGAACTCGCCTGCGCCGCCCACATCTTCGGCATCCACCGCCCCGAACTCCCGCCCGCCTACACCTTCGCCGTCTGCACCGAACACCCCGGCCCCATCCCCACCCGCGCCGGCTACGACATCCACGTCACCAACGGACTCGACGCACTCGACCACACCGACACCGTGATCATCCCCGGCTGGCTCCCACCCGCCGACCCACCCTCCCCCGCCGTCACCGACGCCCTCCGCCGCGCCCACCAACGCGGCGCCCGCCTCGTCAGCATCTGCTCCGGCGCCTTCGCCCTCGCCCACGCCGGCCTCCTCGACGGCCGCGAAGCCACCACCCACTGGGCCCTCACCGGCGAACTCGCCACCCGCTTCCCCAAAGTCCGCGTCGACCCCGACGTCCTCTACGTCGACCACGGCGACCTCGCCACCAGCGCAGGCGCAGGAGCCGGCATCGACCTGTGCATCCACCTCGTACGCCGCGACCAAGGCGCCCGCTACGCCGCCCACATCGCCCGCCACATGGTCATGCCGCCCCACCGCGAAGGCGGCCAGCTCCAATACACCGCACCACCCCACCCCGCCCAGATCGACACCACCCTCGCCCCCCTCCTCGACTGGACCACCGACCGCCTCGACCACCCCATCACCGTCGAAACCATGGCCGCCCACGCCGGCGTCTCCTCACGCACCCTCACCCGCCGCTTCCTCGACCAGCTCGGCACCACCCCAGGACAATGGCTCCTCACCCAGCGCATCGCCGCCGCCCAGGACCTCCTGGAGACCACCGACCTGCCACTCGACGCCATCGCCCGCCGCACCGGCCTGTCCTCCGCCACCAACCTGCGCCGCCGCTTCCGCACCGCACTCGGCACCACACCCGGCGCCTACCGCCGCACCTTCCGCGGCCGGACAGCGAAGGAGCCGGCCCTCAACGGACCGGCTCCTTCCTGATCACCGCGCGAGCCCCCCGTCAGACGGCCAGCGCCCGCCGCAACACCGCGCCGATCTCAGCGATCTGCCGCTGCGACACCTCCGCCGACAACAGCGCCTGCGAACCGTGGAACGTCCCCGCCCACTGATGCAGCTCCACCGGCACCCCCGCCTGCAGCAACCGCAGACCGTACTCGATCGCCTCGTCCCTGTTCGGGTCGAACTCCGCCGTCGCGATGTACGCGGCAGGCAACCCCGACAGGTCATCGGCACGACTCGGCGCCGCGTACGGCGTCGCCGGCTTCCCACCCAGGTAGTGACCCCAGATCTGCGTCACCTTCTCCCGGGTCATCCACGGCGTATCGGTGAAGTTCACCGCCGACCACGTCTGCTGCCGATCATCCAGCCCCGGCTGGTTCAGCAGCTGGAACCGGATCGGCGGCCCCTGCTCGTCACGCGCCCGCAGCGACACCGCCGCCGCAAGCCCCGCACCCGCACTGTGACCGCCCACCGCCAGCCGCTCCGGATCGAAACCCAGCTCCGCCGCCTGCTCGTGAGCCCACCGCAGCACCGCCCACACATCCTCCAGCGCCGCCGGATACCGATGCTCCGGCGCCAGCCGGTACCCCACCGAGATCACCACCGCGCCGGACTCCTGCACCAGCCGCCCGGCCCACGGATGCTCCGTCTCCAGGTCGCCCATGACGAACCCGCCGCCGTGCAGCCACACGATCCCGCCCTGCGCATCACGCGGACGGTAAACGCGGACCGGCACGTCCGGATCCGCCGGCACCATACGATCTTCCACCTCCACCCCCGCCAGATCCGGCGCGGGCACCGAGGTCGCCAGCTTGGCGAAGTTCTCCCGCTGCGCGATCGGATCACTCAGATCCGCACGGGGGAACAACGCGAGAAATGGTTCGAGTTCGGGATCCATGCCCCCATCCTCACCACCCCGCCCCACCCGATCATCCGCCAACCGTCGCACATCCATCCCGCCACACGCACCGATCGGCGCATACGCTGTCAAGCGTGGAGGCACTCGCCGTACGACTGTCACAACTCGACTCCCAAGCAGGCGGCGCCATCCGCGTCGTCATGTTCTACGACACGCTGATGCGCCGCCGCGTCGACCTGCCCGCACTCGCCCGCGCCTCGGCCGGCCTCGCAGAATGCACCGCCGGCATCCGGCTCCACGGCACCGGCCAGGCCATCCGCTACACCACCGACGGCCGCCCCGCAGCCGGCACACCCCCCACGCCCTCCACCAGCGCCCCCATCCTCCTCGACGACGAAGAGATCGGCACCGTCTGGCTCGAACGCCCCGGCACCCCGCGCACCCTCGACGACCTCCTCCTCGACCGCCTCGCCATCGCCGCCGCGGCCACCGTCGAACGCTACGGCCCCGCGCGCACCACCATGGCCGACCCCGCCCTCGTCGAGCTCGCCATCAGCGCCGACGCCGACGACGCCGCCAGAGCCCGCGCGCTACGCCTCCTCGGCTTCCCACCCGACCTGCGCCTCCACGTCGCCGCCGTCCACTCACCCCTCCCCCTCGACCAGGTCGGCACCGCCATCTGCCCCGCACGCCCCGTCAAGGCCGCGCCCCTGGCCGGCGTCGGCGCCATCCTCGCCACCACCCTCGACCCCACCCGCTTCCCCCCAGGCGTACGCGCCGGACTCAGCACCACCCCCGACCCCGGCCGCGCCTGGCGCGAAGCCCGCACCGCACTCCGCTTCACCACCCCACGCCAGCCCATCGTCCGCTACGACGACCTCGGCGTCGTCGCGCTCCTCGCCGACGTCCCCCACGACGCCATCCGCGACAACGCCGACGTCACCGCCATCGCCGCACTCGCCGAAACCCCCGACGACCTCGAAACCCTCGACGCCTACTGCACCACCGGATCACTGCGCCGCGCCGCCGACCTCCTCCACCTCCACCACAGCAGCGTCGCCCGCCGCATCGACCAGCTCGGCAAGACCCTCGGCCTCGACCTCACCCAGCCCGCCGGACTCACCCGCGCCCGCCTCGCACTCAACGCCTGGCGCCTCCTCCACGCCTGACCGCACCCACGAGACCCGGCAGATTGCACGCGGGCGACCCCGGTGGCGCGAGCGCCCCGGGCCCGCCGGCGCGAGGGATCCGGGCCCGCCAGGCCGAGAAGGCCACGGGCCCCGCCAGGCCGAGAGGGCTGCGGCGAACCCGCCAGGCCGGGCACCGCACAGCGGCCTCGCCGGACCTGCGACCGGTGCGAAGGCCGGCTCGCGACGCACCCACCGGCACGGGCCGCGCGGCCTCACGACCCCGACGAGCCGGGATTGACCGCCGGCACGCACGCCACCGGCGGATCCAGCTCCAGCGTCTCCACCCGGAACCCCGCGAACCCCGCCCGCTCCAGCATCACCCGCAACTCCCGCGCCGCACGCACCGTCGTCTCCCGGCTCGCACCCGGACAGCGCGGCTGGCTCACCAGCGCGATCCGCCCACCAGGCCGCAACAACCCCCGCAGCTCACGCAACCGATCCACCGGTTCAGGCCGGAACCCCACGCTGTTCACCGCGGGGATCACATCCAGCGGACCCCCGAAATCCGGCAACCGCTCCACAGGCGCCGCCACCAGCCGGACCCGCCCCTCACGCACCGCCGCCGCGTTCCGCCGCGCCGCCATCCGCACCATCGTCGCCGAATGATCCACCCCGAACACCCGCCCCCGAATCGCACGCCGCGCCAACTCCGCGATCGCCACCGCACTGGTCCGCCCAGCGCCGCCCGGCCCAGCCTCCCGCCGTTCCACCGGTTCCGGGTGATCCGGCGCGTTCCCCGAGCCCCGCCTGCCTGCGGCGCGGAAGGATCGTGCAGGTCAGGAGCCCTTTGCTCTTCGGTGCTGTGTTTTTCTCGTGGTGTACGGGTGTGCCACCAGACCCGGCTCCTTTGCATTGTAGATTCGTTAGTGCGAGTCCTCCCCGGGCAGGTGCCTGCGCATGGACAGTGAACGGGAGACGGCCGAGCCCGTCATCATCGTCGGCGCCGGAATGGCCGGGCTCGCCTGCGCCGTGCACCTCCACGAGGCGGGCGTGCCGGTACGGGTGCTCGAGGCGTCCGACGGGGTCGGCGGCCGGGTGCGTACGGACGTCAAGGACGGCTTCCGCCTGGACCGCGGCTACCAGGTGTTCATCAGCTCCTACCCCGAGGCCCGCCGCATGCTCGACATCAAGGCGCTGGACCTGCGGCCGTTCTCCTCGGGGGTGATCGTGCGCGGCCGCACGGCGAGCGCCAGGGTGATGCTGCCGTGGCGGCACCCCATGCACGCCTTCAGCGCGCTCATGGCCGGGCTCGGCACGCTCAAGGACAAGGCGGTGCTCTCCGCCATGACGGCACGCGACCTGGCCATGCCCGGCAAGGTGCTGCGCGACGCCCGCGAGCGGCGTACCGACGAGGAGCTGCGCGCCTGGGGCATGTCGCCGAAGATGATCGACTGCCTGATGCGCCCCTTCCTGGCGGGCGTGCTGCTCGAACGCGAGCTCGAGACGTCCAGCCGGGTCTTCCACCTGCTGTGGCGGTCGTTCGCGCGCGGCACCATCGGCCTGCCCGCGTTCGGCATGGGCGAGATCCCGCGCCGGCTGGCCGACCGGCTGCCGCCCGGCACGATCACGCTGGGCGCACAGGTCGGCGAGGTGGCGGACGGCCGGGTACGGCTCGCGGACGGCACCGAGATCAACGGCTGCGCCGTGGTGGTGGCCGCGGACCCGCAGGCGGCAGGGCGGCTGCTCGACGAGATCGAGGTGCCGGCGATGCGGCCGGTGACGACGTTCTACCACGCCGCTCCCCGCTCCCCCATGGGCGAGCCGACCCAGATCGTGGACGCCACCGGCATCATCACCGACACCCTGGTGGTCACCGACGCGGCCCCGGAGTACTCGATGGACGGGCGCGCGCTCGTGTCCACCTCCGTGCTGGGCCTGGACGCCGAGGAGCCGGTCGTGCGGCGGCGGCTCGCCGAGATCTACGGCAGTACGGACGGCTGGGAACACGTGGCCACGTACCGGATCCCGGCGGCGCTGCCCGCGATGCCGCCGCCCTATCCGCTGCGCAAGCCGGTACGCCTGCGCACGGGCCTGTACGTGTGCGGCGACCACCGCGACACCGGCTCGCTCCAGGGGGCCCTGGTGTCCGGCCGCCGCGCCGCCGCCGCCGTCCTGGCCGACCTGCCGGCCGAAACGCGGTCTCGCCGTCCGGCCGGCCGCCACCCGGCCGCACGTCGCTGAAGGCAGGGCGGCGTCCCGGAAAGCCGCACGCCCCGGAGCGCCGCCACTTCGCCGGACCGCGCCAGGCCACGATGTAAGTTTCATCGGCCTGCGCCGAGCCGATCCGCATCGCGGCTGGTCAGCGGGCAGAGCCCGCGCGGGCCCGCTCCGCTCGATGGTGATCCTGGTAACGGCGCCCGATGACCTTGTACGGTCCGTCAGGGCACGTCGGAGCGCGCGACCCGCCAGGCAGCCCGCCACGATCGCGCGCCGATGCGGCGATGTCGCGGGCCCCGCACGCGCCCGGTCCCGGGGGAACCACCGGCTCCCCACGACAGCACCGCCTCAGGAGCCCGCATGCCAGGAAAACGCTGGGCGGCATCCGCTCTGCTCGCCCTGTCCCTCGCCGCCGCCGGCGCCCCGCCGGCGCAAGCCGCCCCGGCCCCGGAACACCCGGCCCCGGCCAAGGCCACGGTGCCGCTCGAGGAGATCAACACGGTCACCGAACAGGTCGCCTTCGGCTTACGCCGCCCCACCGCCCTGGCCGCGCCGGACGACGGAACCGGCCGGCTGTTCATCACCGAGAAGCCCGGCACCGTACGCGTCTACCACCCCGACACCGGCCTCGAGGCCACCCCGATCATCGACATCACCTCGTCGGTGGACGAGTCGGGAAACGAGCGCGGCCTGCTCGGCATCGCGCTCTCCCCCGGCTTCGCCGGCGACCACGAGCTGTACCTGACGTACACGGCGCTGCCGGACGGCGCGGTCACCCTCGCCAGGTACGACATGGACGATGCGAGCCTCGTCCCCCTGCTGTCCCAGGAGCACGCCGAGAACACCAACCACAACGGCGGCAACATCACGTTCGGCACCGACGGCATGCTCTACATGAGCATCGGCGACGGCGGCGGCTCGGGCGACCCGTTCGACAGCGGCCAGCGCCTGGACACGCTGCTCGGCAAGATCCTGCGCATCGACGTCAGCAGGACCTGCGGCGACCTGCCCTACTGCGTGCCGGATGACAACCCGTTCGTCGACGTGCCGGGGGCGCGCGGAGAGATCTGGATGTACGGCGGCCGCAACCCGTGGCGCTTCTCGGTGGACCGGGCGGACGGCTCGCTGTGGATCGCCGACGTCGGCCAGGGCCGCTGGGAGGAGATCGACCACATCAAGCCGGACGCGCAGGCCGGGGCGAACCTGGGCTGGTCCTGCTACGAGGGCCTGGAGGTGTTCGACGAGGCGCAGTGCCGCGACGACGTCACCTACACCATGCCGATCTTCACGTACTCGCCGTACACCGGCGGCTGCGCGGTCATCGGCGGCCAGGTGTACCGCGGCCGGCAGTACGCCGACCTGGTGGGCGGCACCTACATCGCCACCGACTACTGCTCGTCCACGGTGTGGGCGCTGCGCGAGAACGGCTCGGGCGGCTACGACCAGGCCGAGATCGGCCAGACGCCCACGCAGGTGACCGCGTTCGGCGCGACGCCCGAAGGCGAGCTGTACGTGGTCAACGACCTGCCCGGCGGCCTGCACCGCGTCTCGTTCGAGCGGGCCAAGCCGACCTGCCACATCACGTACACGAAGCAGGCGTGGGGCACCGGCATGTCCGTGGACCTCACGATCACCAACACCGGCGACACCCCGATCGACGGCTGGACGCTGCGCTTCCCGCTGCCGCAGGGCCAGACGGTCATCTCCGACTGGAACACCGACCTCACCCAGGGCGGCGACATGGTGACCGCGACGAACGCCGGCCACAACGCCCTCATCGAGCCGGGCAAGAGCGTCACCATGGGTTACCTCGTCAGCCACACCGGTGACACCTCGCTGCCCGCCCGGATCACGCTCAACCGCGACGCCTGCTCCGTCACCCGCTGAACGGCGCGGTTCCCCGGAGGCCGGAGATGCGGCGCGGGCCGCGTACGGATAAGGTTCTTGATCAAATGCCGGGTGTGCCGGCGGGGCGTTCCCCCGCCGGTCCGCCCTGCGCCGGTGCAAGAGCGATGACCAGGGAACGTGAGTGGCCAGCCAGAGCAGGGGACGGCCGGGTTGGCTCCATGTGGGCGCGCTCGAGGATCGCGTCCGCCGGGCCTGGGATCCCGGAGCGTTCCCGCCCGCCGAGACGCTTCTGGCGATCATGACGTTATCGGCCGTGCCGCGCGTCCTTGGGCACCGGCTGGCCGATCACCTGCACGGCGGCATCATCGTGGGCCCTGGGTCGGTGCCGGACTTACCGGGGTTCGAGCACTTACGCGGCACCTCGCTGCCGGTCCAGCAGGGCTGGTGGGACCGCAGCGCCGGCGTCTACGACCCGGCCAGGCGCGCCATCGGGGTCGGTAGCGTGCCGTCGCCGTCGGCGGGCGTGGCGGCGCACGAGCTGGGGCACGCCCTCGACGACATGGACGGCATGCCGTCGCAGAGCCCGTTCTGGATGGGGCTGCACGCCAGGAGCGCGCGGTGGCTGGCGCCGCCGTACCGCGAGACCGTGACCGAACTGTACGCCGAGGCGTTCGCGTGCGTGCTGGTACGGCGGGCGCGGCGGCTCATCCAGCTCTTCGACGACGAGCACACCGCCCGCCTCGCCTACACCTGGTTCGCCAGCCGGTACGGGATCGGCTGAGCGACGGCTCAAGGCGGCGAGGAGTCCGGCGGCTATGCTGGGGTACGAGACCGTGATGATCGACACGCGCGGCAGCGGACGGAGGGGATGACGCAATGACCGCGATCCTGCTGGCCGGCGGCGTCCTGCGCGTCCCCGCGGCCACCGTGCTGCCCGACGGCACCCACGTCGACGGCACCCGCGACATCACCCCCGAGGCGCCCGACTATCAGGAGTGGCTGCCGCACGCGATCGACGAGAAGGCCTCCTGGCACGGCGACCGCGACGACGAGGCCATCCTGCGCCGCTGGCGCGCCTCTTCCGGCTCCTGACCCTTGCGCCACCGAGTTCCCCGCGTCAGCTCGTCACCCGTACCCGCAGCGTCCGCGTGTCTCCCCCGCGCGGCGCGACGGTCATGCCCGCCCTGGTCAGCACCCGCGCGGCGACGCCGATCCTGCCCACCGCCACCGGGTACGGGTCCACGCACCTCACCAGGAACACGCCCGCCTCGTCCGACGAGACGATGAAGCCGCCGCAGCCCGCCCTGCGCAGCAGCGCGCGGATGCGCTCGGCGTCGCGGTCGCGCTCGCTCCACAGCGGACGCCCGCCGGCGCCCAGCCCGTACGCCGGCCCGTCGTCCTGCATGGGCGTCCCGGGGTGCCCGCCGCCGACCAGGTGCGCAGCGCCTCCGGGCACGCGGCCGTCATCGCCCGTGTCGCCGTATCTCCGCATGGCGGTCACCTCCCGCCGCCGACTGCCCGGTGACGAGGCGGTGAAACGGCGGGCACGGCAAAGGGGCGGCACCGCGGCGTGACAGGTTCACCCGGAACGGGCCCCACGTGATCGACTCGCGGTGGCTCCAGCCCACATCGCTTTCCTCCGTGAGCTCGCGAGAAAGCCCGCCCCCACGGGGAGCGCGATCTCTCGCCTTGGGTAAAGATCACGCCCGTCGAGCCCGCCAGGGGCCGTGCCAGCGGGAACTCCAGGTCAAGATCAAAACCCGGCTTTCACACCCGTTTCGGGAGTCCGTTTGTGGCAATTTTGTCAATCCCACCCCAACCTGCCCAAGCTTGACCTAGTCTTTAGGCACATATGAACAAGCTTCCTCATTCCAAACGCGCGGCCATCGCGGCCGCAGGCATGGCCTTCACCGTGGCCATGGCTTCGCAAGTGTTCGTCACGGCCGGCTCCGCCTCGGCCTCCGCCGCCCCTCAGGCGCCGGCGCCCGCGCAGGCCGTCCCCGCCCCGGCAGGCGGCCAGAGCAGCACCGCCCAGAGCAGCGCGCTCGCCAACAAGTCGCTGGCGACCGCCAACCGGATCTACCGCTCCGGGCGCTTCGTCAACGTGAACTGCCGCCCCGGCGCCCTGCCCCGCGGCAGCACCGCCGCCTACAAGCGGTTCCTCACGCGCGTGACCAACTGCCTGAACAAGGCGTGGGCCGCCCAGTTCCGCAAGGTGCGCATGCCCTTCTCCAAGCCACGGCTGCGCATCGTCACCAAGAAGGTGAACACGCCTTGCGGCCGCTGGACCACCGGCGCCGAGGCCGTGTACTGCTCCACTGACCGCACCATGTACATGTGGATCAGCAAGCAGCAGCTCCGCCAGCCGTTCCCGCTGGGCATCACCCGGCTGATCGCCCACGAGTACGGGCACCACGTGCAGCAGATCTCCAAGATCTGGAGCTACTACTGGCCGGCCCGCGCCCGTGCGAGCAAGTCCCAGCAGCTCGCGCTGTCCCGCCGCACCGAGCTGCAGGCCGAGTGCTTCTCCGCGGTCTTCATGTCCACGCTGCGCAACGTGCCGAACTTCGGCGCGCGCGAGTGGAACTACACCGTGGACTGGTTCAGGAAGAACGGCGCCAAGGGCTGGCCGCAGAACGACCACGGCCGCGGCCCCACCCAGGCGGCCTGGATGACCCGCGGCTACAACAGCGGCTCCCCCGCCGCCTGCAACACCTGGAAGGCCTCCGCCAAGTCCACCCTCTGAGCAGCTCTCCAGAACGCCGCGGCTCGTAAGAGCCGGAAAGGGCCGGATCCCTCGGGTCCGGCCCTTCTGCGTGCGCACCGCGTGAACCGTCCCTGAACGGTTCGTGAACGGTCACAGCATGTATGGGCCTGCGTAGAATGGGCAGATCGC
This sequence comes from Nonomuraea sp. NPDC049309, assembly GCF_043196965.1. Taxonomy (NCBI): domain Bacteria; kingdom Bacillati; phylum Actinomycetota; class Actinomycetes; order Streptosporangiales; family Streptosporangiaceae; genus Nonomuraea; species Nonomuraea sp. NPDC049309. The sequence continues at coordinate 465,981 of NZ_JBICSH010000001.1, read as the reverse complement.
TCCAGGCCGGGTCGCACGACTCGGGTCCGGATCATCCGTCCCCCGCCGCCCTCCAGGAGCATTGGTGCAGCACGAACCCGGTCTCACCGTCACCCATCAGCCGCGTTCGGCTCACCTCCACGTCCTCGCCGTCTCCGGCGACCTCGACCACCACACCTCACCCCGCCTGCAGGCGGCCGTCGACGACCTCGCGCTCGCACCCGGAGACGCGCTGGTGGTCGATCTGTCGGCGCTGGCGTTCTGCGACTCCACCGGCGTCTCGATCCTCGTCGCCGCCCACCAGCGGGCCAGGGAGGCGGGCGCACAGGCCGCGCTCGCCGGGCTGGCGCCCGACATCGCGCACGCCTTCAAGATCATGAGCCTGGACCGGCTGCTCTCCGTCCACGACACCGTCGAGGACGCCGTCACCGCCCTGCGGTAAGTCCTCCACGTGACGCACCCGCGTGCGCCACGGACCCGTCCCTCATCTGCCCGCTCTCACCGCCCGCCGCCGACATTCATCCGCCCACCTTGGGGAGTACCACCTTGACCGCTTCCACCGACGCCGGCCGGCTCCGCATGGCCGAACTCCTGCGCGAGCAGGAGCAGACGATTCTCAAACGCTGGACCGACCTCGCGGCGACCACCGTCGGCGGACGGGCCGACCGCGGCGTGCTCGCCGGCCGCCTGCGCGACATCTACCAGTCGCTGCTCGTCTCGCTCGCCGGGGACGGCGACACCACCGACCTGCGCGGCCTGCTCGCCGACCTGTCCAGGGCGCAGGCCAGGGAGGGCTTCACGCCGTCCGAGACCGCCTCCGTCGTCTTCGGGCTCAAGGAGGCCGCGTACGAGCCGCTGGAGAGCGAGGAGGACTTCACCGCGCTGCGCGGCTACATCTGGTTGTCGCGGCTCATCGACGACCTCGGGCTGTTCACGTTCGAGACGTTCGTCAACGCCCGCGAGAAGATCATTTCCGACCAGGCCGAACAGCTGCTGGAGCTGTCCACCCCGGTGGTCAAGCTGTGGGACGGCATCCTCGCGGTGCCGCTGGTCGGCACCCTCGACTCCGCCCGTACCCAGGTCGTCATGGAGAAGCTGCTGCAGGGGCTGGTCGACACCGGCTCCGAGCACGCGGTCATCGACATCACCGGCGTGCCCGCCGTCGACACACAGGTCGCCCAGCACCTGCTCAAGGCGGTCGTGGCCGCCCGGCTGATGGGCGCCGAGTGCGTCATCTCCGGCATCCGGCCACAGATCGCCCACACCATCGTCACGCTCGGGATCGAGTTCGGCGACATCGTCACCAAGGCGACGCTGGCCGACGCGCTCGCCTACACGCTGCGGCGCAGCGGCGTGCAGCTCGAGCAGGGCGCCGACAAGCAGGTCGTCGTGGGGCTGGAGCGCGCCTGATGGACCGTGTCCCCGTGCTCAAGCTCGGCGACCTGCTGATCGTCTCCATCCAGATCGACCTGCAGGACCAGAGCGTCCTGATGCTGCAGGAGGACCTGGCGGACGCGATCGTGGAGAACCGGGCCCACGGCGTGATCATCGACATCACCGCCGTGGAGATCGTCGACTCCTTCATCGGACGCATGCTCGCGACCATCGCCTCCATCTCCCGCATGCTGGACGCCGAGACCGTCGTCGTGGGCATGCGCCCCGCGGTCGCCATCACGCTCGTCGAGCTGGGGCTCTCGCTCGGCGGCGTACGCACCGCGCTCAACCTGGAGAAGGGCGTCGCGATGCTCAAGGACGCCGGCCTCACCGACCCGGCGGCCGGCGCCGCAGCGGTGCCCGAGTGACGACCGCCGTCGAGCTCGCCATCGCGGGCAACAGCGACGTGGTCATCGTGCGCCAGCAGGTCCGCACCAGCGCCCAGCAGGTGGGGCTGTCGCTGGTGGACCAGACCAAGCTGGTGACCGCGGCCAGCGAGCTCGCCCGCAACGCGCTCACGTACGCGGGCGGCGGGCACGTGCGCATCGAGGTGGTCAGCAACGGCCTGCGCGACGGCCTGCGCCTGTCGTTCACCGACGAGGGCCCCGGCATCCCCGACCTGGACCAGGCGCTCACCGACGGCTGGAGCACCGGCGGCGGGCTCGGGCTCGGGCTCAGCGGCTCGCGGCGGCTGGTCGACGAGTTCGACCTGCGGTCGAAGCCGGGCGAGGGCACACAGGTGACGGTGGTGAAGTGGGCCAGATGATCCGCTCGCGGGACGAGACCTGGGTGCGCGTGGAGGACGCCAGCGCCGTCGGCGCGGTCCGCAGGACCGCGATCATGCTGGCCGAGTCGTGCGGCCTCGACGAGCACGAGCGCGGCAAGGTGGCCGTCGCCGTCAGCGAGGCGGCGTCCAACCTGGTCAAGCACGCCGCCGAGGGCATGATGCTGATCAGGTCGCACCCGGAGGCGGACGCCGCCGTCGAGGTGATCGCCATGGACAAGGGTCCCGGCATCCGCGACCTGACCCGCGCCGTGCGCGACGGCTACTCCACCACCGGAACGCTCGGCCTCGGCCTGGGCGGCATCGCCAGAATGGCGTCCGCGCACGAGGTCTACTCGCTGCCGGGCCGCGGCACCGTGATCAGCATGTGCTTCACCGCCGCCGGCGCCGAGCCCCCCGAGCCGCTGGCCGCAGGCCTGGCCCGCCCCATCGGCGAGGAGGCCGTCTGCGGCGACGCCTTCGCCTACGTCGAGTCCGGTACGACCGTGACCGCGATGCTCTGCGACGGCCTCGGCCACGGCGAACCCGCGGCGGCCGCCTCCCGCGCGGCGGTGCGGGTCTTCCAGCAGCACCACGACCTGCCCGCGGTGGCCGTCCTGGAGCGCATCCACCGCGCGCTGCGCGGCACCAGGGGCGGCGCGGTGGCCGTCGCCCGCCTCGACCGCGCCGGCGGCGTGATCCGCTACGCCGGGCTCGGCAACGTGTCGGGCTGGATCGTGCACCCCGACGGCAGGCAGGGCATGATCTCCCTCCCCGGCATCGCCGGGCACCAGCGCGACAGGCTGCGCGAGTACGACTACGCCGTCCCCGCGCACAGCCTGCTCGTCCTGCACTCCGACGGGCTCACCGACCGCTGGGACGTCGCCGCGTTCCCCGGCCTGTCGGCGCGCTCCCCCGCCGTCGTGGCCGCCGCCCTGCTCCGGGACGCGGGCACGCGCAGGGACGACGCGACCGTCCTGGCCGTACGGACCACGCCGTGAACACCTCCCGGCTGACCACCATCAGGGTGGACGACGACCAGGACGTCTTCGCCATGCGCCGCCTGGGCCGCGAGGTCGCGGCCGCGCTGGAGATGTCCGAGCAGGACCAGATCCGGGTGGCGACCGCGCTCAGCGAGCTGGGCAGGGAGATCGCCATGGAGCGGGGCGCCGGCATGGTCGTCACCTTCTCCCTCGACCCCGGCGAGCTGGTGGTCGAGGTCGGCTTCGCCGAGGAGGCGGACGGCCACGACATCGAAGGCGTCACGCTGGCCGGCCGGCTCATGGACGTCGTCGACCGCGTACGCCCCGGCAGGCTCGTGCTGCGCAAGCGGCTGCCGCGCGGCGCTCACCCTCTGTCGATCGCCCGGCTGCGCGCCCAGGTCGACGCCCTCGCCCCGGCCAGCGCCATGGACGAGCTGCGCCAGCAGAACCACGAGCTCGCCTCCACCCTGGAGGAGGTCCGCCAGCTCAACGCCGAGCTGGCGGAGACCAACCAGGGCGTGATGGCGCTGTACAACCAGCTCTCGGCCGAGCAGGAGGAGACCAACCGCGGCGTCGTCGCGCTCTACGCCGAGCTGGACGAGAAGTCGATGCAGCTCCGGCAGGCCAGCGACGCCAAGAACCGGTTCTGGGCCACGGTCAGCCACGAGCTGCGCACCCCGCTCAACTCCATCATCGGCCTCGTACGGCTGCTCACCGGGCCCGGCGGCGACCCGCTCGCCCCCGAGCAGGCCCGCCAGGTCGAGCTGATCGGCTCCTCGGCGGAGACGCTGCTCGCGCTGGTCAGCGAGCTGCTCGACATCGGCAAGGCCGAGTCGGGCCGCCTCGACCCGCAGGCCGCCATGGTCGATCTCGTCGCCCTCGCCGAGGGGCTGCGCATGACCATATGGCCGGCCAAGGGCAGCGAGCGGGTCACGCTGGCCGTCCGCGTGCCGCCACCGCCGTTCGCCATCATCGCCGACGAGGCGATGCTCACCAGAATCCTGCGCAACCTGCTGGCCAACAGCCTGAAATTCACCCAGGAGGGCGAGGTGCTGCTCGAGGTCGCCCACGACGCGGCGGCCAGCGAGGCGGTCTTCACCGTGGCCGACACCGGCATCGGCATCCCCGCCGAGCATCTGGAGCGGGTCTTCGAGGAGTTCTACCAGGTGCCGGGGCCCGAGCAGACCCGCGTCAAGGGCACCGGGCTCGGCCTGCCGTACGCGCGGCGGCTGGCCGAGGCGATGGGCGGCACCCTCACCCTCACCAGCGAGGAGGGCACGGGCACCACAGCGGTGCTGCGGCTGCCGTACGAGCCGGACGACGTGCCCGTGGTGGGACGCGTGCTGATCGCCGACGACGACGAGAACTTCCGCGCCGGGCTGCGGCGCATGCTGACCGGGTTCGCCGCGCGCATCGACGAGGCGCCCGACGGGGGCGCGGCGCTGGCCGCGATGGCCGCAGAGCCGCCCGACCTCGCCCTGCTCGACCTGCTGATGCCGGGCCTCGACGGCGCCGCCGTGCTGCAGCGCATGGCCGGCGACGAGCGGCTGCGCGACGTCCCGGTGATCGTGATCACGATGGCGCTGGCCGATCGCCACCCCTCCGGCGCCGACGCGGTGCTCGCCAAGCAGGGGCTGCGCCGCGACATGCTGCTGGGCGCGATCCGGCAGGTGCTGGGAGGCGACGATGCCTGACATGCCGCCGTGGGAGGCGACGATCCTCGTCGTCGACGACACCCCCGCCAAGCTGTACATCCTGTCGAGCTGGCTGCGCCGGGCCGGATACGCCGTCGTGGAGGCGTCCGGCGGTCTCGAGGCGCTGCGGCGCATCAGCGAGCTGCGCCCCGACCTCGTCGTGCTCGACGTGCGCCTGCCCGACCTCTCCGGGTACGAGGTGTGCGAACGCATCAAGAGCGACCCCGCGACCGCGTCCATCCCCGTCATCCAGATCTCCGGCGCCGCCATCACCGCCGCCGACCGCGCGCTCGGCCTGCACCGGGGCGCCGACGGCTACCTCGCCGAACCCATCGAGCCCGACGAGTTCGTGGCCACCGTCAAGGCGGCCCTGCGCTACCACCGGGCGCGGCAGCGGGCCGAGCGGCTGGCCGGGCGGCTGCGCGCGCTCACCGACCTCACGCTCGCCATGAACGCCGCCCAGACCTTCGACGAGCTGCTGTCCACCGCCGTCTCCGGCACCAGCCGGATCCTCAACCGGCAGGCCGGAGTGGTGGCGCTCGCACCGGACGGGCGTACCCGCAGGTTCACCGCCGGGCCGCCGGACGGCGAAGCCACGCTCAGGACCGCGCCGCCGTCCGCCCTGGAGACCCTCGGCCGGCGGGCGCTCGGCCCGCAGCCCGGCACCGAGCCGCTGACCATCCCGCACGCCTACTGGTCGGAGGTCGCGCCCGACACCCCCGCGCGGCGCGACATCACGGCCGTCATGTCCCGCACCAAGCCCAACCGGCCGCCCATCCTGCTCGGCGTCGAGCCCGACCCGCCGCTCGACGAGGACGAGGAGAGCATGCTGCGCCAGCTCGGCCAGGCCGTCGCGCTGGCCGTGGAGGCGCTGCGCGCGTACGCCGAGGAGCACGCCATCGCGCTGACCCTGCAGCGCAGCCTGCTGCCCTCCCGCGTCCCGCAGGTGCCCGGACTCGACATCGCCTGGCGCTACCAGCCCGCCGTCGACAACGTGGAGGTGGGCGGCGACTTCTACGAAGTGCTGGAGCTGGACGGCAAGGTGCTGTTCGCGGTCGGCGACGTCCAGGGGCACTCGCTGCTGGCCGCCACCGTGATGGCGGAGCTGCGGCACGCGCTGCGGGCCTCGCTCATCGGCAAGATCGAGTTGGATCAGTCGCTGGCGCTGCTCAACGACGTGCTGCGCCGCTACCACCGGCGGATGACCGCGACCGTCTGCCTCATGCTCCTCGACCCCGCCACCGGCGAAGCCCAGATCGCCAACGCCGGCCACATCCCGCCTCTCCTGCTGGACGACGACGGCCGGCCGGCCGGCGCCGGGGGCTCGGACGGCGCGGGTTCGGACATCGGCGGCGGGGGCGTGCGCACGGCCCGCTACCACGACCGCTTCGGCAACCTCCTGCTGGGCGTGGCCGACGAGATCTACCGCATCGACCACGTCACCGTGCCGCCGGGGGGCGCGGTCCTGATGTTCACCGACGGCCTGGTGGAGGACCGCGACAAGTACCTCGACGACAGCCTCGAGATCGCCCGCCAGGCCGCCTCCCGTATCGGCGACGACGTGAACGACGCCGCCGATCACCTCATCGCCGCCTTCGGCGCCCGTGAGGACGACGTGGCCCTGGTCATCGTCCGCCGCCACCGCTGACCCCGCGAGGCCGGACGGCGACCCGCCACGCCTCGCGGGCGGCCCGCTCCTCCAGCCGCGTCCGCCGAAGAGGGCGCTCGACGCATACCCCTCGTACAGGTGGTCGAAGATTCCGCGCGGCGTGAATTCGAGACCCTTTCTCCTCCGATTCCGCAAGACGGTTCCCTTTCGAGCTGCGGCGGAATCAGTCGTACACGAAGAGCCTCCTGCCGCCTTACCCCGTCCGTATTCGGGCACGCGCAGGCAGACCTCATCCCCAGCGCCATGGCCGGCTTTCCCGCCCTGCGTCACCGGTTGCTGAAAAGTTGCACTGGGTGGTTGACAGGGGTGATGCTCACGTAAACACTCGGCGGGAACGTCAGCCCATGCCCCATGCGGCCTCGGCTCGCGGGCCGCGCCCAATCCGGATGTTAGCGCTAACACGCGAAGGCCCCACCAGCGAAGGACGTCTGATGGTCACTGCGCCGCGTGATCAGCGCCTCGTGCGCCCTGCTCCTCGGTCTCGCGCTCGCCCCGCCGTCGGCCGCCCAAGCCGCCGCCCGCAGCGCCTGCGTGATGGGGTCCCCTTGTTCGCCCAGCACCACCGAAGCGCATCGACACGCTCGGCTCCGGCTCGGCCCTGGCCGGCCGGGAGGACGCCACTTTCCCGCTCACGTACGAGGAGGATGCCGCATGCTCCGATCCCTGCGGCGGGCGCTGGCCGCCGCCCTGCTGATCGCCGCCGCCCTGGTGGCCCCGGCGGCGCCGGCCCAGGCCGCGCCGCTGACCATCACCAACGGCACCCAGTTCCGCGACACCGCCGGGAACGTGCTGCACGCCCACGGCGGCGGCGTGGTCAAGGCGGGCGGCTACTACTACTGGTTCGGCGAGAACCGCAACCCGGACAACACGTTCCGCGCCGTATCCGTCTACCGCTCGGCGGACCTGGTGAACTGGGAGTTCCGGCGCGACGTGCTCACCAGCTCGTCGCATCCCGAGCTGAACGTCGCCAACATCGAGCGGCCCAAGGTCATCTACAACGCCGCCACCGGCCGGTACGTGATGTGGATGCACAAGGAGAACGGCCGGGACTACAGCGAGGCCCGGGCCGCCGTCGCCTCGTCGGCCACGGTGGACGGCGACTACACCTACCACGGCAGCTTCCGGCCGCTCGGACAGCACATGTCGCGCGACATCACGCTGTACGACGACGGCGGCACCGCGTACATGATCTCGGCCGCGGACGACAACTACGACCTGCACATCTACCGGCTGACCCCCGACTACCTGAACGTCGCAACGCTGGTGGGCAACTTCTGGAACGACGCGCACCGGGAGGCTCCGGCGATGTTCAAGCGCGGCTCGACGTACTTCCTGCTGACCTCCGGCGCCACCGGGTGGAGCCCCAACCAGGCCAAGTACGCCACCGCGTCCAGCATCTCGGGCCCGTGGACGGGCTGGACGAACGTGGGCGACGGCACGACGTTCGGCTCGCAGCCGGCGTTCGTGCTGCCGGTGCAGGGCAGCAGGACGACGAGTTACCTCTATATGGGCGACCGGTGGGCGGGCGCGTGGGGCGGGCCGGTGAACGACTCGCAGTACGTGTGGCTGCCGATCACGTTCCCGTCGGCGACGAGCATGAGCCTGAGCTGGCACGCGCAGGTGACGATCGACGCCGAGACGGGTGAGATCACCGGTTCGGGTCCGGGGCCGGCGTACCGGATCACCGCCCGGCACAGCGGCAAGGTGATGGACGTGGTGGGCGCGTCCACGGCGGACAACGCCGAGATCAAGCAGTATGCGTGGAACGGCGGCGGCAACCAGAAGTGGTACGTCGAGGACGCCGGCGACGGCTACCACCGGATCGTCAGCGTCGGCAGCGGCAAGTGCCTGGACGTGGCGAGCGCCTCGACGGCGGACGGCGCGAACATCATCCAGTACACCTGCACGGGCGGGGCCAACCAGCAGTGGCAGTGGGTCCAGGCCGGCGCCTACTACCAGCTGAGAGCCCGGCACAGCGGCAAGTGCCTGGACGTCGTGGGCGCATCGACGGCCGACGGGGCCGACATCCAGCAGTACACCTGCGGCAGCGGCGCCAACCAGCAGTGGACCCGCACGCAGTCGTGACGGCCGGTCAGCCGGCCCGCCACCGCTCCAGGGCCGGCTTCAGGTGGTCGTGCAGCACGGGTAGCTGCGGCACCAGGTCGAGGCAGGCGATGACGCGCAGGATGCCGATGGCGTCGGTGAAGCGCAGCACATCGGCGTCGAGCGGGCGCAGGCCCTGGCGCTCGGCCCCGCGGTCGTAGGCGGCGGCGAGCTCGGGGCCGTGCCCGGCCAGGTCCCATTCGACGGGGCCGAGCGTGACCAGCTCGAAGTCGGAGTAGAGGTCGCCGGCGACGCCGTGGAAGATGTTGGCCGCCGGTGCGTCGCCGTGCACCGGCTGCACCTCGATGCCGGGGAAGCGCTGCTCGAAGGCGGCGCGGGAGCGTACGAGGGGTGCGAGCTCGCGCCATTCGCGGCGGGCCCGGTCGAGGTCGGCGGGGGCGATGAGATCGGGGCGGTCGCCGAGCCGGTGGAGGCTGTCGTCGATGAACGCGGGCTCGGCCGCCGACAGGAACGGCAGCGGCACGGGGCAGTCGCGCATGGCGGCGTGAAGCGCGGCGACGCTCTCGGCATTGGCGGCGTAGTCGGGCTCCCTGCCGCGGTCCTCCTCGGCGTACTGCCAGAACGTCAGCGAGAACCCGTCGCGCCGCACGGGCGCGGCGGGCACGAGCGGGCTCGGCGCGATCACCGGGACGCCCCGGTCGGCGAGCCAGCGGGTCACGTCGAGCTCCGCCTGCTGGCGGCGGGCCAGCACGTCGGGGGTCACGTACGCGGGCAACACCACCGGAACCCTCGCCACCACCGGTGCGGGCGCGAGGTGCACGACCACGGAGAACAGGTCGTGCAGCACCTCGGCGCCGGTCACGGTGAGCCCCAGCTCGCGCCCGGCCGCGACGGCGGCGTCGAGCGCGGCGGCGGAGCGGCGGGCGAGCGCCCGCGGCTGCGCGAAATCGGTCACCTGCCGATCATTCCATGCCCCGCGACCGGCCAGGACGCCTACAACAGCACGCGAGTCAAGCGCCGGTTATCGCGAAGTAAGGTTGTGGTAGATCCCGAACGTGGTATCACAATGACGCATGGCCGACTTCACGCCGCTTTTGCCCGGTGACCCTCAGCAGCTGGGCGGCTATGAGCTCCTTGGCAGGCTGGGCGAGGGGGGACAGGGCGTCGTCTACCTCGCCAAGACCCCGATGGACGTGCGGGTGGCCGTCAAGTGGCTGCGCCCGTCCGACGACGGCGACAGCGTCGCGCGCTTTCTGCGGGAGGCGGAGGTCGCGCGGCGGGTGGCGGCGTTCTGTACGGCCGCGGTGCTGAGCACGGGCAAGGAGCACGGCCGCCCGTACATCGTCAGCGAGTACGTCGAGGGCCGCTCGCTGGACCGGGTGGTGCGCGAGGACGGCCCGCTCGCGGGCGGCGACCTCGAACGCCTGGCCATCGGCACCGCCACCGCGCTGGCCGCGATCCACGAGGCCGGGGTGGTGCACCGCGACTTCAAGCCGGGCAACGTCATCATGAGCGCCAGCGGCCCGCGGGTGATCGACTTCGGCATCGCCCGCACGATCGACCCGGCCATGATGACGAGCAGCACGCAGATCGGCACGCCCGCGTACATGGCGCCGGAGCAGATCCTGGGGCAGGGCGTGGGCCCGGCGGCCGACATGTTCTCCTGGGCCGGCACGATGGTCTTCGCCTCCTGCGGGCGGGCGCCGTTCGGCAGCGACGGCACGCACGCCGTGATGAGCCGGGTGCTCAACGAGAGCCCGCAGCTCGGGGCGCTCGAGGGCAAGCTGGCCGACCTGGCGCGCCGCTGCCTGGACAAGGACCCGGCGAAGCGGCCCACCGCCATGGAGGTGATCACGCAGCTGCTGCGCTCGCCCGCGCCCGGCGCGAACCCGCTGGCCGAGGGCAGCAAGCAGGCCGTGCCCGCCGCCGGAGCGCCCGCCGGATCGGTCGCGGGCCCGACCGTCCCGCCGCCCCCGGACCCGGCCGGCGCCCCGGTCGTGGGAGCGCCCGGCGGTCCGGTCGCCGCGACGCCCTCCGGGCCGCGCACGCCGCCCACCGGCCCGTCCGGGCGCCGGCGCCGCAAGGTCGTGGTCATCGCGAGCACGCTGGTCGCGGCGGCCGCCGTGACCGCCGCGATCACCGTACCGACCCTCCTGGGGCGCGAGGCCTCGACGCCGGCCTCGGCCGCCCCGGCCGCCACCACGCCGGCCCCCGCCTCGACCACGCCGTCGAGCTCCTCCGCCACCCCGGCGTCCACGGCCACGCCGGCCAGGCTGAAGCTGCCCGGCGGAGACATCTACCTGTACGAGAGCCCGTCCGATCCGCTCTCGCTGACCAGGTACGTGGTGGGCGACACCGACTACGCCCGGCGGTCGCTGACCGGCGGGTTCGACAAGCACTCCGGCGCGCTCGAAGCGGTGGTCTCCCCCGACGGCCGCTACCTGGCGACCAGGCCCGAGGACTATACCTCCGACGGCTACGACTCGATCCTCATCACCGATCGGCGCGACGGCTCCAGCTTCCGTGTGAAGACGGTGCACAAGCCGATGGTCTCCGGCATCCGCAACTTCTCGCGGGACGGCTCGCGGCTCCTGCTGGACATCAGCAGGCCGGTCGGGAGCGGCGACGACAAGAAGTGGGACACCGTCGGGTTCGTCATCGTCGACGTGGCCACCGCCAAGGCGAACATCGTCCGGGTGAACGACGACGAGATCCGCGAGAGCGACTTCGGCTGGGACGCCGAGGAGAAGGGCGTGGTCATCGAGTACGGCAAGGGCCGGGGCCTGCGCTTCTACGACACCTCCGGCGAGCGCGTGCGCGACCTGCCGGGCGTCGGGCCGCTGGCCTCCGGCACGATGGACATCTTCTCGCCGTCGGGCCGGATGCTCGTGACCGAATGCCCGAACGGCGATGACGGCGAGACCTGCGTGTGGGATGTGGCCACCGGCGCGCGGCTGCAGCGCTTCACCTCCGACTGCGACAAGATCCTCGGCTGGTGGGATGAGGAGCATCTGTACTGCTGGGAGTACGACAACGTCCCGAGCAAGGACGAGGTCCGTGTGGTGGCCTTCGACGGCAAGCTGTCGCGGCGGCTGCTCGTCTCGGGCGACAAGGTGGACATCGGGCCGTACTACACGATCGACCCCTTGACCTCGTGAACCCCGCGGCATCGTGATCTCCCGGGCTCCGGCGCCGGGCCACTGACCCCGAGCCCCTGAGCCGCGGCACCAGGGCCCTCTCAGAGCCTCCCCTGCCCGGCCCGGCGGGCCCAGGTGCGCATACATACATAAGCAGGTGATATAAATTCCTTATGCAAGATGATCCCCCATCTCCACAGATGGACGAGTTGGAGCTCGCCACCGGCCTGATGCGGGTCAGGACGATGATGCGGCTGCTCGACTTTCCGCGGGATCGGTCGTTCACCTCGATGTCGACGCTGGGCCACCTCGAACGCGGTGGCCCGCACCGTCTCACCGAGCTGGCCGAGCTCGAGGGCGTCACGCAGCCGGCGATGACCCAGCTCGTCTCCCGCCTTGAGCGCGAGGAGCTGGCCGTGCGCCGTCCCGACCCCGAGGACGGCCGCGTCGTGCTCGTCGAGATCACCCCGCAGGGCCGCGACGAGCTGGCCAGGCGCCGTACGGCGCTGGCCAAGCGGCTGGCCGATGCGATGGCCGAGTTGCCGGAGGCGGACAAGGCCGCCATCGCCGCCGCACTGCCCGCACTCGACCGACTGGTCACTCGCGCAATTGGAGGCACTCTATGAGCGGCGGCAGCGCCGGCAATCCCTTCCGCCAGCCGAAGGCCGTCTGGGCGGTGGCCTTCGCCTGCATCATCTCGTTCATGGGCATCGGGCTGGTCGACCCGATCCTGCCCGCCATCTCAGAAGACCTGCACGCCTCGCCCAGCCAGGTGACCCTGCTCTTCACGAGCTACCTGGTCATCATGGCCGTCGCCATGCTCGTCACCGGCTGGGTCTCCAGCCGCATCGGCGCCAAGCGGACGCTCATCACCGGTCTCGTGCTGATCGTGGTCTTCAGCGCGCTGGCCGGATCCTCCGACAGCATCGGCGGCATCATCGGCTTCCGCGCCGGCTGGGGCCTCGGCAACTCGCTGTTCGTCGCGACCTCGCTGGCCGTCATCGTGGCCGCCGCCAGCGGCGGCTTCTCCGGCGCCATCATCCTGTACGAGGCCGCGCTCGGCATCGGCATCGCCGTCGGCCCGCTGCTCGGCGGCCTGCTCGGCCACATCAGCTGGCGCGGCCCCTTCTACGGCGTCGCCGTGCTCATGGCGATCGCGCTCATCGCCACGATCACGCTGGTGCGCGCACAGCCCAAGCCGGCGCGCAAGACCGGGCTGCTCGACCCGATCAAGGCGCTGCGCCACCGCGGCCTGCTCATCATGAGCCTGACCGCGCTCTGCTACAACTGGGGCTTCTTCACGGTGCTCGGCTACGCGCCGTTCCCCATGGGGCTGCACGCCATCGAGCTCGGCCTGGTCTTCACCGGCTGGGGCCTGATGGTGGCGATCTTCTCGGTGGCCGGCGCGCCCTGGCTGCAGCGCAGGTTCGGCCTGGCGCCCACGCTCTACGGCAACCTGACGGCGCTCGCGATCGTCGTCTTCGTCATCGCCGCCTTCACCGAGAACCAGGCGGTGCTGGTCGCGGCGGTGATCGTGGCCGGCATCTTCATCGGCATCAACAACACGCTCACCACGCAGGCCGTGATGATGGTCGCGCCGGTGGAGCGGCCGGTTGCCTCGGCGGCGTACGGGTTCGTCCGCTTCATCGGCGGCGGCCTGGCGCCGTTCGCGGCCGGCAAGCTGGCCGAGGCCTACAACGTGCACGTGCCGTTCCTGATCGGCGCATGCTCGCTCGTCCTCGGCGTCGTGGTGCTGGCGTTCGGCCACCGCGACCTGGTGCGCGCCGAGCGCAGGCAGGCCGAGGTGGACGCGCACGCCCGCGAGGGCGAGAAGGAGGCCGAGGAGACCGAGGCCGCCGAGGCGAGCACCGGCACGGTGAGCTGACCTCGCAGGCCGGCCGGGGCATCCTCGACCGCCACATGTGAACGGCCCGCCGGGAGCGGCTCCCGGCGGGCCGTCCGCGTTCCCGGCCGCCTCACCAGCGGACGGGGACCTCCTGAAGGCCGCCGACCAGCAGGCCCTCCACCCGCTTGAGGTCCTCGGGCGGCACGGCCAGCTCCAGGGTGGGCAGCCTGCGCAGCAGCGTCTCCAGCGTCACCTGCAGCTCGGTGCGGGCCAGCGCCTGGCCGAGGCAGGAGTGCGGGCCCGCGCCGAAGGTGAGGTGCGGGTTCGGGCTGCGGCCGAGGTCCATCTCACCGGCGCGGTCGAAGACGGACTCGTCGCGGTTGCCCGAGGCCATGGCGCACAGCACGGTCGTCCCGGCGGGCAGCACCTCGCCGCCCAGCTCGGCCTCCTCGGTCAGGTAGCGGCGCAGGCCGAAGCCGTGGTTGACGTCGAAGCGCAGCGACTCCTCCACCGCCGTGCGCACCAGGGAGGGGTCGGCCAGCAGCCGCTCCCACCTGCTGCGGTCGGCCAGCAGCATCGCGACCATCTTGCCGATCATGTTGGCGGTGGTCTCGTGCCCGGCGACCAGCAGCCCCATCGCGGTGCTCAGCAGCTCGGCGTCGGACATGCCCTGCCCCTCGCCCTCGCTCTCCCTGATGAGCATGCCGATGAGGTCGTCGCTGTCGCCGTTGCGCTTTCCGGCGATCTGCGCGGACATGTACTCCGCGAACTCGGCCTGCCCGGCCCGCGCCTCCTCCTGCGTGTAGCGGGTGACGCTGAGGAACATGTCGGACCAGCGGGAGAAGCGGTGCCGGTCGTCGGCAGGCACGCCCAGCATGTCGCAGATGACGTACACCGGCAGCGGGAAGCCCAGCGCCGCCTTCAGATCCGCGGGGGCGCCCTTGCGGACCATCTCGTCGATGAGGTGCTCGGCCGTCGCGGTCATGGACGGGCGCAGCGCGGCCATGCGCTTGGCGGTGAAGTACTTGCCGACCAGCCGCCGCCAGCGCAGGTGCTGCTCGCCCTTCATCGGCACGACCATGGTGGACTCGCCGGTGGCCGCCGCGCCGCCCGAGCCCTCGGGCGCCACCCTGGCCGCGTTGTCGGCGGCGGTGGGGCGGGCGAAGCGGGGGTCGGTCAGCAACGCCTTGATGTCGGCGTGGCGGGTGAGCATCTTGGCGCGGTCGCCACTGGGCAGCTCGATGGTGGCCACCGGGCACCGGCCGCGCAGCCGCTCCCACTCCTCGGGCGGCTCCAGTGCCGTTTCGTAGTGCAGCGGGTAGGACAGGACCTGTTCGTCGCTCGTCATCTGACCTCCTCGACCGGTTCGCCGCGGCGCTCGCCGGGACCTCGCCTTTGTGCACGATACACATCGAAAGCATCATGCACATGAGTTGCATCATGCAATCCCTGAGCATCATGCACGCTGCCGTAGGGTGCAGGTGAGCGGAAGGCACGAGCGGAGGTTCGCCCATGGACGCCGAGCAGGCGAGCGCCCATCTTGAGCGGGAGCTGATGATCCTCACGCGGCAGCGCGAGCTCACCACGCCGCAGGGCGGCCCCGGCGGCGAGCGCCTTGAGCGCAGCGCGTACGTGCTGCTCAGCAGGCTCGAGGCGCAGGGGCCGATGTCGATCGGAGACTTCGTCGAGGCGTTCGGCCTCGCCGCCTCCACCTTCAACCGGCAGACCGCGGCCCTGCTCAAGGACGGGCTGGTCGAGCGCACCCTCGACCCCCACGGCGGCCTGGCCCGCAAGTTCCGCATCACCCGCGAGGGCCGCCGCCGGCTGGCCGCCGACCGCGCCAGGATCGTCGAGGGGCTGACGAAGGTGCTGCAAGGCTGGCCGCCGGAGCGGCTCGAGCGCTTCGTCGCCGACTTCCAGCAGTTCAACGAGGACATCGAACGCCTCATCGGCCGCCCATGGCCCCGGCGGCAGCCGCCCGGCGCGACGACCGCCGGGTGACCACTCGGTGACCACCGGCCCCCGGGTGTCGCCCGCCGCGCCGCACCTCGGCGGCCGTGCACGTTCCAGGACGCGGCCCGGACTATACGAGCATTTTTGAAACGTCCGCGATCACTCCCTCTTTCCGGAACGGTGGCCTACGATCATGGGTTTCCAGCGAGCGGTGGCGGTGCCCGCACCCGTCCCCGCACGCCCCGAGGGAGGAAGGCGGTTTCGTGACGCAGCTTGTCATCGATGGCCCTGGCGGGTCGGTGGTCCTCGATCCCGGGCGGTCGTACCGGCTCGGCCGCGACCCGGGATCGGACATCGTGGTCAACGCCGACCGGGTCTCGCGTCACCACGCCGTGCTCTGGTTCGAGGGCGGGCAGTGGCTGCTGCAGGACGCGGGCAGCCGTAACGGCACGTACGCGGGCGGCCGCCGGGTCCAGCGCATCGCCGTGACGCCGGGCACCAGCGTCGGTCTCGGCCAGGCGTCGGGACCGGGACTGGTCCGCTTCCGCGCCGCCGCCCCGGCGCCGGCGCCGCAGCGCACGCGCGTGATGGCGCAGGCCGTACCGGGAGGCACCGGGACGGCTGTGCGGACGGATGAAGACCTCGCGGCGGGGACGGTGCCGTTCCCGCGCGCCGGCCAGTGGCGCGAGCCGGTCTCCATCACGGACCTCACCGGCGTGCAGGTCGTCCGCATCGGGCGGGCGCCTGACAACGACATCGTGCTCACCGACCTGCGGGTGTCCCGGCGGCACGCCGAGCTGCGCGTCACCGCCGGCGTGGCCGAGATCGTGGATCTGAACAGCCGCGGCGGCACGTACGTCAACGGCCGCCCGGTGCGGCGTGCCCGCATCTCCCCCGACGACTTCATCGGCATCGGCACCTCGACGTTCCGCCTGGCGGACGGCACGCTCACCGAGTACGCCGACACCGGCGAGGTGTGCCTGCAGGCGCACGGCCTGACCGTCACCGTGGACGGCGGCAAGGTGCTGCTCGACAACGTGACGTTCCCGGTGGGCGAGAAGTGCCTGCTCGCGATCGTCGGCCCGAGCGGGTCGGGCAAGTCCACGCTGCTGCGCGCGCTCACCGGCCTGCGCCCCGCCGACCAGGGCGTGGTCACCTACGACGGCCGCGACCTCTACCGTGACTACGCCGAGCTGCGCTCGCGCATCGGGCTGGTGCCGCAGGACGACATCCTGCACAGCGTGCTGACCGTGCGCCGCGCCCTGCTCTACGCCGCCGAGCTGCGCTTCCCCGACGACACCAGCCCCCGCGAGCGGGAGCGGCGGGTGGACGAGGTGCTGATCCAGCTCGGGCTCGACCACCGCGCCGACACCCGCATCTCGGCGCTCTCGGGCGGTCAGCGCAAGCGCGTCAGCGTGGCCCTGGAGCTGCTGACGAAGCCGTCCCTGCTGTTCCTCGACGAGCCGACGTCGGGACTGGATCCGGGGCTGGACAAGTCGGTCATGCACCTGCTGCGGGACCTGGCCGACGACGGGCGTACGGTCGCGGTGGTCACGCACAGCGTCGCGAACCTGGACGTCTGCGACCGGCTCCTGGTGATGGCGCCGGGCGGGAAGATCGCCTACTTCGGCCCGCCCGGAGAGGCGCTGCCGTTCCTCGGGTTCGACGACTGGGCGGACGTGTTCCTCGCCTTCGACGACCCCACCCGCGACTGGGCCGGCGAGTACGCCCGCTCGCCGCTGCACCAGAAGTACATCACCGCCGACCTCATCCAGCCCGCGACGCCGTCATCGCCCCCGCACCGGGAGTCGCCGCCGAAGCAGCAGAGCTGGCACCGGCAGCTCAGCACGCTGGTGCGCCGCTACTGCCGGGGCATCGCCGCCGACCGGCTGTTCCTCGGCATCACGCTCGCCCTGCCGGTCCTCATGGGGCTGCTGGCCCGCGTCGTCCCGACCGGCGACCTGACCGGGCCGCCGGGCAGCAACCCCAAGGCCGTCAACCTGCTGCTCATCCTGTGCGTGGGCGGCTGCCTGACCGGAGCCGCCAACGCGGTGCGCGAGCTGGTCAAGGAGCGCGTCATCTACCAGCGCGAACGTGCGGTGGGGCTGTCCAGATCCGCCTACCTGTGCTCCAAGCTGCTGGTGCTCGGCGTGATCACCGTGGCGCAGGGCGTCGTGCTGACGCTGGTGGCGATGGTGAACGTCGGCACGCCCGACAAGGGGGTGTTCACCGCCCCGCTGCCGGAGCTGGCGCTCGCCGTCGCGCTGCTGTCGTTCACCGCGATGACGGTGGGGCTGCTCATCTCCGCGCTGGCCAAGACGAGCGAGACGACGATGCCGCTGCTCGTGCTGGCCACGCTGGTGCAGCTGGTGTTCTGCGGGGCGCTGGTGCATCTGGAGGGCATGGCGGTGATGGAGCAGATCGCCTGGCTCGTCCCGGCCCGGTGGGCGCTCGCCGCGCTGGCGGGCACGCTCGACGCCGGCCTGCTCATGCCGCTCACCGACGACCCGCCGGACCCGCTGTGGGAGCGGGATCTCGGCACATGGCTGCTGGACATGGGCATGCTGGCCGGGCTCGCGGTGGTCTGCTCGTTCGCGGTGGCGGTCCTGCTGCGCCGCCACGAGCCGGCGGTGATGCGCGCCCGCTGACCGCGCCCGCCCCGGTTCCCCCGGGCACGATCGCGCCCATCGGCCCCTCGCACCCGCGAGGGGCCGCGCCATGTGCGCGCCCGGCCCCGGCAGGCACGAGAAACCTTCGCCGCGAGGCGGTCAAGGAAGGCCCTCAGGGCTTCTACCGGGCTTTCCGCAGGAAATCCTCAGTTTCGCCCGCTATGGTGACAGCCCCCGAGCAAGTCACCGAGCCGCCGTGCCCCCTGACAACCGTCCGCGCGGGCCCAGGGGCCACGGGAGGCGGAAGGGTCAGAAAGTCGCGCCATGGGAGTCGTCCACAAAGGGTTCAAACGGCGAGCACGACTTCTCCGCGAGGCACTACGGCCACCCCGGCAGCTACCGGGCTCGGAGCAGGGCGGCTCCGGGCTCACCGAGGGGCAGAAGGCGCGGCGGCCCCCGAAGCGCACCCAGACCGTCGACTACAACGTCCCGGCGGTGCCGCGGCTGGTGCGCTCCCCCGTCTTCGTCATCGCCCCCATACGCTCCGGCTCGACGCTGCTGCGCATGCTGCTGAACAGCCACTCCCGCATCCGCGCCCCGCACGAGCTGCACCTGCGCACCATCGAGGTGGCGCTGACGCCCGGCTTCTCCGAGACGTCCATGCAGGAGCTCGAGCTGGACAAGGTGGAGCTCGAGCACGTCCTGTGGGACCGCATCCTCCACCTGGAGCTGCTGCGCAGCGGCAAGGACATCATCGTCGACAAGACGCCGGGCAACGTCTTCATCTGGGAGCGGCTGCGTTACGTCTGGCCGGAGGCGAAGTTCCTGTTCATGCTGCGCCACCCGGAGGGCGTGGTCTCCTCGCTGCAGAAGCGCAAGAACAACACCGCGACCCGCGAGTCGCTGGAGGCGACCGCGCTGAAGTACTTCAAGCCGCTGGAGCAGGCCCGCACCGCGATCGGCGGCCTGAGCGTGCGCTACGAGGAGCTGACCGCGAAGCCCGAGGCCGTCACCCGGGAGATCTGCGCGTACCTGGGCGTGGAGTGGGAGCCGGGCATGCTCGAGTACGGCAGGCACGACCAGGGGCGGTTCGCGCCGAACCTGGGCGACCGCAGCGACACCATCAAGTCGGGCCGCATCCAGGCCGCCCGCACCTTCGACGACGTCACACTGCCGCCCAAGCTCGCCAAGTACGCCGCCGCCTGGGGCTACCAGTAGCTAGAAGACGCGGGCCAGCCAGCGGCCGTGCGCCGTCCAGCACTCGGCGCCGGCGAAGCCGGCGGCCAGCGCGATGCGGCGCACGTCGTTGGCCGAGACCGTGGCCCAGCCGAACCACTCCCCCGCCCGCGCCCCCCGGCGCAGCCGCAGGCGGTCCACGCGGCTGCGGGTGCCGGGCGGCGCGACCTCGGCCAGGACCGTGCCGCCCGGCCGCAGCAGCTGCCTGATCCGGTACAGCAGCGCCTCGGGGTTGCCGCCGATGCCGATGTTGCCGTCGGCCAGCAGCGCGGTCGCCCACCTGCCGCCGCCGGGCACGTCGTCGAAGATGTCGCGCAGCAGCGCGAACCCGCCCGCCCGCCGGGTCAGGGCGACCGCGCGGGGCGTGATGTCGATGCCGAGCGCGCGGACGCCGCGCCTGGTCAGCTCGGCGGTGAGCCGGCCCGGCCCGGAGCCCACGTCGAGGGTGGGGCTGGTGCAGCGGCTCAGCAGCTCCTCGTCGCCGTCGACGAGCCGGAACCAGCGGGCCGCCTCCAGCGGCACGACGGTGCCGTCGACGTACTCGATCTCCGTGGTCTCGCCGGCGAGCGCGTCGGCGTACAGGTCTCCGATCACCGGCCGAACTCCCGCAGCTTGGCCGCGAAGCCGGAGCCGGGCGCCGCGCCCGCCACGGCGGCGGCGTCCTCGGCGGTGTCGACGTCGATCAGCTCGGGCAGCCAGTGCACGCTGAGCCCGGCGCGGTCGAGCCGGTCGAGCTGGTGCTTGCCGGTCTCCGGGTGCGACATGGGCACGCCGAGCAGCAGCGACGGGTCCGGGCGGCGCAGGCCGAGCAGCCAGAAGCCGCCGTCGGCGGCCGGGCCGTAGACCGCGTCGTGCTCGTCCAGCGCCTGAGCCGCCTCGCGCAGCAGCTCCGGCGTGACCTGCGGGGTGTCCATGCCGATGAGCACGATCGGCCCCGGCCGCAGCCGGTGGGCGTCGGTGAACGCGGCGGCCAGGCGCTCGTCGAGCCCGGCGCCGCGCTGCGGGATCACCACGACGTCCGGCGGCAGCCAGCGTCCCGGCAGCCCGTCGAGGGCCAGGACCGGCCGGGCGCCCACCTCGGACGCGGCGCGCAGGCTGTCGCGCAGCGCGGCCTCGGCCAGCGCCGCGGCCTCCTCCTGGCTGAACGGCGGCGTCAGCCGGGTCTTCACCTTCCCCGGCAGCGGCTCCTTGGCGATGATGACGATCTGCGGCTCGTTCAGGGTACTCATTCCTTCGCTGAGATCCCGGCCATGACCGGCCGCCGGGCGAGCGGCACGGCGGCCACGGCCAGCGCGGACGCGGTGTAGAAGACGGTGGCGAGGACGCCGGGCCCGGCCGGGCCGTCCACGTAGGCGATGGCGCCGGCCAGCGCCGCGCCCAGCCACTCCGGGCGGCCCGCCATCGCGGCCAGCGCGACCACGAGCAGCGCGTACCAGGAGTAGCCCGGGGTGAGCAGCAGCAGGAACGCGCCGCTGACCACCAGGGCGCCGTCCCAGGGCCGGCGGGCGTCGCCGTACCGCAGCACAAGGACGGCCACCAGCGCCAGCAGCGCGACCGCCGCGTACGGCGCCCACGTGTCCGGCAGCAGCAGGCGGAGCACGGCGTAGCGGTTGCCGTCGGCGGCGGCGTCGTAACGCTCCTCCTTGAGGTAGCCCGGCAGGTAGCCGATCACCGAGGGGCCGGAGGCCAGCACGTACGGCACGTACGACAGCGCCACCACCAGCGCGGCCGGGCCCAGCGTGCCCAGGAGGCGGCGCGGGCGCAGGTCGCCCGCCAGCGCCCCGGGCAGCGCCGTGACCGGCAGCAGCTTGGCGGCGACGGCGGCGCCGAGCAGCGCGCCGCGCCCCCGTACGACGCTGAAGGCCAGCAGCACGAGCAGCACGCCCACCATGTCGACGTGCGCGTTGTTGACCGCCTCCACCGGCACGGCCGGGCACCACGCCCAGCAGGCGGCCTTATGCGGCCCCGCCACCCGGCACAGCACGAGCAGCGCCGCCACGGCCAGCAGGAATCCGGCCACCTGCAGCGGCTTGAGCCCGGCCCCCTCCGGGGAGAGCCAGTGGACGAGCAGGAAGTAGCCCTGCGCGAGCGGCGGGTAGATCGTCGGCACGGTGGGCCGGTTGATGCGCGTGCAGCCGCCGTCCGGCAGCGGGTACAGCCCGGCGCAGTCCCGCGGGAACAGCCAGGGGTCGCGCAACCCGGCCAGCGCCGGGTCGGACGGCGGGTAGGCGTACGGGGAGATGCCCGCGGCCTGCACCTGGCCGTCCCAGACGTAGCGGTAGGCGTCGGTGCTGCTGCTCGGCGGCGCGGTCAGCCCGGTGGCGGCCAGCACGATCCCGCCCGCGACGACCAGCGGGCCGAGCCGGCGCTCCGGCAGCCGCCGCGCCGCGAGCAGCGCCGCGCCGGACAGCGCCCACGCGGCCAGGTACCACCCGAGGCGGGGCGGCCCCGAGACGGTCACGACCAGGACGGCTGCAAGGGCGGCGAGCGCCGCGCCGGATGCGAGGAGGGTTCGGCTCACGGGCCGCAGCCTGACATCCCACGGCGGCTCGCGGGGCCCTGCGGCGGGGGCCGTTCTGGGTCCGTAAGAACCCTTACGAACCCCTTACGCGCGGTCGCGCGCCGGTGGCGGACGGCTAGCGTCGGCGGCGTGAGAGTCATGGTCACCGGCTCGGCCGGTTTCATCGGCCGGCACGTCGCGGACGCCCTGCGGGACGCCGGGCACGACGTCGCCGGCCTGGACATCAGGGACGGCGCCGACGTGCGCGACCCGGACGCCCTGGACGAGCTGCTGCCCGGCGTCGAGGTGGTGGTGCACCAGGCGGCCAAGGTCGGGCTCGGCGTGGACGTCTCCGACCTGCCCGGCTACGCCTCGGTCAACGTGTACGGCACGGCCGTGCTGCTCGCCGCCATGGCCAGGCACAACGTGCGGCGGCTGGTGCTGGCGTCCTCGATGGTGATCTACGGCGAGGGCCGCTACGTCTGCGCCGAGCACGGCGACGTCAGGCCGGGCCCGCGCGCCGTCGAGGACCTGGAGCGCGGCAGGTTCGACCCGCCGTGCCCGCGCTGCGGCGCGCCGCTCGACTGGGCCGAGGTCGGGGAGGACACGCCGCCCGATCCGCGCAACGCCTACGCCACCACCAAGCTCGCCCAGGAGCACCTGGCCGCCAACTGGGCCAGGGAGACCGGCGGCAGCGCGGCGGCGCTCAGGTACCACAACGTCTACGGGCCGCACATGCCGCTCGACACCCCGTACGCGGGCGTCGCCGCGATCTTCCGTTCGGAGCTGCGGGCGGGACGGCCGCCGCAGGTGTTCGAGGACGGCCGGCAGCGGCGCGACTTCGTCCACGTACGCGACGTGGCCCGGGCGAACCTCGCCGCCGTGACCGCCGACGTGCCCGCGGGCACGCTGCGCGCCTGGAACATCGCCTCCGGCAGCCCGCACACCGTGGGCGAGATGGCCGCCGCCCTGGCCGCCGAGCGGGGCGGGCCGCGGCCGCAGGTCACCGGCCGCTACCGGCTGGGCGACGTGCGCCACATCGTGGCCTCGCCCGCGCGGGCCGCCGCCGAGCTCGGCTTCCGCGCCGAGATCGGGTTCGACGCCGGCATGAAGGAGTTCGCCAGGTCATGACCGTCGATGTGATCCTGCCGTGCCTGAACGAGGAGGCCGCGCTGGCCTGGGTGCTGGAGCGCATGCCCGGCGGCTACCGGCCGATCGTGGTGGACAACGGCTCCACCGACCGGTCGCCGCAGATCGCCGCCGAGCTGGGGGCGGAGGTGGTGCGCGAGCCCGTGCGCGGCTTCGGCTCGGCCTGCCACGCCGGGCTGCTCGCCGCCTCCGCCGACGTGGTGTGCTTCATGGACGCCGACGCCTCGCTCGACCCCGGCCAGCTCCACCGGGTCGCCGCGCCGGTGCTCTCCGGCGAGTCGGACCTGGTGCTCGGGCGGCGGGTGCCGGGCGCGGCCGGCGCCTGGCCGGTGCACGCCCGGCTGGGCAACGCGGTGCTGGCGGGCAGCCTGCGCCGGCACACCGGCGCTCCCCTGCACGACCTCGGCCCGATGCGGGCGGCCAGGCGGGAGTCGCTGCTCGCGCTCGGCCTGGCCGACCGCCGCTTCGGCTACCCGCTCGAGATGGTGCTGCGCGCGGCGGCGGCCGGCTGGCGGATCGGCGAGGTGGAGGTGGACTACCTGCCGCGCAAGGGCCGCTCGAAGGTGACCGGCACGCTGCGCGGCACGCTGAACGCCATCGCCGACATGCGCCGTGTCATGGCCGAGGTCCGCACCGGCTGACCGGCGAGTGAGAGCCGGGGGCGGCGGCCGTGGGGCGCGGCTCAGCGGCCGAAGTACGCGAAGGTGCGGGCCTGCTCCTCCGCGCTGCCGAGCGGGCTGATCACCAGGTCGGTGACCCCGGCCGCCTCGAACCTGGCGATCTCCTTCTCGACGGCGCTCTCGTCTCCGGCGACGAGCAGCTCGTGCACGCCGGACAGGCCCTGCCGGTCGAGCACCGCGCGGTAGGCGGCGAAGTCGCCGGTGAAGCCCATCTGCGCCTGGAGCTCGCCGCGCACCCTGTCGGGGTCGGACGTGACGCACACCATGACGGAGGTGACGATGCGGGGTGCGGGCCGTCCCGCGGCCTCGGCGGCGGCGGTGATGCGCGGCGCGATGTAGTCGGCGATGAACGGCGCGCCCGTCCAGGTGGTCATCGTGCCGTCGGCCAGCTCGCCGGCGATGCGCAGCATCACGGGGCCGAGCGCCGACAGCAGCACGGGCGGCGCGACGGCGCCCGGCGGGGTGAGCCGTCCCTTCACCGACAGCGTCTCGCCCCGGTGGTCGACGGGCTCGCCGCGCAGCAGCGGCCGCAGGGCGGTGAGGTAGTCGCGTACGTGCGCGGCGGGCCGCTCGTACGGCACGCCGTACAGGTCCTCCACCATGTGCTTGTGGCTGGGGCCGATGCCGAGGGTGAAGGTGCCGCCGCTGATGGCGTTCGCGGCGAGGGCCTGCTCGGCCAGCGCGTACGGGTGCCTGGCGTAGATGTGGGCGACGGCGGTGCCCACCTCCATGCCGGGGTTCAGCCGTCCGGCCAGGGCGGCCACGCTGATCGCGTCGAGCGAGGCGAACTGGTTGAAGAACGCGCTGTCGAACCCGGCTTCGCGGGCCGTGCGCACCTGCTCCAGCAGGGTGTCGAGGTCCGAGCCTCCGGTCAGCAGGGCGATGCCCAGTTTCATGCCGAGCTCCTTAACATGAAGTGGAAATTCCGGTTCCGCATCGGAGGCTACACTAACCGGAAGACAAGATTCACGTTAAGGAGCGAACGGCATGATGCGGGCCGATGCGCGGCGCAACCGCGAGCGCATCCTGATGACGGCGCTCGAGCTGTTCACCGAGCGCGGGCCGTGCGTCTCGATGGAGGAGATCGCTCAGGGCGCCGGTGTGGGCGTCGGCACCCTCTACCGCCACTTCCCCGATCGCCGCGCCATGGTGGAGGAGCTGGCGGAGGCGACGCTCGAGGGCCTGCGCGGCCGCATCCGCGCCCGGCTCGACGAGCGGCCGGGGACGTACTGGGACGTGCTGCTCGACGTCGTGAGCTACTGCGCCTGGCAGCCGCTGGCACTGATCACCTCGCTCGCCGGCTCCGCGCCGCTGCCCCCGGCGGCCGTCAAGCTCAGGGACGAGGTCGGCGAGCTGATGCTGCAGATCGTCGCGGGGGCGCAGCAGGAGGGCTCGCTGCGCCGTGACCTTGCTCCCGAGCAGGTGCTGGACGTGGTGAAGGCCGCGATCGACCGCCCCGCGGCCCGCTTCGACGACCCGCTCACCACGGTCGTGCTGGACGGCCTGCGCGCCTCACCCCGTCAGGAGGCGTAGCCGCCCGCCCGAGAGCGGGCGGGCATGTGGAGTGGTCATAGGCCCGGCTGCGGTCAACCGGCCGCGCGGCGGACGATCTCGGCGATGCGCTTCTCGGTCTCGGCGTCCAGCTCGGTCAGCGCGTACGCGGTCGGCCACATGACGCCGTCGTCGAGGTTCGCCGCGTCGTTGAAGCCGAGCGTCGAGTACCGGGTCTTGAACTTCGACGAGGGCTGGAAGAAACAGACGACCTTGCCGTCCCTGGCGTAGGCGGGCTGGCCGTACCAGAGCTTGGGGCTCAGGTGCGGCGCGTTCTCCTTGACGATGGCGTGGACGCGCTCGGCCAGGCGCCGGTCGCCCTCGGGGAACTCGGCGATCTTGGCGAGCACGTCGGCCTCGCCGTCGGCCTTGCCCTTCGAACCGCGCCGCGCCGCCTTCTTCAGCTCCTGGGCGTGCTCCTTCATCGCGGCGCGCTCTTCCTCGGTGAAGCCCTCGTAGGTCGCGGTGCTCTTGGCAGCCATGGAATGTGGTCCTTTCCGCTACGTATCTATAGGTTGCGACGTATCTTGACGTAACTAGTGGATGTGGAGAAGGCCTGGGAGATTCAGCCCCACGCGCCGGCGATCTGGCGAGTGGTGGCGTTGACGCGGTTGAACAGGTTCGTCAGCCCGATCATGAGGATGATCGCGGCGAGCTGCTTCTCGTCGAAATAGGTCGCGGCGCGGTCCCAGATCTCGTCGCTCACCGCACCGGGACGGTCGGCCAGCCGGGTGGCCGCCTCGGCGAGCGCCAGCGCCGCCCGCTCCTCGTCGGTGAAGTACGGCGCCTCCCGCCAGGCGGCGACGGTGGCCAGCCGCTCCTCGTCCACCCCGGCCTTGCGCGCGCTCTTGACCCCGGCGTCGACGCAGGCGCTGCAGCCGTTGATCTGGCTGGCCCGCAGATGCACCAGCTCCAGCGTGCGCTGATCGACGCCGCCGCCGTGCACCGCCTTGAACAGCTGCTGGATGCCCTCCGTCGCGCTGGGAAGGACGAACGCGGGATTCTTCATTCGTGCCTGCATGATGGCTCCTCTCCAGGTCCGCCGGCCCCGTCGGCCGGGTGTGACTCCATCACAGCCGTCCCGCCGCGCCGGCACGATGCCCGTGGGACGCTCCGGGACACCCGTGACACCGCTGGCCTGCGGAGATCCCGTCCGATAGATTTGCCGCACTGTGGGACATAAGGACGGAGAAGCGGTGCACCAGCGGACGATGACGGACCCTCGCGACGAGCTGGCCACCCGGCTCCGGCTGATCCAGGAGCTGTCGGGGCGCAGCGTGCGCGCGCTCGCCCGCGACGCCGGGCTCAGTTCCTCGTCGCTGTCGCGGTACCTCACCGGCCAGTCGGTGCCGCCCTGGCCGGCCGTGGTCGAGCTGTGCCGTCAGGTCAAGCGGGATCCGCGCCAGCTCCGCCCGCTGTGGGAACGCGCGCACAGCCCGCTGCCCGCGCCGCCGAAGGCCACCCGCCAGGTGCAGCCGCCCGCGCCGCCCTCCGGTGCCCCGCAGCCGCCGCGCAACGACCTGCCGCGCGACGTACCGGACTTCACCGGACGCCAGGCCGAGCTCGACGCCGTGCTCGCCGCCGTGCCGAGCAGCCGGGTCGTCTCCATCGACGGCATGGCGGGCGTCGGCAAGACGTGCCTGGCGGTGCACGCCGCGCACCGCCTCGCCGCCGACTACCCCGACGCGCAGCTCTACATCGACCTGCACGGCTTCACCGAGGGCCGCGAGCCGCTCGGCCCCGACCCCGCGCTGCGCACGCTGCTGGCCGCGCTCGGCACGCCGTCGGAGAAGATCCCGCAGGAGGGCGGCATCGAGCCGCTGGCCGCCTGCTGGCGGGCCGAGCTGGCCGGGCGGCGGGCCGTCGTGGTGCTCGACAACGCGGCCAACGCCGAGCAGGTACGCCCGCTGCTGCCCGGTGCGGGCCCGTCCGTCGCGCTGATCACCAGCCGCAACCGGCTGATCGGCCTGGAGGAGGTGCCGCCGGTCTCGCTGGACGTGCTGAGCCCCGAGGAGAGCGCCACACTGCTGGCCCGCGCCAGCGGCGAGCCGGAAGGCTCAGAGAGCAGGCTCGCCCAGGACCCGGAGTCGGCGGCCGAGGTGCTGCGGATGTGCGGGCACCTGCCGCTCGCGCTGCGCCTGGCCGGGGCCCGGCTGCGGCACCGGCCGGGCTGGACCGTGGGCGTGCTGGCCGAGCGCCTCGCGGAGGGCGGCAGCGAGCTCGACACGGCGCTCGCGATGTCCGTACGCCAGCTCGACCGCGGCCAGCGCCGTCTGTTCCGGCTGCTCGGCCTGCTGTCCGGGTCGTCCTTCGACGAGTACGTGGCCGCCGCCCTGGCCGGCCTGCCGCTGCGCGAGGCGCGGGCGATGCTGGAGGACCTGCTGGACGCCCACCTCGTCCAGCAGCCCGCCGCCGGCCGCTACACCCTGCACGACCTGGTGCACCAGCACGCGCGCCGGGCCTGCGAGGAGCAGGACTCCCCCGCCGAGCGGGATCAGGCGCTGCGCCGGCTGCTCGGCTACTACGTGCACGCCGCGGCCGCCGCGGACGCGGCCATGCCGCACCCGTCCGGCAACCGCCCGCCCACCGCGGGCCCCGCCCCGTCCGCGCTGCCCCGCTTCCCCGGTAAGCACGCCGCCCTGGCCTGGTTCACCTCCGAGTACGCCAACCTCATGGGCGCGTTCGAGCTGGCGGTCGCGCTCGGCGCCGACGTGCACGCCTGCGAGCTGCCGCGCTTCATGCGGACGTACTTCGCCCGCCGCTGCGGCACCACGCACCTCAACGCGCTGTTCGAGCGGGCGCTCGCGGCGGCCGAGCGGCTCGGCGATCCGTGGCGGCTCGCCGAGGCGTACAGCGACCTGGGCTTCGCCCGCTACAACGCGGGCCGGATGGCGGAGGCGGCGGCCGCGTACGAGAAGGCCGCGCCGCTGGTGGAGCAGACCGGCGACCTGCGCTCCCAGGCCGATCTGCTCATGCGCCGCGGCTACCTGAGCTGGGAGGACGGCAGGGGCGACGCGCCGCTGGAGCTGTTCCGCCAGGCGCGCGAGCGGTACGAGCGGGCCAGCTGCCGGGAGGGCGCGGCGCACGCCACCGCGTACGAGGCGTGGGCGCTGCTCCAGCTCGGCCGGCGCGAGGAGGCCGCCGAGCTGGCCCGCGAGGTGCTGGCGATCGACTACGACGACCCCGCCTGGCCTGCCGGGCTCACCGCGCTGATCACGCTCGGCCTGGCGCTGGCCGACGAGCGGCCGGACGAGGCCGCCGCACACCTGCGCCGAGCGCTCGATCTGGCGCGCGGCGACGGGCACCGGCACAACGAGGCGTGGTGCCTCAACTGCCTGGGCGTGGCGCTGCGCAGGATGGGCCGGCACGAGGAGGCGCTGGCCAGCCACCGGCAGGCGTTCAAGCTGCTGGACGAGCTGTTCGAGGAGCAGTGGAAGGTGCACTTCCTCGACGCCTACGGCGAGACCTGCCGGCAGGCCGGGCTGACCGGCGAGGCGCTGCGGCTGCACCGCCAGGCGCTCGACCTGGCCGCCAGAATGGGGCACCGGCACAAGGAGGCGCTGGCCCACGAGGCCATCGCGGCCATGCTGGAGGCCACCGACCCGGCCGCCGCGGCCGAACATCGCGCCGCCGGGCAGGCGATCCGCCGGGACCTTGAGCTGGGCGCCTGACTCCCGCCCAGCTCAAAGACTATGGATCGTACGAATGCGGCGACTTAGGGTGAAGGCGGGCCTTCCGGTAACGACCGCGTAGCGAGGGAGCGTCATGACCGCGCCTGTCAACACGCCCGACATCCTCTCCCCGGAGTTCATGGCCGATCCGTACTCCGCCTACCGCGTCCTGCGCAACGAGGCGCCACTGCTGTGGCACGAGGGCACGCAGAGCTACATCATCTCGCGGTACGAGGACGTCGAGCGTGCCTTCAAGGACGAGGTGTTCACCACCGCCAACTACGACTGGCAACTGGAGCCCGTGCACGGGCGCACGTTCCTGCAGATGAGCGGGCGCGAGCACGCCGTGCGCCGGGCGCTGGTGGTGCCCGCGTTCCGCGGCGCGGAGCTGCGGCGCACCTTCATGCCGGTCATCGAGCGCAACTGCCGCGAACTGATCGACGGTTTCCGGCACGCCGGCGAGGCGGACCTGGTCGCGCAGTTCGCCACCCGCTTCCCCATCAACGTCATCGTCGACATGCTCGGCCTCGACAAGGCCGACCACGACCGCTTCCACGCCTGGTACACCTCGATCATCGCCTTCCTCGGCAACCTCAGCCAGGACCCGGAGGTCACGGCGCGGGGGCTGCGCACGCGCGAGGAGTTCGCCGCGTACATGATCCCCATCGTGCGGCAGCGGCGCGCCGCCTTAGGCGACGACCTGCTCTCCACGCTGTGCCGGGCGGAGATCGACGGCACCCGGATGAGCGACGAGGACATCAAGGCGTTCTGCAGCCTGCTGCTGACCGCCGGCGGGGAGACCACCGACAAGGGGATCGCCAGCCTGTTCACGAACCTGCTGCGCCACCCCGACCAGCTCGACGCCGTACGCCGCGACCGCAGCCTGATCGCGCGCGCGTTCGCCGAGACCCTGCGCTACACCCCGCCGGTGCACATGATCATGCGGCAGCCGGCCCAGGACGTGAAGCTGAGCGGCGGCGTGGTGCCCGCGGGCAGCACGGTCACGTGCCTGATCGGCGCGGCCAACCGCGACGAGGAGCGCTACGCCGACCCCGACACCTTCAACATCTTCCGCTCAGAGCTGGACGAGTCGACCGCGTTCTCGGCGGCGGCCACGCACCTGGCCTTCGCGCTGGGCCGGCACTTCTGCGTGGGCGCGCTGCTGGCCAAGACCGAGGTCGAGGTGGCCACCGACCAGCTCCTCGACGCCATGCCGGACCTGCGGCTCGCCGACGGCGCCGAGGTGGTCGAGCAGGGCGTCTTCACCCGGGGGCCGGCCTCGCTGCCGGTGCGCTTCACCCCCGTGGCCTGAGCGTGTCGCCACCGGGCGGCGCCTGCTGCGCGCCGCGCCGCCCGGCCGCCGCGGGCACCAGCGGCAGGGTGGGCGTGAACGCCACCGGCAGCCCGTACAGGCCGCGCATCCACAGCGACGGCCGCCAGCGCAGGTCCTTCGGCGCGACCGCGAGCGTCACGTCGGGCAGCCGGTCGAGCAGCACCTCCACGGCCGTCCGCGCGATGATCTCGGCCAGCTCCGGCGCGGGGAACGGGCAGCCGTGCTCGCCGTGCCCGAACGACATGTGCGCCCGGTTGGTGCTGGAGTCGCTGTGGGTGCCCGGCTGGACGTTCGGGTCGTTGTTGGCCGCGGAGAAGCCCAGCACCAGCAGGTCGCCCTTGCGGATGCGGCGCCCGCCGAGGTGGCAGTCCTGCACGGCCCAGCGGCCGATGAAGTTCTGCGTCGGGGTGTCCTTCCACAGCACCTCGTTGAGCGCCTGCGCGGCGCTGCTGCGCCCGCCCTGCAGCGTCACCGAGAAGTCGTCGTCCACCAGCATCAGGCGCAGCGTGTTGCCGATCCAGTTGCTGGTGGGCGCCTGCGCGGCGGCCATCACCACCAGCAGGTCGATGATGATCTCGTCGTCGGTCAGCCTGGCCGGGTGGGCGAGCAGCGCCGACGGCACGTCGTTGCCGGGGCGGTTGTGCTTGTCGGCGACGAGCTGCGCCATCCTCGCGTGCAGCCGCTGGTGCGCGGCCACGGCGTTGTCGCCGACGTCGAGCGAGTCGAACACGTCCTGCACCAGCGCGGGGATGTCGCCCTCCGGCAGGCCGTAGAGGCGGGCGATGATGCGGGCGGGGATCTGGTAGGCGTACTGGGTGATCAGGTCGGCGCGGCCGTCGCCGGCGAAGGCGTCGATGAGCCGGTCGGCGACCTGCTCGCAGGTGGCGATCAGATCGATGCGGTTGACGGCGTCGAGCGCGTCTCCGATGGCGCCGGCCCGGCGCTGGTGCTCGCCGCCCTCGGCGTACATCACCGAGGGGGTCCAGCCGACGTACGGCATGAGCGGCCAGTCGGGCGGCAGCCGGTCGTAGATGTTCCAGCGGCGGCAGTCACGGCCGAACCACTGCGGGTTGGCCGTGATGTGGTGCACCTCCCGGTAGCCCAGCACGAACCAGGCGGGCATGTCGCCGTCGAGCAGCACGGGCACGACGCTGCCCTGCTGGCGCAGCCGCTGGTAGAGCGTGCCGGGGTCCTCGGCGATGGCCGGCCCGTACAGCCGCACGGCGTCGGCGTGCTCGGGGTAGCCGGCGGCGAGCACGGGGTCGGCTCCATGTCCGCTGGACGGGTAATGCTCGGAAGCGGAGGAAAGGTCGGTCACGGCGTGCTCTTTCTCGACGTTGGGCTATGCAGGCGACGATGGGCTGTGCAGGCACAGCAGGTGCCGGACGAGGGTGATGAGGACGTTCTTGCAGGATTCGCGGTCGCGGGCGTCGCAGTCGAGCAGCGGCACCTCGGCGGGCAGCGTCAGCGCGTCGCGGATGCGGTCGAGCCCGGGGCCGGGCCCGAACCGGTTGACGGCCACCACGAACGGCGCGCGGTGGGCCTCCAGGCGGTCGATGGAGTACCACGAGTCCTCCAGGCGGCGGGTGTCGGCCAGCACGACCGCGCCGAGGCTGCCGCTGAACAGCTGGTCCCACAGGAACCAGAAGCGCTGCTGGCCGGGTGCGCCGAACAGGTAGAGCACCCGGTGCGCGTCCAGCGTGATGCGGCCGAAGTCGAAGGCCACGGTGGTGGAGCGCTTGCCGGCCACCTGGCTGATGTCGTCGACCCCGGCGGCCGCCTGCGTCATGATCTCCTCGGTGCTCAGCGGCCTGATCTCGCTGACGGCGCCGACCATGGTGGTCTTGCCCACGCCGAACCCGCCGACGATCACGATCTTGAACGCGTCGGTGGCGGTGGCCGGCAGCGACGTGCCGGCCGGCTCGTCAAAGGTTGCGGAGTCCAATGAGCACCTGCTCCAAGGTTGCGACGTCGGGGACTTGGGTCCGCGCGGCGACCGGGTGGCGGGCGGTGATGCGGCCGCTGTCCAGCAGGTCGCACAGCAGGATCTTCACCACGCTGACCGGCAGGCGGAGCCGGGCGGAGATCTCCACCACGGCCACCGGCCGCCGGGCCATGCGCAGGATCTTCACGTGCTCCGACTGCATCCCGGGCCGGGGGTCGGCCTCGGCCACGATGAGCGTGACCGTGTCGAACGCGGCGGAGCCGGCGTGCGCGCGGCCGCCGGTGATGGTGTAGAGGCGGTCGGGGTTCTCGCGGTCGAGCGCGCGCCCGCGATCGGCGCGCATGACCGGGCCGGGGACGCGCCGCTGGTACGGCACCTCGCGCTCGGAGCCCCGGCCCGGGTGCGGCGCCCCTCCCTCGTGCTCGGAGCCCCGGCCCGGGCGCGGCGTCCCGCCCTCGTGCTCGGAGCCCCGGCCCGGGCGCGGCGCACCCCCCTGGTGCTCGGGCGCCCGGCGCGGGTATGGGGCGGAACCGCCGGGCTCGGGCGCGCGGGGCTCGGTCATGGGTGCCCGCCCCTGTGCACGGTCTCGTGCGCGGGCTCGCGCGGCGGGGCGGTGAGCAGCCGCCCGATCTGTTCCACCACCTCGTTCATGTTGTGCGCGACGACGCCGACGTCGGCGTCCTCGCTCGCCACCACCGCGAGGTGCGCGCCCTCGCCGGCCGGCACCACGACCAGCATGCCGCCGCCGAACTCCAGCAGCGCCTGCCCGAACCCGCTGCGGTCGCCGAACTCGCCCGAGGCGGCAAGGCCCAGGCTCTGGATGCCGGCGGCGATGGCGGCGAGCTGGTCGGCCTGGTCGGGGTGGAGTCCGGGCGCGCCGGACATGGCCAGCCCGTCGCGCGACAACACCAGCACGTGCCTGATCCCGGGGGTGTTGTCACGCAGGTCGCCGAGGAACCAGCCGAGGTCGCGCTCGGCGGCACTCAAGGAATTGCTTGCGCTCATAGGTACGACGGGGCTCGCGGGCGTGCCCCTTGCCTCCCATCGGTGATCGCGGCTGCGGGAAGAGGTGTCGGTCATCGCGTCACGTGAGGTCGTCGCCCGATGCCGAGGTGCGCTGCCTGCGGAAGGCGGCCAGCCGGTTCGCGGCGGCCTGCGGGTCGCGGACCCGGGCCGGCGGCTGGGCGGGCAGCGGCTGAGCGGCGGCGAGCGTGCCTCCGCGGGGCCGTTTCGGCAGGTACGCGTCCGGCCCGTCGGCAGAGGGCGGCGGAGCCGCGTGGCGGGCGGCCGGCACCGGGTCCTCGGCGCGCTCGGCCGGGCGTGCCGCCTGCTCGTCCTCGGTCGGCGGGTAGACGACGAGCTGGCGGGGGATCAGGACGATCACGCCGATGCCGCCCCTGGCGGACGGGCGGAAGCTGACCGTGAGGCCGTACTTGCCGGCCAGGCGGCCCACCACGGCCAGGCCGAGGCGGGTGCCCGACAGCGTGGTCAGGTCGAGCGGGCGGCTGATCAGGCTCTCGGCCAGGCGGCGCTCGCGGGTGCGCATGCCGAGGCCGCTGTCCTCGATGGTGACCACCACGCCCGCGTCCTCTTCCTCGACGTACACATGGACGGCGGTGCCGGGCGGCGAGAACTTGGCGGCGTTGTCGATCAGCTCGGCGAGCGCGTGGATGACGCCTTCCGCGGCGTAGCCGACGACGGCCGCGGTGCTGGTGGAGTGGAGCTGGACGCGGCGGAAGGCGCCGATGCGGCCGGCCGCGCCGCGCAGCACGCTCTCCATGGAGATGGGCTTGGTCCAGCGGCGTCCCGAACGCCCGCCGCTGAGCAGCGCGATGTTGTCGGCCAGGCGGCCCATCTGGGAGATGCGGTGGTCCATCTCCAGCAGGTGGGCGAAGACCGCCTCGTTGTCGCCGTACTCGTCCTCCAGCTCGCGCAGCCGGCCGAGCAGGCTCGTCACCTGCGCCTGGATGCGGGCGGCGGCCTCGGCGCAGGACGCCATGGCGGCGGCGCCCTGGCGGTTGCCCTCCTCCAGCTCGTGGGCGATCTCCTCCCACAGCCGCTGCACCGCCTTCTGGCTGGGCTGCAGCTCGTCGGGCAGCATGAGCTCGCCCACGCCCTTGCCCGCGCGGAGCCGGGCGAGCAGGGCGGGCAGCTGCTCGTCGGCCAGCTTGCCCAGCTCGCTCTCCATGGCGGTGCAGGCGGCCACCGCGGCGGCCCGCCGCTGCCGCTCCCCCTCCACGGTCTGCGCCAGCGACTGCACCAGCGCCTGTGTGGCCGGGTGCGACGGCTGGCCCATCTCGGCGAGCACGCCGGGGACGGTGGCGCCGTTTCTGATGCGGTGGCCGATGGCGGGCAGGATCTCGTGCGTCAGGCGCTTCAGCTCCTCCTGCAGCAGGCTCGTGGAGGCGTCGGTACGGCGCAGCCGCTCGCGCGTCTCCCGCGCGTTCGCCGCGCAATAGGCGGCGACGGCCACGGCGATCGAGAACAGCGCGACGGCGCCGCCGCTGCCCACTCCGACCAGCGTCTTTCCCTCCGCGGGGAGCCGGGTGATGAGCCATCCGCAGGCGGCGCTGGAAATGAGCGCGGCGGCCAGAAAGAACAGTAGCGCGCGCCCCATGGGCGAGGTCTGGAACCGCGGGCGTTTAGAGGCGTGTACTGACATCGATCAGGTCCTCGTGGGGTGGTGACGGCCAGGCACCGCAGGCGCATCAACCTGCCGATGCGGGAGACGGCAAGCAGTTGTGTGATGGCCGTGCGGTACTGTCCGCACGGGATCAGGTACAAACCGTAGCATCCCTGCAAATGCCGTGGACCCCTTAACGACATTTCTTCCTCGCCAATCCCAGAGAATGCGCTATCGACGAATATCGTTCACGTTTTCCGCCATTCCGGACGGTCTACATCAGGTTGTTAGTGAATACCTTTCGCATTTCCCGGGAGGAGCGCTGAGGGGTGGGCCATTTCGGATATTCCGGGATTTTTCACCATGATCCTTTTCATGCTGGAAAAAATCTTGTCAATATATGGGCGTGGCTGGTGTGAGCCTTGATGCTTCAGGGAACGTCACTGGGGCGGCGCCGTCCCCGCGCTCACGCACGGGAAGGGGACGGCGCCAAACTCACCTCTCGCCCCGCTCCGAGGCTCCCCTCGTGGCCCGGCATCCGTCCCCGAGCCCGCCCACCCCCGCTCGGCACCCTCCACCTTCACCAGCCCTCCGGCGCGACCCGCCGCTTCCGGGGGGAGGTCCCCCACGACCTCACCCCCCTGGCTCGCCCGCGCCCCGGGCATCGCCCGACGCTCACCCCGAGGACCACCGCCCCTCCCAAGTCCCCGCACCCCCGGCATCGCCCGACGCTCACCCCGAGGACCATCGCCCCTCCAGCTCCCCCACGCCTCCGGGCATCGCCCGGCGATACCGTGGGACCACCGCCGCTCCGGCCCCCTTCACGTCACAGCGTCCCCCGGCGCTTTCCAGGGATGGCGCCACCACCGGCCTCACCCCGCCCGCCCCGGCCGCGTCCATCTCGTCGCCGTGCAGGTCTGGACCGCCACAGCGGGGCGGCGGCCGAGGTCGCGGCGGCTGGTCCACACGTAGGCCGGCTCGGCCTGCTCGTAGGTGCAGAAGGGCCGGTCCGGTCTGCTCGTGGGTGGAGAAGCCGCCGCCGGGCCTGGCCGGTCCGCGGTCGCCCTTCGGTCTCGGCGGGCCGGGCTCGCCGGGAGGTCCTGGCGGGCCCTGCACGCCGGGGGCGCGGACCCGCCCGAGCCCGCGCCTGGCGGTGACGTGGACGGTGGTGCGATCCATCAGACGGTAACCCCGGCTTGACCGCGACCGGCCCCTCGATCAACCGCCGATCACGGCCGTACGGGCTGATGAGCATGGACGGCTTCTCCCAGCCGAACGTGCGGGTGACGACGGCGGGGATGCGCAGCCGCACGACCCCGGCGAAGCCGATGGCGATGCCACCCGCGTCACCGTGCCAAGCCGGTGCAGGGCGGTGGTGCGGCCGGCGCCCGCCCTTCGCCCTCGCCCTCGCCCTCGCCCTCGACCAGCCCAGGGCAGACGATCTTCGATCGTGACCATTTCGTTACCTTGATTCGGTGTTCAACCCGCAGGAGCGGGCATGGTTGGTCTCGAAGTCCAGCAGAGGGCTTCGTCCCACGCGATTCACGCGTGCCTCTGCCTGGGCTTTTTGTGCGTTCAGGCGGGGCCGCAGCACCTTCTGGAGCAGCAGATGCCCGTCCTGACCCCCGCACTTGAGCAGTTCACCGCCGAAGAGCTTCTCTCCGAGCTGGCCGACCCCCAGATCTCCGAACTGCACGCCGTCCGCATCCGCGAGCGCCTGGTGGAGATGCACGAGGGACTGGTCGGCGAGGTCACTCGCCGCTACCGCTACCGCGGTGAGCCGATGGAGGACCTGCGCCAGGCCGCGTACGTGGGCCTGATGAAGGCCGTCAACGGCTACGACCCCGAGCTCGGCCACGAGTTCAGGGGCTACGCGATGATCACCATGATGGGCGAGGTCAAGCGCCACTTCCGGGACCGTACGTGGGCGATCCGGGTGCCGCGCGTCTACCAGGAGCGGCGGATCGAGCTGAACAAGGCCACCGCCGAGCTGACCCAGACCCTCGGCCACTCGCCGACCGTGGCCGACCTGGCCGCGAAGCTGGGCATCTCGGAGGAGGAGGTGCTGCTCGCCCTGGAGGCGTCCACCGCCTACAGCACGCTGTCGCTGGACGCCCCGGTCAACAACGGCGACGACGACGCTGCCGAGCTGAGCGACTTCCTGCCCGCGCAGGACGAGTCGCTCAACACCCTGCTCGACCGGCACTCGGTGAAGCCCCTCATCGACGCGCTGCCGGCGCGCGAGAAGAACATCCTGCTCATGCGCTTCTACGGCAACATGACGCAGTCGGAGATCGCCAAGGAGTTCGGCATCTCGCAGATGCACGTCTCCCGCATCCTGCGGACGGTGCTGACCAAGCTGCGCACGGCCCTGTCGGAGTGAGGCGCACCCAGGCGCATGACCCGTACCGGAAATGTCTAGAACGCGAAGCCGCCGGGGCGGCCGTTGCGGTCGGCGATCAGCCCGGCCACGGTCGCCAGGGCGATCTCGGCGGGGGTGCGCGAGCCGATGTTGAGCCCGATCGGCCGGTGCACCCGGGCGATCTCCTCCGGCGCGACACCCAGCTCGGTCAGCGCGCGTACGTGCGGGCCCTCGTGGCGCGGGCTGCCCATGATGCCGATCCACCGCGCGGGGGACTTGAGCAGGTCGCGCAGCACCGGCCCGATCTCCTCGCGGTGGTGGTCGGTGAGCACGACGTCGCAGGTGGCGTCGATGACGTCGTCGAGCCGGGTGACCGCGGGCCGTCCGCCGCTGTGGCGGGCCGGGTCGGGGTCGAAGAGCACCGTACGGAAGCCCAGCTCGTCGCCGAAGCGCAGCAGGTGCTCGGCCACCGGGGACACGAAGACGGCGACCAGCGTCCGCCCGTCGTCCTCGGCGGGGCTCGCGCCGTGAGCGACCTCGCAGGCCGGATCCTCAACGTGGTTGTGCGTCATACCGGCAGTCTGGCACGGGCCGCCCCGCCCGGGGAGAAGGCTCACCCTGAACAGGCTCGCCGGCGAGGGCCGCTCGGAGGAGGCGCACGACCTGTTCGACGCCCACCTGCCGCTCATCCGCTACGAGCAGCAGGCCAGGGCGGGGCTCGCGGTGCGCGAGCACGTGCTGTGGCGGCGCGGCCCGCGCGCCAAGCCGCCGCGAGGTCTCGCCCGCGCCCGCCCAGGGATTTCAGCAGCGGGCCGGGGTGCCGTTGCCGGCCGCGCGGATGCCGCTGCCCACGCGTACCGCGTAGTAGTTGGAGCGGAACCGGTCGAAGATCGTGTCGTCCTCCAGCTGCAGCAGCGCCTCGTCGGCCTGGCGCAGGGAGTTCCAGCTCCAGTTGTGGCTGCCGGTCCAGACGATCTTGCGGTCGGGCACGCCGTAGTACTTGCCCTCGATGATCAGGTACTTGGAGTGGATCCAGATGGGGTCGGCGGTGCAGTAGTAGCGCACGTTGATCCCGTTGTACGCGCCGGTCGTCTTGACCAGCTCGTTCATCGAGGACACCTCGGAGTCGCTGTCCTTGTTGTAGTTGAGCGCCACCTCGACGTAGCACCCCGCCTTGTCCAGGGCGAGCAGCTTGCGGGCCAGGTGGGTGCGGCTGAAGATGCCCATCGCGACGCGCACGATCGTGCGGTGGGTGCCGTCCACCGTGCCGACCTCGCTGTTGCCGTGACACTCGACGTGGTCCAGCACCGTCGTCATGGTGTCCTCGGCCGGGTCGGTGGGGCTGCCGTTGCTCTCCTGGCGCGGGTAGAAGTGCACCTTCGCGGCGCCCGAGGTCACCGGCGTACGGGTGTCGTAGTAGTTGTTGTTCACCCGCATGGCCTTCAGGTCGTTGAAGTAGCCGACGTACGCGTTGTAGATCCCTGCGTTGCCCGCCAGCACCAGGGCGTTGTTCCAGCCCTTGAGCCCGTCGCGGCCGGTGTGCAGGTTGGCCGACGACTGCACGACGACGTTGTCGGTGCCGCCGGTGCGCGAGAACAGGAAGAACTTGTTGTGGTTCAGCGACTCCGACCCGTACAGCGGGCGGTCGCCGATGCAGCCGCGCCCGCTCGGGCACACCAGCACCCACGAGCTCTGCCCGGTGTCGGTGCCGAGCGCGGCGGACAGCGAGGCCAGGATGGCCGTGCCCGCCATCTTCTTGTCGAAGATGACCTGGACGTTGCGGCCGGCGTTCTTCGCGGCGATCAGCGCGTCGGGGATGGTGGGGTCGGTGGCGTAGTACATCGACACCCGGATCGTCGAGCCGGGGTCGGCTCCCTGGATGAGCTGCACGATCCGGTTCTGGATGGCGGCCGGGTCGTTGACGGGGTCGTTGAAGACGGCTTCCGTGGCGGCCGCGGCGTGCGCGGGCGCCGTCAGGCCCGAGAAGAGGGTGGCGGCGGCGATCAGGACGAGGAGACGGCGATACACGGCTGTCCTTTCCCCGGCGGGATGCAAGATCGCCTCCAGACGCTAGCAGCGCGGGCCGCACCGGGCAGCCCACTTGAGCGTTTGCCACCGCCTGGGGCCTCAGCTCCGTGTCAAAGCCTCAGCCCCGTCTGAGGGCTTGAGACTTCAGGTCCGCTGCGAGCCTCGCGCGCGGGACGCTGCCACCAAGCCCGATCAGGATTGCCACCAGTCCAGGACGCGGAGCGCGCGCAGCGTGTTCCAGCGGCTCGGCCGGCCCACGCCGTCCTCGAACGCGAAGTGGACACGTCCCGGATGGACGCGGTCGAGCTGCCAGCGGCCGTCGGGCTGCCGCCTGGCCTCGACGATCTCCGCCGCCTCCGCCATCCTGGGGTCGGGTGCGGCTCCCGACCTGCGGAAATAGTCGAGCGCGCGGAGCACGTCGTGCCGCCAGTAGTAGGGGAACGCGAACTCCAGGAACGCCGGATCGGCCACCTCGCCGGTGCTCTTGCGCCGGAACAGGCCGCGTTCCAGCAGGAACTCCTCCCCCGCGCGGCGCGCCTCGCGCACGGCGTCGGATCCGCCGGTGGCGCGCTCGTACTCCAGCAGCCCCTCCAGCACGTTGATCGTGGTGTGGAACGACGAGCGCACGGAGCCGTTCTCCGCCTCGCAGTTCCAGCCGCCGTCGGCCAGCCGCTCGTCCAGCAGGCGCGCCACGATGCCGGAGACGTCCACGCCGAAGTAGGCGCCGGTCTCGACCGTCCTGCCGTTGATGCACGGCTCGACCTCGCCGTCGAAGTACCGCTGGCCGGCGTGCTCCCACCGCCCGTTCTCCGCCACCTTGGAGATGGTTTCCCGGGCCGGGGCCGACGCCGGGTCGAGGCCGAGGATCTGCAGGGTCTGCAGGGTGTGCATCGTCGCCGTCCACGGCTGGCCCGGCTCGCCGCCGCGGTACCCCTTGGGGAAGCAGGCCCCGCCGGCCCACAGGCCGTCGTCGTCGCGCAACGCCAGCAGCCTGGCGCCCCAGCCTTCACGTGCCACGCGTTCCCGCTCGGCTGCGACCTCTTCCGGCGGGGCGCCGGTGAGGTCCTGCAGCACCTGCCAGCGGATCGCGGGGTCGGAGTCGAGCAGCCAGCCGATGACGTCCATCGCCGCACCGTAGGCCACGCCGCGCCGCGGAATCAACAACCGTCCCCGGAATCGGGAATTTTGATTTCGCCGATGAGTTCTCCCGGTGGGCATGGTCTCCATGGGCATGACGACCACACACATCCTCAAGACCGCTGAAGGCGACCTCGCCTACGACGTCCACGGGCCGCTGCCCGGCGAGAGCGCCCACCTGCCGCTGTTCATGATCGGCCAGCCGATGGAGGCCGGCGGGTTCCAGGCGCTGGCCGAGCGCTTCAGCGACCGTACCGTGATCACGTACGACCCGCGCGGGCTCGGCCGCAGCGTCCGCAAGGACGGCCGGGCCGACCACACGCCGGAGACCCAGGCCGAAGACGTGCACGCGATCATCGAGGCCGTCGGCGGCCCAGTGGACATGTTCGCCAGCAGCGGCGGCGCGGTGACCTCGCTCGCCCTGGTGACCGCGTACCCGAACGACGTGCGGACCCTGGTGGCGCACGAGCCGCCGCTGCTGCCGCTGCTGCCCGACGCCGAGGCCGCCCTGCGTGCCCGCGCCGAGGTCCGGGAGGCGTACGAGAGCAAGGGCTGGGGCGCCGGGATGGCGGCCTTCATCGCGATGACCTCATGGCGGGGCGAGTACACCGACGGCTACTTCGCCCAGCCCGCCCCCGACCCCGCCGCGTTCGGCCTGCCGGCGGAGGACGACGGCTCCCGCGACGATCCGCTGCTGTCCGACCGGTCGTGGGCGGTCAGTGGCTACCGTCCGCACTTCGCCGCGCTCGCCGCCGCGCCGACGCGCGTCCTGATCGCGGTGGGCGAGGAGTCGGCGGGGACCGTCACCGCCCGCACCTCCGAGGTCGCCGCCGAGCTTGTCGGCCAGAAGCCGACCATCTTCCCGAGTCACCACGGAGGGTTCACGGACGGCGAGTACGGCGCGGGCCGGCCCGACGCGTTCGCACGCCGGCTGCGCGAGGTCCTCGACGACGCCTGATCTTCACGCCGGCAGCCTCCCGCGCAGGGCCCTGCCTGCACCGGGTCCCCCGCGGCTCCTGACCTTCACGCTCGGAGTTCCCGCGCTGGGCCTTCCGTGTGCCAGGTGCTCAATGGAGGCGCGCGCTACGCAAGGAGTGCGCGTGGTCTCACCTGGCATGGGAGCCCCATGGCAGGCAGGCGCTGAGCGCGTAGCCCGGCGCCGGGCCTGACGTTGGGCGAGGTCCCGCTCCTGGCACGGGCCGGACCCTACTGTGAGATGGCTGCGCGCCGTGCCGGTGTTCCGGCTTGCGGCGGTTACCTGCCTTGAGCCGGTCCGGCCTGCGGTGATGCCGTGCTTTCCTGCGGTGGGGCGCCTCCGGCCGGCGACCTGCTCCACGTGGACGGTCCGCTCTGCGGGGACGCGCCGCTCGGGCGGCTGGAAGCGGCGCAGGCACCCGTGCAGAAGCCGTTCGAGAGGATCAGGCGGGCGCGGGCGGGCGTGTAGGCGGTGGGTGGGACGCCCACCAGGACGCCTCGGCAGGCGGAGCAGACGAGCGGCCGGTCGGAGGTCGTCGGAGCGGGGGTCTCGGGAGGATCTTGGGCGGTTTCCGGGGCGGGACGGGCGGGCTCGGTCACGACGGCGCCGGCTGGTGACTCGGTCATGCGGGCCACTCTGCCCCACGGCACCGACAAAACTCGCCCAGGGAGTCGTCGATTCATCTTTCCTTTCAGCGGGGCGCCATCCGTGCCGGACGTTCGCGCGAAACCCCCGGGTACGGCACTCGAAGACGAGGAGAACGCGGGGAAGGTGCGGCTGTTCGCGCCGGCGCTCGATCGGCAGGACTGCGTCAGCTGACGGTCCACGAAGCCCCGGCCCGACCAACGGTCCACGAAGCCCCGGCTCGATCAACGGTCCCGCCGTCCCGGCTCAGCTGACGATGTCGCCGCCCTCGACCCGCCGCAGCCG
This sequence comes from Nonomuraea sp. NPDC049309, assembly GCF_043196965.1. Lineage (NCBI taxonomy): Bacteria > Bacillati > Actinomycetota > Actinomycetes > Streptosporangiales > Streptosporangiaceae > Nonomuraea > Nonomuraea sp. NPDC049309. Next base: position 423,729 of record NZ_JBICSH010000001.1, on the reverse strand, counting down.
GTTCCGCCCTCGAACGGGGCGCGGCGGCACGCGGTCCGCGCCATACGCGGCGGACCGCGACAGCACGCGGCGGACAGCGGCGGCTCGCGGCCTTTCCCGGCTCCCGGCGCGGTTTCGAGGCGACCGGCTCGGTGCGCTGTCCGGTCGCGGCCCGGAGCCGTCTCGGTCACCGCCCGGTGGCGTGTTCGGTCGCGGCCCGGTGGCGCGCTTTGAGGCTGTGACCGTCCTGTCGGGTTCGTGACATTCGTCAGGTACGTACGGGCCGGGCGCTGGTTAGGGTTGCAGGCATGAAGGCCCGGCTGTGGACCTCTGTTTACCTGGTCGTCCTGGTGTGGCCCATCCCCGGGTTCCTCGCCTCGGGCCCTTCCGCCGCCATGATCGCGGCGATGGTGGCGGGCGTGGCCGGGTTCGCCGGGCTGTATCTGCGGGTCGCGTGGACCGCCCTGGAGCTTCCGCACCGCAACGCGGCCCCGTACGCGCTGGCCCTGCTGTACGGGGTGGCGGCGGCGCTGGTGCCGGTGCTGGGCGAGCTGTGGGTGTTCGCGTGCTCGTACTTCCTCATCACGGCCGTGGCCACGGCGCTGCCCGAGCGGGCGCTGCCGGTCGCGGCGGGGGCGACGATCGTGGCGGGCACGCTCGCCCTGGTCCTGCTCGGGCAGTCATTGGCGGAGATGTGGTGGATCCCGGTCCAGTCGGTGGTGTTCACCGCGGCCATCCGGGCGTTCCTCCGCCTCAACGCCGCCAACCGGGCGTTGAGCGAGGCCAACGTGAAGGTGGAGCGGCTGGCCGTGGACAACGAACGCCTGCGCTTCGCCCGTGACATGCACGACCTGCTCGGCCACAGCCTGGCGGTGATGACGGTGAAGAGCCAGCTCGCCGCCCGGCTCTCCGGCGCCGATCCGGAACGGGCGAGGGCCGAGATGGAGCAGGTCGAGGAGCTGTCCCGGCAGGCACTGGCCGAAGTGCGCCAGGCGATCGCCGGGTACCGGGAGCTGTCGCTGGCCGACGAGCTGGACGGCGCGCGCCGCGCGCTCGCCACCGCCGGCGTGCGGCCGGAGGTCTCGGCCGGGCCGCTGCCCCCGGCCGTCGAGCCGGTGCTGGCCTGGGTGGTCAGGGAGGGGACGACGAACGTCGTCCGGCACAGCGGCGCCCGCACCTGCCGGATCCGTCTCGGTACGGCGGACGGGCAGGCGTATGCGGAGGTGCGCGATGACGGCCGCGCGAGCGGCCACCGCCGCCTGGCCCGGCGGGAGCCCGCGCTGAGCGACGCCGTCGATCTCGAGGGCGTGGCCGGCGATGCCGGCGGCAACGGTCTCGAAGGGCCGGCCGGTGACGACGGAGCCGGCAGCCGCGCCCGTGGTGACGGCGCCGGTGACCGTCTTGACGGCCTGGCAGGCGGTGGCGGGCTCGGCAATGGCCTGCGCGGGCTGGCCGAGCGCGTCGAGCTCGCGGGCGGCACGCTGATCGCCGGTCCTGCCGAGGGAGGCGGCTTCCTGCTCAGGGCGCGGATCCCCGTCTCCGAGGAGGCACCGTACGGCGGGGCTCGCTCGCCGGGCGACGCCGCATGGCCCGCCGCTCGCATCACCCCGCCTGCCGCCGCCGGGGCCCCGCCCGGCCTGCCCGGCTCCGGGCACCGCGATGCTCCGCGCCCGGAGCCGGTCCCCGTCTCGCCCACCGCCTCACCGGGGAAGCCGTCGTGAGCGACGCATCGCCGCCCGGCGCGATCCGTGTGCTGCTGGCCGATGACCAGCATCTGGTCAGGGAGGCGCTGGCGGCGCTGCTGAGCCTGGAGCCGGGGATCGAGGTCGTCGGCCAGGTGAGCCGGGGCGACGAGGTGGCCGGGGCGGTGGAGCGGTGCCGTCCTGACGTGGTGCTGCTCGACATCGAGATGCCGGGCCTGGACGGGCTGACGGCGGCGGCCGGGCTGAGCGGCGTCAAGGTGATCATTCTGACCACGTTCGGCCGCCCGGGGTACCTGCGGCGCGCCAAGGACGCGGGCGTGGCCGGTTACGTGCTCAAGGACGCCAGGGCGGGCGAGCTGGCCGACGCCGTACGGCGGGTGCACGCCGGCGGCCGGGTCTTCGACCGCGGGCTCTCGGCCGCCAGCCTGTCCATCGGCGCGAACCCGCTCACCAGCCGCGAGCGCGACGTACTGCGCGCCGCCGCCGAGGGCGGCACCGTCGCCGACATCGCCCGCCGCCTCTTCCTGTCGGACGGCACCGTGCGCAACTACCTGTCGTCGGCGATCGGCAAGCTGGGCGCCCGTAACAGGGCCGAGGCGGCGCGCGCCGCGGAGGCCAGAGGCTGGCTCTGACGAACGTCACTACCGGCCCCGTCCGGCGCCCGGAAGCCTGGAGACATGCTGAAACGCGCAGCGCCCGCGATCGGGCTGTTCTTCCTGTCGCCGCTGACCGGCGAGTTCCTGCTGGGCAACCTGCCCATCACCATGCTGCCGGCGCTGATCACGCTGGCCCCGCTGTACGGAGGCGGTGCCCTGCTCGTCCGCGAGCTGGCCAGGAGGCGGGGCGCGGGCTGGTCCGGCATCGTGCTGCTCGCGCTGGCGTACGCGCTGGTCGAGGAGGGCCTGGTCACCCGGTCGCTGTTCGCTTCGGCCTTCGCCGGGATGGACCTGACGGCGCAGGCGTGGCTGCCCGGGGTGGGCGTGAGCGCCTGGTGGGCGAGCTTCGTGCTCGGCGGCGTGCACGTCGCGGGCAGCATCTGCGCTCCCATCGCGGTCATGGAGGCGCTGGTGCCCGGCCGGGCCTCCGAGCCGTGGCTGCGTGTTCCCGGGCTGGTGGTGTCGGGGGTGCTGTTCGTGCTGGGCGCGGTGGCGGCGTCGGTGTTCGCCGGTGAGGCCGCCATGCCCGCGCCGGTGCGGCTCGCGGGCCTGGTGGCGGTCGTCGTGGTGCCGGCCGTCGTGGCCCTGCGCCGCCGCACGACCGCGTCTGACACGACCGGGCCCGGCGCGACCGGGCCCGGCACCACAGGACCCGGCACCACAGGGCCCGGCACGGCGGCGCCGGGGCCGTGGGCGGTGCTCGGCTTCTCGCTGGTGGCGGGGGCGGTGTTCTGGCTGGCGAACCCGGCGTCAGGGACGCTCGGCGCGTGGCCGGTGACGGCGGTCAACCTGGCGGTGTACGCCGCCGTCTGCGTCCTCGCGGCGCGCTGGTCCCGGCGGCCGGGCTGGGGCGTGCGGCAGGTGTTCGCGCTGGGAGCCGGTTACGTGCTCACCTACGCCTGGCACGGCTTCCTGCAGCCGCCCGCCATGCCCGTGCCCGCCGCGACCGACCTGGTCGGCAACGCCGTCTTCGCGCTCGCCGCCGTCGCGCTCCTGGTGTTCGCCGCCGTACGGCTGCCGGGCCCCTCGCACGCGGCGGCGCCACGGCCGCGGTGACGGCCCTCAGCCGGGCTGCGGGCGGGTGAGGGCCTGGCCGGTGCCGACGCCGCTCAGCAGCGTGTCGACCACGCGGGAGGCGGCCTCGTCGATGTCGTACTCGTGCATCCGGGCCGCCACCCCGATCAGTGCGTAGTAGCTCTTCCTGGCCCAGATCAGGTCGGCGCCGGCGCGCAGCACGCCGCAGTCCTGGGCCTTCTTGAACAGCTCGTCGCAGCGCTTTTCGACCTCGGCGTGCACGCGGGCCGGCTCCTCGTGCGCCGGCCCGCGCAGGTTGAGCGCGAACGGCCACTGCCGCTTGACCCGCAGCACGTTGACCGTGACCTGGTAGAACGCGACCAGCGGCGGGGTGGTATCGGGACGCGCGGCTTCGACGGCCGCGGCGAACTCGCGGGCCGCCACCGCGCCCAGCGCCTCCAGCAGGGCGTCGCGGGAGGCGAAGCGGCGGTGCACGGTCGTGCGCGCCACCCCGGCGGCCTCGGCGACCTGCTCCATGCTGGCCGCGGGATCGGCACCGAACACCCGCTCGGCGGCCTGCAGGATCGTCCGCACCGTGCGCTCGGCGTCGGACCGCAACGGCCGGGTCATCCCACTCACGCACCGAAGGATACGCCATGACTCCTCTCACCCCCGAACTTGCAACAATTCTGTGCAAGTTCTATGTTTCTCGCAACACAACTGACGCGATTAGGGGTAGGAGTTGCTATGGATCTGCAGCTGAACGGCAAGACGGCCGTCGTCACCGGCGCGAGCAAGGGCCTCGGCCTGGCGATCGTGCGGACGCTGACGGCCGAGGGCATGCGGGTCGCCGCCGCGGCGCGCACGATCAGCCCGGAGCTGAAGGAGACCGGCGCGTTCGCCGTGGCGGCGGACCTGGCCACGCCGCAGGGCCCCGGCGAGGTGATCGAAGCCGCGCTCGCCGAGCTGGGCGAGATCGACCTGCTGGTCAACAACGTCGGCGGCGGAGACGCGCGGCCCGAGCTGGCCGGCGGGTTCGCGGGCATGAGCGACGAGATCTGGCAGCAGACCTACGAGCTGAACCTCTTCAGCGCCGTGCGCGCCACCCGCGCCGCCCTGCCCAGCCTGCTGCGGCGCAAGGGCAGCGTGGTCAACATCTCCTCGATCTCCGCGCAGATGCCGCACGCGGGGCCGGTGCCGTACTCGACGGCCAAGGCTGCGCTCACGGCCTTCGGCAAGGCGCTGTCGGAGGAGGTGGGCCCGCAGGGCGTGCGGGTCAACACGATCTCCCCCGGCACCGCGCGCACCGCCATGTGGGAGGGGCCCGGCGGGTACGGCGAGCTGCTGGCCGGCGTGCACGGCCTGGAGCTGGAGCAGTTCCTGGCGGGCCTGCCGGCGGCGACCGGCGTGACGACGGGCAGGTTCGTCGAGCCGGAGGAGGTGGCCGCGCTCGTGGCCTGGCTCGCCTCGCCGTACGCGGTGAACGTCACCGGCTCCGACTACGTCATCGACGGCGGCGTGAAGAAGACGGTCTGAGACGCGCGGCGGGCCGGGGCCGGAGGGGGCGGCGAACCCGGCCCCAAGGGCCGGGGCCGGGTGCCTCAGGCGGGGACCGTCCGGCGGGCGATGGATCGGTAACGCAGGGGCGACATGCCGACCTCGCGCTTGAACGCGGTGCTGAACGCGCTCTCCGACCCGTAGCCCAGCCGGGCGGCCAGCGACCCGACGCGGACGTCCCCGTCGCGCAGGGCCCGCTGCGCCAGCAGCATCCGCCACCGGTTGAGGTACGTCAGCGGCGGCACCCCGGCCATGGCCCTGAAGCGTTCGGCGAACGAGGTGCGCGACATCGCGGCGGCCCTGGCCAGCTCCTCCAGGCTCCAGGGGCGGCCGGGCTCGGCGTGCATGAGGGTGAGCGCGGGGCGCAGCCGCTCGTCGGCCATCACCCGCAGCCAGCCCGGGGGCAGCTCGGCCTGGTCGATGTAGGCGCGCAGCAGCTCGAGCACCAGGAGCTGGGCGTACTGGCGGATCGCGAACGCCGCCCCGATCCGGTTCGCCCGCGCCTCCTCGGCCAGGGCGTGCAGGTTGCGGTGCAGGCCGGCGGCGGCGGTGTCGGCGGCGCGCACGTGGCCCACCGGCGGCAGCGCCTGCCCGAGCAGGGTCCTGCCGACGTGGTTGAGATCGACGTGCCCGCCGACGACGAACCCGGTGGGGCCGCCTTCGCCGTAGACGTTGAAGCCCGGCCCGGGGACGAATTCGGTCACCGGCCCGTCGCCGCCGCCGCCCTGGACGTCCAGCCAGGACCGGTCGTTGAGGATGGCGACGTCGCCGGGGCCCAGCTCGATCGGCGCGTCGAGGCCGTCGGTGAGCAGCCGCCCGTGGCCCTGGATCATGGCGATGAGCTTCAGCGGGTGGTCGATGGCGTGCCGCGAACGCCAGCGGCCCCGCACCTCGAACGCCCCCGACATCTGCCCCTGCACCTCGACGAGGTCGAACACCTCCGAGAGCTGGTCACCGCGCATGGACGTACTCTCGAGCAGAAATCACCGCATGTCAATGAGCGGAAGTACGGGACGCGCCGGTCACCGTCTCGACGGTGCGCAGCAGGGCGGCGGCCCCATCGGCGTCGCGCGCAGCACCACTACGTGGCCAACGCCGCCGTGCGCCACCTCGCCCGCTGGCGGATGCGCGACGGCACGCCGCCGCCGCACGCCCCGCCCCTGCGGGTGCGGCCGGGACCGCCGCCGTCACTGGTCGGGGGCGCGCACGGCAACGCGCTCGGCGGCGTGCGCACCCCGTGGACGGACGCGCCGGCCGCCGTCCTGACCGGCATCAGCCCGAACGACGGGCTCATCGAGCGGCTGTCCGGCCAGACGATCCCTTCGACGCGGCCACCCTGGCCGGCCTCTACCCGGGTGGGCCGCCGGCTACATGAAGGCGTTCTGCGCGGCCACCGACGCGGCGATCGCGGCGGGCTTCCTGCCGGCCGACGACGGCGACGAGATCAGGGCGCTGGCCGAGGCCGCGTACGAGGCCGCCGGTCGCCTGTGAGCTTCCTCGCCAACCGCCCGCCTGGCTATTGTTGATCTCCACATCGCGGAGGGGAACACGGGAAGATGACTCAGGGCGGGCCCGAGACGTCTCTGGGCAGCCGGTACGTGCTGCTGGAGGAGATCGGCGGCGGTGCCATGGGCACGGTGCGGCGGGCGCGCCTGCGCGACACCGGCGAGATCGTCGCGGTGAAGCTGCTGCGCGACGGCCTGGCCGGCGATCAGGATCTGGTGCTGCGCTTCGTTCAGGAACGCAACGTCATGCGCAGCCTCGACCACCCCAACATCGTCCCGCTGCGCGACTTCATCATCGAAGGCGACCGCCTCGCCCTGGTCATGGACCTCGTCGAGGGCGGCGACCTGCGCGGGCTGCTGCGCCGGCGCGGCACGCTGCCGCCCGCCGAGGCGGCCCGGCTCATGGCCCAGGTCGCCGACGCGCTGGCGGCCGCGCACGCCCTCGGTGTGGTGCACCGCGACGTCAAGCCGGGCAACGTGCTCATCGACACCTCGGGGCGGGCGCGGCTGAGCGACTTCGGCGTGGCCCGCATCGTGCACGGCCCCGGGCTCACCGGCACCAGCTCGATCCTCGGCACCCCCGCCTACCTCGCTCCCGAGGTGGCCGAGGGCCACTCCCCCACCGCCGCCGTGGACGTCTACGCGGTCGGGCTCATCCTGTACGAGCTGCTGGCCGGGCGGCCTCCGTTCGCCGGCGACCATCCGATGGCGCTGCTGCGGCAGCACTCCACCGCCATGCCCCGCCGGCTGCCCGGCATGCCCGACGCCCTGTGGAGCCTGATCTGGTCCTGTTCCGGCAAGGACCCCGGCGCGCGGCCGGCGGCCGCCGAGGTGGCCGCGGCGCTCCACCAGGCGGCGCCGTCCCTCGAAGGCCTGCCCGCCCTGCCGCCGGTCCCCCGTACCGCCCCCTCCTCCAGCACCTCCGAGCCCCTCCCCGGCACCGGGCCGGCTCGCCAGCCCGCCGCCGGCAGCGGCTCCGGCGCGCACCCGCAGCCCTCCGGCCCTGCCGCCACCGGCCCGGGGTCCGGCGTCCCGCAGGGCGGCGCGCAGGCTTCCGGCGCCGGGCACTCCGAGGCTCCGCAGGCCGGGGCGACTCCGCCGCCTTTCGATCCCGCCGCCTCCGGCGTCCGGTCCCCCGGGCCGGGTGCTGCGGCGGGGCCGGTCACGTCGGGGTCCATGCCCGCCGTTCCGCACTCCCCGGCCGCGTCCGGCCCCATGCCGGCCGTGCCCCAGTCCGCCGCCACGTCCGGGCCGCAGCCCGTGCCGGTCGGGACGCCCGCGCAGCCGCCCGCCGGACCGGCCGAGCCGCCTACCTGGCCGCGAGGGGCGGGTGCGCCGCCTGCCGGCGGCCGTCCCGGCGCCCCGGCGACGGGAGCGGGAACGCCGGCTCCGCAGGGCAAGCCGTCGCGGCGGGGGCTGGTGATCGCCGGGAGCGCCGCCCTGACGCTGGTGCTCGCCGGTACCGCGCTGGCCGTCACGACGCCGTGGAAGCAGGCGCCCGCCGCCCCTGCGGCCGCGCCCACCGCGCCGCCGTCCACCCCGGCCGGCCCGAGCAGCGCGCCCCCGTCGGCGGCCGGCGTCGACTTCACGACGCCGACCCCGAAGTCGCTGGCCGAACCCAAGGAACGCAGCCAGACTCCGAAGGTGGTGGTCACCATCACGACCACCGCGCCGAACCCGGCGACCTCGGCTCCGACGCGTACCACCCCGAAGCCGAAGACCAGAACGACGGAGCCGCAGCGCCGCAGCACCGAGCCGGACACCGGGAGTGAGCAGGAGGAGCCGCCCGTCAAGGAGGAGGCCCCGCAGTGGCGCTGCCGCTCCTGGCTCCGCACGGACAGCGGTGTGGAGATGTCGCCGTGCATGGCCGTGACCGGAAACGTCATCCACCTCAAGGGCCAGGTCAGAGGGTCGGTGCGGTCGGACGTCCACGTCCAGCTCTACGACACCGACGCCGACACGAACCTGTCCCAGCCGTTCATCTGCACGGGCGTCCTGCCCGGCCCCGGCGAGGTCGCGACCTGCGGCCCGTTCACGCTCACACCCCCGCGCACCGGCGCGAAGACCGACGTGCGCCAGCGCTCGCGGCTGACCGGCAACACGGCGTGGGGCGGCGGCGCGGAGAGCCCGTTCATCGTCTGGTGACGGCCTGAGCCCGGCCTGGCCGCCCTGACCGCCGCCCGCATCGGGCCGTCCTGAGCAGCGCGCCACCACACCGACCGTCCTGCGGGACATCGGCACGACCGTCCACCCATGCATCGACAATATGCGATATGTTGATCCGACCTTATGCATGGAGGAGACACTGCCATGAGCGTGAACGACCGCCTTGACCTCGGACCTTTCGGCATCTACACCTTCGACTTCGAGCACCTGCCCGCAGCCCAGGTGCGCGAGTCGGTCCAGGAGCTCGAGGAGCTGGGCTGGCCGGCCGTCTGGGTTCCGGAGCTGCTCGGGCGCGAGGCGCTCACGCACGCCGCGTTCCTGCTGGCGAGCACCGAGCGCATCCGCGTGGTGAACGGCATCGCACAGATCTGGTCGCGCGGCGCGAAGTGGGCGCACGGCGGCGCGCTGCTGCTCGCCGACGCCTACCCGGACCGGCACGTGCTCGGGCTGGGGTTCGGCGGGGAGCCGAAGCCGGGGGTGAAGCCGCTGGCCGCGATGGCGGCGTACCTGGACGAGATGGACGCCCTGCGGAATGCCGGCCCGGCTCCGGAGGGCCCGATGCGGCGCATCCTGGCCGCGTACGGACCGAAGATGCTGGAGCTGGCCCGCGACCGGGCGGCGGGCGCGCAGACCTACCACGTCAACGTCGCGCACACCGCGCAGTCGCGCGAGATCCTCGGGCCCGAGGCGTTCCTCGCGGTCGAGCACCCGGTGCTGTTCGAGTCCGACCCCGGCAAGGCGCGGGCCGTCGCGCGCGAGCACCTGGCCCCCTACCTGTCGCAGCCGTACAACGTCGCGAAGTTCCGGCGGCTCGGCTACTCCGACGAGGAGATCGGCGGTGGCGGCAGCGACCGGCTGGTGGACGACCTCGTGTTCTGGGGCGAGCCGGACGTCATCGCCGGCAAGCTGCGCGCACACCACGAGGCCGGGGCCGATCACGTGACCGTTCAGGTGATCGGGATCGAGCCGGGCGCGTCGGCGATGCCGCAGTGGCGGCTGCTCGCCGAGGCGCTGCCGCTCCGCTGAGCCGCCCCTCTTAGTACGATGTGAACACATCGGAATGCTAGGGAGGCCGGCCAGTGGCGATCGTCCTGGCGCTGCTGTGCGCGGCGCAGTTCATGGTGGTGCTGGACGTGTCCGTCGTGAACGTGGCGCTGCCCTCCATCCAGGGCGCGCTGGCCGTCGATCCCCGCGGGCTGGCCTGGGTCGGCAACGCGTACGCGCTCACCTTCGGCGGGCTGCTGCTGCTCGGCGGCCGCCTGGCCGACCTGTACGGCCACCGCCGCGTCTTCGCCACCGGCCTGGCCGTCTTCACCGCCGCGAGCCTGGCCGGCGGGCTGGCGGACACCTCCGGCCTGCTCATCGCCGCGCGGGCGGGCCAGGGCATCGGGGCGGCGATCCTCGCTCCGGCCACGCTGACCGTCCTGACCTCCGCCTATCCCGAGGGGCCGCGCCGCACCAGGGCCATCGCGGTCTGGACGGCAGTCAGCCTGGCGGGCGGAACGGCGGGCAACCTCATCGGCGGGGCGCTGACGCAGTACCTGTCGTGGCGGTCGGTCCTGCTGGTCAACGTGCCCATCGGGCTCGCCTGCCTGGCCGCCGCCCGCCGGATCCCCGCCGGGCCAGGACGGTCCGGAACCCGGCCGGACGTGCTGGGCGCGCTGACGGCCACCGGCGGGCTGGCGGCGCTGGCGTACGGGGTGTCCGGCTCGCCCGTTGTCGTGGCGGCCGGGTGCGTCCTGCTCGGAGTGTCCGCGCTGGTGCAGGCGCGGGCTTCGGCGCCGCTGATCCCGTACGCGCTGGTGCGGGCGCGGGCGATCCGGCTGGGCAACGCGGCGATGCTGCTGGCCGGAGCCTGCCTCAACCCGATGTGGTACTTCCTGACGCTGTCCATGCAGCACGTCCTGGGCTACGGCCCGCTGGCGACCGGGCTGGCGTTCCTGCCGCACACCGTGCTGACCATGCTCGTCGGGCTGCGGGTGACGCCGTGGCTGATGCGGCGGGCCGGTGACCGGGTGCTCATCGCCGCGGGCGCGCTGATCGGGGCAGCGGGCTTCCTCTGGCAGAGCCGCATCGCGCCGGGCGGCGACTACGTGACGGCCGTCCTCGGCCCCGCGGTGCTGATCTCGCTCGGTGGCGGGCTGCTGAACACCCCCCTGACCGTCACCGTCACCTCGGGCGTCGCGCCGGAGAACGCGGGGGCGGCCTCCGGGCTGATGAACACCGCCAAACAGGCCGGCGGCGCCCTGGGCCTGGCCGCCCTGGTGGCGCTGACGGCCGGGCCGGACAGCGGCGATCCCGTCGGCCTGGCCGAGGGCTACGGGCGGGCGTTCGTGCTCATCGCCGCCATGATGGCGGGCGTGGCCGCGCTCGCCCTCGCGCTGCCGGACCGCCGCGACCGCGCCCCCGCCGACGCCGACGCCGACGCCGACGAGCCCGCCACCGGAGACGAGCCCGCCGGCCAGGAGCACGCCCGCTGACGCCGAGCGTCACCCGCCGCCCGCCGGGCAGCTCACGCCTTCCGCCGAACCGCCCACGCCGGCCGCCGGGCCGCGCACGCCTTCCGCTGGGCCGCCCACGCCTTCCGCTGGGCGGCTCACGCGGGCCGCTGGGCGGCGAACAGCAGGTGCGTGCCGCCGTCCACGGCGCCCGGCTCGGCGCAGGCCGTCACCTCGTGCTCCAGGAACCGCGCCCAGCGGTCCGCGTCGGCCTCCAGCACGGCCAGCGTGGCCGGGTCGCCGAGCGAGGCCCAGTTGCTGGCGCTGAGCGCGAGCGTGCGCCCGCCCGCCGCCTCGATCAGCGCCGACAGCTCGCGCGAGCGGAACATCCGGCAGACGTGCCCGTCCCGCTCGCCCTTGTGGCGCAGGTCGCCGGTGTGCAGGATGCGGTCGTTGGCGTCCTCGCCGATCACCTCGGCCTCCTCGGTGATCTGCGGCAGATAGTGCCGCCAGATGCCGATCAGCGACATGACCGAGCCCACCACCACCCCGCCCGGCCGGGTGACGCGCAGCAGGCCGCGCAGCGCCTCCCCGGCCTGCTCGAACGCGTACGACAGCGGACCGCCGTAGGCGAGCACCGCGTCGAACTCGCCGTCGGCGTACCGGCCGGTGTCGCAGATGTCCAGCAGCTCGCGCCGCTCCACCGCCGCCTCGGCCGTGCCGCCCCGCAGGTGCTCGGCGTTGAGCGCGAGCTGCACCGGGGACAGGTCGGTGACGACGACGGTCGCGCCCAGGGCCACCAGCTCGACCGTGAACCGGCCGGGGCCCGCGCCGATCTCCAGCACCCGGTACCCGGACTTGACGAAGCGGGCCAGGAAGCGGCGGTGCACCTCCAGGCTCACGCGTCCCTTGACGTCGCCGGTGAGCCGGTGCCACTCGGCGTCGCCGAACTCGTCGAAGTAGCGCCGCACGCGCTCGCGCGACTCGGCCGTCATGGTCAGCATGATGCCAACTCACCCGCGCGCGAGGCGACCGCTTTTCCGGCGGGCGCGGACGCTCTCCACGGCCCGCGAACGTGCGCCCCGTCTCCGGCCGCCCCCGGACACCGGACCCCACCCGTCAGGGCTTTGACGTGCGATGCCGTGCGTTGACGGTTTCAACCCTCGCTTTCAGGAAAGAAGCCTGCCTGCCGGCCCCTGCTTCACCTGACCCCCGGGAGACCCCCATGCTCACACCCACCGCCCCCACTCCCTCCGGCCGCAAGGGGGCGCGGGTGCTCTGCTCAGGCGACCGGTACGACCTCACCGGAACAGCCCACGCATGGAACGAGTACGGCGAGGACGACCTGGGCATCACCTACCGCTGCGACGTCTGCGGCGTCACCGACGTCGGCCCCTGACCCCGCCCGTACGAGCGCCCGCAAAAGGATTTGCGGACGGCCACCGCCTGCGGCAACGTGGGCCGGCGTGAAGATGCACGCCGACCAACTGACGATCACGCCGGAGACCGTGCGCACGCTGGTGGCCCAGCAGTTCCCCCAGTGGCGCGACCTGCCCGTCAGGATGCTCGACACCCACGGCACGGTCAACGCGATCGCCCGCATCGGCGACCGGCTCGCCGCCAGGTTCCCGCTGCAGCCAGGCGAGCCCGAGGCGGTGCGCCGCACGCTGCAGGCCGAGGCGGCCGCGGCCGGCGAGCTGGCGGCGGCCACCCGCTTCCCCGTGCCCGAGCCCGTCGCGCTCGGCGAACCGGGAGCGGGCTACCCGCTGCCGTGGTCGGTGCAGACCTGGCTGCCCGGCACCGTCGCCACCGACGACGACCCGGGCCGGTCCTACGCGTTCGCCCGCGACCTGGCCGGCCTCATCGGCGACATCCGCGCCATCGACACCCGTGGCCGCACCTTCTCCGGCCGGGGCAGGGGCGGCGACCTGCGCGACCACGACGAGTGGATGGAGACCTGCTTCCGCAGCAGCGAGCACCTGCTGGACGTGCCCCGCCTGCGCCGCCTCTGGGCGGAGCTGCGCGAACTGCCGCGCCGGGCCCCCGACGTGATGAACCACGGCGACCTCATCCCCGGCAACGTGCTCGTCGCGGACGGGCGGCTGGCGGGCGTGCTCGACACCGGCGGGCTCTGCGCCGCCGACCCCGCACTCGACCTCGTCAGCGCCTGGCACCTGCTGGAGGCCGGGCCGCGCAAGGAGCTGCGGGCCGCGCTCGGCAACGACGACCTCGAATGGGAGCGCGGCAAGGCGTGGGCGTTCCAGCAGGCGATGGGCCTGGTCTGGTACTACGTCGACAGCAACCCGCCGATGAGCCTCATGGGCCGGCGCACCCTGGAACGCATCCTCGCCGGCTCCCCCGCCTGAAAAGCGGATGCTTCCCCACCCGTCCGCCCGCCAGAATGCGGACATGTCCCAAGCGAAGTTGCGCACCGCCCGGATCGACCTCGTCCCCCTCGCCGACGAGCACCTGGAACACGAGATCGAGCTCGACTCCGACCCCGAGGTCATGCGCTACCTCACCGGCCGCGCCCGCACCCGCGAGGAGGTCGAGGAGGCGCACCGGCAGCGCCTGGCCACCGCCGAGCGCGTCCCCGGGCTCGGCTTCTGGGCGGGTTTCGTCAACGGCGACTTCGTCGGCTGGTGGATCCTCGAACCGCCGCACCGCCCCGACCAGGGCCCCGTCGAAGGCCAGGCCGAGCTGGGCTACCGGCTGCTGCGCCGCCACTGGCGGCAGGGGCTGGCCAGCGAGGGCGCCCGCGAGCTGCTGCGGCACGGCTTCGAAGACCTCGGGCTCGACCGCGTCTTCGCCGAGACCATGGCGGTCAACACCGCCTCCCGCGCCACGATGGCCTCCGTCGGCATGACGTACGTCCGCACGTTCCACATGGACTTCGACGAACCGCTGCCCGGCAGCGAGCACGGCGAGGTCGAGTACGCCATCACCCGCGACGAATGGCTCGCCCGCAACCCCGCCCGCACCTGATCGCCCGCGCCCGCTACTCCGCCCGCATCCGGGCGAGCAGGGGCGGGCTCCGGTGCCCGCCGTAGACCGCCCGCAGGCGCGGCGATCGCCAGTCGTACGGCGGGATGAGCGCGGCGAGCGCGGCGTCGTCGAGGACCCGCCCGCCGAACCGCAGTACCACCTCGCCTCTGCGGATCGGCTCGGCCGCGAACAGGCCGGTCCCCTCGATCGGCGAGGGGCGCGGCACCGCGGCCGGGGTCAGCCGGCAGTCGGGGTCATGGGTGCGGCCGGTCACGCGGGCGTCCCCCTCGGCGGAGTCTCTGTCCGTATCCGCTCGATCGTAGGGTGCTGAGGTGAGTACGTCCCGAGAATCCTGGCGCAACACCACCCACGACTGGGCGATCGACATCGACCACGCCCACCTCGCCCGTATCCGCGAGAACCCCGCCGAGTTCGCGCCCGGCGGGGTCCTGCACCTGATACTCGAAGTGCTCGCCTACCCCGCCGACGAGGCGGCGGCCAACGGCGGCGGGCACTGCACGGTGACCCTCCACTCCGACGGCTCCGTGTCGGTCGCCGACGACGGGCGCGGCACCGACACCCGCTTCGACGAGCACGGGCGCCCCGTGAAGAAGCCGGTGATGGCCACGAAGGACCTGCGCTTCTTCGACGACCCGGCCGCACAGATCCTTCCCGACGGGCATCCGCGCCGGGGCATGTCCGTCGTCACCGCGCTCAGCGACCGGCTGGTGCACACCAACCGGCGGGTGAACGGGTCATGGATGCAGCGGTACGAGCACGGCGTGCCCGTGACCGGCCTCGAGCCCGTGCCCGATGACGGTACGACCGGCACCACGGTGCACTTCCGGCCCGTCGCTGGCCTGGCTCCCGTCGTCGCCGACCTGAGGCGTTTCGCGGACCGGTGGCCGGGGCTGACCGTCGCCATCGCCTTTACATCGTAGATCAACAAGGACGGGTGAGCCCGGTTCCGGGCACCCTCGTCCGGGACCACCGATCCCCGCGGTGAGCCCCGTGTCCAGGACCACCGGTCAGGGCTGCTGCTCGACCGGCACGAACTCCGGCATGTCGAGCAGGCGCAGCCAGCTCCCGTCCGGCTGGCGCCGGACCACCTGCGCGCGGGCCCCCGCCCCGTCCTTCGGCGCGGTCGAGGTCAGCGCGATGTCACCGCTGATCAACGTCGGCAACGGCTCCTCCGGCTCGAAGTGCGGCCGGTTGGCCAGCACCTTCTCCCACAGCTCCCGGATCGCCTCCCGCCCCCTGGTCATGCCGCCCGGCGGATAGGCCAGCACGGCGTCCTCCTCGTAGAGCGCGGCGACCCCCGCCGCGTCACCGGCGTTGGAGCGCTCCACGAACAGGCGGGTGATGTCCTCGGGGCGCATGGCCTTCTCGGTCATGTATGTCCTTCCATACGAAAATCTCGGCTTTCCTCTAGGGTGGCACCGGGCCGTACCAGAAGTCCAACAGCTAGTTGTGATGAGAACTAGAATCAACACTTATGGAACTTCGGCAGCTCGAATACTTCGTCGCCGTCGCCGAGGAGCGGAACTTCACCCGCGCGGCCGAGCGGGTGCACATCAGCCAGTCCGGCGTCAGCGCCCAGATCAGGCAGCTCGAACGCGAGCTCGGCGCGGAGCTGTTCGACCGTTCGGGGCGCACGGCCACGCTCACCGTCGCCGGCAAGGCCGCGCTCGACCACGCCCGCGCCGCGCTCGCCGCCGCAAGCGCCGTCGAGCAGGCGGTCGGCGAGGTCGCCCACCTCATCAAGGGCCGGCTCGTCGTCGGCATGGTCAACGGCTGCACGATCACGCCGCTGTTCGACGCGCTGGCCGCCTTCCACCGGGCGCATCCCGGCGTGGAGATCTCGCTGCTGGAGGACGACTCCGACGCCCTTGCCGCGTCCGTACGCGCGGGCGGCGTGGATCTCGCGCTCGTCGGCACCGCCTCCCCCACCGCGCCCGAGGGACTGGCCGAGATGACGATCGTCAGCGAACGTCTCGTCGCCGCGGTCCCGCCCGCGCATCCCCTCACCGAGCTGGAAGAGGTCACGCTCGCCGACGCGGCGGCGTACCCGATCGTGTGCATGCCCGAAGGGACGGGGCTGCGGCAGGCCTTCGACCGGGCGTGTGCGGCGCGCGGGTGCCGGCCCGCGATCGCGTTCCAGGCCACCGCCGCCGACGCCATCGCCGCCCTGGCCGGGCGCGGGCTCGGCGTCGGCGTGCTCAGCGAGTCGATGGCGGCGGCCTACGGTGACCGGCTCGCGTTCCGGGTCATCTCCGACGCCGAGCAGATCGCCCGGCTCGCGCTGACCTGGAGACATCCGCACGGGCCCGCCGTGCGCGCCTTCCTCACCCACGCCCGCCGCGCCTTCGCGCTCCAGGAACAGCCCGCGAACTGACCCGCGAGGGCCCGGCGAGGCACGGCCGACCAGCCGGAATGCGACCGGCACAGCGAAGTGCGGGCCGGCGGCCGGGCGGGGAAGGCTTTGCCGCTTGCTGGGGGATTCCGCAGGTCGGGGGCGCTAGCGTGGGAAGGGTCTCACGCCGAGACGGCGCCTTCCGGGAAGCCGCATCGTCCATGGTGCTCTCACGTCATGGAGGTATCCCGATGTCTGCACGCCTGCTCGCCGCCGCCGCCATCACCGCCTTCGCCCTCGTCGGCCCGGTCTGGGCCGTACCACCGACCGGAGCCGCCGCGACGGCGCTGGACCCGATCCCGGTCCCGCCCGTTCCCGGCGGGGAGGACGACCCTTACCTCGAACAGCCCGACGAGCCGGAGCAGCAGGGCCGCCGCGACCGCCGGTGACCTGTCGTCCAGAACGGCCGGGCCGCTCGCCTTCTTCGTGGTGAGCGGCCCGCCCTTCCGGCGCGCGCCACGCCGAGGTCTTACGGGCGAGCGCCACGCTGGGCCGTCGTGACGACGATCTTGCCGAACTGCGTGTTCGACTCCATGTGCCGATGCGCCTGCACGATCCGCTCCAGCGGGAAGACCCGGTCCACGACCGGCCGGAACGCCCCGGCCCGCAGCCCCGAGGTGATGAACGCGACGGCGCGGCGCAGCCGTTCGGGGTCCTTGGCGATCTCGAGCATCGTGTACGTGCGCATGTTGAGCGCCGGCATGCCGAGGTCGAACCCCGGGTACGGGGTCGGCCGCCCGCTGAGCGCGCCCCACAGGAACAGCGTCCCGCCGGGCGCCACGGCCCGCGCCAGGTCCACGACGCCGGGGCCGGCGACTGCGTCGAAGACGTACTCGGCGCCCTTGCCGCCGGTCAGCTCCAGCACGCGCGCGGTCACGTCCTCCTCTTCGGAGACGATCACCTCGGCGGCGCCCTCCTCGGCGAGCTGCCGGGCCTTGGCGCGGGTGCGGGTGACGGCGAACGGCCGTGCGCCCAGCCGGTCCGCGGTGTGGATGGCGGCCAGGCCGACGCTGCTCGACGCCGCGTCGATCACCGCCACGTCCCCCGCTCTCATGCGGGCGACCTCGGCCATCGCGCCGTACGCGGTCAGGTACGGCATCCACACCGCGGCCCCGGAAACCGCGTCCACCGGCTCGGGGCGGGGCACGAGCGACGTGACGGGCACGATGGCCGCCTCGGCGTAGACGCCGTAGTCGTTCTGGGAGAAGTTCGGCACGACGCTGACCCGCTGCCCCGGCTCGAACCCGGTCACGTCCGGCCCGATCGCCTCGATCACGCCGGCGGCCTCGTTGCCGAGCCGGGCGGGGAACCGCTTGACCGGCTCGATGTAGTGGCCGCTGCGGAACAGCGCCTCGGCCCTGTTGACGCCGATCGCCTCAACGCGCAGGCGTACCTCGCCGGGGCCCGGCTCGCCCGGGTCCACATCCTCAAGCCGCATCACGTCGGGCCCGCCGAGCTCGTGAAAACGCACCGTCCGCGCCATGCCATCCCCCGTGTGTACGATCGCCATCGAACATTTGAGGCCGATCTTATCCCTAGGGATCCGCAACGTGCGACGCCGCCCCGCCCGTCCGGCCGGGTTCAGGACGGCCCGCGGCACGTCAGAGGGTTGCGCACCGCACCCGCGCCCGACGCCGGGTGCGCGGCGGGCCCCCGCGCCGCGCGTGACCGGCGCGCCGTCATGGACGGTTCCGCGACCGCCTCACCGGGGCGGCAGCAGGCAGAACTCGTTACCGTCGGGGTCGGCCATGACCACCCACGGGACATCGCCCTGGCCGATGTCGGCCCGCCGAGCCCCGAGGGAGAGCAGCCGTTCGGCCTCCGCCTCCAGGTCGCCGTCGGCGGCCAGGTCGAAGTGGAGGCGGTTCTTGCCCCGCTTGGGGGCGACGGGCGGGCCGCCCCAGGTGATCTTGGGGCCGCCGTGCGGGGAGCGGATCGCGGTCTCCTCGTTCTGGTCCCACACCAGCGGCCAGCCGAGCGCGGCGCTCCAGAAGTAGCCGACCTCCTGGGAGCCGTCGCAGGCGAGCGCGCCGATGAAGCCGCACTCGGCGAGGAACTCGTTGCCGGGTTCGATCACGCAGAACTCGTTGCCCTCGGGGTCGGCGAGCACCACGTGCTCCTCGTCGGGGCTCTGGCCGATGTCGATGTGCCGGCCGCCGAGCGCGAGTGCCCGGTCGACCGTGGCCCGCTGGTCGTCGAGCGAGCCGCTGGTCAGGTCGAAGTGCATCTGGTTCTGGCCGGTCTTGACCGCGTCGGCCGGCTGGAACCTGATGCGGAACCCGGTGTCGTCGGCGGGCAGCAGCGCGACGCCGCCGCGGGGGTCGCCGGTGCTCTCCCAGCGCAGCACGCCGGCCCAGAAACGGGCCAGGGCGGCGGGGTCGTGCGCGTCCCAGGTGAGTGCGACGAGCTGTGCCGTCATCGCGGCGGCTCCCCTCTGCAGGTATGTGATCTGCCAAGCGTGGAACATCGCAGGCACGCGTCCCGCCTGCGGAAAACCGGCGCAACCCTAGCCCGCGCCCCGCCCGCGCCGCCATCGATTAATCAGCGCGCGGCAGCGGCGGCCACACGGTGCCGGCGATCACGACGATCCGCTCGTCCGGCACCGGCCGCATCGTCATGAACATGTCGGAGCGCAGCAGGTCGAGCGGCAGGTCGACGACGCCGGGCGAGCCGAGACCGCGCTCGCCGCCGCGGAAGGCGCGGACGGCCTGCACGGTCAGGCGGCGCTGCAGGCGGCGCTGCAGGCGGCGCCGGTCCGCTGGTTCAGCCCGAGCCGAGCGACGCGGCCTGCGGCTGCCCGGCGAAGTCCAGCTCGGGCGGCGGCACCCGGAACAGCCGGGTCAGGTAGGCGAGATAGGCGAGGCCGGCGGCCAGCCAGACCAGCCCGAGCGTGATGGCGTGGCCGTCGAGCCGCGTCAGCAGGTACAGGTCGATGGCCGCGCCGACCGCCGGAGCCACGAGGTACGCGAGCACGCCCGGCCGCCGCCCGGCCCGGCGCTCGCGGACGAACAGGGCGATCACCGAGACGTTCACGAAGACGAACGCGGTGAAGGCGCCGAAGTTGATGAACGACGTCGAGGTGGCCACGTCCATCCGCACCGCGATCAGCCCGACCAGGCCGGTGAGCACGATGGAGAAGACCGGGGTGCGCAGGCGCGGGTGCAGGTAGCCGAAGACGCGCCGGGGCAGCACGGCGTCACGGCCCATCGCGTACAGCAGGCGGGTGGTGCTGGCCTGCGCGGCGAGCCCCGAGGTGAACTGGGCGACGACCAGCCCGGCCAGGAAGAACGCCCCGAACAGGCTGCCGCCGATGGTCCGCGCGATCTCCGAGGCCGCCGCCGAGGAGTCGGCGAACGTGCCGCCGGGGTGGACGAGCTGGGTGACGTACGCGACGGCGACGAAGATGCCGCCGCCGATGAGCGCGACCAGCAGGATCGCGCGCGGGATGGTGCGGCGCGGCTCCACGGTCTCCTCGGTGAGCGTGGTGACGGCGTCGAAGCCGAGGAACGAGTAGGCGGCGATGGCCGCGCCCGCCGCGACCGTGGTCAGGCTCGCGTTCTCGCCGGTGAACGGTGTCAGGCTGAACAGCGACGCCGGCCCGTGCCCGGCGACCAGGTGACCCGCGGCCAGCAGCACGAAGAAGACCAGCACGAGGATCTGGAAGACCATGAGCAGCGAGTTGGCCCGGTCGGCGACCTTGATGCCGGCGAGGTTGAGCCCGGTGGTGAGCACGATGAACGCGACGATCCACACCGGCGTCGGCACCGCCGGGAACTGCTCGGCCAGGTAGGAGCCGCCGATCAGCCAGATGACCATGGGCAGGAAGAAGTAGTCGAGCAGCACGGCCCAGCCGACGAGGAACCCGGCGCGGGAGTCGATCGTGCGGCGGACGTAGGTGTAGGCCGAGCCCGCGACGGGGTAGGCGGCGGCCATGCGGCCGTAGCTGAGCGCGGTGAACAGCATCGCGACCAGCGCCAGCGCGTACGCCGACGGCGCCGCGCCCGAGGTGGTCTCGGCGACGACGCCGAAGATGCCGAGCACGATGAGCGGCGTCAGGTACGCCAGCCCGAACAGCACGACGGAGCGCAGGCCGAGCGTGCGCCGGAGCGTGGGGTGAGAGGTGGATGGCATGGTCACTCCGGGGGTGTGCCGGCCGGCCTCCACCGGCCGGGGTCGATGCGGCCCTGGTAGAGGGGCAGCTCCAGGGGCGGGTCGGCGTCGGTGAACTGGGACCAGACGCGGTTGAGCCCGGCGGTGCCGTGGCGGCGGACGCGGGTGACGTCGTCCAGGTCGAGCACGTCGGTCAGCACGGTGGCCGCCTCCCCCGCCTCGACGCGGACGCGGCCCTCGGGGTCGGCGATCAGGCTGCGGCCCGTGCCCATGGGGGCGGCGGCGTTGACCGAGGCCACGAAGACCTGGTTGACGATGGCGTTGGCGCGGGCCAGCACCAGCTCCTGCGCCCGGTCGGCGGTGGCGGTCAGCACCGGGTTGACGATCACCTCGGCGCCCATCCAGGCCAGGTGCCTGGCCACCTCGGGGAACCAGGCGTCGTAGCAGATGGCCAGGCCGATGCGGCCGGTGCCGGGCAGGTCGCAGACCACGAACCGGTCACCCGGCCGGTACGGCTCGTACGGCCGCCAGGGGAAGACCTTGCGGTAGAAGGCCGCGAGGCCGCCGTCGGGGGCGAGCACCAGCGCGGTGTTGTGCAGCGCGCCGCCCTCGCCCCGCTCGCAGATCGTGCCGGGCAGCAGCCAGACGCCGAGATCGCCGGCGAGTTCGGCCAGCTCCCTGACCAAGGGGCCGTCGAGCGGCTGCGCGGCGGCGGCCAGCTCGGCGTCCCGCTCCGCGGGACGTACCCGGCTGCCGAACAGGTGCAGCTCGGGAAATATCACCATCCGCGTGCCGGGGAAGCTCGCCAGCACGTCCTCCACATGCCCGGCGAACCGGGACACGGGAGCGCCGACGGGCAGCGGCTCGCTCTGCGCGAGCGCGACCGGGAGTGGCCTGGGCATCGTCCACCTGCCTTCTGACCAGCACGTACGCTGGCGATGCCCAAAAATAGCTCATATTGAGCTTTTTTAGCAACGTTACGGTGGTGGCCATGGACGCCCTGGACGCGCTCAACTCGGAGGCCCTGGAGGGGCTGCGGCGGCTCAGCGCGCTCGACACCGTGCGCGCCCGCATCGCCCTGGCCGTCGATCTGGGCCTGCTCAAGCCCGGCGAGCGCCTGCCCCCCACCGCCGACGTCGCCCGCGCGCTCGACGTCGGGGAGATCACCGTGCGGCGCGCGCTCACCGCCCTGTGCGAGGAGGGCGTCCTGGTACGCCGCAGGGGCCGCTCGGGCGGCACGATGGTGGCCGACGAGCCGGCGATCGGGAAGGTGGCCGAGACCGAGGCGTACCGGACGGCCGCCGCCGAGGTGCACCGGCTCATCGACCAGCGGCTGCTGCTGGAGTGCGGGCTCGCCCACCTGGCGGCCACCGCCGTCACCGCCGAGCGGCTGGCCGAGCTGAAGACCCTGGTCGCCGAGATGGACCGGGCCTCGGGCTGGGCCGACTTCCACACCGGCGACGAACGCTTCCACCTGACGCTCGCGGCGGCCTCGGGCGTGGAGTCGGCGGTCGCCCACTACGCGCCGGTGCTGCGCCGCCTCTACCGCTACTACCTGCCCTACCCCCTCGACTACCTGCGCGAGTCGAACCGGGAGCACGCCGCGCTGGTGGCGGCGCTGGAGCAGGGCGACGCGGTGGAGGCGGTACGCGTGGCCCGGGCCCACGTGGAGGTGCTGCACCGCACGATGTTCGTGGGCCTGATCCGCTGACCGCCGCCGGCGGAATCTCCGCGGCGGGTGCGCGGACCCGGCCGCTCAGCCTGCTGACCGCCCGTCTCAGCGGCGGGGTGCGCGGACCTCGACGCGCAGGATGCGGTCGTCGCCGGGGCGCGGGTCCGTGCCGCCCCAAGTGGCGCGGTCGGTGTTGGAGGTGACCAGCCACAGCGAGCCGTCGGGGGCGACCTCGACGGTACGGATGCGGCCGTACGTGCCGTGGAAGTGGGCGATGGGGTCACCGGTGGCGGCACCGCCCGCGACGGGGAGCTGCCAGAGCCGCTGCCCGCCGAGCGCCCCGATCCACAGTGAGCCGGCGGCGTAGGCGACGCCGGAGGGGCTGGCGTCGTCGGGGTGCAGGGTGGCGATCGGCGGCACGCCGGTGGAGCCGCTGGTGCCCTCGGTCTCCGGCCAGCCGTAGCCGGCGCCCGCGCGCAGCACGTTCACCTCGTCCCACGTGCGGTGACCCAGCTCGGAGGCGTACGCGGTGCCGTCGAGGCCGAACGCGATGCCCTGCACGTTGCGGTGTCCGCTGGAGTAGATGGGCGAGTCGCCGGGGTTGTCCTCCGGGATGGACCCGTCGAGCGCGATGCGCAGGATCTTGCCGTTCAGCGAGTGGGGGTGGCGGCGATGCCGGCGGGCGCCGCCGAGCAGGCGCCCGCCGTCACGACCGCCGGCAGAGCCACCGACAGAGCCACCGACAGGACCACCGACAGAGCCGCCGACAGGGCCGCCGACAGGGCCGCCGTCGCGGCCCGGGCACTCATCGCTTGAGCTCCAGCGTCTCGGCGTACCCGAGCCGGCGCACGAACGCCTCCCTGGTCAGGTCACTGAAGGCCATGACGTGCTCCACTCCCGCCCGGGCGGCGTCCACCACCGAGCGGAACGGCCGCGTGCCGGCCGGCAGGGCGAGGATGCGGCGGATCTCGTCGGCCACGTCCTGCGGGTCGGCGGTCGTGCCCGGCTCGAAGAGCTGCTCGTGCGCCTCGTGGGTCCGCTCGACCAGCGGGTCCAGCTCGGCGTACTGGGCGGTCACGTGGACGTCGCTCGCCCGGGAGGCGTTGGCGAAGTGGCCGGTGCCCTGGGTGATCGGGCCGGGCATCACGATCGAGGTCTCGATGCCGAACTGCGACACCTCGTACGAGGTCACCACGGCCAGCGCGTCGAAGGCCGCCTTGGAGGCGACGTACGGGCCGAGGAACGGCGGAGTGGTGACCAGGCTGGTGCTGCCGACGTACACGAGCGTGCCGGAACGGCGCTCGCGCATGTGGGGCAGCACGGCGCGGTTGACCCGGTGCGCTCCGATCGCGTTGACGTCGAACAGGCTCGCCACGTCGTCGTCGGTGAACGCCTCGACGTAGCCGATGAACAGGTGGCCGGCGTTGTGCACGACGACGTCCAGCCCGCCCGTCTCGTCCAGCACCGTGCGGACGGCGGCGTCGGCGGACTCCTGCGAGGTGACGTCGAGCGCGACCACCCGCAGGTCGTGGCCCCGTTCCTTGGCCAGTCCGGCCAGCTCGGCGGCCCGTGCGGCGTCGCGGCCCTCGGGGTCGCGCATGGTGGCGTAGACGGTGTGGCCGGCCTCGGCGAGCGTCTCGGCGGTGCGGCGGCCGATGCCGGTGGACGATCCGGTGATGAGAACGACGGACATGTTCCCTTGGCTCCTTTCAGGGCGCGGCCGGCTCAGGCGGCGCCGCCGTTGACGAAGATGACCTGGCCGTTCACCCAGCGGCCCGGCCCGGCGAGGAAGGCGATGGCCTCGGCGATGTCGGCGGGCTCGCCGAGGCGGCCCATGGGGTTGAGCGAGGCAATGCGGTCGATGGTCTCCTGGCTCTTGCCGGCGAAGAACAGCGGCGTGGCGGTGGGCCCGGGCGCGACCGCGTTGACGGTGATGTCGCGTCCGCGCAGCTCGCGGGCGAGGATGAGCGTCATCGCCTCCACGGCGCCCTTGGACGCGGCGTACGCGCCGTACGTCGGGGTCTGCAGCCGGGTGAGCGAGGAGGACAGGTTGATGATCGCGCCGCCGGCGCGCAGGCGGCGGGCGGCGAGCCGGTCCACCACGAACGTGCCGCGCACGTTGACGCGCTGGATGAGGTCGAAGGTGCCGAGGTCGGTGTCGACGATGGGCGCGGTCGGCATGATGCCGGCGCTGTGGATCACGACGTCGAGCCCGCCGAACTCATGTTCGGCGAGGTCGAACACCTCGGTCATGGCCTGCTCGTCGGCCACGTCGCCGGCCGCGATGACGGCCTTGCCGCCGGCGTCCCTGACGGCCTGCGCGACCTCCTCGGCGCGCTCCTTGCCGCCGGCGTAGTGGACGACGATCGCGTAGCCCTCCCGGGCCAGGCGCTCGGCGGCGGCCCTGCCGATGCCGCCGGAAGCGCCGGTGATCAGGGCGATGCGCGGGGTGTTGCCAGACATGGTGGATGCCCTCCCGTAAGATATGAACTATTCGTTCATTTCTAACCCTACACAGGATATGAACATTCCGTCCATATGAGAGGTGCCGGATGTCCGAGACCACAGCCGTACGACGGGGCCGGGGCCGCCGGCCCGCCGCCGAGGTGCGCGCCGGCGCGCTGGAGGCCGCCGGGCGCATCCTGCTGCGCGACGGCATGCCGGCCGTCACGTTCGAGCGGGTCGCGGCCGAGGCCGGATGCAGCAAGACGACCCTCTACAAGTGGTGGCCGTCGCCCGGGGCACTGGCCGCCGAGGCGTACTTCAGCCGGAGCAGGGAGCTGCTCGAGTTCCCCGACACCGGCGACATCCGCGCCGACCTGATCACGCAGCTGGAGGCGTTCATCCGGTTGCTGAAGGAGTCCGGCGCGCAGGCGCCCGTCTCGCAGCTCGTCGGGGCCGCCCAGCTCGACCCCGACCTCGCCACCGCCTGGTCGCAGAGCTACGCCATCCCGCGCCGCGACCTCGCCGTCGAGCGGCTGCGCATCGCCCAGCGCCAGGGACAGCTCCGCGAGGACGCCGACCTGCACGTCATCGTCGACCAGCTCTGGGGCGCCTGCTACCACCGGCTGCTGGTGCTCAAGGTCGACTTCGACACCTCGCTCGCCGAGCGGCTCGTGGATCAGGCACTGTACGGGGCGGCGCCGCGCGAGGCGTAGCAGGCCGGCCATCGCGACACGCGGAAGGGCCGCCCGCGCGGATGGCGGGCGGCCCTCGGGGACCGGCCTCCGGAGACCGCTGTCAGCGGCTGTACGGGGCGATGGTGATCTTGTCGATGACGGGCGCGTACTGCGAGCGCAGCAGGATGCCCGGCCAGGTGTCGGAGGCGTAGCCGTCGCCGTCGAAGTTCGGCAGCTCCTCGCTGGCGAACGCGATCGTGTTGTCCCCCTTCTGCAGCCGCACCGGGACGGTCAGCTCCCAGAAGTTGTTCTCGTGGAAGGTGTGCGGGAACGACACGCGCTGCGGCTCGCCGCCGTTGACCGTGATGTCGGCGTGCCGGGCGAGCGGGTCGGGGTTGTAGTGGGTGGCGGGCGACTGCTCGGGGTTGGAGTAGCGCACCCGCATCGCGTACGTGCCGGCGGCGTCGGCGCGCACGGTGAAGGTGAGCGTGTTGCCGTTGCCCGGAGGCCCGCCGACGCCGGTGACGGCGGCCCCGCCGTCGGCCCTGCTGAGCGCGGCGACCTCGGCGGTGCCGGCCCGCTGCGCCGACTCGGCCTGATAGTCGGTCCCGGGCAGCGCCTCGGCGTCCGGCCGCACGTCGAGCCGGTCGATGACCGCCTTGCCCGAGCGCCCGGTGACGGTGACCTTGTTGACGCCGCCCGACAGCGACACCGTGGCGGCGGCGTGCCCGTGCGTGGCGTTGCCGAGCACCTCGATGCCGTTGACGGCCACCTTCGCGGCGCCGGAGAGCAGCTTGAGGTCCAGCACGGAGGCGGCGTCGCGGGCCGAGTACACCCAGAACGTCGCGGTGTCGCCGCGCCCGAGCTCCGCGCCGCCCGAGCCGGAGATCGTGCCGCCCTTGACGTCGTACACGGTGCGCCCGCCGGTCAGCTCCGCCAGCTCCGCCTCGTAGATCGAGGTGGCCGCCGCCGGGTTCGGCAGCCGCAGCACGATCCGGTCCACGATGGCGTCGCCCTTGGTGGCCCGCTCGCCGTCGAGGCTGCGCGCGGCCAGCGAGATGACGTGCCGGCCCTCGGTGAGCCGCACCTTCGTGTCGGCGTGGTCCCAGACCACCCACTTGTAGCCGAGCGGCAGGAACAGCTCCTGCTCCGCGCCCCCGTCCACGCGGACGAAGACGTTCGTCGGGCCCTGCTCGCGCACCGCGTCGTAGGTGTTGAGCGAGTTGGCGAAGACGCTCAGATCGTACTCCCCGGTCTCGGGCACCTCGACGGTGAAGTCGAGCACGACGTCGGAGCCGGTGCGCAGCCCGCCGACGTCGTAGCCGCCGGAGGTGTAGAACTTCGACACGTCCGACGGCGAGCCCTCGGGGCCGTTGCGGCTGTAGCCGGTGCCGCTGTGGGCGGCGTCCTCGGCCTCGTACGAGCCCTCCCACAGATGCGGGGCGGGCGCGGTGGCCGTGCCGGTCCCGGCCGGGGAGAGCACGATCTCGTACGCCGACGACTCGGTCAGCTTCGGCAGGTCACCGGCACCGAAGTC
Source organism: Nonomuraea sp. NPDC049309 (assembly GCF_043196965.1). Lineage (NCBI taxonomy): Bacteria > Bacillati > Actinomycetota > Actinomycetes > Streptosporangiales > Streptosporangiaceae > Nonomuraea > Nonomuraea sp. NPDC049309. Next base: position 396,875 of record NZ_JBICSH010000001.1, on the reverse strand, counting down.
GAGCACCACGGCGCCATCGGAGACGGGCAGGTCGCGCTCGGCGACGACGCGCGGCTGCGGCGAGTCGCCGATCTGCCCGGTCCACGGGATCTCCCTGATCCAGGCGTGGACCTTGCCGCCGAACACCGTGCGCGGCACGTTCTCGAAGCGGATGTGACCGGCGCTGCTCGCGCCGCCGATGATCGCGCGGGCCTGCCGCTTGTCCTCGTCCAGCGTCGCCACGCCCTGCAGCGTGTAGTTCTGGCCGGGGTAGGGCGGGGTGACGGCCACGGTGTGCCCGCTCATCTGCCCGTAGGCGTGCAGCAGCCACCACTGGCCGTTGCCGCGGTTGGACTGCACGGCCGAGTCGCTGAGGTTGCCGTCGATGTTCCAGTACGCGATGTCGGCGTCCACCTTCGACTCCTCGAAGGCGGAGATCCACTGGATCATCTGGCCGGGCACCGAGGTGTGGTAGTTGAAGGCGTACTCGTTGATGTTGATGGGCAGTCGCCTGCCCTCGTGCTCCGTGCCCTCGAAGACCTCGGCCTCCATCGCGCGGTAGCGCTTGACGCTCTCGCGCACCTGCTCGGGGTGGCTGAGCTCGTGCCAGGTCATGACGTCGGGCACGGTGCCCGCCTCGACGGTGTGCTCGAGGAAGCCCTTGACCTGGGGGTAGAGCACGCTGGTGTTGGGTCCCGCGATGCGGGCCGAGGGCAGCTTGCCCTTGATGAGCCGGTAGAAGTCGTCCCACGCCCGGAAGTAGTCGGTGGGGTCGCTGAGCCAGCTCACGCCGTTGTAGCTCCACTCGCCGGTGCCGAACATGTTGCCCTCGGGCTCGTTGAACGGCACGAACACGATGTGCTCGCGGTACTTCGGCTCCAGCTTCAGCACCTGATCCACCTGCTTTGCGATCTTCTCCCGATAGGTGGCGAGTTTCTCCTCGGGGGTGTCGCCCGGCCACTGGTAGGGGAAGCCCCGGTGGATGTCGGTCATGTAGATGTACACGTCGCCGCCGGTGCTGTCGGCGAGCGGCTTGACCACCTCCAGCGCGTCGGCGCCGGGGTGCTGCGGGCCGTCCTGCGCCTTGGTGGAGACCGTGCGCAGCTTCATGCCCTCGATGAGGTTGTTGGTCGGCACCCCGGGGCCGTAGAGGCCGTAGAGCGTGCCGGACGCGCCGCCGTGGAAGGCGCCGGTGTCCTCGGCCAGGTCGATGATCATCTGGCCCTCGCGGACCACGGTCACCGTGGCGGTGACGGGCCGCCCCGCCGCGGTGCCCTTGACGGTGAACGTGCCGGCGGCGGCGTAGTCGCCGGGATCGACGGGGTCCCAGGTGATCGGGACGTCGCGGTCGTAGCCGTCGGAGAAGGCGGCGCGGACCGCGGGCGGCAGGTCCGGCGCGGTGCCGATGACCGTGCGCACCTCGAAGGAGTCCCGGCTCAGCTCGCCCGGCTCGGGCGCGGGGCCCGCCAGCTCGGCGACCTGCTCGGCGGTGAGCGCCGCGCCGTAGATGCGGAAGTCGTCCACGGCGCCGTCGAACAGCGGGTCCTGGTAGAACGAGCGGCCGATGTACCCGGCGAAGGTGGTGGCGTCGTCCACGAGCTGATCAGCCGTGATCGTGGTGGGGGCGGAGGCGACGGCGGCGCCGTCGAGGTAGGTGGTGATGCGCTCGGCGGCCGTGTCGAGGGTGACGGTCAGCGTCTTCCAGGCGTTCGCGGGCAGCGGCGCGTAGCCGGTGACCTGCGCCTCCCCGCCGCCGCCCGAGGTGGTGATCGCCGTGCGCAGCCGGCCGTCCCCGTTGTACGGGGTGCTGAACAGGTAGCGGACGTTGTCCTTGCCGAGCGCGTAGATCCACTGCCAGGGGGCGGTGGTGCCGTCCCACTTGACGCGGGCGGACACGGTCAGGTCGGTCCTGCCCTTGATCGCTTGCAGGGGCAGCTTGACGTAGGCGCCGTCCGAGGTGGGCGCGCCGCCGGGCAGGCTGAGCGCGTGCCCGCCGGACGCGCCGTCCACCAGCTCGGCGGTGCCGGCGTTGACCAGCTCGCCGTCCAGGCCGTTGCCGGAGGAGTCGGTGACGGTGCCGGTGGAGACGTCGTCGGCGTCGAACTCGTAGACGAGCACGGGCTCCGGGACGGCGGCGTTCGAGGGGGTGGCGGTTAACGGCAGGGCGAGCGCGGCCGGGAGCAGCCCGGCGCACAACGCCCTGGTCAGGCGCGGGAATGGCATGCGTACGTCCCTGAGGATGTGAGCGCTAACAGAGCTGAGGGAGCTTGCGCGCAACGCGACCGCAGGGTTGCGGGTACGTTACGCAGCCTCGGCCGCGTCCGTCAACGGCCCAGCTCAGCGACCTCCCGGCCGAGCGGCCCATATTTCCGGCATGTCACGATTCGATATCGCCGCCCTGGCTTCTCCTTGACGGCCACTGTGCGGCAGAGCAACAGTCGGGTCACATCGTTCGAACCGGTTCGCCTCCCGAGGTGACCGCCGGGGGCCGCCGTCGCGGTATCCCCTGCCCTGTTCTCCCGGAGAAGGCGAGCCCGGAGCGACGATGCGAGGGAGCAGTGCAACGCGACCGTCGAACCGGTTCGATGAGCTGGAGGTGAGAGTGGCGACGATCGGAGACGTGGCCCGGGAGGCCGGGGTGAGCCGCAGCACGGCGTCGTACGCGCTGTCGGGCAAGCGGCCCATCTCGGAGGAGGTGCGCCGGCGCGTGCTGGCCGCCGCCGAGGCGCTGGCGTACACGCCGAACGCGGGCGCCCGCGCCCTCGCCACCGCCCAGACCAAGGTCCTCGGTCTGCTCGCCCAGTTCCACGAGGACGAGTTCGCGCCCGCGATGATGCAGTACATCCTGGGCGTCACCAACACCGCACGCGACCTGGGCTACGACACGCTGCTGGTCACCGAGGCCGACGGCGTGCGCGCGCTGCGGCGCATCACCGACTCGCGCATGGTCGACGGCGTCGTGCTGATGAACATCGCGCAGGACGACGCCCGCCTGCCCATCCTGCGCGCCGCGCCGCAGCCGGGCGCGCTGGTCGGGCTGCCCGGCGACTGCTCGGGGCTCGACGTGTTCGACCTGGACTTCGAGGAGGCCGGCCGGGTGATGGTGGAGCACCTGCACCGGCTCGGCCACCGCGAGCTGATCCTCGTCTCGCAGCCGGAGCACGTGGTGGAGCGGGGCGGCGCGTACGTGTGGCGCCTGCGCGACGCCGCGCTGGAGCGCGCCCGAGCGCTCGGCGTCACCCTGCACGCCGTCTACGGCGAGTCGCGGCAGCCCGCCGTGGGCCGCCTGCTGCACGACCTGCTCGACAGGTATCCGGCGGCGACGGGCCTGCTGATCAACAACGAGGCGGCCGCCGCGGCGCTGCCCTCGGTCACCTACGAGCGCGGGCTGCGGGTGCCCGGCGACCTGTCGGTCATCGGGCGCTACTCCGCCGAGTTCGCCGCGACCTTCTCGCTGCCCTACTCCTCCATCGAGAGCGCGCCCGACCGGCTCGGCGCCATGGCGGTGCGCCAGCTCGTGCGCCGCGTGGAGTCGGCGCAGGCCAGGCGGGAGCCGTTCGTGGTGCGCTTCATCTCGCCCGAGCTGGTCGACCGGGGCAGCACCGCTCCGCCGCGTACCCAGACCTCCTGACCGACCACGAGAGCCCCATCAGTCCGGCACGCTCGCATGTGAGCGTTAACATTGGAGGAATCGATGAACCGTCCGTCAGTGTCCGCCAGGGCGGCGGTCTTCGGCACCGCGGTCCTGGCGCTGTCCGCCCTCACCGCCTGCGCGTCCGCCCCGCAGGGCGGCTCCGGCTCGGCCACGGGGTCGGGCTCGGGCGGCGCGTACACGTGGTGGGACCCGTACCCGCAGCACGACAAGTCCTCCGCCTGGGCCGGACGGGTGAACGCCTGCGGCGAGAAGGCCGGCGTGACCATCGAGCGCACCGCCTACGACACGACCGCGCTGACCAACCAGGCCCTGCTCGCGGGCCAGGAAGGCAACGCGCCGGACGTGATCCTGCTCGACAACCCGGCCGTCTCGACGCTCGCCGACGCCGGGATGCTCACCACCATGGCCGACTTCGGCCTCGACACCTCGCGCTTCGACAAGAACCTCATCGCGGCCGGCGAGCTGGACGGCAAGACGTACGGCATCCCGATCGGCGCCAACACGCTCGCCCTCTACTACAACAAGAAGATCCTCGACGAGGCCGGCGTGGACCCTGACTCGATCAAGGACTGGGCCTCGCTGGACGCCGCGCTGAAGAAGGTGAAGGCGGCCGGCAAGAAGCCGATCACGTTCGCCGCCATCGGCACCGAGGAGGGCTCGTTCCAGTTCCTGCCGTGGTTCTGGGGCGCCGGCGCGCAGCTCACCGCGCTGGACTCGCCGCAGGCCGTCGAGGCGCTGGAGCTGTGGACGACGTGGGTCAAGGACGGCCTCGCTCCCAACTCGGTCCTCAGCAACTCCCAGAACACCACCTGGGAGGAGTTCCTGACCGGCGAGTTCGCCTTCGCCGAGAACGGCACCTGGCAGATCGACAGCGCCAAGAAGGCCGAGTTCCCGACCGGCGTCGTGCAGATCCCCGGCAAGGACGGCGGCGTCGCCCCCACCCCGACCGGCGGCGAGTTCATCACCGTCCCCGTGCAGAAGGACACCTCGCGCTACGAGGTCACCAAGAAGATCCTCGAGTGCATGACCACGCCCGAGGGGCTGGTGGAGACCGGTAAGACGTTCGCGTACTACATCCCCTCCACCGCCGAAGGGCAGCAGCAGATCCTCGACGCCGAGCCGAGCCTGAAGCCGTGGGTGGACGCGGTCCGCACCGCCAAGGGCCGCACCAGCGACAACCTCGGCACCGACTACCCGAAGATCTCCGAAGCGCTGTGGACCGGCGTGCAGAAGGCGCTGAGCGGCGCGGCGAGCCCAGCGGACGCGCTCAAGCAGGCGCAGGCCCAGGCGAAGCAGGCGACCGGCGGCTGAGCGGCTCATGATCTCGCAGTCGCACCCCCGGACGGGCGCCGTGCCCGGCACGGCGCACGCCGCCTCCCGCAGGCGGCGGACGGGGCGCTGGACGGCCGCCGCCTTCCTCGCCCCGCTCATCGTCTACCTGCTCGTCTTCTACGCCTATCCGCTCTACCGCAACATCGACCTCAGCCTGCACGACTACACGCCGCGGGCGTTCATCCAGGGCGATGCGGAGTTCACCGGCCTGGACAACTACCGCGCGATCCTGTCCGACGACACCTTCCTGCGGGCGCTGCGCAACACCGCCGTGTTCACGCTGGCCTCCATCGCCGCGCAGTACGCGATCGGCCTCGCCCTGGCGGTCTTCTTCCACCGCGACTTCCGCCTGTCGGGGGTGCTGCGGGCGCTGTTCCTGGTGCCGTGGCTGCTGCCGCTGATCGTCTCGGCCTCCACCTGGTCGTGGCTGCTCAACAGCGACAACGGCATCGTCAACGCGGCGCTGCAGGCGTTCGGCATCGGCCAGATCAACTGGCTGACCTCGCCGGACACCTCGCTGCTCGCCGTCACCATCGCCAACATCTGGCTCGGTGTGCCGTTCAACCTGGTGATCCTGTACGCCGGGCTGCAGAACATCCCCTCCGACCTGTACGAGGCCGCCGCGCTCGACGGGGCCGGGCCGTGGCAGCGCTTCACCCGCATCACGTTCCCGCTGCTGCGGCCGGTGTCGCTGATCACGCTGCTGCTCGGGCTGATCTACACGCTGAAGGTCGTCGACATCATCTGGATCATGACGCGGGGCGGACCGGCCGACGCCTCGACGACGCTGGCCATCTGGTCCTACCGGGAGGCGTTCGGCACCGGCCAGCCGGAGTTCTCGCCCGCGGCGGCCGTCGGCAACCTGCTCATCCTCATCGCGTTCGTCGCCGGGCTCGTGCACGTGCGCCTGCAGAGGGAGGAGACCGCGTGAAGACCCGACATGTGCAAGCCGGCAGGAGCGGCTGGAAGACCGCGCTGGGCGTGGTGCTGGCGGGCGTGATGCTCTTCCCCGTCTACTGGATGGTCAACGTCTCGCTCACCAAGACCCGCGACCTGCGCGCCGACCCGCCGCACTGGTTCCCGTGGAACCCCACCTTCGAGGGGTACGCCGACGCGCTCGGCCAGCAGCTTCCCGCGCTGGCGACGAGCCTGTTCATCGGCCTCGGCACGGTCGTCGTGACGCTGGTGGTGTCGCTGCCGGCCGGCTTCGCCCTCGCCAGGCTGCGGCCGCGCGGCACCCGCCTGCTCGACTTCCTGCTGCTGGCCGCACAGATGATCCCCGCCGTGGTGATGGCCATGGGCTTCTACGCCGTCTACCTGCGGCTGGGGCTGCTCAACACCGTCTGGGGCCTGATCGTGGCCGACTCGACGCTGGCCGTGCCGTTCGGGGTGCTGCTGTTCCGCGCGTTCATGGCGGGCATCCCCGCCGAGGTGCTGGCGGCGGCGCAGATCGACGGGGCCGGCACGTGGCGGGCGTTCCGCTCGATCGTACTGCCGCTCAGCCGCAACTCCGTGATCACCGTGTCGCTGTTCGCGTTCCTGTGGGCGTGGTCGGACTTCATCTTCGCCTCCACGCTCAACCGCAGCAGCGACGTCATCCCGGTCACGCTCGGCATCTTCCGCTACATCGGCAACAACACCACGCAATGGAACTCGATCATGGCGACCGCCGTGATCGCGTCGCTGCCCGCGGCGTTCCTGCTCGTCCTCGCCCAGCGCTACATCGCCGCCGGGGTCACCGCGGGCGCCGTCAAGGACTGACAGAAAGGCACACACCCTATGACCAGCCCCGTGCTGCCCTCCCACGGCCGGGTGCGCCCCCTCGGGCTCGGACAGGTCTCGCTCACCGGCGGGTTCTGGGGCGAACGCCAGGCCGTGAACGCCACGGCGACCCTCGCCCACTGCGAGTCGTGGATGGAGCGCCTCGGCTGGCTCGCCAACTTCGACCGGGTCGCCGACGGCACCACCGGGCCCGACCGGCCCGGCTGGTCGTTCTCCGACTCGGAGGTCTACAAACTGCTGGAGGCGCTGTCCTGGGAGAGCGCCCGCTCGGGCGCCCCCGAGGCGGAGGCGGCCATCAAGCGGCTGACCGCCCGCATCGCCCGCGCCCAGGACCCGGACGGCTACCTCAACACCTGCTTCGGCCATCCGGGACGGCCGCCCCGCTACAGCGACCTGGAGATGGGACACGAGCTGTACAACACCGGCCACCTGCTGCAGGCCGCCGTCGCCAGGCTGCGCACCGCGGGCGAGGACGACCTGGTGCGCATCGCCCGCCGGGCCGCCGACCACGTGTGCCGCGCCTTCGGGCCCGGCGGCATCGACGGCGTGTGCGGGCATCCGGAGATCGAGGTCGGTCTCGCCGAGTTCGGCCGCGCGCTCGGCGAGCCGCGCTACGTCGAGCAGGCCAGGCTCTTCATCGAGCGGCGCGGCCACGGCAGGCTGAAGGACATCCCGCTCGGCCGGGCGTACTTCCAGGACGACATCCCCGTACGCGAGGCCGAGGTGTGGCGCGGCCACGCGGTGCGCGCGCTCTACCTGGCCGCCGCGGCGGTCGACGTCGCCGTCGAGACCGGCGACGGCGAGCTGCTGGCGGCCGTGCGGCGGCAGTGGGAGCGCTCGGTCGCGCGGCGCACGTACATCACCGGCGGCATGGGCTCGCGCCACCAGGACGAGGGCTTCGGCGAGGACTGGGAGCTGCCGCCCGACCGCGCCTACTGCGAGACCTGCGCGGGCGTCGCCTCGATCATGGTGTCCTGGCGGCTCTATCTGGCCACCGGCGAGGTCCGCTACGCCGACCTCATCGAGCGCACGCTCTACAACGTCGTCGCGGTCTCGCCCAGCGCCGACGGGCGGGCGTTCTTCTACGCCAACCCGCTGCACCAGCGCGCCGCCGGGCGGCCCGCCGACCCCGACGAGGTGAGCCCGCGCGCCGAGGCGGGCGAGCGGGCGGCGTGGTTCGACGTCTCCTGCTGCCCGACGAACGTCGCCCGCACCCTGGCCGGGCTGCACGGCTACCTCGCCAGCAGCGACGACGACGGCCTGCAGCTGCTGCAGTACGCCGCCGGCCGGATCCGCGCCGAGCTGCCCGGCGGGCCGCCCGTGACGGTGGACGTCGAGACCGCCTATCCCCACGATGGCACCGTCCGCGTCCGCGTCGCCGAAGGCCCGGAGCGGCCGTGGACCCTCTCGCTGCGCGTGCCCGCCTGGGCGTCCGGGGCCACGATCACCGAGGGCGGGCGGACCCGGCCCGCCGAGCCCGGCTTCGCCCGGGTGCGGCGCGCGTTCGCCGCCGGCGAGGAGATCGTGCTGGAGCTGCCGGTGACGCCCCGCTTCACCTGGCCCGACCCGCGCATCGACGCCGTACGCGGCTGCGTGGCCGTCGAGCGCGGCCCCGAGGTGCTGTGCGTCGAGTCGCACGACCTGCCGGAGCCCGGCCTGCTCGACGCCCTCGTCATCGACCCCGGCTCCGCGCCGCGCGCCGTCGAGGGCGGCGCGCTCGTCCGCGGCCGGGCCCGCGCCCTCCCCGACGACCCCTGGTCGTACCGGGACCGGCCCGTGGACGGCGACGGCGACTGGTTCGACGTGCCGCTGCGGCCCTACCACGAATGGGCGCGGCGCGGCCCGTCCACGATGCGGATCTTCCTGCCCCTCGCCACCGGTCTGCGCCCCTCGCACCCCCCGATACAGGAAGGAGCCTGAACCGTCATGGCCCGAACCCTCACCGCGCTCGCCTTAGCACTGGTCACCACGGCCGCCACCGTGGTGACCGGAGCGACCCCCGCCGCGGCGGCCGGCGCGACGCTCACCGTCGACGTCTCCCGGCCGTTCCGGCCCGTCACCCACGCCGCCACCGGCGGGCTCTACGGCCTGGCCGAGAACGACCGCCCCGCCGACTCGACCCTGCTGCCCCTCAAGGTCAACTCGCTCACCCAGCCCGCGCCCGGCGTCGGCCAGCGCCCCAACGGCCAGCCGCCCGGCGGCGACTCCCTGCTCATCGCCCCGCAGGCCGACCGCGTCGGCGCCGGGCAGTACATCCGGATGCCCGACATCTACCCCGACTTCCCCTACCGGTGGGTGAGCTGGGACGACTGGCTCGCCAAGGTCGACACCATGGTCAGGGCCCGGCTGGCGGCCACCACCGTCACCAACGTCCTGGCCTGGGAGCTGTGGAACGAGCCCGACTACACCTGGAACACCTCCGCCGCCGGGCCGTTCAACGACGGCTGGGTCCGCACCTACCGCGCGGTGCGCGCACTCGACCCCCTCACCCCGATCGTCGGCCCCAGCACCGCCACCTACAACCGCTCCTGGATGCAGTCGTTCCTCACCCACGCCCGCGACACCGGAACGCTGCCCGACATCATCTGCTGGCACGAGCTGCAGAACGCCGACAGGATCGCCGCCGACATCGCCGACTACCGCAACCTGGAGGCCTCGCTCGGCATCAGCCCGCGCCGCCTGTCGATCAACGAGTACGCCGCGCCCTCCGAGGTGGACGTCCCCGGCAGGATCGCGAGCTATGTCGCCAAGCTGGAGCGCGGCGGCGCCGAGTCGGCGCACCGGGCCTTCTGGTACGAGTACGGCACCATGAACGGCCTGGTCACCGGAAACTCCCAGCCGACCGGCACGTGGTGGCTGTACAAGTGGTACGGCGACATGGCCGGGAACATGGTCACCACCACGACCACCTCGTCCGGCCTCGACGGCTTCGCCGCCTACGACCCCACGCGCAAGATCGTGAACGTCGTCTTCGGCAACGAGTCGGGCACCAACACCGTCGAGCTCACCGGCATCGGCGCGCTCGGCTCCAGCGTGCGCGTCACGCTGCTGTCCACGCCCGCCGGCGGGCGCTTCACCGCCGTCTCCGCGCCCACCGTGGTCTCCACCTCCACCCGGGAGGTCAGTGACGGGCGGCTCAGCGTCTCCGTGCCCGACATGGACGCGACCAGCGCCTACCAGCTGCTCGTCGAGCCGGCCTCGGGCGTACCCGCCTACCAGCAGCGTTACGAGGCCGAGAACGCCTCCGTCTTCCGCGCCCAGCGCCTCACCTCCTCCAGCGCCTCGGCGGGCGGCTACGTGGGGCGGATCGACAACTCCGGCACGCCGCGTACCGACAGCTACGTGGACTTCGTGGTGAACGTGCCGACCGCGCGGACGTACACGCTGACCATCGGCTACGCCAACGCCACCGGGGAGACCGCCACGCAGGGGCTCGCCTACAACGGCGGGCCGTGGACCACGGTCAGCTACCCGCCCACGCCCTCATGGGGGCAGTTCGGCGCCACCGTCAGCACCACCGTGTCGTTGCGCGCCGGATACAACGTGATCCGGCTGGCCAAGGGGTCACCGTACTTCTCCGGCGGCACCGGCTACGCCGAGCTGGACTACATCGAACTCACCTGACCGACCGGCGACGACCCGCCGCGTGCGCCGGGGAAGACCCGGCGCACGCGGCACCCCCCGGGACCGCGCCCTCACCGCCGCGTACGGTGCCCCAGCACCGCGCTCAAGTCCAGCGTCCACGGTGCCTCAGGACCGCGCCCCGTCCGGCGCGTCCGGCCCGCAGGACCGTGCCCCGCCCCGATCCCGCGCGTGCCGCACGCAGAACCGCGTCCCGCCCCGGGGCCACCCGCGAGACGGCGCCACAGGGGACGGGGCGACGCGGGACGGGGCGACTCCGGGCGGCGGATCCATTTGCGCAGGTAAAGCGGCATATTTCCAGCTTGGGCGGGATATGGATGCCTCATGGGCACACCCGTGAACCGGCCCAGCAAGGAGCCGGCGGTCGTCACGATCGACACCGGAGGCGCCGTGACGGGCTGGAGCAGCACCGCCGAGGACCTGCTCGGCATCCCGCTCCAGACGGCGCTCGGCCGCGAGCTGGCGCAACTCCTCTTCCCCGCATCCCCGCAAGCGGACAGGCGCGAAGGCCTGCTGGAGATCCGCAACCCTGAGGGCGGGCGCGTCTTCGTCCGCCTCGACGGCGCGCCGCCGGACGAGCCCCGCGCCCCGGCCGCCGAGCTGCCCGCCATGCGCCCCTTCCTGGAGCCGCTGCTCAACCGCACCCCCATGGCGATCGCAATCTGGGACACCGACCTGCGCTGCGTCTGGCGCAACAGGGCCGCGCAGGCGTTGCAGCACGTGTTCCCCTACTACCAGGTCGGCCGCCGCCTCTCGGACCCCGAGCCGGGCCTGGACGCCCGCGCCGCCCGCGAGGCGATGCTGCAGGTGCTCGCCGACGGCGTACCGCAGATCGACCGCGAGGCGCACTGGACGTCGCCGGGCCGCCACGACGAGCACAAGCTGTCCACCTCGTTCTTCCGGCTCGACGACGAGCACGGCCGCCCGGTCGGCCTGTGCTCGATGGTGCTGGACATCGGACACAGCCACACCCGCGACCGGCTGACCCTGCTGCACGAGGCCAGCATCAGCGTCGGCAGCACGCTCGACGTCCGCCGCACCGCGCAGGAGCTGGCCGACCTGGCGGTGCCGGCGCTGGCCGACTACGTCACCGTGGACCTGGCCGAGGCGGTGCTGCCCGGTGTCGAGCCCCTGCAGCGGCTGGAGGCGACCGAGATGCGCGTGCCCGCCTTCTACCGGGCCGGCGTGGCCTCCATCCACGACGGGCTGCCGGAGTCGCTGTGGGAGCGGGGCGAGGCGGTGTTCGTGCCGCCGTCGTCGCCGTTCACCGCCGTGCTGGCATCGGGCCGCTCCCACTTCGAGCCGTTCCTGAACACCGCGCCGGGCACCTGGCTCGACCAGGACCCCGACCGGGCCAGGATCATCCACGCCGTCGGCATGCACTCGCTGATCATCGTGCCGCTCAAAGCGCGCGGCGACATCCTCGGTGTCGCGGTGTTCGTCCGGACCGACAACCGGGTGCCGTTCACCGCGAGCGACCTCGGGCTCGCCGAAGGGCTCGGCGCCAGGGCCGCGCTGAGCCTGGACAACGCCCGCCAGTACACCCGCGAGCGCACCGCCGCCCTGGCGTTGCAGCGCAACATGCTGCCGCCGCGCCTGATCGGCATCGACTCGGTCGATCTGGCCTCCCGCTACCTGCCGTCCGACGTGCACGACGTGGGCGGCGACTGGTACGACGCGATCCCGCTGCCGGACGGCCGGCTCGCGCTGGTGGTCGGCGACGTGACCGGCCACGGCATCCACGCGGCGGCCACCATGGGGCGGCTGCGGATGGCGGTGCGCACGCTCGCATACGTGGACCAGCCGCCCTGCGCGCTGCTCGACCGCCTCGACGACCTGCTGATCCGGCTCGCCGACGAGAACTCCGACCCGCCGGGGACACGCCTCGGCATGGCCGGCGCCACCTGCCTGTACGTCGTCTACAACCCGGCCACCGGACGCTGCCGGCTGGCCTCGGCCGGGCATCCGCCGCCCGCCGTCGTGCACCCCGACGGCCGCGTCTCCTTCCCGCGCCCGCCCACCGGCACGCCGATCGGCCTCGGGTTCGGCGGGTTCGACTCGATCGAGGTGGACCTGCCGCCGAACAGCAGGATCGTCCTCTACACCGACGGCCTGATCGAGACCAGGGAGGCCGACATCGAGGCGGGCATCGACCGGCTCGGCACAGCCCTAGAGGCGGCCGCCGCGCTGCCGCTCGAACGATTCTGCGACGCGGTGGTGCGGACGATGGTGGGCGAGAGCGCCGAGGACGACGTCGCCCTGCTCGCCGCCCGCATCCGCGCATGACGCCCGTGCGCGCCTGACGCCCGCCCCGCGTGCTCGCGACCTGCGCATTTCCCCCTGGTCAGCCGATGCGGCGAGCCAGGTGGACGGTGAGGTCGCCGGTCAGCTCCACGGTCTCGGGCAGCACCTCGAGGATGCGGGCGAGCACCTGCTCCCGCTGCTCGTCCGGCAACATCAGGTACGCCGAGATGGTGGACAGATGGCCGGCGTAGTCGCGGGCGCTCAGCACGAGGCGCCGCGGGATCACCTCCTGCCGCACGTCGCGGAACCACTCCGACCGCTCGAGCTCGCTGCCCGGCCACAGCATGGGCGCGTCAGGCGGCGTGCCGTCGGGGGCCGGGATCGAGTCCTCGGCGATGAACGGCCTCCGCACCTCGGCCACGGCCTCCGCCACCGCCGGGTCGCACAGCCGCAGCGGCCCGCCGACCGAGGCGAACACGCCGCCGGGCTCCAGCAGCGCGGCCATGCGGGGCCAGCGCTCGCCCGGGTCCGTCCAGTGCAGCGCCGCCGCCGCGTACACCAGCGGGTACGTCTCCCCGAGCCGCAGCTCCTCGAACGCGGCCCGCACCGTGGTGACGTTCGCCGGGACGTGTCTGCGCAGCTCGGCGAGCATGTTCGGATCGGGGTCGGTGGCGGTGACGGCCACGCCGTGGCGGGCGAAGAGCCGCGTGGCCTTGCCGGTCCCCGCCCCGATCTCCAGCGCCGTCGCGACCGGGCGGCCCGCGTACGCCAGCACCAGGTCGGCCAGCTCGTCCGGATAGCCGGGCCGGAAGCGTTCGTAGGCGGCGGCGATCGTGCCGAAGCTGAGGGCGCGTTGCGACATGCCGAGCATCCTGACATGCGCGGTTCCCGTACGGGAAGTCGCCGGTGATCTCGGGACGTACGATGGCGGCGTGCGTACGGCGGAACCGGTCCGCGGGCCGCGGTGGGACATCACGGTCCCGTCGCGCCCGGTCCGCCTGCGGGGGCTGGCGATGGCGGGCTTCAGCGACAACGCCAACGAGTATCACGAGCTCGCGCTGGTGCCCCATCCCGCGGTGACGGTCCTCATCGAGCTGGGCGAGCCGTCGTTCGTCATCGAGGACGACCTCGGCGCACGGGAGAGCGGGCGCGTCGTCTCGGGCCTCGCACCCCACGGGCTGCGGGGGCGGGGGCTGACCAGGGAGACCTCCTGCCTGCAGCTGCGCCTGTCGCCGCTGCTGGCCCACGAGCTGCTGGGCGCGGCGCCGGAGCTGGGCGGCGCGGTGGTCTCGCTCGACGAGCTGTGGGGGCGCGACGCCGCACGCCTCCAGGAACGCCTCACCGCCGCCCCGACGTGGGAGGAGCGGTTCGCGATCGCCGAGTCGGAGCTGATCAGGCGGCGCGAGAACGCCCGCAGGGCGGTGGACCCGGAGGTGGCGCACTGCTGGCGGCGGATGATGGCCCGCCGGGGGCGGATCCGCGTCGAGCGGCTGGGCGACGAGGTCGGCTGGAGCCGCAAGCGGCTGTGGTCCCGCTTCCGCGCGCAGGCCGGCCTCACGCCCAAGCGGGCGGCCCGCCTCATCCGTTTCGATCACGCCGTGCACCGGCTCGCCGCCGGGCAGGACCCCGCCTCGGCGGCGGCCGACAGCGGCTACGCCGACCAGTCGCACCTGCACCGGGACGTGGTGGCGTTCAGCGGGATGACCCCGGCCGCGGTGGCGGCCGCGCCGTTCCTCTCGGTGGACGACGTCGCCTGGCCCGGCCGCGACCGTTTCACCGGCTGACCACACCGTCGGCGTTCCCGCCGGTAAGGATCCGCGACGCGCACGACGCCGGCGAAGGCAACCGGGCGTCGCCCGGCGCAGGCTCCCTTGAACGACACGGTTGAGACTTTCACCGGCTCGGCCAGTCGCATTGTCGGCCAAGGTTACACCGGAGGTTCTACGATAGCGTTGAATGCATGGACATCAAGGACACAGCGCACCCCCTCGACGGCGCGGCCCTGTCGGCGTTCCTCGACTCCCTGCCCTCCCGCCCCCGCCTGCTCGGCCTCGGCGAGGCCACCCACCGCGTGAAGGAGCTGCGCGCGCTGCGCAACGAGCTCTTCCCCCACCTCGTCGAGCACGAGGGCTACCGTGCGATCGCCCTCGAGATCGACTGCCTCAAGGCGCGCATCGTCGACGACCACGTCACCACCGGCAAGGGCAGCCTCGACGAGGTCATGGAGCAGGGCTTCAGCCACGGCTTCGGCGCCATGTCCGGCAACCGCGAGCTCGTCCAGTGGATGCGCGCCCACAACGAGGAGCACGACGAGAAGCTGCGCTTCTTCGGCTTCGACGGCCCGCTCGAATACTGGGCGCGCAGCCCGCGCGAGGCGCTGACCGGCCTGTACGACCTCCTCCACGAGCCGCTGCCCTGCACCCGCGAGACCCTCGAGGCGCTGCTCGGCGCCGACGAGCGCTGGGAGGACGAGGAGTCGGCCATGAACCCCGCCCGCTCGATCGGCCGCTCCCCCGAGGCCGTCGAGCTGCGCATCGTCGCCGACGACCTGGCCGCCTGCCTCGACATGCAGGCCCCGCGGCTCAGCGCCGAGGACCGCGAGCGGGCCGAGCTGTACGCCCGCACCGCCACCGGCCTGCTCCGCTACCACTACTGGCTGGCCGACGACTCACCCGCCCGCTGGGGCCGCCTGTCGGCCCTGCGCGATGCGATGATGGCCGCCAACCTCGTCGCGATCGCCGAGCGGCACGGCCCCGCCCTGGTCTTCTCCCACAACCTGCACCTGCAGCGGCACGAGGCCCGCATGCCGTTCGGCGAGGAGGTGCTGCGCTGGTCGAGCGCGGGCGCGATCGCCGGCACCCGCCTCGGCGACGGCTACGCCTTCCTGGCCTCGGCGCTCGGCACGGTCTCCGGCGACGCCCCCGCGCCCGGCACCGTGGAGGGCCTGATGGCCGGTCTCCCCTGGGACCGCTGCCTCCTCGACGGCGCCGAACTCGCCACCGCCGTCTCCGGGCTGAGCCCGCGGGTCTCGTCCGACTTCGCGTACTTCCCGCTGGACCCCGCTCACATCGCCGCGGCCGACGGCGTCTACTTCGTCCGCGAGACCACCGCCGAAATGTGATAAACGGCTAAAGACACCGAGCGCAGCTTATGCACCGACATGCACGTCGGCGCTCTTCTGAAAAAGGATTCCCAAGGGCCCGAATTTCCACGTACCAGCACGTAGGCAGACCTCGGCCCCCTACAGTTCCCGATGTCGCGGAGCTCAAAGGGAATCCATGGAGATCGACCTTTTTCCTCACAAGCTGGTGGATTTCATTCTGAACACATGGGATCCAACGCCGGCTCGCGTGCTGCGCTGGGTACTCGTCTCCAGCATCTGTCTGCTGGCGATCGTCGGCCTCACCGAACGACGCCACCGCCAGAAGGTCTTGGGGCTACTGCTCAGGACGTACTACCCGGTCACGGCACTGCTGATCTTCTCTGCGATACCGTGGGCAGCGACCTCGCACGTCCCAGACCTCTGGCGCGAGTGGTGGCCCTACGCGATCTCGATCGGCACCCTGCTGCTGGGGCTGACGTTCTGGCTTCCGCAGCAGGGCGTCCGGCTGAGCTGGCACGGGGCATGGGACTTCCGCCACCCCCTCCCCCACGACAGGGTGCCCGGACCGGGACAGAACACGTCTCCCCGGACAGGGCTGCGGCTCCTCGGGTACGTGCTGCTCCTCACCGGCTTCGCCGGCACCACCGTCCCGGGCATGATCACCCGTGATCCCCACGCCTACCCCGGCTGGTTCGCCACCAATGGCTTCCTGTTCGGGCTGTGCGGGCTGTTCGTCACGGCCTACGGCGGCAAGCTGCTGAAACTCGCCCGCCGGCCGCCAGCGCCCCGCCTTCCCTCCCGGCCTGCGCGGCCGGATGCGTGGAAGGGCGTGGTGCTGTGGCCGGTGGCATGGCTGCTGTGCCTGGCCGGGCTCACGCTCTCACTCGACGGGATGAGGGTGGTGATGGACGACGAGCAGGACGCCTGGTGGAGCCTCTACCTGGCGTTCCTGGTGATGGTGCTGGGCGGCTGGATCTTCACGCAAGGCAGGAGGATCCTCCTGGTGGCGCGCCGGCTGCGGGCCCGCGTCATCCCCTCCCCCACGATGCTGGAGGCCGGCTCGTACGTCCTGTACCTGAGGCCCTTCGACGACGACCGGCAACGCACCGCGATGCACGAGTACCCGCTGCCGGGGATCGTGGGCGCCACCACGGGGTTCCTGCTGTCAAGACGCTCGGCGGAAGAGCACATCGCCGATGTCCTCCGCCCGGTCGGGCCGATGGTCGCGGTCGGCGCCCCGGGTGAGCGGCTGCCCCACGTGGGAGCCTTTCGTCTGTATCTCCCCGAAGAGCCGGAGAACGCCTGGCAGGAGCCAGTACGCGAGCTGATGCTCCGCTCCCGGCTGACCGTGCTCACCCTGGGCACCAGCGAGGGCACGATGTGGGAGCTCGTCCAGGCGCTGCGCCTGCTGCCGCCGCAACGCCTCGTTCTCTTCGTCCCGCCCATGGGGAAGGATGACTACGAGCACATCCGCAAGGGCATCGAAGCGGCACCGGGGCCGCCGCCCACGTCGCGGCTGCCGGAGTTCCCCGACCGGCTGGCCCCGTACAGCCGCGAGCCGGTGGCGGGCGTCATCGTCTTCGCCCCGGATCGGACGCCCGCCCTCCACGCCGTGAGGAGGACGCGAGGCGAACGACACAACCTCTTCGCCGCCCTGACCCCCTCCCTGACCACAGCCTTCGAAGCCCTCGCCGCTCATGAGCGGCGGACCGGGCGGTCGTACGGCTGAAACCCCCGCGCCTTTACAATGTAGATTCGATACGTCCCCCGGGCGCGCGTCAACGGAACGCTCACTCCCCCGCGGCCGGGCCGCCGGAGCGCAGGAGCCGGACGGCCGGCGCGAGCGCGAGGAGCGGCACGATCAGGAAGACCGCGCCCGCCAGATACTGGTCGGTGATGAGGTCGGGAGCATCGTGCGGCCTGACCAGCGCGAACCAGCGCGCCGCGACCGGCGACCCGAGCAGCAGGTACGCGCCCGCTCCCAGATACGTCAGGCCCGCCACCGCCGCCAGCCTGCGACGCCAGGCGACCGGCACGGCCGGCCGGTCCGGGCCGACCAGCACCCAGGCCGTCAGCAGGCCCACGCCGAGGAACAGCAGCTCGGTGACCAGGTGCTCGGCGTAACCGGCCGCCGACCAGGCGAGCCAGCCCGTGCCGTACAGGGAGAACGCCAGAGCGGGCCAGGCGGCGGCGAGCAGGGCGAGGAGGCGCGGGCTGACCGGACGCCCGGCGAGCGTCCGGGACGTCGCGCGTGCCGCCGGCGCCCCGGCCGCGAGCAGCAGCGGCACGGGCAGCGCCAGCACGGCGTGCTGCAGCGCCTGCGCCGACAGCATCGCCCGCGCGTACCCGCCCACCCCGCCGATCAGCACCAGCGCGGCCAGGGCGAGACCGGCGTACCAGGCGGCGGTGCGGGCGCGCGTCCGGCCGGGCGCCCGGCGCGCCCGGATCAGGTACACGGCGGCGGGCACCGCGAGCAGCAGCACGAGCAGCGGGTCGAGCCGCACCTCGGTGATCAGCGCGGCCGGCGAGAACGGCGCGAGCGCGTACTCCAGGGCCTGATGGGCGTGACCGCCGCCGTCGCCGCCCGGCGGCGGGGTACGGGCCAGGCCGACCGCCAGCCCCAGCGCCGCCGCCATCACGACCAGCTCGCCCGCCGCCAGCCTGACGAACGTCCTGCGCACCCCGCGATCGGCGACGCCCGCGACCGTGCGGCGGCGATGGGTCCAGCCGAACCACCCGAGCACCGCCAGTGTCACGATCTTGCCGAGGAGAAGCAGCCCGTAGGGCGTCTCCCACAGGTCGGACGGCGTGCCGAGCCGCACCCAGCCGCTGACCGCGCCGGAGAACGCGACGGCGGCGAAGCAGCACAGCGCCACCGCGCTGAAGCGCCGCAGCACCACCGGCAGGTCGCCCGAGCGGCGGAAGTGCGCCAGCACCGCGCCGAGCCCGCCGACCCACAGCGCCATCGCCGCCAGGTGCACCATCAGGCCGGACACGGCGAGGTCGTGGTCGCCCGCGGAGGCGGCGTGGCCGACGTACGCGGGAGGCAGCAGCCCCGCCACCGCGAACGCGAGCGGCGGCCATCGCGGCAGGCGCGGCGCCATCGTCGCCGTCGCCACCACGAACGTGATCCCCACCACCAGCAGCAGCGCCCGCGTCTGCGGCAGCCCCGCCCCGAAGCCGAGCATCCCCGGCTCGGCCAGCAGGTTCGCCACCGGCATCGGGATGAAGCTGGACAACGTCAGCAGGTAGGTCAGCAGCGAGCAGAACGCCCAGCCCAGCGCCCACCATCCGGCGGCGCGCAGGCAGCGGCCGCGCTCCGGCGCGGTGGCCGGGGCCAGAGCGCAGGCGGCGAGCAGCGTGCCGACGCAGGCCGCCGCGCACACCTCGTACGCCAGCCGGGCCAGCGGCAGCCCCCACTCGGTGACCGGGCCCGCCGTCGGCAGCCCGGCGATCCGCGGGGCGCCCGCTCCCCCGCCGAACCGCAGCGCCGCCACCAGCACCAGCACGCCCGTCCCGATGAAGGCACCGGCGACCAGCGCCGGGTACCGGCGCGCGCCGCGCCGCACGCCCGTCCGCGCCTCCACCCTCAAGGAAACCGCCATGCACGCTCCCGCCACCGCTCAGAGGCCGGCCCGTGGCTCCCGGGCCGCGTGTACACGGGTACGCACGGCCCCCGCCTCCGGTTCACCGGCCGCCCGCCCCGGCGCCCGCCACCGCCGGGCCGGGGGCAGGCGCCGGCGCGCCGAGCCCGACCGCGCGATGGAGCGCCTTGCAGCCGAGGGGTCGCGGATCATCACCGCCCCGGCGGGTGAACGCCGCCTCCCGTGCGGTGTACTACGTGCCATGACCATCCTGCGCTCACTGCTGCTGTTCGCCCTCGCCGCGCTCGCCGAGATCGGCGGCGCCTGGCTGGTCTGGCAGGGCGTGCGGGAGCAGCGCGGCCTGCTGTGGGCAGGGGCGGGCGTCATCGCGCTCGGCCTGTACGGCTTCGTCGCGACCTTCCAGCCGGACCCGAACTTCGGCCGCATCCTGGCCGCCTACGGCGGGGTGTTCGTGGCGGGCTCGCTGGCCTGGGGCATCGTGGTGGACGGCTTCCGCCCGGACCGCTGGGACGTCATCGGCGCGCTGCTCTGCCTGGCAGGCGTGCTCGTCATCATGTACGCGCCGCGCAGCTGACCTCCCCCGCTCAGGAATGCGCTGTGCGGCCGGCCGCCCGCACTGATATCCGTACCGGATCAATGATGCCCGATCGCGCGCACAATCGGCCCGCGTGATCATCCGGGCGGCATGCTGACGGCATGATGAAGGTGATCCTGTCGCTCGTCCTGGCCGCCGCCACCGCCTTGTCCCCGCCGCCGGTGGAGGACGGCGTGGTGCGCAAGGACTGGAAGGTGCGCGGTGAAGCCGGGCTGCTCGGCGTGCGCGAAGTCCGGCGGGACGGCCCGCCGCGCGGCCGTCCGGTGCTGCTGCTGCACGGCGCCCGGGTGCCCGGCATCGCGTCGTTCGACCTGCCCGTACGCCGCGGGTCGCTGGCGGCGGACCTGGCCCGCCGCGGGCATCGGGTGTTCATCATGGACGCGCGCGGCTACGGCGCATCGGACCGGCCGGCCTCGTTCGATGAGCCCGCGTCGGAGAACCCGCCTGCGGTCACCGGGGAGGAGGCGGTGGAGGACATCGCGTCGGTCGTCGACTGGCTGCGGGAGACGACGGGCCACCGGCGGGTCGGCATCGTCGGCTGGGCGACCGGCGGGCACTGGGCGGCCTGGTACGCGAGCGAGCACCCGTCCCGCGTCGACAGCCTGGTGATCTACAACAGCCTGTACGGGGAGCTGGACGGCCATCCGACCCTCGGCCGCGGCTCGCAGTGGGAGGACCCGGACCGGCCAGGACATTTCGACGACGCCCGGCACGGCGCGTACCGGCTCTCGACCGGCCCGAGCCTGCTGACGAGCTGGGATGACAGCATCCCGGTCGAGGACAGGACGGCGTGGCGCGACCCGCGGATCGCCGCCGCGTACGTCGAGCAGGCCCTGGCGAGCGACCCGACGTCCGGCGACCGCGAACCGCCCAGCTTCCGCTCACCCACCGGCGCCATGAAGGACAGCTTCCACCTCGCCACCGGCCGCAAGCTCTGGGACGCCCGCACGATCACGGCGCGGACGCTCGTGCTGCGCAGCGAGTACGACTTCTGGTCCCGCGAGGGCGACGTGACCACGCTCGTCGCGGACCTGGGCAGCGCCCGCGAGGTGCGCGCGGTCCGGCTGGAGGGGGCGACGCACTACGCGCACCTGGACCGCGCCGAGCGCGGCCGGGACCGGCTGGTCGCCGAGATCACCCGCTGGCTCGGGTAGCGGCGCCGCCGAACAGCGAGCGGAAGTTCCGCACCACGGGGTTGACGTCGCCGGTGCGCCAGGCCAGGTCCAGCGTCACGGCCCTGGCCGGTGGGGCGAGCGGGCGGAAGGCGACGTCGCCCCCGCGCACTCTGGCCACCGACTCGGGCACGATCGACACGCCGATCCCGGCGGCCACCAGCCCCACGATGGTCTGCATCTGCACGGCCTCCTGGACGATCCTGGGCTCGAACCCGGCCGCCCGCGCCACGCCGGTGATCTGGTCGTGCAGCCCCGGACCGTACCGGCGGGGGAACATCACGAACGGCTCCCGCGCGAGCGCCGCGACCGGCAGCGACGTCCGCGCCGCCTGGGGGTGACGGGCGGGCAGCGCGGCGAGCAGCGGCTCCCTGGCCACCGTCCGGGTGGAGAGCTCCTCGGCGGCGGGACCGGCGAGCGGCGCGTGCAGCAGGCCGACGTCGAGCCGCCCCTGCCGCAGCTCCTCGGCCTGCTGGGCGGTGGGCAGCTCGCGCAGCTCGACGTTCACCCCGGGGTAGCGGGCGCGGAAGCGGCGCAGCACCTTCGGCAGGGCGGCGTTGGCCGCCGATCCGACGAAGCCGAGCGCCAGCCGCCCGCTCTCGCCCCTGCCCGCCCGCCGGGCCGTCTCCGCCGCCCGGCCGGCGTGGGCGAGCGCGGCGCGGGCCTCGGCGACGAACGCCTCGCCCGCCGGGGTCAGGCGCACCTGCCTGGTCGTCCGCTCGAACAAGAGCACGCCCAGCTCCTCCTCCAGCCTGCCGATCTGCCGGCTGAACGGCGGCTGCCGCACGCCCTCCCGCGCGGCCGCCCGCCCGAAGTGGAGCTCATCGGCGAGGGCCACCGCATACCGCAACTGCTGGAGATTCATACTCCGGTTATAGCCATCCGGATGTCATCGCTGTCGTACCGGTGGAGGGGTATGGACTCGCGCGGCGGGCGCGGGCTCCGGCATGGCGCTGCCCGGCGAGCGGCGCGTCGCCGGGCTGCGGCTCACCGCGGACGACGGGCGGTTCGCGACCGGCGACGGGCCTGAGGTGCCGGGGAGCACGGCGGCTTTGGTGATGGCCATGGCCGGGCGGGCGGCGTACTGCGACGCGCCGGCCGGCGACGGCGTCGCGGTCCTGCGGGAACGGCAGGGCATGCGATGACATGCGGCGGGACCGCGCCTCGGCGGCGCGGTCCCGTGAACGGTCAGGGGGTCACTCGGCGGCGCTGAGAATCCTCAGGGGATCGCGGGGCGCCTGGCTCCTGGCCTCGGCCATGCGCTCGCCCGGCTCCTGCGGCCGCTCGCGGCCGAGCGCCTCGCGAACTTCCGGAAACCGGTCCTGCTCTGATGGCGCACGTTCTCCATGAGAACGGTCATCTTGGCGTCGTGTTCGTCGGCGGGGTCTCGAGGGGGTGTGCGGGGGACGGTGGTGTACGGGCGAGCATCAGGCCGCGCTGAACAGCGGCCGGGTGCGCGCCCGCCGGGCCCGGTCGTGCCGGGCGTCAGACGTTGAAGATGCTCACCCCGCCGGGGCCGACCAGCAGCCCGACCACGATGAGGACGATGCCCCACAGGATGTCGCGGCGCGCCAGGAGCACGTAGACACCGGCGACGACGAGGATGACGGCGAGAATCCAAAGAAGTGTAGCCATGGGACCGCGACTGCCCTCAGGTTCGGCCGGGAAACGGAATCCGCCTGCGGGCGTGGTAACGCTTCGATCACGGTCGAATGCCAAGGTGACGGCTCGGCCAGGTCGGCGTACCGCCATGAGCTGCGCGATGTCACCGTGTGTAACTGTTCAAATGCAAACCGTTGCGAGAAGGTGAGGTCGTCAGAACGCAGCACTCCCACGGAGGTAACACCCCGATGCGCCGCATCACCACCATCGCCACGCGTCTGCTGGCCGGCCTCGCCGTCGCCGCCGCCGTCACGGCCGCCACGCCCTCCGCCCAGGCCGCGCCCCGCGTGGCGCTGCCGGAAGGCGTCTTCCGGCTCGCCAACGGCCAGCCCTGCCCGTGGGCGACCCTGTGCCTGTACCGCGACTACAACCGCAGCGGCCCCGCCTACGGCGTCCGGGCCGGCTTCGACGTCGACCTGTTCGACCTGCCGATGCCCGGCGGCGTCGGCGGCTCCTCCACGGCGGCGAACAACATCTCCTCCTGGGTCAACCGCACCGGCTCCACCGCCGTCCTCGTCGATCTGCGGCGGATCAGGATCAGGCTGCTCCTGCCGGGCCGCTCGCTGGAGGAGCCGCCCGGCGACAACGACACGGTGGACTTCCTGCGCTGGCGCTGACCCGGCCGCGCGTGCCGCCGCCCGGGCACCGGCGGGCGGCGGCGCCCCTCACCGCACGCGGTAGCGCAGGAAGGCGGCGACCCCGCAGGCGGGCGCGCCCAGCACCAGGACGTCCTTGCCGCCCGCGGCCTCCTTGGCGCGCCGGGCCGCCAGCTCATGGTGCCCCTTCGTCCGCTCCGGCCGCTGTCACCTGGTAGTCGGAGCCGCCCCGGCTCTCTCGACAGGGCGCTCGCCCCTCGTGCGATCAGACGTTCAGCACGGCCGTGCGGGCGTGGCCGCGGGTGCCGGCGACCTCGACCTTGAGCGCGCCCTTCGACCTGCGCACGCCCCGGTCGGCCTTGACGACCGACTTGATCCGCCAGGGCAGCGTGAGCTTCACATCTTCGGCCGTCCGCGACGGGTCGGCGACCGCGAGGCGCACCTCGAGCTGCTCGCGGCGCAGCATCACCGCGCACGGCCCGTCCGCGCTCAGCGGCCCCTCGTCGGTCTCGACCGTGCCCGCCTTCCAGAAGACGGCGGCCACCATGCCGTCGCGGTAGATGGCCTGCACGGTGCCGGAGTTGGCGAGGATCTGCACCCGCCCCTGGTAGGCGGCGGTCTGGGTGACGGACGCCTCGGGCAGCACGGCGTAGGCGTAGCGCGCCCTGCGCGGGTCCACGCCGTGGTCGAGCACGATCGTCGTGTAGTGGCGGGTGACGGGGGTGGTGTCGCCTCCAGTGGTGGCGCCCTTGTCGATGTCGCGCCAGCGGCCGGTGCGCTTCTCCCGCAGCACCTTCGGCTCGGCGCCGTCGAGCAGCGCGTACCCGGCGACGCCGTCCAGGTGCACCCAGCCGTCGCCGCGCGACAGCGGCGGATGCGCGTGGTGGGTGTTGCGGTTCTCGACAATCGTCTCCACGCGGCGGCCGTCGGAGGCGGTGATGCCGGCGCCGAGCGCGATCACCGCGTCGTCGAGCAGGAACCACGCCTTCTTCGCGCGCAGCGACGAGCCGTCGCCGATCAGCTTCATCGCGGCCAGGCCGTACTCGCCGTCCAGCGCCACCCCGCCCGCCCACGGGGTCGGCGGGCGTCTGCGGGTGCCGTGGCGCAGGTCGGCGCGCTTACGCCGATCGACGGTGGTGCCGGGCAGCCGGTACGGGTCGATCGTCGGCCACAGCTCGTCGCTCCAGTGCGTGAGGTCGGAGGTGTACAGGTACGTCATGCCGTCGCCGGTGTACCAGCCGTGCAGGTTCTCCCTGTTCATGGCCTCGACGGCGCCGATCCTCCTGGAGCTCATGCTGATCGCGTACGCCCAGGTGGGGCGGCGGTGCACGACCCGGTCCATGTCGGCGAAGACGTACGTGCCGGTGATGCGCGGCCCGACCGGCACCGACGGGTCGCGCAAGAGCGCGTCCGCCCGCGCGACGCTGGCCAGCGGCGCGAGCGTGTGGTACGGCACCGCCTGGTTGCGGGCCAGCCAGCCCTTGACCATGGGCCGCCACCGCTTGGCGTGCTTCTCGGGGGCGGTGTCCAGCAGGGTCAGGATGGCCTCGATGGTCTTCTGGCCGGAGTGGTGGTCGCGGTGGCCCTGCACGGAGATCTGCCGGCCGCGTACGCAGTCCATCATCAGCCCGTCGAAGACGAACGGCACGAAGGAGCGGTCCACCAGGTCGTAGATCGCGTCGATGCCGCGAATCTCCCACGGGGAGCGGGCGAGCATGGCGATCAGCCGGGCCACGCTCTCCAGGTAGTCGACGCCGTAGCTGCCGGTGTACGGGTAGATGTCGTGCTGGATGAACGAGCCGTCGCGGTAGAAGCCGTCGCCCGGCCCCTTGGTGAGGCGCAGCAGGTCGGCGACCGCGTTCCTGGCCCGCCGGACCAGCCGGTCGTCGTGGGTGAGCAGGCCGCGCATCGCCACGGCCATGGCCTTGCCCGCCCGGTTGGCGCCGGTCTCGACGACGCCGGGGTGGCTGATGCGCCGCTCGGGGTCGGGGCACCAGCGGCGCAGCGGGCGCAGCCAGCGCCTGAGCCGGTCTTGGGGCAGGCCGTCGTAGAGCAGGGCGCAGGTGTCGGTGAGCGCGCGGGGCACGCCGATCTCCCACCAGTACCAGTTGCTGCCGCGCCGGCCGAGGTGCTCGTTGTAGGCGTGCTCGTACAGGAAGTCGAGCGCCTTGACGGCGGTCTCGGCCACCTTGGGGTCTCGGTGGAGGGAGGTGCCGGGGGTGGCCCAGCCGAGCGCGAGCGCGCGCATGCGGTTGTAGGAACGGTTGAAGTTGCCGGTGTTCGGATCGCGCAGCGGCAGGTCGGGCCAGAGGCCGGGGCGGCGCCCGTCGAAGCGCATCTTGCGCAGCACCGCCTTCGCCGACCCCTCGACGGCTCGAGTCTTGTCGGCGTAGGCGGGGTCGTACTCGGCGCCGGCCAGCAGGCTCACCCACCGCCTGCGCGCCTTGTCGAACGCCGCAGCATCCACCGCCGCCTCCGTCCCCGCCTCGGCGGCTGCGCCCTCGAGGGCGAGGCCCGCCACGGCCGCGGCTCCGAGCAGAGCGGACCGGCGGCTGAGGGGGTAGGTCATAAGGGCCTTTCCGGACAGCTCCAGCAATGTAGCGATCATATGCGGTCATCACGGCCGCCGCTCATCCTGTGAATCATGATCGAATTCTTCGAGGGACCGCCGGTCGAGCCGGACGACCACTGGTCAGGGGGCGGGCTGCCGGGGCAGGGTGAGGGTCATGACGGTGCCGCCTCCCGGGGCGGGGGCGGCGGTGAGTGCGCCGCCGTGCAGGCGGGCGTTCTCGGCGGCGATGGCCAGGCCGAGGCCGCTGCCCTCGCTGCGGCCGCGCGCGGAGTCGCCCTTGGTGAAGCGGTCGAAGACGTGCGGCAGCAGCTCGTCCGGGATGCCGGGGCCGTCGTCGGCGACGACGACGGCCACCCGTTCGGGGTCCGCCTCGACGCGGACGCTCACCGACACGTCCGGGCCGCCGTGGCGCAGCGCGTTGCCGATGAGGTTGGCGAGGATGACGTCCACGCGGCGCGGGTCGAGCCGGACCCGCAGGCCGGACGGCAGGCCGGTGCGGACCCGGCCGTCCCAGTGGCGCAGCGCCAGCGTCTTGCCGATCAGCTCGCCGAGATCCACCTCGTCGAGGTGCGGCACGGCGGCGCCGGCGTCGAAGCGGGACACCTCGATGAGGTCCTCGATCAGGCGGGTGAGCCTGCGCGTCTCGTCGGAGACCAGGGCCAGCGCCTCGGCGGTGACCGGCGGCAGCCGTCCCGAGGCGGCGTCGGCGTCGAGCACGCCGGTCACGGCCGACATGGCCGCGAGCGGCGTGCGCAGCTCGTGGGAGACGTCGGCGGCGAAGCGGCGGGCCCGCTCCTCCATAGCGCGCAGCGTCTCCGCGTCGGCCTGGAGCGTGGCCGCCATGGAGTTGAACGCGCGGCCCAGGTCGGCCAGCTCGTCGTCGCCGGTGACGGTGACGCGCGTGCCGAGGCCGCCGGCCGCCATCCGTTCCGTGGCGGTGCGCAGGCGGCGTACCGGGCGCAGCAGCCTGCGGGCGGCGAGCAGCGCGAGGACGATCGAGGCCGGCGCGACCGGCACCGCCCCGGCGCGCGCGGCGGCGGCCTCCGGCTCCACGGCCGGACATCGGAGACGCCCGCCCTGCTCCTCACCTCCGGAGCCACTCGTCGAGCAGGGCGGCTTCGGCCTTGCTGAGCGTGGGCAGGTCGGGGAGCAGGGCGCGGAAGGCGGCGATCACGGCGGCGGGGTCCTCGGAGGGGGCGGTGCCGTCGGTGAGGATGGCGCGGGCGACCGCGTCGAAGGCGGCGTCGGCCAGCCGCGGGTCCTGCTTATCCGGCGGCAAGGTCAGCAGCGTGTGGACGGTGCCGATGCCGGCCGCGTGGATGAGGTTGACCGCGCGTTCCTCGCTCACCTTGAGCCGGCCGGCGACGGCGATCCTGTGCACCAGCTCGGCCAGCATGCGCAGGCCCTCGGCCTGGGCCGGGGTGTCGCGCGGGCGGGCGAGCAGCAGGCTGAAGACGTGGGGGTGGGCGAGGCCGAAGCCGATCTGGGTGTCCCAGCCGGCGCGCAGGTCGGCCACCGGGTCGCCGGAGGGCGCGGCGGCCCGCTTGCGCGCCACGTGCTCGGCGAAGACGTGCTCGACGGCGGCGTCCAGCAGGGCGTCCTTGTCGGGGAAGAAGCGGTAGAGGGCGGGCGGCTGGAGCCCGGCCTCCTGGGCGACGCGGCGGGTGGTGACCGCGGCCGGCCCTTCCTCGGTCAGCAGGCGGGCCGCGGTCATCACGATGCGCTCGCGGGTGAGGTCACGCCGCTGCTGAATCCGCGCCATGTGAACGATGATACTCCCAGCGTTCGCACTCCTCACTGCGGTTGGCAGAGGACTTCGATATCAGGGATAGTAACAACGTTAATATCAGTGATAACGTGTGATGCGTTCCGACCTCCCATGCAGACTGGAGCCGACCCATGCTGATCGTCACCGGAGCCACCGGCCGCCTCGGCTCGCTGATCCTCGACCGCCTCCTCGAGCGTGTGCCCGCCGACAAGGTCGGGATCAGCGTCCGCGACGCCGCCAAGGCCGCCGCCCTCGCCGAGCGCGGCGTACGCGTACGGACCGGAGACTTCACCGAGCCGGACACGCTCAAGCACGCCTTCGAAGGCGCCGAGCGCGTCCTGGTCATCTCCGCCTCCATCCGGGGAGACGCCGCCGTGCCCGCCAACGCCGCCGCGATCGACGCCGCCCGCGCGGCCGGCGCCCAGCGCGTCCTCTACACCAGCCACCAGGCCGCCTCCGCGGCCTCGCTCTTCGCACCGCAGCCCGTGCACGCGGCCGCCGAGGAGCATCTCAAGCGGCTGGGCATCCCCTTCACGGCCCTGCGCAACGGCTTCTACGCCTCCACGCTGGAGATGTACGTACGTGCGGCCCTCGAGTCCGGCAGGCTGGCCGCGCCGCTGGACGGCCCGGTCTCCTGGACCGCCCACGAGGACCTGGCCGAAGCCGCCGCCATCGCCCTGACCGAGGACGGCGTCTTCGACGGCATCACTCCGCCGCTCACCGCGCCCCGCACGCTCGGCTTCGCCGACGTCGCCGCCATCCTCAGCCGCATCACCGGCAGGACCATCGAGCGGGTCGTCATGGACGACGAGGAGTGGGTGGCCGCGATGGCCGCCGGCGGCATGCCCCGGCCGCTCGCCGAGTTCCTGCTCACCATGTTCCTGGCGTCGCGCAAGGGCGAGTTCGACGTCACCAGCCCGGCGCTGGAGTCCGCGATCGGGCGTCCGGCGCGGTCCGTGGAGGAGGTGCTGGAGGCTTTCGTGCGCTCCCTTTGAGCAGTCAAGTCCCGTCAGGCGGCCGGACAGACGGTCGCCGGCAAATCGCGGGGCAGGCCGCGGCGCTCCTCCACGTCGATGTCGCGGCCAATGACGGCGCACATGTGGGACGCCCATAGCTCCGGATCGAGCCGGAACACGTCGAGGGATCCGTCCTTGACGCGCAGCAGCGTCATGCCCTGATCAGTCATCGAAACAAACGACTGTCGGGCGGCGAAAGAATAGGTGGTCACGTCGACCTCGCCTGAGCCGGTCACCCGCAGGAAGCGGACAAAACGTCCAGAGGCGAGGAAGAATCGCGGGTTGCCGTCGTCGTCCTCCGGCAACACATCTACTTGGAAGTCGGTGGACTGCAAGGGGCCAAGCCCGCTGAAGATCTTCCGGGGGTGCGTACGCTCCGCCACCGACCACAGTTCGACCATTGTCCCGCTGGTCAGCACCATGGCATAGCGCCCGCTTGCCTCCGGCACCGCGGTCAGCATGTTATCTCCCGCCCGTATGCGCAGGGTCGAATCCTCGGTTCCGGTCGCCAGGCGTACCACGCGGAGACTGCGGTCTGCATAATGCGCGACCTGGACGTGGCCTAGCTTGTAGTGTGGCCGTACGTGGAAGTCCTCGAGTGCACTCCCGTCTTTGAAGACGTGGCGCAGGTCGAAGGGCGCGGAGAGACGTCGGCCGTCGCGGACGTTCCAATGTTCGACCACAGTGCCGGAGGCCGTCACCATCTCGTCGTCGGAAATGAAGAAGAAGGTGATGGGTAACGGTTTCCACATCAGATCGTCGCGTGGAGGTGGGCGGATGGTGAACGCGGCCACCTGATGCAGGTCTGGCAATCTGTACACGGTGATCTTGTTGGCGCCAGACACGTCGGCCACCAGCGTCCCACTCCGGTTGACGGCCAGCAGGTGGTCTGCGTCGGAGGGCACGGGCGGGATGCGCGCCAAGCCGAGTGTCCTCCCCTCGCCTTCAACCTCCATGACTACCAACCGGTCCGCGGTCTCACTCGTGGCCGTCCCCGCGCGGAACACGACGAAGTCACCACCCTCGAACAGCACCGGCCGGCTGAACGCGACCGGCCCGGCCACATCGTGCAGCCGCCATCCGATCACGGAGGCATCGTTGAGCTGAACAACGATAGGCTCCTCCGACGTACCGAGGAGAGGGCCTGCATGGTTTCGGAGGATTTCCGGCCCCTTGAAACGTCGCGGCGATGTACTCGCCCGGCCACCGATAATCGTCCACTCACCGCCTCCCTTCTGGACGGCAACGCGGTCACCGGTCGGCGAAGCGGCAATGAGATGACACGAGCCGTTTGAGTCGGGGGACACGTAACGGTTCAGTTCCTGCCCATCGGCGACGCGGAGGACTCGGTATATGACCCTGCGTTCTGCGCCCACCACTTGACAAACGGTCGCGACGCTACCGTCCGCCGAGACTTCGATCTCTGGCGTTCCCACCGCGTGCTCGCCGCGTTCAAGGATCCGTACAGCTCCGTTGCGTAGATCGGCTCTTACCAGCACGCTCTCTTTTTGCTGCAGTGTGCCGACGACCGTGTGCTCATCCGGACCGAACCAGACCCTCTTCAGTTTCGGCAGGCGTTCTGGCACGCTCTGGAGCCTCCGTGACTCGAGATCCCACACCCGGACACGCCCGTCCGTCTCAACCGCCGCGATCCGCCGCGCACTTGGCGAGAAGGGGGCGACAATGATCGAACTCAATTGCATTACCGGTGACTCGGAGGGGAGCCGCTGCGCCGGCCCTAGGACGATGTCGTGCTCGGTATAGCGCACATCGTGCCAGTACAGGGACCGTCTGCCGCTCACAAGGTATGCAATCCGCCGACCGTCCCTGCTGACCAGAGGAAAGAGCAATCTGCCCGGCAGGCTCAGTTGCCTGCGCAGCAGCCTGCCGCGGGCCAGCCGGTGGAACAATGTCCCCCGGCCGGCCGAGGAGACGCCGAACACCACTGAGCCGTCGACGCTCATGGCAATGTCGCTAAGTGTCCCCTGGAACCCCGACAGCATCCAGACGGCGTCCGAGAGCTTCTCATAGCGCTGCAACAGCGCGTTTACCGCCTCCTGAGTGGGTGCGACCCGGTAGGCGGCGACGGCCGCCAGCGCCGCCCGCCCCGGGTCGTCGTCGGCGGTGCTCTCGGCAAAGCTCGCCAGAACCCGGGAAGTATTCTCCCTTTCCCTCTCCGCGGTGGCCCGACTCTGGGAGATGCCGAAAGTTATCAGGGGCACGATGATCGAGGCCAGCGCCACAAGCGAAATCCCCAGCGCCTGGTTCCGCCGCCGCCTCGCCCTGTTCCACGACCGGGATCGGGCGATGAAGCGCCGCTGCTGCTCCGTCAGATCCCCTTCGCGCCCGGCCGACCACTGCTCGACCGCAGCGAGCTGCGCATCGGTGAGCAGGGGGCCGCCGCGCTCGTGCCGCCGCAGGTCCTGTTCCAGCTCCGCTTGCCCGGCCAGGAACCGCCGGTCCTTCTCCACCTGGTCCCGCAGCGCGGGCCAGGCGGTGATAGGGCTTCGTGGGCGAGTTCGGCGCTCTCCTGCTCGCCTTCGCCGCCGTGCAGCACCAGCAGCCGGGCCTCGGCCAGCTCGGTCGCGATGCGCCACTGCTGCTCGTCCACCTCGTCGCGGGTGAGCCTGCGGCGGAGCAGGATGCCGCCGTCGGGCAGCATCCGTACGAGCCGGGTGAGCAGGCGCCGGGCGGCTCTCTGGCGTTCCGGGCGGCCATCGAAGAGACGCTTCCACGTCTGGTCAGCGTGCTGCTCCAGGGCGCCGGAGACCCGGCCGAGCTCTTCGTACGCCGCGTTGCGCAAGTGCCCGCCGTCCTGGCGTTCCCATAGCTGTTCGAGGACGAAGCCGAGGAGCGGCAGGATGCCCGGTTCGTCGCCGGCGTCGTCCAGCATGCGGCGGACCAGACCCGGCTCGTACGACACCGCCGGGAGCCGCTCCACCGGCTTGGTGATGACCTCTTCGAGCTGACCGGCGGTCATCGGGGCGAGCGGCACCGTACGCCCGCCGAGCAGCGCCGGGCCCAGCCTGGGGTGGCGCAGGACGGCGTCCACGAGGTCGGAGCGGAGCGTGACGAGCACCCGGACGCCGTTCACCGGCGTGAAGAGCACGTCGATCAGCTCGTCGATCTCGGCGGAGGTGCGGTTGAGCAGCGCCTCGGCCTGGTCGAGGACGATGATGAGGTCGCCGGCCGCGTCCCGGCGGACGCGGTGCAGGGTGTCGCCGAGCCCGTGGCCGCGCAGCCAGCCCTCGATCTCGCCCACCCCGTACGACCGGCCGCACAGCTCGTACAGCTCGGTGGCCAGCACGAACCGCATCGAGGAGATGTCGCCCGCGTTGAACACCAGCGCGTCATGCCCGTCCGCCCGGACCTTGGGCACGACGCCGGCCCGAGCCAGCGACGACTTGCCGCAGCCCGAAGGGCCGTAGACGGTCACGGTGCGGGAGGCGTACAGGGCGGCGGCGACGGCGGCGATGTCGTCTTCGCGGCCGAAGAACACCTCGGCGTCGCCCTCCTGGTACGGCTTCAGGCCGCGGAAGGGCGAGGGCGGGCGGATGACCGGGCCGAGCGCGGGGATCTCGCGCACGATCGTCCTGGTGCGCAGCGCGTACGCCTGCTGCGCCTCCCCCACCGGCTGCGCGGCCACCACGAGGCCGACCACCGCGTTGAGGGCGTCGTCCCAGACGGGACTGCCGCTGAAGCCGGGCCTGACGTGCGCGGTCTGCCCGCCGGCTCTGGACAGCTCGATCCAGCCCTCTCCGGTGGGGCCGCCCAGCCTGCCCTCGAACCAGGTGCCGCCCGGCGCGTCACGCGGGAAGCCCACGACACGTACGCGCCCGCCCCGCACGCCGTCGGCCTCGGCCATCGGCAGCGGGCGACCACCGGGAACGGGCTCCAGCAGGCGGAGTACGGCGAGGTCACCGGTCCGCTCGGCCCTGATCGGCACCCAGTTCTCGACCACGGCAGGCCATCCCGGGCGCGGGCCGCCATCTGCCGGGGGCTCGGCGAGCGGCAGCTCCACCATGACGGGCGTGCCCGCCGCGACGTCCTCCCGGCGGGGCGGTCCCAGGGCGTCCGACACCACGTGAGCACAGGTCAGCACCAGATCGGGGGCGATGAGAAAGCCGGCACCGCCCAAGGAGGCGCCCCTGACCTGGACGATGCCCGCGGCCAGGGTGTCGTACAGGCTGCCCGACCACGCCCGCGCCGTCTCCGTCACCGCTCGGACACCTCCAGCCGCTCGGGCCGCTTCCATGTCAGGCTCACCGAGAAATTCGCCTCGCTCGCGGTGCTCGCGATGACCACGTCCGCCTCGGCCGACAGCGACACCCCGAATTCCAGCACCATTTCGTCGGGCGCGTTCTCAAGTGCTGTGAAGCGCGTGACGAAGCTTTCGGCGACGGGACGTACGGTGTCCAGCATGCGGCCGAGCGAGCGTCCCGCCCGCGTCACGGCGCCGTCGCCCCGGCCCACCCGCATGAGCGCCTCGTCCACTTCCCTGATCTGGACGCGCACCACGTCGCCGCCGCCGTCGCTCACCGGGACCTCCACCGTCTGCACGGGACGAACACTCACGGCATCCTCCAGACGTTCGCACGGCCGGCTCGGGGGAACGGCGCGGCCATAGGTTCTTCACATGGCGAGTTGACTGCGAAACGCGCCGACTGTATTGGCGAATGAACGGCCGATCATCCGCAGTGATCGCATGAGTTTACCCATCGGCACCACATCGCGCAGGCGTTTCTCTTGCAAGGAATAGATGCCACATTTCTTCACATTAAGGTCGCCATATAGAGGCCAGCCAGAATGTCACCAAGCCCCACAATTAGCGGATATTTCCAAGTCGGGGCCAGGGATCATGTCACACCATCCGCTGAACGCGCCGAGGACCGCGCGTCAGGCAAGGCTCCGCCAGGTGCACGCGGGCGAGCCGCCCCGGATCCGCCACGATCGAGATGGCCGTGATACGCCCACCGGCGCCGGTGAACACCGGCAGCGGCGGCGGCCCGCCGTCCGGACGCCATGCCACCACCCCGGGCCGCCCGTCCACCAGCGCAGGCCGGCTCGCCGCCACCCCCGCCGTCCGGCGGCGGGGCGCGCCCGCCGCCACCGCGGTGACACCGAGGAGGACGACCGCGTCGGCGAGCGCCACGCCGTCGTCCACCGGAAGCCCCTACGGCTCGTCGAGCGACATACCCGGGCGGGATGGGCGCGAGCGCAGTCCCTGCGCGTACGCCGGGATCGCCTCCGCCAAGAAGCACGAGGAGACCGACGAACGGCTGCACGACCTGGCGACCTGGCCCGAGACGCCAGCGGGCGGCGCGCGAGCAGGCCGGCAGGCCCGGGCGCCACCTTAGATGCCAAGCGTCACGAAGATCGTCTTAGTACTAATGTGACGGCCATGGCGAGATTTGTACTACTGCTCGAGTTCAAGAACGAGGACGACCGCCTGAAGGCGCGCCCGGCCCACCGGGAGCACCTTCAGGCGCTGCTCGAGCAGGGCCGGTTGATCACCGCGGGGCCGTGGGCCGACGACAAGGGCGCGATGCACATCTATGAGGTCGAGGACGAGGCGGAGCTGCGCGAGATCCTGGACCGCGACCCGTACACGGCGGTGGACGCGTACGACATCGCCTTGCTGAAGGAGTGGACCCCGATCCTCCCGTGAACGAGCGGCTTCGTATCAGGACCGCTCCCCGCGTCCTGATACGAAGCCATGTTCCGGCCCGCCGCCCGAGATCATGGCTTCCGGATGATCAAATCGGGCATGCTCTGTCTTACGTACCGGAACCCCCCGTGAGGTGACGAGCATGGGCACCCCCCACTCTTGGCGCTTGACCGATATTCCCGACCTATCTGACAAGATCGTGGTTGTCACCGGTGCCAACAGCGGCATCGGGTACGTCACGGCGCGCGAGCTGGGCCGCCGCGGCGCGCACGTCGTGCTGGCCTGCCGCGATCCCGAGCGCGGCAAGAACGCGCTGGACAGGATGCGCGCGGAGGTCCCCGACGCGCGGCTGGAGCTGCGGCAGGTGGATCTGGCGAGCCTGGCGTCGGTACGCGAGTTCGCCGCCGGGTGGGACCACGACCGGCTCGACCTACTGATCAACAACGCGGGCATCGCGGCGGTGCCGTTCGCGCGGACCGCCGACGGGTTCGAGTCGCAGTTCGGCGTCAACCACCTGGGGCCGTTCGCGCTGACCGGCCTGCTGCTGCCGCACCTGCGGGCCGCGCCCGCCGCCCGGGTGATCTCCGTGGGCAGCATGGCGCACCGGTTCGTCCGCTTCGACCTGGACAACCTCAACGCGGAACGCTCCTACCGCGCGGCCTTCCACTACGGGCGGACGAAGCGGGCCGTGCTCTACTTCGCCATGGAGCTGCAGCGCCGGGCCGCGGCCGCCGGGCTGGCGCTGCGCAGCATGGCCGTCGAGCCCGGCTTCACCAGGACGAACGTGATGACCGGCGGCGCCAACGCCACGCGCGGCAGGCTGTATCTGACCGCCATGCGGCTGGCCGAGCGCATCGCGTTCCGGCCGCCCGAGGAGGGGGCGAAGACCTCCCTGTACGCGGCCACCGTGCCCGACCTGCCCGGAGGCTCGTACATCGTGCCCGACTGGCCGCTGCAGATGCGCGGCGAGCCGACCCGGCGCACCCGCGAGCCCGCCCTGTACGACGCCGAGACGGCGGGCCGCGTCTGGGAGCTGTCGGAGCGCCTCACCGGCGTCACCTACGACCTGCCCGAACCCGCGTGAACCGCCCGCCGCCATCGACGAGGGGCCGGCGACCGACGGCCACATTCCGGGCGCGGCCGGACGCGGGCTCCGCACGCACGAGCAGCGCGCAAGGCTCGTGCGTGGACGTCATCGTCCGGCACCTGGCCGAGGGCCCGGACTGAAGCCGGCGGCTCAAGGGCCGGTCTTCGCCTCGCCGCCGTCCTGGGGCTCCCGGCGGTCGTCCGGCAGGCCCTTGAGCCAGGCGTCGTACGAGCGGCTCTCCCTGCGCGCGCGCACGGCCAGGATCAGCGCGGTCAGAACGAGCACCGCGACCGCGATGCCGCCGCCCGACCACCACATCCAGGCGTCCGAGGTGTGCCCGGAGACCGTGATGAGCTGGAGGTCCTTCCCGTCGGACGGCGTCGGGAAGTTCCTGGGGATGGTGATCTCGTCTTCCTCGGTGAAGAGCTCGTTCCTGGCGCGGAAGTCGTCGAGATCCTCGTACTCCTTGCCGCGGGAATCGATGATGGTGAACGCGCCGGTCTCCTTACGGTGCAGCACATAGAGCTTGGTCCACTCGAAGCTCCCGTCCTTCCTGTGCACCAGGACCGGCTGTTCGTACGCCTCAGGGCCCGGAGAGCCCGACGGCGATGGCGCCGGTGAGGCGCTCGCCGAGACGGCCGGCGCGCAGACGGCGAGCAGCAGGAGAAGCGGCAGCGCGATGGCCCAGCGCACGGCGCGGGCGGCGGCACGCGGCCCCAGGCTTGTCTTGGCCGGCATCGATCATCCCTTCTGAGCCGAGATCACCCCATCCTAGGGAACACCCGCCGGGACCGGTCCCGGCGGAAGCGCCGGGGCGGCCGTGCGATCGCGAACCCGCGCGCATCCTCGCCTCGACATCGGGTAACGCAGAGTGCATGGGATACACACCCGATCAGGACCACCGCCGCCCCGAGGGGGCGGATGACCAGGCGGTACGCGCCGCCGGGATGGTGTCGGAGGCGCTGGAGACGGTCGAGCGCGCACGGGGGCACCTGTACTCGTTCCACCAGCTCACCGGCTCCGCCCACGCGACCTTGCACAAGGCGGCGAAGCTGCTGCGCGAGGGCGGGCACGACGAGATCGCCAAGCTCCTGGAGACCGAGCTGGTCGGCCGCGACGTCCTGCCGGGCCACTGGACGTTCCAGGTCGTGGAGACGTACGACGACTACTACTACTCGGTGTTCCGCGACATCGAGAAGCAGGTGCGGGACCGGCTCACGGGCGGGCGGCGGCACGTGTACGAGGCGGAGCTCAAGCAGCGCTCCCAGGCGGCCGGGGAGGTGTAGACCCGACGGCGGGCTGCTCGCTCCCGGGCGCAGGGCGCCCCTGGCCGGAGGCCGCCTCGGGCGCCTTCGCCTGGTCCGCGCCGCCCTCCCCCGGTCTGTCCGGCTGCTCCTCGTCCGGTTCTGGGCCGGGCGGCGGGTCGGCGGGGCCTTCGTCCTCGTCCAGGTACGCCTCCGGCACCTCGGGCATGAGCGGCATCATCTCCTTGCGCGCCACGAACGTGTCCACCAGCGACAGCAGCATGGCCAGCACCGGCACCGCGAGCAGCGCGCCCACCGCCCCGAACAGCTGCGCTCCCAGCAGCACGCCCGCGAACGCGACACCGGGGTGCATGTCCACCGACCGGCCGCTGATGCGCGGCTCCAGCGTCAGGTTCTCCACCTGCTGGTAGAGGACCCCCCAGGCCAGCGCGGCGAGCCCGACCCAGGGCCGGGGCGAGACGAGGCCGACGATGGCGGGCAGCGCGATCGCGATGTACGTGCCGATCGTGGGCACCAGCTGCGCCACCAGGCCGGTCCACACGCCGAGCGCCAGCCACGACGGCAGGCCGATCAGCATGAACACCAGAGCGGAGCAGAACGCGTTGATCGTGGCCAGGATGAGCCTGGCGGAGACGTAGCCGCCGGTCTTGACCAGCGACACGTCCCAGATCGTGATGAACACCTGCTGGACCCGGCCGGGCAGCAGCTGGGCGAGCCAGCGCCGCAGCCGGGGCCCGTCAGCGGAGAAGTAGAAGGTGAGCAGCAGCAGCGCGAAGGTGTTGAACACCGCCGCGGTGATCGTGCCGAGCAGTCCGAGCACGCCGCCCACCAGGTCCTGGGCGTAGGTGGCGGCCTGCTGCGGGGTGAGGTTGATGGAGCTGAGGATGGTGTCGATGTCGTAGCGGGTGCCGAACCTGGCGTTGATCCAGTCGATGGCGCCGGTGACGACGTCGGGCAGCGCCTGCACGAGCAGCGCGGCCTGCTCGACGAACAGGTTGCCGAACAGGTAGAGGAACAGGCCCGCGAGCAGCGCGATGCCGACCATGACGAGGACGGCCGCGGCCCCGCGGCGCATGTGCCGTGACAGCCGGCCCACGGCGGGCTCCATGGCCAGCGACAGGAACCAGGCCATCACGACGACGATGACGAGCGTCCCGGCGTCGGTGAGGATGAACCTGATGAGGTACACCACGACGACGACCGCGACGACGGCGAAGCCGACCCGCCACACGTTGGCGGGCGACAGCAGCACCAGGACGCGGCGCGGCTCGTCGGAGTGGGGCTCTCCGCGGCCCGGGTCACGCGGCTCGGCGGGCTTGGTCATGGCATTCTCCTGAGCGGGCCTGGATTCCACCACCAGTCTCTTCCCCCTGCCAAGCCACCATGCACGATCTCGGCCACGAGATCGACACGATATACCGCAAAGGCCGCGCGCTCGCGGCCGCGGCCGGCTTGCGTCCGAGCGGTGGCCCTGTTCGATCGCGGCCGGGCCGCCCCTGACGGAAACAAGCGTTCGCCGCGTGGCAGTGCTTCGCCACGCGGCGAACGCCGCGCCCGCGCCCCGATCGCTACCGCAGGCCGCCGACGGCGAGCCCGCCGCGCCAGTGCCGCTGCAGCACGAAGAACGAGATGATGAGCGGGATGATCGACACCAGCGCGCCGAGGATGATGAGGCTCCACAGCGAGGTGGTGCCGGCGTTGTTGGCCGAGGCGATGCCCTGCCAGAGGCCGAGCCCGACGGTGACGGGGAAGAGCCGGTTGTCCGAGAGCATGGCGAGCGGCAGGAAGTAGTTGTTCCACGAGGCCACGGCCGACAGCAGCAGCACGGTGACCACGGCGGGCCGCATCAGCGGGAACGCGACCTGGACGAACGTGCGGATCTCGCCCGCGCCGTCGGAGCGCGCGGCGTCGAGGATCTCGTCGGGCACCGCGTCGCGCGCGTACACGTGCATGAGATAGACGCCGAACGGGTTGAGCAGCGACGGCAGGATGACCGCCCAGATGGTGTTGGTCAGCCCGGCCTGGGAGAACATCATGAACGTCGGGATCACCAGCGCCGTGGCCGGGACCATGAGCGCGCCGAGCACGAGGGAGAAGCTGAAGCGCCGCCCGATGAAGCGGTATTTGGCGAATCCGTAGCCAGCCATGACGGCGAGGACGGTCGCGCCGATGCCGCCGGCCAGCGCGTAGAGGGTGGAGTTGAGTATCCACCTGCCGTAGATGCCGTTGTCGTAGGTGAACAGCTGCTTCAGGTTGCCGATGTAGTCGATGGTGTCGGCGAACCACAGGGTGTTGCCGCCGCCGAACAGGCCCGCCGCGTCCTTGGAGCTGTTGACGATCACCCACCAGAACGGCACGAGGAAGTACACGACCAGGAAGGCGAGCAGCAGGTGCAGGGGGAGGTTGCGGTTCGGCCGGCGGCCGGTGCGCGTGCTGGCGGTGGTCACAGGAAGCTCCTCCGCTTGCGGGTGAAGAACAGGAAGGCGTAGACGCCGGCGAAGACGACGCCGCCGAGGGCGAAGGAGATCGCCGATCCGTAGGTGAAGTTCGCCAGGCCGAAGGCCTGCTGGTAGGCGTACATGTTGGGGGTGAAGTCGGGGCCGATGGCGCCGGCCGCGAGCGAGCGCAGGATCTGCGGCTCGTTGAAGAACTGCAGGGTGCCGATGAGCGAGAAGACGAGGATGAGCAGCAGCGCGGGCGCGATCATCGGGATCTTGATGCGCAGTGCGATCTGCCAGCCGCTCGCGCCGTCCATGCGGGCGGCCTCGTACAGCGCCGGGTCGATGCCCTGGAGGGCGGCGTACAGGATGATCATGTAGTAGCCGGCCCACTGCCAGGTGACGATGTTGACCAGGCCGTAGAAGATCAGGTTGCTGCTGAGGAAGTCGGGGGCTGTCGCGCCGAACAGGCCGAAGATGTCGGTCAGCGGCCCGAAGCTCTTGCTGTAGAGGAAGCCCCACATGACCGCGCCGATGACCGTGGGGATCGCGTACGGCAGGAAGATCATCAGGCGCGAGAAGCGGGCGAACATCGAGGTGACCGAGTCGAGGATGAGCGCCAGCGCCAGCGCGACGATGATCTGCAGCGGGATCGAGACCAGCGAGAAGCGGATCACGAACCAGGTGCCGGAGAGGAAACTCGGGTCGGTGAACGCCTTCACGTAATTGTCGAGGAAGACGAAACTGGTGCCGCCGATCAGCCTTTTCTGAAAAAGGCTGAGATACAGCGCGTACCCCAGCGGCGCGATGAGCAGCGCCAGGAAGACGAGCCCGAACGGCCCGACGAAGAGCCACCCCATCAGATGCTCGCGAAGGCGCACCTTACCGCGACTGCTCGATTTCCTGCCCTGCGTGCGTGGCGCACTCTTCTCCATCAGGAGGGTCATTTCTGGCTCCGGGAACGGTGTTGCTCAGGGGGTTCGGGGTGCGGCCGGCCGCCGCGCTCGGGGCGGCGGCCGGTCGCGCGGCGCGGCGTCACTGGACGGTGAAGCCCTGCTCCTTGGCGTAGCGGGTGACGTCCTCCTGCAGCTTGTCGGCGGCCTCCGACGCGGTGACGGAGCCGTCGATGAGCGCGCTGACCTGCTTGGTCATGGCGTCGAAGTAGTACTGGCCGAACGGCGCGTACGTCATGCCCTGGTAGGCGTTCGCCGCCGGGACGTACACCTCCTTGTTGGCCTGCTGGCCGTCGAAGAACTCGACCTTCAGCTCCTCGAACTTGGGGTCCTTCAGCGCCTTGAGGTTCAGCGGGAAGATGATCTGGTTTGTCCAGCCGTCGGTGAGCGACTCCTCGTCGGCGTAGAGCCCGTAGGCGACCTTCGCCGCCAGCTCGGGGTTCTTGGCCTGGGTGGTCACCGAGAAGGCCGAGCCGCCCCAGTTCACCTGCACCGGGTTGTCGGGGTCCCACTGCGGCAGCGGCGCGACGGCGAACTTCCCGGTGTCCTCGCCCTTGCCGACGCCGGCGCCGGTGAGGTAGCCGGGCGCCCAGGCCGCCGAGATGTAGGTGGCGTACTTGCCGTTGATGACGCCGGAGATGTACTCGGGCGTGAACTGGTCCTGCGTGCCGACCAGGCCCTTCTTCGCCAGCCGTCCCCAGTATTCGAGCACGTCCTTCGACGCCTGGTCGTTCAGCTTGATGCCGATCGTGTCCTTCTGCGCCGGGTCGTAGGTGAACGGCTTGGCGCCCTTCTGGATCTGCAGCGCCATGGTGAGGGCCGAGACGTTGGCGGCGAAGTCGCCGAACGCCGGGCCGCCCGCGTCCTTGACCTTCTGGGCGGCCTCCTCGTACTCGGCCCAGGTCTTCGGCGGCTTGATGTCGTACTTGTCGAAGATGTCCTTGCGGTAGATCATCGCGACCGGGCCGCCGTCCACCGGCACGCCGTAGATCGCGTCACCGACCGAGACGTCCTTCCACGCGCCCTCGCTGTAGTTGTCCTTGACGGACTCGTAGCCGTACTGCTTGATGTCGACGAGCGCGTTCTGGATCTGGAAGGTCGGGATGCGGTCCATCTCGATCATGATCACGTCGGGTGCCCCGGTGCCCGCCGCGATGGCCGTCTGGAACTTGTCGTACTCGTCGCTGCCCTGGCCGACGTTGGTCCAGCAGACCTGCACCTCGCTGTTCTGCTTGTTGAAGTTGTCGACGACGAGCTGCATGTTCGGGTACCAGCCCCACATCGTGACGACCGGCAGGTCCTTCTTGGGGATGGTGTTGGTGCAGTTGCTCGCGCTGTCGCCGCCGCTTGCGGCGGTCGCGCCATTGGTGCCTTCAGCGCCGTTCGTGCCCGAGCCGCCGTCAAGGTCGGGGGCGCAGCCCGCGAGTGCGGTCGCGGCGGCGAGCATGATCGCCGCAGTGGAGAGCCGTGTCTTCTTCATATGTGTTTCCTTGCGATCGCGGCGCACGCGGGGGTGGTGCGCCACCGGTGGGGCGGTGTGATCGGCGTGGACGGGGCACGGATGGCGTCCGTGCCCCGTCCTGCGCCGGTCCTTGTGTGAGCGCTAACACGATTCCGGCCGGTCACTGCCCGGCCGGGAGGCCGTGCTCAGCGCTTGAACAGGCGTGGTGCCAGATCGATGAGGTTCTTCTGCCAGACGTCCCAGCCGTGCGGGCCGGGGGTGACGCCGTCGAACTCGTAGCGGATGCCGAGCCGGTCCAGCGTGGCCAGGGTGTCCTGGAACGACGGGTAGACGAAGTCCGTCTGGTCGCCGATGTACAGCCGCAGCATCTTGGTGCCGCGGTTGATCGCCTCGACGTCGACGCCCTCGGCGCTGCCGAAGCCGGCCGAGAACACCCCGATGTAGGCGAACCTGCCGGGATACGCCTTGAGCACGCCGTAGGTCTGGCCGCCGCCCATCGACAGGCCGGCGAGGGCCTGCTGGGACGGGTCGTCGGAGACGTTGTAGCGGGCCTGGACCGCCGGGACGACGTTCTCCAGCAGCTCGGCGTTGAAGTCCGGGACGTTGCCGTTGCTCATCACCACGACCATCGGGACGAGGTTGCCGTCCAGGAAGTGATGGTCGAGGATCTGCTTGGCCCGGCCCATCTCGGTCCAGTCGGTGTAGCTCTGGCCGCCGCCGTGCTGGAGGAAGAAGACCGGGTACGGCTCCGCGCGGTCGGGGTCGTAGCCCGGCGGGGTCCACACCAGCGAGGTGCGCTCCTCGTTCACGACGTTGCTGTGGTAGGTCAGCTCTTCGACCTTGCCGCCCTGGCCCTCGGGCACGTCGGTGAGCAGCCTGGACCGCTCGCCCTCGATGAGGAACGTGCTCCAGGTGGGCTCGGAGGTCACCTTCGTCGGGTTCGAGGTGTCCTTGACCGCGGTGCCGTCGACGATCAGCCGGTAGTGGTAGAACCACGGCTCCAGCGGGCCGACGGTGCCGCGCCAGCGGTCGCCCGCCTTGGCGAGCGGGACGCGCAGCCAGCTTCCGCCGGGAGCCCAGTTCGCCCACACCGTGACCTGCTGGGCGCTTGCGAACTCGGTGGTGGTCTCGAAGGTGACGAACCCGCCCTCGCTCAGGAACGGCGTCGGCGTGGTGCCGGGCGGCGGCGGGGTGAACTCGCCCTTCAGCTTCCCGTGCCCCTTGCTCGGGCCGTGGTCGCGCACGTTGCGGAACAGCCGCGGCAGGAAGTCGATGAGGTTCTCCTGCCAGGCGTTCCAGTTCGCGCCGGCGTCGGGGTTCACGCCGTCGAACTCGTACGTGACGCGGGCGCGGTCCAGCGCCTTCGTCAGCTTGACGGTCGCGTTGTACGCGGGGTCCGTCACGTTGCCCGTGTAGAGGCGCAGCAGCTTGAGGTTGCGGGCGGGGCCCTTCGCCTCGGTCAGCAGGCCCGAGAACGAGCCGGCGTAGTCGTACTCGGCGGGGTGGCCGAGCGCGGCGCGCAGCGCCTTCGACCCGCCCTCGCCCGCGCCGGCGATGGCCTGGTGCGCCGGGCCGCCGTGCACGTTGTAGCGGTCGGCGACCGCCTTGCGCAGCTCCTTGCCGGTCTCACCGTCGCTGAAGACGACCACCTGGGGCTCGATGGCGTCGCGGGCGGAGAGGTTGTCGAGGATCTGCTTGGCCCTGCCGAGGTCGAGCCAGTCGCTCGCGGCGATGCCGTCCCCGGAGTTGAGGTAGAGCACCGGCAGCTTCTTGCCCTTGCCCGTGTACCCGCGCGGCGTCCAGACCAGGGCGGAACGCTCCTCGCCGCCGCTGCGGTAGGCGAGGGTCTCGACGTTGCCGCCCTGCCCCTCGGGGGCGTCGGCGAGCAGCGCGGCCTCGTCACCGGGCACGAAGAACGTGCTCCACAGCGGCTTGGAGGCGACGGTGGTGCCGTTGGTCGGGTCCTTCAGTCCCTTGTTCCCGTCGACCGTGACCTGGTACGTGTACAGGCCGGGCTTGAGCGGGCCGAGCACGCCGGTGAACGCCTGGCCGCGCAGCGTCAGGCCGAACTGCGCCCACGTGAAGGAGGGGCCGAAGTTGCCCTCGATGAGGACCTGCGTGACCGGGCCGCCCGCCTCCGCCTCGACCTCCGAGACCGGGACGGTGAACGATGCGTAGCGGTCGTCGGAGACGTCCAGCCAGGGCGTGGCGGCGACGGCCGGACGCGGCGCGAGTATCGCCGCGGCCATCGCGACGAGCCCGGCGGCGATCGCGGCGGTGATCCTCAGCACGCCTGGGTGGCGTGACCTGCCGTGATAGAGTAAAGAAGGCATGCATTAACTCCCTTGATGGCCGACCGTGGTTGACGTGCTGATGGTCGGCCTGATTCGTGCGATGGACACTTGATGGTTGGTGTGCTTCGCACCTCCAATCCGTCGTGGGGGGATCCGCGTGTCCACCTGACTCCCGTGGCCGCGGGCGTCAGGTGCGCGGGCTTCCGTCACCGGCTGTGATCACATCGCCGCTCTCGGTGGTGCGGTGGAGCGGCGCACGATCAGGCGGGCCGGTAACACGATCTGGTGGGGGCCGTCCCACTCGCCGCGTACGAGCGCCTTGAGCATGCGGGCGGCCTCGTAGCCGAGCCGGTAGACCGACTGGTCGACCGTCGTGAGCGCCGGTTCGGCCAGCGCTGCCTCCGGGATGTCGTCGAATCCGGCCACCGACAGGTCGCCGGGCACGCTGAGCCCGAGGTCCCTCGCGACCTCCAGGGTCGTCAGCGCCATGTCGTCGTTCGCCGCGAAGATCGCCGTCGGCCGGTCCGGGCGCTCCAGCAGGGCCCGCGCGAGCGGCGCCGCGGGGCCGGGGTGGAAGTCGCCCTTCGCGATCAGCGCCGGGTCGGCGGGGATGCCGGCGCGGGCCAGTGCCTGGAGGTAGCCCTCCTCGCGGGAGCGGGAGGCGACCAGCTCCGAGCGGCCCGCGATGAAGCCGATGCGCCGGTGCCCGAGCTCGATGAGGTGCTCGACCACGGCGGTCGCGCCTTCGAAGTTGGCGGCGGTGACCGAGGGCACCGTCGAGTCGGTGGCGGGGTCGATGGCGACGACCGGGGTGCTGCTGCGGATCTCGCCCGAAGGCGTGACCACGATGCACCCGTCGGTCAGCGTGCCCGCGAGACGGGACAGGTGCCGCTGCTCCCAGCCTGCCGCGTACGTGCCGTACAGGTCGCTGTCGGCGTAGATGATCAGGTCGAGGCCGGTCTGGCGCAGCGCGTCCATCACGCCTTTGAGCACTTCGGCGGTGTAGGACTGGAAGCTGTGCGTCACCAGGCCGAGCACGTCCGT
Organism: Nonomuraea sp. NPDC049309; assembly: GCF_043196965.1. Classification (NCBI taxonomy): domain Bacteria; kingdom Bacillati; phylum Actinomycetota; class Actinomycetes; order Streptosporangiales; family Streptosporangiaceae; genus Nonomuraea; species Nonomuraea sp. NPDC049309. Next base: position 351,941 of record NZ_JBICSH010000001.1, on the reverse strand, counting down.
CTTGCGGCGGCGCAGGCTGGAGGCCACCAGGCTCGACTCGTAGCCGAGCCGCTCGATCGCCGAGCGGACCTGTGCGATGGTGCTGGCACTGACGCCGTACCGCCCGTTGACCACGCGGGAGACCGTCGTGGTGGAGACGCCCGCCAGCCTGGCCACGTCACTCATGGTCACGGGCGAACCGCCGCCAACGGCCATACCGCCTCACTCGGTGCAATCGTTATCGGTTACGTTTGCGACGACAACGTAAGCGATAACGTTCGCGAAAAACAAGAGTAAATTTCGGTGATGACCGAACTGTGACTGACCGCGCGATCAGGCGGGGGCGGGACCGACCGCGCGATCAGGCGGGGGCGGGCCCGGTCGAGTCGCGGACGCTGAGGCTCGTCGCGAGCTGCAGATGCCGGGAGGCGGGCTGCACGCCCTCGGCCATGCCGAGCACGGTCTCGACGGCCATCCTGCCCATGCCGACCAGCGGCTGGTGCACGGACGTCAGGCGCGGGGTGGTCCACTGCGTCTGCGGGGTGTCGTCGAAGCCGGTCACCGACAGCTCGCCGGGCACGGAGATGCCCAGCTCACCGGCCGCGGCGAGCACGCCGACCGCTATCTCGTCGTTGCCCGCGACGATGGCGGTCGGCCGGTCGGGGAGCGTGAGCAGCTCGCGGCCGTGCCGCTGCCCGGCCTCGACGGCGAACGCCTCGTGCCGGATGAGCGCGCGGTCGGGCGTGATGCCGGCCGAGTCGAGCGCGGCCTGGTAGCCGTGAAAACGTTCCAACGAGGGGGCCGAGCCGAGCGGGCCGCCGATCCAGCCGATGCGGCGGTGGCCGAGCTTGATGACGTGCTCGGTCGCCGAGCGGCCGCCCGCCCAGTTGGTGGAGCCGATGCTGACCAGCCGCGACTCGGTCGTGTCTATGGGATCGATGGTGACGATGGGCAGCTCGACGTCCTCGGCGGCCTCGATCACGGGGTCGGGCACGGCGACGGCCAGCGCGATGACGCCGATGACGCCGGACGCCTTCTGGTCCTCCAGCCAGGAGCGGGCGGCCGCGCGGCTGGTGCTGACCGGCTCGCCCGGCGGCAGGCGCAGCAGCAGCTCGGCCTGCGCGGCGGTGGCGGCCTTGAGTATGCCCTGGAGCACCGTCCCGGCGTACCGGGACTCGACGATGTCGAGCACCGTGACCAGCGTGTTGTCGCGGGGCTGCTCGTGGCGCGCCGCGGTCGGCTTGTAGCCGATCTCGGCCATGACGCCCAGCACCAGCTCGCGGGTCTTCGCGCCCACGTCGCTGCGGCCGTTGAGCACCTTCGAGGCCGTCGTCGGCGAGACGCCGGCCAGCCGGGCGACGTCGGCCAGGGTGACGCGCTCGGAACGACCTCGCCGTCCCATCCAGGGCTCCCTTCAACCTCTGCGAAATTATTTCGCAACCTACCACGCGCCCCAGACTCCCTGGATCGCATCGCGATTCACCCGTTGACACCGGACAGAAACCGCACCTAATGTCCTCGCAACACCGAACATGTTGCGAAATAATTTCGTAACCGGCTCAGGACGAGAGGCGAGACCCCCATGCGGCTCTCCCGGAAGCTCAAGCTCCTCTGCGCGGCACTCGCACCGATGCTCGCGCTGACCGCGTGCTCGGGCGGCGGCTCCAGCACGGCGGGCGCCGAGGGCGCGGACGGCGGCGAGAAGGTCAAGATCACCGTCTGGAGCTGGGACGGCACCGTCGAACGCGCCGTACCCGGCTTCCAGGCCGCGCATCCGAACATCACGGTCGAGGTCGTCAACGCGGGCTCGTCGCAGGACGAGTACAAGGCGCTCGACAACGCCATCCAGGCCGGATCCGGCGTGCCCGACCTGGTGATGTTCGAGTACTTCGCGGTGCCGTACTTCGCGGTTCCCGGCAAGCTCACCGACCTCGGCGAGCTGGGCGCGGACAAACTGAAGAGCGACTACGTGCCCGCCGCGTGGAACGACGTGACGGTCAACGGCAAGGTCTACGCACTGCCGTCCGACTACGGGCCGTCCGCGATGTTCTACAACGAGGCCACGCTGAAGAAGGCCGGCATCGACGAGCCGCCGGCCACGTGGGACGAGTACTACGAGGCGGCCAAGAAGATCCGCAAGCTGGGCGACGACTACTACATCGCCCAGGACACCGGCGACATCTTCTTCCTGCTCTCGCTCATCTGGCAGGCCGGCGGCCGCCCGTTCAAGGTGGACGGCACCAAGGTGCACATCGACTTCAGCGACCCCGGCACCACCAAGGCCGTGGCGTTCTGGCAGAAGATGCTGGACGAGGGCCTGATCAACACCAAGATCACCGGCTGGTCCGACGACTGGAACCGGGCGCTCAACGACGGCACCCTCGCCACCCAGACCATGGGCGGCTGGCTGACCTCGACCCTGCCGGAACGCGCGCCCGAGGCCAAGGGCGACTTCAAGGTGGCCCTGATGCCGCAGTGGGAGAAGGGCCAGAAGGTCGGCGCGGCCAACGGCGGCAGCTCCTTCGGCATCCCCGCGGCGGCCGAGCACAAGGAGGCGGCCTTCGCCTTCCTGGAGTACTTCGCGCACGGCGACGGCCTGCAGGCCCGCGTCGACGCCGGCGCGTTCGTGCCGAACCTTTCGGTGCTGGAGAACGAAGCTTTCACCGGCAAGCCCAACGAGTACTTCGGCGACCAGAAGGTGGGCGCCGTGCTGGCCGAGGCCACGGAGATCGTCCCCTCCGACTGGCAGTTCCCGCCCTTCTTCGAGTATGCGCGCTCCATCTACGGCGACCTGGCCTCGCCGTACTACACCTCCGGCAAGGGCTCGCTCGCCGAGATCCTGGAGCAGTGGCGCCAGCGCTGCATCCAGTACGGCAACGAGCAGGGCTTCCAGGTGGACTAGCGGACTCGTGCCGGGGACGGGCGGGCCCCGTCCCCGGCAGGAACCGGAAGGAACTCCGACATGACCCAGGCACTCGCACCGGCGCGTAGGCGGCGCCGGTCGCAGACCGGGCTGGCGTTCATCGCGCCCTTCGCGGCGCTGTTCGCGCTGGTGTTCATCGTGCCCATCGTGTACGCCGCCTACCTCAGCCTCTTCCAGGACAAGCTGGTCGGAGGCAACGTCTTCGTCGGCCTGGACAACTACACCAAGCTCTTCAAGGACCCGCAGTTCTGGGACGGCGTCGGGCGCGTCGCCGGCTTCACGCTGGTGCAGGTGCCGATCATGCTGCTGCTCTCGACGGCGCTGGCGCTCGCCCTGGACAGCCGGCGGCTGCACGGCGCGCGATTCCTGCGGGTGACGATCTTCCTGCCGTACGCGGTGCCGGCGATCGTGGCGACCCTCATGTGGGGGTTCCTGCTCGGCGTCAAGTACGGCCTGTTCGGCAGCCTCAACGACGCCCTCGGCACCGACATCGACCCGTTCACCCCCGACACCACGCTCATCTCCATCGGCGTGATGGTGACGTGGGCGTTCACCGGCTTCAACATGCTGATCTTCTACGCCGCGCTCAAGGCGGTCCCGCGCGAGCTGTACGAGGCGGCCGCCATCGACGGGGCGAACGAGTGGCAGATCGTCCGCTCGATCAAGCTGCCGGCGCTGCGCGGCTCCCTGGTCGTCACCGTGATCTTCTCGATCATCGGGACGTTCCAGATGTTCAACGAGCCGCAGATCCTGCCCACGATGGTGGCCAACAGCGGCGTCACCAGCTTCTACACGCCGAACCTGTACGCGTACAACCTGGCCTTCACCGGCTCGCAGCAGGGGTACGCGGCAGCGCTCGCGCTCGTCATGGCGGCGATCACCATCGCCGTCGCCTACGCCGTCCAGATCAGAGGGCTGAGGAATGCAAGCGACCAGTAGCGCTCCGGCCGCGGCGCGGACGCTCGGCCGGGGTCCCCGGCTCTACACGGTGGACAATCCGCGCAAGAGCACCACGCTCACCGTGATGACCGGCCTGTTCACGCTCTACTGCCTGCTGCCGCTGGTGTGGCTGGTCATCAACGCCACCAAGTCGCAGGCGGACTTCGTCTCGACGTTCGGGCTGGCGCCCGGCCGCGAGTTCGCGCTGTGGGACAACATCGTCGGCGTCTTCACCTACCAGAACGGGATCTTCTCGCGGTGGCTGCTCAACACCGTCCTGTACGTGGTGGTGGGCGCGACCGTCTCGACGTTCCTCGCGGCGCTCGGCGGCTACGCGCTGGCCAAGCTGCACTTCACCGGCAAGAAGGTGTTCCTGCTCGTCATCCTCGGATCGATCTCGGTGCCCGGCATCGCGCTGGCGATCCCGCAGTTCCTGCTGTTCGCCAAGCTCGGCCTGACCGACACCCCGTGGGCGATCCTCATCCCGTCGTTCATCAACCCCTTCGGGCTCTACCTGATGTGGGTGTTCACCGCCGAGGCCGTGCCGACCGGCCTGCTGGAGGCGGCGAAGATCGACGGCGCCGGGGAGTTCCGCACGTTCCTGCAGATCGCGCTGCCACTGCTCGCCCCGGCGGGCGTGACCGTGCTGCTGTTCTCGTTCGTGTCGATCTGGAACAACTACTTCCTGCCGCTGATCATGCTCAAGGATCCCGACTGGTATCCGCTGACCGTCGGCATCAACCAGTGGAACAAGCTCGGCTCGTCGGCCGGCAACGGCGCCCTCGTGCAGAACCTGGTCATCACCTCGTCGCTGCTGACGATCATTCCGCTGATCATCGCGTTCCTGTGCCTGCAGCGGTACTGGCAGTCCGGCCTGACCGTGGGCGCCGTCAAGGGCTGACCCCTCCTCTTTCCTGTTTTCCTGCACATTCGACTGAAAGCGAGACCATGACGAGCGACGCTGTGCCCGCATCCCGGCTGCTCATCGACGGCGAGGCGCGCGAGGAAACCGCGTTCCCGCACGTGTGGAGCGCCTGCATCGGAGCCGGGCGGGCCAACGAGGCCCTGCGCGCGGACTGGCAGCGGCAGTTCGCCGAGGTGGCCGCCGCACTCAACGTGAAGTACGTGCGCTTCCACGGCCTCTTCCACGACGACATGTTCGTCTACCGGGAGAGCTACGGCGGCGGCTTCGGCCCCGACAGCCCGCTCCCCTCCCCCGTCTACACCTTCTCCTACGTGGACAAGGTCTTCGACTTCCTGCTGGAGCAGGGCGTGCGGCCGTTCGTGGAGCTGGGCTTCATGCCGCGTGCCCTGGCCACCCAGACCGAGACGCTGTTCTGGTGGCGCGCGCACTGCAGCCCGCCCAAGGACATGGCGCGCTGGGCCGAGCTCGTCACCAGGACGGTCGAGCACTGGGTCGACCGGTACGGCCTGGACGAGGTGCGGCAGTGGCGCTTCGAGGTGTGGAACGAGCCGAACCTCGTCCCCCACTTCTGGACCGGCACCAAGACCCAGTACTTCGAGCTGTACGAGGCCACCGTGCGGGCCATCAAGGCGATCGACCCCGAGCTGAAGGTGGGCGGCCCGTCCACCAGCGTCTTCGTGCCCGACGACCGCTACAAGGGCGAGACCGAGGACCGCGCGGCGATGCTGGAGACGGCCGCCGCGACCGACGTGGACGCCCTCGACTGGCGGCCGGTGTGGATCGAGGAGTTCCTCGCCTGGTGCGCCGGGCGCGACCTGCCGGTCGACTTCGTCTCCACGCACCTGTACCCCACCGACTACGCCTACGGCGCCGACGGTCAGGCGGTGCAGATCACCCGGTACGCCGACGCCACGTACGACGACCTGACCCTGCTGCGCGCGCTGCTGCGCGACAGCGCCTACCCCGACGCGGAGATCCACATCACCGAGTGGTCCACCTCGCCGTCGTCGCGCGACTTCATCCACGACACGGTGTTCGCGGCCACCTCCATCACCCGCTCGTACGTCAAGTGCGCCTCGCTCGCCGACTCGATCTCCTACTGGACGTTCACCGACGTCTTCGAGGAGGGCGGGGCCGGCATCGGACCGTTCCACGGCGGGTTCGGCCTGGTCAACGAGGACGGCATCCACAAGCCGACCTATCACGCGTTCACCATGCTGGAACGGCTCGGCGACCGGCTGCTGCTCGCCACGCCCGACGGGGTGGTGACCCGCGACAGCCGCACCTCGGCCGTCTCGGCGGTGTTCTTCAACTACCCGGACGACATGGGGCTGAAGGGGCTGAGCGCGCGCGGCACGTACGCGGCGACCCGCGAGCTGGCCGCCGTCGGGCCGAGCCGCCGTATCCGCCACACGATCGAGGGCCTGGAGCCGGGCAGCACGTTCCTCGTCGAGGTGCTCGACTGGGAGCACGGCAACGTCGCCGAGGCGTGGTACGCCCTCGGCTCGCCGCTCAACCTCACCCGAGCGCAGCGCGAGCACCTGAGCAGGGCGGCCGACGCGCTGCGCACGTACGCGCTGACCGTGCCCGACGACGGCGTGCTCAAGCTCGACGTCGAGCTGCCGCCCTGGGCGGTGATGTCGCTGCGGCAGTCGGGACGGGAGGCCAGGGGCTAGCGTTGCAACCGCACCGGGGCGCTGGAGGCCTTGCGGCGGACCAGCCACGCCTCGGTGATGTGCGTGAACATCGCCTCGCTCGCCCCTTCGGGGTCGTGCGCGGCGATGCGCTCGTAGATGCGGCGATGGCCCTGATTGGAGGCCACGCACTGCGCGCGCTGGGGGTCGCCCATGTAGCGGGCGGTGTTGATGACCTGGCTCTCCAGCGCGCGCACGACTGCCCTGGCGATGCGGTTGCCGGACGCCTGCATGATCACGTCGTGGAAGGCGCGGTCGTGCTCGGCGTAGGTGACGTGGTCGTCCACCAGCTCGTCCATGCGATCGACCAGGGCGAGCAGCCTTTCGATGGTCTCCTCGCCGGCCAGCCGGGCGGCGAGGTAGGCCATGTCGGACTCGAGCAGGCGGCGCGTGACGACGAGGTCGTCGAGGATCGCCAGGCTCTCGTCCATGTCGATGGTGGCGGCGAGCACGAGCTCGTCGAGCATGTCCCACGACGTGGGCGGGGTGACCATGGTGCCGGCGCCCTGCCTGACCTGCACCAGGCCCTTCTCCTGCAGGATCTTCACCGCTTCGCGGACGACGGTCCTGCTCACCCCGAACGTCTCGCACAGCATGGGCTCGGGGGGCAGCGGCGTGCCGGACGGGTGCACGCCGCGCACGATGCGCTCCACCAGCTCCGCGGTCACCGCCCTGGCGAGATTGGCCGGCCTGCGCACCCACGCGGGCGGCACTGAGACGCCCCCAGGCGATTCCTGCGACGCCGTCATATCCCCCTCCCCACCAGCGCCACCGCCGGGGCGGCGCCCCGCCAGTATAGGCCACCCTCATTGACGTAATACGTCATACGAGTTACGTTTTCGTGGCATGCGGCCGGGGACGCCGACCGCGCTCTGGGGAGTGAAGCCATGAAGCAGCGATGCCTCTGGGCTGCCGCGCTCGCCGTCGGGCTGGCCCTGACAGGCTGCGGAAGCGCCGCACCGGCGCAGCCCTCATCCGAAAGCGCCACGAACAAGCTCGTCGTCTGGGACTGGAAGTCCGGTGAGCCGGGCGTGGCGTCCTACCTCGAAAAAGCGAAGGCCGACTTCGCCGCCAAGCACCCCGGCGTGACCGTCGAGTTCGTGGCCCAGCCGTACGACCAGTACTACACGCTGCTGGGCACGGCGGCTCAGTCCGGCAAGGGCCCCGACGTCATGCTGTTCAACGGCGGCGGGCAGCTGCGCGACCGCGTCGACATGCTGCTGCCGCTCGATCAGTACGTGGCCGCCGACAAGCAGCGGCTGGCCGGCTGGGACGCCTTCAGCAAGGACGGCACGATCTACGCCGCCCCGGTCACGCTGCAGGGCCACCCCGTCTACTACAACAAGGCGATCTACACCAAGGCCGGGCTCGACCCGGCAGACCCGCCGAAGACGTGGGAGGAGTTCGTCCGCGGCTGCGCCGCCATCAAGAAGGCCACCGGCGCCAGGTGCCTCGCGCTCGGCAACAAGGAGGGCTTCGGCATCCAGTTCTTCATGTCGGGGCTCGGGCCGGGCATCCTGACGCCGAAGGAGTACGACGACTGGATCGCGGGCAAGCGCGACTGGACCTCGCCCCACGTCAAGGAGATCTTCCGGCTCTGGAAGCAGGCCGAGGACGACGGCCTGAACACCGACGGCGCCAACTCCACCGCGCTGTTCAACGACGCCTTCGCCCTCTTCGACACCGGCAAGGCCGCCCACGTCATCGGGCTGATGTCGGACGTCGGCCACTGGAAGGACTTCGGCGAGTTCCTCGGCCCGGACAACGTCGGCGTCATGACCGCCCCCGTCGTCACCGACGGCGCCGAGCCCGTGCTGCCCTACGACGGCGGCATCGGCTACGGCATCGCCAAGACGGCCAAGGACCCGGCGCTCGCCGCCGACCTCGTACGGTCGCTGACCTCGACCGAGGCGCTGACCGCCTTCTCCGCCGACGCCGGCGCGATCACCTCCGACACCACCATCGAGGCCCCGCAGGACGCACCGGCCGTCGCCGCGATCGTGCCGCAGATCACCGGCGGCAAGCCCGCGCTGCACGTGGCGCTGTCCAGCAAGGTCCTGGACCTGATGGGCCGGCTCTCCCAGCAGCTGCTGAGCGGATCGGCCGACGTGGACGACGTCGTACGGCAGCTGGCCGCCGCGGACGAGGCGAGCTGACCGTGGCGGCCGGAACGACCTCACCCGCGCTGCGCCCCGGCCGGACCGGGCACGGGCGGCCGGGGCTGCCGCGGGGAGCGAGGGCCGAGCGGCTGGCGCCCTTCGTCCTGGTCGCGCCGGCCGTCCTCATCATCGTGGCGCTGCGGCTGTGGCCGCTGGTGCTGGGCGTCAACTTCTCCTTCACCGGAGACGGCGAGCGCAACGGCACCCCCGTCGGCTTCGACAACTACGCCGAGCTGCTGGGCGACCCGCTGTTTCGCACCGCGCTCGGCAACGTCGGGCTGCTCGTGCTGCTGCTACCGGTCGCGGTGGCGATCCCCGGCCTGCTGGCCATGTTCATCTACCTGAAGGTGCCCGGCCACCGCTTCTTCCGCAGCGTCTACTTCTTCCCCGCCGTGCTCTCCCCCGTGATCGTCGGCGCGATCTTCAACCTGATGCTCGGATACGACGGCCCGCTGAACACCGCGCTCGCCGCCTTCGGGCTCGGGCCCGTCGACTGGCTCGGCGACCCCGCGCTGGCCAGGTTCACGGTCATCGGCGTGCACATCTGGGCGACGTTCGGCATGGCGCTGGTGGTCTTCCTCGCCGGGTTCTCCACCCTCGACGCCGCCCTGCTGGACGCCGCCAGGATCGACGGCGCGTCGCTGCCGCGGATCATCTGGCACGTCATCATCCCGGGGCTGTCGCGCACCATCCAGTTCGTCGTCGTCACCACCATGATCGGAATGCTGACGTCCATGTTCGGCCTGCTGTACGTGATGACCAGCGGAGGGCCGGAGGGCTCGACGTACCTGCCGGAGTTCTACGTGTGGATCCAGCAGGGGCAGATGAACCGCCCGGCGCTCGCCTCGGCGGCCTCCACCGTCCTGTTCCTCATCATGCTCGTGGCCGGCATCGCGCAGGTGGCCATCCTGCGCCGGGCGGGGAGCGAGGACTGATGCCCGTCCTGCGTCTGGGCCGCTGGCTGGCCGCCGTACCGATGGCGCTGCTCGCGCTGGCCACCGTCTATCCCCTGCTGTTCACCGCCAACGTGGCCATGAAGACCCGGCGGGAGTACATCCTCGACCGGTTCTCCCCCGCCGACGGCCTGCACCTCGACAACATCGCCGCGGCGTGGAGCAGCGTCGGCATGGCGCGCTACTTCGCCAACTCGCTCATCGTCGTCACGGCGTCGGTGGTGGTGCTGCTGCTCGTCGGGTCGATGGCCGGGTTCGCGCTGAGCCAGTTGCGCTTCCGCGGCTCGTCGGCGCTGTTCCTCGGCTGCCTGGCGGCGCTGTTCATCCCGTTCCAAGTGATCATGGTGCCGCTGGTCAAGGTGATGGCCGACACCGGGCTCATCGACACCTATCCGGGGCTGATCCTCGCCTACGTCGCGCAGTTCCTGCCCTTCACCGTCTTCCTCATGACCAGCCACTACCGGACCATCCCGGCCGACATCGTGCACGCGGCCCGCATCGACGGCAACTCCACCTACGGCGTCTACCGGCGGATCATGATCCCGCTCGGCGCTCCCGCCCTGCTCTCCGTCGGCATCCTGGACGCGCTGTTCTGCTGGAACGACGTGCTCATCGCGCTGCTGATGATGCCCTCGCCGGAACACCGCACGCTCATGGTCGGCGTGACCTCGCTGCGCGGGCAGTACTCCGACAACATCCCCCAGTTCGCCTCCGGGGTGCTCATCGCCGCGATACCCGTTCTGCTGATCTATCTGTTCCTCCAGCGCCAGATCGCCGACGGGGTCACCGCCGGCTCCACGAAGGGCTGACATGCGAATCTCGGGGTATCGGACGTTGACGACGGTGCAGGCGTGGGGCCGTCCGGTCGGTGACGCCAACGGCGTGCACGCCGGCGGGAACGTGGCCGTGCCGATCGTCCTGGTGGACACCGACGAGGGCATCACCGGCGTCGGCCTCGGGCCGCACGCCCACCTCGACGCCGTGTTCCACGCGATCGAAGGCGAGGATCCACGCGCCGTCACCGCGCTTTATGACCGCATGCTGCGGCGGACGTTCAAAGCCGGGCACGCGGGCGCGGTCTTCGGCGCCATCGGCGCGCTCGACACCGCGCTGTGGGACATCAAGGCGCAGGCGGCGGGCGAGCCGCTGTGGCGGCTGCTCGGAGGCCGCGACCGGCGGGTGCCCGCGTACGCGTCCGCGCTGGACATCGCGCTGACCGACGACGAGCTCGTCTCCGTCCACCAGGAGTACGCCGCGCGCGGGCTGCGCGCGGCCAAGCTGAAGGGCGGCCTCGACGTCGACCGCGACCGGCGCCGCCTGGAGCTGGTCCGCGACGTGCTGACCGAGGCGGGGCACGGCGCCCGGCCCGCGCTCATGCTCGACGCGAACGAGACCTGGCACCGCAAGCAGGCGGTCCGGCACGTCGCCGAACTGGAGCGCACGCTCGACCTGGCGTGGATCGAGGAGCCGGTACGGCGCTGGGACGCCGAAGGGCTGGCCGCCGTCGGGCGCGGGATCCGCGCCTCGGTCGCGACGGGCGAGAACCTCACCGGCCTCGACCAGTACCGGCCGCTGCTGGCCGCGGGCGCGGTGGACATCGTGCAGGCCGCCGCCGTGTGGGGCGTCACCCACTTCCTGCGCGTCGCCACGCTGGCGCACGCCCACGACCTGCCGGTCAGCCCGATCGGCACCACCCCGATCGGGCTGCTGCACGCCGCCACAGCGGTGCCGAACCACCTGGTCAGCGAGCTGCAGGACCTGCATCCCCCGCTCGGGATCGCGGTGGACGTGACCGTCGAGGACGGCGCGTTCGTCCTGGGCGACTCTCCCGGCCTCGGCATCACCGTCGACGAGACCGCGATCGCCGCGCCTCCCCCACCGCGGGACGGCACCCCCGACGTGCGTCCGGAGCGCGCCGGCCTGCGGCTGCTCAGTCCCCCGTCATGACGGAACCTCCGGAAGAAAAGGAGAATCCCGTGCATCCACCTCTCACCCCCCGCGGGCGAACGCCGGCCGTGGCGTCCGCCGCCTTACTGATCGCCGGCGGGCTCATCGCCGGCCCCGCCGCCGCACCCGCCCAGGCCGCACCGGCGCGGACCATCGTCGTCGCGCCCACCGGAGCCGAGAACGCCGACGACAGCGGCCCCGGCAACGCCGCCAAGCCGCTGGCCACCCTCCAGGAGGCGCAGCGCCGGGCCCGCGCGGCGGCTGCCGAAGGCCGTGACGTCACCGTCGAGCTGCTCGACGGCACGTACCGGCTGACCGAGCCGCTGCGGTTCGGCGCCGCCGACTCCGGCAGGAAGGGCCGCGTCGTGACCTGGAAGGCGGCGCGCGGAGCCAAGCCCGTGCTGAGCGGCGCCCGCCCCGTCACCGGCTGGACGCTCGACGACCCCGGCAAGGGCGTCTACAAGGCGCAGGTCGGCACGGACGCCGACAGCCGGCAGCTCTACGTGGACGGCGCCCTCGCCCAGCGGGCCCGCATCGAGCTGCCCCGCGACTCCATCACGCTCACCGCGACCGGCTTCACCCTCGACGACCCCGATCTGGCCTACCTCGCCGATCTGCCCGACCAGCAGCGCATCGAGCTGCAGGCGAAGCTGTCGTTCACCAACCGCTTCGCGCCCGTGCAGCGCATCTCCGGCACCACGGTCGTCATGCAGCAGCCGGCCTGGGACAACAACACCTTCGGCTACGACACCATCCAGTCGCCGCTGCGCACCCCCACCTTCTACCTGCAGAACTCCCTGGCCTTCCTCGACGAGCCCGGCGAGTGGTACCTCGACAGGAGCTCCGGGACCGTCTACTACAAGCCGCTGCCCGGCCAGGACATGTCCAGCGCGAAGGTGGAGCTGCCCCGCCTGGAGACGCTGCTGGAGATCGGCGGCACGTACGACGAGCCCGCACGCAACCTCCGCTTCGAAGGCCTGACCTTCACCGGCACCACGTGGCTGCAGCCCGGCACCCAGGAGGGCTACGCCAACCAGCAGACCGGCACGTTCATCGCCGGCGTGCAGGAGCACCGGCCGGACGACGCGTTCACCTCGTGCGCCTTCGGCTGCAAGGGCTTCGAGGGCGCGCGCAACAACTGGTCGCAGACGCCCGCCGCGGTGCAGGTGTCGGCCGCCGAGCACATCACCTTCACCGGCGACACGTTCGTCAACCTCGGCTCGGTCGGGCTCGGCATCGGCAACGACGCCAACGCGCACGCCACCGGGGTCGGGCTGGGCGCGCACGACGTGACCGTCACGGGCAGCACGTTCACCGCGAGCGCCGGCGGCGGCATCGTCGTCGGCGGCGTACGGCCGGACGCGCACCACCCGTCCGACCCGCGGATGATCAACAAGGACATCCGCATCAGCGGCAACCGCATCTACTCCACCGCCCGCGAGTTCCTCGACCAGGACGGCATCTTCGCCAGCTACGTCACCCGGCTGACCATCGAGCACAACGAGGTCGGCGACATGCCGTACACCGGCATCGGGGTCGGCTTCGGCTGGGGCGCCAACGACCCGGGCGGCAGCCCCGAGTACATCAACCGCGGCCTGTACGACTTCCAGCCCATCTACGACACGCCGACCACGTCCACCGAGGTCACGATCACGGGCAACCACGTGCACGACGTCGTGCACACGATGTTCGACGCCGGCTGCATCTACACACTCTCCGCGATGCCCCGCAGCCGGATCGAGGGCAACCACTGCGAGAAGAGCGGGCAGCTCGGCCTGTACTTCGACGAGGGCTCCCGGTACATCTCGGCGAGCCGCAACGTCTTCGTCGGCACCGCCGCCCAGTGGGCGCACGCCAACAACCAGAACGGCAACCGCACCGGCGACCTCACGCTGACCGGCAACTACACGACGAACCCCGCCATCACGGGGCTGGTGGACGGCGAGCGCGGCAACACCGTGCGCGACAACACCACCGTCACCGCCGGCGACCTGCCCGCCGAAGCCAAGAAGATCATCGACCAGGCCGGCCCCACCGGCGAGAACGCGCACTGATCGCCATCGGAAACGAGGCAACGCCCGCGCCGGGCGGCCCGCTCGCGAACCGTCGGGCCGCCCGGCGCGGCCCTGCTCTCCCACCCGCCGCCCACCTGCCGCGCGCCGCGGCGACGACCACGACCGGCACACCCGTCCGCCCGCCGGGACGGTGGTCCCCGGTCCCCGGGCGTGGCGGTTCCGGGGATGCCGAGCGCGGCGGCGACGTCGCAGGAAGTGCGGCGAGGTCGGGCCCGGCCGCCCCTCCCCGGGTGGTGGCGACCGGCACGATGGACGCGGCGCGGGCTCGTCGGGCGAGAGCGGCCGGGTCGGCGCCCGCACATCGGGCCGCCGCCGTCACCGGTGCTCAGCCCGTTGCGGCGATCGCCCCCGTGCCGCCCGCGCTCGTGCCGCCCGTGCCTGCGCCCGGCGCAGCCGGCTTGAAGCCGGCCGGCGCGTCTCGCACATGGGTGCGCCCGCGCCGGAAGTCGTCCTCTCGCTTCCGGCGCGGGCGGGCCTTGCGGGGTTTCAGGTGGTGTACGACCAGCGCTGGTTGTCGCCGCCGTGGCAGGTGTAGAGCTGCAGGCCGGTGCCGTTGGCCGTGCCCTGGCCTATCGCATCCAGGCACAGGTTCGACTGCACGCCGGTGATCGTGCCGTCGGAGTTGATGCGCCACTTCTGGTTGTCGCCACCGTGGCAGGAGTAGATCTGGATGCGGGCGCCGTTGCTGCTGCCTCCGGCGTCCAGGCACTTGTTGCCGTAGACGCGCAGCTCACCGGAGTCGGTCTGGGTCCACTGCTGGTTGGTCCCGCCGTTGCAGTCCCACAGCTGGACGGCGGTGCCGTCGGAGGTGGAGCCGTTCGGCACGTCGATGCAGCGGCCCGAGCCCACGCCCCTGATCTGTCCCTCGCCCTCACCGGGCGTGGGCGTGGTGCCGCCGCCGCCGTCGAGGCCGAAGAAGCTGATGGCGTACGCGGCCATCCCGGTGTGCGGCAGGTCGTGCCCGGCGCCGTTGACCGTGTACGCCTCGACCTGCCCCGAGCCGTAGACGCTCCGGGTCCAGCCGGGCTGCGGGCTGTCGGTGGAGGTGGGGGTCTGGCTCAGCCCGTGCACGTTCGTCCACTGGTCCACCTCCTCCTGCAGCATCGAGTACGGCAGGACGGAGTCGTTGGTGCCGTGCCAGGCCATCACGCGCGGCCAGGGACCGCTGTAGCCGGGGTAGGCGTTCCTGACCAGGTCGCCCCACTGCTGCGGCGACTTGTCCCCGCAGCCGGTCGGGCCGAGGCAGCTGTACGGCACGCCCGAGAACGGCGCGCCGGCCTTGAACACGTCGGGGTACGTGGCGAGCAGGTTGAGCGTCTCCATCGCGCCGGAGGAGAAGCCGGTGGCGAAGACGCGGTCGGGGTCGGCGCCGTGCTGCTGGAGCACGTACGTCACCATGGAGACGATCGAGACGGGGTCGCTGCCGCCGCCGTGGCGCAGTGCCTCGTCCGACCAGACGTCGAAGCAGTTCGACATGCCGTTGGCGCTCTTGGTGGCCTGCGGGTAGATGACGATGAAGCCGTAGCGGTCGGCGAGCGAGGCGAACTCCGTGCCCTGGTGGAAGCCCTGCGCCCAGCCGTTGCAGCCGTGCATCGCCACCAGCACTCCCGGCCGTTCCGCGAGCCGGTCCGGCACGTAGAGGTACATGCGCAGGCCGCCGGGGTTGTCGCCGAAGTTCGTCACCTCGGTCAGCGTCGCCGCCGACGCGCGCGGGGCGGTGGTCAGGAACATGGCCAGGCCCGTCGCGAGCGCCGCGACGAGCGCCACCAGACCGGCCGTCAGGCCGGTGCACCTTCTCATAGCCGTACGTCCTTTCTGGGGGGTCGCCGTCTCCGGCGGCGGACGTGCTGTTAGCGCTAACAAGCGGTGCCCGGATCCCCGGGCGGTGGAATGGTGGTGGCGCACGGAGCAAATCCCGGACCGAAACCTCCTGTCAAGGGCCCGAGGACCGCCGCGCGCGGGCACGCGCCCGGTTCAGGGCGCCTACCTGCCGATACGCCGCACACATCCCCTTCCTCGAAGGTGAAAGTTTCATGGGCGGCACCGGCCCGCCGAAAGTTTCAAAGATCTGGAAGTGGAGTTCGGCCACGGTATCGCGGCCCTGTGGGAGCAGATCGTTCCCGAAAGTTTCTCTGAATCCTTGACAACTTTCGGAGCGCTTCCCACACTGAGACCGCACGACGATCTCCCCTGCCAGAACGGTGGTGGCGGCAGGGGCGCCGTCTCGACGCCGCGGTCTTTCCGCGTGCGCCGTGCCGCGGGTGTCCCGCGCACTCCCTTCCCCCCGATATTCACATGGAGGCTCAGGCATGAGCGTCGACGCCATGTCCCCACCCCCCGCCCGGCAGCCGTCCGGCGGGCGCAGACGCAGGCTGATCACCGGTCTGATCAGCGCGATCGGCGCCGCCGGCGTGGTCGCGGCGATGACGCTGGCCACCCCCGCGCAGGCGGCGGAGAGCACGCTGGCCGCAGCGGCAGGGCAGACGGGCCGCTACTTCGGCACCGCCATCGCCGGAAGCAAGCTCGGCGACTCGCAGTACACGACGATCGCGAACCGCGAGTTCAACATGATCACCGCCGAGAACGAGATGAAGATCGACGCCACCGAACCGAACCGGGGGCAGTTCAACTTCAGCGCCGGCGACCAGATCTACAACTGGGCCGTGCAGAACGGCAAGCGGGTCCGCGGTCACACCCTGGCCTGGCACAGCCAGCAGCCGTACTGGATGCAGCAGCTCGAGGGCTACGAGCTGCGCCAGGCGATGATCAACCACATCAACGGCGTGGTGGGCCACTACAAGGGCAAGATCTACGCCTGGGACGTGGTGAACGAGGCGTTCGACGACGGCAACTCCGGCGCCCGGCGCAACTCCAACCTGCAGCGCACCGGCAACGACTGGATCGAGGTGGCCTTCCGCACCGCCCGCGAAGCCGACCCGGACGCCAAGCTCTGCTACAACGACTACAACATCGACAACTGGAACTGGGCCAAGACGCAGGCCGTGTACAACATGGTCAGGGACTTCAAGTCCCGCGGCGTGCCGATCGACTGCGTCGGCCTGCAGTCCCACTTCAACAGCAACAGCCCGTACAACCCGAACTACCGGACGACCATCCAGAGCTTCGCGGCCCTGGGCGTGGACGTGCAGATCACCGAGCTGGACATCCAGGGCGGCTCGGCCTCGACGTACGCGAGCGTCGTGAATGACTGCCTGGCGGTGGAGCGCTGCACCGGCATCACGGTCTGGGGCGTGCGCGACACCGACTCCTGGCTCGGCTCCGGGGCGAGCGCGCTGCTCTTCGACGGCAACGGCAACAAGAAGGCCGCCTACAACGCGGTGCTGGACGCGCTCAACGGCGGCGACAGCTCCGAGCCGCCGGTCGACGGCGACGAGGGGACGATCAGGGGCGTAGGCTCGGGCCGCTGCATCGACGTGCCGAACGGCTCCACCTCCGACGGCACCGCCGTCCAGCTCTATGACTGCAACGGCGGCTCCAACCAGCAGTGGACCCAGACCTCCGACGGCGAGCTGCGGATCTTCGGCAACAAGTGCCTGGACGCCGGAGGCAGCAGCAACGGCGCCCGCATCCAGATCTACTCCTGCTGGGGCGGCGACAACCAGAAGTGGCGCATCAACTCCGACGGCACCATCACCGGCGTGCAGTCGAACCTGTGCCTCGACGCCATAGGCCAGGGCACCGCCAACGGCACCGGCCTGCAGCTCTACACCTGCCACGGCGGCGACAACCAGAAGTGGACCTACACCTCAGGGTCCTGACGATCTCTCGTCCCGGCCCCGCAACGGGCGGTGCCGGGACGAGAATGGCGCGGCCGGCGGCCCATCCCCTTCCGGGACGGGAGCCGGTCGCCGGCCGTCGCCGCAACTTAACCGATCAAGGCATGAAAATTTCAACGGATCGCAGCGCTCACGCGGCCGAATGAAAGGCCAGGTCAGGCCGCGCTCGCCGCGGTGAGCGCGGGCACGCCGGTGACCGCCGCCGTTGACGCCGGACCCGCGCCTCGGATGTACTCCCGACGACGCGCCCGAAGGAGGAGGGTCACGGCTTCATGCGACACGAAATGTTAGCGCTAACAACAGCATCCGAGTCGCGTACCTTCCGCGCCGGCACCTCGGGCACCCGGACCGACGACCACCCCTGGAGGTCCCCGTGAGGCGCGCGCTCGCGATCCTCTCGTCCCTCGTGCTCATCGGCGTGCTGTTCACGCCCCAGGCGGCGACGGCCGCGACGGTCGACACCAACGCCTGGTACGTCCTGATCAACCGCAACAGCGGCAAGGCGCTCGACGTCTACAACCTCGCCACCAACGACGGCGCCCGCATCACCCAGTGGACCCGTAACGACCAGAACCAGCAGCAGTGGCAGTTCGTCGACTCCGGCGACGGCTACTACCGCATCAAGTCCCGCCACTCCGGCAAGGTCCTCGACGTCTCCGACTACTCCACCGCCAACGGCGCACCCGTCGTCCAGTGGAGCGACCACAACGGCACCAACCAGCAGTGGCGCCTGGCCGACAGCTCCGACGGCTACGTGCGCCTCATCAACCGCAACAGCGACAAGGCTCTCGAAGTGCAGAACGCCTCCACCGACGACGGCGCGAACATCGTCCAGTACGACGACTGGGGCGGCGCCAACCAGCAGTGGCAGCTCGTCCCCGTCAACGGCGGCGGCGACCCGAACCCCGGCGACACCTACACCAACCCGGTCGTCTGGCAGGACTTCGCCGACGGCGACATCATCCGGGTCGGCGACACCTACTACTACTCGGCCTCGACCATGCACTACTCGCCGGGCGCGCCGATCCTGCGCTCGTACAACCTGGTCGACTGGGAGTACGCCGGGCACTCGGTGCCGCGGCTCGACTTCGACTCCAGCGCCTACGACCTCAGCGGCGGCCGGGCGTACGTGAAGGGCATCTGGGCCTCGACGCTCAACTACCGGCCCAGCAACGCCACCTTCTACTGGATCGGCTGCATCGAGTTCAACCGCACCTACGTCTACACCGCCACCGCCGTGGACGGCACCTGGACCAAGCGCTCGCAGATCAACAACTGCTACTACGACGCCGGCCTGCTGATCGACGACGACGACACCATGTACGTCGCCTACGGCAACACCACGATCAGCGTCGCCCAGCTGTCCGCCGACGGCTTCAGCCAGGTGCGGGCCCAGCAGGTGTTCCAGACGCCGAGCAGCGTCGGCACCCTCGAGGGCGCCCGCTTCTACAAGCGCAACGGCTACTACTACATCTGGCTCACCCGGCCGGCCAACGGCCAGTACGTGCTGCGCTCCACCTCGCCGTGGGGCCCGTACGAGATGCGCGAGGTCCTGCTGAACCTGCCCGGCCCCATCTCCGGCGGCGGCGTGCCGCACCAGGGCGGGCTGGTCCAGACGCAGAACGGCGACTGGTACTACATGGCGTTCATCGACGCCTACCCCGGCGGCCGGGTCCCGGCGCTCGCGCCGATCACCTGGAGCGGCGACTGGCCGGTGCTGCAGACCGTCAACGGCACGTGGGGCGCCACCTACCCCAAGCCGAACATCCAGACGGACAAGACCGTGGCGTCCATGATCGGCCCCGACACGTTCACATCCAGCAGCCTCGGGCCCCGCTGGGAGTGGAACCACAACCCCGACACCAGCCGCTTCTCCACCGGCGACGGCCTGCGCCTGCAGACCGCGACCGTCACCGACGACCTCTACAACGCCCGCAACACGCTGACCCACCGCATCCAGGGGCCGGCGTCCACGGCGACGATCGAGCTGGACTACTCGCAGATGGCCGACGGCGACCGCGCGGGACTCGCGATGCTGCGCGACCAGTCGGCGTGGATCGGCGTCAAGCGCGACAACGGCGCTACCCGCGTCGTCATGACCGACGGCCTCACGATGGACGGCTCGTGGCAGACCACCGGCACCGGCTACGAGGTGGCGAGCGCGCCCGTCTCGGGCGGGCGGATCTGGCTGCGGGTCAGCGCCGACGTGCGGCCCGGGTCCGGCAGGCAGGCGAGCTTCTCCTACAGCACCGACGGCAGCACGTTCGTGAGCCTCGGCCGGGCGTTCACGCTCAACAACGCCTGGCAGTTCTTCATGGGCTACCGCTTCGGGATCTTCAACTACGCCACCCGGTCGCTCGGCGGCGAAGTGACCGTACGCCGCTTCGACCTCACCGCACCCTGACGAACCCATCGAGAAAGGCGGCTTCCATGAAGCGCAGACCCCTGTCCTTACTCGCGGCCCTGGCCACGTTGCTGGCGAGCCTGCTCGTCGCGCTCCAGACGGAGACGGCGCACGCGGCCGGCGTCGACACCAACGCCTGGTACGTCCTGATCAACCGCAACAGCGGCAAGGCGCTCGACGTCTACAACCTCGCCACCAACGACGGCGCCCGCATCACCCAGTGGACCCGTAACGACCAGAACCAGCAGCAGTGGCAGTTCGTCGACTCCGGCGACGGCTACTACCGCATCAAGTCCCGCCACTCCGGCAAGGTCCTCGACGTCTACAACTTCTCCACCGCCAACGGCGGCGAAATCGTGCAGTGGTCCGACCACAACGGCACCAACCAGCAGTGGCGCCTGGCCGACAGCTCCGACGGCTACGTGCGCTTCATCAACCGCAACAGCGGCAAGGCGCTCGAGGTGCAGGGCGGCTCGACCGCCGACGGCGCGAACATCGTCCAGTACGACGACTGGGGCGGCGCCAACCAGCAGTGGCAGCTCGTCCGCGTCGACGGCGGCGGCGATGAGAACCCCGGCGAGTGCGACCTGCCGTCGAGCTACCGCTGGACCTCCACCGGCCCGCTGGCCACGCCGCGCTCCGGCTGGGTGTCGCTCAAGGACTTCACCGTCGCCCCGTACAACGGCCAGCACCTGGTGTACGCGACCACGCACGACTACGGCACGCGCTGGGGCTCGATGAACTTCAGCCCGTTCAGCGACTGGTCGCAGATGGCGTCGGCGAGCCAGAACGCCATGAACAACAGCACGGTCGCGCCTACCCTGTTCTACTTCGCGCCGAAGAACATCTGGGTGCTCGCCTACCAGTGGGGCAGCACGCCCTTCTCGTACCGGACCTCGACCGACCCCACCAACCCGAACGGCTGGTCGGCCGAGCAGCCGCTGTTCACCGGCAGCATCTCCGACTCCGGCACCGGGCC
Organism: Nonomuraea sp. NPDC049309; assembly: GCF_043196965.1. NCBI lineage: Bacteria > Bacillati > Actinomycetota > Actinomycetes > Streptosporangiales > Streptosporangiaceae > Nonomuraea > Nonomuraea sp. NPDC049309. The sequence continues at coordinate 331,167 of NZ_JBICSH010000001.1, read as the reverse complement.
CATCGACCAGACGCTGATCGCCGACGACACGACCATGTACCTGTTCTTCGCCGGTGACAACGGCAAGATCTACCGGGCCAGCATGCCGATCGGCAACTTCCCCGGCAACTTCGGCTCGTCCTCGACGGTCATCATGAGCGACTCGACCAACAACCTGTTCGAGGCCGTCCAGGTCTACAAGCTGAAGGGCCAGAACAAGTACCTCATGCTGGTCGAGGCGATCGGCTCGCAGGGCCGCTACTTCCGCTCGTTCACGGCCACCAGCCTGAACGGGACGTGGACGCCGCAGGCGGCGAGCGAGAGCAACCCGTTCGCCGGCAAGGCCAACAGCGGCGCCACCTGGACGAACGACATCAGCCACGGCGAGCTGATCCGGGCCAGCGCCGACCAGACCTTCACCGTCGACCCCTGCAACCTGCAGCTCCTCTACCAGGGCCGCGACCCCAACTCGGGCGGCGACTACGGCCTCCTCCCCTACCGCCCCGGCCTGCTGACCCTGCAGCGCTGACGGCGTGACCGGCTGACGTGCGGGCCGGGGCCGGTGCGGCCCCGGCCCGCCGTTGCGTCGCCCCCCGGCCCGCCGTTGCGTCGCCGCCCCGTTCGCCGAAAGTTAAGGTCGAGAACGCCGAAAACAACTCGCTACACTTCCGGCATGAGCATGGCCGCAGAGCCGACCGGCGACGGCGACACGCGGTCCCGGCCGCTGACCATCGCGCAGCTCGCCGAGCTGGCCCAGGTGTCCACGGCCACCGTGTCGAAGGTCGTCAACGGCCGCAGCGAGGTCAGGCCGGAGACCCGCGCGCTCATCGAACGTCTCATCCGCGAACACGGCTACCGGCCGCAACGCCGCCGCGCCACGTTCGCGCCCCTGGTCGAGCTGGTCTTCGGCGACCTCGACGGCGAGGCTCCCAGCGAGGTGGCCGCGGGTGTGGAGCGGGTGACGCGCGAACACCGCCTGGGCGTGTCCGTGTCACGGCTGCGGCATGGCGACGTCCCCTGGATCGAGGGGGTGCTGAGCCGCCGCCCCACGGGCGTCATCTCGGTCTTCTCCGATCTGACCGGGACGGAACGCGAACAGCTCGCCGCCCGCGGCATCCCGCTCGTGCTGCTGGATCCGCGCGGCGAGCCCCCGGCGGAGGTCGTCACGGTGGGCGCGAGCGACTGGAGCGCCGGCCTCATGGCCACCCGCCACCTGCTCTCGCTCGGCCACCGCCGCATCGCCGCCCTCGCCGGCCCCGCCGACAGCCTAGCCGCCCGCGCCCGCCTCGACGGCTACCGCACCGCACTCGACATGGCCGGCGTGCCCGCGGCCCCCGAACTGATCACCGCCCCCGCTCAGCCCACCCGCCCCGACGAGGCCATCACTCCTGGAGAGCCGCAGCCCATCACCGGAGCCGCCGGCTCCGGCCTCAGGACAGGCGGCGGGTCACCGGCGGCATCATCCGGGGAGGCGGAGGTCGAGCGGCTGCTGCGGCTGCCGTCCCGGCCGACGGCGATCCTCACCTGCGCGGACGGCCAGGCCGCGGCCGTCTACCGCGCGGCGCACCGGCTCGGGCTGCGCATCCCCGGCGACCTCAGCGTGGTCGGCTTCGACGCCCCGCTCGCGGGCCGCTGGATGGACCCGCCGCTCACCACCGTGCGCAGGCCGCTCTCCGAGATGGCCGCGACGGCCGCCGACATGCTGCTCAGGCTGGCCCGCGGCGAGCACCCGGCCCGGCCCCAGGTGGAGCTCGGCGCCGACCTCATCCTCCGGGGCAGCACCACGGCCGCGGCGGCCTGACGGAGCCGACGGGCAGAGCCCGCGATCCCGCCCAGGCCCGGACCGCCCTCATCGGCGTGTCGCCTGGCTAGACTGCGGCCATGACCACGGAGTCGTCCCCGCTCACCATCGCCCAGCTCGCCGAGCTGGCCGGCGTGTCCACCGCGACGGTCTCCAAGGTCGTCAACGGTCGTTCCGAGGTGTCGTCGGAGACCCGTGCCGTCGTGGAGGAGCTGATCCGCCGCCACGGCTACCGCCGCCAGCGCCGCCGCTCCGCGCCGAGCGCCCTGGTCGAGCTGGTCTTCCACGCCATGGAGGGCGACTACCCCGTCGAGATCACCAAGGGCGTCGCGCAGGTCGCCCGCAAACACGAGCTGACGGTGGCGGTCTCTGACGTGCGCCGCGACCGCAAGGCCGGTGACGCCTGGCTGGACGGCGTGCTGCGGCGCCGCCCGAGCGGCGTGATCGCCGTGTTCTCCGGCCTGACCTTGGCCCAGCACGAGCAGCTCGCCCGCCGCGAGATCCCGCTCGTCCTGCTCGACCCCGCCGACACCCCGTCGGGCAACATCCCGTCCGTCGGCGCCGGAAACTGGCACGGCGGCCTCACCGCCACCCGCCACCTGCTCGACCTCGGCCACCGCCGCATCGGCATCATCACCGGCCCCGACTCCACCCTGTCCAGCCGCGCCCGCCTCGACGGCTACCGCACGGCGCTCGACATGGCGGGGCTGCCCGTCGATCCCGAGCTGATCGGCAGGGGCGACTTCCTCATCGAAGGCGGCCTGGCCGAGGCCCGCCGCATGCTGAGCCTGCCCGACCGGCCCACCGCGATCTTCGCCACCAACGACGGCCAGGCCATCGGCACCTATCACGCCGCGCACCAGCTCGGCCTGCGCATCCCCGACGACCTCAGCGTGATCGGCTTCGACGACCTGCCGTCCGTCCGCTGGGCCATCCCGCCCCTGACCACCATCCGCCAGCCGCTCACCGACATGGCCGCCGCGGCCACCTCGATGCTGCTGACCCTCGCCCAGGGCGAGCGGCTCGCGCAGAGCCGCGTCGAGCTGGCCACCGAGCTCATCGTCCGCGAAAGCACCGCCCCGCCCCCCGCCTGACCGTGGCCGCTCTGACCACCCCGGCGCGGCTTACGCGAAAGCACCGCCCCGCCTCCTGCTCGGCGCCGCCCGGCTGCACTTCGGAGGCCGCCCGCTTCCACCGCGAGCTGCCGTACGACAAGGAGCACGTGATGCTGCTCAACCCGCGCCTGGCCGAGGCGGGCGCGGTGCGGCTCGACGGCCGTCGCGCTGCTGCGGGCGTCCTGCGCGGCGGTGACCCGTGCCCGGCGGTCAGTCCGCCAGGGCGAAGGCGGCGGCGGCCTCGGCGTGCAGGCGGGCGCTGGGCAGCAGCGGCACGGCGCCGTCCTTCTCGCCGACCAGCAGCTCGATCTCCGTGCAGCCGAGGATGACGCCCTCGGCTCCGGCGGCGGCGAGGTCGTCGATGATGCGCGTGTAGGCGTCCCTGGACGGCTCCCTGATCACGCCGCGCACCAGCTCGTCGAAGATCACGTCGTGGACGAGGTCCCGCTGCTCGCGCGGCGGGACGATCACCTCGAAGCCGTGCGCGGCCAGCCGGTCCCGGTAGAAGGGCTCCTCCATGGTGAAGCGGGTGCCGAGCAGGCCGACCTTGCGCATGCCGCGGGAGCGGACCTCGGCGGCGACGGCGTCGGCGATGTGCAGCACGGGCACGCCGGTGGCCCGCGCCACGTCGTCGCTGACCTTGCTGAAGGTGTTGCTGCACACGAGCAGCACGCCGGCGCCGGCGTCCTGCAGCTTGCGCCCGGCGTCGCACAGGAGCGCGCTGATCTCGTCCCAGCGGCCGGCGAAGGCGAGCTCTTCGACGGTGGTGTAGTCGACCGACCAAATGAGGCTGTCGGCCGAGTGGCTGCCGCCGAGCCGCTCGCGTACGCGGCGGTTGATGACCTGGTAGTAGATGACGGTCGATTCCCAGCTCAGCCCGCCGATGAGGCCGATGACGCGCATGAGGCTCCGTTTCCTTCGAGGTTGTCGGATGCGGCGGTGAGGGCGCGGGCGCAGGCGCCGAGCCGGTACTCGCTGGACGCCTTGACGAAGATCACGTCTCCCGGCTGCAGCAGCGCGCGGGCGAGCTCGGCGGCGGCGTCCGGGCCTGGGGCGGTGTGGACGCATGCGCCGCCGGCCCGCGCGGCCTCGGCCATCGCGCGCACGTCGCCGCTCGCCGCCCGCGCGGCCTCCTCCGCGATCCGCGCGCCGCCTGGGCCGACCGCGATGAGCACGTCGATCCCCAGGTCGGCGACGAGCGCGCCGATCTCGGCGTGCCGGGCGCGGGAGGCGCCGGCCTGCTGCCCCATGCCGCCGAGCACGGCGACGGTGCGGCGGGCGCCGGCCAGCGCCCGTGCCGCCCGCAGCCCGGCCCGCATGGAGTCGGGGTTGGCGTTGTAGGAGTCGTCGACGACGGTGACGCCGTCGGGCCGTTCGACGATCTCCAGGCGTCCGGCGGAGCGCCGCCTGGCCCCGGTCAGCCCCTCGGCGATCTGCGTGACGTCCAGGCCGAGCGCGGTGGCGGCCGCGGCGGCGGCGAGGGCGTTGGACACCTGGTGCGCGCCGATGAGGCTCAGCCCGACCGGGGCCCGGCCGGACGGCGTGACCAGCTCGAACGCGGCCCGCGCCCCCTCCATGCGCACGTTCTCCGCCCGCACCACCGCCCGCGGCGAGCGTCCGTACAGCAGAACCCGCGCGCGGGTGCGGCCGGCCATGGCGAGCACGTGCGGGTCGTCGGCGTTGAGCAGCGCGTACCCGTCCGGCGGGAGCGCCTCGACCAGCTCGCCCTTGGCCTGGGCGACGTCGGCGAGGCCGCCGCCCATGCGCTCCACGTGCGCGACGCCGACGTTCAGCACCAGCCCGAGCCGGGGCGGCGCGATGCCGGTCAGGTACGTCAGGTCGCCCTTCCTGGTCGCGCCCATCTCCAGCACCAGGTAGCGGGTGCCCGCGCCGGCGCGCAGGACGGTGAGCGGCAGGCCGAGCTCGTTGTTGAACGACCTGGCGGTGGCGACCGTCGGCCCGTGCCGTTCGAGCACCTGGGCCAGCAGGTCCTTGGTCGTGGTCTTGCCGGCCGAGCCGGTCAAGCCGATCACGGCCGGGGTGATGCGCCGCAGCACGTGTGCGGCGAGCCGGCCGATCGCGTGCTGGACGTCGTCCACGACGAGGGCGGGCACGCCGACCGGGCGCGATGCCAGCACGGCGGCGGCGCCGCCCGCGACGGCCGCGGCCGCGAAGTCGTGACCGTCGGCGTTGGCGCCCGCCGTCGCCACGAACAGCCCTCCCCGCGGCACCTCGCGGGAGTCCACGGCGGCGGGTGCGGTCACCGTCGCCTCGGGGTCGTCCGCGTCGTGCAGGCGCGCGCCGACCGCTTCGGCGATCTCGCGCAGGGTCATGGGGATCATGCGGCGTCCCTGATGAGCGCGAGGTCGATGAGGCGGCGCAGCAGCTCCGGGTACGGGACCCCGCTCGCCTCCCACACTCTGGCATAGACGGAACGCGCGGTGAAGCCGGGCATCGTGTTGATCTCGCCCACGTACAGGCGGCCGTCCCGCTCGTCGTAGAAGAAGTCGGCCCGGGCGAGCCCGTAGCCGCCGATCGCGCGGAAGGCGCGCAGGGCCAGCTCGCGCACGTCCCCGGCGATGCGCTCCGGCAGCTCGGCGGGGACGGCGGCGATCTCGGCCCGGCCGAGGTACTTGGCCTCGTAGTCGAGCCAGTCGCCGGGCACGATCAGCTCGCCCGGCACCGACGCCTCCGGCGTGTCGTGGTCGCCGAGCACCCCGCAGACGATCTCGCGCGCGGACACGCCCTGCTCGACGACCACCACCCGGTCGTAGGTGAGCGCGAGCTCCACGCCGGCGCGCAGCTCGTCCATGGTGGTGACGCGCGAGACGCCGATGGAGGAGCCCATGTTGGCCGGTTTGACGTACATCGGCCAGTCGAGCGGCTTCACCAGCGCCCATGGGTCGGTGGTGGCGCGCCACTCGCGGGCGGAGAACCACACGTGCGGGGTGACCGGCAGGCCCTCGGCGATGAACGCCCGCCGCATCGCCACCTTGTCCATCGCCACGGCCGAGGCCAGCACGCCGCACCCCACGTACGGCAGGCCCAGCGCCTGCAGGTATCCCTGGACGACGCCGTCCTCGCCGAACGGCCCGTGCAGCGCGGGGAAGACGACGTCCACCAGGCCGCGCCGCAGCTCCATCGGCCACCGGCCGCGCCGGTCGATGATCACGGGCACGGGCTCGTACAGGTCGGCGGGCAGCGCGTCGAGCACGGCCTGGGCCGACTGCAGCGACACCTCGTGCTCGGCGGACGGCCCGCCGCCCAGCACGGCCACGCGCAGGCGTTTCGTCACGATCCATCAGCCTTCTTCTCAGCGGTACGGGGCCGGCGCTCGGGCCGGCGGCGTCCACTGTGGCGTGGCGATGTCCGCGGGACGTCAGCGTGATGTCATGAGCGTGTCACGGCGCCGCTAGCCGGATCCGGGGGTGACCAGGCCGGTCTCGTACGCGACCACGACCGCCTGGGCCCGGTCGCGCAGGCCGAGCTTGGTGAAGATGCGGGCGACGTGCGTCTTCACCGTCGCCTCGCTCAGCGTCAGCGCCTCGGCCAGCTCGGCGTTGGACAGCCCGCGGCCGACCAGCGTCAGCACCTCGATCTCGCGTGCCGTCAGCGCGCTCAGGTCGCCGGGCACGCGGGTGGCGGGCGGGCCCGCGTACCGTTCGACGAGGCGGCGGGTGATCGACGGGGCGAGCAGGGCGTCGCCGGTGGTGACCAGCCGTACGGCGTTGGCGAGATGCTCGGCGGTGACGTCTTTGAGCAGGAAGCCGCTCGCGCCGAGGGCCAGCGCGGCGTAGACGTACCGGTCGAGGTCGAACGTGGTGAGCATGAGCACGCGGCAGCCGGGGTCCTGGGCGAGCACCCGCCTGGCCGCCTCGAGGCCGTCGAGGTTCGGCATGCGGATGTCCATGAGGACGACGTCGGGGCGCAGCTCCCGCGCGGCCGTCACCGCCTCCAGGCCGTCGGCGGCCTCGCCCACCACGTCGATGCCCCGGGTGGTGAGGATCAGCCGGAAGCCGGTCCTGATGAGCCGCTGGTCGTCGACGATGAGGACGCGCGGCGAGGGCTCGGCGCTCATCGCCCGCCCTGCCGGAGCCGGGGGCCGGGGTCGGACGGGGACGGCTCGGACGGGCCGGCGGTGGTGCCGGTCGGGCCGGACGGGTCGGGCGGTGGGAGGGGGATGCGGGCGCGGACGCGGTAGCCGCCGCCCAGACGCCGCCGCGCATCCAGGTGCCCGCCATAGACGGCGACCCTTTCGCGTAGCCCGAGCAGCCCGCGCCCGGCTCCGTCGTCACGCCGCTCCCTCGGAACAGGGGCCCCGTCGTCCCGCCGCGTGCTCGGCACCGGGACGTGGTCGGAGGTGAGCACGCTGGGGCCGGTGTTGAGCACCTCCACCCGCACGTGGTTGCCGGCGTACCGGATCGTCACCTCGGCCTTCGCGCCGGGCTCGGCGTGTTTGAGCACGTTGGTCAGCGCCTCCTGAACGATCCGGTAGACGGTCGCGCCGATGCCGGGCGGCAGCGGGCGCGGCTCGCCCAGGACGCGGCTGTCCACGCTCAGCCCGGCGAACGCGAACCGGTCGATCAGCCGGTCGAGGCCGCTGAGATCGGGCGACGGCGCGAGGTCGCCCTCGGCGGGCCCGTCGGTGCCGTCGGGTGCGGGCGCGAGCAGTCCCAGCAGGTGGCGCAGCTCCGACATCGCCGAGCGGCCGGCGTTCTCGACCTCTTTGAGCGCTTCGGCGCACTCCTCGGGCCGGGCGGTCATCACCTCGCGTGCCGCGCTCGCCTGGACGACCATGAGGCTGACGTTGTGGCTGACGATGTCGTGCAGCTCCCTGGCGATTCTGGCCCGTTCGGCGTCCACCGCCGCCCGCGCCGCCCTGGCGGACTCCCGTTCCAGCATGCGGCCGCGCTCCTCGATGACCGCGCGGTAGCGGCGGTGCGCCCGTACGAGTGCGGCGCCGAGCGCCAGCGTGACTCCCAGCAGCACCACGACGATGACGGCCACGCCGTCCGGCCACTCCGCACCCACCCCTTTACCTTGGCGCACCGCGGCGCGGCCCCGCACTACCTCCAGAGGATGACTTCGGGGCCGGAGTACATCCGCAGGCCGATGCCCGCCGGGCCGCGCCGTCTGTAGCCTCCCTGGCATGACAGCCGGACGCGAGGTCGTCGTACGACTCGACGAGGTAGGCAAGCACTACGGCGAGACGGTGGCGCTGCACGGCGTCTCGCTGGAGGTCCGCGCCGGTGAGGCGGTCGCGGTGATGGGGCCGTCCGGCTGCGGCAAGTCGACACTGCTCAACCTCATCGCGGGGCTCGACCGGCCCACCTCGGGCCGGGTGGTGGTGCACGGCGAGGACCTGGGCGGCATGGACGAGACCGGCCTGGCGCTGTTCCGGCGCCGCCGCGTCGGCATGATCTTCCAGTTCTTCAACCTGATCGACGACCTGTCCGCGCTGGACAACGTGGCGCTGGCCGCCCAGCTCACCGGCACGACGGCGGCCCAGGCGCGGCGGCGCGCGCTCGATCTGCTGGACGAGCTGGGCATCGCGGGCCGTGCCCGGATGTATCCGGCGGTGCTGAGCGGCGGCGAGCGCCAGCGGGTGGCCGTGGCACGGGCGCTGATGAACCGCCCGGCGGTGCTGCTGGCCGACGAGCCGACCGGCGCGCTGGACAGCCTCTCCGGCGAGCAGGTCACGGACCTGCTGCTCGACCTGCACCAGATCGGCCAGACCCTGCTCCTGGTCACCCATGACGAGCGGCTGGCGGAGCGGTGCGCGAGCCGGGTGGTCGAGCTGGCCGACGGCAGGGTCACCGCCGAGCGGGCGCTGGCGTCGTCCCGGTGAGCGCGTTCTGGGCCGTCGCGTTCGCGGCGGTGCGGCGGCGCAGGGTGCAGAGCGCGATCCTGGCGGTCGTGGTGCTGTGCTCCACGGTGGCGATCGTGGTGGCGCTCGGCCTGCTGGAGGCGTCGTCGGGGCCGTTCGACCGGACGTTCGCCGCGCAGCGCGGGCCGCACGTCGTGGCCGCCTTCGACCGGGCCAAGGTCTCCGACGCACTGCTCGCGGAGACGGCGCGCAGGCCGGGGGTCGAGGCGGCGGCGGGGCCGTACGGGCAGAGCGTGGTGACGGTCGCCGGCACCCCGCAGAGCCTGCCGCCTGGACCGCTCACGGTGGTCGGGCGTCCTGGGCCGGGCGGCCCGGTGGACCGGGTGGCGCTGTGGGCGGGCCGGTGGGCCGAGCGGCCCGGCGAGATCGTGGTGAACCGGCCGGTCGATCCGGTCTTCGGCGACCTCGTCGGCGCCGCCGTCCAGACCGCGGAGGGGCTGCGCTTCACCGTCGTCGGCCTGGCCTCCAGCGTCACCAGGACGGCCGAGGCGTGGGTCGCTCCCGCGCAGATCGAGGCGATGAAGCCGGCCTCGGCCCAGATGCTCTACCGGTTCGCCGCGGCGGAGACGGCGGAGGAGGTGCGCGCGGCCACGGCGAACGTCACCGCGGGGCTGCCGCCGTCCGGCGTGCTCGGCATGCAGTCGTATCTGACCGTCAAGCGGGACGTCGCACGGGCGGCCGAGGCGTACCTGCCCTTCCTGGCCGGGGTTCGGCGTGCTCGGGCTGCTGGTGGCGGTGCTGATCGTGGCCAACGTCATCAGCGGCGCGGTCGTCGCAGGGCAGCGGCAGATCGGCGTGCTCAAGTCGCTGGGGTTCACCCCCGGCCAGGTCATGGCCGTCTTCCTGGTGATGGTGCTGCTGCCGGGGTTCGCGGGGTGCCTCGCGGGCACGGTGCTGGGCGCGCTGGTCGCGCAGAGGCTGCTCGATCTCGTGTTCGCCGGGCTCGGGGCGGCCATCGGGCTCGGCATCGGCCGGCCGGTGTGCGCGGCCGCGCTGCTGGGCGTGCCGGCCGTGGTCGTGCTGGCCGCGCTCGTGCCCGCCTCGCGCGCCCACCGGCTGCCGGCCGCCGAGACCATCCGCGCGGGCAGCGCGCCCAGGCCGGGACGCGGGCAGGCCGTCCAGCGGCTGCTGTCGGGCAGCCCGCTGCCCCGATCGGTGAGCCTGGGCCTGGGCCTGCCGTTCGCCCGTCCCGGGCGTTCGGCGATGACGCTGGCCGCGATCGTGCTCGGCGTGGCGGCCGTGACGCTCGCCACCGGCCTGGTCCAGACGATGACCGCGTACGGCGACACCGCGCAACGCGCCGGCCACGTCCACTCGATCGTCCACGTCGGGCGCCCCGGCCAGGTCCGGCCGGCGCTCGGCGATGCCGCCATCGAGGCGCTGCTGCGCGCCCAGCCCGGCGTCCGGCACGTCACCGCCGACGCCTGGATCGACGTCCGGCTCCCCGGCCTGACCAGCCGCAGCATGGCCCAGTTCCTGCGCGGCGACGCCGCGACCCGGGGCGACGTGGTGGTGTCAGGCCGCTACATCGCCGGACCGAACGAGGTCGCCGCGCCCTCGGCGTTCATGCGACGTTTCGGGCTGCGCGTCGGCGACCGGCTCACGCTCGCGCTCGGCGGCGCCCGCACCCAGGCCACGATCGTCGGCGAGGTCATGGACGCCGCCGACGACCTGATCATCGCGAGCTGGCCCACGCTGACCGCGCTCGACCCCGCGGGCCGCGCCACCCAGTACGAGGTGGGCCTCGCCCCCGGCGCCGACGTCGAGCGGTTCAACGCCGCCGTCAAGGCGGCCGAGCCCGGACTGTACCCGCGGACCAAGTCGCGGGCCGACCAGAACAGCGTGGCCGTCATCGGCGCGGCGGCCCTGTTCACCGTGCTCCTGGGCACGGTGGCGACGCTGGGCGTCTTCAACACCGTCGTGCTCACCACCCGCGAGCGCCGCCGCGACCTCGCCATGCTGAAGTCGATCGGGATGACGCCGCGCCAGGTGACGCTGATGACGGTGACGTCCATGGCGCTCCTGGGCGTCGCCGGCGGGCTGGCCGGGCTGCCGATCGGCGTGGCCGCGCATCGGGTCGTCGTGCGGGCCATGCTGGATGCGGCCGGGCTGGGCGCGCCCGCGATGCTGCTCGACGTGTGGCGGGGTGCTTCCCTGGCCGCGCTGGTGGTGGCGGGCGTGGCGATCGCGGTGCTGGGCGCGTTCCTGCCCGCCCGGCGCGCGGCCCGGCTCACCATCGCCGGCCCGCTGCGCACCGAGTGATCAGGACCGTCGGCGGTGCCGCCGGCGGAGACGCTGCGAGCCCGCTGCTGTTCACGCCGTTCGCGCCGGCTCCCCCGGCCAGACCGTCGCCCGGCCGGAAGCCGAGGGGGATGCCGGACCACCGATGAACACTTACAGTAGTGGCGAGGTCACATTCGGCTCAAGGGGTGGTCAATGGTCGCTGTGCCGCGACACGTGGCGTGCGTGATGGACGGGAACGGCCGCTGGGCCGAGCAGCGTTCGCTGCCGCGCACCGCAGGTCACGAGGCCGCCGAGGCGGCCGTGATGGACGTCATCGAGGCGGCGCGCGCCGCCGGCGTCGGCTGGCTCAGCCTGTACGCGTTCTCCACGGAGAACTGGCGGCGGCCCGCCGGTGAGATCGACACGCTGATGCGGCTCGTCCGCCGTGCCATCCGCAAGCACGCGCCCGCGCTGCACGCGCGCGGCATCCGCTGCCGGTTCCTCGGCATGACCGACCCGCGCATCCCGGCCCCGCTGGTGGCCGACATCGCCGACCTGATGACGCTCACCCGCGACAACCGGCGCATGACGCTGACCGTCGCCTTCGACCACGGCGGCCGCCGCGACATCGTCCAGGCCGCCCGTTCGCTGATCAGGTCGGCGACGCCCGCCGACGAGGTCACCGAGGCCAGCTTCGCCGCCCACCTGCCCTACCCCGACACCCCCGACGTCGATCTCGTCATCCGCACCTCCGGCGAGCAGCGCATCTCCAACTTCATGCTCTGGCAGGTGGCCTACGCCGAATGGGTCTTCCCCCAGGTGCTCTGGCCCGACTTCCGCGCCGCCCACTTCTCCGCATGCCTCGACGTCTACATGCGGCGCCGGCGCCGCTTCGGCGACGTCCGGCCCGCCACCATGACAGGAAAGAGCCTTCCATGAGCCACACGTCCGGCACGCGGCAGGACGCCGACCCCTTCGGACCCGACTCCCTGCTGCGTCCCCTGACCCATGAGGCGCGCTGGGGCCTCGCGGTGCTCAGGGCCGCCCTGCTGGAGGCCGCCCACCCCCGGATCGGCGCCGCGCTGATGGAGAACTCCACGTTCCTCACCCATCCGTGGCGGCGGCTGCGCAACACCGCGGTGAGCGCGCGGCGGCTGCTCGACCCCGACCCGCGCGTACGCGACCGCGAGGCGGCCAGGATCAACCGCCTGCACGCCCGCATCTCCGGCACCGACGCCCGGGGCCGCCCCTACGACGGCTCCGACCGCGACGCGCGCGCCTGGGTGGTGGCCACCCTGTTCGACTCGACGGTGACGATGTGCCGGCTGAGCGGCGACGCGCTCGACGCCGAGGCGATGCGGCGGCTCTACGACGAGCACCGCACGTTCCTCGCGGTGATCGACGGCACCGCCGAGCACCTGCCCGCCACGTTGCGGGAGTTCTGGCCCTACTACGATCACGTGGTCGAGCGCGTGCTGGAGAACAACGAGGCGGTCGGCGTCATCCTCTACCGCCTGTTCACCGGCGTGCCCGCCCCTCCGGTGCTGCGCGGCCATCCGGCGGTCTGGGCGGCGGGCCGGGCCATGGCGAGCCCGCTGGTCACCGCGATCGCCATCGCCTCGCTACCGGAGGCGTTCAGCCGCCGCGTCGCGCTGCCCGACCTGCCCGGCGCCCGCACGCTCATGCAGAGCGCCTACCTCGGGGCCGCGCTCGCCACCCGGCACCTGCCGCAGGGCTGGACCCGGCTGGACGCTGTCCTGGGGCTGCTCGATCCCTCCTCTGACGGCGGCCCGTGGGAGACGATCCGGCGGCAGGCGGGCAAGGCCGCCGCGCTCGTCCGGCTGCTCGCCCCCGCGGGCGACGGCGACGGCTCCCCGGCGACCAGGTCGGCCGACCGGTTCTTCGCCGAGGTGCTCGACCAGACCGGCGACGGCGTCCTGCGCTGGCCCGACCTCGCCGCCATGGCGCGCGAGATCGCCACCCGGCTCGATCTCGGCGAGCAGGACGAGGAGCGGCTGTTCCAGGCGTACGCGGCCTGGTGGAGCGAGCTGCAGGCGGCACTCGACCGCGACGGCGACGGCCGGATCACCCGCGACGAGTACGCCGCCGCGGCGGCCCGCCTGCCAGGGACCGGCCTCATCAGGGTCGCCGACGTGCTGTTCGACGTCACCGACGCCGACGGCGACGGCACGATCGACGCCGCCGAATACCGCGCGCTGTTCCGCACGGCCTTCCACCGCGACCTCGAGGGCGGCGGCTGCTCGCGCGGCGCGTTCGTCGGGCGGTTCGTCTCCTTCATGTCCGGCCAGCAGCACTCGGTCGCCTACACGTCGCTGCTCGCCTCGGGCTGATCAGGGAGGGTGGAGACAGGCCCGGCGCGGGCGGATCCGGGCGATCCCCGCACCAGGCGGCCGGTGACCACGGCCGGTGCCGCGGCCCGGGTGGATCGGCGCGGGCCGGAGGCGGCTGAGGCTCGCTCGCGCGCGGTGGCCGGGGCGGCGACCGGTTCACCGGCGGGCGTGCTCGCCCGGGAACCGGCCTGATGTTTACGTTTTGCACGCTTTGGTAGGTTCTTGGGTGGTGTGCCGGGAAGCCTGGTCGGCGATCGTCCGACCTGTCCCCTGCCACGAGCGGAGTTCCATGCCCGGCACCCCGACCACGTCATCCCGCCCTGCCCGCAAACTGTTCGACCCCGACACCTGGCCGGAGGCCCGCCGCATCGCGGCCATCCTGCGCAAGGAGACCATCGGCGGCGCGCTGCTGCTGGCCGCCGCCCTCATGGCGCTCGGCCTGGCCAACTCGCCGTGGGCGCAGGCGTACGAGGAGCTGCGCGCGTTCGAGGTGGGCCCCGAGGTGGGCCCCGCCGCGCTGCACCTGCGGCTCGACCTGGCCACCTGGGCCGCCGACGGCCTGCTGGCGATCTTCTTCTTCGTGGCGGGGCTGGAGCTGAAACGCGAGTTCGTCGCGGGCGACCTGCGCGACGTGCGGCGGGCTGTGGTCCCGGTTGCCGCCGCCTTCGGCGGCGTGCTGCTGCCCGCCCTGGTCTACCTGGCCATCGCCGGCGGCGCCGGCGGCGCGCAGGGGTGGGCGATCCCGACCGCCACCGACATCGCGTTCGCGCTCGCCGTGCTGGCGGTGATCGGGCGTGCGCTACCGGTCGCGCTGCGGACGTTCCTGCTGACGCTGGCCGTCGTGGACGACCTGATCGCCATCGTCGTCATCGCCCTCTTCTACACCTCGCACCTCGCCGTCCTGCCGCTGCTCGCCGCCCTGGTGCCGCTGGCGCTCTTCGCGCTGCTGGTACGGCGCGGGGTGGCGGCGTGGTGGCTGCTGCTGCCGCCGGCCTTCGCCATGTGGGCACTGGTGCACGCCTCGGGGGTGCACGCCACCGTGGCGGGAGTGCTGCTGGCGCTGACCGTGCCCGTCCCCGCGCGTGACGGGGGCGGGGCGACCGGGCTCGCCGAGCACTTCGAGCACCGTTTCCGGCCGCTCTCGGCGGGCGTCGCCGTGCCGCTCTTCGCGTTCTTCTCCGCCGGCGTGCCGATCGGCGGCCTCTCCGGGTTCGCCGACACGCTGACCGAGCCGATCGCCCTCGGCGTGCTGGCCGGGCTCCTGGTGGGCAAGCCGCTCGGCATCCTGGGCGCGACGTGGCTGGTGTCCCGCTTCACCCGGGCCGCCTTGGACGACGGGCTCGGCTGGATCGACATGACGGGGCTCGCCGTCCTGTCGGGGATCGGCTTCACCGTGTCGCTGCTGATCGGGGAGCTGGCCTTCGGCGGGGCCGAGGCGGAGCAGGTGAAGGTCGCGGTGCTGACCGGGTCGGTGGCGGCGGCGATCGCGGCCATGGTGATCCTGCGTCTGCGGGCCCGCGTTCACGCCGCCGCCTCCCCCTGAGCCGGAGCCCGGGCCCGAGACGACCTCGCTGCGGAACGACATGCCGCCGTCGCGCAGCCGTTGATCTCGGCGTCGAGATGAACGCAGACGAGGTGGATGCGGTTGCGGACCGGCGGGGTGCCTTCCGGGGTGGCGCGCGCCGGAGCTTACCGCTCGGATTCGGCCATGACAGGGCCTCCTGACGATGTCCTTCCCGCGGTGGGCGGCGCCCGCAGGGGCCCGCCGTGATCTGACGGTGCATCAATCTGCTTTGATGTACTGGACAAGCCGATCGCGAGTGGAAGGGCGGCGCGGGTTGGACGAGCACTCCGGCGGCAAGGGGCGGGCCAGGGAGGTGGCGCTGCTCTTTCTCAAGCTGGGCACGATCGCGTTCGGCGGCCCGGCCGCGCACACCGCGATGATGCGCGACGAGCTCGTACGCCGCCGCGGCTGGGTGTCCGACGAGCGCTTCGCCGACCTGATGGGCGCCACCAACCTGATCCCCGGCCCCAACTCCACCGAGCTGGCCGTCCACCTGGGCCACGACCGGGCGGGCAAGCGCGGCCTGATCCTGGCGGGGGCGTGCTTCATCCTGCCCGCCGCGCTCATCGTCACCGTGCTGGCCTGGGCGTACGTCACCTACGGCGGCACCCCGGCGGTCGAGGGCGTCCTGTACGGCGTCGTGCCCGCGGTGATCGCCATCATCGCCCACGCCCTGTTCGGCCTGCTGAAGACCGTGATCAAGTCATGGTGGCTGGGGGCGGTGGCGGTCGCGGCGCTGGCGGCGTACCTGCTGGGCGTCAACGAGCTGCTGATCCTCGCGGCCGGCGCGCTGCTGGCCGCCGCCGCGCACCTGCCGCGCTCGCGTGAGGGCCTGCAGGGCCTGCTCGCCGCGCCCGTGCTCGCGCTCGGCGGCGGCGCGCCCACGTTCCCCGACCCGACCGGCGGCCAGCTCGCGCAGCTCTTCCTCACCATGCTGAAGATCGGTTCGGTGCTGTACGGCAGCGGCTACGTCCTGCTGGCCTTCCTGCAGGGCGACTTCGTCGAGCGGCTCGACTGGATCACCTCACAGCAGCTCACCGACGCCGTCTCGGTCGGGCAGGTGACGCCGGGGCCGGTGTTCACCACGGCCACGTTCGTGGGCTACCTCGTCGCCGGGCCGGCCGGCGCGTTCCTGGCGACGGTGGCGATCTTCCTGCCGTCGTTCGTCTTCGTCGGCCTGCTCACCAGGCTCACGAGCAGGCTGCGGGCGTCGCGGTGGACCTCCGCGCTGCTCGACGGCGTCAACGCCGCCGCGCTGGCGCTCATGGCCGGGGTGTCCTACGAGCTCGCCCGCACCGCCCTCATCGACCTGCCGACCGTGGCCATCGCCCTGGTCAGCCTGGCGCTGCTGTGGCGTACCCGGCTGAACAACGCCTGGCTCATCGCGGGCGGCGCCGCGATCGGCCTGGCGCACGCGTTCCTCTGATCCATCGAATCAGTTTGATGTACGTTGGAGGAGCGATGACTGACACTCCCCCGCCGCCGGACTTCCTGCGTCTGACCGGCCACCCGGTGCGCTGGCGGCTGCTGAGCGAGCTGGCGCGCGGCGACCGGCAGGTCCGCGAGCTGACGGCGCTGGTCGGGCAGACGCAGAGCCTCACGTCGTACCATCTCGGGCAGCTCCGCGCGGGCGGGCTGGTGACCATGCGGCGCAGCTCGGCCGACAAGCGCGACACGTACTACAGCCTCGACCTCGCCGCCTGCCGCGACCTCCTCGTACGGGCCGGGGCGGCGCTGCACCCCGGCCTGCGCCTGATCCCCGCGGCTCCGCCCCCGCCGCCGGACGGCCCGGCCGCGCCACCGCCCGTCCGCGTGCTGTTCCTGTGCACCGGCAACAGCTCCAGGTCGCAGATGGCCGAGGCGATCCTGCGCCACCTCGGCGGCCCCCGGGTGGAGGTCGCCAGCGCGGGCAGCGCGCCCAAGCCGCTGCACCCCGACGCCGTCCGCGTCATGCACGAACGCGGGCTCGACATGACCGGCCACCGCCCCAAGCACCTCGACGAGCTCGCCGATCGGCGCTTCGACCGGGTGATCACCCTGTGCGACCGGGTGCGCGAGGTGTGCCCCGAGTTCCCGGGGGCGCCGGAGGTGACGCACTGGAGCCTGCCCGACCCGGCCGCCGAGGGCGAGTACGCGGCGTTCGTCCGTACGGCCGACGAACTCACCACCCGCATCCGGTTCCTGCTGCACACCGTCGCCGCCGTTTGACTCGGAGTGCGCTCCAACTCCTAGCGCTCGTCCCATGAGCGACGGACACACACTCCGGCAGGATCCGCCGGCCCTCACGATCACCCAGGTCGCCGCGCGTACCGGCCTCTCCGCCGACACGCTGCGCTACTACGAGCGGGCCGGGCTGATCGAACGGGTCGCGCGCACTCCCCCGGGACACCGCAGCTACGCGGCCTCCGGCCTCGGCCGGCTGGACTTCCTGATCCGGGCGCGCGAGACCGGCATGCCCATCAGCGGGATGCAGCACTGCGCCCCACGCCGGAGCCGAAGGCCGAGACCCGCCAGGAGCGCTTCGACCGCGGCATGGAGATCCTCTCCCGCGTCGCCTGCGAGCGCGTCGACGGCGGGCGCCGCGTCGTCGACGCGCTCACAGGCGTCAGCCCCGAACTCGGCCACCAGGTCGTGGCCTGGACCTTCGGCGAGATATACGACCGGCCCGGACTGTCGCTGCGCGACCGGGAGCTCGTCACGCTGGACGCCCTCGCCGCCCTCGGCGGCTGCGAGCCGCAGCTCGAGGTGCACGGCTCCCGGACGAGACCGTGTGACGTCAACCGGCGATCGCACCGACGGGCGGCTCCAGGAGCTCCGCGCCGCCCTCCTGGAAGCCGTCCGCCGCCTCACCTCCCCGCGTCCTCAGGACGGCTGACCGCCCCACGCCACAAGGAGGCCCCGCAGTCTCGCACCCCCGCCCACCCCCGAGACGCCACGCCTGACCACCCACACCCTTGAGGACACCCGGCGCGCACTGGTCAGGGGCGGAGGCGGCCGACTCCAGCTCGGGGACGCCGACGAACGCCTCCTCCCGGTCCAGCACCGCCACCATCTCGCCGTCGCCGGCCAGGGTGTTGCCGGTGCAGTAGTCGCCGTGAAGGAGATGGCGGGCGTGGATATCGGCGAACTGGGTGGTGACCGCGGCGAGCAGGCGGGCTCCGGCGTCGCGCTGGGCCGGGGCGTCGCTACGTACGCGCCCCGTCTCGCGTCGCGTGCCCGGTCATGAGCAGCGACCAGGCGATGTACGTCGGCAGCAGCAGCCGCCCGGCACCGGCTCGCGACCCGCCACCGGCACCCGCCGACGACCCGCCACCGGCACCCGACCCGCCGACACCCGCCGGCAACCCGCCACCGGCACCCGACCGGCCGGTGCCCGCGGGCGACCCGATGCCGGCATTCGATCGGCCGGTTCCCAGCGCGGCACCGCCACGTGAGCGGCCGGTTCCGGCCAGGAGCGCGGCCAGCGCGAGCGAGCCCAGCCCCCAGGCCGCGCACCCCGCGGTGAACAGCCACCCGCCGGGGCCGAGCACGTACTCGCTGACGGTCACGCTGACCGGATCCAGCTCCGCCTGCAGCACGTGGAGCGCCGGAACTGCGACGACGAAGGCGAGGGTGCCGGCGGCGCTCAGCAGCGCCAGTGCCCTGAACCGGCTCATCGCCGAGCCGTCCGATCGTGACAGGCCGGCTGAGCGCCGCAGACCGCCCGGACTCGAGGGGCCGCCGAGGCGCGGGATCGGGCCGCCCGCAGGCCACCACGGCGAGCGGCGGGCACGGCACGGCAGGCCGGCGGAGCGTGGCAGGCCGCCGAAGCGCGAGGCCGGGTCATCGGCGGGCCGCCCGGACGTGGCGGGCGAAACGCTGGTGGGCGGCCTGCCGGCTGACGCCGAAGGCGGCGCCGACGTCCGTCCAGGATGCCTGCGCCGTGAGGCAGGCCGCTGTGACGGCGCGTTGTGCGGCGTCCCGGGCGAGGGCTTCGGCCTGCGCCGCGGCCCGCATGGCCGCCATGGGATCGTCGCGGATCAGTTCGTCCAAGGTGTCGCGCAACGTTCGAAGCGCGTGCTCCAGATCGCTCACAGCGTCAAGAATCCTTGACACTCGCCCGCCCGTCAAGGATCCTTGACGGTCGCCTACGGGCGGACCAGGCCGGTCCGGTAGGCGATCACGACGAGTTGCGCGCGGTCGCGGGCGCCCAGCTTGGTCATCGCCCGGCTGACGTGCGTACGCGCGGTGGCCGGGCTCATGAACAGCCGGGCGCCGATCTCCTGGTTGCTCAGCCCCTCCCCCACCAGGGCCAGCACCTCGCGCTCGCGGTCGGTCAGCACGGCCAGCCGGTCCTCGGCGACCCTGGCGCCGGCACGGCTCGCGGCGAAGTGGCCGATGAGGCGGCGCGTGATGCGCGGCGCGAGCAGCGCCTCCCCGGCGGCGATCACCCGGATGGCGTGCAGCAGCTCGGCCGGTCCCGCGTCTTTGAGCAGGAAGCCACCGGCCCCCGCCTGGAGGGCGTCGAAGACGTACTCGTCGGTGTCGTACGTGGTGAGGATGAGCACGCGGACCTCCTCCAGCCCGCGTGTCCCGGCGATCGCGGCGGTGGCCTGGATGCCGTCCACTCTGGGCATGCGGATGTCCATGAGCACGACGTCGGGCCGGGTGGCGCGGGCGCGTTCGACGGCCTCGGCGCCGTCGGTGGCCTCGCCCACCACCGTGATGTCGTCCTCGAGGTCGAGCAGCACCTTGAACCCGGACCGCACGAGCCGCTCGTCGTCGGCGATCAGCACCTTGATGGTCACAGGCGCGCTCCCGCCGGCGCGAGCGGCAGCCGTGCTCTGACCTCGAACCCGCCGCCCGGCCGCGGACCGGCCTCGAACTCCCCGCCGAGCAGCAGGCAGCGCTCGCGCATGCCGACGATCCCGCGACCGGGCTCGGAGCACGTCTCCTGGGCGGGAGCCTCGCGGCGGCCCTCGTCGGTCACGCGGATCTCCAACACGTCGGGTCCGGGACGCAGCGCCACCGTCACCCGGGTGGGGCCGACGTGGCGGACCACGTTCGTGATCGACTCCTGGACGATCCGGTACGCCGCCCCGCCCACGGCGCTGGGCAGCGGCGCGGCGGGCGGGTCCTCCTCGATCGTGATGTCGAGCCCGGCGTCACGGGCCTTGGCCGCCAGCTCGCCGATCCGGTCGAGGCCCGGGTACGGCGTCCGTCCCTCCTCGTCGTCGCCGCGCAGCACGCCGAGGATGGCCCGCATCTCGTGCAGCGCGCGGGAGCTGGTCCGTTCGATGGTGCGCAGCGCCTCGCGTGCCACGTCGGGCCGCTTGTCGAGGACGTGCGCGGTCACCCCGGACTGGACGTTGATGATCGCTATGGCGTGGGCGACGGTGTCGTGGACCTCGCGGGCGATCCGCAGCCGTTCGGCGTCGACGCGCGCCCTGGCCTCCTCCTCGCGAGTGCGTTCGGCCAGCTCGGCGCGGCGCTGGGCATCGGCGGCGATGACCTGCCTGGTGCGTACGGACTCGCCGAGCGCGACGCTCATGACCGACGCGCCGATCCTGAAGTACACCCAGCCGATCGCCGCGCGCGGCTCGATGCCGGCCGCGGCGACCAGCCAGCAGGCGGAGAGCACCGCGATGCCGCCACCGGCGATCAGCAGTGAGCGGCGTCCGTCGCCGTAGGCGGCGACGGTGTAGAGGGCGATGAAGAGCCCGAGCCAGCCGGGCCCGTCGGGGTAGCCGAGGAGATAGTACGCCGCACTGGCGAGCGCGGCCACGGCGAGCACCGGCACCGGCCACCGGCGGCGTCCGGCGGCGTACGGCGACGGCCAGGCCGCTCACGACGAGCAGGGCGTACGCGAGACCGTCGAGCGGGCGCGGCACGACCTCGCCGGCGTTGCGCACGATCGTACCCTGGACCTGCATGACGGTGATGAAGGTCGCGATCAACGCGTCCTGCACCGCCACCGGCAGGCGCGGCCACGGCACGCGGAGTTCCATGCCGCGATCCTAAGGTTCCGGCCGCCGGCGCCGCCTCCGTCCGGAGTTCGTGCCCGCCTACGTCGGCGGGCGTAGCGAGCGGGAGGACGTCTACGCGCGACCGCGTAGAGATCGCCGTCCGCTGCCCGAGGCGGCGGCCCCCTCATCGGCGCGACGCTCGATCACGTGAAGCCCGCAGAACGCGCGCGGGCACCCGCCACCCGACCGAAAGGACGCCCGATGTCCCTCCTGCTCGCACCCGCATCGCCGGTCTGTACGTCGCCCGCTGATTGCGCGGGCCAGAGGATCGACACCTTCATCGGCACTCCCGCGCGCGTCCGGGCGAGCGTGGCCGCCCTGGTGGCGCCGGCCGGCGCGTTCCTCGGCGGCCTGGCTCGGAACCGGGCCGCCGCGTCGAGCTGAGCGGCTGACCACAACGAACCCGATCGACCGAAAGGATCACCATGTTCATCCCGAACGCGCTGAGCGCAGCCGCCGCGCAGGTTCTGGTTCTGGCCCAGCCTGTCGGTGCGTACGACCTGACCACCGGTCGCCTCTGGTCGGTGGCGGGCGGGGTGCTGGGCGTTGCCGGCATCGTCATCGGGGGCCTGGCCCTCGTCCGTTCCACGGGGAGGGGCGCCATCGCCGCCCTGGCGGCGGGGCTGGGCGCCGCGGTCATCGGCGGGCTGGTCGTGGCCGCCGCCGAGGGCGGGCCCGGCACCGGGTACGGCATCGTCGGCGGCTTCGCGGACCTGGTCCTCGGCCCGATCGCCATGCTTCTCGGCGGTCTCGCGCTGGCCCGGTCCCGCCGCCGCGCCTCCTGAACTCGCGCCGGCGCGTCCGCTGAGCTCAACCCGCCGTACTCGGCTCGGTGACAAGCGCGGCCGTCCAGAAGCACGCCTTGGGCTCCCCGAGCCCCGAGGCGGTGAGCCACTGCGCGGCCCTGTGCGCCTGCTGCTCGTCGTCGATGAGCCCGCCGGAGCCGGGCCGGATGCCGGTGGCTCGGGCGACGTCGGTGACGAGGCCGCCGATGCAGGCCCACGAGTGCCAGATCCCGTCCCCGTAACCGACCGGCTCGAACCCCAGCCGCCGCTCGCCGGGGCCGGGGAACGGCTCGCGCCGCTCCAGCCGTTCCGGGAGGGCGTCTCCCGCCGCCATCGCGTCGTCGGCCATGTCGGCCAGCAGCTCGGGCAGGTCGGCGGCGGCGAACCCGACGCCGAGCACGTGCCATCCGGGTCCCGCCCGCCGCCTGGCGCGCTCGGCCTCCTCAAGGCCGTCGAACCAGAGGTCCCAGCCCTCGGCGTCCGAAGCGACCAGCTCCACCATGCAGTCGCTCAGCGACACCAGCCGGGGCACGGTGAGCCCGGCGTCCCACCAGTCCTGACGCTCCGCGCGGGTGGCGACCCGGTAGCCGGCGCGGACGTACCCGGTCACCAGCTCGCGAGGATGGCGCGGCCCTGCGGGACGGCGATGTCGAGCAGGCCGGGGAAGCGGGCGTCGAGGTCGTCGCGGCGCAGGCTGTTGAGCCTGCGGGTGCCCTCGTCCCGCTGCCGGATCACGCCGGCCTCGCGCAGCACCTTGAAGTGGCCGCTCTGGGTGGACTTGCTGACCGGCAGCGCGAACGTCGTGCACGCCAGCTCCCCGTCGGGCCACACGTCGGCGAGCCGGGCGACGATGGCCAGCCGCACCGGGTCGCTCAGGGCGGCGAGCACGGCGGTGAACTCCAGGTCGGCGCGGTCGGGGTGGACGAGTGCGGTGGCGGTCCTGCTGGCCATGCCTC
Source organism: Nonomuraea sp. NPDC049309 (assembly GCF_043196965.1). Classification (NCBI taxonomy): domain Bacteria; kingdom Bacillati; phylum Actinomycetota; class Actinomycetes; order Streptosporangiales; family Streptosporangiaceae; genus Nonomuraea; species Nonomuraea sp. NPDC049309. Next base: position 308,501 of record NZ_JBICSH010000001.1, on the reverse strand, counting down.
CAGCCTACCATCCATGTTCAGGATTCACGAACATGTGTTATGTTCGGCGAACCCGAACATAACTGTCTCTGGAGGACCCATGTCCGTGGATCGCCGTGCCCGCTGGAAGTTCTGGGGCACCGCGTACGCGATGCTGGTCCTGCTGACCGGCACGAACCTGCCCACGCCGCTGTATCGCGGCTACGAGGAGCGGTTCGGCTTCTCGCCGCTGGTGGTGACGCTGATCTTCGCCGTGTACGCCGCCGTGCTGATCCCGTCCCTGCTGGTGGCCGGGCCGCTGGCGGACGCCGTGGGCCGCCGCACGGTGCTGCTGCCGGCGACGGCCGTGGCGGCGCTGGGGTCGCTGGTGTTCGCGCTGGCGGAGAGCACCGCGTGGCTGTTCGCCGCCCGCGTCCTGCAGGGCGTCGCGATCGGCGCGGCCTCGGGAGCGCTGACCGCCCTGCTCTCCGAGCTCGAACCCACCGGCGACCGCCGCAGGGCCGCGCTGGTGTCCACCGTGGCGGCCGCCGCCGGGCTCGGGCTCGGGCCCGTGCTCGCGGGGCTGCTCGCCGAGTACGCGCCGTACCCCCATGTCCTGCCGTACGTGCTGGAGATCGCGCTGCTGATCCCGGCGGCGGCCGTGATCGCGGCACTGCCGGAGACGACACAGACCACCCGGTGGCGGCCGCGCCGCCCCGAGGTGCCGGCCGAGGTGCGGCCGGTGTTCGCGGCCAGCGGGACGGCGACCTTCCTCGCCTTCGCCGTGGTCGCCCTCTTCCTCACGCTCGTCCCCGCGTACGTGGCGACGCTGTCGGGCAGCGGCAACCTGTTCCTGAGCGGCGCGGCCGTCGCGCTGATGCTGCTGTGCTCCGCGCTCGCCCAGCTCGCCGGATACGGCAGGCCGGCCCGGCGCCTGGCGCGGGCCGGACTTCCGCTCCTGGCCGCCGGGCTCGCCCTGCTGGCGCTGGCCGGGGCCGTCTCGTCGCTGCCGCTGCTGCTCGCCGCCACCGTGGCCGGCGGCGCCGGTCAGGGCCTGGTGTTCCTCGGCGGCCTCACCGCCGTCAGCCAGGCCGCGCCGCGCGACCGGCACGCCGAGGTGCTGTCCGGTTTCTACGTGGTCGTCTACCTCGGCGTCGGGCTGCCGGTGATCGGCGTCGGCCTGCTCGCCACGGTCACCGGCCTGCTCGCGGCCGTGCAGTGGTTCGCCGCCGCCGTCGCCCTGCTCTGCCTGGTGCTGCCGGCCGCCCTGGCCCGCGTGCGGCGCCGCCGCCCGATCCCCGCCTGACTCGAAGGAACGCCATGGACACCACAGCACTGGAAGCCGCCTACACCGACCTGATCGCCGCCGCGCGGGCGATCGGCGAGCCGACACCCGAGGCCGACTGGACGCTGAGCCACATAGCGCTGAGCGACCGCATGCTCGCCACCGCCGCCCGCCGGCTGGACGCGAACCTGCCCGTCACGATCGACAACCGCCCCGCCATGGACGCGGACGCGATCGCCGCGCTCATCGCCTCCACCACGCACGCCGAGCGCATCGACCTCGTCCGCCGCCACGGAGCCGACCTCGTGGCCGCGATCGGCGAACTGCCGGAAGCCGCCGCCACCGTTGCCGTGCGCCTGCGCCTGATCACGCGGGGCGGCGAGCCGGCGCCGGACCAGGACCTGACCTGGGGCGACCTGGTACGGCTCCGGGTGCGCGATCACCTTCCCGGGCACGCCGCCCGGCTCAGCGGAAGCAGCACGAGGTCCTGCTGATCGAGGCGCCGGTACCTCTTCTGGCCTTCTCCACGCAGGCTGAAACACGTCATTCGTAGCCCCCTCTGCCGTGATTCGTCGGTTGTGGCGATGAACGCAAGGAACGTTACGGATGACCGGTATGTTTTCGGTATGTTCTGCGGCCCTCCGGGCCGGCAGCCTCGAACATCGGTGTCGCGGCAGGTCAGCTCGCCATCGCCGGCTCGTCACCGGCATACGCGGAAACGGGCTTGGCCAGGACCGTCGAAAGGCCGTCCGACGACTCCACCCGGTAGCCCTGGGCCTGGTAGAGGCGGAGGTTGCGGGCGCTGCGCGCGCCGGTGGACAGCACGATGCGGCGGCAGCCCGGCTCGGCGGCGGACTCGGCCTCGTGCAGGAGGTGGCGTCCTGCGCCCTGGCCGCGCAGGTCGGGGACGACGGCGAGGCGGCCCACGTGCCAGTCGTCGCCGACGCGGCGCGTCCGCACCATGCCGAGCAGCCGGCCGTCCCGCCACAGGCCGAGCGCCTGCCAGGCCGCCAGCCAGGCGCGTACGTCCGCCAGCGACTCCCCCAGGGCCGTGATGTCCAGGGTGTCGTTGGCCAGCGCCTCATCCACCCAGCAGCAGCGCTGCAACACCAGGACGTCCGGGGCGTCGTCCGGGGTCAGCGGCCTGACGTACGCGCCGGGCAGCGGCGCGGGCACGGCATCGGGGCGCAGGCGCTCGCGCATCGGCCGCAGGGCGTGGGCCAGGCGGACCAGCTCGTCCAGCATCCCGGCGGCGGCCCGATCGCGGGCGGGGTCCGGGCGCAGGCTCCCGCCCTCGACGGCGTCCCCGATGCGCAGGGCGACCGTCGCGCCCAGCGGCACCAGCCGCAGCGTGGTGACGACCTGCTTGGCGTGCTGGACCGACCGGGTGCCGGCCGAGGTGTTGCCGTAGCTGACGAAGCCCATCGGCTTCCACGCCCACTCCCTGCTCAGGTAGTCGAGGGCGTTCTTGAACGCGGCCGGCATGCCGTAGTTGTACTCGGGGGTGACCGCGATGAAGCCGTCGGCGGCGTCCACCATGGCGCTCCACCGCCGGGTGTGCTCGTTGCGGTAGCGGCCGCCGGCGGGCGGCTCCTCTTCGTCGAGGAACGGCAGGTCAAGGTCGCTCAGGGCGACGGGTACGAGCTCGGCGCCGAGCTGCGCCGCCCGTTCGGCGAGGGCGCCGGTCAGCCACCGGGTCACGACCGGGCCGAGTGCGCCGGGACGGGTGCTGCACGTGATCACGAGAATCCGCAGAGAAGTCATTGACACGTAAACGAACGCTAGCTGCTATCTTGTTTACATGTCAACGAAACGGTCCGGCGAGACGGTGCGCTGGCTCGACACCGACGAGGAGCGCGCCTGGCGCGCCCTGCGCCGCATGATGATCGCGATCCAGTCACGCACCGCGGCGGACCTGGCCGCGATCGGCCTGTCCGACCCCGACTACGAGGTGCTCAGCACACTGTCGGAACGGCCGGGCCACTCCGCGACGCTGCGCGAGCAGGCCGCCAAGATGGGCTGGTCGCGCAGCCGCCTCTCACGGCACGCCACCCGCATGGAGGAGCGCGGCCTGGTACGCCGCGAGCCCGATCCCGACGACGGCCGCGGCTGCTTTCTCGTGCTCACCGAGCACGGCCTGCGCACGCTCGAGGACGCCGCCCCCGCCCACCTGGAGTCGGTGCGCCGCCACGTGATCGACCGGCTCTCCCGCGAGGACCTGGCCGCACTGGAGGCCATCGCCCGCAAGATCGAAGACCCCGCCTGAAGCCCTTACTGCCGGGCCGGGCGCGGCATGAGGTCGCGGGCCGTGTACGCGATGAGCGCGAGCAGCACGAAGTTCACCGCCAGCGGCGCGGCCATGCCCACGAGCAGATAGAGGGCGGTGCCGATGAGCGCGCCCGCGAACAGGGCGATGACCGCGCACGCCCGCCGCCGCCAGGCGTGCTGCTGCTTCTGCGAGACCAGCCGGGTGACGACGCTCGTGACGACCGTGATGGTGACCAGGTCGGGCACCGCCATCCGCAGCGCGACGGCGTTCTGCATGCCCATGCCGAAGCCGAGCAGCACGATGAGCGCCGTCTGCGGGAACGTGTCCTGCTCACCGGCCACCAGGACCACGGCCAGCGCCGCCGCCACCAGGACCGCATGCGTGGCCGTGAGATGGAACAGCCGGCGGCGCGGCTCTTCGATCTTCCTGGCGACGCGCCCCTCGCTCCAGGCCCCGGCGGCGAAGGAGACGAGGGCCAGCAGGTGCGCCCAGAACTCGTGCATGGGATCGCCGGCGATCGCGAAGCCGGCGAAGACCACGTTCCCGGTGACGTTGGCGACGAAGACGCGGTTCATGCCGAGGTAGGTGACGGCGTCGACGAGGCCGGAGGAGACCGACAGCATGACGAGCAGCGCCGGCAGGGGGCCGTGCTTGTTCGTGCCCTCCGGGAACAGCGCATCGGAGAACCAGTGCGCCGGCCTCTTCACGGTCGCCCTCCCAGACGTTTCACCCCCGATGCCCGATTACTTGTACCCAAATGGGCGGTTACTCATCCTTGGACGGAACCTCCGCCGGCTGCCCGGCGAGCCGTTCGGGACCGCGCCCGATGAGACGGCCGTAGCCGTCGTCGAACCGTCGCCGGCGAGCGCACCGATCCGCTCCCCGGCCCGCCGCAGGTGCTCGCGGGCCGTCTCCCGCCGCCCGCGCCGGTGGTGCGGCTCCACGCCCTCGCCGATGCGGGCCATGGTCGGGTCGGGGTACATCGGCGGCTCCCTCGCGCCTCGGTTCCCGGTGCACCCGTACTCCCACCGAAGAGATCCGCCTGACGCAAACGAGAAACGGCTTTTACCCGCGCGCCGCATCCAGCAGCGGCGAGTGGATAGGGGCGCATGAGGAACGCATCCGTTCTCGCGAAGGAAGGTGAGGCGTCATGACGCTTCCCGCTCGTCGCCGGCCATCGGCCGTGACCCGTCCCGCCGGCGCGCTGAGCACGCGATGGGACCCGTTCGCCCAGATCGACGATCTCTACGACCGGATCGATCAGCTGATCCAGTCGACCTTCGGCACCCCGTCCGAGGGCATGTGGGCACCGCTGGCCGACCTGACGGAGACCGACGATGCCTTCATCGCCGAAGTCGACCTGCCGGGCGTGAAGAAGGACGACATCGACGTCGAGATGAACGACCGGGAGCTGATCGTGACCGGCCACGTCGAGGAGAAGGAGACGAACGGCCGCCCGCACCACCGCATGCGCCGCACCGGCGCCTTCGAGCACCGCGTTCTGCTGCCGGGCGAGGTGGACGCCGAGAAGGTGTCCGCCACCCTGTCCGACGGGGTGCTCACCGTGACCGTGCCGAAGGCCGAGAAGGCCCGGCCGCACCACATCGAGGTGCAGACCACCTGACCCACCGCCCCTCGCCCGTTCCGGCGGGCGGCCATCGCGGCGGCCGCGCCCCGGCGCGGCCGCCGCTCTCGTCGCCGCACTCGCAGAACGGGCTTTCTACAATGGAACGTGTCAGGCAGCACCTTCGGCGTACGGGCTGACGAGGAGGTGTCTGATGAACGCTTCCGTTATCGATGCCGCTCGCGACGCCGCCGATGCCCGCGAGAGCCTGCCGGAAGAGCGCGCGCGTCCCGCTCTGGCGCCGGGCTCGCACGTGGTGGCGCTGCTGTCTCCCACGCCGGTTCCCGGGACGCCGCCCGGATCGTTCCTGCCGGGCGTCCAGGCCACCGGCGCGGAGAGCCGTGACGGGCGCATCGTACGGATCACGCAGCTGGCGAACGCGGCGCCGGGCAGGCCGGACGGTGAGGTCGACACCCGTCCGCTGCGTCCCCTCTGGGAACAGGACGACACCGACTGGCCGGAGCCGTGAGGGCGTGTCAGGCGCCCGCGGGCGCGGCGTCGCCGGTGGCGGTGTAGACCTCGAGCAGCCGCTCGACCCCGTGCAGGAACGTCTCGGTGACCAGCGCCGGGTCGAACAGGCAGCCGGCCGCCATCGCGCCGTCGCGCAGCATCACGTAGTGGCGGGCGGCCGGCTCGGCGCCGTCCCGCCGGATCCGCGCCAGCAGGTCCGTGATCGTGTCGAGGAACCACTGACGGTGGGCGATCACGGCCTTGCGCACCGGGGACTCGGGGTCGGGGTATTCGGCGGCGGCGTTGAGGAAGGCGCAGCCGCGGAAGCCCTGCGACCGGATGCCCTCGGCGATGGAGCGGCTGATGGCGAGGACGGCCTCGGCGGGCGGCAGCCCGGCCGCCCGGGCCTCCTCGGCCGGAGCGCGCATGGCCTTGTCGACCTCGCTGAGATAGGCGAGGACCAGCTCCTCCTTGCCGGGGAAGTGCCGGTAGAGGGTGGCGCGGGTGACCTGCGCCTCGTTGACGATGCGATCGATGCCGACGGCGTGGATGCCCTCCCCGTAGAAGAGCCGGGTGGCCGTGTCGAGGAGCCGGGCCCGCGCTTCGGACGGCCGGCCTGCGGTGTCGGTACGCATGCCCCCATCGTAGTGGATCGACCGTTCTGTCTCGACGGCTGATTTCCGCTGGCGGCCGAGCGGTGCTCATGGTTGAGTGATCGCGTGACCACCTTAGGTAGACGGGCGCGTCCGCTGATCCCGGCCGCCACCCTCCTGCTGGCGGCCGCGTGCGCCGGCGACGAGCCTCACACGCTCACCCTCGACCTCCAAGGCGAAGGAACGTACTCTCTCACATACGTAATCAACGGCAAGTCCACGACCGAACCCCAGGTGACGCTCCCCTGGCGCAAGGACATCACGCTCGACGCGCCCGGCAAGGACACCTGGCGCCTGACCGTCAAGCGTCTGACCGACGGCTCCATGACAGCGGTTGCCTATGTCGACGGCCGCGCGACCTCGATGAGTTCGAGCGCCGGTTCGGGCGGCGGCGGCAGCAGCGAGCTCAGCGGCTCCATCGGCTGACGGCCTCCCCCATGAGCGATGTCGTCTTCGCCGTGTCGGACGGCGTGCTGCTGCTCGATGTCGCCGGGCCCGTCCAGGTGTTCGGCAGCGCCGGGGGCTACCGGGTGCGGCTGGCCTCGGTGGACGGACGGCCCGTCCGCACCGACGTCGGCATCTCGCTCAGCGTCGACCTCGCGCTCGGCGCGCTGGACGGCGACGTGGACACCCTGGTGGTGCCGGGGTGTCCACGGGACGAGTCCGGCCGCGTGCCGCCCGAGCTGGTGGACACCGTACGGCGGATCGCGGCCCGCGCGCGGCGGGTGGTCTCGGTGTGCACGGGGGCGTTCGTCCTCGCGCGGGCGGGGCTGCTCGACGGCCGGCGGGCCAGCGGCGGAGGACGGCGTGCCGGCGGTCGGTCATCGGCGATGAGGCGTTCATGCCGAGGAAGGCAGGAGCGCCTTTCACGGCTGTGAAGGGATTGCCGGAGTCGTGGGATACATGGCCGGATGCGTGGGACGGCGGCTTGCCGGGACCGCGCCGCCCGCCTCGCGAGCCGCGCTTGGGCGGATGCCTTGAGGCGGCGCTTTGGTAGATCTTTCTCCGTCGGTCGCACCGGCCGGAGCACTGGCAGCACCGCTCCGGCCTGGGCTTCTCTCCTTGCGCCGTCGTCGATGCCGCCTTGCCGAGCGTGTGACCTGCAAGAACATCAGGTACGCTCGCTCCACCCACAGGCTTCCGGTTTATCCCCTTAAGCCGTTCATAATCCTTTACATCACGATTTGAATGGTTTCGTCCGGAATGGTTCCGGGAGGTCCCCCACTGCCATGACGCCAGACACCCAGATGTCCTCTCAGAACGACGCGGAGATCACCGCTCGGCAGGCCCCCGACGGCCACGCGGGCTCACCGGGCGACCCGCATGACGGGCCGCGTACCGGCATGGACGGCTCTCAGGACGGCCACGGAAGGCACCAGGGCTCCCACGGGAAGGGCCAGGACTCGCAGGGGTTCGGGCAGGGCCTCCGTGACGAGCCGTCGTACCCGTCCGGCCCGGACCGGGACGGCGCCCCCCGCAACGGTGCCGGCCACGACGACGCCGCCCACGACGGTGCCGGCCACCACGGCACCGGCCACCACGGCACCGGCCACCACGGCACCGGCCACGACGGCACCGGCCGCAAGGGCAACGACCACGACGGTGGCGGCCGCGATGGCATCGGCCAGGACGGTCCGAACCGGCACGGGTCCCATGACGGCTTCGAAGGCGGCTCCCACAACGACGACGGCGGCCCATCCCCCGTGACGACCCGCCCCGCCCCGGAGCCGACCCGCGCTCAGGACGCGCCCTCGCAGGACAGCTCCGTCCCGCACGAGACCGCCTCGCCGCAGGACTCCGCTCCCTCGCACGAGACCGCTCCGCCGCACTCGACCACGCCGCCGCACTCGACCAGGCCCCCGCACGAGAGCACTCCCCCGCATGTGACGGCGCCGCCGCAGGAGACCGCGTCGCCGTCCCACACGCCGACGGCCACGCCCACCGCCACGGCCGGCGAGCCCACCGCCACCCCCACCTCCGGCGGGCCGACGTCCACCGAGACGCCGACGGCCACCCCGACCCCCACCGCGTCGGACTCGCACTCCCCCACCGAGTCCCCCTCGGCCACCCCCACGACCTCCGCAACGCCGTCGCCCTCGGAGACCGCGACGGCATCCCCCACGGACACCGCCTCCGCATCACCCTCCCCCACGGAGACCGCGACGGCATCCCCCACGGACACCGCCTCCGCATCGCCGTCCCCCACGGAGACGGCGACCGCGTCAGAGCCGCCGCCCGCCGAGTCGCAGGCACCCGAGGAGACCGAGTCACCGGCACCCGAGGAGACCGAGTCGCTGGCGCCCGAGGAGACCGCCACGGCATCGTCGGAGCCGTCGGCCGCCGCTTCGGCGAGCGACGACGCCGCATCGTCCGCCACCACCGCGGCAGCGACGGAGGAGGACACCGCGAACTCGTCCTCACAGTCGACCGTGACCTCGCCCGCGCCGGATGACGCCGCCGACGAGGAGACCGCCGCCACGCCGTCCGGCTCGGCCACCACGACCGCCACCACCGTACCGACGCACGTCAACACGGCCGCGTCCAGCGGGCAGCGGGACTTCTCCACCACGGCGATGGTCACCTCGGCCCTGCTCCTCCTGGCCGCCCTGCTGACCCTGTTCGCGGTGCTCGTGGCCAGGTCCCGCAGGGCCCGCCTCGCCGCCGTGGACCACGCGGAGCCGATCGACCACGTCCCCCCGCCTCCGGCCCCGGCTCCGGCGCCCAACCCGCTGCCGGCCAGGCCCGTTCAGGAGGACAACCCGTTCACGCGGCAACTCATCGAGGCTCTCGAGAGCATGATCGAGCTCGAGGAGAAGAACGCCGCCAAGCCCGAGACGGACCAGCAGCACCCCGAGTCCGGCGCACCCGCGCAGGACCCCGCCCAGGACCCCGCCCCGGACCCCGACGCCGACCCCGGCGCCGACCCCGAGGCGACCGCCGCCTGGCGACCCCCCTTCGCCCCGGCCCAGGACCCCGTCCAGGAGCCCGCCCAGGACCCCGGCGCCGACCCCGAGGCGACCGCCGCCTGGCGGCCTTCCTTCGCACCCGCCGACCCGCCCGGACCACCGCCCGCCGACCCGCCCGTGCCGCAGGAACCGGAGGCCGGTGACGACGACACCCGCCCCGACGCCACCCCGTAGCGGCACCACGCCGCAGGAATCGGCGGGTTCTCCTGCTGACGCGCTAGACGCGTGACCCGCCGCGCCGGAGCCAGCGCAGGGCCAGGACTCCGAGCACGATGTGCAGGACGGCGGCCGCGCCGGCGGCCACGTGCAGGCCGGTGACGAACGCCGCCTTCGCCTGCGACGCCAGCACCGGTGTGATGTCCGGAAGGTGCAACGTCTCGTCGAGGGTGGGGGCGAGGTCCGGCCCCTGCAGGCGGAAGACGAGGGCGGCGAGCGAGCCGAGGAGCGCGATGCCGAGCGCGTTGCCGATCTCGTTGCTGGTCTCCGCGATCGCGCCGGCCGAGCCCGCCCGCTCGACGGGTACGGCGTCCACGGCGGTGTCGGCGACGACGCTGAAGCAGATGCCGTAGCCGACGCCCGCGACCACCGTGGAGGCGACGTACCAGCCGATCCCTCCCGTGATCGCGGTGGGCAGCAGGAGCAGCAGGCCGGCCGCGATGGAGAGGTGGCAGGCGACGAGGGCGGCCCGCTTGCCGATGCGGTCGACGACGTGGGGGGTGACGACGCAGCTGACGGTGAGCACGGCGGCGCCGGGGACGGCGAGCAGCGCCGCGTTCAGCACCGGCAGGCCGAGGACGGACTGGAGGTAGACGCCCGCCAGGTACGCGCTCGCCGACCAGGCCGCCAGCGGCACCAGACCGGTGACGATCGCCAGCGTGAAGACGCGGTCGCGGAAGAGCGAGAAGTCCATCAGGGGATGCGCGAGGTGCCGCTGCCGGCGCGCGAACCAGGCCAGCAGCACCAGACCGGCGGCACCGGCCACGGCCGCACCGTTCGACGGGCCGTCCGCGGCCACGTGCTTTACAGCGTAGATCACAAACAGCAGCCCGATCGCGGAGGTCACCACGCTCGGGACGTCGATCCGTCCAGGACGCGTCGCCCGCACCTCGCGCAGCAGGACCGGCGCGAAGATCAGGAACGCGGCGGTGACCGGCAGGTTGATGAGGAACACCGACCCCCACCAGAACCGCTCGAGCAGCATGCCGCCCGCGATCGGCCCGATCGCGAAGCCGGCCGCGAACGCCGCCGCGAAGATCCCGATGGCCTGCGCCCGCCGCCGCGGGTCGGCGAACAGCTCGCTCAGCACCGCCAGCGCCGACGGCAGCAAGGTCGCGCCCGCCACGCCCATCACCGCGCGCGCCGCGATGAGCAGTTCGGCGCTCGGCGCGAAGGCTGCCGCCGCCGAACCGGCGCCGAAGAGCGCGGTGCCGATCATGAGGAGCCTGAGCCGGCCGTACCGGTCTCCGAGGTTGCCGAACGCGATCAGCAGGGAGCCGACGGCGAAGCCGTAGACGTCGAGGATCCACAGGGCCTGGCCCGCGGTCGGCGTCAGGTCCTGGCTGATCCGCGGCATCGCCAGGAAGAGGATGGATCCGTCCATGGAGACCAGCAGGACGGGCCCGAGGATCACCGTGAGGCCGAGCCAGGCGCGCAGCCCCGGTGCGGTGTGTACGTGCTGTGCAGTCATGGCCCGCACTGTCCGCCGGGAACGTCCCGCACAGCCATCTCCCTGCTGTGGGTGCACCTGACAGGTACACCCGCGAGGGCGGTCCGTCCGCCTACCATCGCCGATGTGGAGAGTCTCGGAGCGTTCCTCAAGCGGCGGCGCGACCAGGTGACCCCGGCCATGGCCGGGCTGCGCACGTACGGCACCACGCGCCGCGTGCCCGGCCTGCGGCGCGAAGAGCTGGCGCAGCTCGCAGGCGTGAGCGTCGGCTACTACACCCGCCTGGAGCAGGGGCTGGCGGAGACCGCGTCCAAGCAGGTGCTCGACGCCATCGCGCGGGTGCTGCAGCTCGACCCGATCGAGACCGTGCACCTCCACAACCTCGCCAGGCAGCCGGCCGCCTCCGGCCTGTCGGAGCCCCCCGAGGAGCGGCCGCACCCGAGGGTGATCGCGCTGCTGGAGTCGCTGGGCGAGGCGATGCCGGCCATCGTCCTGGGCCGGCGGGGCGACGTGCTCGCCTGGAACCGCACCGGGCACGCGCTCATGGCCGAGCACGTCCCGTACGACGCCCCGCAGGATCCTGCGCGCCGCCCGTCGATGCCGCGGATGTTCTTCCTCGACCCGTTCACCCGTGACCTGCACCGCAACTGGGACGAGCTGGCCCGCATCCACGTCGCCTACCTCCGGCTGACCGCCGGGCGCTTCCCCACGGACGCCCGCCTGGCGCGGCTGATCGGCGAGCTGACCATGCGCAGCTCCGAGTTCGCCACGATGTGGGCGATCGGCGAGGTCGCCGACTGCACCGTCGGCACCCTGAACCTGCGGCATCCCACGGTCGGCGCCGCGAACGTCACCTACCAGGTCTGGCTCCAGCCCGACAGCCCCGACCACCGGCTCGAGGTCTACACGCCGAACGACCCGGGCTCCGCCGACGCGCTGCGCCTCCTGGCCCACCAGAGCAGCCGTCCGGCACCCGCCGAGCACCACTGAGGGACGTCAGCGCCGTTCTTGGAGGCGGCGCAGCTTGCGGCGTTCCCAGCTGTTGGGATGGCGGACGACCACTCCCCCGGCGCCGCCGTTGCCGGACAGGCGGACCAGCGGCGTCCTGGGCTGCCGCTCCGGGGTGGTCTTGTCGCGGAAGCCGCCGAGACCCGAGCTCATGCCGGAGGTCTCCGTGCCCCAGCCGTCGGGGATGACGATCGTGACGCCGCCCATCTCGCCCTGCGCCTCGATGGCGATCTCGGGCAGGCGGCACTCGACCTGGGTGAAGTCGAGCTTGACGGAGCCCATGCCGCCGTAGGCGATGATGCGGGGCGGCACGTCCCAGCGGCCGGTGCGCGTCTCGCCGTGCATGCCGCCGCTGAGGACCAGCGGCTCCTGGCTCACCGGGGCCTCCGGCGGCAGGTCGGCGGTGAGGGCGTCGAGGTCGGCGTACGTCTTGGCGGTCAGCGCCTTGCTCAGGCGCACGTCCAGCTCATCGAGGTCGATCCGGCCCTCGGCGGCGGCGTTGTTCAGCCGTTCCACCACCGCCTCGCGCTCGTCGTGCGAGACGCGCCATTGATCGCGGCGGACGGGTTCCGGGTACCCTTGAGTCATATCTCGATATTACGGGCATCAAGCGATCGCTAAGGCGCATCCGGGATCGATCGGGCTATCAAGCATTGCCAGGCAGCGGGAGTCAGTGGTGCTTTCCACCAGTACCTAGCAACACCAAGTAGCCTCCCCTGAGAACCACCGTGACCGCATCCCTGCACGTCCTCACCACGATGCCCGCCGAGCCCCCGCCGGGCCGCCCGTTCGGCCCGCCCGCCGGACTGATCGAGGCCCGCGGGCACGGCCCGGCCAGCCGGCTCGCCTTCGCCGACGGCCACGCGGGCCTGGTGGTCACCGGCTTCGACCTGGCCCGTACGATCCTCGCCGACCCGCGCTTCAGCTCCCGCAAGGAGCTCATGCGCCACCACCCGACCGTCGACTACGGCGACATCGGGCTCCCTCCGGCGCCGCCCTGCTCGCCCGCTTCCCGGCGCTGCGCCTGGCCGTACCGGACGACGAGATCCCGCTGCGCCCCGAGACCGCCGACATCCGCGGAGGCAAGAGCCTCCCCGTCGCCTGGGACGCCTGACCACCCCGGCGGAACGTCACGAGGTCGCGGGCGCTGCTCGCCGGGACGTGCGATGCCACGCGATCTGGTCCGGGCAGGTGTGCGTTCGCCTCCCGGCGGTCGCGGCACGTGCGCGTCGCCGGGAGGCGAACGCCGCCGTCAGGAGGTGAGGAAGGCCAGCAGGTCGGCGTTGAGCTGCGGATGGTGGCTGGCGAACACGCCATGCCCGGCGGTGGGGTACTCGACGTAGTCGCAGCCGGGGATGAGCCGCGCCGTACGGCGGCCGGTGACGTCGATCGGGGCGGAGAAGTCGGCGGCGCCGTGCACCACGAGGGTCGGCACCGTGATCTTCGGGAGCGTGTCGCGCAGGTCGGCGGTGCGCACCACCTCCTGCGCCTTGAGCACCGCCCACGGCGACGGCCGCAGGCACAGCCCCATCATCCAGTCGATCATCGCCGGGGAGACCTGGGGGTTGAGGTGGGTGGCGAAGAACGCCTGCGCCTGGTCGGCCAGCGCCTTGGGCCGGTCGGCGCGGAACCTCGCGGCCGCCGCCACCGCCTCGGCGGGCACGCCCTCCGGGTTGTCGTCCGACCGGATCAGGCACGGCAGCATCGTGGAGACCAGCGCGGCGCGGGCGACCCGCTGCTCCGCGTGCCGCGCCAGGTAGTGGGCGACCTCGACGCTGCCCAGCGAGTGCCCCACCAGCGTGGCGCCCTCCACGCCGGTGTGGCGGAGCAGGGCGGCCAGGTCGTCGGCGAAGGAGTCGAGGTCGTAGCCGGTGGACGGACGGTCGGAGCGGCCGTGCCCGCGCCGGTCGAAGGCGATGCAGCGGTAGCCCCGCTCGGCGAAGTAGGGGATCTGGTACTCCCACATGTCGGCGTCCAGCATGACCCCGGCCACGAAGACGATGGGCTCGCCCTCGCCGTAGTCCTCGTAGGCCAGTCGCGTGCCGTCGAAGCTTTCGAAGAACATGTTCCCCCTTAACAATCGATCAAGAATCGTACGCGGTGGCGAGGGCGTGGAAGGCCGCCTTGGGGTGCAGGCTCAGGTCCTGGTCGATGCGGACCAGCCCGTACGAGGCCAGGTCGAGGTCGTAGCGCGGATCGGGGTGGTGCGGGTAGCGGTATCCGGCGAACGTGTACCAGAAGGCGGTGTCCACCCCCTCCTCGTCGAAGACGCGCAGCAGGTCGCGCAGGTAGGCGGCCTGGCCCTGCTCGTCCCGCTCGTAGCGGCCGTTCAGCCGCCACGGCTCCTGCGTGCGGTCCACGATGAGGAAGCCGGTCCCGCCCCGGTCGGCCGCGCCCCGGTAGGTGCAGCAGCCGAACTCGGTGATCGCCACCGGACGGCCGTGGCGGTGCAGCGCGCGGATCTCCTCCCGGAAGGTGGCGGCGTTGCCCGCCGCGCGGTAGGCGTCGGCGGCGACGTAGTCGAACGGCGTCCAGTCCACCCGCTCGAACGGCACCGCCGCGTACGTGACCTTGCCGCCGAACCGCGTGCGGACCGCGGCGACGGCCTCGGCCAGGAACGCGTTGACGCGCTCCGGCACGGCGCGGAGCAGGCCGGGCAGCTCGGGGCCGCGCCCGGCCACGAGCGCGATGCGGGACAGGAAGTCGTCCCCCGGCAGGAAGCCGCGCGCGAACAGGCTCAGCTCCCCGCCGGTGACCAGCACCACCTCGGCCCCCTCGCGGCGGAGCGCCTCGGCGCGTTCGGCGCACTCCTCAAGCAGCGGCAGCAGCTCCCCGGCCGTCAGATCGCACGGGAACGGCGAGAACCACACCTCCAGCCCGGCCGCGGCCGCCTCCTCCGCCGCCACCGCCAGCCTGCCGGGATCGCCGCCGGTGACGCGTACCGCCGTGCAGTGCAGCTCGCGCGCGATGATCCGCATGTCGCGGCGCACGTCCACCGGATCGAACGTCTCCCGCGACCAGCCGTCCGACACGGCGGTCCCGGTGTCGTAGTGGACTCCTTTACCGCGCATGGGACGCCTCCGCGGCCACCCGCTGGACGCGCCTGCGGCGGTACCACATCACCCAGGCGGCCAACAGGACGACGGTGGCGACGTGCAGGGCGGTGGACAGGCCCGCCATGGTGTCGACGGGCAGCAGGGAGAGGAGCACCACCCGTACGGCGGCGTCGAGCAGCAGCCCGCCCCCGATCACCATGCTGAGCACGAAGAACTGCCGCCGGAACGCGGGATCGCCGCGCCAGCGCTCCTCGAGCCGCACCCGCGCGGCGTCGTCGGCCGCGTTGAGCCGCCGGATGAGCGCGTACACGAGCGGCCTGCCGATGAGGCAGGAGCCCACCAGCAGCAGGCCCGCCGCGCCGGCCAGGATCGACTCCTTGGCCAGCAGGATCCTCGGGTCGCCGGTGAGCAGCGACACGGCAAGCAGCAGCAGGAAGGCGGCGCCGACGAGGGCGGCCAGGCCGTCGAGCCGCCGCCGCACGACGGCGACGTACGCCGCCCTGGCCAGGGCGGCGAGCCCGCCCGCGGCCAGGGCGGGCAGGGCGTCGAGGCCGAGCACCCGGCAGAGGTAGAAGACGACGGCGGGCAGCCCGGCGTCCCACAGCAACCCGGCGACGAGCCGGCGTTTGTTCAGGTCCATGACACCTCCTGGATCACGCCGGGAACGCTAGAGGCGCCTCGTCCGGGTGTCCTCGACCCGCGGTTGGAGATCGCGGCATCTCCAACCTGGGGTGGAGACGGCGCCGGGAAGGGTGTGCGGGGCTGACCATCGTCCGGCCGCGTCGGGACCTTCGTCCCTGACCGGACCGGTTCTCGCGGCGTGAGATGGAGGTGACCCGACGAGGGAGGACGACATGCGCATGACCGTGGCGGACGTGATGACGGAGAAGGTCGTCGCGGTGTCCGCCGGCACGCCGTTCAAGGAGGTCGCGGAGACGCTCATCGAGGCCGGCGTGAGCGCGGTGCCGGTGGTCGACGACGACCGGCGGGTGCTCGGCATGGTGTCGGAGGCCGACCTGCTGCGCAAGGAGGAGTTCCGGGAGCAGTTCTACCGCGAGGGCTACCGGCCGCCGCTGCGCGCCCGCCTCCGCCACCCCAAGGGAAGGCGGAAGGCCGAGGGCGACACCGCGGGCGAGCTGATGACCAGCCCCGCCGTCACCATCACCCCGGCCTCGACCACGGTGGAGGCCGCCCGGCTCATGGACGAGCGGGACGTCAAGCGGCTCGCGGTGGTCGACTACGACGGCCGCCTCGTGGGCATCGTCAGCCGCCGCGACCTGGTCAAGGTGTTCCTGCGGCCGGACGAGGACATCGAGCGCGAGATCCGCGAGGAGGTGCTCGACGAGAACCTGTGGGCGAACACCGGCGGCGTCCGGGTCAAGGTGGAGCGGGGCGTCGTGACGCTGTCGGGCTGGATGGAGCGCCGCAGCGAGGCCGCGACCGCCGCGCGCATGGCCGCCCGGGTCAACGGCGTGGTCGACGTCGTCGACAAGCTGTCGTGGAAGCAGGATGACGCCGTCTGGGCGGGCAGGTGACGGTCATGCGCGTACGCGAGGTCATGACCGGCCCGGCGGTCGCCGTCCGCCGGGCCGCGTCCCACGCGCACGCCGGCAAGATCGCCGGCGTGCTCGCCCGCACCGTTCCCGGCATCGCCCGGGTCGAGCACATCAGGAGGTCGCCATGACCGCTCTGGTCGAGAACGTGATGACCACCGACGTGGCCGCCGTCCGCGAGACCGACTCCTTCCACAAGGTCGCCGAAGTGCTCATCGAGCGGGGCGTCAGCGGCGTGCCCGTGGTGGACGGCGACGGCCGCGTGCTGGGCGTGGTGTCCGAGGCCGACCTGCTGGCCAAGGAGGAGTTCAAGCAGCGCTACTACGGCGACGACTACCGCCCGCCGCTGCGCGCCCGCATCCGCCACGCGGCCGGCAGCGAGGGCAGCGGCCACCGCAAGGCGCGCGGCGAGACCGCCGGCGAGCTGATGACCGGCCCCGCCCACGTCACCACGCCGGACGCGCCCGTGGTGTCGGCCGCCCGGCTGATGGACCGGCACGGCGTCAAGCGGCTGCCCGTCGTGGACGCCGACGGCCGCCTCGTGGGCATCGTCAGCCGCCGCGACCTGATCAAGGTGTTCCTGCGGCCGGACGAGGACATCGAGCGCGAGGTGCGCGAGGCCCTGCGGGGACAGGCGGGCGTCGCCGTGCGGGACGCCGTCGTCACCCTGACCGGCACGTACGAGGAGCGCAGCCAGGCCATGACCGCCGTCCGCCTGGCCGAGAACATCGACGGCGTCGTGGCGGTGCGCGACGAGCTGAGCTGGAAGCACGACGACGTCGCCGACCTGCCCGTTTGGGGCGGGGCATAACCCCCTGCGCCTTGACAGCGGGCCGGATCCGGATCACGTTTGTGCAGTGGGGGAAGGACGGCAGGCCCGGCTCGGGTCCTGCGGAGCAGCTGTGCGCGTGGGTCGAGGATCGGCTCGATGACCGGATCGGGGCGGTCAGGTCGCTGCACGACGGGGAGAGCCCCTGGTGGGTCGATCTCGTGGCGCCCGGCGGGGCGACGTGGTCGGTGGTGCTCCGGGCTCCGAGCAGCCGCATCGGGCCGGATCTCATCGCGACGAACGCGGCGGCGCTGCTCGTCGCCGAGAAGCACGGGCTGACGGCTCCGCGCCTGCTCGCGGCCGATCTCGACGGCCGCGCGGCCGGGGTGCCGGCGACGCTGGAGACCGTCATCTGCGGTACGAGCGCATGGCCCGCGACCTTCTCCCCCGAGCTGCTCGTGGCGGCGGGCGCGGCGCTCGCCCGCGTTCATGCCGTCGCCCTGCACCCGCGGCCGGAGCTGCCGTTCCGGCCCCGCCCCATCGCGGTCGACGACTTCGCCAGGGAGCGCCGGGAGGGCAGGATGCCGACCACGGCGCTGCTGCAGAAGGCCGACGAACGCGTCCAGGCGATCAAGCTTCCCGCCGGGCCGAGCGTCTTCGTGCACGGCGACGTGTGGCCCGGCAACACGGTGCTCGCCGGCGGCGGGGTGCGCGCGCTGATCGACTGGAAGACGGCCGGCGCCGGCGATCCCGGCGTGGACCTCGGCGAGCTGCGCAAGCAGGCCGCGATCCTGTACGACGACGACGCCCCCGCCTACGTGCTGGCCGGCTGGGAACAGGCCACCGGCACGCGGGCCTGCGACGTGCCGTACTGGGACGCCGTGGCCGCGCTCAACACGCCGACCGAGGGCTACGACCCCCGCGTCACCCGCCGCCGCGACCGCTTCTTACAGGCCGCGATCGCGCAGCTGTGATCGGCGGGGAGCCTGCGGCGCGGCGGCGGTTTGGCGGGTGACCTGCGGGTAGCTGGACAGCGTCCGTGCGTGCACCGCGCGGGGCCCCGAGGACGAGGAGTCGAGATGTCCTCAATGACAACCGGCCATCGCCCGTCCGGCTGGGTGGTGGGACTGGCTTACTTCGCCGGAAGCATGATGGTGCTGAGCGGGCTGTTCGGCGCGCTCTCCGGCATCGCCGCCATCCTCCGGGACGACGTGTACGTCTTCCGCGGGGACTATGTCTTCAAGTGGGACCTGACCGCGTGGGGCTGGGTCCACTTCGCCATCGGCGTCCTCATCTTCCTGGCCGGCCTGGCCGTGTTCGCCGCCCAGGCGTGGGGGCGCGCCGTGGGCATCGTGCTCGCCGTGCTGAGCGCCGTCGCGAACTTCCTGTTCCTGCCCTACTATCCGCTCTGGAGCGTGCTGATCATCGTGTTGAACGTCCTGGTCATCTGGGCCTTGACGATGTACAACCGCCGGGCGGGAGACTCGAGGGCCGCCCGATGACGGCGGGCGCGGGCCGCACGCCGGAGGAGTACGAGCGCCACGACCAAGACGCCGGTGGACCTTGGACCGGCCGGATTGAGGACTTTGGTCCTTTCAGAAAGGGATCACCGCTTGGGTAGCGTCACTTCCATGATTCATGTGTTCCTCCTCGACGATCACGAGGTCGTCCGGCGGGGTGTCGCGGCGCTGCTGGACGCGGAGGACGACATCGAGGTGGTCGGCGAGGCGGGCACGGCCGAGTCCGCGATCGCGCGCATCCCCGCGCTCAGGCCCGACGTGGCCATCCTCGACGTCCGGCTGCCCGACGGCAGCGGCGTGGACGTCTGCCGCGAGGTGCGCTCGCGGGTGCCGGGGCTCGCGTGCCTCATGCTGACGTCCTTCGCCGACGACGACGCGCTGTTCGACGCGGTGATGGCCGGCGCCGCCGGTTACGTGCTCAAGCAGATCCACGGCTCCGACCTGGTGGGCGCCGTCCGTACGGTGGCCTCGGGGCAGTCGCTGCTCGACCCGCAGACCACGGCCGCCATGCTGCAGCGGCTGCGCGACCAGGCCGCCAGGAAGGACCCGCTCGCCGCGCTGACCGAGCAGGAGCGCCACATCCTCGACCTCATCGGCGAGGGGCTCACCAACCGGCAGATCGGCGAGCGCATGTTCCTCGCCGAGAAGACCGTGAAGAACTACGTGTCGAACCTGCTGTCCAAGCTCGACATGCAGCGCCGCACGCAGGCCGCCGCGCTGGCGGCACGCCTGCGTGCCGACCGCAAGGACTAGACGGGGTTCAGCTTGCGGTGGCCGCCGCGCCACCGCGAGCCGGACGCTGTGCTCCCCCGGCGAGGGCCCCTCACTCGGCGCCGGCGGACGGCCCGGTGAGCCGGCGGCGGAAGACCCAGTACGTCCACGCCTGGTAGGCCAGCACCACGGGTGTGAAGATGGCCGCCACCCAGGTCATCACCGTCAGCGTGTACGGCGTGGAGGCGGCGTTGGTCACGGTCAGGCTGTTGGCCGGGTCGAGCGCGGGGAGCACGTTCGGGAACAACCTGACGAACAGGCCGGCCACCACCGCGACCACGGCGACCGCGCTCGCGGTGAAGGCCCAGCCGTCGCGGCCGCGCAGCGTCGCCACCGTCGAGCCCGCCAGGCCGAGCGCCGCCAGCGCCACCGCCGCCCACCAGGCGCCCTCCAGGACGGGCCGCGGGCCGCCGATGGTGAGCAGGAACGCCATGACCACCACGATCGTCGCCGGAGCCAGGCTCTTGGCCGCCCGCGAAGCGGCCGCGCGCAGCTCGCCGGTGGTGCGCAGGGCGAGGAAGACCGCGCCGTGCGAGGTGCACAGCAGCAGCGTGGCGAGCCCGCCCAGCAGCGCGGCCGGGCTGAGCAGGGTGAGCAGGGTGCCGGTGTACTCGTGGCGGGCGTCCAGCGGCACCCCGCGCACGATGTTGGCGAACGCCACGCCCCACAGGAAGGCCGGGCCGAGCGACCCCCAGAAGAACGCCCGGTCCCAGCCGCGCGGGTTGTCGGACTTGCCGCGGTACTCCAGCGCCACCCCGCGCGCGATGAGCGCCA
The DNA here is from genome assembly GCF_043196965.1 of Nonomuraea sp. NPDC049309. Taxonomy (NCBI): domain Bacteria; kingdom Bacillati; phylum Actinomycetota; class Actinomycetes; order Streptosporangiales; family Streptosporangiaceae; genus Nonomuraea; species Nonomuraea sp. NPDC049309. Next base: position 288,179 of record NZ_JBICSH010000001.1, on the reverse strand, counting down.
GCAGGATGAGGAACAACGGCAGGTAGAAGCCGCTGAACAGGGTGGCGTACCACTCGGGGAACGCGGCGAACGTCGCCCCGCCCGCCACCAGCAGCCACACCTCGTTGCCGTCCCAGACGGGCCCGATCGAGCGGACGATGACGCGCCGGTCGGCCTCGTCCCTGCTCAGGAACGGCAGCAGTACGCCGACGCCGAAGTCGAAGCCCTCCAGCAGGAAGTAGCCGGTCCACAGCACGGCGATCAGCACGAACCAGACAGTGGTCAGTTCCATGACGGTGATGTCCTTGTCAGTAGCTGAGTGCGGGGATGGAGGCTTCCTGTTCTGCCTGCTCTTCCGGCCCGATGCGGATGAATTTGATCAACAGCCGCACCTCGATCGCCGCGAGCACGGCGTAGACCAGGGTGAAGGCGCCGAGCGTGATGGCCACCGACGTGACGTCCGCGGTGGGCGAGACCGCGGCGGCGGTGCGCATGATGCCGAAGACCGTCCACGGCTGGCGGCCCATCTCCGTGAAGATCCACCCCAGGGTGTTGGCCAGGAAGGGCAGCCCGATCCCGGCGATGGCCAGCCGGTAGGGCCAGCGGCCCGACGGGAGCCTGCCGCGCCGGGTCAGCCAGAGCCCGGCGGCGGCGAGCAGCGCCGCCAGCGCGCCGAACCCGATCATCAGGCGGAACGACCAGTACGCCAGGCCGACGGCCGGCCGGTAGTCGCCGGGACCGTACAGGGCCTGGTAGCGGGCCTGGATGTCGTTGATCCCCTCGACCTTGCCGTCCAGGCTGTTGGTGGCCAGCAGGCTGAGGCAGTAGGGGATCTGCAGGTTGACGCGGTTGCGGCCGTTCTCGACGTCACCGATCGCGAACAGCGAGAACCCGGCCGACGTCTCGTCCTCCCACAGCGCCTCGGCGGCGGCCATCTTCATCGGCTGCTGCTCGGTCATGATCTGCGCCTGCCAGTGGCCGGAGAACGCCACGCCCACGGCCGAGACGAGCGCGACGACGAGCGCCATCCTGGCGGAGGTGCGAAAGAGCGGCTGGTCGCGTCTGCGCAGCAGGAACCAGGCGCTGACACCGAGCACGAAGGCCGCCGCGGTCAGGAACGCGCCGAAGATGACGTGCGGGAAGGTGACCAGGGTGGTGGGGTTGGTGAGCACCGCCCAGATGTCGGTCAGTTCGGCCCGCCCGTCGGCGATCCGGTAGCCGACGGGATGCTGCATCCAGGAGTTGGCGGCGAGGATGAAGTACGCCGAGATGTTCGTGCCGATGGCGGCCAGCCAGATCGTGGCCAGGTGCACCCGGCGCGGCAGCCGGTCCCAGCCGAAGATCCACAGGCCGAGGAAGGTGGACTCCAGGAAGAAGGCCAGCAACCCTTCCATGGCCAGCGGCGCTCCGAACACGTCACCGACGAACCTGGAGTAGGCGCTCCAGTTCATCCCGAACTGGAACTCCTGCACGATGCCGGTCACCACGCCCATCGCGAAGTTGATGAGGAAGAGCCGGCCCCAGAACCGGGTCAGCTTCAGATACTCCGGCTTCCCCGTCCGGTGCCAGGCGGTCTGCAGCCCGGCCACGATGATCGACAGCCCGATGGTGAGGGGCACGAACAGGAAGTGGTAGACGGTCGTGATGCCGAACTGCCAGCGGGAGAGATCCAGCACGTCCATGCCGGTCAGACTGCTGTACGACCCGGCCCGCTCCCCAGAGGCGTCAGGCCCCGCCCGCAGGGACCTTGGTCCCTGCCCCAGAGGCCTTTCGGCCGCCGTGCCCGCCCGCCCCGATCGGAACCCGCCCCGATCGGAAAGGTGAGGGACCAGGCATCCGCGAGGAGCGCGCCACGTTTCTCCGGCCGCAGGCGGGCTAAGTAACGGAACGTGTCGGATCCGTGACGGCAGGGGCGAAGGACATGGCGGGGATGGATGGACCGGTCAGCGACGCGCTGCTGAGGATGGGCCGCCACCTGCGGCCGGGCACCGTCTCCCCGGACCTTCGCGCCCTCTACCAGGTGGGCGGCAGGCAGGCGGACGACTTCTACCGGGACCGGTGGAGCCATGACAAGGTGGTCCGCTCCACGCACGGCGTGAACTGCACCGGCTCCTGCTCGTGGAAGGTGTACGTGAAGGACGGCATCATCACCTGGGAGGCGCAGCAGACCGACTATCCGAGCGTGGGCGGGGACCGGCCGGAGTACGAGCCGCGCGGCTGCCCGAGGGGCGCGGCGTTCTCCTGGTACACCTACTCCCCCACCCGCGTGCGGTACCCGTACGCACGGGGCGTCCTGGTCGAGCTGTACCGGGAGGCGAAGGCGCGGCTGGGCGACCCGATCGCGGCGTGGGCGGAGATCACCACCGACCCGGGCAAGCGCCGCCGATACCAGTCCGCGCGGGGCAAGGGCGGGCTCGTCCGGATCACGTGGGACGAGGCGTGCGAGATCATCGCGGCGGCGCACGTGCACACGATCAAGACGTACGGGCCGGACCGGATCGCGGGCTTCTCCCCCATCCCGGCGATGTCGATGGCCTCGCACGCGGCAGGCGCCCGGTTCATCTCGCTGATCGGCGGCGCGATGCTGTCGTTCTACGACTGGTACGCCGACCTGCCGGTGGCCTCGCCCCAGGTGTTCGGCGACCAGACGGACGTGCCGGAGTCGGCCGACTGGTGGGACGCGGCGTACCTGATGCTGTGGGGCTCCAACGTGCCGGTCACCCGCACCCCCGACGCCCACTACCTGGCCGAGGCGCGCTACCGCGGGCAGAAGGTCGTGGTGCTGGCGCCCGACTACAGCGACGCCGCGAAGTTCGCCGACGAGTGGCTGGCCCCGCGCCCCGGCACGGACGGCGCGCTGGCGATGGCGATGGGCCACGTGATCCTCACCGAGTTCTTCGCCCGCCGCAGCACGCCCGCGTTCACCGGCTATGTCAAGCGCTTCACGGACCTGCCGTTCCTGGTCAGGCTGCGCGAGCGCGGCGGAACGTACGTGCCGGACAAGTTCCTCACCGCGGCCGACCTGGACCGGCCGGAGGGGGCGTTCGCGACGGTGCTGCTGGACGCGCGCACCGGCGCGCCGGTCGTGCCGAACGGCTCGCTCGCCTTCCGCTACTCCGAGCAGGGCCAGGGCCGCTGGAACCTCGATCTGGACGGCGTGGACCCGCTGCTGACCGTCCACGGGGGCGAGGCGGTGCCGGTCGCGCTGCCCCGCTTCGACGACGGCGGCGGCGTGCTCGAGCGGGGCGTCCCGGTACGGCGGGTCGGCGGCCACCTCGTCACCACGGTCTACGACCTGCTGCTCGCCCACTACGGTGTGGCCCGCGACGGGCTGCCGGGCCGCTGGCCGTCGGGGTACGAGGACGCGGCGGAGCCGTACACGCCGGCCTGGCAGGAGCCGATCACCGGCGTGCCGGCGCGGGCGGCGACCAGGATCGCCAGGGAGTTCGCCGCGAGCGCCGAGCAGTCGGGCGGCCGCTCGATGATCATCATGGGGGCGGGGACCAACCACTGGTTCCACTCCGACACGATCTACCGGGCCATGCTGGCGCTGACCACGCTGACGGGCTGCCAGGGCGTCAACGGCGGCGGCTGGGCCCACTACGTCGGGCAGGAGAAGTGCCGGCCGATCACCGGGTGGGCGCAGCTCGCGTTCGGGCTGGACTGGCAGCGCCCGCCCCGGCAGATGATCGGCACCGCCTACTGGTACTTGCACACCTGCCAGTGGCGCTACGACACCTACAGCGCCGGCGCCGTCTCATCCCCGCTCGCCGACGGCGCGTTCGCCGGCAAGGCCACCGCCGACCTGCTGGCGCAGTCGGCCAGGCTCGGCTGGATGCCGTCGTATCCGACGTTCGACCGCAACCCGCTCGACCTCGCCGACGAGGCCGGCGACGACCCGGCGGCGTACGTGGCGCGGGAGGTCGCCGCCGGGCGGCTCCGCTTCGCCTGCGAGGACCCCGACGCGCCGGGCAACTGGCCGCGCGTGCTGACGGTGTGGCGGGCCAACCTGCTCGGCTCCTCGGCCAAGGGCAACGAGTACTTCCTGCGGCACCTGCTGGGCGCGGACTCCGCCCTACGCGCCCATGAAGCCCCGCCCGACCGGCGCCCGGACGATGTCACCTGGGTGGAGGAGGCGCCGCGCGGCAAGCTCGACCTGCTGCTGTCGCTGGACTTCCGCATGACGTCCACGACGCTGTTCTCCGACATCGTGCTGCCGGCCGCCACCTGGTACGAAAAGCACGACCTGTCCTCGACCGACATGCACCCGTTCGTGCACGCGTTCACCCCCGCCATCGACCCGCCCTGGCAGACCCGCACCGACGTCGCCGCCTTCCACGCCATCGCCCGCGCCTTCAGCGACCTGGCCCGCGTCCACCTGGGCACGCGGAAGGATCTGGTGGCGGTGCCGCTGCTGCACGACACCCCCGACGAGCTGGCCACCCCGCACGGCCGGGTCCACGACTGGCGCGCCACCGGCCGGCCGCCCACGCCGGGCCGCGACTTCCCGAAGCTCGTCGTGGCGGAGCGCGACTACGGGGCGGTCGCGGAGCAGATGGCCTCGCTCGGCCCGCTGCTGGAGCGGCTCGGTGCGACCACCAAGGGCCTGACGTACGACGTGTCCGGCGAGATCGACCGGCTCGCCCGCATGACCGGCACCGCGCCCAACGGCCGCCCGTCGCTGGCCCGCGACCGCGACCTGTGCGAGGCCATCCTGGCCCTGTCGGGCACCACCAACGGCCGCCTCGCCGCCCAGGGCTTCGCCACGCTGGCCCGGCGGACCGGCACCTCGTTCGACGGGCTGGCCGACGAGCACCGGCAGATCACGTTCGCCGACACCCAGGCCAGGCCCGTCCCGGTGATCACCTCGCCGGAGTGGTCGGGCAGCGAGAGCGGCGGGCGGCGCTACTCGCCGTTCACGATCAACATCGAGCACCGCAAGCCCTGGCACACCCTCACCGGCCGCCAGCACTTCTACCTCGACCACGACTGGATGCACGAGGCGGGCGAGGCGCTTCCCGTCTACCGGCCGCCGCTGAACATGACCGCGCTCTTCGGCGAGCCGCCGCTCGGCGATCACGATGAGCAGGGCGTCGTCGTCCGCTACCTCACCCCGCACTCCAAGTGGTCCATCCACTCCGAGTACCAGGACAACCTGCTCATGCTGACGCTGTCGCGGGGCGGGCCGACGATCTGGATGAGCCCGGCGGACGCCGCCAAGGCCGGCATCGGCGACAACGACTGGGTGGAGGCGGTCAACCGCAACGGCGTCGTGGTGGCCCGCGCGGTCGTCTCGCACCGCATGCCGGAGGGCACGGCGTACATGTACCACGCGCAGGAACGCGTGGTGGACGTGCCCAAGAGCGAGACGTCCGGGCTGCGCGGCGGCATCCACAACTCGCTCACCCGGCTCCTCGTCAAACCCACCCACTTGATCGGCGGGTACGCCCAGCTCAGCTTCGCCTTCAACTACCTGGGCCCGACCGGCAACCAGCGCGACGAGATCACCGTGATCCGCCGCCGCGGCCAGGAGGTCGACTACTGATGCGCGTGATGGCACAGCTCGCCATGGTGATGAACCTCGACAAGTGCATCGGCTGCCACACCTGCTCGGTCACCTGCAAGCAGGCGTGGACCAACCGGGCGGGCACCGAGTACGTCTGGTTCAACAACGTCGAGACCCGCCCTGGCCAGGGCTATCCCCGCCGCTACCAGGACCAGGAGCGGTGGAAGGGCGGCTGGGAGCTGAACCGGCGCGGCCGGCTCACGCTCAAGGCCGGCGGCCGGTTCAAAAAGCTGCTGACCATCTTCGCGAACCCGCTCATGCCGTCCATCCAGGACTACTACGAGCCCTGGACGTACGACTACGACCGGCTCTTCTCCGCTCCCCTCCAAGCCGACACCCCGGTGGCGCGGCCCCGCTCGCTCATCACCGGCAAGCCCATGAAGATCGGCTGGAGCGCGAACTGGGACGACGACCTGGCCGGCGACCCCTCGCCCGACCCCGTGCTGCGCAAGGTGTCGGAGAAGGTGAGGCTGGAGTTCGAGCGGGCGTTCATGTTCTACCTGCCGCGCATCTGCGAGCACTGCCTCAACCCGTCCTGCGTCGCCTCCTGCCCGTCGGGGGCGCTGTACAAGCGGACCGAGGACGGCATCGTGCTGGTCGATCAGGACCGCTGCCGGGGGTGGCGGATGTGCGTGACCGGATGCCCGTACAAGAAGGTGTACTTCAACCACCGCACCGGCAAGGCGGAGAAGTGCACGTTCTGCTTCCCGCGCGTCGAGGTCGGCATCCCCACGGTCTGCTCGGAGACGTGCGTCGGGCGGCTGCGCTACATCGGCCTGGTGCTGTACGACGCCGACCGCGTCGCCGAGGCCGCCTCCGTGCCCGACGAGCGCGACCTGTACGAGGCGCAGAAGGGCGTGCTGCTCGACCCGCGCGACCCCGCCGTGATCGCCGCCGCCCGCGGCTCCGGCATCCCCGACGACTGGCTGGACGCCGCCCGCGAGTCGCCGATCCACCGGCTGATCTTCGAGTACGGGGTGGCGCTGCCGCTGCATCCCGAGTACCGGACGATGCCGATGGTCTGGTACATCCCGCCGCTGTCCCCGGTCGTGGACGTGCTCGCGGCCACCGGGCACGACGGCGAGGACACCGGGAACCTGTTCGGCGCCATCGACGCGCTGCGCATCCCGGTCGGCTACCTGGCCGAGCTGTTCACCGCCGGCGACCCCGCCCCGGTGCGCGCGGTGCTGCGCAGGCTGGCCGCGATGCGCTCGTACATGCGCCGCATCAACCTCGGCCAGGAGCCTGACGAGTCGATCGCGCAGGCGGCCGGCCTGACCGGCGCGCAGATCGAGGGCATGCACCGGCTGCTCGCGCTGGCCCCGTACGCCGAGCGGTACGTCATCCCGAAGGCGCACGCCGAGCAGGCCGCCGGGCTGGAGGAGCTGGGATGCAGCCTCGACTACGAGGGCGGGCCCGGCATGAACGGCCCCTTCGGCGAGGCGTCGGGGCGGCCCGCCCCCGTCGCGGTGGAGAGCTTCCACGCCCTGCGCGAGCGGCAGGCGAGCGACGACCTGGACGACGCCGACGAGCTGCGCGGCCGGGTGAACCTGCTCAACTGGGACGGCAAGGGCACCCCGGACGGCCTGTTCCCGAAAAGGAGGAGGAGGACGTGAGCGCGCGGACCGTCCACATGGTGGCCTCGGTGCTGCTCGGCTATCCCGACGAACGGCTCCGCGACGGGCTCGGCGTGCTGCGCGAGGCCGTCTTGGAGCTGCCGCACGGAGAGGCCCGCGACCGGCTGTCGGCCTTCCTCGCGTACGCGGCGCGCACGGATCCCGCCGCGCAGGCCGCGCATTACGTGGCGACGTTCGACCTCAAGCGGCGCTGCTGCCCGTACCTCACCTACTACACCTACGGCGACACCCGCAGGCGCGGCGCGGCGCTGCTGCGCTTCCGGCACGCGGTCAAGGCGGCGGGGTTCGAGCTCGCCGGCGGCGAGCTGCCCGACCACCTGGCCGTGGTGTGCGAGCTGTGGGCGCGCGGCGCCGAACGCGAGGCCCGGCGGCTGCTGCTGGAGCACCGGGCGGGCGTCGAGGTGCTGCACGTGGCGCTGCGCGAGGAGGACTCGCCGTACGCGGACGTGGTGGCCGCGGTGCTGGCCACGCTGCCCCCGGCGGGCGCGCGCGAGCGGGAGGCCGCGCTGCGGCTCGCTGCCGAAGGCCCGCCCGCCGAGGCGGTCGGACTGGAACCCTACGCGATCATGGAGGCGGGCCGATGAGCGTCCTGCTCTGGGTGGTGCTGCCGTACGTGGCGCTCACCGTGTTCGTGCTCGGCCACATCTGGCGCTACCGCTACGACAAGTTCGGCTGGACGACGCGCTCGTCCCAGCTGTACGAGTCGCGGCTGCTGCGCATCGGCAGCCCGCTGTTCCACTTCGGCATCCTCATCGTGGCTCTCGGCCACGTCGGCGGGCTGGTGATCCCCAAGAGCTGGACCGAGGCGGCCGGCATCGGCGAAGGGCTGTACCACCTGCTGGCCGTCGTGCTGGGCACGATCGCGGGCGTGGCCACCGTGGGCGGCCTGGCCATCCTCATCTACCGCCGCCGCACGGTCGGCCCCGTCTTCACCGCCACCACCCGCAACGACAAGCTCATGTACGCGGTGCTCGCGCTCACCATCGCCCTCGGCCTGGCCGCCACCGTGCTCGCCAACCTCGTGGGCGGCGGCTACGACTACCGCACCACCGTCTCGCCCTGGTTCCGGTCGATCTTCCTGTTCCAGCCGCGGCCCGAGCTGATGGCGGGCACGCCCCTGCTGTTCCGGCTGCACGCGCTCAGCGCGCTCGTGCTGTTCGCGATCTGGCCGTTCACGCGGCTCGTGCACATGCTCACCGCGCCCCTCGGCTACCTCACCCGGCCGTACATCGTGTACCGCAGCAGGGACGAGCGCCCGCGGCCGGTCCGGCGCGGCTGGGAACCGACCCGCTGACGATCACCCGGCCTGGGCGTGCCGCATCGCCAGGGCGCGCACCGCGGTCAGCGTCAGCACCACCGCCAGCCCGGCGGTGAGCGCCAGCAGCGCCAGGCCCAGCCCGTACGAGCCGAGCCGCCCGTAGATGAACCCCATGACCAGCGGCGGCACGAACCCGCCCAGCCCGCCGGCCGCCCCCACCAGCCCGGTGACCGACCCGACCTTGTCGGCCGGGGCGACCTGCGCCACCAGCGCGAACGTGGCACCGCTGCCCGCCCCGAGCGCCGCCGCCATGGACAGGAACGCGATCGTGCCCACCGGCAGCAGCGGCGGTGTCAGCGCCTGGACCGCCGCCATGACCGCGACCACCGCGAACACCCCGGCCAGCACCCGTATCGGGCCGAACCGGTCCGACAGCCAGCCGCCCGCCGGCCGCGCCAGCACCGCCAGCACCACGAACCCGGCCATCCGGTACGCGGCGTCCGCCTGCTCCAGGTCGTACTCGGTCTCCAGGTAGGTCGGCAGGTAGACGGAGAAGGCGACGTACCCGCCGAACGCGACCGCGTACAGCAGGCACGCCTGCCAGGTGATCGGCAGCCGCGCCGTGGCCGCCAGCCGTTTGACCAGCGGCTGCCCCGTGGCGCTGCGCCCCGGCGCGTCGCGCAGCAGCAGCCACGCCACGACCGCGTACCCAGCGAGCACCGCCGCCGTGATGACGAACGGCGCCGCCGCGCCGCCCCACTCGACCAGCCCCACCGTGGTCAGCGCGGCGATGGCCGTACCGCCCATGCCCGCGCCGAAGATCCCGACCGCGAACCCGCGCCGCCGCGGCGGAAACCACGCGTTGACGAACGGCACCCCGATCGCGAACGTCGTGCCCGCGATCCCCAGGAAGAACCCGCCGATCAGCAACGCCCCGTACGACGCCTGCCCGGCGAGCCCGATGAACAGCACCGGCACGATGGTCACCGCCGACACCAGCGCGAACATCACCCGCCCGCCGTGGCGATCGGTCAGCGCGCCCACGGGGATCCGCCCCAGCGATCCGACGATCACCGGCACCGCGACCAGCAACGCCTGCTGCGGCGCCGACAGCCCCAGCAGCTCCTTGTACCTTGGGCCGAGCGGGCTGAGCAGCGCCCAGGCCCAGAAGTTGACCGCGAACCCCACCGTGGCCAGGCCCAGCATCAGCCTCGCCCGCCCACCCGCCTCGTCCGTCATCGATCCCCGCCTCGATCCGTTACTCAGCGTCATCGTATGACTTCACTCCGCGCACCGCCCGCACGGGAGGCCGAACGTCATGAGCCACCCCATGGCCCCGCACAAGGCCGCCGTCCGCCAAGCTAAAGCGTCGGTAAAGCTTGGGTCAGCGAGGCGCAGATCCCCGACGCGTCTCCCCAGAATATGGCCGCATGAAAGTGCACCTTAAACGGCGTCAACGATGGATCACGGCCCTCATCATCGCCCTCGCCACCGTCATGACGGCAGTGACATGCGAGAAAATCTTCGGCGATGGCAAATTGGCCCCTTTGTGGTTCTTTCCGGCCATCGGCTTCGCGCTTCTGGCGGTCGTTTTCGGCTACTTCATGACACCGTTCGGCGCCACCGGTGAGGCCACCGCCTCCACCGTGCGCGCCGGAACCGTCTCCGTGTCGGCAGGAACCGCGGTGCTGCTGGTCCTCGGCCTCATCTCCGTCGCCCTGAACGCGCTTGACGAACCTGCCGACGCCACGGGAAGCACCTCGACCGGCCGGACTCCGAACATCGCCCCCAGCGATGCCCCCAAGGGAAACACGGCCGGGCATGGGGGCATGGCCGGGGACGGCAACACCGTCGGTAATGACAACATCATCGGCAATGGCAATGTGGTCGAGGAAAACCACTTCTACCAGAACAACGACAGCAATTCCCACCCGACCTGCACAGAAGGGTCAATATGCCTCTGGCCCGGCAGGACCTACACGGGAAAGATGTGGAAGTGGACTCCCGGAAAGGATAAAGACGGCCCTCTTCCCGACCATCTCCGAAATCACATCGGATCGTTCGTTTCCGCGGCGAACGGTTGTTTCGTGAGCAGCGCCACGCAGATGACCCGCACGGTGAAACCGACCCACTTCAGCGGCAGGTACATCGAAACCTACGGTGCGGATATCGACACCATCCGAGCACACTGCTGATCCCATCGCACATCGCCACCGACGACGCGGAACGGCCCCTGGCACCCCCAGGGGCCGTTCCCTCGTGCGCCGCACGCCCGGTGCCGCTACTTCCGATCGGAGCCCTGGACGGCGGCGGCGGGCGGGCGGCCGCCGGCTCTCTCGATCACCTCGTCCAGCACGTCCACCGACCGGAGCAGGTCCTGGACCTGGCGCATGATGCGCTCCCGCTCGACGGTCAGGTCGGCGACCAGCTGCGCGTCGGCGGTCTCCGAAGGGCCGCCGTCGGCGTCCCCCATGCACGGCAGCAGTTGCGCGATCTTCGAGCTGCACAGCCCCGCGCTGTACAGCTCCTGGATCCGGATGACACGATCAACAGCGCTTTCGGGGTATTCGCGGTGGCCGCCGGGCGTGCGGTCGGCGGTCAGCAGTCCCTGGGCCTCGTAGTAGCGCAGGGAACGCTCGCTCACTCCGGTACGCCGGGCCAGCTCACCGATTCGCATGATCTATCTCACACCATCCGGGGTTGAATCTGACATCAGTGTCACATTCTACGGTTTCGCCATGAACGAGACTGCACACACCTCACACCTGTTCACCCCGTACCGGCTCGGCTCCCTGACCTTGGAGAACCGCCTCGTCATGGCGCCGATGACCCGCACCCGCGCCGCCGACGACGGTACCGCGACGCCGCTCATGGCCACCTACTACGCCCAGCGTTCCACGGCCGGGCTGATCGTCGCGGAGGCGTCCAGCCCGAACGCGGCCGGCAAGACGTACCCGGACACCGCCGGCATCCACAGCGACGCCCACGTGGCCGGATGGCGGCAGGTCGTCGAGGCGGTGAAGAGCACCGGCGGGGCGCGGATGTTCCTGCAGATCCAGCACGGCGGCCGCGTCGGGCACCCCGACAACAGCGGGCTGACGCCAATCGCCCCCTCCCCCATCCCGCTCCCCGGCCCCATCCACACGCCCACCGGCCCCAAGCGGGCGGTCCTGCCACGCGAGATGACGCTCGAGGACATCCGTACGACCATCGGCGACTTCGCCGCCGCCGCCCGCCGGGCGATCGACGCGGGCTTCGACGGGGTCGAGGTGCACGCCGCCAACGGCTACCTGCTCCACCAGTTCCTCGCGCCGAACACCAACCGCCGCACCGACGACTACGGCGGCTCGGTGGCGGGGCGCATGCGGTTCGTGGTGGCGGTCGTGGAGGCCGTCGCCCAGGTCATCGGCCCCGACCGGGTGGGGCTGCGCATCTCCCCCGGCAACACCGTCAACGGGATCGACGACGCCGACGCCGGCGTTCTGTACCCGCAGCTCGTCGGGACCCTGGCCGGCCACGGGCTCGCGTACCTGCACATCGTGTTCGCCGATCCCGGGCAGCCGCTCTTCGAGCGCATCCGCACGATCTGGCCCGGCACGCTCATCGCCAACCCGAAGCTGCCGCAGGACCAGATCCCCGCCGACGGCGGCAGGAGCGCAGCGGAGAAGCTGCTGGCGGCGGGAGCCGACCTGATCGCGCTGGGCCGTCCGTTCCTCGCCAACCCCGACCTGGTCGAACGGCTGCGCACCGGCTCCCCGGTCAACCCGGTCCGCGACGGCCTGATGTACCGGGGCGGCCCGGAGGGCTACGTCGACTACCCCGCCCTGCCGGCGCTCACCCCCGCGGGGGCATGATCGGCGTCCGGGAGCGAGGCGGTCACGCCCAGGAGCGGCCGGACGGCGCCGCGTCCCCGCCCCGCTCCGGCAGGTGTCCGCCGGCCGGCGCGGCCCCGGTTTCAGGCGCTGCAGGACGCATGCTTGTAGCGGGCGGCGATCGCGACGGATACGTTGCGTTCAGGCACGCTGCCCTGCGCACCGGGCAGGTGCCTCCGGTTCGTCAGAGGGGAGCCCGGCATGGGCAAGAGCTGGACGGCGGCCGACATCCCCGATCAGAGCGGGCGGGTGGCCGTGGTGACCGGGGCCAACACCGGCCTGGGGTTCGAGACGGCGCGGGCGCTGGCCGCGCGCGGGGCGTCCGTGGTCCTCGCCGTACGCGACGTGCGCAAGGGCGAGCAGGCGGCGGCCCGCATGCCGGGGCAGGTGAGCGTGCAGGAGCTGGACCTGGCCTCGCTCGGCTCCGTACGCGCCGCCGCCGCGTCGCTGCGCTCCCGCTTCGGCCGCATCGACCTGCTGATCAACAACGCCGGCGTGATGTACACCAGGAAGCAGGCCACGCGGGACGGTTTCGAGCTGCAGTTCGGCACCAACCACCTCGGCCATTTCGCGCTCACCGGGCTGCTGCTGGATCTGCTGCTGCCGGTGCCCGGCTCGCGCGTGGTGACGGTCAGCAGCGGCGGCCACCGCCTGCGCGCCGCGATCCGCTTCGACGACCTGCACTGGCGGCGGCGGCGCTACAGCCGGGTCGGCGCGTACGGCCGCTCCAAGCTGGCGAACCTCATGTTCACCTACGAGCTGCAGCGCCGGCTCGCCCCGCACGGCACCACCATCGCGGTGGCCGCGCATCCCGGCGTGGCCGCCACCGAGCTGCCCCGCAACGCGCCCGCGCCCGTCCGGCTGCCGATCACCTGGCTCGCCCCGCTGCTCGCCCCGTCGCCCGCCAAGGGCGCGCTGCCGACGCTGCGCGCCGCCACCGACCCCTCGGTGCTCGGCGGCCAGTACTACGGCCCCGGCGGGCCCTTGGAGATCATCGGGCCTCCCCGGCCGGTCACGTCCAGCGCCGAGTCCTACGACATGGCCGTCCAGCAGCGGTTGTGGGCGGTCTCCGAAGAGCTGACCGGGGTGACGTTCCCCGCGCCCGGGCGCGCCGGCAACCCCGGGTGAACGCGCCCGGGTGCGGGCAGGACGCCCCGCCCGCACCCGGCCAGGACGCCGGACATCAGTGCTCGATGGCGATGCGCCGGCCCGCGGCCTTCTTCTCCTCGGCCAGCCCCACGCTGACCTCCAGGACGCCGTCCTTGTACGTCGCCTTGACGTCGTCGGTCTTGGCCCCGGCGGGCAGCGTCACCGACCGCGACAGCGACCCGTAGGCGAACTCGGACCGGTGCGGCTCGGTGGTCTTGCGGGTCTTCTCGGCCCGGATGTGCAGCATGCCCTCGTCCACCGTGACCTCGAGGTCCTTGTCGGGGTCGATCCCGGGCAGCTCGGCACGCAGCACGTACCGGTCGTCGTCGATGTAGTCCTCGATGCGGACGATCTGGCCGAACGGGCGGAACCCGAACATCGGGCTGTCCATCCATTCCAGCAGGTCCGGGAACGGCCACCTGATGTCCTTGCGCTCGGGCAGGTTCATCACTACCTCCTTTCTCGGTGGTACGCCTCCAGGTCACCACCTGGGAGCACCGCGCCCACAGAGGAGAAGGCCCCTGGCCGCCGGGACCATCGTCACTCTCGCGGCCGGACTATCGCGAAGAAAATCCGCACGGATGAGCATTCAGAGTTCGGCCGCTCTCCAGCAGGCTGGACGCATGACGCACGACGAGAACCTTGCGAAGGACCCGTCCGCCTACGCCGCCGGCTTCCCGGTGCCCGACCCCGAGCCCGTCTTCTCCTACCACCCGGTGCTCATCGACGTGCCGCAGCGCCCGATGCCGCTGGCCGTCCGCGTGACCGCCCCGGTGAACGGCACCGGCCTGCCGGTCATCGTGCTCTCGCACGGGCACGGCCCCTCGACCTTCGTGCCCTCCTCCTACGGGTACGGCCCGCTGGTGAACTTCTGGGCCGCGCACGGCTTCGCCGTCATCCAGCCCACCCACCTGGACGCCACGTTCCTCGGCCTGCGCGAGGCCGACGACCCGGACGCGCCGCTCTACCTCACATGGCGCGCCGACGACCTCAGCCGTGTCGTGGACCACCTCGGCGAGATCGAACGCGCCGTCCCCGGCCTCGCGGGACGCCTGGACACCGGCCGCATCGCCGCCGTCGGCCACTCCGCCGGCGGTCATACGGTCGGCCTGATCTCGGGCCAGACCTTCATCCGCGACGGCGCGGCGTTCGGCGCCGTGGACGACCGCTTCGGCGCCCGCGTCATGATCGCCGCCCCCGGCCGGGGCGAGGACATGAACGGCCCGGCGGCCGAGCCGTACGCCGAGCTCACCACCACGAGCTTCACCGGCATGACGCCGAAGGCGCTCGTCGTCACCGGCGAGAAGGACTGGAACCCGTACTTCTCCGACCGGCACGACTGGCGCCGCGACCCCTACACCGCCGCGCCGGGGCCGAAGGTGCTGCTGGAGTTCTTCGAGGCCGAGCACGGTCTCGGCGGCATCTCCATGTTCGACGGCGCCGAGACCACCGACGAGAACCCCGACCGGGTCGCCGCCGTACGCGCGCTCATCTGGGCGTACCTGCGCAGCGAGCTCTACCCCGGCGACCCCGCCTGGACGAACGCCACCGCCGCGCTCGCAGGAAGCCCCGCGCCCGTCGCCCGCGTCGAGTCGAAGTAGCCTCTCACGGCCGCCACCGCTGCAGGACGGTCAGGTACGTGCTGCCGACGATCTGGCCCGCCCGCAGCCGGTCTAGCCTTACCGCATGACCGTGGAAGATCGGCTCGCCACCATCGATCACCTGCTGGCCCGCCCCTTCCCGAGCCAGGAAGAGCGCCTGGCGCCGCCCGGCAGGACGTGGGAGGGGTATCGCTCCAGCGGCCCCCGCAGCCACGTGACCTGCCTGGCGGCCAGCCAGGACTTCTGGGACGACCGCAGCGAGGAGGCCGTCGAGGCCGCCGAGAACGAGATCGCCGCCGCCTTCGAGGCGCTGGCGGCCGCGCTGACCTCACGCTGGGGCCGTCCCGAAGTGGTCGATCTGTGGCCGTACGTGGAGGACGAGATCGCCGCACCGCCCGAGCCGGTGAACGAGCTGAGCACCTACAGCAGCACGATGTCCGTGTGGCGTCCGGGCACCGGCCGCTGGGTCGCGCTCACGGTCGGCCAGGCCGACCCGGAGTTCCCGATCGTGCTGCTCGCCGCCGTCGGCGAAACGTCTTCTCTCGATCGCGGCGCCGCCCTCCCGTGAACCGGCAGCGGCTCACGGGAACGCGCTTCGCGCCGCATGCATGAACCGACCGCACAAACCACTTGCCGGCCACGAGCCGACGTTGCAGAATCGCCACCGTGATCTCCCACTGACGCGACCACCGCCGTCCGGACATCGCCGACCACATGGGAGATCCCTGCCTTGCACCACGCCATCCGCGACTACACCGCTGAAGACGAGACGGCCTGGCTGCGCTGCCGTGTCCTGTCCTTCCTGACGACCGCCTATTTCGACGACGTCGTCACGAGGAAACCCACGATCCCGGCCCCGGGCTTCGGCCTCGTCGCCGAGAGCGGCGGCACGCTCGCCGGCATCATCGACGTCGCCATCGACGGTGACCTGGCCACCATCGAGACCGTCGCGGTCCACCCCGACCATCAGCGCCGGGGCATCGGCCGCGCACTCCTCCGCGAAGCCCGTGCCCGAGCCCGCGAGCGCGGCGCGCGCACGCTCGACGCCTGGACGAGGGACGATCCCGGCACGCTGCGCTGGTATCGAGCCAACGGCTTCACCGAGAGCGAGCACTACCTCCACGTCTACGCGAACCACTCCGCCGATCCCCGCGAACCGGACCGGGCCATCGGCGCGCGACGGCCGGGGCTGCGGCCCATGGCGGTGTTCTCGCACGCCAGGTTGGAGGACGAGCAGGCGCTTCGCGCGCAATTCGCCCGCGTCCACGTCTGCCGGCGCTTCGTGTCCACGTTCTGACGCGCTCTCCGCGCCTCATGCCGGTCACGGCCGCGGGCCGGCGGCGCACGTCCGTGAACACTTGGGGCCCCTGCGACAAGACACCAGTGACATCTCGAAGGGAGTCCAGTGTTGAAGACAGATCATCTATGGTGACCGACACGTCACCGGCGGTGGTGGACTCCGAGATCATCGCAGGTTCCCTCGATGATCCGGAGAGGTTCGCCGCCCTGTTCGACCGGTACGCCGGGACGCTGTACAGGTACATCTCCTTCCGCCTCGGCCCCGAACTCGCCGAGGACCTCGTCGGGGAGACGTTCCTGATCGCGTTCCGCAGGCGCGACACGTACGACGTCACCTATCGCGACGCCCGGCCCTGGCTGCTGGGCATCGCGACGAAACTCATCTCCGGCCACCGCAGGACCGAGGTCAGCCGCTACCGCGCACTGGAACGGCAGAGCCCGGCCCGGCCCGTCGAGGGACCGGAGGAGACGATCACCCGCTACCTCACCGCCCAAGGCTCGCGGGCGGCCCTGCTGGACGCGCTCGCGCAGCTGCCGCGCGGCGACCGCGACGTCCTGCTGATGGTCGCCTGGAGCGACATGACCTACGAGGAGGCCGCCCGCGGCTCGGCATCCCGGTCGGCACCGTCAAGTCGCGCCTCAACCGGGCCCGGCGCAAGGTCCGCCACGCCCTGGGCGGAGTCAACCCGCTGGAGGAGCACGATCATGGATGAACTCAAGACCCTCATCAGGGAACTGGAGCACGAGCCGCCGCCCGCCGCCCTGGCCCGGCAGCGGCTCCGGCTCACCGAGGAGGCGGCCGCGCCGCGCAGGCGCGGGCCGCTGCCGCTGGGCCGGCCGCTGGTGACCGGACGGCGGCTCGCGCTGGGCGCGGCGCTGGCGGCCGCCGTCGCGGCGGGCGTGACCGTGCCCGCCCTGATCGGCCCCGGCGACCCGGCGTACGCGCTGACGAAGAACGACGACGGGTCGATCAACCTCAAGATCTACGAGTTCCGCGACCCCGAGCAGCTCGAACAGGAGCTGCTGGAGTGGGGTGTGCGGGCCGACATCACGTATCTGCCGCTCGGCAAGCGCTGCGGGAACCTCCGGGCGCCCGTCCTGGAGGGCGACGACGTCCGCGCCACCGAGGAGGAACTGCTGAGCGGCGATCCCGCCACGAAGGCCACGGCCCGGGAGCGGCTGCAACGGTCGCCCTCGTACCAGGCGATCCGCCCGAAGGACGGCATCACCATCTATCCCCGCCACATCCGGCCGGGCCAGATCGCGATGATCGAGGTCATGGAGAACCCGGCGCCGCCGTCGGCGGGGCGTCCGGGGGTCCTCTGGCAGTTCACGGGGCGGCTGACGACCGGCCCGATCGCGCCGTGCCAGGTGGTGGACGACCCGTCGGCGCACGACGCCGGCGACGCCACGCCGCCGCCCGGCGGCCGACCCGCGGCTAGGTGAGGAGCGTGTAGTCCTCCAGCGCCGGGGGCCAGAGGGCGTCCTCGCCTGCCATGGCCTCCGGCTCGTACGTGTGCAGCTCGATCGCGAGGTCGTCGGCGCACCAGGAGGCGGCCTCGCGATGGGCGTCGCGGCCGTCGCACCACAGCCTGCGCGCCCGGTGGACGACGTACAGGAAGTACGCGTACGACTCGACGCCGGGGTGGGCGACGCGGGCGGTCTCCAGCTCTTCGCCCGCCTCGTACACCAGACCGGTGCGGCCGTCCAGGAACAGGTACCAGGTGTTCATGCCGTCGAGCAGGAACAGCGCGCCGAGGTCGTCCGGCAGGCCCGCGCAGGCGCGCAACTCGTCCCGGCTGCCGGGCCAGAGCTCGCTCATCGGCTCGGCGAAGCGGTCGAACGGCTCCTCCCACAGGCCGCCCGCGGGCAGGCCGACCTCGGTGAGGAAGCGGCGGGTGGGCTCGTGCGCGATCGCGGGATGGATCTCGTGGTCGCGCGGCCGGGCGACCCCCTCCGGGCCGTACAGGTCGTCCAGCAGCTCGCGGGTGACCCGGGCCGGAGGGCGGCACAGCGGGAGCGGAGTGACGGGGCCGCCGGCCAGGCGCTCGTGATAGGCGAGGTGCCGGCTGACGTACATCGGCGGGGACAGCTCCGCCGACTCCGGCCAGCCGCGCATGACGGCGGTCAGCTCCCCGTGCGCGGACGCGGGCGGGGCGACCAGCTCGGCCAGGGCGGGCAGATCGACGGCGTACGCGGGCAGGCCCGGCTCGACGACGGGCAGCCGGGACGCCGCCTCCGCCACGCCACGGGCGGCGGCCTCCGGGTCGTCGCGGTGCCTGCCGCAGTGCAGCAACCGCCACAGGTACGGGCCGACCGGCACGAGGGCGAGCGCCAGCGTGCCGACAGCGGCGCGGGCCTCCGGCGACAGGCCGTCCAGCCAGGCGCGCGCCACCCGTACGTCGAGCGGAAGGCCGGACCCGGGGTCCTCGGCCTGTGCGTCCGCCGCCAGGCCGGGCCCCGGGCCGCCGCCCTCGGCGCGTGCGGCGAGGACGGCGACGCCCGGCGACGGATACACCTGGTCGGCGGTGAACGGGGACCGCTCCGCGCGCTGGGCGTCGTACCAGGCGGTGAAGGCGGCGCGGTCGGTGGCGCGCGGGTCGTCCAGGTCCAGCACGTACGCCGGCGGCCCGAGCCCTTCCTCGGCGTCCGCGCGGCCGAGCTCCACGAGCAGGCGGACGTGCGGATTGGCCGCCAGGGGCAGGACGAGCTCCGCGTACGCGCGTTCGGGGTCGTTGCTCCTGTGGGCGTCGGCCACGGTGACGAGCACGGGCCGGTCGATGGACCCCAGACCGGCGCTGCCGAGCTTGAGCTGCCCGGCCAGCTCGCGCACGGCGTCGCTCGCGTCCATCCCGCGCAGGAGGATCGCCGCCTCGTCCGGGCCCGCCGGATAGCCCGCCCAGTCCCCGATGCCGGAGTGGCTGAACCAGGCCAGCAGCCGCGTCTTGCCGGCGCCCGGAGAGCCGGTGACCACGCAGATGCGCGGCCCGTACGGGTCCTCACGCCAGTCCGCCCAGTCCTCCCGCGTCTGCCGCACGCAGGGCTCGTTCTTGTGCCGGAGCAGGAGCATGGGGTCGCCGTCGTGATCGTCGTACAGCGCGTTCAGATGCTCGAAGAACCTCTCCTGGACCATGCGCAGCCTGCCGGCGTGCTCGCGCAGCCGCTCCGCCTCCGGACGCCCGCCCACCGCGGCCAGCACCCCGTCGAGGTGGCCAAGCCGCAGGTCCGGCCAGGGCAGGCCGACGGCCCGGTACGCGGCGGAGAGATGAGAGGGGAGGTCACGCGGCTCTTCCATGGTGGCGACGATCTTACGGGCGGCCGGCGTGGCCCCACGTCATTGGGCGATCTGCGTGCGGTCGATAGGGTCCAGCACCTCCTCCCGCGCCTCGCGCGACACGGCCAGGCTCTCCTCTGCCGCCGCGGTCACGGCCGCCGGGCAGGGTGGCGTTGCGCGTTCGAGGAGCCGCGCCATGACGTCGGCGCGCACCTGTCCGGGGTCGGCAACCCCTACCTGCCGCCGATCACCGACACGACCTACACCTGGCGCTGAGGGATGGGCTTGATCGCCCTGAGGATCGGCTCCTCGACGAGCCGCTTCATCCGCTCGGAGCCGGGCCCAACGGTCGCCGGACACCGCGAACCGACCCGATGCCCCTTCAACTCACAAGTGCCGACGCTCGGGGAACGGTCCACCCACCGCCTACGCCTTCCGGGCCTGGGCGGCGATACGGCGGCGGGCCTTGGCCTTGTCCGGCGCCGGCAGCGCGTCGGCCGCCTCCAGCCGCGGCAGCAGGCCCGGCTCCGAGGTCAGCGCGCGGAAGACCAGCTCGACGGTCACGTCATGAGCGGGACGGTGGACGATCTCGACCGCGTCACCGGCGCGGATCTCGCCGGGTGAGATCACGCGCAGGTACGCGCCCGGCCGCGCCGCCTGCGTGAACCGCTTGATCCAGCCCTTCTCCCGCAGCCAGCCCTCGAAGGTGCCGCAGGGGATGCGCGGGCACGACACCTCGAGAACGACGTCCGGGCCGATCCGCCAGCGCTCACCGATGAGGGCGCCGTTGACGTCCAGGCCCTCGGTCGTGAGGTTCTCGCCGAAGACCCCGTTCGGAAGCGTCCGTCCCATCTCGGGCTCCCACGCGTCGAGGTCCTCGCGGGCGTACGCGTAGACGGCCTGATCGTCGCCCCCGTGGTGCTTCACGTCGTAGACCCGGTCACCGGCGAGGCCGACCGCGCCGGTGCCCTTGGGGCCGGGGGCGGCGACGGCGACCGGACCGTCAACCGGCCGCTTGTCGATACCCGTTGCTCGCAGCCCCTTCCACGGGTTGGGACGCGGGCGGCCGATGTTGACGGAGAGCAGTTTCATACCCCCTGACGCTACGGCCCCTCCCCCGGCGCGGGCCACTCGGTTACGTGCCGCCCGCCCGTGGTGAGGAACACCCTGCCGTGCGTCGCGCCGGCGGTGATCATGACGGTCGGCGGGCCGGCGCTGCCCGCCGGATGGGCGGCGTGCCGTCCGCGTCGTGGCCGCCGTACGGGACGAACCGGTGGTGGCTGTCGCCGGCGAGGACGGTGACGGCGGGCTGGCCGGCCGAGGCGATCGGATCGGTCGCCCCCTGCCTTTGTCCACCCCGACTGAAAATTTTGTGATCTTGAAAGTGGTCTAGTAGGGGTCATCCACCTGGACAGAAGCTGTGATCTTGCATAAGGTCGGGCCACCGCTGAAAATTTTGCCGGGCGGTCCGGTGGCAGGCCGGGCCCGCGTGAAGGGACCATGTGAACAGCGAAAACACGGCGGCCGCCAGACAGATAGTGGGCGCTCGGCTGCGCCGGCTACGGCTCGACCGTGGACTCACCTTGGAAGCCGTCGCCGGAGAAACGGGCGGCTCGGTGCCGACGCTCTCACGGATGGAGCGCGGCCAGGCCCCGTTCGAGCGGGCTTTCCTGTCCCGGCTGCTGACGCTGTACGGCGTGACCGACCCCTACCAGCAGGAAGCGCTCATCTCCGTCGCCATAGGGCGGCGGGAACCGGGCTGGTGGGACCGGCAGGCCCCGCTGGAAGAGACCGCGTTGTGGCATCACGAGCAGGCCGCGACGCTCATCCGCTCGTACGCGACGCACTTCGTGCCGGACCTGCTGCGCACGCCGGAGTACGAGCAGGCCGTGCAGCGCGCCGTGCGGTTCCCGACGCCGCCCGGCGAGGTGACGCGGGCGAAGGCCGAGAACCTGCGCCGCCGTCAGGAGAGCCGGCGGGCCCGCCTGTGGGCGGTCATCGAGGAGACGGTGCTGCGGCGCCCGCTCGGCGGCGACGTGGCCGCGCACCTCCGGCAGCTTGACGAGCTGCTCAAGGCGTCTCGCCTGCCGGACATCACCCTTCAAGTGCTTCCCGCGGACTCCGCGTTCTTGCCGCCGGAGCCGTTCACCGTGTTGCGGCTGCCGGATCAGCAGGTCATCGTGTTCCACCGCTTCGGCGGCGACGAGTTCGGCGATCTACGCGACCACGAGCGGTACGGGTTGCTGCTCGACCAGATCGCCGGCATGGCGCGCACCCCGGCCGAGTCCGTCCGCATGCTCGCTGCCATCCGTGACCACCTCCAGAAAGGGACATGACGAGTGAGTTCCCCCTTAGAAGTCGACGCCTCCAAGCCGTCGTCGGCGCGCATCTATGACTACTTCCTGGGCGGCTGTGACCACTACGCGGTCGACCGGGAGGCGGCCAAGACGTTCCTGCTGGCCGTGCCGAACGCCCGCAACGCCGCCCGCGCGACGCGCGGGTTCGTGCTGCGCTCCACCCGGGCGATCGCCGAGATGGGCATCCGCCAGTTCATCGACATCGGCTGCGGCATTCCCATCTACCCGAACGTGCACGACATCGCCCGCAAGGTGAACCCGGACGCGCGGGTCGTGTACGTCGACAACGACCCGATCGTGCTGGCGAAGGGCCGCGCGCTCCGGGACGAGCCGGGCGTGGTCACCGTGGAGGGCGACCTGCGCAAGCCGGCCGAGATCTTCGCGAACCCCGAGGTGACCGGGCTGCTCGACCTGAACCGGCCGATCGGGGTGCTGACCATCGCGGTGTGGCACTTCCTGCCCGAGGATGAGATCTACGACTATCAGGCGCAGATCCGGCAGGCGCTCGCCCCCGGCTCCTGCCTGGCACTGGCGCACGGCTGCATGGACTACGCGACCAAGGAGGAGGTGGCGAGCGCTCACGCCCTGTACCAGCACACCACGAACCCGATGCGGGTACGCACCCGCGAGGAGATCGCCCGCCTGTTCGAGGGCTTCGAGCTGATCGAGCCGGGCCTGGTGCCGTTGAACGACTGGCGACCCCGCAAGGACGACCCCTACCCGGAGAAGTCGACGGAACTGATCGCCGGCGTCGGCGTGCTGCGCGCCCGCTGAGACCAGACGTGACGGCCGTCCGGGGTGGGGTCCTTACCCGGACGGCCCGGAACAGGCGATGAGAAGGCTCCGTTCCAGGTCTCGGGGCCGACGATGCCGTCGGCCGCGACCTTGAGCGACCGTGGTCGTTGCGGCGGTCATGGCGCCGGCCATGCCGTCGACGGTGATCGTGTACCTGTGGCGGAGGGCAGCTTCCATGGACGCTACGACCCCTCCCCCGGCGCGAGCCACGGGGTTTCGCGCCGCCCGCCCGTGGTGACGAACACCCTGCTGTGTGTCTTGTCGGCGGTGATCATGGCGTTAGGCGGGCCCGCGCTGCCCGCCGGATGCACCTCGATGCGCAAGGAGGCCCGTTCGCCGCGGGCGGCGTGCCAGGCGCGGATCCGATCCGCGACGGCCCCGGCCAGCCGCTCCGCGCCGGGCCCGTACGCGCACGCGCCCAGCTCGATCATCTCCTCCCCCGCGCCGCGGCGGATCAGGTACGCGAAGCCGTCGGCGGTGTAGCAGCCCGCGCTGCCCCAGCGCCAGATCGGCTCCACCAGGCCCGCCTCCCGCGCCCCCTCCTGGGCGATCACCAGGCAGACCCGTGCCGTCCCGCCGACCAGCCAGAAGTCCAGATGCTCCGGCGACGCGTACGGCACCACCACCCCGGACCACACCAGCGACGGCGCACCCGCCAGCGCCGCCCGCAGCGCGCCGGCGTCGACCGGCTGCCCGTCGTCGACGCGCAGGCGCACCGCACCGCCGGCGTCCAGCCCCACCTGCCGTTCCTTCATCGCCGACGGGCCACGCATCGGGATGAACCCGCACACCACGATCGACACGCTCCGCCACACGTCGCCGTCGAGCTCCAGCGCCACCGACCGGGTGATGCCCCGCACCCGCAGCGGCACGACGAGCCGGCCTCCGGGGGCGAGCTGCTCGCGCCACGCGGGCGGCACGTCCCACGCGCCCGCCGTCACGATGATCCGGTCGTACGGGGCGTTCCCGGCATGGCCGGCCGCGCCGTCGCCGTGCACGACCTGGACCCGCTCGTATCCGGCCGCGGCCAGGCCGCGCCGGGCGCCCTCCGCGATGCCGGCGTCGATGTCGACCGTGGTCACCCGCCCCTGCGGCCCCGCCAGCTCGGCGAGCAGGGCGGCGTTGTAGCCGGTGCCCGCGCCGATCTCCAGGATGCGGTGGCCGGGCCGGACATCGAGCTGCTCCAGCATCTCCGCCACCGTCCCGGGGGCGGACGCACAGCTGATCGGCCTGCCGGTCTCGTCCCGGTGCGTGACGACGACGCCGCTCGCGTACGCCTCCTCCAGCGACGCCTCCGGCACGAAGACGTGCCGCGGCACGGCCCGCATCGCCGCCTCCACCCGCGCCGACGTGACGGCACCCCAGGTGACCAGACGATCGACCATCTCGTCACGCAAAGTGTCGGCGACCATGTGCGGAGCGTACAACTCCGGTGGGCGGCCGTCACGTTCGGAAGCGGTCCCGAGACGGAGAGATCAGGCTGCCCGGGTGACTCGATCAGCGGACGCACCGTCCACCGGGAACCGCCGGATCCCGGCCATGGCCCTGCTGGTGGCGTTATGCGCGGTGAGTGCGTGCGGCGCGCAGGGCGGCGGCAGAAGCGTCTCCGCCCGCATCGCCGGGCACCTCCACGCGGACCTGCCGGGGCCGGAGCGCGCCCGGCGCATCCTGGAAGAGCTCCTCCCCCTGGACGGCGAGCGCCGCGTCGAGGTGGACGTGTGGCTCGCCTGCCTGCTGCGCTCACGCGTCGACAAGTCCTTGGCGGAGCCGCACCGCAACGCCTGGGCGGCCGAGCGCCACATCTGCCGCCTCGCCATCGCCTCCTGCCACGGCCTGCCCATGCCCGGGCTCGGGCAGGAGCTCGCCGGCGCCGGGCTGAAGCGGCAGGCCGCGCGGCTCCCCGTGTTCATCGACGGCCTGACCCTGCAGACGGCGACCTCCCCGGCCCGCTTCACCCCGGACGGCATCCGGGCGGCCGTCGCCGAAGAGCAGCGCCTGGTGACGGGATGGCCGCCCCTCCCGGCTTTTATGTCATTTTTCGGGGGTCGTTGATTGTCTAGCGCACGTTGCGTTGATCGACTTCCGAGGGAGCGACGTGAAGGTTAAGGCCGTACTGACCGCTATGACCGCGTTCGTGTGCATGTCGGCGCTCGCGCCGGCCGCGTCCGCGAGCACCACGCCGCCCGACCCGGCTCCGGGCGGGCCGCAGCGCCCGTACGAGCCGGACGTCGAAGGCACCCGCAACCTCGACTCGCTCACCGTGACCGCGACCCGAGGCCCCGGGCGCGGCGTGACGATCGCGTTCGACCGGCGCAGCAGGGCCGAGACGGGGCAGGTGCCGGCGGGGCCGCGCCGCTTCGTCTTCCTGTTCGACCGTACGGTGCGCTTCAACCCCGAGGCGTTCCCCGCCTGCCCCCGCAGCGTCATCGAGGAGCGGGGCGTGGACGCCTGCCCGAAGGGGTCGCAGATCGGCGGCGGGCAGGGGCAGACCGCGGACGGCAGGACGCAGGAGGTGTACGCCTTCAACACCAGGCTCGGCGACGGCCCGGGACTGCTGGTGGTGATCCCGGACACCGGCGTGATCCTGGAGCAGACCCTGGAGCGCGTCTCGGCCCCGTACCGCAAGGACTACCGGTGGGCCTGGGACGAGATCGTCCCGCCCACGTCCGTGCCGCCGCAGGACCGGGCGGGCACCACGCGGTTCCAGCTCTCGTTCGGCGCCACCATCGAGCACAAGGGCCGCACGGTCGGGTTCGCCGAGACCACCGCGAAGCCTGGCGACGTGCTGTCGTTCGGGCTGTGGAGCGAGTTCGTGACCGGCCAGGTCGTCCTGCCCACCGACCGGACGAGGCTCACGAGCGGCCGGTGACCCCCGCGCGCCGACGGCCGATCGGGGCGTGCGCGGCGTGGCGTTCGCCCGGTGATGGCAGACTCGGCGCGGGACGTCGTGCAGCACATCATCGACATGCACGACGTGGTGCTGCGCGGGCTCGGCCGCACGCCCCGCACGGCGCCGCCGGTGGCCGGGGACACGGTGCCGAGCGACGCGGCTGCTCGGCTTCATCGGCCGCGACCCGCGCTGGTCCGCCTGACCGGTCTCGCTCATGTGCCGCCTCCGCCCGCGCTCAGGAACTCCGCGATCAGCGCGTTGACCTCGTCAGGACGCTGCCGGTTCGACCAGTGCCCGACCCCTTCCAGCAGCTCGAACCGGGCGCCGGGGATGAGCGCGGCCGCGGCCCTCGTCCGGTCAGGCCGCACGCCCACGTCCTTGTCCCCGTGGATGAGCAGCACCGGGCAGGTGATCTCGTGCAGGCGGGGGCGCAGGTCCACGCGCATGCGGAACGGGCCGATGGAGTCGTTCTGCCAGTCTGAGGAGCCCGCGCCGCCCGCCCGTACCTCCTCGACGATCTCGTCCACGACCTCGTCGAAGTCCGGCACGGGCCCCGCGAACAGCGCCCGGCGCGCGAACGCCGCCACCTGCCTCCGCGTCCTGAGCATCACGCCCGGCAGCGTCCTGTGGAGCAGCGGCAGCTTGGCGGTGAGCCACAGGAGCTGGTGCACGACGGGCGGGAACGACAGGATCCCGGCAGGAGCGAGCGCCACCAGCCGGTCCACGCGTTCCGGATGCTCGATGGCGGTGGCCAGCGCGAGCGCCCCGCCCTGCGACAGCCCGACCAGGGCGGCCGAGCCGAGACCGAAGTGATCGAGGACGTCGGTGACGCAGCGCAGCATCCGCTCGTGCGTGGCCCGGCCCTGCCACGGGCGGCTCTTGCCCTGCTTCGGCCAGTCGGGCGCGAGCACGAAGTGGTCCGCCGCCAGGACGGGGATGAGCCGCCGCCAGCTCAGCATCGCGTTGTCCACGCCGGCCCCGCTGAGCAGCACCACCGGCGGCGCACCCGGATCGCCCGCGACGTGGACGTGCAGGCGCCCCTCGGGAAAGGTCAGGTACGTGCTCACGTGGCCTTGCGCTCCTCCCAGCGCCGCCACATCGCCGGCAGCTCCCCTTCGAGGAAGCGGTAGAGCTCGTGGACGTTCTCCAGCCGCTTGCGCCGCTCGGGGTCGCCGTCGCCCAGCACCCGCAGCCCTTCCTCGGTGATCGCGCGGAACGCCGCCGTCTTGGCGTAGCGGGCGGCCAGCATGCGGCTCCACCCGTCGGGGGCGATGCGGAAGTACTCCTGCCGCTCGCCCCGCCGCCGCACCCCCTCCACCAGGCCGCTGGGCGTCAGGAGCCTGGTGGCGCTGCTGATCGAGCTGCGGCTGACCCGCAGCACCTCGGCGAGCTGGGCGGCGGTCTGCTCCGGCGGGTCGCAGATGAGCAGCCAGCCGATCACGCGGCCCGCGATCAGCGGCATGCCCTCACGGGAGAAAAAGATCGCGACGTCGTCGACGAACTCGAGCTCGGCGTCGGTGGGGGTGTCCTCCATGCGGCAAGATTACGGTTATTGCAGTAATGACTGCAATAACCGTAATCTGATCTCAGATGCAGACGACGATCTTGCCGCGCGTGCGCCCCCGCTCGGCATGGGTATGCGCCGCCGCGATCTCTTCCATCGGGTACGTGCGCTCGATGCGCGGCGTGTACCGCCCCTGCCCGCCGAGCCGGGCCGCCTCGACCAGCAGCGAGGAGTCGTTCTCCGCGTTGATCACCCGCACGCCCAGACGCTGCGAGTTGGTGAAGTCCGCCACCGTCGTCACCCGCTCGGGACCGCCCGCGATCGCGACAAGATCATCCAGTGACCCGGACCCCACGGCGTCCAGCACGACATCGACCCCACTCGGAGCCAGGCGGGCGACCCGCTCGGCCAGGCCCGGCCCATAGGTGGTGGGCACAGCCCCGAGCTCTTCGAGGAGCGCGTGATTGCGCTCGCTGGCCGTCCCGATGACAGTGGCACCCCAAGCGACCGCGATCTCAACCGCCGCACTGCCCACGCCCCCGGACGCCCCCTCGATGAGGATCGTGCGTCCCCGCAGCGGGCCGAGCGCCTTCATGCCGCGCATGGCGGTGACGGACGCCAGGCCGGCCGCGGCGGCCTGCTCGTCGCTCCACGCAGCAGGCGCATGCGCCCACGCCGACAGCACGACCAGCTCGGCCGTCGCCCCGGTCACGCCGCCCAGCCCGAAGACGCGATCCCCGACGCTCACCCCCTCGACGCCCTCACCGACCTCGTCCACCACTCCGGCGGCGTCCCGCCCGGGAATCGCCGGCAGCTCGACGGGCAGCACATCGTGGACCGTTCCCGACCGCACCTTCCAGTCGACCGGATTGACACTGGCCGCCGTGGCGCGGACCCGTACCTCGCCCGGCCCCGGATGCGGGTCCGGCACCTTCTCGACCACCAGGGTCTCCACACCGCCGTACTCGTGATAGCGAACTGCACGCATGACGAAACCGCCCTTCCTTACGTTCGGGATGGATGTCTCGGCGACCGCCGAGGCCCTTACGCTAAAACCTGACGTCGGCGTCAGGGGCAAGTCGATCCGGCAGGGGAAACGCAGGTGATCTCGTTCCAGCCCTCGTCACCCGCCGGCTGTCCGGCCCGGCCCGCCGGAGCGGCACCCACCTGGCCCACCGGTGGCTGGAGGCGTTCCAAGATCGCCCGCTCACGCTGCTGAGAGCAGATCCGCCCCAGGCAGATCCGGTCGGTCGGGCCCCTGAGCGCCGCCCATGATGGACGCATGAGCGAAAAGACAAATGTCCCGCTGTTCAACCAGCGCATGCGGCGCGAGCTCTACGAGCAGCGAGTTCTCGTTCTCGACGGCCCTCTGGACGACGACAACGGCACTTTGCTCGCCACGCAGATGATGGCGCTCGCCACCCAGGACCCGTCGGCCGAAATCGCTTTGTGGATTCACTCCCCCGGCGGCTCGGTCCCCGCCATGCTCGCCATTCGCGACATCATGCGGCTCATTCCCTGCGACGTTTCCACGCTCGTCCTCGGAATCGCCTACAGCGCCGGGCAATTCCTGCTGTCGTCCGGAACCAAGGGCAAGCGCCGCGCCCTGCCGCACTCGCGCGTCCTGATGCACCAGGGCTCGGCGGGCATCGGCGGCACGGCTGTCGACATCGAGCTGCAGGCCGGCGACCTGCGGCATACGCGCGACACGGTGCTCGGCCTCATCGCCGAGGACACCGGCCAGCCCTTCGAGCGGATCTTCGAGGACTCGCTGCACGACCGCTGGTACACGGCGCAGGAAGCACTCGACTACGGCTTCATCGACTCCATCGTGCAGAGCTTCGACGAAATCGCCCCCCATAACCGCCATAAGCCCGGATTCAGCGTCACCGAAGGAGCGGAAAAGTGAGCTCGTACACGATTCCGAACGTCATCGCGCAGAATCCGCGCGGCGAGCGGATCATGGACGTCTACTCGCACCTGCTCACCGAGCGGATCGTTTATCTCGGCACCGCCATCGACGCGGGCGTCGCCAACACCATCATCGCCCAGCTCATTTTCCTGGAGGCGGACAACCCCGACGCGGAAATCCAGTTCTACATCAACTGCGAGGGCGGGGATCCGAGCGCGATGCTCGCCATTTACGACACCATGCGCCACATCCGCCCGCGCGTTTCGACGACCTGCGTGGGTCAGGCGGTGGCGGTCGGCGCGGTTCTCCTCGCCGCGGGGGCCGAGGGGAAGCGCGCCGCACTCCCCCACGCCCGCGTCATCCTGCACCAGCCGGCCGCCCAGGGCCGCGGGGCGATCCCCGACCTAATCCTGCAGGCCGACGAGGTCGTACGGGTCCGCGCCGACATCGAGAACATCCTGTCCCGGCACACCGGCCAGACCGTCGAGACGCTGCGCGCCGACACCGACCACGACCGCGTGTTCACGGCGGCCGCGGCCCTGGAGTACGGGCTCATCGACGAGATCCTCGGCGAACGCCGGTAAGCGAGCCAGGCCGGGTGACCACCCTGCCGGGCCGCGTGGCTCGCCGGACTGTGCGGCCGCCCTGCCGAGCCGGGGAGCACCACAGGGCCGCGCGACCACCGCTCCGGGGCCGCGCGAACCTGCCGGGCCGCGCGAACCTACCGGGCCGCGCGAACCTACCGGGCCGCGCGAACCTACCGGGCCGCGCGAACCTGCCGGCCGCTACGCCGCCAGCGCGTACGCGGCCGAGCAGACGGCGTTGTAGCGCGCGCCGGCCTTCGCAGCTCGCACCGCACGGAGCTGAGCCGCACGGAGCTGAGCCGCACGGAGCTGAGCCGCGCGGACCTGGCCGGACCGCACCGCGCTGACCTGTGCGGTGCGCACCTCGACGGCCTGCGCGGACCGCACCCGGTCAGCGACCGCGAGGGTCAGATCGACCAGCGTCACCTCCAGCGCACCGGCGACCGCGGCGATCATCTCGCTCGACGGCTCTTTGACACCGCGCTCCATCTCGGAGAGGTACTGCGGCGAGACCCCGGCGCGCGCCGCCGTCTCGCTCAGCTTCTCGCCCCGCTCCCGGCGGAGGCTCCGCAGGCACTCACCGAGCACCTCCCGCCACAGCGGCTCACGCGCCGGGGCGGGCTTGTCGGCGGCCCGATCGGCCTGGGGGCGTGGCGACGAGACGGACGCCGGATGCTGGATGGAGGTGGCCATACCCCACACGATAGGGAGACGACACGGTCACGTCCCGCTCACTTCGCGCACAGCGGAACCCCCGCCCCGGCCACCTCCATCCGGCGGCCACGCGGGAGCCGGTGATCCGTAACAGGGAGGCCCACCGCGCCATGTGCTTCCCAGGCGTTGCTGGACGGCGCCCCTCCGGAGCGGAACACTTGATCGTCGAAGCACGGCGCCTGATCATCGCGGGCGCTCACCCCTGCTTCACCCCGACCCGCCCGTCTCTTCGCGTCCCGGCCGCGAGCCGGAGGGACCGTTCTTCTTGGAGCGCCAGTGATCAGTAAGCAGCAGGCAGCGGAGGCCGTCCGATACGCCAAGGCGCGGACCGGCATCACCTGGGAACAGCTCGCCCAGGCCATCGACCGCCCGGTGGTGTGGACCACGGCGGCGCTGCTCGGACAGCATCCGATGAGCAAGGAGGAGGCCGCCACGGTGACCTCCCTGCTGGAGCTGGACGAGGAGGTCGCGTTCGCCCTGCAGATGCAGCCCACCCGGGGGGCGCTCGATGCCGCCGTCCCGGTCGATCCGACCATCTACCGGCTGTACGAGGTCATCCAGGTGTACGGGCCCGCCATCAAGGAGCTGATCCACGAGCAGTGCGGCGACGGCATCATGAGCGCCATCAACTTCCGCCTGGACGTCAAGCGGGTCCCCGACCCGTCGGGCGACCGGGTCGTCATCACCATGGACGGCAAGTACCTGCCGTACCAGTGGTGACCGCGGGCCGGTGACAACGGCCGCACACGGCGGACACGGGTGAGGCGGCGGGCGCGATCCGCCGCCCCACCGCACCGTTCCGTCAGGCGGCCACCGCGTAGATGAGGTCGCCTGACCGCTCGAACGGGACGGACTTGCCGTCGAGCAGCACCGTGGTGACGCCGGCCGGGGCGGCGATGCCGATCGCCTTGGCGGGGTCGGTGCTCGCGGTCAGCCCGGTGCCGTCGATGCGGACGGTGCCGTCCGCGTCAAAGGTCACCGACAGGTCCTCGATCGGGACGGGCGATTCGATCACGGTCGCGCCGCCGCGGGTGACCGTCGAGCCGTCCACCACCACGATGGAGCCGGCGTCGGCGTACAGCAGCTTGCCGTCGAAGGTGTAGGCGCCGAACGTGCGCTTCGCCTTCGTCGTCCACGACTTGTAGTAGACGCCGGAGCCGCCGTTCAGGCCGAGCGCCGTCGCCTGGTACGTCGGGGTGCCGCTGACCGTGAGGCGGGTCACGGTCGCGGACGTGTCGGCCGCGCCCTTGGACGGCACCAGGAGGGTGTCGAACGTGGTCTGCCCGGCGACCGTCTTGACGTAGGAGGCGTACTCGGCGTCCTGCACCGCGTACAGCTCCGACGCGTAGTAGCCGGTGCGGAGCTGGGCGGTGAGCCGACCCGGATCGGCCGGGACGACGGTGAGGTTCGCGCCCGTCGCGAAGCCGGTCACGGTCGCCTTCGTGCCGGAGCGGAGGGACGGGCTCGCGTCGGAGGCGAAGTGCCAGTTCTGCTCGTAGCGGTGCGTGGCGGTGTCCGCCGGCTTGAGCCGGTCGGAGACCACCCACAGCCCGGAGTGGAGCGCGAGGACGGACCGCTCGTGGCGGGCGCCCGCCGAGCCGTCGGTGTAGCCGCCGATGAGGTCGAAGGCGTCGTTGATGACCATGTTCGTGATGGCGCCGGCGGCCGTCGAGCTCTGCGGGCGGTCGTCGATCTCGATGGTGTTGTGCGCCTCGGTGGTGTGCCGCAGCCAGTCCGAGCGGGCGTCCTCGCTGTAGGTGTAGGCGCCCATGTCGGGCAGCAGCGGCCGGCCGTACGCGTACGCGGTGATCGCCAGCTCGTCGGGGTGGGCGTGGTTGCCGCGGTCGGCGTTGATCCGCAGGTGGGTGTCGCCGGCGTCCCAGCCGGAGCGGGAGATCGCGACCCGGGTGTCCGGGTAGAGCGCGGAGGTGTGCGCCGGTTTCTCGCCTGATGCGCCGGAGGTGCCGGCGTAGCGGAGCTCGGGGTCGCCGGTGAGCTCGCCGAGTTCGGCCAGCACGCTGCGCATGTCCCGCGCGCCGCTGTCGCCGTAGGTGGTGCCGTGGCCGTTCGGGTAGGTCTGGTCCATCAGGAAGCGGCCCAGCGTGGCGAGCCTGGCGGTGGCGGCGGCGGGGAAGGTGAGGCCGTTGCGCCGCATGAGGGCGATCACGTCCACGTACTGCCGCAGGTAGTTGCGCAGGTAGCCGTCCGTGGCCTCCTTATAGCCGCCGTCGGCGTACATCGACTCATCGAGATGGGAGGCCAGGAAGGCGACGGCGTCCTCCCGCCACGCGGCCGACGCGGTGAACTCCGGGAAGTAGACCGCGGCGTGCAGCAGCGCGATCTTCTGCGTCTGCATCTTGTTCGGGCTCTGGTTGACGTTCGTCCGCAGGTACAGGCCGGAGCGGTTCATCGTCTTGAGGATCGCGGCGTTGGCGTCGGGGGTGAGCGACGGGCTTTTGCGCAGGATCTCGTACGCGGCGAGCCAGTTGTCCAGGCGCCGCGCCACGTGCACGTTGCCCGGGTACGAACCGGCGCCCTGGTCGGAGTCGTAGCCGTCGGCGTCCTCGATGAAGTCGGTCATCAGGCCGATGAGCGTGCGCGCGTGCTCCTCGTCCGCCGTCTTCTCGTACTCCAGGGCCAGCGGACCGGCGAAGGAGAAGCGGGGCAGCTGGTACAGGTACTCCTTGTCGGCGCCCGCGGGGCGCTTCCAGTCGAAGCCGCCGGGGTCGCCCTCCCAGGAGTAGGTGTTCTGCACCGTGTTGTTCCAGGTGCGGGTGGCCTCGTCGAACGTCTCGGCGTTGCCGAACAGCATGACCTTCGTGGCGGTGTCGGCCGTGCCGGTCAAAGTCAGCTCCGCCTTCTGCACGCCGGTGACGCCGCTGAGGTCGAAGCCCAGGTACGCCTTGCGCGTCTCGCCGGTGAACGGCCCTTTGCCCTGGTCGCTGACCTGCATGACGTACTTGTCGCCGTACGCCCGGTCCGGGTACGCCGCCCAGATGTAGGTGTCGTGCGCGGGGTGCAGGGACTTGACCGTGCCGTCGGCCAGGGTCAGGCGCAGCTCGGGCTTGCCGGAGGAGGAGCCTCTGCTGTTGACGCGGGCGATCACGCCGTCCTTGTGGCGGCTCATCAGGAAGAACCCGGGCTTGCCCGCGGTGACGCTGCTCGTGACGTCCGCCGTGACCGTCTTCTCCCCGGGGCCGAACGTCAGCGTGGTGAGGTACGTCTCGCCGTCGCCCAGCGTCCAGATGTGATCGGCGGTCAGCTCCACCGCGCCCGGCCAGGTGGTGTGCGAGAACGCGCCCGCCTCGATGGGGTCGCGCCCGCGGTAGTAGTCCAGCAGGCGCTGCTTGGCCAGCGCGTAGTCACCCGCCTTCACGGCGGTCTCCACGGGCGTCAGCCCGTCGGCGTACGCGTAGTCGAGCCGCGGCGCGGTCGTCCAGCGTCCGGAGCTCCACGCGCCGAAGAAGGCCGCGTCGGACAGGGCGGCCGCGGCGGCGGGCGGAGCCGGGGCGGCCGGAACGAGTAACGCGGCGAGCAGCACCAGCACAGCGAGCCGCGCGAAGAAGGCAGACATGCCCACCACCGTAGAGAAAGGCGGCACGTGAGGCCATCCGCGATCGTGGCTCCGCACCCGGATACACATAAAGCGCGAATTGCCGGATTTGCCGGAAATGGTCGCGCTGTTTTCCGCTCTCTCAGGTGAACACCGGTATTATGCCGCCCGCCGTCATCCCATGGAACGTTCTCTGGAAAGCCCCAATGGACCCTCGACTTATCGCCTTCATCGCGATCGCCGCCACCCTGATTCTCGTCGGCATTCTGCTGCATTTTCAGCGTAGGCGTGGGCCGGAGCAGCCGACTAAGCATCTCTTGGAAGTCGGTTCTTTCATCGCCGGCATTGCGAGCGCATTGGCCGCAATCCTGTTCCCCTTGTTGAGCGCCCCCACTTCCGCGTCGCAGCCGCCGAGTGCCGAACCGCCCACGAGCGCTCCGGCAAGCACGCCGCCGACACCGATAGCTCCTGATACCCCGGGTGCGACAAGTACTCCCGAGCCCGCAGCACCGTATGTCGAGGAGCACCGGGACATCCCGTTCACCATCCGCACCGCGCACGACGGTCGCAATTGCGACCCGTACATCTCGATCGACTTCGACGGCGGCCTCAGCGCCGACCGGCCCATCACCACCCGGATCGTCGACGAGGACGAGCTCACCACCGCTCAACGGGAAGCGGGCGACATGTTCTACGTGACCTGCTCCAACGCCGAACTCCGCGCCTCCCAGAACGCCTCCGTCGGCCTCCTCCGCGACGGCAAGAACGCCACCCCCGAACAATGCGCAGCCGCCGCCTCCGCCTCCTCCCTCGGCAACCTCGACATCACCAAAGACGCACACCCCGACGACATCGGCTTCACAGAAGGCTCCGCCATCTGCGCCCTCACCCCCGACAACCGCCTGGCCCGCGCCACCATCACCAAAATCACCTACAACGCAGGCATCGGCAACCGCATACCGACCGTGGAATTCTCGCTGTCCACCTGGACCATCGGCGGATCCGGATGAGGAGCGGCCGTGCGCCCTCGTTCCGCCAGGCGGCCGGCGACTGCTCATCATCGGGGCCACGGTAGTGGATGTCCGCTTCACGGGGCGGCGGCCGTATGAAGCGGACATGACGGTTCTCGCGAAACGGCGGCAGAACGCGTGAGTCCTCCCCGCTGCGGGCGACGCGGCGGGAAGGACTCATGAAGGCGCCGGTACTACGCGGGCCGGACGGTGAACGTGGTGCGGGTGCCGGGGCCGGTGTTCTGCTGGTGGAAGCTCATGGTGACGCGTCCGGTCCAGCCCGGCGGGGCGAGGTCGGGCAGGTCGACGGTGAAGTCGGAGAAGTCGGGGACGTGGATGACCTCATCGGCCTGCCGCTTGGTGCCCCAGGGGACAGGGGCGGATCGGGTGCTGGTGTAGAGGCCGCCGTGCAGGAGTACGCCCTTGGTGTAGCCGGAGGCGGTCTCAAAGTCGATGCGCACGCCATGCAGGCTGTTGGCGTCGAGGCTCTGGAAGGTGCCGGTGCTCTCGGCGCGGATGCGCAGCGTGTCGGGCAGGTCGGTGGCGACGACGCCGGCGGCGGCGTCGGCCCAGGTCTCGGTGCCCATGCCGATCTCGGCGGTCCAGGTACGGCGGTCGAAGCCGGCGTAGCTCTTCTTGCCGTGGTTCGGCATGTACTGCAGGTCGCGTACGACGGTGCCGACGTCGACCGGGTCGAGGGACGAGGTGCCGGTGCCGTCCTCGGCCTCGAGGTAGACGATGCCGTGGTCGGGGATGGTGCCGGACCAGGTGAGGCCGGCGGTGGAGACGCCGAGCTGCTGCTCGACGGGGGTGAGGGTCTCGCTGGCGGGGTTGTCCTCGTAGCTGGCGTGCTCGGCGTCGATGCGGTAGACGCGGAAGTTCCCGCTGGCGAAGGGCACGTTGTCCAGCGCGGCGGTGACGTCCTGGGCGGTGCCGGAGGTGTTCCACAGCAGCACGCCGGCCTTGTGGGAGTCGGAGGAGGCCAGGCCGTCGACCGCGCCGTCGATGGCGAGCTGTTTACGGGCCACGGGCATGTCGGCGTACAGCTTGAAGGCGTTGTACGAGGCCCGCACGTGCCCGTCGCGGTCGAGCAGCCCGATGACGTCGCAGGTGGTGGGGCAGACCGGGTCCTGGAACTGCGCCCATTCGACGTGGGTGATCCACGGCTTGGCCAGCAGCGCCTTGAAGCTCTTCAGCAGCTCGGCGGCCCCGCGGTGGGTGATGACGTCGGTGGGCACGGTGAAGTCGTGTGACCAGTTGTACTCGTTGAGGTTGTCGTCGACGGTGGCCATCCGGTACGCGGTCAGGCCGGAGTCGGTGGCTCCCTGGTAGTTGTCCTCCAGGCTGCCGTCGGTGGCGTCGGTGTAGGCGTGGAAGGAGAAGCCGTCCAGCGGCAGGTCGTCGGCGAGCACGCGGTCGACGAACGCGGTCTTCCAGCCCACGCAGCACAGCGCCGGGCCCTCGACGTAGGCGTCCGGGTCGGCGGCGCGTATGGCGCGGGAGGCGTCGCGGTACAGGTCGAGGTACTGCTCCTGGGTGCCGGTCCAGAACACGCCGGGCAGGTCGGGCTCGTTCCAGATCTCGTACGAGCCGGCGCGCCGCCCGGTCTCCTTCCAGTGGGCGGCGAGGGCGGGCACGATCTTCGTGGCCCACACGGAGGGGTCCGTGGGCGGGTCGTTCCAGTCGCCGCCGGGCGGCTTGAGGATGCCGGGCGTGTACGTCAGCGCGGGCACCGGCTGGGCCCCGGCGTCGTGGATGAGGTCGGCGAGCCGGTCGATCTGCTCGAAGTGGTACTGCGGGTCGTCGGGCGAGCCGGTGACCATGGGGGTCCAGTCGTGCTGCTCGTTGCCCCACATGGTCTCCCAGCGCACCCGTGCCGGCCGCAGCGCCGCCATCTTGGCGGCGTCGCGCTCCCAGCGGGCCAGCGCCACGTACCCGCTGTTGAACAGGCCGAACTTGCTCTTGATGAGCGGGTAGTCGACGGGGGTGGCGAAGTCGGCGGTGACGGTGGCGTCGGCGGCGTGGGCGGGCTGGGCGGCGAGCGACGTGCTGATCAGCAGGGCGGTCGCGACGGTGGCGAGGGTTCTTAACGGTCGTCTCATGGGTGCGGTCACCTCCGGCCGCGGATGATGCGGGCGATGGACTCGGGGTCGGCCTTGGGTTTGCGGTCCTCGGTCAGCAGTCCGTTGCGTTCCTGTCCGGTGTCGGTGAGCTGGGTGAAGCAGAACCCCGCCAGGTCGCCGGCCTCGTGCACGGCCTCCAGCAGCGCGCCGAGCCGTTCGAGGAGCTGCTCGGGCGTGTCGGCGACGCCGTAGCCGGTCCAGGTGGTGGGGTCGTCGGGGGCGTAGGTGAAGCCGCCGAACTCGCTGAGCACCACCGGCACGGCGGGCACGCCGCCGGTGAGCGCGAGCGCCCGTCCGCCGGGCCGCCCGGTGGCGACGGTGTCCTGCAGGCGGGCGGCGTAGCGGTCGCGGATGGTCTGGGGGTCGTGGGTGTAGTCGTGGACGCCGAGCAGGTCGCCGCTGACGTACTCCCAGCCGTCGTTGCCGATCACCGGCCGGCTCGGGTCGAGCGCCTTGATCAGGTGGTACAGGCCGCGTACGGCGTCGCGCTGCGCGTCCGAGCGGGCCACCTGCGGCACGCCCCAGCTCTCGTTGAACGCGACCCAGGCCACGACGCACGGGTGGCTCGCGTCCCGTTCGACGATCTCGATCCACTCGCGCGTGGTGCGGGCCAGCGAGCGTGGGCTGAACGAGTACGACGCCGCCGCGTCGGCCCACACCAGCACGCCGAGCCGGTCGCACCAGTAGAGGAAGCGGGGGTCTTCGGCCTTCTGGTGGACGCGGATGCCGTTGAAACCGAGCTGCTTGATGAGTTCGACCTCGGTGCGCAGCGCCTCCGCGCCGGGTGCGGCCAGGTGCGACTGCGGCCAGTACCCCTGCGACAGGGCCATGCGCAGCTTGTACGGCAGGCCGTTCAGCAGGAACGACCGCGCGTCGGTGCCGGCGGTCCTGAACCCGACGTAGCTGTGCACGACGTCCTCGGAGGATGCGCCGTGGACGGTGACGGTCGCCTGGCACAGGGTCGGCTGCTCGGGCGTCCACTGCAGATGGTGCGGCTCGGCGTCGTGGTCGCCGTCCTGCACGACCAGGCGCGTACGCAGGCGGGCGCCGGTGACGGTGACGGTCTGCTCGGCCAGCACGCGGCCGTCGAGCTCCAGCCGTACCGACACCTGGACGGGACCGGCCGTGCGGCGGGCCAGCCGCAGGTCCAGGTCCACCTCACCCGGCGTGCCGGTGGGCGTCCAGCGCAGGTGCTCGACGTGGTCGGCGGGCACCTCCTCCAGCCAGACCGGCTGCCAGATGCCGCTGGTGCGCTCGTACCAGATGACGTGCGGGCGCTCCTGCCAGTCCTGCTTGCCGCGCGGCTGCTCCAGGTCGTGCGGGTCGTCGACGGCGCGGACGACGATCACCTGCCGGCCGTCGGCGGACAGCGCGTCGGTGATGTCGGCGCCGAACGGGGTCTGGCCGCCCTCGTGGGAGGCGACGTGCTCGCCGTTCACCCACACGTCGGCCCGGTAGTCGACGGCGCCGAAGCGCAGCATCACCCGCCGGCCCGCCTGCGGCGGCGCCACCTCGACGGTGCGGCGGTACCACAGCACCGGGTGGTAGCCGGTGTCGCCGATGCCGCTGGCCGGGGACTCCGGCGGGTAGGGCACCGTGATCGTCTGGTCGAACACGTCATCGCGGCGCTGCCAGTGCTCGGCGAGGCCGACGTCGCCGTCGTCGTAGGCGAACCGCCAGTCGCCGCCGAGGTCCCGCCAGTCGGCGCGGGCCAGCAGCGGGCGCGGATGATGGTCGTGCAAGGGCGTGGGCACGGTACTCCTTAAGGTCCCCGATGATGCGCTGGTGAAGGTGGTCAGGTGAGGGTGACGACGGCGAAGGCGTGCTCGGGCGCGTCGCGCAGCGCGACCGTGACGCGCGCCCGGCCCGGCTCGGCGGCGAGCCCGGTGAGGTCCACGGTCTGCAGGCCCTGTTCGTCGAGGTAGAGCTCGCGGCTCTGCCCGAGGCCGCCGTCGATGCGGACGACGAGCCGCCCGCCGCTGATGTCCGCGCCGCCGGCGTCGGTGAGCCGCCCCGTGACGGTGATCGTCTCGCCGCAGCCCTCCAGGTCGGCGGCGATGACGGGCACGGCGTGCGGGTCGGTCGCGGTGCCGAGGCGGAAGGTGGTGGTGGCCTCCTCCAGGTCGGCCCACGCGGTCGTGGTGCGGGCGATGTAGCGGTGGCGGACCCGGCGGACGGTGCCGGCGGGGGCGGGCCGAGCGGTCTGGGCGGCGGTGCCGGTCGCCTCCAGCAGGGCGACGCCGCCGCGGGGCAGCTCCAGGTCCCAGTAGCGCTCGGCGGGCAGGCGCTCGGCCTCCGCGCCGTCGTGCCCGTCGTCGATCCTGCGCAGCGCGACGCTCTCGTACGTGCCCTCGCCCAGGTCGAGGCGGACTCGCACGGCGCGCGGCGAGCGGTTCCACACGGCCACGCACAACCGGCCGGGCTCGACGCCGGCCAGGCCGCCGACCCCGGGCGGGCCGTCGATCTCCAGCACGCAGCGGTCGGTCGGCATGTTCTGGTAGAACTCGTACGCGCTCAGCACCGGCTTGCGCTCGCCGTCGATGGTGACCATGCCCGAGTAGTTGCCGTGGCCGCTGTCGAGGAACTGCGCCCAGTTCACCTTCGTCAGCCCCGGCGCGGCGAGGAGGGCGGCGAAGTCGGCGAGCAGGGCCGCCGCCATGTGGTGGCCGTCCTGGGTGCCGCCGCGCGGATAGTGCACCGGGTAGGAGTTGTACTCGTTGAGGTGCACCTCCACGTCCGCCAGGTCGGGGCGTTCCTCCAGGTGGCGCAGCACCTTCTCCAGGGCGACCTGCACGCTGTGGGTGCCGTAGTGGTGGAAGGAGAAGAAGTCCAGCGGCAGCTTCTCCGCCCGCACGGTGTCGAGGAACGCCGGGATCCAGTGCTCGTTCGGCAGCACCATGGCCAGGGCCGGGCCGCCCACCGGGGTGTCGGGGTCGGCTTCGCGGATCGCGGGCGCGGCCGTGCGGTAGAGCTGCAGGTAGTCGTCCAGGTCGCCGCCGTAGAAGACGGCCTCGCCGGTCTTCTCGTCGCGCAGGTCGGGCTCGTTGTAGACCTCGTGGTAGCCGACCGTGACGCCGCGCTCGCGGGCGCCGGCGACGTAGGCGCGCACCATCTCCGCCCAGCCGGCGTCGTCGGCGAGGTCGCGCCAGTCGCCGCCCTCGGGCTGATAGGGGGCGGGCACGTAGCAGTACGACCAGTAGGGGCGGATGCCGAGGCCGTTGAGGAACGAGCCGATCTCGTCCAGCTCGGAGAAGTCGTAGACGAAGCCGTCCGGGGTGGGCGTGCTGATCGGCCGTTCGTAGC
This sequence comes from Nonomuraea sp. NPDC049309, assembly GCF_043196965.1. Classification (NCBI taxonomy): domain Bacteria; kingdom Bacillati; phylum Actinomycetota; class Actinomycetes; order Streptosporangiales; family Streptosporangiaceae; genus Nonomuraea; species Nonomuraea sp. NPDC049309. The sequence goes on along the minus strand of NZ_JBICSH010000001.1, from coordinate 247,799 downwards.
CGATCCACTCGGCGCCCCAGCCGATGTCGATGCGGACCGACTCCGGATGCGCGGCGCGCAGCGCGGCCTCGTCGCGGCGGTAGGTCGGGGCGTGCACGATGCCGCTGTTGAAGACGGCGAACTTCGACTTCGACAGCGGGTGGTCGGCGCGGCGGGCCGGGTGCACGCGGACGGTCGCGGTCGTGGCGGGGATCTTCACGTACAGGGGTCCCTTTCCGGGAGGAGAGCGAGAGTCAGTTGGCCATGCCGCTGAAGGCGATGCCGCGCACCACCCAGCGCTGGACGAAGACGTAGCCGATGACGATCGGCAGGGAGACGAGGGTGACGCCGGCCATGATCTCGCCGTACTGGCTGTTGTAGCGGCCGATGAGGCTCTGCAGCGCCTGGGTGAGCACCCACTGGTTCTGGTCCTGCAGGTAGATGGAGTTGACGAAGAAGCTGTTCCATAGCTGCACGAACGTCAGCAGCCCCATCGCCAGGTACGCGGGCCCGGCCAGCGGCGCCATCACCGAGAAGAACGTGCGCCAGCGGCCCGCGCCGTCGATCGCGGCGGCGTCCTCCAGCTCGCGCGGCAGTGTGAGGAAGAACTGCCGGAAGAAGAACGTGGGCAGCGCCCCGCCGAACAGCATCGGCACGATGATCGGCAGCGGGGTGTCGATCCAGTTGAGGTTGCGGAAGATGACGTACTGCGGGATGAGCGTCACCTGCGGCGGCACCATCAGCGTCAGCAGGATCACCATGAGCAGCGCCCGCTGGCCCGGGAAGGTGAAGCGGGCCAGCGCGTACCCGGCGAGCGAGCTCGACAGCAGCGTGCCCGCCGTGCCGACGACGGCGATCAGCACCGTGTTGCCGACGTACCGCCCGAAGTCCGGCAGGATCGTGAACAGGTTCGCGTAGTGCTCGAAAGTGATCGGGTGCGGGATGAGCTGGTCGGCGTCGAACATGTTCGCGTCGGTACGCAGCGACATCGACGCCGCCCACAGCACCGGCAGGATGTACAGCACCACCAGCACCGTCATCCCGGCGTGGTAGAAGCCGGTCCTGGCCCGCCTGCGCGCCCGGTGGAGGCCGGGCGCGGGCTGCGCGGCCCGCTGCGGCGTACCCGCCTTGATCGTGTCGGTGACCGTCATCACTGGCCGCCCTTCCTGGCGGCGCCCTCACCGGCGTAGAAGACCCACCGCTTGCTGAACGCCCACTGGATGAGCGTGAGCACGAAGGTCAGCAGGGCCAGCACCCAGGCGATCGCCGCGGCGTACCCGAGCCCGGACAGGCGCTCGTTGTAGTTGAACATCTGGTTGTACATGTAGAGCACCACCGTGCGCGTGGAGTCGTCGGGCCCGCCGGCCATGCCGATGCTGCCGCCCGAGGTGGTCATCGCGACCACCGGGTCGAACAGCTGCAGGGCGCCGATCAGCGAGGTGACCACGAGGAACAGCACGGTCGGGGAGATCATCGGCAGCATCACGTGGCGGAAGCGCTGCCAGGCGTTCGCGCCGTCGATCTTCGCCGCCTCCGGCAGCGCCTCGGGCACCCCGTGCAGGGAGGCGATGTAGAGCGTCATGCCGTAGCCGAGCCCCTGCCAGGTGGTGACCAGCGCGATGGCGGGCATCGCGGTCGCCGGGTCGAGCAGCCACTGCGGGCCGTCCACGCCGAACAGCTCGATCGCGGCGTTGATCGGCCCGGACTCGGTGTTGAACATCCACCGCCAGACGATGCCGACGGCGATCTGCGACAGCACGTACGGCAGGAACAGCAGCGCCCGGTAGAACGCCACCCCGCGCCGCGGCCGGTAGGTGAGCAGCGCGGCCACCAGCGACATCAGCAGGAAGCTGAGGGTGCCGGTGAAGATGAACTTGATCGTGTTCCACAGAACCTTCGGCACACGCTCGTCCTCGAGCAGGTGCGTCCAGTTCTCCAGCCCGATCCAGGTCGGCTCGGGGGCGACCAGGTCCCAGTGGGTGAACGAGTAGTACAGCGACACCCCGAGCGGGACGCCGACGAAGGCCACCAGTCCGAAGATCTGGGGCAGCAGGAACAGCAGTGCGGTGCCCGCCTCGCGGCGCCGCGCGCGGGAGCGCGGCGCCGGCGCGGGCGATGGTGCGGCTTCGGCCATCACGATCGTCCCGTCAGGAGGCGAGGATCTTGTCGATCTTCGCGCAGGTGCCCTGGAGCGCCTCGGCCGCGGGCTTCTTGCCGGTGATGATGTCGTTCAGCGCCGGGCCGATGCCGTCCTGGCCGAGCACCGTGGCGAGCACGCCCTGCGGGTCGATGTTCGTGCGGGCCAGCGGCCAGGCCGCGGGGTCGAGCTGCGCCTCCTTCAGGTGCTCCGGCTCTCCGGGCGCCTTCAGGAACGCGGGCCCTTCGGCGACCTTCTTGTACGCCGGGATCAGCCCCATCTGCTTGCCCGCGCCCTCGGTCGCCATGTACTTGATGAACTTCCAGGCGTTGTCCAGGTTCGGGGACTTGGCGTAGGCGGCCCAGCTGTGCACCTGGATCATCGTCGCGTTGCCCTCGGGACCCTTCGGCAGGGCGGCCATGTCGTACTTCAGCGACGGGTTCTGCTGCGCGGCGATCGTCACCTGCTCGTGCGAGCCCTGCTGCATCGCCACATGCCCCTGGATCCAGCGCAGGTAGCCGGGCGTCTCCTGCTCCATCTGCGGGGTGACGGAGCTGTGGTCCTTCCACATCATGTCCTGCAGGAGCTGCATCGCCTGCGCGGTGCCCGGCTTCTCCAGGTCGCACTGGTCCCGCTTCTCGCCGCCGAGCACGCCGCCGCCGTACGCCCACAGCACCGGCCAGTAGCCCGGCTCCGACGGGATGGCGAAGCGGTTGTAGTAGCCCCACTGGACGATCTTCTTCGGGTCGAAGTCCGGGCTGTCGGCGTTGTTGCCGTTGGCGTCCAGCGTCAGCTTGCGCGCCCATTCGCGCAGGTCGTCGTAGGTGTAGTCGCCGTCGGCGGGCGGTTCCTTCAGCCCGGCCTTGGCGAACATCTCCTTGTTGTAGAACAGCGACTGGACGTTGTAGCCCATCGGCAGCCCGTAGAAACGCCCGTCCTTGGCGGCCTTGTCCGACTCGATGACGACGGGGACGAAGTCCTCCTCCTTCACGCCGTCGGCGGCCATCCGGTCCGTCAGGTCCGCCAGCACGCCGTCGTTGGCCATCTGGTTGAAGTTCCAGGTGCCGGTGACAAGCACGTCCGCCATGTTGCGTCCGGCGATGAGCGTCTTGCACACGGCGTAGTCGGCGCCGCAGTCGGTCCTGTTGAACTTCAGCTTGATATCGGGGTTGGCCTGCTCGAAGCCCTTGGCGGCGGCCTTGATGCTGTCGATGTCCTCGTTGACGCCCCACACCGCGATGGTCAGCGTGTTGGACTTCTCCCCCGAGGACGCCGCGGTGTTGGAGCAGGCGGTCACGGCGGTTATCGCCGACATGGTCAGGCAGATCGGTATCAGCCGTCGAGAGATGCGCATGGAGCCCTCCGGGAGGCCGCGATCGGGGTTTCTGAAGTGTTTCGCGGCTATTGCGAGCGTTTTTACCACGTGGCCTGCCACGTGGTAAAGGCTACACTTGTCCTCGTTCACAACTCCGGAGAGCAGACAGAGGCAGGGATGACGGTCACACAGGCGGACGTGGCAGCCCGAGCGGGAGTCGCCCGCAAGACGGTCTCCAACGTGATCAACAACTACCCTCACGTCAGCGACGACGTGCGGGCCCGCGTCCTCGCCGCCATCGAAGAGCTCGACTACCGCCCCAACCACGCGGCCCGCAGCCTGCGCAGCGGACGCAGCCGCATCATCGGCCTGGCCGTCCCCGAGCTCGACGTCGCCTACTTCTCCGAGCTCGCCCGCCTCGTCGTCGAAGTCGCGCAGAAGCGCGGCCTCACCGTGATGATCATGCAGACGCTCGGCGACCGCGACCGCGAACTCGCCGTCGTCAACGGCACCTCCACCCAGTTCGTCGAAGGCCTCATCTACAGCCCCGTCGCCCTCGGCGGCGCCGACCTCGAAGGCCGCCGCGACCGCACCCCGATCGTCCTGCTCGGCGAACGCTCAAGCCAGGGCCTCGTCGACCACGTCGGCATCGACAACGTCGCCGCCGCCCGCACCGCCACCGAACACCTCATCGAGATCGGCCGCCGCCGCATCGCCTTCATCGGCTCCCAGCGCGCGGCCACCTCCGAGATCGCCCAGCTCCGCACCGCCGGCTACCGCCAGGCCCTGGAGTCCGCCGGCCTCAAAGTCGAATCCCGCCTCATCATCCCCACCGCCGGATACCACCGCAAAGACGGCCTCCTGGCCATGCGCAAACTCCTCAAGCGGGCGGGAGGCCCCCCTGACGCCGTCTTCTGCGCCACCGACCTGGTCGCCCAGGGCGCCATCCGAGCCCTCCTCGAACACGGGCTCCGCGTCCCCGAAGACGTGGCCGTCGCCGGCTTCGACGACATCGACGAAGGCCGCTACAGCACCCCCACCCTCACCACCATCTCCCCCGACAAGCGGCAGATCGCCGAAACCGCGGTGGACCGGCTGCTGGCCCGGGCACAGAGCAAGACCGACCTGCCCGTGAACGACACCGTCACCGGGTTCACGCTGGTCGTGCGGGAGAGCACGGCCGGGCGCACCGCGTCCGGGTGAGCGTGTTCGGCGTACCGGCGGGTGCCGCCATGGCACCCGCCACGTGCCCACGCGTACCGGCTGCTGCTACCACGAATGAAGGGCGCTTCGAGCAGGCATCACCGCGCGTGCAATGACTACGGCGGAGCCATGCCTTCGCGTAGTGTGAGCTGCTCGAAGCCGCACCCCCTCGCCCCCGTGATCGCCTTGAGCCCTCCAGGGGTGATGAGCGACCCGCGATGGTCATGGCGCAGCAGGTGCCGCGCGACATGTTGCGATCCCTCCAGGGTTGATGAGCGACTGGCGGTCGCCGTTTCTGAGCTTCTTCTGAACGCGTCTTTGTTGCGATCCCTCCAGGGTTGATGAGCGACGCTGCCACCCGCAGACGAACTGCTGGAACGGCTATAGTTGCGATCCCTCCAGGGTTGATGAGCGACCCCAAGGTAAAGCCGCAGGTTAGGCGGGTTACCCGGCGGGCTGTGGGGACGTATTCTGCAGCGGTCCGCCGGTAGTGCAGATGCGCAGGTCAGAAGGGGTGTCCGCGCGGTGATTCCGCCTGCCATGGACGGCACTCTAGCCGCCTCAAGGCGAGGCCCACTGGCAGTGTGACCACTTCCCTCTTACGTCTACCACCGCCGGGCACGGTTCCGCCGACCGAAGCCGATGCTCGGTGTGGGCGTGATCGGGCCCCGACGCGCTCTTCTACAGCCCACCGACCTGCCGGCCCACCGCGCCATCCGGTCCCCGCTCGAACGCGGCCTTTGCGCGTATCCGAAACGCCGCCGGCTTCGACAGCATCAACGAAGATCGCTACGGCACTGCCGGGGACCTGCCCCGCCTTCACCAGGAGCTGACGGGTGACGGCGACGCCGACGAGATCCTCCATCTCGACGACATCGTGATCGCCGACGCGTCACCACCCGCGGTGGGAGCGTGCGGCTCCGCCCGCTCCCGCCCCGTGACCCCTCAGACGACATGGTCACCAGCAGGTATCCGTCAGTCTTCTCGGGATCGGACCGCATCACCCGAAGAATCTCCCCGTCCGGCTCTGGCCCGACCTGCCGCACATGCTCGACGCTGGTGACGTCCAAAGACGTCCCCTCCCACCTGGTGGACTCCAGGGCCCAGCACCCCGCCCGGCTGGACCCACGCGGGCCGCCACCTGCTCGCCGGGCTGCAACTGGCCGCCGACCGCCCGTCCACGTCGTCGACCGGGACCCGGCCGACCCCGCCCGTTTCCGCACCCTGCGCTGAGCGTTCGCCGCCTGAATCCGGGTAAGCCACCACGAGCCGCCCCCTGCCGAGGACACCACCTCACCGCGGTCACCTGCTCGGCCCGCCGAGCACCACGGGGCCGTAGGTCTGCGCCGCAACCCCACCCGCGACGGCTCTTGCTCTCCCGCAACGGATGATCGATACTGCGCACATACCAGGAGAAAACGCCATAAACCATCACCACCCCCCAACCCTGGAGTGATCGCCGTGGCCCCTCCGCTCCGCTACGCCCCTTCCCGCCGCGACCTGCTGAAGACCGGTGTCTCCCTGGGCGCCACAGCGGCCATCGGAAGCACGGCCGCCGCCTGGGCACCACCCCGCGACAAGGGCGAACGGAGCATGGTGAACGTCCCGTTCGAGGGCTTCGAGAACGTCCGCGTCGGGCTCATCGGCCTCGGCAACCGGGGCGGCGACCAGGACGTACGCTGGGGCGCCGTCGCCACCGTCACCGCCGTCTGCGACATCCGCCCGGAACGGGTCACCCGCACCATCAGCCGCATCATGCAGCAAGGCTTCCAGGACGTCGAACCGGCCGGCTACGCGGCGGGCGACGAGGACTTCCTCAACCTCGTACGGCGCGACGACATCGACCTCGTCTACATCGCCACGCCGTGGGAGTGGCACTACCCCCAGGCCAAGGCCGCCATGGAGCACGGCAAGCACGTCGCCGTCGAACTGCCGATCTCCCCGCACCTGGACGAGATCTGGGACCTGGTGCGCACCTCCGAACGCACCCGCAAGCACTGCATGCTCCTGGAGAACGTCAACTACTTCCGCCCGGAGCTGCAGATGTTCAACATGGCCAAGGCGGGGCTCTTCGGGGACGTGCAGCACGGTTCGGGCGGGTACGTGCACGACCTGCGCTGGCCGTACCTGTTCGGCGGCGCCTACCACCCCGAGGCACTGGCGGCGGCGCTGGCAGACCCGCATGAACGCCCTCCACTACCCCATGCACGGCCTCGGCCCGGTCTCGGCGGCCATGGGCATCAACCGCGGCGACCGCTTCGACGAACTCGTCGCCGTCGCCTCCGCGCCCAAGGCACTGGCCCTGTTCCGCGAGGAGGATCCGCGGGTGGGCCCGGACCACTCCTCCTGGCAGGACCGCCCGTACATCTCGGGCGACCGCCACACCTGCTTCGTCACCACCGTCCAAGGCCGGTTCATCCGGGTCGAGCACGACGTCAACTCGCCGCACCCGTACACCCGCGAGACCACCCTCACCGGCACGCGAGGCACGATCGAGCTCGACAACGCCCGCCTCTACCTCGAGTCCCTCGGCCACGACGATCACACCTGGCGGACCGGCAGCGCGTACGACGCCATCCGCCAGCAGTACGACCACTGGTTATGGCCCCTGCTGGAGGAGCTGGCCGACCAGTACGGCGGGCACGGCGGCGGCGACTTCGTGTCCATCTTCCGGCTCGTGCAACTGATGCGGCTCGGCATGACGCCCGACATCGACGTGTACGACTCGGCGGCCTGGTGCTCGGTGATCCCGCTCAGCCACGAGTCCCTGAAGGCCGGACGCCTCCGCCCGGTCAAGGTGCCCGACTTCACCCGCGGCCACTGGAAAGAGGCCCGCCCGACGTTCGACCGCCCCAGACCTGAGGACCCGCAGCTCACCTCGGCCACCCGACGCCGCGGCAAAGGCATCATCGAACCGCCCGGCCCCGAAGCCAAGGGGTGAACCTCTCCTCCCCACGGCCTTCGGCCGCCGCCCTCGCCTCGCTCCCGATGCGGCCGACCTCCCGTCCTGACGGAGACGTACCGCGCATCAGGCGGTCGACTCCCGGCCCCGACTCCTCGGCGGAGCGTCGCCGTCCACGCCCACCACCCAGACGGTCCTGCCGAGCAGGCGTGCGTCGGCACCGGCTTTTCGATCGTGGCGGCAGGGGGATGCGGGCTGGGGCCTCAGGTGGCCGCCCAGGGGCCGAGGGCGAAGGTGGTGCCGGTCCGGCGGACTTCCAGGGCGCCGGGGCCGCCGAAATGAGCGGGGATGAGGAGTTCGCGTTCGTCGGCGGCCCGCTCGAGGATCCGGATGCGGCTGGCCTTGGCCTGGGCGCGGTCCAGGCAGGCGGCGCTGTTGAGGCAGGGGTCGAGGATCTGCATCGGGCTGTGCAGCACGTCCCCGGCGAACACCGCACGGTCGCCGCCGGAGGCCAGCCGCAGCACCGCCGAGCCGGGGGTGTGGCCGGGCGCGGACTCGAGCGTGAGATGGTCGTCGATGCGGTGGTGGCCGTCCCACAGCACGGCCTGTCCCGCCCGGTGGATGGGGGCGATGCTGTCCTCGTAGATGAAGCGGGCCGCCTCCTGCACGCCCCCGCCGTACGCGTTGTCCGGCCCGAAGTGGAAGTCGTCGGCGGCCGGGATGAGGTAGCGGGCGTTGGGGAAGGCCGGGACCCACTGCCCGTCCGCGTCCACGGTGTTCCAGCCGACGTGATCGGCGTGCAGGTGGGTGTTGACCACGACGTCCACGTCCTGGGGGCGCACGCCGGCCCGCGCCAGGAGGTCGAGGAAATCGCTGGGGGCCCGGTGGAACGTCCCCAGGCCGGGCCGCTCGCGGTCGTGCCCCACGCCGGTGTCGACCAGCACCGTACGCCCGCCGCTGCGCAGCACCCAGCTCTGCAGGGCGCACACCATGTGGCCGGTGCCGGGCTCCCAGTGGTCGGGCGCCAGCCAGTCCTGGTTGGCCTTCCAGGCCTCGGTGTCGGGTCCGGCGAAGAAGTCGGAGATGGGCAGGAACGGGCCGTGATATTCGACGATCCTGAGGACCTCGACGTCCCCGAGGATCATGCGCTGTGCGTTCTCGTTCGTCATGGTCAACGACCCTAGGAAGCGGCGGGTGATCCGCTCAATGCCCGTTCAGCTCAGGAAAATACGAATCCGTATCACGGGAGATATCGTGGGCGCATGGACGTGGTCAGTGACGCGATCTCCGCCGTTCATCTCGGACACCCGCTATTCGACCGGGTGGGCATCGACGGGAGCTGGAGCGTGCGGCTGGACCCGTACGACGGCGCGGGTTTCCACGTCGTCCTCAAGGGCGCCTGCCGGCTCCGCACCGACAACGGCACCGACGTGTCCCTCAACGTGGGCGACGCGGTGCTGCTCCCCCACGGCACCGGCCACGTGCTCGCAGACTCCCTCGGCGACCTGGAGCATGCGGTGCCGTTCGAACAGTGGCCGGCCACGGCGGAGCCGCGCCGGCACGGCGCGACGGAGCTGCTCTGCGGCAAATACCGGCTCGACTGCAGCCGCATGCACCCGCTGATGACCGAGCTGCCCGAGGTCGTCCACCTCCCCAGCCGGGTGGGCACCCACCTGGAGCTGCGCGCCGCGATCGACCTGCTCGCCGTCGAGCTGGACGAGGTGCGGCCCGGCTCGTCCATCGCACTGCCGCACCTGCTCGACCTGCTCCTCGTCTACATGATCCGGGCCTGGATGTCCCAGACCACCAGCGGAGCCTGGCCCAGCGCGCTGGGCGATCCGGTGACGGCCGCCGCACTGCGGGCGATGCACGCACGACCGGCCGCACCGTGGACCATCGACCGCCTGGCCGCCGAGGCGGGCGTCTCCCGTCCGACGCTGGCACGCCGCTTCACCGCCCTGGTCGGGCGGCCGCCGATGGCGTACCTCACCTGGTGGCGGGTGATCAAAGCCGCGTCCCTGCTGCGCGACACCCAGGACACGCTGGCGGCCATCGCCGAGCGCGTCGGATACAGCAGCCCGTACGCGCTGTCGCACGCCTTCGAGCGGGAGTTCGGCACCACGCCGGGACGGTACCGGGAACTCGTGCGGTCGGGCGGCTCCCCCACGCCTGCTGAAACACGGTCCCGACCGATGCCGCGGAAAGCGGCGCCTCGACCGTGATGCACGGGCTGTCCGGCTGAAGCCGCTCCAGCCCCCGCCCGGCCGTCGGCGTACGCGACGCCGGAGATCTCATCGGGGAACTCCGCGCGCACCTCAGCGATCACGTCACCGGCACCGGAAAATCGCCTTGATCGACACGGCAGGGCAGGCCCTAGGCTTCCGCCCATGTCCGAACCGCAGCGGCTCCGTCGGCAACTGGACGTCTCCTGGTCACTGCTGACCTTTCAGCTCAACTCAGCTCAACGGCCTGACCGACGAGGAAGCCCTACGGGAGCCCTCGTCGAAGTGCTGGAGTGTCCGCCGGAGCCCGATCCTGCGCCGGCGACGTCCATCGCCTGGGTGATGTGGCACATCGGTTTCCGGTGGACCCACGCGTACACGCGATGCTTCGGCAAGCCCGATGCGGCGCCCGAGCCGGACGACTGGTCCGCGGCCGCACAGGCGACCCCCTGGCCGGGCGACGTGGCATCGGCGGTCACGTGGCTCAACGAGTGCCGTGATCGGTGGAGCGACGCGCTGGACTCTCTGAGCGAGACGGACCTGGACTCCACCGATCGGAGCGGCTGGTTCGCCGACGGAACGCTCACCCTGGGACACGGCGTCGCCTGGGTGAACATCGAGCTCGCCAAGAACGCCGCGGAGATCGGCCTGCTGCGCAGGCAGTGAACCAGTGGCGGTGAGCCGCCGCCCTCCAGCCCGCCGGGACCGGCAGCCCCACGTCGGCCGGTCGCCGGCGGTCCGGCCGCCAGACGGCTCAAACCCCCGGCGACCAGACGCGCGCCCTCCCGGGGATCACTCACCCGTACGAGACATCAGCCGGGCCCCGGTCACCTGATCCAGATCGAGGCGTACACACCGTCCTCGATGTTCACCTGCACCGGCCGCAGCCCCCGCGCCACCATGCTGTCGAACCTGCGCTGGTAGGCGGCCGGAGAGCTGTCGATGTAGTGGTACCACGGCCGGACCCCGTCCTTGCGGTACACCGCGGAGAACCTGTTCCCGCCCGGGCCCACCGCGACCGCCGTCGGGCGGTATCCCTCAGCGGTGCGCTGCTTGAAGAAGCTCTTGTGCCCGGCGAACGTCTTCCCGTACGAGTAGTACCAACCGCCCTGGCCCTTCCGCCAGACGGCGACGTACCGGGGATCTGACGGCGTACCGTACACATCAATCGAGACCGGCACGTACCCGTCCGCGAACGCCTTCTTGTTGACGGCGGCGAACTGCGACCCGGTGAGCCCCATGCGCGAGAAGAACCGTTCGGAGCGCTTCTCCCACAGCGCGGCGAACGTCGCCCCGCCCGCCGGTCCCGTCGCCGACACCGATATCGGCTGGTACCCCTGCGCGAGGTACTCGTCGAAGCGCGCCTTGAACGAGGCCTCCGACATCCCGCTCCGGGAGATCCAGGCAGGCCCTCCGCTCTTGACCCAGATGGCCGCGTACTTCGGCCCCCTCGAGACGCTCACCGAGATCGGCCGGTAACCCTGGCTGCGCAAGCGCTCGAAGTTCGCCTGGTGGGCGCTCGGGCTCGCGCCGGAGTACGAACGGAAGGCCACCCCCGTAGCGGCCTGCGCGGGCGCCGCGACCCCGCAACACGCCATGGCGACCGCGACCGCCGCCGCGAACATCGTCTTCACTCATGCCTCCTCAGCTGGCCGACTTGTTCAGCACGGCCCATCCTTGCCACGCTTTGATTGATCACCACCGATCAACGATTCTGATCAACAAGGCGGGGTGAATGGGCAGGCCAGAGCGGAAACTCGATCCCGAAGGCGGGTTGATCGAACGCTTCGCGCACGACCTGCGTCAGCTGCGCGTGGCGGCCGGGCAACCGACGTACCGGACCATGGCCTCCCGGGTCGGCTGCTCCCCCAGCAGGCTCTCCGAAGCCGCGAAAGGTCTCCGGCTGCCCAGCCTGTCGGCGACCCTCGACTACGTACGCGCCTGCGGCGTGACGGACACCGCCGAGTGGGAACGGCGCTGGCACGAGATCAACGACCAGGTCAAGCAGCACGCCCAGCCCGCCGCAGGCGAACCCGCGCGCCCCGAACCGGACACGACCACCGAGACGAACCCGGCCGGCGCAGCGGACCACGAGCACCGCCCACCCGTCATCGGGAAACGCCCCCGCGCTCTCTGGAAGGCCGCGGCGATCATCGGCACGGCGCTGGCCCTCCTCGCCACCGCGGCGTTCGTCTGGGCATCGGGCCAGACCGTCCCGGACGTCCCCACCCGGTGCCGCACACCCCTCGCCTCGCCACGCGTACCGATATCGGTGCAGCCGTGCATCGCCGTGACCGACGGCGAGGTGGTCGCCTCCCTCGACCTGCGCGCCACCGGCACGGCCGAAGGCGCCGTCGCCTACGTCTGGCTCCACAACGCCCTATCACGCACACCCCTGGCGAAAACCCTCCGCACGTGCGAGCTGGGCGCGCTCGCCGCAGGCCAGACGCGCACCTGCGGCCCGTTCTCGTACGACGTGCCGCCCGGCCACTACACCACCGCGGTCACCGTCGAGCCCGGCCCACGCCAGAACGAACCACCACACTGGCGCCGCGGCGCCACAGGAACACAGAGCCCCCGAATCGACTACGCCCCCTGAACCACCTGCGAAACGCGGCCCTGGGAGCGTTCCAGCGGCTCCACCACGATCGCGCAACGCCTCGTGCGGGAAGCGCAACGGCCGGCGGTGCACTGAACCGGGATGAGCGGCGAGGACGCGGCGGCCGGGCACACGCCTACCCACGCCGCCGCCCCCTCACTCCACGCTCGCGCCTATCGTCTCCGCCGGCTCACGCGGCAACCCGTACGGCCGCTCGACCGGCAGCAGCTCACGAGCGTCCACACCGCCCTGCACCGCCGCACGCACCTCACCGACCAAGTCCGTGATATCGGTGAACCGTCCACTCCTCCACGTACCGCCGCACCGCCACCCCGCCCAGCCCCACCTGGATCGACCGGTACGGCAAAACCTCATGCCGCAGCCCGCGCTCGGGATCCCACTGGATGCGCACCGGGCCGGGCTCCGGCGCAGCCGCTCCGCCCACCCCGGCCACCCGTCGTCGTGGCTGAGGCAGGAGTCGGCCGGCGCCCACTCGAAACCCTCACGGCTCACCTCGAGCGCCAGCACCCGCTCCTGACCGTGCTTCGTGAGTGACCACAGCGGTACATCATCCATAGAAACGAGGGCTTGATCCACGTCATCCACTCCCGCTTGAACGGCGGCACGAACCGCTGGGCGGCGACGGCGGGGGGCGATGGACGCGTTGCAGGCCTGGTAGACGGTGATGGATCGCTCGGTGAAAGGGCCCGGATCTGCCGGTGCGGAACGTTCACAGCGCGCACCAGCCTGCCCAACGCGATGATCGCCCGGCAACGCATCAAACGCTCGCCGAGCCGACGCCACAGCCTGAGTGCGACCGCCGCCCATGCCTCCAGCCGGGCACCCCTACCCCTACGCCCGCCGAGGACCGCAGCGAACGCAACCTGCCACCGGAACGTTCACACCACACCGACTCCAATGCGGCAGCAACGGTGCCCTACCGCCGGCAGCCGGGCCGTAGGTCGGGACACAGGCTCCCGACAACCGCCGCCTGGACCAATCCGAACGCGGTGCCCCCGGCAGCTCCCGAGGTCAGGCGCACCCCGACCTCGCTCGTTCCGGCCACTCATCGGCGTCCGGCCCGAACAGCCAGGACACCCGCACCAGACGCGGCAGCTCCCACCGCAGGATCTCCCCGCGCTCACCGATCGTCGGTCGCACCCGCTCTACCCCAGCAGCACAACTGTCCCCGACCCCACAAAGGCAATCGCTCCAGGTGATGAGCGACCTCGCCCGGATTACACCCAGGCCGTGGCGCACTTGTTGCGATCCCTCCAGAGTGATGAGCGACCCCAGGGTGCAGCTGCAGGTCAGATGGTTCGACTGACACGCTTTGAGGATGGATTCTGCAGCATCCGCCGGTAGTGCAGACGCGCAGGTCAGAAGGGCCCACGCGGTGTTCCTCCCCGCCACGGACAGCACTTTGGTCTTGGGCAGCACTCGAGACGAGGACCAGTGGCAGTGTAGCCACCAGCCTTCCGTGACCCCATCCAACTGCCGCCCAAGCCTTATCGTCCCGCCTTTTCTCGCCCGTTCAGCGCCCAAGCAATCTGCGGTGAAGAGTCAACACGCTTCTGAAACGTGCGGGCAGGCGATGACGACCTTCGGTGAGAAGATGCTTCCCTGCCCCCTGGCACACCAACTGGAACCCGCATGGGGCGCCGCCGGCGAACTCGTCCAGCTCGTACCAGAACGCTCGGGGCAGCGGCCTGGAGCAGGATCTTCAGCTCGGGGTCAGGCCAGAGCGGTGAGCACTCCGGAGCTGCCCGTACCGGTTGTCGACCCGTTGGTGGACCACCGCGTGCAACGCCTCTCCGCCAGCCACACCGAGGAACTGCTCTCCCATCTCGGTGAGCAGTGGCACGCCCTCGTCAGGACGGACGACCTCCTTGGGCCGAGGCATGCTCGCGGCGGCGTGTGTACGCAACTCACCATTTCGACGACGTTGCTCCGCTACGTCCGTCCTCCACTTCGCGATGAGGCTCTTCGTCTCGCTGCGTTGTACGCCGAGTCCGCGGCGTGGCTGTACGAAGACGCGGGAAATCTGGCGGCGAGCCGTCTATGGACGGGACACGCGATGGAGTGGGCCCTGAGGCCGATGATCGTCCAATGGTGACGTGGACCTTGTTCCGGCGCAGCCAGCAGGCGCAGTCAGAGGGCAACGGCGCCAAAGTGGTCAGCCTCGCCGAGGCGGTCTGGCACATGCCGGGCTGCCGGTCGCGCTGACCGCAGAAACGAACCCGAAGCAGCAGTCGTACACGGCCATCCAAGCGCTGACTGTTGCTCAAGACAACGGATCGACCAGAATTCTCTCCATGGTCACTTCGGTCGCGCCTCAGCTTGCACGCCAGGCTCAGCTGGAGCCGGCTGCGGAATTTTCAACTGAGCTCAACGCTACGACTGCGGTCTGATGGCCTCCGGAACAGAGGTCGCTGCCATGCGACGTGCGATCGCCCTGGCGGCGCTGGGCCTCGGCACCACGAGCCCCAATCCACCGGTGGGCTGCGTGATCCTCGACGCAGGCGGCCATGTGGTCGGCGAAGGCTTTCACCGTCGCAAGGGCGAGGCACACGCAGAGGGCAATGCCTTGGCCGCAGCGGGGCCGGCGGCGCGTGGCGGTACGGCGGTTGTGACGCTGGAACCCTGCAACCATGTTGGTCTCGCCCCTGCCTGCCGAGCGCTGCTGATCGAGGCCGGGATCGCGCGGGTGGTGGCCGCCTTGATCGATCCGACTTCGCGCGGCGCAGGTGGCGTGGCCGAACTGCGCCGAGCCGGAGTGGACGTGGAAGTGGGGGTTCTGCAGGACGAGGCCGAGCGGGTGCTGCGCCCCTGGCTCACCGCGCTGAGACGAGGCACTCCGTACGTGACATGGGCGTATAGCGCCGGTGCCGAGGACGGCCGCGAAGAATCGCCCGTTGAGGTGTGCTGTTACGACGCCGTGCTCGGTGAGGATGAGCGGTTGCGGGAGGGTGTTCCGGGCGGGCACGGCGACACCTTCGTACTGCCTGACAAGCTGCCGCAGGACGAACCCGAGAAGACGCTCCAGATTCTCTACTCCTCGGGGGTCCGATCCCTGCTCGTGCTCGGTGAACGAGGAGCCGCCGAACGGTACTCGTCTGCCGGCCTAGTTGATGAACTGCTTGTTCGGCTGTCCGACCGAGCCGCCTCCTCGCAAGGTGGGCCGCTGCCTCCAGCAGGATTCCGCATGTGACCGTTCGACGTTTGCAAGACCACGTGCTGATCCAAGCTCGGCGAGAATAACGGCGGCGGTTGGCATTCGACGTGAGAATACGTTCGTATTACGACCGAGAGTAGGTCGTCGTTTAGTAGGCGTGTACGCCAGCAAGCCGCTCACCGGCTCTGGTTGCGATGCGCTGTTGATTAGCTGACCACCATCGTTTCGCTCATCCCTCCAGGGGTGATGAGCGACCCGGGCGGGACGCGCACGGCAACACGACCTGGACCAGCAGGTTGCGATCCCTCCAGAGGTGATGAGCGACGAAGGTGCACGGGCGGCGCCACTCGCACAAGGTCATGCTGTTGCGATCCTGAGCTTGCTCCGTTTTGGCGGACACCGTCATTGTGGTGGTCAGGTAGCGGCAATGGTCT
Source organism: Nonomuraea sp. NPDC049309 (assembly GCF_043196965.1). NCBI lineage: Bacteria > Bacillati > Actinomycetota > Actinomycetes > Streptosporangiales > Streptosporangiaceae > Nonomuraea > Nonomuraea sp. NPDC049309. The sequence continues at coordinate 231,833 of NZ_JBICSH010000001.1, read as the reverse complement.
CGTAGTCGGCGGGGCTGCGGTAGCCCAGGCTGCTGTGGAGGCGGTGGAGGTTGTACCAGCCTTCGATGTACTCGAAGATCGCGTGGTGGGCAGCGGCGCGGGTGGGCCAGGAGCAAAGGTCGAGCAGTTCGCCTTTGAGGGTGGCGAAGAACGATTCGGCCGGCGCGTTGTCCCAGCATTGGCCGGTGCGCCCGATCGACAGCCGCACGCCGAGTTGTGCGGCCAGGCGGGCGTAGCCGGCGCTGGTGTATTGGCAGCCGCGGTCGGAGTGGAAGATCACCGGTCCGGCCGGGCGGCGGCGGGCGCAGGCCTGCTGCAAGAGCCTCGGCGACCAGGCCGGTGCGCAGTGATCGGCGGCCGCCCAGCCGACCACGCGGCGGGAGGCGATGTCGATCACGGTGGCCGGATACAGCCGGCCTTCCCCGGTGGGGATGTAGGTGATGTCGCCGCACCAGCGCTCATCGAGCCCGGCCGGGCCGGGGGTGAAGTCGCGCTCGATCAAATCCGGCCGTACGCCGGCGTGTAAGCCGGGGATGGTGGTGGTCTGCCGGCGGGGCCTGTAGCGGCCGGCCAGGCCGAGCGCGCGCATCAGCCGGGCCACCCGTCTGCGCCCGCACCGCTGACCGTCCTGCCGCAGCTGCGCGTGCACGCGGGGCGCGCCGTAGCTGCCCCGGGAGCGGGCGTGCACCCGGGCGATCTGCTCGGCGTCGCGGGTTGCGCGCGGGCCGGGGGTGGCATTGCGGCGGGCGTAAAAGGCGGCACGGGAGACTCCCAGCAGCTCACAGACGCGTTTGACGCTGTGGCCGCCTTGCTTCTCCGCCTCGATGAACGGGTGCACGTTCACCGGGTCTGTTTGGCGAAGAAAGCCGTCGCTCGCTTGAGGATGTCGACGTCCTCGCGCAGGCGCCGGTTCTCGCGCCGCAACGCCGCCACTTCCTCCCGCTCGCTGCTGATCACCGTGATGAGCGGATCAGTGTCTGGTAGGTGTCGCCGAGCTGGTGGCGCTGCGATCCCTCCAGGGTGATGAGCGGACCCAAGACCATCCGCCACCACCCCAACCTCGACAACTAGTTGCGATCCCTCCAGGGTGATGAGCGGACGTCCGGTACCGGATCGAGCTTGACGGGCAGACCACGTTGCGATCCCTCCAGGGTGATGAGCGGACTCGGGTGCATGAACCTCCACCACGTTCCCCTGATGGCGTTGCGATCCCTCCAGGGTGATGAGCGGACCCGCGATCGATCTTCAGGACGTAGGCGACGAGATCGGGTTGCGATCCCTCCAGGGTGATGAGCGGACCCCGCTCGCCGGCGGGCAGCGGGGAATCCACGATGTTGCGATCCCTCCAGGGTGATGAGCGGACGTCCTCGTACGGTGGCGGAAATGGCCGGGGTATCGCTGTTGCGATCCCTCCAGGGTGATGAGCGGACGCCAGCGCCAGGCGACTTGGCGTTGCGGAGCGTGCGTTGCGATCCCTCCAGGGTGATGAGCGGACTGGATGAACTCAGCCAAGAGCTGAGCAACCAGAAGGCGTTGCGATCCCTCCAGGGTGATGAGCGGACCCCAGGGTAAAGCCGCAGGTCACAGGGGTGGGTCGACGGGCTTGAAGCGCGGATTTTGCAGCAGTCCGGCGGTAGTGCAGATGCGCAGGTCAGGAGGGGTGCCCGCCCGGCGATCCGCACTGCCATGGATGGCACTCTAGCCTCGGTACACCGCCGAGGCGAGGGTCGGCTCGCGCTGCCCGGAAGCGACGAGGGTAGGGGCATGAGCCCAGTCGACATGCGTCCTAGGAAGTGCGGAGGCGGTTGCGCATTGTGCCTCGCACCAGTCCAGACCTGCGGCGACGACAAGTGGGGTCAAGATCAGGAACAGGTGCCGCGCATCGGCTGGTGTGAGGTTTGGGGCGATCGTGGTGAGATCGATCGGGCTAGCGTGGTCAGCTTCCTGCGCAGCAGCGCAGATGTGGGAGATCACCGTCTCGTAGGTGCGCCGACGCACATGGCTGGACTGGGTGAGGAGGTGACGCAGGGTCTGTCGTGCGTCTTCTCTGTCGGGGTCGGCATCGTGTGAAGGCGCGCATCCGGTTGTCCAGGGCACCCTGGCGAATGGTTCGTCGCCGAGGTTGGCGGCGTAGAAGGCGGGGTTGAGGGTGCGCAGGCGCCGGAGGGCGGCGTTCAAGCGGCGGCGCGCCTCTTCCTGGCTGAGCCCGTGGCGTTCGCACAGGTCGGCGGGGATGTCACGTTCCGGTGTGCCTCGCCGTGCGCGGAAGACGGCGAAGATGAGCAGGTCGAGGGCTACCGGGTCGGTGCGGAGGGGTGCCGCCCAGGCGGCTTGGCGGAGGTCTCGGTCGGGCCGGGCTGCGGCGCCGCGTCGGACGGCGTCGTCACGGCGGACCTTCTCCTCCAAGCGTGCCAGGGGGTAGTGGACGAGCTGGGCGCGGGCGGCGCGCAGCCACGCCGCCTCGCCCTCGGACGGGGGGCGTCGCAGGGCGTGCGCAGGGATGGTCACGTCCTCGTTGGCGGCCTCCGGCGAGGTGAGGTGCTCGCGTACGAGGGCCAGTTCCCTGACCGGCTCCCCCGAGCGGGTGGTGGGGAGCGGGCCGCGCAGGCGGGTGAAGGTGGTCAGGATGAGGTCGTCGATGGTGGCCTCGCATTCGGCGCAGAAGCCTGATCCGATTGGGGCATGGCATGCGGCGCCGGCGTGCCGGGCTCGGCGCAAAGGTCCGCTTGCGGCGGCGCGTATGGCGGGTGCGGTGAGGGCGTAGAACGCGGGGAACGCGAGCGCGTCGTCCGGGTGGGCGACGTGGGCGAGGGATCGCACAGAACCTCCTGAGGCACGTGAAACCAGGCCGCCCTGTGGGCGGCCTCCTCAGGAGGAGGCGATGTCGCCTCGTCGATGCTCTCCGGCGCAGCCGTCGAACGGCCTCAGCATAAGCGATGCGCCGCCGCGAACGCCTCCAGTTCCCGGCACAACCGCCGATAGCGGTCGAAGATCGCGTTGTCCATGCCGCCCAGGTCGTTGACGGCCCGTGCTAGCAGAGCGCGCACTTTGTCAGGATGAGGCGGTTCGACGGGCTGCCGCCGGCCCTGACGGAGGCGGTCGAGGAGGTGTGCGTACGGTGAGGCGTTGCGCAGGCGCTCCAGTTCCTTCAGGGCCGGTGAGCGGGCGGTGAGGGCGCTCCAGGTGTTCCAGTCGAACAGCCCCGGCCGCAAGGTCTCGATGGCCAGGTGGCAGGCCGGCCACGGCTGGTCGCCGAGGACGTGTCCGATGAGGGTGAGGCGTTGCCGGGCGGCCTCGTGCCGCCGGTCCGTGTCTGCGTACAGCTCGCGGTGGAGGGTGTCGACGGCTTTGCGCAGCGGGTCGAGGGCCGGCGAGCCGTGCCCGAGCAGGGTCCATGCGGTACGCAGGTCGAGCCTGCGCAGGGCGTGACCGGCGAGCTCGGCCAGCACGGGGTCGGGTCCGAGGCGGCGGAGTACTCTGCCGCCGTCGCGGGCGACGGGGCGTATGCCTTGGTCGCGGGTGAGTTCGACGACGCGCAGAGGGCAGGCGGCGGTCAGTGACCAGGTGATGCCGGCTGCGATCATCGCGTTGCCGATGTCGGGTTTGCCGGGGTTGATGACCAGGACGATGTCGTCGACGTCGCGCAGGCTGCCTGATCCGGATCTGCCTGTGGGAGGTCCGGCGGCCTGGAGGGCATGGTGGATCTGGTCGGCGGCTCGTGCCACGTCTGCGGTAGGCAGGGGGCCGACCGTCTCGGCTTCGGCGCGGGTGCGTGCCCAGGTGGCCAGTGCCTGCGCGCGGGCGGTCGTCTCTGGGCTCGCCAGGAGGCGGAGTCTGATCTGTCCGGGATTGTGGCGCTTGACCCAGTCGATGACTTCCGTCAGGGCTTGTTTGCCTTGTACGTCCGATGCGTCGTCCCAGCCGATCCCCACGGACATCAGGACGAGGACGTCGCCGCTGCCGAGGACGGGCCAGGGTGTCATGCCGCGGGTTTTGAGCAGGTCGACGGCCAGGTCGCCGCGTTCCCAGACCTTGGCCTGCTCGATCACGGTCGTCGGCAGCGGGGGGCGTTGCTCGCGTAGGTGGGCGGTGTGCGTGGCGGCGTCGGCGTAGAAGCGGGTGAGCCGCTGGTCGCGGAGGATGGCCGCGCAGGCGCCGGTATCGGTGGCGGGGATGCGCTGTCGTGCCTGGTCAAGGAGGGTCGCGCTGCCGTGCCGTGGGTCGCGTACGGTCAGTTTTCCCACCAGTGTGGAGATGAGCGTGCGGGTGGGTGGGGACAGGGTGTCGCGTTCGCGGTCCAGTCGTCCGGCGAGGTGCCGTACGTACCAGGCCCTTAGCAGGGACTGGTCGATGGCTTCGCCGCGGGCGGCCCGCTCGAAGAAGGCGGCCTGGACCGACGGCCAGAGTTCGGTCAGTTTCGCCAGCTGGCCGTCGGTGAATCCGGGCAGGCCCTTCTGGCGGGCCTGGCGGGCGAGGCTTACGTCGGCGCGTTGCCGGGCGTCCAGCAGCCGCCACAGGTCCGCGTCTGCCGGATCGTACTGGGCGAGTTCGGCCCAGAAGCGGTGGCGCAGGAGCCGGTTGCGCAGGGCTCCTGCGGAGGTGATCAGGTCTTCCAGCCGGTACGGAGCCGCCGGGTCGTCGACGGGCAGCAGGCTCACGGGGATGCCGGCTTCGAGGGCGGCGATCAGGGCTGCGGCGCCCAGGGCGTAGGAGCCGGAGCCGGAGGTGACGAGGCATTCGCGCGGCTTGAAATGGGCGAGGGCGGTGGCGGCGGGGCCGGTGCCATGGCGTGTGGTGGGCTCGGCCACCTCCGCGACGCGTACGTTCTCGGCGGGGAAGGTGCGTCCGAACAGGCCTGGTGATGAGCAGAGCCGGTCGCGCAGGAGCCTGCCGTAGTGGGCGAATGTCGCGGCGCCGGGCCGGTGGGTGTTCACGGTGGCCAGGAGCACCACCGCGTCGACCACGACTCCTGAGGTGAGGATCTTGCGCAGGGGCCGCCGGTGCAGGCCGGGCGCGTCGGGATCGCCTTCGAAGTCCACGGGCCCGATCTCGCTGCTGCGTGGTGGGAAGCCTAGGTCACCGGCGCCGAGGGGATGGAACAGCAGTGTCTTGACCGGGTTTTTCACCCTGTTCCCCCTCCCGGCCGTCCAGATTGCTCGTCACGATGATGCTCGTCCATCAGATACAGAGAGGGGGCGTACGGCATTTTCCGTCATCGCCCCGCGAGCGACGACGGCGATCTCGAAAATGGTGGGCATGACGGTGGAGGGCGTGAAGGACCCGGCCGCCCCGCGGATGACGGTGGTCGGGGCGGGCACTGGTTCGCAGGAGGCCGCGAGCTGGCGGCAGGCGGTGTGGGACGGAACCGCGATGATCGCCCTGGGCAGCATGGTCGCGGGCGGGTTCCTGATCGAAGCCGCCAAAGCGGTCATCACAGGGGTGACGACCGGGTTGTGGTGGTTCGTCCTGTTCGGTGTGCTCGGGCTGTTCTTCATCGGCATCGGCTGGTGGCAGCGCCGGCTTTCGAGGCGCAATGTGCAGATCGGCATCGTGGTGACCGCCACGGACACCCGCCGCGACGGCGCCTCCGGCAGCCGCCACGACCAGCAGGCCGAGAACTACAGCCTCTCCACCTGCGCGCTCACCCTGAAGACGGGCGTGGAGCTGGCCGGCGTCGGCCCGCAGGCCAAGGCGCTGGTCGAGGACCTGGCGGACGAGACGCTGACCAGCATCACGATCGCCGAACGCCTCTCTCCCGGCGCCGCCAGGATCAATCTGATCCCGACCATGCCGCTGCACGTCGCCTTCTATTTCGGCGCCAGGCTGGGTCAGACCCACTCCCGCGAGATCGTGGTGCACGCCATCCGTCTCGACGGCAACCCGTCCCATTTCCCGGCGACCTCTCTGCGGGTCATGGAGCCCACCGTCCGTCCGCTGATCGTCGACCGGCTCGAGGTCTTGCAGGGCGATCCGGCGAAGACGGCGCTGGCGCTCGATCTGCAGGGACGCGGTGATCAGTTCTTCGACCCGGTGGTCGCGAGCTGTGAAGAGCAGGGCATCGGCCATCTGCTGCGTGTCCGCAGCAACGGTCGGCTCCTCGCCTCGGATCAGCAGACCTTCACCGGGGCCGTGGAGCAGATCTGCGAGGCTTGGGGTGCGGCCGCGCTCCCCGCGGTGGCCCGTACCGGCCGGCACGCCATCTTCCTCAGCGGCCCGGTCGCCGTCTGTCTCGCGCTGGGGGCCCGTCTTGCGGGCGCGGACCAGGGTCGTTGGACCGCGTTCTCGTTCAACAGGGCGCTCGGCGTGTATGAGCCGTTCCCGCCGCCTCCTGCCTGACGGGTGACGACTGAGGCGAAACGCAAGGTGCGAGCGGCTTCCGGTGGTTAAGGTGCCCCCGTACCGTCCCCCTGGCCCGATGGCTCCGGTTGCGTTTCGTCCATCTGTCAGGAGTGGTGATGAAACGCGACAGCAGAGCGGAAGGCGACCGGCTTGAAGGTGTACCCCGTGGTGCTCGGCACGTCCGGCACTCAGCGCTTCATCTTCGAATCCACCAAGCGGCGGGAGAACGTGGGGGCCTCGTACCTGGTCACCCGGATCGAGGAGTCATGGCTCGACGAGGCACTGAGCCAGTCCGACGCCAGCCGCGCCTCGCGCATCCGGACGGAACCGGTGGAGGTGGTGACGGCCAACGCGGGAGGGATCATCGCGCTGGTGCGTGAGCCCGGCATCGGACGTGCGCTGGTCAGGGCGATCACCGACCGGGCTTTGGATGAGGCTCCAGGTTTGGACGTGTGCGGAGCGGTCGGGCCGGCGTTCGAGTGGGACGGGGCGGACGCCCTGGCGGAAGCGCTGCACCGGACCCGCGCCCAGCTTGCCACTGTGCGTCTGAGCCTGCCTGGGCCGCAGGCGCGATTCCCCGGGCTGCCGCTCGCCGCGCAGTGCACGTCGAGCGGGTTACCCGCCAAGGCGATCATCCGTCCGGCGCCGGGTGAGCAGCTTCAGCCTCGCTCGGCGGCCAGCATCGCGAAGCTGGAGGCTTTCGGGTCCGCTCTCGAACGCCTGACGGGGAAGATGGGGCCCTCGCGCGGGGACACGCAGCGCAGTGCCGCTTTGCGCTCGGTCGTCGATCATCTCGGATTCCGGGCCGACTGGACGGCCGTCGTCCACGTGGACGGCAACGGGCTGGGGCGGGTCTTCCAGAACCTTCCCGCGGTCATGCGGAGCCAGGGAAGAACCACCGCTGAGGGGTACACCGACGGTCTGCGGGATCTGTCGCAAGGCGTCGACGAGTGCGTGGAGAAGGCGTTCCGCCAGACCGTGGCGGAGCTGGAAACGCGTGGGGAGGGCCTGATCGAGGGGTGCCTGCCGCTGCTGCCGCTGGTGCTGGGCGGAGACGACCTGACCGTGATCTGCGACGGCGCCGTGGCCCTGGCGTTCACTGAACGCTATCTGACGTTGTTCCAGGAGTACGCCCAGGACGACGAGCGCGTCGGCGGGCTGCTGGTGCGAGCGGGCGAACCGGCCCTCGGCGCGAGCGCCGGGGTGGCGATCGTGAAGCGGCAGTACCCCTTCCGCAGCGCTGTCGCCCTGGCCGAGGCGCTGACGCAGGAAGCCAAGACCGTCAAGGCCAAGCTGGGCCCGGACCGGTGCGCTCTGTCGTTCCACGTGCTGTATGAGAGCGCTGTGGCGGATCTGGCGCGGCTGCGCGCCGGTACGACGCTGCCGGACGGCACCCGGCTCACGGCCCAGCCCTATGTGGTGGGCGACCCCGGCCATGATCCGGACGGCTGGTCCCGTCACCGGCACTGGGACGATCTGCGGCGCAGGGTCGATGCGCTGAGCCGGACGAACGGCGACGGGGACAAGGTCGTGGCGGGCGGGCAGGCTCATGATCTGCGGTCTGGGTTGTTCGTCGGCAAGGACGTCGCCGACAGCCGCTTCTCGCTGCTGACCACGCGTCTCGGGGACGCCGTCAAGGACCTCGCGGCCGAGGAGGACTCGCTGTTCTGGACGCACGACGGTGTGGCCTGCACCGGCCTGCTGGACGCCATGGACGCCGTCGGCTTCCTCGCCGGAGGCTCCCGCGCCGGAGGCTCCCGCGCCGGAGACTTCCGCGCCGGAGGGGGAGGAGAGTGATGGATCTCCGGCTCCACATGCTCAGCGACTGGCACATCGGCACGGGCACGGCCGCGCGAGGGCGTGCCGCCCGTCAGGTGGTGCGCGATGCGGACGGCCTGCCCTACGTTCCCGCCAAGACGCTGGTCGGGGTCTGGCGTGACGCGTGCGAGGTGGCCGCCCGGGCGCTGGGCGGCTCGTGGCACGAGTGGGTGGAGTACCTGTTCGGCAGCCAGCGGTCGCATTACGAGGCGGAGAACGCCAAGCCGCCGCACGCGCGGATGGCCGGTCCGCGGCCTGCGGCCTTGTTGCTGAACGGCCCGCTGCGCGTGCCCGGGCGTCTGGGCCGGGTGCTCGCCGACCGGCCGCGCCTGCGTGAGGCTGTGGTGTTCGTCAAGCCCGGCGTCGCGCTCGACCCCGAATCTCGTACCACGGTGGAGCGGAAGTTCCGATACGAGGAGATGGCCCGCGGCGGCATGACCCTGACCGGCTCCGCGGAGCTGGCGGAAGACCTCGACGAGGACCAGCGGGCGTGCGCGCTCGCCCTGTTGTGGGCCGGGGCGAGGCTGGTGGAGAGCATCGGGGGCAAGCGCCGCCGGGGCGCCGGGCGGTGCAGGTTGGAGCTGTCCGGGCCGGGCCTGCCGCCGGATATTGACCGGCTGAGCCTTCCCCCGGCGCGGCCACCCGCCCGTTCCGAGCCGGCACCGGAGCTCGAGGCCGACGCTCATGCCGGGGATGGCTGGGAGCGGGCGGTGCTGACGCTGGAGCTGCTGACCCCGTTGCTCGCTCATGACCGTACGGTCGGCAACCTGGTCATCGGGCTCGACCATGCGCCGGGCTGGATGCTGTTCCCCGAGGTGCTGGCCCGGCTGCGGTCGAGCGCCGCAGCGGCGGCGGCCCGGCGCGGCGATCTCGTCGTGACCGCCGCGACGCCGGTGGTGGACGGCCGCCGGGGCCTGCCCGCACCGCGGGTGCTGGCGCGGCCGAAAGATGATCCGGGCCTGGTGGTGAACCGCATGGTGTCCTCTGGAGCTCCCGGCCGGCCGCTGAAGCGGCTGCGCGGCGGATACGTCGGTGACGGTCTGCGTGTCCACCGTCCCGGGATGACGACGACGATGCACAACACGATCAACGACGCGACGCAGCGTCCGACCCGGGATCTCGGTGGGGTGTATGTGTATCAGGCGCTGGAGCCGGGCACGGTGCTGGCCGCCGAGGTCCGCGTCCGTGCCGGGTTGTTGCCCGAGGGCTGGCAGAAGGCGCTGGCGGGTACGTGGCGGCTGGGCCGTTCCAGCAAGGACGACTACGGGCGGGTGTCGGTCACCGTACGATCCGAGCCCGTCGCGCCCGCCACGCGTTCCCCGCTGGATGAGGGTGATCTGCTCCGGGTCTGGCTGCTGTCGGACACGCTGGTGCTCAATGCGCGGTTGTCCTTCAGCTCCGACCCGGCGGACCTGGGGCGGGCCTTGAGCGACGCGTTCGCCGCGGCCGGGGCGCCCGGCGTGCGGCTGGAGCCCGTACTCGAGGACGACGATCGCGTGCCGACCTCGTACGAGGTGCGCAGGACGGAGTCCTGGCACCGCAAGTGGGGGCTGCCCAAGCCCAGCTTGCTGGGCCCTGCCGCGGGCGGCTGCGTGACCTTCAGGATCATCGCCGGGCGGCTCGCCCCGGACGTCCTCGCCGAGGTCGAGCTCACGGGCGTCGGCCTGCGGCGCGGTGAAGGCTTCGGCCAGGTCCGCTTCAACGATCGGCTGCTCACCGAACAGGGCCGGCATGCCGGCCCCGCCACCGCACGCGCGCCGGCTCCTTCGGCCGAGCCGCTGACGCCCGATGACGCCGGTTACGCCGACGCCCGGATCATCGAGCGTGCGGCCTGGCGCGCTGAGATCCGCCGTGCGGCAGAACGGCTCGCGGTGAGTTCCGACGTGCTCGCTGATTTCGAGCAGGTGAGTATCAGCCGGCTCAACAACATCCGGAACCTGCTCCCCCGGCTCAGGGAGGACCCTGCGCTCCTGAAGCGGCGGATCGCGCGGCTCACCGCACGCTGGCCCGACCCTGACAAGGCCCGGAGAGCGCTGGAGAAACGGCTGAGCTCGCCGGACTGGGTGTGGCGCAAGCTGGATCTTCCCGAGGCCGAGCTCTCGCTCACCGCGGACGCCGTCCAAGCGCTGCGTTCTGAACTGCGCGCGGAGGCGATATCGACAGTGCTCATCGCCTGCCTTGCCGCCCGCGCCCGTCGCGACGCCGCTGGAGCTGAGGTGCAGGGGGTGGGCGCGTGAAGACGGCAGGACGGCCGATGAACGTTCGGCTCCGGCTGCGCGGATGGCTGCAGGTACGGACGCCGCTGCACGTCGGTGGCATCGCGCTGGATCCCGCCGAGGCGTTGCCGGTGGCCGTCGACGGGCGTGACCGGCCCTATGTTCCCGGTACGAGCCTGGCCGGAGCGCTGCGTGCCTGGATGCGCGGCGTGGACACCCGCCCCAAGGCACTCGAAGACCTGTGGGGGTTCGTCCCGGATGGGGAGTCCGATGAGGGGCAGGCCAGCCGCGTGGTGGTCCATGACGCGCTCATCACCACCTCGATGGCGCTCGACGCCGATGGGATGCCGGTCGATCTGATCGACCCGCTCGCCCTGCCGTCCCGCGAAGGCGTCGGCATCGACCGTTTCACCGGCGCCGCAGCGCCGGAGATCTTCCACTCCCGTACGGTCATCCCGGCCGGCAGCTACCTGCGGCTGGAGCTCGACGTGGAGTCCACCGGCGACCAGATCGAGTGTGATCGAACCCGGCTGAGAGATCTACGAGGAGCCTTGGCCGCCGGCCAGATCGCACTCGGCGCTTCCACGAGCGGAGGGCTCGGCGTGGTGCGGCTGGTGGGCGAGACGATCTACGAGCAGGACCTCACCACACCGCAGGGGCTGCTCGCGCTGCTCCGCGGGGAGACCTCTGGAGCGGATCTTGATAGCACCGGTGGCGCCGGTCTCCCCGCGCGGCGCGATGTGCTGCTGGTGGAGATTCGCTGGAGGCCGCTCGCGCCGGTGATGGTCAGGGCGACCGGCGAGGCCCCTGTCATCGGCACTCTCCCCTTGTCCAGCAAGTACGAGGACGGTTCGTACGTTCTCAACCTGCCGGGAAGGGCTCTCAAGGGTGCGCTGCGAAGCCATGCAGAGTTCATCGAACGTACCGCGCGGGGAAAGTGCGCTCCCGATCGCCCGTCTGGCGAGATGCCGGCGCAGGCGTACAGCGTCAACTTCCGCGCCCAGCTCGACCAGCTTCCCGCCATCAAGGCTCTCTTCGGCACCGCGAACAGGAGCCCCGCAGGGGATGGCTTCGCCTGGGGACGTGGTGCGCTGACCGCACATGAATGCGTCACCACCACCAAGATCCCCGCCGACGTGTGGGAGATCCTGGCCGACGGGCCCACGGAGAGCGGCGAGCCTTCTCTCCCCTCCGCCAAGCGGCCCTCGCTCCCCTCCGAAGAGCGGAAACGACTCGCCGAGGCGGGAATGGACCAAGCCGACCATGCCGCCATCGACCGCTGGACCGGCGGCGCCGCAGATGAGCGCCTCTACAGCGTGCTGGAACCGCACGGCGTCGAATGGGAACCCCTTCGTCTCAGCGTGGACCTCACTCGCCTCGGTGACTATCGCGGCATCTGCCTGGCGCTGCTACTACTCGTCCTGCGTGATCTTCAGGGCGGGAGGATCGCCCTCGGCGGCATGATCACACGAGGTTTCGGAGACATCGACGTCGAGTCGATCACGGTCAGCGGACATCACTGGCCCGGCGGCACGCCCCTGGACGAGGCACTGCAGAGCGAGCACATCGCGTCCCTCGACCGGCAGTGGCGGCACTATCTGAAGGAGGTGAAGGTGTGAGCGTCGTCTTGCACGCCGTCTCCTGGAACGACATCAGTCTCCAGGAGCTTCTGCGATATGCCGCTCCCGGCAGTGTCGCCTTGCTGTCGGCCCCGCATGCGTACCAGGTCGCTCTCGTGGGTGCCTCCGGCGGTCTGGAGACGCGCAAGGGAACCGTCCGCCTGCGGGACGTCTTCGAAGCCCGCTGCTTCGACGAGCGTGCCGAGCTGCGGTGGGTCAACATCGCCGACGGCAGGGGCACCGGCGTCCTCCTCACCGAGGACACCGCCCTGCTGCCGGACGACGCCGGCGAACGCCTTCCGGACATCGAAGCCACTCGCCCCCGTCCAGGGTCGTACCTGCTGTGGGGCCGTTCGGCGGGTTCGATCGATGGCTGGACGACCCTGTCCGCCGAGCGCATCGGCACCATCGACATCCCGGCGCAGATCCCCGCAGAACAGCACGCACGCATCGTGACGCGTGAGTACATCGCCCAAGACCCTGACCACGGCAACGCCTACGTAGCCGAAGAACGCCTGCTCCGCTTCGACCTCGCCACCCCGGAGACCGCCACCTGATGAACACCAGCAGGAACCGTACGGGGAAAGCTCCCTCAGGTAAGAAGAATCAGGACAAGCGCAAGGTGGAGCCTGACGAGGGAGCACGTTTCCTCAATCCCTATACCTTCATGCCCACTCCTCGGCGCGACGGATGGCCGGAACCGCTCGGCGACGCCCTCCCCCACGGCCACGACCGGCTCCACGAGGGCGGCTGGACCGGTTCGATCAAGGTCCGGCTCAGGGTGGAGACGCCGCTGCTGTTGCTCGACGCGGCCAGGGCCTTCCCCGCACCGACCGGGAAGGACGGCCACCTCCGCTACCCGATGCTGCTCCGCAACGGATCACCGCACCTGCCCGCCACGTCCGTCAAGGGCATGCTGCGCTCGGCGTACGAGATCATCACGAACTCCCGGTTCGGAGTGTTGGACGAGTGGAAGAAACCGCTCGGATGGCGGCGCATCGTGAGTGACGCGCAACACATGAGACCGGTCAGGATCATCAGCGACGGTGGGAACGGCCTCCGGGTCCAATTCTGCGATGCTGTACGCCTGCCGCGCTACGACAAAAAGCAGGTCAGGTACCCCGATGGAAGTCTGCCGCAACACGGCGACGAGGTCTGGATCCGCGCCAGTGGTCGTCAACCGACTGTGAACAAGATCGTCAAGGGCCCACCACCATCTGGAGCAGACTGGACACGCGGCTACGTGTTCGTCAGCGGGGAGAACATCGGAAAAAAGAAGCACGAGCGCGTCTTCATTCCCACGAACACGTTCCGGGAGGTCACGCAGGAACTCCGCGAGCGGTGGGACATGCTCATGTGCAACTACCGGGCAGCGCACACCGAGAAAGAGCTGGAAGGCTTCAACACCGTCAGCGACACAAACAAACCGCTTGAGTGGAGCGCGCACCTGAAGGATCCCGAACGCGCCCGCCTCGAAGAAGGCACTCTGTGCTATGCCTATATGCTGGATGAGACTGTCGAGGGTCTTTACCCTGTGGCCATCCCTCGCGACATCACCTTGCTGACGCCGTTTGAGATGCTTCCGGAGAGCCTGCACCCCGCGCCGGATATCAACAGCCTCTCCCCCGCCGATCGCCTGTTCGGCTGGGTCGCGCCCAAAGGTTCCAACACCCGTCCGGCGGGTTACCGAGGCCGGCTGCGCGTCGGACCGGTCCAGTGCGAGGAGAGCGAGAAGCCCCACACGACGAAATTCAGCGGAGACGGCCTTCCTCTGGCCATCCTCGGCAATCCCAAGCCGAGCCAGGGTCGCTTCTACTTTGCAATAGAGGATGGCGGCGAAAAGCTGGAGAACCCGCCACGCAATAGAGTCGCCAAGACCGCCCTCTATCTATCCGGGAGAAGCCGGCTGCGAGGCCGTAAAGTGTACTGGCACCACGCCACGACCGCCGGTAATGCCACTTATTGGAGTGAGCCGCGTTCATCTACCGATCCTACTCAGGAGCGGATCGGCGTCGGATATCGCGAGTTCCGCCGCCCCCGGGCCCCGGAAGAGACCGATAAAGACCCTGTCCTCACGAAGGATTTGCACTTCGCCACGACCGACGAAGAGCAGCGCGACAGCCAAAACCGCTCCATAGAGGGGTGGGTGAATCCCGGCACCGAGTTCACCTTCTCGCTCGACGTACGCGATGTCAGCCTCTTCGAGCTCGGCGCCCTGGCTTGGCTGCTCAGCCTCCCCGAGGGCCACTTCCACCGCCTCGGTCTGGGAAAGCCGCTCGGGTTCGGCAGCGTTCGCCTGAGCTGGGAGCCGTCGGAGACGACGCTGCGCGCCAACGAAGATTGGGCGACCTACTACCGCAGTCTGACCGCCGAGCCACCTGCGCCAGATGCTTCAGAGGTTATGGCCATGGCGCGCAAGGAATTCGAGACCACGACGCAAGGTACGCCGCTCGAAAAAATATTGGGCATGTTCCTGACCTCAACCGCTGGGCGCCCCGACCTTCCCGTCCACTATCCCCGGGTCCGCCCGTTGGGCATGGTGGCCAACTCCTCCAAGCCGATGCCGCCAGACCCGCGCGGCCGGTCTTACGAATGGTTCACCGCGAACGAGAACACAAGGACAAAGCGGGGAACGAAAGGCAGTGAGGTAGTGCCGGGCCACGGGCGCTCCCTGCCTCCTGTGAACGGCGACGGCCAAGACCTCGTGCTCTACCGGGAAGTTCCGATGAACCAACAGGGGCAGCGCAGGTCTCCCAGGCGTACCCCGCCTGGCGGCCAGCGCAATAGAGGGCGAGGCTAACGAACGAATTGGCAGCGAGTGGTCTCGCGATGCATCCATGCCGCCACGCAGGCTTGGATGCGAAGCGCCAGCGCCATCCGGCAAGCCAGTGGACTGAGCACATGCCGACCGACCGTCGTGATCAACGCCTCTATCCGCGTCACAGGAATGCCGCTGGAGCCATTCGACCGCAGCATCCCGTTCACCTCTCTGCCCTGAAGTCGGGTAGCGAGCGTCCTGATGCTGACGCACGACCGTGCCGGCGGTAACGAGTCTGCGATCCAGGTGATGAATGCCTGTCCCATCGACCCGGTCGGTTACTTACGGAACGAGTTGGAATCCCTCCAGGGTGATGAGTGACACCCCGCACACCACTCCCCTAGGACAAGTTGTGTTGTTGCGATCCCTCCAGGGTGATGAGTGACCCCAAGGTAAAGCCGCAGGTCAGCCACTACGAGGAACCGTGAGAACCGAGCCCGTTTGCAGCAGTCCGGCGGTAGTGCAGAGCCGCAGGTCAGAACGCTGATCATTTCGTCCGCCAGACACACTCAAGATACCTCGTCACCAGCCAACGCACGCGCTGCTCGCGGTCACTGCACCGACGACACCCACTCCCGTGGACGCAACCGGTTCGAAGGCGTCTAGCGGCAACGCTTATCGATGAGTACAGGCAACACATCGGGCCTGAGGTGGGAGTGTCTGCTGTGCCACAACCCTTGAAATGGCTTGATGGCAGGGCATTCTGAGATCGAGCTGTACGCGGCCACCCGCCATGACGGGCGGGATGGGCTGTCGATCCGGCGCGGTGATGCGCATGCACGGTGTCTCGGACCCGACAGTCCGCTAGGCGCTGGAGTCGGCGTAGCCGAAGCCGCGCGAGAAGATGGGGCCTTGGGCGTCGCTACTGCATCCGTTCATGCTGGTGATTGACGCGATGCTGCGGGCCGAGCTGAACGCGCCGCCCATGCAGGGCGTCACACCCAGCGGATCTTCGACCGGTTCCTCGACGAGTCTGACGCGCCGGTGTCCTCCGGGTTCGTGTGGCGCTATGTCGCCGAGCGGCGGCCGCCGATCCTCGTGGGGGCCGGTCGAGGTGTTCATCTTCCGGGCCTCCACAGCCCGGCGCCGAAGCCGCGGCCGACTTCGGGTGACGTCACGACCCGGATCCGCGGGCAGCAGGCGACCTGTTATCTGTTCGGCCTGCGGCTGTCGTATTCAGGGTGCAGGCCGGCGCGCGCACCTCCGACGCGGTCGCGCTGGAGGCCCGCAAGACCGGCTAGGCCGCCGACTCCGGCGAGGCCGGCGCCCTGAGCCGGAGGTGCCGACCGAGGCCGTGACGGTGACCTCGCTCACCGAGCGGCGGCGGCCCAACCGCCGCCCGACCGGCGGCCGTCTCCGTCGGTGGCCCACTGCGACCAGTCCTGTGCCGCCGCCGTCCTCCGGCGAGGGACGCTGCGTGAGTCGACTTCGACGGACGACAAGCAGATCCACAAGACCATCGCCCGCTACAGCCGCGTTGGCCTGCCCTGCTTCGACGGACTTGGATACCTGGAGCGAAACCGAAGCGGTGCCGAGCTGCTGTTTCAGGTCCTGACCGAACGCGCGGAGAACAACAGCATGGCCATCGCCTCCAGCGGCTGGGCCAAGACCTTCGCCAGCCCGCGTCTCTGCGCGGCCATCGTCGACTGCCTTACCTTCGGCGGTCCCATCATCGATGGCCGGCGATGCTTCCTAGGCGCTTCGGCGTAGCGTGAACCAGAAGGTCGGCACCGGGTTGGTGCCTGGTGTGACGTCGAGGAGTTCCCAGCCGGGGAATCTGGCGCGGAGCTCGTCGGCTGTGACGCCCTCCGCCCACGAGGCGACCTCGGGGGGCGGGTTGCCGGGCGGCTCAGGGCCGTAGCCGAACATCAGCAGTAGTGCTCCGGGGCGAGCGCGGTGGGTGAGTCCGGCGGCGTAGGCGTCGCGGCGGTGCAGCGGGATCCCGCAGTAGCAGCTCAGGTCGAAGAACAGGTCGAAGGGGCCCGGTACGTCCAGCTCGTCGAGGCGGGTGGCGTCTCCGTGCAGCAGTCGTACTGCCACTCCCGCCGCCGCGGCTTTCTGCCTGGCCTGGTCGACGGCCAGGTCGATCAGGTCGACGGCCGTCACCTCCCAGCCGTGGCGTGCGAGGTAGGTGGCGTTGGTTCCCGTGCCGCTGCCGAGTTCCAGGGCACGGCCGGGCGGCAGCGCGCCGGGCCCCTCCACCAGGGCGACCAGCTCGGGCGGTGTGACGCCGCTGTCCCACGGTGGTCTGCCGGTGCGGTAGTAGCGCTTCAGTGCGCGGTAGACGGATTCCTCCTCGGCTCGCTGTGTTGAGGTCAGGCCCGGGTCCGGTTTCTGGGTGGCGTTGGGCTGGTCCATCGTCTCCTCCAAGGAGTCTAGAGTTGAACTCTAGTGGCACACTCTAGAGTTATACTCTGACCATGGATGGAGTCAAGCGGGCTGGACAAGCGAGCCGGGTGCTCACGCCGGGCCCGTGGAAAGGTCGCCGAGGCGGCTCGTGAGCTGTTCGTCGCGCAGGGGTACGGGGCGACGAGCCTGTAGAAGGGCGCGGATCGAGGGGGCATGGCCGTTCGGGCGGTCTGCTTTGTCTTCTTCGGAGACACGTGCTCGCTACTCAAGGACGGCGTCGACGCGTCCATCGTCGGCGACATCGAGCCGGCCACCACCATGGTTCGTGAGTGGTTCCGCGCCGAGTGCCATCGCAGCCGGGCAACTGCGCGCGCACGTTCACGGCATTCGCGAGGTCCTGGGCGGGGTCGCTCATCCTGCCGCTGATCGCGGCCGCCGCAGTCATCGATCCGTCGCGGGCCGCGCAATGGCCCGACGGCCCGGGCCCGCGCTACACCGCCGACGAGCCGACCCCGGAAGAGCCGGCGACGGCCCGGCGCTGGTTACGCGAGATGATCCCCACGCCTCGCAGCGAGTACCCCGGCTTCCCCGCCGCGCCGGCCTTCCCTGCCGTACCCCGACGACGCGCGGCACCAGCTGGAGAAGCCGGCCGAATACCTTCAAGTCGAGCAGAATCGGCTCGAGGAAGAGCTGTCCCGCTCTCCCGTTTGCGCTTGATGATGTGGAGTAGGCGTTCCGTACGCAGGCGCTCCCGGAGCGGACCGACGACGATCGTCTTGCCGGTCATTCCCATGCCCTACTCGACGCGGGGCCTGTGTACGGGCTCGGCCTCGCCATAGGAGCCGACATTGGAGACAGTCCCGTAAAGTTCGGCGTGCCACCAGAGCCGGAATAATCCAGAATTACTGGACCTATCACCCCGAATTTCGCCCCGAGTTTCGCCCGACCAGCGAATCCCGGTATCATGCCGCCCGCCGCTTACCCAGGGAACGTTCTCCAGAAAGCCGTAATGGACCCGCTGTTCACCATTGCCGCCGTCGCTGCCATAACCTTCATAACTGTCCGCATTTTGCGGCATTTACCGCGCCAGCGTGGACCGAATCAGCCGAAGAAGAACCTCCTTGAGATCGCCTCGTGGATCTGCGGCATCGCGAGCGTCATCTTCACAGCCCTGTCCAACCTTGTCGGGCACTCTCACTTCATCCTCCGGGCCACCGAGCGCGACCCCGACCGCGAGCGCTCCGGCGCGCACGCCGCCGACGCCGCTCAGCCCCGCTGCGCCCGACTCGACGAGCCCTCCCCCGGCCACAGCCGGGTATGTCGAGGAGCATCGGGAGATCCGTTCACGATCCGCACCGCGCACCACGACGGCAGCAGCTGCAACCCGCACATTGCCATCGATTTCGATGGCAGCCCAAGCGGCGATAGCCCCATCACCACCAGAGTCATCGACGAAGATGAACTGACCACTGCTCAACGGGAAGCAGCGGACAGGTACTACGTCACCTGCCGTACCGCCGAACTACGCGCCGCGCAAACCGCCTCCATCGGCCTCCTCAGGAACGGCAAGAACGCCACCCCCGAACAATGCGCAGCCGCCGCCTCCTCCGCCTCCATCGGCAACCTCGGCATCAACAAAGACGCAAAGCCCGCCGACATCGGCTTCATCGAAGGCTCCGCCATCTGCGCCGTCACACCCAACAACCGCCTAGCCCGCGCCACCATCACAAAATCACCTACAACTCCGGCATCTTCGATGACATCCCGACCGTGGAGTTCTCACTGTCCACTTGGAATACCGGCGAATCCGAGTAAGCGACACGATAAGCCGAACGGCTATGCCACCGCCTGTAGCCGTCTGACGTGGACACGTACCAGCCGACCAAGTGACGCGCGAGCCGTCGGCCGGCGATTTGCAGTGAAGCTCGTCATGGCTCCAGACCGGCTCCGGGATAGATCTTCTTCCGCTCTCGCAGCATGGTGACGTACTTGTCGATGCGCGCCGCCCGCGTCTCGGGCTTCTTGGCATCGCCTATGCGGTAGAGGATCGCATAACGGTTCTTGCTGTCGAGCGTGGCGAAGAACTCATCGGTGACCGGGTCGGCGTCGAGCGCCGCTTGCAAGTCTTCAGGGCCGTAGCAGTCTTCTGCGAAGCACACGCCGCCTCCCAGCGACCATCCGCCTTCGCCTCCTCGACCTGCGCCAACCCAGGCCGTCGGCTGTGCAAGTGCCGTTCCGGGCGAACCTGAAGCGTCCCGAGGGCGTCTGACATCTCGGTGTTGCGGAGGCCGAGCATGAGTGAGGCGATGGTGACACCTGCTAGGCAGTTGGCCTGCTGCCAGCGCGGGCGGCCACGGCGCGCTTGCTTGAGCTTGCCCACGCAGCGCTCGACCAGGCTGCTGATCGCGCGGCGCGAGCACGCAGGAGCTGCTTCGTGGTCACCGCTCCCGGCGGGCGTCGGATGCCGGTGGCGTCCCCCGACCATTCGGGCGTGGCGATGGCGGGCGGGTCGCTGGGGATGCCGTCTCGGCGGCGGGCAGGTCAGGTGCGGCGCGGCGGCCGCCGGGGCAGTGGTCATGATCCGCGGCCTGGCCCGGGAACTTCTGCCCAACCGCATCCGCGTTGACGTGGCCGGCCCTGGCCCGATCAATGCCGGCATCCTGGAGGGGTCGTTCTCCCGGGGAGGCGGCCGCTCTTTGTCGGTTCGGACGTGATATACAGCCCAACAACGGATGAAAGATATTCACGTTCGGCGCGGGTCGCCCTCAGACGCGCTCCCGCCGGCGCTCATCGGCCGCGACGACGCCATGGCCGCGATGGTCGCCGCGGTGTCCCAGAACGCCCTCGTGCTCGTCGAGGGCGAGGCCGGCATCGGCAAGTCCCGCCTGCTGGACGAGTGCCTGGCCGATCCCGCCTTACGTGGCCGTACCGTGCTGATGGCCGCATGCCCGCCGCTGCGGGAGCCGTTCCCGCTCGGCGCGGTGGTGGACGGGCTGCGGGCCTTCGACGGCCGCCTGGACGGGCTGGCGCTGAGCCCGCTCGCCGGGGCGCTGCGCACGCTGTTCCCGGAGTGGGCGGCGTGGCTGCCGCCGGCGCTGGAGGCGCTGCCCGATGCGCAGGAGACCCGTCACCGGCTCTTCCGCGCGCTCGGCGAGCTGATCGACGCGCTCGGCGTGGACGTGCTGGTGGTCGAGGACGCGCACTGGGCGGACACGGCCACGCTCGACTGGCTGCTCACGCTCACCACCTCGCGCGGCGCCGCGCGCTCGATCGTGGTCACCTACCGGCCGCTCGACGTCGCCGCGGGCTCGCCGCTGCTGCGCCTGACCTCGCGCCCGCCCAGGAACATGGCCTGGGAACGCATCGCGCTGGAGCCGCTGGACGTGCCGCAGACCGGCGCCCTGGTGAAGTCGATGTTCGCGACCTCCGACGTGTCCGACCGCTTCGCGGCGTTCCTGCACGAGCACACCGGCGGCATTCCGCTCGCGCTGGTGGAGACCGTACGCCTGCTGCGCGCCCGGCGTGACATCTTCCGGTCCGAGACCGGCTGGCGCCGCCGGATCACCGAAGAGCTGCGGGTGCCGCCCACGGTGCGCGACTCCGTCCTGGAACGGGTGACCCGGCTCGACCCGGCCACCCGCGCCGTGCTGGAGGCCGCCGCCGTGCTGGAGGCGCCGGCCGGTGAGGCGCTCATCGGGGCGGTCGCGGGTCTCGACGAGGCCGCCGTCCACGACGGCCTGGCCGTCGCGCTCGCCTCCGGCCTGCTGCGCGAGTCCGGGCGGGGTGAGTTCGGGTTCAACCACGTCCTGGCCTCGCGCGCGGTCGCCGAGGCGATCCCGATCCCGTCGCGCCGTCGCCTGCACCACCGCGCGGCCCTGGCCCTGAGCGAGGGCGAGCATCCTCCCCTCGTACGGCTGTGCCGCCACTTCCGGGAGTCCGGCGACGTCGAGAAGTGGTGCCGTCACGCCGAGGCGGCGGCCGAGCTCGCCATGGAGGCGGGCGACGGCCACATGACGGTCGCCATGATGCTGGACCTGCTGACCGCCGCCGACCACCCGGTGGAGCGGCTGGTCCGTCTGGCCAGGCGGCTCGGCGCGGCCGTCTCCGTCACCGCCGAGCCGCTGCTGGGGCTGGGTGAGCGGGTGCGCGCCGCGCTGGAGGAGACGCTCGCGCATCCCGGGCTGCCGGCCGAGGCCAGGGGGGAGCTCGGGCTGCGGCTGGGGCGACTCCGCTTCCACCTCGGCGAGTTCGAGGCGGCGATGGCGGGCCTGGAGGCCGCCATGCCGGATCTGGAGGGCCGGCCCGACCTCGCCGTCCAGGCCATGCTGCTGCTGGCCAACCCGATGATCCGTGCCTGGCCGCGCGCCCGCCACCTGGAGTGGGCCGGCCGGGCGGAGCGGCTTTTCCCGCTGGTCCGCCTGCCGGTCGAGCGGGCCGAGTTCCTGGCCAATCAGGCCGCGGCGCTGCTGTGCCTCGGTGAGGAGGACGGCTGGCGCGTGGCGCGCGCCATGCCCGCCGACGGGGACAGCCGCCTGGAGCGTCAGGAGATCGCCCGGGGCCGGCTGATGGTCGGTCAGTTCTGTACGTTGTGGGGCCGGCAGGACGACGCCCGCGCCTATCTCGACTCGGCTGCGGCGCTGGTGGAACGGGCGGGCTATCGCCGGGTCGAGGACGCGCTGAGGCTGGCGCGGGCGCACCTGGCCTGGCACGCCGGACACTGGGACGGCCTGGACGACGTGGCGGCCGAGCTGGCCGGCTCGGAGGAGGCCAGCTCGGCGACCCGCCTGGAGGCCCGGATGATCCTCGGCTTTCTCGACCTGGCACGCGGTGTGCCGCAGCGGGCCGAGCAGCGGCTGCGCGAGGTTCTCGACGCCAGCCTGGTGCGCGGGCACGCGGATCCGTTCATCTTCCCCGACGCGGCGCTGGCCAGGATCCTGCTCGCGCGCGGCGAGCCGGAGGCCGCGGTGCAGATCACCGGGCCGATGCTGGAGATGATCGCCCGCAAGGACGTGTGGCTGTGGGCCACGGAGCTGCTGCCGGTTCACCTGGACGTGCTGCTGGCCGCCGGGCGGACGCGGGAGCGGGCCGAGCTGACGGCGGCCTTCGCCGCCGGGATGGCGGGACGTGACGCTCCGGCCGCCGCCGCGGCGGTCGTGACCTGCCAGGCCATGGTCGCCGCCGACCCGCGGGAGGCGGCGGGCCTGTTCGGGCGGGCCGCGGCGATGTGGGCGGCGCTGCCCCGCCCGTACGATGCGCTGCTCGCCACCGAGCGCCAGGGCCGATGCCTGCTCGACGCCGGCGAGCACGAGCGGGCGCTGACGGTGCTGGAGGAGTGTCAGCGAGGCCTGGCCGCGCTGGGCGCGCGCTGGGACTCCGACCGGGTCGCTCACCTGCTGCGCGGGCAAGGGGTCGAGGTGGCCAGGCCGTGGCGCGGCGGGCGCAGAGGGTACGGCGACCGCCTGTCCCCGCGTGAGGTGGAGATCGTCCGCCTGGTGGCGCTCGGATGGACCAACAAGCGCATCGCGGAGAGCCTGAGCCTGTCGCCGCGTACGGTGGAGCGGCATCTCAGCGCGGCCATGCGCAAACTGTCGGCCGCCACGCGCACCGCCCTGGTCACCGCGGCGGCGACCGCCGGGCTGCTGGACGAGACACCGACATAAATCGCCTTTTCCTATTAATTGGGTGATTTGCCGAATCGCGCCGCCGGCCCGGTCCACGTGATCATGCTCTTCATGTCTGACGATCAACCGGACATCCAGCCGGACGCCCACTCCGATGCCGAACCCGACACAGAGCCCGTCACTGAGCCCGGCACTGAGCCCGATGCCGGCTCGGACGGTGTGTCCGATGAGGGCCTTCTGAGCGAGCCGGCGCCCGATGGCGCACACGAGCCGCTGTGAACCAGCACGTCGTACGCCTGCCGGACAGGCGCGGCCAGAAAGCGGGACAGTTATGACATTCCACCACCGGTTAGGCTCCGCACGCCTCCTGGCTGCGGCCGGCCTGGCGCTGGCACTGGCGGCGGGAGCCGCGCCCGCCGCGGCCGCCCCGCCCCAAGATCCCATCCCCCACACCGACGCACCGGCCACGACCGGGCCTGAGGCGCGCACCTCGACGGTGACCCTGCTGACCGGTGACCGCTTCCAGGTCGCCGTCGACGAGCGCGGCCGGCAGCAGGTCAGCAGGCTCCCCGGCGGCGGCCCGGCCGGGGGCGCGTTCTCCCAGTTCACCCTCGGCGGCGACACCTACGTCGTGCCGTCGGAGGCGGTGCCCTACCTCGGCAAGACCATCGACCTGCGCCTGTTCAACGTCGGCTACCTGGTACGGGCCAAGCTGGACGACGAGCGCAGCGCCACCCTCCCGGTCACCGTACGGGCCGATCGTGCTCGGGCCGAAGCTCTGCCCGCCACCAGCGTCACCGCCGCCGCCGGCCGCGCGGCCACCGCGACGGTGACCAAGAAGGAGGCCCCGGAGCTCGGCAGGCTGCTGGCCGAGACCTGGCGCACCGCGAAGGGCGACGCCACCGGCACGCTGCCCGGGATCGAGCGGATCGAGCTGGCCGTCCCCGAGGGCGCCCCTGAGCCGCCGCCGTCGCCGCTGGCCACTGGTAAGCCAGCCGGCAAGCCGGCCGGCAAGCCCGCCGAGAGGGGCGGCAAGGAGCCGACCTACTACATGCTGACCGTCGACTCCATCGCCAGGGACGGCACGCCCGGCACGATGATCGGAGCCGTCCAGAACGTCAGCGACGGAGCCCTGGCCACCTTCGCCTTCGCCTACCCGGGCGAGGGTAAGAAGTCGTTCATGGTGCCGGAAGGCACCTACAGCATCATGGCCAGCGTGCTCACCGCCCCCGCCACCGACCTGACGTCGGAGACGGCCCTGGTGATCGAGCCCGAGGTGCGGGTCGGCGCCGACACCAGCGTGGTGCTGGACGCCAGGAAGGCGGTCCGCTACCGGCCGACGCTGGCCTCGCCGCCGCAGGCACCGCTGATCCGCTCCGACTCCCTGTCGTTCGTCCGCACCAGCGCCGCCGGAGACGAGTCGGGCATCAGCCCCTCAGGGCTGCTCGCGGGCTTCATCTGGCAGACCTACTCCGACCCGGTCACCGGCAGCCCCGACCTCTACGTCACCCCGACCAAGCGCGTCAAGCAGGGCGACTTCAAGTTCACGGGCTTCACGCTGCTGGCCGAGAACGCCGACTCGGGGCCCGAGATGGGCGCGACGTACAAGCTGGTGTTCGCCTACGGCGACACCGTCCCGCGCGAGCTGACGCCGGCCGTGAAGAAGCCGGAGCTGGCCACGGTGCGCTCCACGCTCTACAACACGGCCTCCGACGCCGCCTCGCCAGGCCCCACGACGAGGGGGTCCACCGTGTTCCTGCCGTGGGGGTGGTCGGACGCGAGCCACGGCTACCTGCCGGCCGCCGGTGACCGCGTCGACTACGTCTACAGCACCAGGCCGAACGAGACGTACTGGCAGCACGTCATGTCCGCCGACACCGGCGAGGTCATCCAAGGGGAGCGCCGCAAGCTGCGCCCCGGCGAGACGATCGAAGAGGTGTGGAACCTCGGCCCCCGGACGCCGTCGGCCGCCGCCACCTACGTGCAGGAGACCCTTCTCGGCGTCGGCGGCCCGAGCACGGTGGTGGACGAACCGCTGCTGCAGGTGTGCCTGGCCTGCCGGCAGGGCTCGCTGGGCTCGGTCTACCTGAACGGCTTCGCCGACTCGGCGCCGCTGCACTCGACGTCGGAGACGTACGCCGCGTCGCGGACCATGTTCTACCGGGACGGCGGGCTCGTCTTCGACCTGGGCACCGGCGGCTACCAGCCCTATCGGCCGATGCCGTTGTCGCTGCCGCTGGCGCCGCGCCCGGCCGACTACCGTCTGGTGTGGGACTTCGCCGCCCAGGGCAATCCCCAGTCGCCGAGCCGTACCGAATGGACCTTCCGCAGCGGCCCGCATGACGCCGCCGCCAAGCTGCCCCGCACCGTGCAGTGCGCCGACGCCACGAGCCGGTGCTCCTTCCTGCCGCTGCTGTTCGTGCACTGGGACCTGCCGCTCGACCTCGACTCCCGGGCCAGGGCCGGGGAGCGGTTCGACGTCGCGTTCCGGGTGTCGCACCAGCAGCACCAGGCCAAGCCCACCGGCGTGCGGGCCACGCTCGAGGTGTCCTACGACGACGGCCGGACCTGGTCGGCGCCGACGACCGCCACCGCCGGGCGCGACGGCACGTTCACCGCGCCGATCATGCACCCGGAGTACTCCGAGCAGGTCCGCTGGGTGTCGCTCCGGGTCACGGCGCAGGCCGGTGACGGCAGCACCGTCACCCAGACCAACATCCGTGCCTACCGGCTCGCCGGCTGACCGGGAGACCTGACATGCGCACCCACCGATGGACGACGCTCGGGGGCGTGGCGGCGCTGCTGCTCACCACGATCGCCCCGCTGACCCTGCTCACCACGTCAGCCGCGGCCACCTCTGCCGGGGCCACCGCCGCGCCGCCCGACGCCGGCGCGGCCTGCCCCGGCGACGCCCGGGAGATCGGCCCGGCGACGTGCCTGCTGCGCGCCGGCGCGGGAGGCGGCGATCAGCCGCTGCCGCGCGTCACCGCAGGCCGCGGCCCGCTGACCGCCGCCGACCTCCAGGAGGCCTACCGGCTGCCCGCGGACTGGCTCGGCGGCGGCCAGAGCGTGGCCGTCGTCACCCCGTACGACAACCCGGCGGCCGAGGACGAGCTGGCCGTGTACCGCGCGGCGAACGGCATGCCCCCGTGCGACGCCGACTTCCCGTGCTTCAAGAAGATCAACCAGCGCGGCGGCGACACACCGCCCGCCCCGAGCACCGCCTGGGCGGTGCACAGCAGCGTCGGGCTGGAGCTCGCAGCGGCGGCCTGCCCGAACTGCAAGCTCCTGCTGGTGCAGGCCGACGACCCTTCGCTGGAGAGCATGGCGGCGGCCGTCGATCAGGCCGCCGCGCAGGGCGTCACCGCGGTCGTGCCCATGTGGGGCGTGGCCGAGCACGAGGGTCAGAACGCCCTGGCCGCCCACTTCGACCACGCGCCGGCCACCGTCGTCGCCCCCTCCGGCCAGGGCTTCAACAACGGCGGCCGGCAGATGGTCCCCGCCGCCTACCCGTCGGTGATCGCCGTCGGCGGCACCCAGCTCTACCGGGACTCCGCCACCGCGCGCGGCTGGAACGAGTCCGTGTGGCGCGACACCGCCTCGGGCTGCTCGATGTACGTGACGCGGCCCGCCTGGCAGGCGGCCGGGGCGTGCGGCAGCCGCCGCACCGTGGCCGACGTCGCGGCGGTGGGCTCCGCCGACACCCCGGTCCAGGTCTACAGCACCAGCCTGGGCGGCTGGGGCACCGCCGCCGGCACGCCCGTCGCGGCGGCGTTCATCGCCGGCGTGTACGGCCTGGCCGGCACCGATTCGGCCACCCCGGCGGGCCGCCGGCTCTACGACTCCGCCCAGTACCTGAACGACATCACCGAAGGAAGCAACGGCGCCTGCGGCGGCGGCAAGATCTGCACCGCGGCGCGCGGCTACGACGGGCCCAGCGGCATGGGCACCCCCAACGGCACCGGCGCCTTCTAGGAGAACCCCGATGAGAACACCACGATCTCCCCGCGGCCGGCTGCGCAGCGCCACCGTGCGGGTCACCGCCGCGGCCGGCCTCACCGCCCTGCTGAGCACCGCCGCCACCTCCGCCGCGCAGGCTCCCGCCGCGGCCGGGACGGACTGCGTACCGGCCTGGACGATGTTCGACGCCCCCGCCGGCGAGGGCGTCGTCGACGTCGACGTCGTCTCGCGTGACGACGTGCGCTTCTCCGAGCAGCTGGAGGAGGGCGTCAGGTCGCTGCGCTGGAACGGCCGCAAGCTGGACGAGAACGGCCCCCAGATCCCCGTGCCGCCGCGTACCGGGAGCCGCTTCCAGGTGGGCGCCGGCTCGTTCACCGCCGGCGGCGGCTGGTCGCTGGTCAATCTGCACGGCGCCTACCAGCCGGACGGGACGGGCGTGCTGGCCCGGCTCGACCGCGACCGCTGGACGCTCACCCCGGCGGGCCCGTCGCAGAACCCGGAGAGCGGACCTGCCTGGCTGTCGGACGTCGCCATGGTGAACTCCTCCGAGGCATGGGCGGTGGGCCGCGTCGACGGGCCGGCCGGCGGTGCGCTCATCCAGCGCTGGGACGGCACGGAGTGGACGGCCGTCGACCACCCCGCCGCCCGCCGCGCCACCGCCAACCTGAGAACGGTGACGGCGCTGCCGGGCGGCGGCGTCTGGGCCGCCGGGTATCAGAAGAACGAGCAGACGGGCGGGTACCAGCCGCTGGTCCTGCGCTACGACGGGACGGCCTGGGCCGACGTCGAGCTGCCCGTCCCCGGCGCGGAAGGCATGGTGTACGCGCTCGACGCCACCGGCCCCGACGACGTCTGGATCGCCGGCATCTCCGGCGGCCAGAGCCGCCCGAGCCCGCTCCTGCTCCACTGGGACGGCCGGAGCTGGGCCGCCGTCCCCGCGCCCGAGCCCGGCCCTTACGGCGGCGAGATCTTCAAGCTGTACGCCCCCGCCCCGGACCAGGTGTGGGCCCTCACCAACGACACCAGCATGGGTGAGTTCCACGTGCAGCACTGGGACGGCGTCTCCTGGCAGGAGGCCACGCCCCAGGGCGAGCAGCCGGAGGCGTTCGGCTTCATCTTCTACGACGTGGACGGCAGCGGCCCCGACGACGTGTGGGTGACCGGCGCCTCCACCCGGACCGAGCCCTCCGACATCGGCTACCCGCAGCTGCTGCCGCGCCGCCTGATCGCCCACCTGAGCTGCGGGAGAAAGTGACATGAGAGTTCTGCGAAGGTCACCCGCCCTGGCGTGCGCCCTGGCCCTGCTGGCCACCGCCCTGTCGGGCGCCGTCCCCGCCCACGCCGCCGCCGGCGACCCGGTGATCGCGCCGGAGGTGCTGGCGAGCTTCGACGCACGCCCCACCACGGACTTCTGGGTGCGCTTGTCGGGCAAGGCCGACCTCGCCCCCGCCAAGAAGATCGCCGGCCGCACCGCCCGCGGCCGGGACGTGGTCGAGCGGCTGCGCGCCAGAGCCGGCCGCGACCAGGAGCCGCTGCGCAAGCTGCTCACGGCGGAAGGCGTGAAGTCCACGGCGTACTGGGTCACCAACGCCGTCTACGTCAAGAACGCCTCGCAGGCGCTGGCCAAGAAGATCGCGGCGTTACCCGGCGTGGAGGAGATCCGCGCGCCGGTCACGTACACCATCCCCGAGCCGACCCGGAGCACGCTCGCCGGGGCCGCCGCCGACACGGGCCTCACCTGGGGCCTGATCAACATCAACGCCGACGACGTGTGGGAGCGGACCGGCCGCCGCGGCGAGGACATCGTCGTCGCCAACATCGACTCCGGCGTCCAGTACGACCACCCCGCCCTGGTCACGAGCTACCGGGGCGCCAACGCCGACGGCACCTTCACCCACGACCACAACTGGTACGACCCGCTGCGCGAGTGCCCGAGCGAGGCGCCGTGCGACAACAACTCCCACGGCACCCACACCATGGGCACCATGGCCGGCGACGACGGCCAGGGCAACCAGATCGGCGTCGCCCCCGGCGTGCGCTGGATCGCCGCCAAGGGCTGCACCGGCAGCACATGCTCGGAGGAGGCGCTCGTCGCGTCCTCGCAGTGGATGCTCGCGCCCACCGACTCCACCGGCGCCAATCCCGACGCGTCCAAGCGCCCGCACATCGTCAACAACTCGTGGGGCGCGAGCCTGACCACCCAGCCGTTCATGGAGGACATTCAGCTCGCCTGGGCTGCCTCCGGCATCATGGGCATCTGGTCCAACGGCAACGACGGCCCCGGCTGCCAGACCTCGGGATCGCCCGGCGGGCGCATCATCAACTACTCGGTCGGCGCGTACGACGCCGACAACAAGATCGCGAGTTTCTCCAGCCGCGGTCCCGGCCAGGACGGCGAGATCAAGCCGAACATCTCCGCGCCCGGCGTGAACGTCCGCTCCTCGGTGCCCGGCGGCTCCTACGCCTTCTACAACGGCACCTCCATGGCGGCGCCGCACGTCGCGGGAGCGGTGGCGCTGCTGTGGTCGGCCCGCCCCGAGTACGTGCGCGACATCGCGGCCACCCGCCTGCTGCTCGACCTGTCGGCCATCGACACCGACGACACCAGCTGCGGCGGCACCGCGGCCGACAACGCCGTCTACGGCGAGGGCCGCCTCGACGCCCTGGCCCTGGTCGAGGCCGGGACGCGCGGCACCGCCACGCTGGCCGGCACCGTCACGGACGCCTCCACCGGCCGGCCGGTGGAGGGCGCCACCGTCACCCTCACCGGCCCGCTGACCCGGACCTCCACCCTCGGCGCCGACGGCACCTACCGCTACACCCTCGTCGCCGGCGAGTACCGGCTCAAGGCCGAGGCGTTCGGCTACCAGACCACGACGAGGACCGCCACCCTGGACAAGGACGGCTCCCTCACCCTGGACGTCGCCCTGGCGCAGACCGAGCGGATCGACCTGACCGGCACCGTCGCCGACGCCTCCGGCCTCGGCCGCGGGCTCGCCGCGCAGATCACCGCCGACGACGGCAAGGGCCACACCTGGAGCGCCGAGTCCGACCCCGAAACCGGCGCCTACACCCTGCCTCTGCTCCCGTCGATGACCTACACCCTCACCACCCGCCCCACCGAGCCCGGCTACGACCCGTCCGTCCAGCAGGTCACCATGGGTGAGACGGGCCGGCGGTTCGACATCGGCCTGACCGTCTCCCTGTCCTGCGTCGCCCGCGGCTACGAGGTGATCCGCGACGGCAGCACCGAGCCGTTCGACGCGGCCAAGGCGCCCAAGGGCTGGACGGTCACCAACGTCGACCCCGGCATCCCCAACTACACCCACCAGCCCGGCTGGGTCTTCACCGACGACGGCGGACGGGGCAACCACACCGGCGGCACGGGCGGGTTCGCCATCGTGGACTCCCTGAACTCCGGCAAGGGCCACCTTCAGGACACCTACCTGACCAGCCCCTCCTACGACCTGACCGCCAGGAGCTCGGTGACCCTGGAGTTCGCCCACGACCTGAGGCCGGCGGTCAACTCCACGACCGGCGTCGACCTCAGCGTGGACGGGGGACGTACCTGGAAGACCGTGTGGTCGGCCAAGGGCTTCCCCGGCGCACCCGGACCGGCCGTGCACGTCATCCCGCTGCCGGACGCCGCCGGGCAGGCCGACGTACGGGTCCGCCTCCACTACCGGGGCCAGCTGTCCGGCTGGTGGGCCGTCGATGACCTGTTCGTCGGCGACCGTACCTGCCGCCCCGCAGCGGCCTGACCCCGCTCCCACACGCCGCTGCCCCCGGGTCCCGGGGGCAGCGGCGCCTTCGTCGTGCGTGTCAGTGGCGACGGCCCTCACCCGGAACTCCTCATTCCGGCTGCTGAAACGGGCCCTGATGCCCGGCGCCGAAGGGGCCGCGCAGCTTGACGGTCTCCGTCCAGAGGCGTTCGGCGGCCGCCCGGTCGTAGGAGGCGGGTGAGGAGGCGACCGGGGTGAGCCGGTTGTAGTAGGCGCCGGCGGTGACCGATGCGTCCGAGGCGAGCCGTGCGACGGGTTCGGCGCCGCTCGCGGCGGAGCCCGCCATCGCGTTGCCGAGGATCCGGATGGCGAGGGGGAAGTCGCGGCCGAGATCGGTGCGGACCATGCCGGGATGGACGGCGGCGACGGTGAGCGAGGGGTGGCGGCGCAGCAGCTCGTACGTGAACAGCAGGTTGGCCAGTTTGGTACGGCTGTAGACGAGGAACGGGTCGTAGGCCCGCCGGCTCTGCAGATCGTCGAAGTCCAGCGTGACCGGGCCCGAGCCGCGCAAGGGGGCACGGTGGCCTTCGGAGTTGACGTTGACGACCCGGCCGTCGCCCGCGAGCAGCAGGGGCAGGAGGTGGGAGGTCATGGAGTAGGGCGCCAGGTGGTGGACGGCGAAGTTGAGCTCCATGCCCTCGGCGGTCTCGCGGCGTTCAGGAGTCATCACGCCGGCGTTGTTGACCAGGGTGTCGATCCGGTCGACCGCGTCCGCCACCTGCCCGGCCGCTTGTGCGACTCCGGTGGCGGTGGCGACGTCCGCGGTGATGACCGTGGCGGTGGGCAGTTCGCGGGCCAGGCTCGCGGCGCGGGCGGGGTCGCGGCCGATCAGGACCATGCGGTGACCGGCGGCGCAGAGCCGCTGGGCGGCGAGCCTGCCGAGTCCGGAGGTGGCTCCTACCAGCACGATCGTCCTCATGCCAGCGCTCCGATCCTGGGCAGGCCGGCGGGGAGCCGCTGGAGCACGCCGGCGGCGCGGGCGTTCTTCTCGGCCTCGGTGATGATCCCGGTGTCGGTGCTGCCGGGTTCGACGACGGTGACGGGAACGTTCCATGCGGCCGCTTCCAGGCGGAGCGCGTCCGCCAGCGCGGCGAGCGCGGCCTTGCTCCCGGACGGCCCGGACGGCCCGGACGGCAGCGGCATGGGGGCGCGTGCGGTCGAGGCGCTGACGTTGACGATTCCGCCGCCGCCCTGCCGCAGTAACGGCAGGAAGGCCTTGGCGACGTACGCCGGGCCGATTCCGCCGCCGGCGCCGAGTACTGCCTGGGGCATGCCAGCCTCCACAAGTCCTCGGGGACATGTCCTTGGGTACATATCGCAGCGTGCACATGTCCCAAGGAACATGTCAAGATGGGTGCCGGAAAGGATGGCGCCGATGTCGTTGCGGTACGGCCTGCTCGGCCTGCTCGCCGAAGGGCCCGCCAGCGGCTATGACCTGGCCCGGCGGTTTCAGGAGGTGCTCGGCTCGGTCTGGCCGGCCCAGCACCCGAAGATCTACGCCGAGCTCAACAAGATGGCGGGCGAAGGGCTCATCGAGGTCGAGAGCGAGGGGCCGCGGCGGCGCAAGGCCTATCGGATCACCGACGCGGGGCTCGCCACGGTACGCCAGTGGCTGACCGAGGGCGAGGTCGATCACACGATGCGGCTCCAGCCGCTGCTGCGCTCGGCGTTCTTCTGGCTGATGGAGCCCGCCGAACTGCGCGCCCACCTGGACCGCGAGGCCGCCTTCTACCGGGGTGAGCTGGCCAAGTACCAGGCCTACGCGGAGGCCAAGGACCGGGGCGACTTCGGCGACGGCGCGCAGGTGCAGTCGTTCCGCATCGCGATCGAGGCGGCGATCCGGCTGTACGGTGCGCTGGCGGAATGGGCCGAATGGGCGCGGGACAAACAGAGCGGACCGGACATCCGCTGAGGCGGACGCTCGCCCCGGCGGGTCTCCGCCATGGAGGAAAGCCGTGTCCGGCCGGGTGGCCTCGCCTGCCGATGGCTGTGGCGCGGACGTTCAGGCCTGTTGCTGGAGCGCGGGAAACCGGCGGGCGTTGGTGGCCAGGGCGTCCAGGAAGCGGTCGATCAGCGGGTGCTCGCGGGTGCCCTGGCGGATGGCGGCATAGAGCGTACGGTGCATGCCCGGCCGGTGGGCGCCGAGGAGCCTGACGCTGGTGGCGTCCCCCAGCGTGTGGGGCGTGGCGATGGCGGGCAGGAGCGCGATCGCAGCGTGGTCAGCGCGGCGGGCAGCAGCGTACGGCCCAGCGTGGCGATGGTGCCCACGGCGAGCGTCCCGCGCAGGTCGCCGCCGAGTGAGGCGAGATCGGTCTCAGCGGCCTCCAGGCTCGCCAGAACGTGGCGCGCGTGACCGGCCAGTCGCCGCCCGGCGGTGGTCAGCCGGGCGGTACGCCCGCTGCGGTCGACGAGGGCCATGCCGACCTGCCGTTCGAGGGCGGCGATGCCGCCGTGTTCGGCCACCGCGAGGTGCAGGGCGGCGGCCTGGCCCCCAGCCTGGATGCGCTCCTCGTACTCGGCTCGGCCGTCGCCCAGGCGGCGTTCTTCGTCCTGCCTTTTCGCTTCCCGCTGACGGTTCGGCGGCCATACCTGCTCCCCCACTTGCAGTCGGCGCTGCGCAGCTCCGTTTCACCGCTCTTCGAGTGCTCAACCTTCCAGCCGGTAGAGCCGGCCTTCATCCGAGTGTCTTCGGCAACCCAAGGCCTCCCTTCTCCATGCCGCCCTGCTGCGTACCGACCATCGTGGTGACCTACATTTTCGATCCGCGCTGCCCGTGTCTCGGGCTTTTTGGCGTCGCCCACCCGGTAGAGGATCGTGTAGCGGTTCCGGCTGTCGAGTGCGGCGAAGAACTCGGCCGTGGCCGGGTCGGCGTCCAGCGCTGCTTGCGGGTCCTCCGGGATCGTGGCGGTCTTCTGTGAGGCATACGCTGCCTCACAGCGGCCGCCGGCCTTCGCCTCAAGCTACCTGTGTCTGGCCGGCGGGGCGCATCAGCCCGGCCTGCGATCTTCTCCTGCCTCGCCCCGCCCCGCCGGGTGTGCGTTCTATCGCGGGCAGAGTTGTTTCCGGAGATTCCCTCGCTCCCCCGCGTCGGACCTCAAGGAAAGGTGGGCCGGGCGGCGCCTTGAAGCGTCTGAGCGTCGGCGGTTCAGGTGGTCGTTCGCGGGGAGTGACGGCGGAGCGCCCAGCGGCGGAGCTCGTCGGTGCCCCAGACGATGACGGGGAAGGCGGCGATGAGGACGAGGACGTCGAGGGGCAGCGCCGCGGTTCCGAACATGCGCTGAAGGGGCGGCAGGTAGATCAGGGCGGCGGTGAAGGCCAGCTCGAAGGCGATGCCGCCCAGCAGCAGGGGGTTGCCGGCGAGGCCGACGTCGCGGAGGGAGGCGTGGTCGGTGCGGGCCGCGAAGGCGGTGCCGACCTGGCAGGCGACGAGTCCGGCGAACGTGGCCGTGGTGGCCGTCAGGTAGGCGTGGTGGAGCGGCCGGCCGGGTCCGGTCGGTCGCCCGGGTGCCATCCGGCCCTCCACAGCACGTAGAAGAACACCGCCATCGCCAGCACGGCGGAGACCACGCCGAGATACCCCCAGGCGCGGACGAGCATGGCCCGGGAGATGACGCCTTGGGACGCGGGGCGGGGAGGGCGGTTCATGAGGCCGGGTTCAGCGGGCTCGCGGCCCAGCGCCAGCGCCGGAAGGGTCTCGGTTCCCAGGTCGATGGCCAGGATCTGCAGGACGGTCAGCGGCAGCGGTACCAGCCCGCCGCTCAGCGCGAAGACCAGGAACGGCACGATCTCGGGAACGGCGTGGGCGAAGATGTACACGATGAACTTGCGTACGTTGTCGTAGACGCGGCGGCCCGATTCGATCGCGGTGACGATGGTGGCGAAGTTGTCGTCGGTGAGCACCATGGTGGCGGCTTCCCTGGCCACGTCCGTGCCCGAGCGGCCCATGGCGACGCCGATGTGGGCCCGGTGAAGTGCGGGGGCGTCGTTGACGCCGTCGCCGGTCATCGCCACGATCGACCCGTGCGCGCGCAGCGCGTCCGCGATCTTCAGTTTGGTCTCCGGCGAGGACCGGGCGAACACGATCTCGGCGTCGTCGGTGAGCAGTTCGTCCAGGTGGCCGTCGGTGAGCCGTTCGGCGTCCGCGACCACGTGCCGGCGCGGCACGCCGATGCCGACCTGCGCCGCGACGGCCGCCGCGGTGGCGCCGTTGTCGCCGGTCACGATGTGGATCCGCAACCCGGCGGTGTGGCAGCGGCGCACCGCGTCCGCCACTTCGGGGCGCGGAGGGTCGTACAGGCCCACCAGCCCGATCAGCTCCAGATCGGCCTCCGCAGCGCCGCGCCGCACCGGTGGCGTGGCGGCGGATACGGGACGGCCGGCGATCGCCAGTACTCGTAGCCCGTTGCGGGCGAGCCGGTCGACGGCCGCCAGTACGTTCGCGCGCTCGTGCTCTGGCAGGGTGCTGCGCGCGAGGACGGCCTCGGGTGCGCCCTTGACGTTGACGCGCATGCCCTGCCCGGCGGCGGGAGGGTCTCGCGTGACGGTCGACATCAGCCGCAGCCGGGGATCGAAGCGATACACCGCGACCAGCCGGGCGTCCCTGTCGGCCAGCCGGTGCGCGAGCCGGGAGACGGCGCCGCCGGCCGCCGCGATCAGGGCGGTCTCGGTCGGGTCCCCCTGCAACCGGCCGTCCTCGTCGCATGCGGCCGTGCTGCAGTCGGTCACCACCCGTGCCAGCTCGCCGGGCAGCGACGGCCGGTCCCCGTCTGTCACCACGCCGGTGTCAGGGGTCCAGAACGCCTGCACGTGCATCCGGTTCTGGGTCAGTGTGCCTGTCTTGTCGGTGCAGATGACGTTCGTGGACCCCAGGGTTTCCACCGCGCTGAGCCGCTTGACGACCGCTCCCTGCCGGGCCAGGACCCGCACGCCGATCGCCAGGGCCAGCGTGATGGTCGGCAGCAAGCCTTCGGGGACGTTGGCGACCAGCAACCCGATCGCGAACATCAGCGCGTCCCGCAGCGGCAGCCCTACCCACACGCCCACCAGCAGGAACACCACGCCGACGCCGGCGGCGACCATGGCGATCAGCCACGCCACCTTCCTGACCTGGATCTCCAGCGGGCTGGGCCGGCGGCGGGTGCGCTGGCTGAGCGCGGCGATGCGTCCCAGCTCGGTGTGAACGCCCGTGGCGAACACGATCCCGGCGGCCTGCCCGCCGACGCAGGTCGTGCCCGAGAACACGAGGTTGGGCTCGCTCTGCAACGCCACCCCTGCCTGGGCCGGGCCGGCGGCCCTTTCCACCGGCATCGACTCGCCGGTCAGCATGGACAGGTCCACCTCGACCGCGCCGTCGATCAGGCGGGCGTCGGCGGGCACCTTGTCGCCCTCCTCCAGCAGCAACAGATCACCCGGTACCAGCCGGCCGGCTTCGATGGTCCGGCGCCGGCCGTCGCGGATGACCTTGGCACGCTCGGGTACGTAGGCCGCCAGGGCTTCCACCGCGCGCTCGGCCTGACGTTCCTGCAGCAGCGCGAACGCCGCGTTCACCGCTATCACCGCCAGGATCGCCCAGCCCAGCACCGGCGTGCCCGCCACGAACGCCAGCGCACCCGCCGCCCACAGCAGCAGCGCCAGCGGGTGACACAGTTGCCGTGTCAGCTCCCCGGCCAGGGATGTGCGTTCGCGCCGCCGCACCTCGTTGAGGCCGTACACCGCCAGGCGCCTGGCCGCCTCCCGCTCCGACAAGCCGCCAGGCCCGGTGCCCAGCTCCTTCCTGAGCAACGGCAGTGGTTCGCGCGGATCGGCTGCTGCCGTAGCCGCCGGTCCAGCAGATGGACGATCCCCCATACGGGTCTGCCCTGCCCACGGTCGGCCGTTGCTAGCCAGGTCATCCGGGATCGCCGGTGCATGGCAGGCGCCGGGAACGGTTTCGATCACAGGGCCGGGCAGATGGCCCGGTCCGGTCATAGCCCCGCTGGAGACGTACGCCGGCGAAGAAGTGTCCTGACCTGCACATTCGTCGCATGTGCTGGTGCGCAGGAGTGGCACCTGATTCGTTGTCGCGTGCGTACATGACTACATATACTCCGCTCACACTCACTGTCCGGTTCGGTGGGGAGGGCGGAGATGTCGGGTCAGCACGGACACGGGCATCGGCATGACGGTGGGGTCCGCCGGGCCCTCGGGGGGATCAAGCATCTGCTCACCCCGCACAGCCACGACAGCGCGGACAGGACGGACGCCGCCCTGGAGTCCAGTGCGCGCGGGATGCGGGTGCTGGCCGTCTCGTTCGCCGCGCTCATGGTCACCGCCGTGGCCCAGGCGGTCATCGTCGCGTTCTCCGGCTCGGTGGCCCTGCTGGGTGACACGCTGCACAATGTCGCCGACGCGCTGACCGCCGTTCCGCTGGGGATCGCGTTCTGGATCGGGCGGCGGGCGGCCACTCGCCGGTTCACCTACGGGTACGGCCGGGCCGAGGACCTGGCGGGCGTGGTCATCGTGCTGCTCATCGCCGCCTCGGCCGGGCTCGCCGGGTACGAGGCGGTCACCCGTCTCGTCCATCCTCAGGACGTCGAAGCGCTCGGCTGGGTGGCCGGTGCGGGGTTCGTCGGGTTCCTGGGCAACGAGCTCGTCGCCCGCTACCGGATCAAGGTCGGGCGGGAGATCGGCTCGGCGGCCCTGGTGGCCGATGGGCTGCATGCCCGTACCGATGGCTTCACCTCGCTGGCCGTGCTGCTCGGTGCGGGCGGGACCGCGCTCGGTTTCCCCGTCGCCGACCCGATCGTGGGGCTGCTGATCACCGGTGCGATTCTGTTCGTGCTGCGGGATGCGGCGCGCGAGATCTACCACCGGCTCATGGACGCGGTGGACCCGGCGCTGGTCGAGCAGGC
The DNA here is from genome assembly GCF_043196965.1 of Nonomuraea sp. NPDC049309. Taxonomy (NCBI): domain Bacteria; kingdom Bacillati; phylum Actinomycetota; class Actinomycetes; order Streptosporangiales; family Streptosporangiaceae; genus Nonomuraea; species Nonomuraea sp. NPDC049309. The sequence goes on along the minus strand of NZ_JBICSH010000001.1, from coordinate 194,421 downwards.
CGAGCGGATCCTCGCCGCCGTGCCCGGTGTCCGGCATGTGGGGGCGGTACGGCTGCGCTGGATCGGCCATGCGCTGCGTGCCGAGGTCGAGATCCAGGTGGATCACGAGTTGTCGCTGGTGGAGGCGCACGCGGTGGCAGTGGAGGCCGAGCATCGGCTGATCCACGAGCTGCCCCGGCTGAGGGCGGCAACGGTGCACGCCGACCCCGACGGCCCGGACGGGATCGACCACCACGCGCCCCTGCTCACCCATCGGTAGCGGGCGCGTCGTCCTTGCCCGGCGCGTGGCGGCGGGAGAGCATACGTTGTCATGTACGCACCTGACGACCACTCCCCCGCCGGCGACACGCCCAAGCGGCTCGAGCAGGCCGAGCGGTCACAGCGGGCAGAGCGGTCGGAGCAGCCGGCGCGTCCTGAGCAGCCCACCGACGAGCAGGTCGGTGCGGCGGTGGACGCGTTCCGGCTGCTGAGCGACGGCACGCGGCTGCGGTTGATGTGGTTGCTGTCCCACGGCGAGTACGACGTCGGCAGCCTCGCGGCGACCCTCGGCGTGGCGCGCCCCTCGGTCTCCCAGCATCTGGCGAAGCTCCGTTTGGGCGGGTTGGTGCAGACGCGGCGGGAGGGGCGGCGCGTGGTGTACCGGGCTCGGGACGCCCATGTCCGCTCGCTGATCCAGGAGATGCTGTTCCACGCCGATCACGAGGTGTCGGGCATCCCCCGCCACGACTGACCTGCCTGGCTCCGGAAAGGTCCGGCGGTGCGGCGTCTCGTCGGATGGCCCTGCGCGACGCGGACCACGTCCTCCCCCACCCGGCCGATCAACGCGCAGCCGCGGCGGTCTGGTACGGCGGCGAGCGCGGAGAGCCGTACCTGGCACCGCGGTTCCCCTTCAGACCACAGCCAAGGCCGTCGCCCCCTCGCTGAACCTGAGGTCGCGGCTTTCTTAACCATCGGCCGCCGGTCACCTTTCGCTACGCCCGCCCGTCCAGCTCATGTGCTAGCCATGGCACTGACCCACGCCCTCGAACCGCCGAACGCACCACCCTCAGTCGATGACGGCGGCTTGGACATCTGCGGCAGGAGCTCGAAGACGACGATGTCAGACTCATTCCGTGAACGCTGGCGTGCCAGATTGCATGCGTTCCGTCAGGGCTGGCGCACCAGCGTGCTGGTGCACAGTTTCCCGTGGACGGCGCGGCTGCTGGTACCACTGGCGGTGCCCACCCTCCTCGTGTCCCTCCCGGTGGCCGCCGTGGGATTCCTGCTCGGCATCCCGGTGATCGGTGATGCGGGAGCTGTGATCAACGGCAGGGTCACCCTGCTTTCGCCGCTTTCGTGGCCGGCGCTCACGGGGGCGGTCGCGTTGACGATCGGCTGGGCGCTCGCGCAGACCGTGGCGCTGGCCGCGGCGATGCTGATCGCGGCCGGAGCGATGCTGGGGAGAACACGTGCCCTCGCTCGCCGCCCTGCGAGTGGTGCTGCGACGCGCGCCGGCCACCCTCACGCTCGGCATGCTCGCGCTGCTCGCGATCGCGACCATCGCTGCAGCGGGTCTGGTCTTGGCCGAGGTGGCCGGTCAGGTCTGGCTGCTGCTGTCGCTCCCTGTTCTGGCCCTGCCGGCGACACCCGTCATGCAGCTCCTGCTGGCTGTTCCCGCCGTCCTTCTGGAGGGGCGCCCGGTGCGACAGGCCCTCGGGCGCGCCCGTCACTTGGCCATGATCAGCGTGCCGCGCACCGAATACACACTGCTCGCCGGCACGGTGGTGCTACCCGTACTGGCCTGGTGGGGACTGCACCGGCTCGTGCTGCCCCACGCGATAGCGGCCGCCGCCAGTGGAATGGCGTTCGCCGTGTTGTCCGTGCTGACCGGCGCTTTCCAGGCGGTCCTGCTCAGCAGGATCTTCCTGGTCCTGCTACTCCTGAAGGAAGACGAAGCGGCCCTCCATGAGGTCGCACGCAGGCTTCCGGACGCACCGCCCGCCGCTGCCAGGCGCGTGTGGGTGCTCGCGGCTTCGGCGCTGCTGCCCGGCCTCGTGTACGGGGGCACCGTGCTGATCAACCCGCTGGGCTGGGTGAAGGCCACGGAAACGAGCCTGGCAGAGGGGTGGGCCCATGGCAGTGGGCAGTCGATGGAGTCGGGCGGCCTGGGCTCCTTCAGATTCGATCTGAAGGCCCTGTATCCGGGAGCCGATCGGCCGCTGACCATGGTCATGGACAGCAGCGATGTGACCGGAGCCGGCGTGTTCATGTGCGACGACGCCGACGGCGACTGCACGTTCGCGTGGTCGGATAATCCGCGGCAGTACGGACCTGTGGCGGCCGGCACCAGGCTGGCCGATGGGCGTGTGGTCTTGGCCGTATGGAATAAGGAACCGGGAGAACACGACCACCGCCGGGCCCTGGTCCGGCTCGGCCTGCTGATATGTGACCGGGGGAAGTGCACCGCCCCGCAAGGGGGTAAGCCGATCTCCGGCCCCGTCCACGGCAATGGCCGTTCCGTAGCCATCGCCACACGGCCTAACGGCGGCCTGGTCGTCGCTTGGGAGGAGGACGACCCGAAGGTACATGCCCTCTCTTTCGCATACTGCGACGACCCGATCTGTTCTCGCCCCGAACGCAGGATGTCCACCCATGTGGCCACGCGGGCTTCGATCTATGGGAACAGCCTGGCGCTGGTGGTCGGCCCGGACGACCGGCTGGTGGCAGCCCTGGCCGATGCGGGTGAGGCCGCCGATTACGTGCTGACCTGCGCCGATGCGGCCTGCACAACCCCGCACGTGGCGAGATCGGAGATCAGCAGGTTCGGCCTCGGGCAGGCGAGCACGGCGCTTTCGATGGCGCTGCGAGCGGATGGACGACCGATCATCGCGCAGCGCGAGGCCTGGGGCTCGATCAGCCTGCTCGACTGCCGCGACCAGGCCTGCACTCGGTTCGACGACGTCCCGCTGGCGGCCGATGGCAGCGTCCCCGCTCTGTCACTGGATGCGGCCGGAAGGGCGCTGGTGGCCTACCTCGACAAGGACACTCGTCTGATCATGCTGGCCTCATGCGCGCGCGGCACGTGCGACACCGCCCCCGTCGCCAGAGCCCGGCACGGTGTCGACGGATCCGTGACCATGATGGTGAGCGACCGAGGACAGCCGGTGATCGCGTGGTTGGACGATCAGCGAACCCCGCATGAGGATGAATGGGAGCTCAGGGTCACTGTTGTGCGTGATGGCGGGCGTATCGCTGAGTTCCCGGTTTCCGGCCCCAGGGCCGGGAGAACTGCGTAGATGCTCCGGCACGTCATGACGGCGACGGGGGCACCCGGGATTTCCAGGATGTGGAAGTGCTCCGCATCACCTGACGTTTCCGAGCGCGTGAAGGCGCCACCGTCATGGACGTCCGCTGAACACGCCTTGATGTGCACGGGCGTAGCGTCGGTGTCATGAGGGGTCGCCGGCGGTGAGGAGGCACACCATGGCAGGCAAGACTCAGGTCAAGGTCCGGGTGCGCCGGGTCTATGACGAGCCGCGGGACGACGACGGCACCCGGGTGCTGGTGGACCGGCTCTGGCCGCGCGGCCTGTCCAAGGACAGGGCCGCCCTCGATGAGTGGTGCAAGCAGGTCGCCCCGTCGACGGAGCTGCGCACCTGGTATCGCCACGACCCGGGGCTGTTCGCCGAGTTCGCCCGCCGCTACCGCGGCGAGCTGGAGGAGCCCGAGCGGGCGGAGGCGGTCGCGCACTTGCGCGAGCTCGCCCGAGATGGCGTGCTGACGCTGCTCACCGCGACCAGGCAGGCGGAGATCAGTGAGGCGGCCGTGCTCGCCGAGGTGCTCCAGGAATGATCATCATGCGGCGAGGAGGTCCGGCATGGGGTACAACGTCGCGCAGAAACTGATCGCATCGCATCTCGTGTCCGGTGACATGACCGCCGGGCGGGAGATCGGGCTGCGGATCGACCAGACGCTCACGCAGGACGCGACCGGCACCCTGGTGATGCTGGAGCTCGAGGCGATGGACCTGGACCGGGCCCGCGCCGAGGTGTCGGTGCAGTACGTCGATCACAACCTGCTCCAGGCCGACGGCAAGAACGCCGAGGACCATGCCTTCCTGCGTTCGGCCTGTCACCGTTTCGGCCTGTGGTACTCCAAGCCGGGCAACGGCGTCTCCCACCCGACCCACATGCAGCGGTTCGGCGTTCCCGGCAAAACGCTGGCCGGCTCGGACAGTCACACGCCGGCGGCGGGTTCGCTGGGGATGCTGGCGATCGGGCTGGGCGGCATCGAGGTGGCGATGGCGATCGCCGGTGAACCGGTGTATCTGCGCATGCCCGAGATCTGGGGGGTGCGGCTGACCGGCGAGCCGCCGGCCTGGGTGAGCGCCAAGGACGTCATCCTCGAGATGCTGCGCCGGCACGGCGTCAAGGGCGGCGTGAACCGGATCATCGAGTACCACGGCCCCGGGCTGGCGCATCTGACGGCGATGGACCGGCATGTGATCGCGAACATGGGGGCCGAGCTCGGCGCGACCACCACGGTGTTCCCCGCCGACGATCAGGTCAGGGCGTTCCTACGGGCCGAGCGGCGCGAGCACGACTTCGCCGAGCTGCTCGCCGACACCGACGCCGGCTACGACGTCACCGACGAGATCGACCTGTCGCGGCTGGAGCCGCTGATCGCGCTGCCCAGTTCGCCGGGGAACGTGGTCCCGGTGCGGGAGGCGGCCGGCCGGCCGGTGGATCAGGTGGTGGTCGGTTCCTCGGCCAACCCGGGGTTGCGCGATTTCGCGATCGTCGCGGCCATCGTGGCGGGGCGGCAGGCGCATCCGGGGGTGTCGTTCGACGTCAACCCGAGCTCGCGGCAGATCCTTCAGGATCTGACGAAGATGGGCGCCACGTTCACGCTGATCTCGGCGGGGGCGCGGCTGCACCAGTCCGGGTGCATGGGCTGCATCGGCATGGGCCAGGCTCCGGCCGAAGGGCACAACAGCCTGCGCACGTTCCCGCGGAACTTCCCCGGCCGGTCCGGGACGCGTGCGGACGCGGTGTTCCTCTGCTCTCCCGAGACCGCCGCCGCGGCCGCGCTGACCGGCCGGATCACCGACCCGCGCGACCTGCCGCACCTGCTCGGCATCGCCTACCCGCATCTGGAGCTGCCGGCCGAGTCCAGCGTGAACACCGCCATGCTCGAACCGCCGCCTCCGGTCCAGGAGTCCAGGGCGGAGCTGGTCAAGGGGGCGAACATCTCCTCGCTGCCCGATCTGCCGCCGCTGCCCGGCAGGGTGGAGGCGCCGGTCGCGCTCAAGGTCGGCGATGACGTCTCCACCGATGAGATCCTGCCCGCGGGGGCTCGGGTGCTGCCGTACCGGAGCAACATCCCGAAGCTGGCGGAGTTCACGTTCGCGCAGATCGACGAGAGCTACGCCGGCCGGGCGCGCGCCTCTCGCGGCAGCGGGCACATCGTGGTCGGCGGCGCCAACTACGGTCAGGGCTCCTCGCGCGAGCATGCCGTGATCGCTCCCCGCTACCTCGGTCTGCGCATGGTCCTGGCGGTGTCGTTCGCGCGCATCCACTGGCAGAACCTGGCCAACTTCGGCGTGCTCGCGCTGGAGTTCGCCGATCCGCGCGACTACGACCGCATCCAGCAGGGCGACACGCTCGTCCTGGATGATCTGCGGCGGGCGATCGGCTCGGGCGAGACCGAGCTCACGGTCCGCAACGCCACCCGGGATGAGCGGTACGCCGCCCGGCACCGGCTGTCCGCGCGGCAGGTCGCGATGGTGCTGGCCGGTGGGCTGATCCCCTGGCTGCGCGAGCGGCAGAGGCCGCCCGCCTCCCGCGAGACCAGGTGAGGCCGCCGGTCAGGGCAGCTTGGCGACGGTGAGCAGGATCTGGGAGTCCTCCAGCGCTTCGAGGCTGTGGCGGGCGTCGGGCACGATGAGCAGGTCTCCGGTGCGGGCCTCCCACTGCTGCGTGCCGGCGGTCATGCGGACCCGGCCGTGCAGCACCTGCACGGTGGCCTCGCCGGGGTTCTCGTGCTCGGCGAGCCGGGCGCCTTCGCGCAGAGCGATGATCGTCTGGCGGAGCACCTTCTCGTGGCCGCCGTAGACGGTGCCGGCGGCGTGGCCGCCTCCGGCCGTGGCCGCCCGGTCGGCTTGCTGCCGGGCCAAAGCGGTGAGCGAGATCTTCTGCATGCCGTCATCCCCTCCGGTTTCGAGTCCTCAGCGCACCAGCCGGTCGAGCGGGACGTTCGGGTCGGTGAGGGCCTTGCGGTCCACCGGGGCGCCGGACAGGACGAGGGCTTTGAGGTGGTCGCCCTGGTCCCAGATGTTGACGTTCATGGCGGCGAGCACCCTGTCGTCCTTACCCAGCCAGAACGCGATGAACTCGCGCCGTTTCACATCTCCCCTGATGGCGACCTCGTACGGGGTGCCGGGCGGGACGTGGCCGAGGTACTCCATGCCGAGGTCGTACTGGTCGGTGTAGAAGTACGGCGGTTCCTCGTAGGAGGCGTCGCGGCCGAGCATGGCGCGGGCGGCCACGGCGGGCTGGTTGAGCGCGTTGGCCCAGTGTTCGACGCGGATGTGGTGGCGGTGGCGGGGGTGGTAGGCGTTGGCGACGTCGCCGGCGGCGTAGATGTCGGGGTCGCTGGTACGCAGGCCGGCGGTGACCTTGACGCCGTCGTCGATCTCCAGGCCGGCGGCTTCGGCGAGTGCGGTGTCGGGGGCGGCGCCGATGCCGGCGATCACGGCGTCGGCGTCGATGTGGGTGCCGTCTTCGAGCCGTACGCCGGTGCCGGTCACCTCGGCGAGGCGGGCGCCCAGGCGCAGGTCCACGCCGTTGTCGCGGTGCAGGTCGGCGAAGACGGCGCCGAGCTCGGGTCCGAGGGCGCCGAGCAGCGGCTGGTGCTCCTGTTCGATGACGGTGACGTCGGCGCCGGCGTTGCGGGCCGCGGCGGCGGTCTCCAGGCCGATCCAGCCGGCGCCGATGACGGCGACGTTGCGGGCGGAGGACAGCGTGGCGCGCAGCCGGTCGGAGTCGTCGACGGTGCGCAGGTAGAGCACGCGCTCGCCGCCGGGGACGTTCAGGCGGCGCGGGACGGCGCCGGTGGCGAGCAGGAGCTTGTCGTAGCGGAGGCGTTCGCCGGTGGACAGCGTCACCTCGTGCGCGGCGGGGTCGAGGGCGGTGGCCTCGACGCCGGTGCGCACGTCGATGGCGTGGTCGCGGTACCAGTCCGCGTCGTGCACGAAGATCGTGTCGCGTTCGTCACTGCCCTGCAGGTAGCCCTTCGACAGCGGCGGGCGCTCGTAGGGCAGGTGGGGTTCGCGGCCGATGAGGACGATCGTGCCGTCGAACCCCTCCTGGCGCAGGGCCTCGGCCCCCTTGGCCGCGGCGAGGCCGCCTCCGACGATCACGAACGTGGCCGGTTGCGTCATCGTGGGTCTCCTGTCTGCACGTGCGGACTCTTCGTACGGGCTGCTAGGCGTGCACTCCGGACAGCGCGAAGAACTCCTGCCGGGAACGCGCGTCCTCGCGCAGCACCCCCTGCAGGGCCGAGGTCACCGTGCGGGACCCGGGCGCGCGGACACCGCGCATCGACATGCACATGTGCTCGGCCTCGATCACCACGCCGACCCCCTTGGGCGCCAGGTGCTCCTGGAGCCAGTCGGCCACCTGCTTGGTGAGGCGTTCCTGCACCTGCAGGTCGCGGGCGAACAGCTCGACGACCCGGGCGAGCTTGGACAGGCCAAGAATACGATCACCGGGCAGGTAGCCCACGTGCGCCACGCCATGGAAGGGCAGCAGATGGTGCTCGCACAGCGACTGCACGGGGATGTCGCGGGCCAGCACGAGCTCGTCGTAGCCCTCCTCGTTGGGGAAGGTCGTCAGGTCGAACTCGCGCGGTGTGAGCATTTCCGCGTACGCGTGGGCGACCCGCTTGGGGGTGTCGGCCAGGTGCGGCGAGTGCGCGTCGCGGCCGAGCGCGGTGAGCAGGTCGGTCACCGCCCGCCGGGCGGCCTCCAGGTCGACGCCGCCGCCGCGGACCACCCGCAGGTGCCGCTGCTCCACGTCATCGGCGGGCTGCATCACGGACTCGCTCATGCCGGCCGTCCGCGATCGTCGCAAGCGTTCCTCATCATGATCACCCTTCTTCTAATGACAAGATTGGTTAACATTAGAAGGGGTGCGGTAATTCCGTCAACAAGGGTGGGTTTTAGAGATATGGGCGATGCCATCGGTGTGCGGCCGGCGTACATCTCCGCCATCGCGGCGCTGGACGAGCCGACGCGGCGTCGTCTGTACGCGTACGTGGTGCGCCAGTCGTCACCGGTGAGCCGCGACGAGGCGGCCGACGCGATCCAGGCCCCGCGCACCACCGTCTCCTTCCACCTGGAGAAGCTGGTGACGGAGGGGCTGCTGGAGGCCGTGTACGAGCGCCGCACCGGCAGGTCCGGTCCCGGGGCCGGCCGTCCGGCGAAGCTGTATCGGCGGGCGCGCGCTCAGATCGCGGTGTCGCTGCCGGATCGGCGCTACGAGACCGCCGCGCTCCTGCTCGCCGACGCCCTCCAGGAGTCCGACGAGTCGGGCGAGCCGCCGCGTACGGTGCTGGACCGGCGCGCCCGCGCGCTGGGCCGGGAACTCGGCCGCCGCGAGCGGAGCCTGGAGCCGGGCCACTACGAGCGGAGCCTGGAGCCGGGTCATCACGAGCGGAGCCGTGAGCCGAGCGAAGGAGGGCCTGGCCGCCACGAGCCGGGCGCGGACACCCGCGCCGCCCATCCCGACGTCGCGCCACCCCTGGAGGAGCCCGGCCGGGAAGCCCGCACCTCGCACACCGGCATCGTCCAGACCTTGGAAGTGCTCGGTTTCGAGCCTCGCCCGTCCGACGGCACGATCGCGCTCGGCAACTGCCCGTTCCAGAGCCTCGCCGAGCGGCACGCCGCGCTGGTCTGCGGCATGAACCTGAGCCTGCTCACGGGCCTGCTCGAAGGTCTGAACGCCACGGACGTCACGGCCCGCCTCGCCCCCGCCCCCGGTCAGTGCTGCGTCCGCCTCGACCTGCCGCCAGTGCTTTGACGTAGCGGCGGGCCGGGACGGCGATCGGGCCGTTCTCGCCGGCCGCCCGGTAGTGGAACGGCCCTTCATCGGCCCAGCCGTTGCGCTCGTAGAAGCGGCGGGCGCGGGTGTTGCCCGCGACGACCGCCAGCCAGGCCCGCCCGTGACCGCCGGCCGCGACGAGGCGTTCGGCTTCGGCGAGCAGGGCGGTGGCCACGGGGGTGCCGCGGTGCCCCCTGGCGACGTAGACCTGCTCCACCTCGTCCCCGACCACCATGACGAACCCGGCCACGGCGCCTTCGACGACGGCGACGACCGTGTCCGCGATGCGCTGCGCGGCGCGTTCGCGGAACGACTCCGGAGTGCGGGCCGCCGCGAGAGCGTCGGGAACGTTGCCGCGATGCCCGTCGCCCCAGCCTTCGTGCCAGATCCGCGCGATCTGCTGCGCGTCTTCATCTCTCGCGGGACGTAACCGCACGCTCTCGCTCCTTCACGATCACTCACCGAATGTTCATACTATACCCCCCTACCGTATTGACGAGCCTCGGGTCGCGGAAGCGAGGAAGAGCGGCAGCGCGAGGAACAGCCGATCCTGTTCGGCACGCCGGGTCTGCTCGGCGGTCCAGGCGTCGCACTGCTCCCGGGTGATGGCCCCGGCCGCGTGTGCGGCCTGTGCGAGGCCGGTCAGCATGCGCAGCATCGTCGTGCCGGTGAAGACTTCGGTGTGCACCTCAACCTCCACGTCGCCGAACCCGGCGTCCAGCAGCAGGTTGCGGTAGGCGCGGGCGGCGCGCGGGTTGGTGATGAGGTCGGCGCGAGCGTGCACGATGGTCCGGGTGAGGCCGGGCTGGTCGGAGTCGATGACGAACGCGTCCCAGTCCTGTCCGACGAGCACGATCCGGCCGCCGGGGGCCAGCACGCGACGGGCTTCGGCCAGCGCCGTGGCCGGGTCGGCGAGCTCGTGGAACACCTTGTCCGCCCGATATCCGGCCACCTCGTGATCGCCCAGAGGCAGGCGGTAGGCGTCGCCCACGCGGAAGTCGGCCTCGGGCCGGCGTCGCCGGGCAACACCGATCATCTCTTCGCTGACGTCCACGCCGATCGCCGTGATCTTCTGGTCGTTCAGCTCGGCCACCGCCCGGCCCGCACCGCAGCCCACATCGACGGCGGAGTCCCCAGGCCGGAGCTTCAGCAGTTCGTACGAGCGGGCGCGCAGCGCGGCGGCGCCCGGCATAGCGTCGGCGGCGTCGAGCCGCTTGATGAGGTCGTTCTCGTTCGACATGCACGCCACCATGCGACTTAATGTCGGCATGAAGTCAACTCCGATGATGACCATCGGCGAGGCGGCGGCCCGGTTCGGGCTCGCGCCGCACGTCCTGCGCCATTGGGAGGCGATGGGGCTGCTCTCCCCCGCCCGTGCCGGGGGCGACCGCCGCCGCTACGGCCGTGACGACCTCTACCGGATCGCGCTGATCCTCCGCGCCAAGGAGGCCGGCATCGGGCTGGCGGACATCCGCCGGATACTGACCACCACAGAACCGGCGGCCCGCCGGGAGATCCTTCACCGCCACCGCGAGGACCTCCTGCGGCGCATCGCCGCCGCCCGGGCCTCGCTCGCCCTTCTCGACGGCGCGCTGAATTGCGAGCACGAGGATTTCTCGAAATGCCGCCATTTTCAGGCGATTCTCGCCGAACGCGTCGAGCGGGCCACCGCCGCAGAACCGGCCTGAGGGCGACGCTTTTGCGCTCTTTGAAAACGCTGCCAATAGCGATCGGCCCATGCCGATCGAGGGCAGAGAAAGGCGGCGTTTCATGCGGAAGCAGTGGGCGACGGCGACGACCGTGTCCGCGATGCGCTGCGCGGCGCGTTCGCGGAACGACTCCGGCGTGCGGGCCGCCACGAGCGCGTCGGGGACGTGGCCGCGGTGCCCGTCACCCCAGCCTTCGTGCCAGATCCGCGCGATCACCTGCGCGTCTTCCTCTCTCGCCGGACGTAACCGCACGCTCGCACTCCTTCACGATCCACACTCGGAGGCTCATACTATACCCCCCTATGGTATCATGGAGCCTAGTCGCGGAGGCGAGGAAGAGCGGCAGCGCGAGGAACAGCCGATCCTCTTCGCCACGCCGGACCTGCTCGTGCGTCCAGGCGTCGCGCTGCTCCCAGGTGATGCTCCCGGCCGCGTGGGCGGCCTGCGCGAGGCCGGTCAGCATGGCGAGCATCGTCGTGCCGGTGAAGACTTCGGTGTGCACCTCCACCTTCACGTCGCCGAACCCGGCGTCCAGCAGCAGGTTGCGGCAGGCGCGGGCGGCGCGCGGGCCGGCGATCAGGCCGGCGCGGGCGGCGCGCGGGCCGGCGATCAGGCCGGCGCGGGCGGCGCGCGGGCCGGCGATCAGGCCGGCGCGGGCGTGCACGATGGTCCGGGTGAGGTCGGGCTGGTCGGAGTCGATGACGAACGCGTCCCCGTCCAAGCGCAGGACGGGCGACCGGACGCGGTTGACGGCTTCCCTGTGGAGGGGGACACGTGTCGGCCCGCCCGGCAGAGAGCCGTCCACAGCCGCATCAACCGGATCGGCGGCACAGTCGGAGCCGGAGCGCTCCCCGGGCGGCGGCGGTCCCCGCATAGCGCCGCCCGTCAGCTTGTGACGACCCGGTCGCGCTTTCTCAGGTACACCATGCGATCGACCATCAGGTACGTCAGGTACGTCGTGGTGTGCGGCTGTCCCGTCTTGTCGGTGGTGACGACCGTGGCGATGAGGTAGTTCTTCGACGAGATGGTCATGCCTTTGCCGGCGTAGGTGTGCGCATAGGTGCTCTTCCAGGCCAGTCCGTCAAGGGTGATGCGGGCCTGGGTGATGCGGGCGGCGGCCTTGCCGGCGTCCTGGTCGGTGGGGAACGACGCCATGATCTGCAGGATCTTGATGTGTCCGTTCTCCGCCGAGAAGGCGAGCTGGACCGCGCGCCCGCAATGGTGTTCGGCCAGCACGCCCTTGACGTCCAGAGGGGCGCACGAACTGTACGTCCAGCCGGCGACCTTCCACGCGTTGTACTCCCCGCTGTAGGAGGCGTACTCCCAGTCCTGGAACTCCTCGTGAACGAGCGGCGTGCCGGCGCGTTCCCCGCCGGTGGCGGTCGGGGACGGGGACGGCAAGGGGCTCGGCGGCGCCGTGGTCACCGGAGGGGAGGGAGCAACCGATGCCGGGGGCGGCGTGGTCGGCGCGAGGCTCGGGAGGGTGGACACCGTGACCGCCTGCGGCCTGTTGACGTAGACGTACGCACCGATCGCGCCGCCGCCGAGCAGCAGCACGACCACGCCCAGCACCACCGTGACGATCACCGCGGTGTTGCCATTCGGCCGGGGCCGGGGCGGCACCGTCGGGTAGGGCGCCTGGTTCATGGGCGGGTGAGGACCGGGACCCTGCGGATTCTGGGGATTCTGGGGATTCTGGGGATTCTGGGGATTCCGCGGGGGCGGGCCTGGTGGTGTCGGACGGGGAGGAAACGCCATGTTTCCATCGTGGGAATCGGGGTCCGGACACGGCTCATCCACGTCGCAGTAGGCGATCGTGTGTCATGAGTCTGTTCACTCCCGGTTAAGACCCGCCCGCGGGTGAGCCGCGACGGTCCTGGGGAACGGGCAGGTCCGCCGAATGGCCGCCGGAACGACGAGTGTGGCCACGTTGCGCATCAACCGGCATCCCGCGCGCTGAACCGGGAGTCGCACGCTTCTTGACCGCCGGTCGCCCTTCGTCTCCCGTCCCACCGGCTCGGCTCGCCTCGCGTGCTGACCATGGCCCTGACCCATGCCGCTCGAACCTGCCGAGCCTTCGGCGAAGACACCGGACCGCGGCAGGAACTCGGAGACGACGATGTCAGACCTCTTCCGCGAGCGCTCACGCTCCAGAGCGCGTGCGGTGCGCCGGGGCCGGCGTGCCGGCGTGCTGGTGCCCAGTTTCTGGTGGACGACGTGGCTGCTGGTACCGCTGGCGGTGCCCACCCTCATGGTGACGCTCCCGGTGGCCGTCATGATCGTCCTGTCGGCCATCCCGGCGATCGGTGACGCGGGCGTCCTGGTCAACAACAGGTTCATCCTGGTGTCCCCGCTTCCGCGATGGGTTCTCGCGCTGTGGGCCGTCCCCGTTTTCGCGCACATCGTGATGTTCCCCGCCCTGGTGCTCATCGCCGGCGGGGCGATGCTCGGAAAGTCCGTCCCCCCGTTCGTCGCCTTGCGGACCGTCCTGCGGCGCGCGCCGGCCGTCCTCACGCTCAGCGCGATCGTACTGCTGCTCATCGCGGCCCTCGTGGCGGCCTGGCTGGCCCTGGTCAGCGCGATCGGCACGCTCTGGGTGCTCGGGTTCCCCCTCCTGGTGATACTGACGCCCGAAGTGATGCGCTGCCTGCTGGCCGTTCCCGCCGTGATGCTGGAGAGGCGCCCGGTGTGGCAGGCGCTCGCCCGTGCCTACCACGTGGGCGGTGACCGGCTGTGGTACCCCGGGCTCACGCTGCTCATCGGCCTGTTCGGGATCCCCGTACTGGCCTGGTGGGGGCTCTTCCGGCTCCTGGCGGAGCTGCCCGACTCGATCGCGACGACCGCCACCGGGGTGGGGTTCGCCGTCATGATCGTGCTGACCGGGGCCTTCCAGGCGGTCGTGGTCGTCCGGCTGTTCCTCGTCCTCCTGTCTGCGGACGGAGAGGAACCGGCCGCCGGCGGGATCACCGGCATGCTTCCCGACGCACCCCCCGCGTCCAGGAGATCCCTGTGGGCGTTCACCGCCTTGACGCTGCCCGTCCTTCTCTGCGGCGGCACCGTCCTGGTCAACCCGATGGGCTGGGCGGAGGTGACGGAGGCGAAGGTGGCAGCGGGGCGGGCAGGCGGCAAGCGGGAAGCCGGCGAGCCGGGCGGCGCTCTCGATCTCGACCTCTCGCGCACCGACCTGCTCGGCCTGTACGCCGGCCACGACCGGCCGCCCCTCATGGTCACCCAGATACAGGACGGACGGCTCGTGAACAGAACCGCCCTGATCACGTGCGGCGACCCCACCTGCCAGGACGCCACGCTCACCTGGGTGACCGGACGGAACGAGGTCCGATCCGTGGCAGGCAGCGTCAGGCTGGCCGACGGGCGTCTGGTCCTGGCCGTCTGGAAACGTGCTCCCGATGCAGACGCGCACATGGTTCAGCTCGGCCTGCTGATATGCGACCGGGAACAGTGCGCTCCCCCGGAAGGCGGCGGGCCGCTCTCCGAGCCCGTCCCTGAAGGGTGGCAGGCCGCGGCCATCGCCCTGCGACCGAACGGCGGCCTGGTCATCGCGCACGTGCGCAGGCACTCCTACGACGTTGCCCGGGAGGTGGTCTCCTTCACGTTCTGCGGCGACCCGATCTGTTCCCGGCCCGCACAGACGATGTCCGCCGACCTGAAGTCCGACCCGTACGCCAACGAACGCGCCCTGGCGGTGGCAGTCGGTGCGGACGGCCGGCCGGTGGCCGCGCGCATGGATCCCCGCACCAGCGCCGTGTACGTGCTCACCTGCGCCGACCGGCCCCCCGGACGGAAAAGCCGCAGCGGGGTCACGGCGAGGAGCTCGAGCGTCGCCGGGCCGGCCGCATCTCCATGACCCTGCGACCAGATGGGCGGCCGATCATCGCGTACTTCGACGCCCTGGACGACTCGATCGGCCTGCTCGACTGCCGCGACCGGGCCTGCGCACAGGCCGGCAGAATCCAGGTGGCACGTCGTGGCAGCGAGCCCGCTGTGGCACTGGACGCGGCCGGGCGGGCGCTGGTGGCGTACCACGATTACGACACCGACCAGATGAAACTGGCCACGTGCTGGAACAGCACGTGCGCCTCCACCGTCGTGTCGGGTGAGGCCGGCGCGGACGTGGACATGACCTTGGACGATCACGGCCGGCCCGTGATCGCCTGGACGACGGTATCCGAAGGAGTTCGGTCGGTGAGAGTCACCACGGTGCTCAACGTTGGAGACATCACCACCCGCGCCCTCGAATCGGCCGGACGCACCGTCCACGGCCGATGAGGGCGGCGTGAACACCGGCGGCGCTACCGGTCGGCGTAGGGCGTGAAGAGCCTGTCGCGCTCCAGCCACGGCTCGTCGAGCAGCTCGCCGCGCACCTCGCCCGTGACGATGTTCAGGAGCAGGTCGGTGGTGCGCAGGTCGTACCTCTCCCAGACGTCGCCGTTCCGGTCCGAGATCCGGATCGGGTACGCGCCGGAGGCCGCCGCGGGTGAGACCTGCCAGTAGAGCGTGACCCCGGCGCCCGTCGAGGCCCAGGGCAGCAGCCTGTCGTCCGGGCCGAGATCGCCGGGCGGTGCCACCACCTCGTCCTCGAACAGATCCTGAAGTTGATCGGACTCCAGGCGTGCCCGTTCGAGATCGACGTGCCGGAGACCGGGACCGGGCTCGGGGACGTGGAGTCGCAGGCAGCCGAGCCAGAGCCCGCCGCCCCCCGCGTCGAGGAGCGCGCGGTGGTCCTGCGGCACGGGCGTCCCGAGGCGGTGCTCGACCCGGGCCCAGTCGAACAGTGCCGCCGGTGGTGCGGGATGTGCCGCCTCGATCAGCCGCTGTACGGCGGTGGTCATCGCAGGTGCGCTCCTCGGGGCTTCCTCAGTGCCGTTCGGTCGATCAGAAGGTGTGCCGACGCGCAGACCGATCCGTTGGAAGCGGCCGCGTGTGAGTCCGGCCTGTTGACGGCCTTCGTGCGGTCGGTCAAGGACTCGCCGTCCTGCCGGTGGGCCGGCGGGCGCTCGTCTCGGGCTGTGCGGTGATCCGCTGGGCGGTCTCGCTGACGCGGGTCAGCAGGCGTTTGAGCTCGGCCTGCTCCTCATCGCTCAGCTCGGCGGCCAGGGCGGTGTCGAGGGCGGCCACGTGGGCGTCGGCGCGGTCGAACAGGTCGCGTCCCGCGGCGGTGAGCCGGACTTCGATCAGGGTGCCGTGCATCGGATGGGGGCGGCGTTCGACCAGGCCGCGTTTCTCCAGCCGCCCGAGGGTGCTGTTCATGGTCTGCGGGGTGACGGCGCACTTGCGGGCCAGCTCGGCGGCGGTGATGCCGTCGTGGTCGGACAGGATCGCCATCGCGCTCTGCTGCGCCGGAGTGATCCCGTGGTCGCGCAGCACGTATTCCTTGGCCGCCTGGGTGGTCTGCTCGGCGCGCTTGATGTAGCCCAGCAGCCGCTCGGAGTAGTGCATGCCCGCAATCTATCAGGTGGCGAATATCGGGCAGCTTGCGAAGTTCTATCAGCATGCTGTTAAGTATCAGCCATCGAATAAGCCTCTCGTTGCGAGGAGAACGCCGTGCCGCCCACGTCATCACCGCGCCCGCCTGCCGGCGGACCTCCCCCCGTACCGGCCGACCGGCGGCGCTGGCTGGTGCTGTCGGTCGGGATGCTGGCCATGACCGCCGGATGCACCTTCCAGTTCGGCCTGGCCTACCTGATCCCGGCCCTGCGCACCCAGGGACTGTCGCTGGCGGCGGCCGGACTGCTGGCGGCCGCCCCCACCGCCGGGCTGCTGGCCACGTTGATCGCCTGGGGTGCGGCGGCCGACCGCTGGGGCGAGCGGATCGTGCTGTCGAGCGGGCTGGGCCTGGCCGGGGTGGTGCTGCTGGCCGCCGCCACCGCCGACCACCCGGTCGCGCTGGGGATCTGCTTCCTGCTCGCCGGAGCCGCCGGGGCTTCGGTGCACGCCTCCAGCGGCCGGCTGATCATGGGCTGGTTCGGCGCCGCGGAACGCGGCCTGGCCATGGGCATCCGCCAGACCGCCCAGCCCCTCGGCGTCGCGGTCGCCGCGCTGGCGCTGCCGAGCCTGGCCGCCGCCGGCAGCGCCCCCGCGCTGGTCTTCATGGGCGCGTGCTGCCTGGCCGCCGCCCTGCTGGTGGCGGCGCTGGTCCGCGACCCACGGCGGGCGGCCGCGGGGCAAGCCGCGGTCGCCGCTTCTCCGTACCGTACGCCGGTGCTGTGGCGCATCCACGCCGCCAGCGCCCTGCTGATCGTGCCGCAGTTCACCGTGGCGACGTTCGCGCCGGTGTTCCTGGTGGACGTCCAGCGCTTCGACCCCGCCACCGCCGGGCAGCTGCTGGCGGCCGGGCAGGCCGGCGGCGCCGTGGCCCGCCTGGCGGCCGGCTGGTGGTCGGACCGGGTGGGCTCGCGGCTGCGGCCGATGCGCATCACGTCGCTGGCCATCGCCGCCGTGGTGGCGCTGCTGGCCGTCACCGGCCGCTCGCCGGTGGCCGTGGCGGTGCTGCTGGCCGCCGCCATCGTCACCGTCAGCCCCAACGGCCTGGCCTTCACCGCCGTGGCGGAACACGCCGGACGCGCCTGGTCCGGGCGCGCGCTGGGCATCCAGAACACCGCGCAGAACGCCGTCGCCTCGGCCACCCCGCCGATCTTGGGCGCCCTGATCGCCGGTGCCGGCTACGGGACCGCGTTCGCCGCGATCCTGGCCTTCCCGCTGCTGGCCGCCGTCCTGATCCCCACCCGCGCCGAAGACCGCGACCCCGAACCCGCCACCGGCACGCTCACCGCCACCCGTCAGTGATCGTTCATCGGAAAGGATCGACCATGTCCGCTGTCCGTACCGTTCCCGCTCTGACCAACGAGGCCGCCCGCGCCGTGGTCGAGGCCGCCATCGCGGCCGCCGAGGCCGCCGGCGAGCGCTTCTCCATCGCGGTGGTGGACGCCGCCGGGCACCTGAACGCCTTCGCCCGCATGGACGGCGCTCCGTACATCACCATCCAGGTCGCCATCGACAAGGCGTACACGGCCGCCGGATTCGGCATGACCACCCAGGGCTGGCACGACTTCATCAAGGACGACGCCCCGCTGGCGATGGGCGTCCCGGCCCAGATCGATCGGATCGTCACCTTCGGCGGCGGCGTCCCCATCACCGCCGACGGGCACATCATCGGCGGCATCGGGGTGTGCGGCGGCCACTGGAGCGACGACGTGCGGGTCGCCGAGGCGGGCCTGGCCGCCATCGCCTGATCCCCGGCGAACCGGGCGAGGCTTGACGCCGCCTCAGGCGCCGCTCGGGTCGTCCGCCGGTGGCGGGGTGGTCGACGCGAGGATCGAGGTGAGGACGCCGGGGAAGCGCTCCTCCAGGTCGTCACGGCGCAGGGTCATGAAGCGGGCCTTGCCCTCCGCGCGGGTCGAGGTCAGGCCGGCTTCCCGCAGGATGCGCCAGTGGTTGGAGAGCGTGGAGCGCGGCACGTCGAGGTGCGGCGGGCTGCACGGCACCTCACCGCCCGCCGCCATCAGGCGGACCAGCTCGAGGCGGACCGGGTCCCCGAGCGCGTGGAGCACGGCGGCCAGCTCCAGGTCCGCCGTGTTCGGCTGAGGCTGCGATCGCATCCGGCTCTCCTGCTTCGGTGACTTGGTCGACGCTCCGGAACGGCACCAGTGTAAGGTTCGCTTCGTCAATTCGGGAAAATCGAAATGATCAAAAGGGGAATCGATGGCGGTCCGCGCTACCTACGCCCGCATCTACGTTGACGATCTGGACACCGCTCTGCCCACCTTCGTGGCCCTGACCGGCACGCAGCCCGGTCTGCGCTTCACGTACGGAGAGGTCGAGCTGGCGAGCATCGGTGGTTGTCTCCTGGTCGCGGGCACCCCGCAGGCCCTGGCCCCGTACCGTGACGTGCAGGCCACCGCCATCGTCGACAGCATCGACGACGTCTTCGCGATCGTCGCCAGGGAAGGCGGCGAGACGCTGGACGGCCCGAACGACGTCCCCACCGGCCGCAACCTGACGATCCGCCACCCCGGTGGCGCGGTCATCGAGTACGTCGAGTTCGACACCGGCAAGCTCCAGGCGCTGCCGGGACAGTGACCCGGCCGGCCAGAGAAGGGCTCGCGGAACGGTGGCGGGCCGACCGCGATCCGGCCGGCCCGCGCCCCCGGAGGGGCTTCCTCTCCATCAGGACGTTGGCCCCACGCGGCGGACGGCCGGCCCACGCCCCCGAGGGGCTTCCCCTTCTCCCCCTTCATCGAATATCGTCGATGATCGATGGTTGGAGAGAAGGGGCCGCTCGCCCGTGCCGAAGCCGAGGAGTACGCGAGCTGGTTCAAGGCGCTGGCCGACGCGACGCGGATCCAGATCGTGTCGCTGCTGGCGCGGCGGCGCGAGCCGATGAGCGTGGGCGAGATCGTGGCCGCGTCCGGGGTGGGGCAGTCCACGGTGTCGCATCACCTGAAGATCCTCTCCGAGGTGCGGTTCGTGCTGGTGGAGCGGCAGGGGACCTCCAGCCTCTACCGGATCAACGAGAACTGCGTGAGGTGCTTTCCCACGGCGGCGGACGTGGTGATGGGCAAGCCGGTGCCGCCCGCGCCGGTCTGCGAGTGAGGAGATCAGCATGGCGGACGACATCACCGCGCTTCCCGCCGGTCTCGGGAGCGGCGATCCGGATGCCGTGGCGGCCTGGGTCCCCTGTCCGGGCGTGAAGATCCGGCCGATGCGCGACGGCGACGCGGCGGAGGTGCTGGCGATCTATCAGGCCGGGCTGGACACCGGTCATGCGAGCTTCGAGACCGTCGCGCCGAGCTGGGCGGCGTTCAGCGCGAGCCGGCTGCCGAACCTGCGGTTCGTGGCGGCCGACGCCGGATCGGGCGAGGTGCTCGGGTGGGTGGCGGCCTCGCGGGTGTCGGCGCGGAGCGTCTATGCCGGGGTGGTCGAGCACAGCGTTTACGTCCACCCCGGCTGCCAGACTCACGGCATCGGGCGCGCGTTGATGACGGCGTTCATCGCCGCGTGCGAGGACGCGGGCGTGTGGACGATCCAGTCCGGCATCTTCCCCGAGAACGCCGCCAGCCTGGCCCTGCACAAGGCGCTCGGGTTCCGCGTCGTCGGGACCCGCGAGCGCATCGGCCGTCATCACGGGGTGTGGCGGGACGTGCTGATGGTGGAGCGGCGCAGCCCGGTGGCCGGAACCTGATGTCGTAGGCACGCGTGCACAGGCCCCGCTTGCGAGCGGGGCCTTGCGCGGGGTCATGCGGGCTCGGCCGCGGCTCGGAGGGCCCCGATGACCTCGGAGGGCCCCGATGACGACGCGCTGTCCTGGAGACGGCTCTGATCTGGTCACGGCCAGGGGATGAGCGACCAGGTCGCGGTCGGGAAGGCGCCGAGCGTGACCTGCTCGGCGAGCGGGCCGGCGAGCGCGGCCGGCTCGCGGCCCAGCGCGTCGAGCCCGGCCCGTACGCCACGGACTTCGCCGGCGCCACCAGCCTGCGCACCGCCGAGCGCCACCCGGCCACGCCGCCGTCCATGAGATGACCGACGCCCAGGAATGGGGGCTCGGCGACCCGGAACGCGATCCTCATGCTCGCCGACACCGAAGAGCCGGCCCGGCGGCTCGTCCCCGGCAACACGCTCGGCGAGATCGAGGCCATCTACGCCGAGCGGCTGCGCGAGTGGCGGGAGTGGGCGCCGGTCACCGAGGCCGCGTTCCGCAGAGGCACGTACGCGGATGTCGCCGGGAGCTCCTGCGCGTGAAGGGGCGCACCGGCGGGAGCGTGGGTCGGCCCCGGGCCGCCCTCCCCCGGCGAGGGCGGGCGGGTGAGGTCACCGGGAAGCGGGGACGGGCGCGGCGAGCGGGGTGAAGACGGCGCCGAGCCTGGCCACGGTCTCCGGGATGATGCGGTAGTAGACCCAGGTGCCGCGGCGTTCGCCGTCGATCAGCCCGGCGGTGCGCAGCACCTTGAGGTGGTGGGAGATGGTGGGCGCGGTCAGGTCGAAAGCGCCGGTCAGGTCGCACACACAGGCCTCGCCGCCCGGGTGGGAGCCGATCATCGACAGCAGGCGCAGGCGTACCGGGTCGGCCACCGCCTTCAGCAGCGCGGCCAGCTCGGTGGCGTCGTTCTCGCTGAGCGGCTCCCTGGTGAGCGGGGCGCCGCACCCGGCCGGCGTGGCGGTCACGACGACACCTCCTGATTCGACATCTGTCTAAATCATAGGCGGGTGCGCAAGCCGCCCGTGACGGCCCCTGGCAACGCACCGAAGGCCGGGACCCGGGCCGGCGGTCAGCCGCAGCAGCCTCCGCCGGCGGACGCGTCCGCCAGAGGGAGCAGGCCACCTCTGATCCCCGCGGCCAGGCCGGCGCGCTGCTCCTGGGCTTCGGCGAGGCTGGAGGAGCACACGCCGGTCGCGGGGAGGTCGAGCTGCACGTTCCTGGCCGCCTCCCAGTCTCCGGCCAGGGCGGCGACCACCGAGCGGGCCTGCTCGTAGCCGGTGGCCAGCAGGAACGTCGGGGCGCGGCCGTAGCTCTTGACGCCGATGGCGTAGTAGCCGGGCTCGGGGTGGGCCAGTTCGCCGGCGCCGTGCGGCGGGACGGTGCCGCAGGAGTGCCGGTTGGGGTCGATGAGCGGGGCGAGGGCGCGGGTGGAGCCGAGGACGGGGTCGAGGTCGAGGCGGAGCTCGGCGGCGATGGTGTGGTCGGGGCGGTAGCCGGTGGCGGCCACGATGCGGTCAGCGGGAACCGACCGTTCGTGCCCCGAGGGGGCGCGGCTGATCACCCGCGCCTGCGTGCCCTCGCGTTCGATGGCGTGGGTGAAGAAGCCGGTCAGCAGGCGGATGCGGCCGCTCTCGACGTGGGCGTGCAGGCGGGTGCCGAGCGCTCCCCGCGCGGGCAGCGCGTCCGCATCGCCGCCGCCGTACGTACGAGCCGGGTCGCCCGCGCGGATCGCCCAGGTGATGGCGGTGTCCTCCAGCTCGGCCAGGCCGAGCAGGGTGGTGGCGGCCGAGTGGCCCGCGCCGATCACCAGCACGTGCCTGCCCTCGTAGCGGTGGCGGTCCGCGCCGAGGACGTCGGGCAGCGCGGGGTCGATCAGGTCTTCGGCGTCGGCCTCGCCGCGGGCGGGCAGGCCGGACGCGCCGAGGACGTTCGGGGTGGCGTAGGTGCCGGAGGCGTCGATGACGGCGCGGGCGTGCAGCTCGCTTCCGTCGGCCAGGCGGATCAGGAACGGCGCCTGCTCGCGGCCCGCCGTACGGACGCGGTCGTAGCCGAGCCTGCTGATCGCCGTCACCTTGGCGCCGGTGCGGATCCGGTCGCCGAACAGTCCGGCCAGCGGGGCCAGGTAGCCGTCGATGAGTTCGGCGCCGGTCGGCAGCCACTCGGGGTCCGGCGCGCTCCAGCCGGCGGCCTCCAGCAGGCGCCGGGCGGCGGGGTCGATGTCGTACTTCCAGGGGCTGAACAGCCGGACGTGGCCCCACTGGGCGACCGAGGCGCCCGCCCGCTCCCCCGCTTCCAGCACCACGAAACCGAGGCCGCGTTCGGTGAGGTGGGCCGCCGCGGCCAGCCCGATCGGGCCCGCCCCGATGACGGCGATGGGCAGGCTGCCGATCTGCTCGCTCTGGCGGCCGAACTCCGGCTCTACGGCGGCGGGACCACAGCATCCGCTCATGGCGCTTCTCCTCGGTAGCAGTTTGCTTAGATGGATGTCTAAACAGGGCTCTCTGAGAGAGCATGCCCGCGTGATTAGAGGGATGTCAAATTAGACGTTCATCTAAGTAACGGCGCTCTGCCGGATTTCGCGCACGTGGCGGGCCAGCGTGGAAACGACGCGCCGGGCGTCCGCGCCGACCCCGCGCAGCGTGTTGGACGACGGCGTACGCTGCCATTCCAGCCCCAGGTAGCCCAGGCCGGGATGGGACAGCGAAAGGCCGCGGCGCTGGCGCGGCCGCCCCTCGGCGTCCAGCGCGCCCATGTCGGCGAGGTACGGCAGGTCCGGCAGGTACCCGGTGGCCAGCAGCACCGCATCGACCCGCTCGCGCCGGCCGTCGCTCCAGATCGCGTGATCGCCGTCCAGCCGGGTGAACATCGCCCGCCGCACGTAACGACCCTCGCGCAGCGCCCGGCGGTAGCGGCCGTCATCGAGGACGGGCGACGGCGGCGGCATCTGCGCGCGGGCCAGGGGCAGCCGGTCGAACCCGGTGACGCGGAACCAGAAGTGCAGGTCCCGGCCCAGCGGGCGCTGCTCGACGAAGCGGATGGGCGCCCGACTGACCAGCGTCACCCGGCGTTCGGCGGCCAGCTCGTACGCGATCTGGACCGCCGAGTTGCCCGCCCCGACCACGACGACGTGCTCGCCCGGCAGCGAGGCCGGCGAGCGGTAGTCGGCGGCGTGCAGCACCGGACCTCCGGTGAAGGTGTCCAGGCCGGGGAGGCCGGGCCGGTGCGGGCGGCCGAAGGAGCCGCTGGCCGCGATGACGGCCGGGGCGGTCCACTCCTGCCCATCGGCCAGGCGTACGAGGAAGCCGCCCGCGCTGGGCTTCACGGCGCTGACGCGGGAGCCGGTGCGCAGCTCGGCACCGCGCTCGACCAGGGCGGTGGCGTAGCGCTCCAGGTAGGCGACGACCTCGTCTCGGTGCGGGTAGCGTTCGGGGTCGCCGCCGAAGGGCATGCCGGGCAGGCTGCTGTAGCGGGCGGGCGAGAACAGGGTGAGGCTGTCGTAGTAGCGCGGCCATGATCCGGCCGGGCGGTCCGACGCCTCCAGCAGCACGGGCCGCAGGCCCTGCTCCAGGGCGGCGTGCGCGGCGGCCAGGCCGGACTGCCCGGCTCCGACGATCAGGATGGAGTCGTTCGGCATGCGGCAGAACGTACCGTCATTTTCTAATATGTCAATAATTTGGTACGAGGGGTAAGCTGCGGGTGGTATCGGGAGGGAGCAGGCATGAGCGAGACCACGACACCGTCAGAGGCGACAGCGGGCGCCACGTGCGCGCCGCGGCTGCCGCAGGCCGCTCAGGACTTCCTCAAAGCCCTGGCCAACGAGAGCCGTCAGCAGATCATGCTGCTGTTCGCCCAGGGCGCCGAGCTGTCGGTCAACCAGGTCGCCGAACGCGCCGGCATCAGCCAATCGGCCGCCTCCCAGCAGCTCGCCCTGCTCCGGCGAGGCGGCATCGTCACCTCACGCCGCGCCGGCAAGGAGGTGCTGTACCGGGGCGACCGCGACAGCGTCGCCCGCATCCTCGACGACCTGCGGGACTACCTGCGCTTCTGCTGCTGACGGGCTGGGCAGGCGATCACGCGTCCTTCTCGGCGGGAGGACGGACCACGGCGACCGGGCAGGTCGCGTGGTGCAGGACGGCGTGGCTGATCGAGCCGAGCAGCGCCGAGGCGAAACCGCCGCGCCCGCGCGAGCCGACCACGACGAGGTCGGCGGTCTCGGCCGCTCGGATCAGGGCGGTGGCGGGGTGGTCGCACGGCTGCTCATCGGTCATGACCAGGTCGGGGTTGGCGGTGCGCCAGGGCTCGACCAGCTCGCGGGCTCTGCGCGGCTGCTCCTCCATGATCTGTTCGATCAGCTGGGCGTAGGCGACGCCGTACGGGGAGAGGGACGGCACCTGCCAGGCGGTGACCACGTGCAGCCGCGCATGGCGGCTCCTCGCCTGCTCGACGGCGTACTGCATGGCCGCCTGCGCGTGCTCGGAGCCGTCGTAGCCGGCCACGACGCGGCCGTGCTGCGCCCGCTGCGGCGCGCGGACGACCACGACCGGCCCCGCCGCGTGCCCGGCCACCGCACTGCTGACGGAGCCGAGCAGCATGCCGGTGAACCCGCCGAGGCCACGGCTGCCCAGCACGATGCCGTCGGCCGTGGCGGACTCGGCGATCAGCCGCTCGACGACGTTGCCGGTCAGCAGCTCCGTCGTCACCTTGACGCCGGTGGCCAGGCCGCGGGCGATGTCGGCGGCGGCTTCGAGGGCGCCTTCGCAGTGCTCGGTGCCCTGGTTCTGTGACCACTGCTCGCATACGTGCACGATCCGCAGGTCGCGCCCGCGCCGCGTGGCGTCGTCGGCGGCCCATTCCACCGCCGCCGCTGCCGCGGGCGAGCCGTCCACGCCGACCACGATCTGCTGGGACATCGCCCTTCTCCTCCCCGTTCGTTTCCTTGCTTCCAGCTTCTGACGAGGCCGCTGAACGACGCTGCGGGAGGAGGTCCCGGGAACATGTGTCTTTGGTCCCGGATCGTGCGCTACGCAGGTCCCGCCGATCGCCACCGCAGCCCTTCGTCACGGCGGCCTCGGGACCTTCGCCCCTGCCCCTCCCCCGGCCGGCCAGGTGGAGTGGAAGGAGAACGTTGAAAGGGGCGGACCATGGAAGCCAAGCGGTGGACGGTGCAGATCTACCTGAACGAGGATCGCGACGACACGCACGCCCGGGCGGTGCTCACCACCCAGGACGGCAAGGGCCGCCTGACGGGCGAGGGACATGCGCGGCGCAACCCGGCCGACCCGCCGGTGCCGGAGATCGGCGACGAGCTGGCGGCCTCGCGCGCGCTGGCCGACCTCTCCGGCAAGCTCGCCGTCATCACGCAGCGCGACATCAGCGCGCTGGCCGGCCCGCCGGTGCCGAGCCGTTCGTGGTGACGGGCATGAGCGTCGCCGAGCACGACCTCAGGGCCCGCGGCGGACGGCTCGCCGGCACGGTCAGGACCCTGCTGCACGAGGGCCGGGTACGGCGGATCGTCGTCAAGGACGCGCGCGGGCGCACGGTGCTGAACGTCCCGCTGACGGCGGGAGCCGTGGCGTTCGTGGCGGCGCCGTTCGTCACGGTGCTGGCCGGTCTGGCCGCCGTCGCCGCAGGGTGGACCATCGACGTCGACCGGCCCTCTCAGAGGAGGAGCGCCGAACGGTGACGCCGGTCAGGCTGTCCGGCCGGGGCCAGTTTCCTCCACCCGGGCCGCACGTTCTGCGCCTTTGATCAAATGGAACCGTGACTCCTCGGCGTGCACGCTTCTACCGAGCGCTCATCTGGCTGATCGGCGCACTCATCGTCGTCGTCATCGCCACCGCGACCGTCAGCCTGCTCTGGCAGGCGGCCGGCCGGCTGCGCGATGTCACAGGCGTGGACCTCTACGACGAGCTGACCGTTCTCCTGCTCGCCGTCCTCGCATGCGCGGCCCTGGTCATCGGCATGGTCCGCTGGACCGTCCGCCTCCCCCGTCCGAGGTTGCCGCCGCTCACCGCAGAGCAGATCGAGGCCCTCAGGTCGAACCCGAAGGACCACTTCGACGCGCTCATCGCGGAACGCACCACGCGCCTCCAGCGGTGGAGCACCTGGGGAGTCGTCTTCGGTCTGCTGTTCACCGCAGGCAGCCTGGTCTACACCGCCCGGTCTCTGGAGACCTCGCAGGAGGGGCAGATCACCGACCACTACACCCAAGCGATCGGGCAGCTCGGCTCCAAGAACATCGATGTCCGCCTGGGGGCGATCTACGCCCTGCAGCGGCTGGCGAACGACTCAGAACGCGATCGCCCGACGATCGTCGACGTCCTGTCGGCGTACGTACGCCAGCACGACCCGGAACCGAAGGCCAAGCTCCCCGAGCGCCCCGATACCGACGTGCAGGCCGCCTTGACCATACTCGGCGCCCTCCACAAGGAGGTCGAGATCGGCCAGGACTACGAGGTCGCGGCCTGCGGCTGCGACCTGAGGCATACCCGCGTTCCCGGTGCGGACCTGAGCGACCTCAGGCTGATACGCGCCGATCTGAGCTCTGCCGACCTCCATGACGCGCGCCTGGAAGGCGCCGACCTGCGCGGCGCGAACCTGCGCGATGCGGACCTGACCGGCGCGGACCTGCACGGCGCCGACCTGCGCGAAGCGGACCTGGGCGAGGCGGCTCTGACCGGCGTCGGTTTGTTCGAGACGGACTTGCGCGGCGCGAAGCTGCTCGGCACGGACCTGCGCGGCATGGACCTGACCGGCACGAAGCTGCGCAGCGCGGCGCTGCTCGGTGCGGATCTGCGCCGTGCGGATCTGAGCGGCGTCGACCTGTTCCACGCGGACCTGACCGGTGCACGACTGAATGGCGCGAGCCTGATCAAGGCGAATCTGTTCGACTCGGACCTGAGCCAGGCGAAGCTCAACGGCGCGGATCTGAGCGGCGCGGACCTGAGCGACGCCGGCCTCACCGCCGCGGACCTGCGCGATGCGAATCTGCGGGAGGCGAACGTGACCGGCGCGGACCTGCGTCAGGCGGACCTGACCGGCGCGGACTTGACCGGCGTGGTGGGCTTGGACACGGCTGAGAAGGACGCGAGCACGAAGCTCCCCTCGTAGTTTCGCGGGACGGCATGGCAAAAGGCGCGCGGCGCCCAAGCCTTGCCCTGCGGGTGCCCAAGTCCTGTTCACGGCGGGCCGGTGCGGATGGCGCGACGGGTAAACAGAAGGTGTGACATATGGGGACAACCCACACATAGGGACAGATAGGTCAAGGCACAATCGTGCGCTGGCCCTGATCCCGCTGGGCATGATCGCGGTGATCATCGCCGCCGATCTGCTGTCCCCCAGCCGCATCCACTTCGGAGCCTTGCTGGTGGCGGCGCCCGCGATCACGGCGTCCTTCGCCGGGGCGCGCTTCACCGCCGTGATAGGGCTGCTGGCACTGGCGGGCGAGGCGTTCATCGCCTTCCAGACCGGGACGCTGAACACCGACAGCATGAAGGCGGAGCTGGCCGCCATCACGATGGTGTCGGTGTTCGTCGTGCTGTTCTGCCACGTACGCAACCGGGAGAGACGGGTCCTGGCGCAGGTGCGGTCGGTCGCGGAGGCCGCGCAGCTGGCCCTGCTGCGCCCGCTGCCGGGAGCGCTCGGACCGCTCCGGCTCGCCAGCGTCTATCTCGCCGCGGCGGCGGAGGCCAGGATCGGCGGGGACCTGTACGGCGCGGTCCGCACCGCGCACGCCACCCGCCTGCTCATCGGCGACGCCCGCGGGAAGGGGCTGCCGGCCATCGCCGACGCGGCCGCGCTCGTGGGCGCGTTCCGCGAGGCGGCCCGCCGGGATCTGTCCCTGGCCGAGCTCGCCGCCGATCTGGAGGACAGCGCGGAGTTCAGCCCGTACCGGTTCGCCGAGGAGAGCCCGGCCGAGGAGGAGAGCTTCGTCACCGCGGCCGTCATCGAGATCCCCGACGACGAGCCGGTGCTGCGCCTGGTGAGCTGCGGTCATCCGCCGCCGCTGCGCATCCACGACGACGGGGCCTCGCTGCTGCCGTGCGATCCCCCGGCACCGCCCCTGGGCCTTGGGCACCTCAGCGGGCAGCGGCTCTGCGTCTGCTCGTTCCGGTTCGAGCCGGGTGATCTGCTGCTGCTCTACACCGACGGCGTCACCGAGGCGCGCGACGCCTCCGGCGTCTTCTATCCGCTGCAGGAACGGGCCGCCGCGTGGACGCAGGAGACCCCGGAGGGGCTGCTCAAACGGCTACGCGATGATCTTTTCGACTACACGGGCGGGCGGCTCGATGACGATGCCGCCATGGTCGCGATCCACCGCCGGTGACCGGGAAGCCACGGCAAGCGAGACAGACCAACACTTTTCCCGCCTGTGACGCTCATCCCGGCACGCAGGGGAAGGGGCAACCGGCGAAGGCGCCAGTCCCTGGAGGAAGTCAGTGAGCGGTGAGCGTCCCGTCCTGGTGGGCTACGACGACTACCCCGAAAGCCGGGACGCGCTGGTCTGGGCGGTCGAGGAGGCCCGGCTGCGCGGGCTGCCGCTGCTGGTCTGCCACGCCCTGCACTGGCCGTACCTGCCGAGGACCGTCCCCGAGGACTTCTTCCAGCAGATCGAGCACGTCGCGATGAACGTGGTCGAGGAGGGCGTGCGCCGCGCCAGGGAGCTCGCGCCGGAGCTGGACGTGCAGTCGATGCTGGGCAGCGGCACGCCGTCGGCGGTGCTGCTGCGCGCCGCCTCCGAGGCGGAGCTGACGGTGCTGGGGGCGCGCGGGCAGGGCGGGTTCGAGGGGCTGCAGGTCGGGTCGGCGGCGGTGCAGGTGCCGGCGCACAGCTCCCGGCCGGTGATCGTGGTACGGCCGTCGCCGCATCGGCCGAGCGGCGACGAGGCCAGGATCGTGGTCGGCCTGGACGGCTCGCCGCCGAGCCTGGCCGCGTTCGACTTCGCCCTCGACGAGGCGGCGCTGCGCGGCTGCACGGTGACGGCGCTGTGCTGCTGGACGGACTGCGGGTCGGCGACGTGGCAGGAGCCGCTGCCGTTCGTGAACTCGCACGCCCTGCGCACCGGCGCCGAGGCCCGCTTCCGCGAGGTGGTCTCCCATCTGGCGCGCAGGCGTCCTGACGTGACGGTCTTCACGGAGTTCATGACAGAACGCCCGCAGCGGGTGCTGGTGGAGGCGGCCAGGGGCGCCACGCTGCTCGTGCTCGGCAACCGCGGCAACGAATGCCCTCCCTGCATGCTGCTCGGGCGGGTGACGCAGACGGCGCTGCTCGAATCGTGGTGCCCGGTGGCGGTGACCCCGGCGACCGTGCTGAACCCGCGGATCCCGCCGGGTTGACCCTCCCGGGTCCTCCGCCCCGACCTGCGGGACCTTCGTCCCTGGCCGCGCGCGGCCCGCACGGGCGAGCGTGGGAGGAGGAACCGACGAGGAGGCACGATGAAGGCGCTCATCTATGAGGGGCCGGGCCGGCGTTCATGGACGGACGTTCCCGAGCCCGGGCCGGCCGGGGCGGCGGACGCGATCGTCCGGGTGGACGCGGTCACGATCTGCGGCACCGACCTGCACATCCTCAAGGGCGACGTGCCCGCGGTGCGGCCGGGGACGATCCTCGGCCACGAGGCGGTCGGCACGGTCACCGAGACCGGGGCGGCGGTGACGGCGGTCAAGCCGGGAGACCGGGTGCTGGTGTCGTGCATCACGGCGTGCGGGCGCTGCCGCTACTGCCGCACCGGCGCGTACGGGCAGTGCCTGGGCGGAGGCGGCTGGATCCTCGGCCACCGGATCAACGGCACGCAGGCCGAGTACGTCCGGGTCCCGTTCGCCGACACCTCCACCCACGTGCTGCCCGGCCGCGTCTCCGACGAGGCGGCGCTCATGCTGGCCGACATCCTGCCGACCGCGTACGAGGTGGGCGTGCTCAACGGCCGCGTCCGCCCCGGCGACACGGTCGCGATCGTCGGCGCGGGGCCGATCGGCCTGGCCGCGATCACCACCGCACGGCTCTTCACGCCCGCTCACATCGTCGCGATCGACCTGTCCGCGGCGCGGCTGGAGGCCGCCAAGCGGTTCGGCGCGGACGTGGTGGTGGACGCCGGTGACGACCCGGCCGCCGCCGTGGGCGACCTGACGGGCGGGCTCGGCGCGGACGTGGCCATCGAGGCGGTGGGCGTTCCTGAGACGTTCGAGCTGTGCACCAGGCTCGTACGTCCGGGCGGCCATGTGGCGAACGTCGGGGTGCACGGGCGGCCGGCCACGCTGCACCTGGAGGACCTGTGGATCCGCGACCTGACCATCACCACCGGCCTGGTCGACACCTGCTCCACGCCGGACCTGCTGGAGATGGTCGCGGCCGGGCGGCTGGACCCCACCGGGTTCATCACGCACCGCTTCACGCTGGACGACATGACGGCCGCGTACGACGCTTTCGCCGACGCGGCGGCGACCGGCGCCCTGAAGGTGGTGCTGTCCCGGAGCTGACGCCCGCGCGGGGCTTTCGGCCTCCTCAGGCTGCCAGGCACGGACCGGCGGGGCCGGCAGGCCGAGAGCCCGGCCGGATCGGTGAATCCGGCCGGGCCTCGCGCGCGCTGGGCCTGACGGAATCGCTAGGAGATCGGCGTGTAAACGCAGGGCAGTCCCATGCGCGAGTACGTACCGTCGGAGTTCTTCCGATAGGCCTCGACGCAGAACTGGCTGCCGCTGGCGAAGGTGCGTCCGATCTTCCGGTAGTGAATGAGGCTGTGCGAGTTATCGCGGTCCGCCGTGTTGTACGCGAATCCCGGGCCCCATAGGCGGAAGTGGCCGTAGAAGCTGAGCACTGACCACTTATTCGTATAGGCCTGGATCTGATCCACCCGGCCACCACTTCCGATGATCTTGACGCAGGCGTAGCCGTTGCAGCCGCTGTTCTCGGCCGCGTAGGCCGGCGAGGCGAGTCCCAGACCGGCGATGAGGACCGTCAGGCACGTGGCGAGGGCGGCGGCGATTCTGGACGAACGTCTTTTCATGACTGGCTCCGATTTCTTCATCTGAAAGTTCCCGGCGGAAAGGAATCGAGGTTGTGCCGTCCACCTCCAAGCGGTGCGGACCGGCTCGGCGGCGATGCCCTTCACCATCGAGTGCGTAGTGCAAGTGTCGACGGCGGCATGCGCATGATCCAGGGCATTTCCCGGACATTCACCGGCACTCCACAGGACAGCCGGAATTCTGCTTTCTGATAGCGTTTTTCGCATTATTGTGCTATTGGGCTTCCTGCCGTCGCGGCCGGCGGGGCGGATGTTCGGCGGTGATACCGGTCGCCGCCTGAATGGCGCGATGACATGGACGCGTGCCCACCGGTTCTCCCTTCGCGCGGCCTCCTCGCGTGCCGCCGGGCGCGGGCCGCGCCGCGGCGGCCGGGATCGGGCACGGCGGCTTCACACAGAGGACGAAATACCGTCTACCGGTCGCTGAGGGCTGAAAGCTGCAAACCGGTGGGAGTTTCGCCTTTCATGCACGCGGCACCGGCCCTGGAGCCTGAACTGTGGCCGGTGCGCGTGCCGCACCCCGTCGTAGCGCCGGCCGGCACCGACACTAGGACTGACGGACACGCGTACGGCGGGCAGGGGGGCGGCAACGTGATGACCTCGTCTTCCGGCCTGTCGTCGGCGCAGGCGGCCGCGCGGCTGGCGCGTGACGGTGCGAACGTGCTGCCGCGCAAGCCGCCCACCCCCTTGTGGCGGCGGGTGACCGGGCAGCTGCGCGACCCGCTCATCGTGGTGTTGCTGGTGGCGGCGGCGCTGACGATCGTCACCGGCGACTGGACGGACGCCACCGTGATCATGCTGGTGATCGTGGTGAACACGACGGTCGGGGTGGCGCAGGAGGTGCGCGCCGACCGCGCCATCACGGCCCTGGCCGACCTCACCACGCCCGAGGCCCGCGTGGTACGCGACGGGCGGCAGCGGCGGATCCCGGCGAGCGAGGTCGTGGTCGGTGACCTGCTGGTGCTGGCGGAGGGCGACATCGTCCCGGCGGACGCCGAGGTGGTGGAGTCGGCGGCGCTGCTGGTGGACGAGTCGGCGCTGACCGGTGAGTCGGTGCCGGTGGACAAGGGCGCCGCCGCGCGGGTCTCCTCCGGCACGGTGGTGGTGCGGGGCAGGGGCCGGGCGGTGGTGACGGCGACGGGCGCGGCGAGCGCGAGCGGCCGCATCGCCGCCCTGATGGAGAAGGGCGGCGGGCTGACGCCGTTGCAGCGCCGCCTGGCCGGGGTGGGGCGGCTGCTGGCGGGGGTCGCGGTCGTGCTGTCGGCGGTGGTGCTGGTGCTGGGCCTGATACGCGGGCAGCCGGTGGAGCTGATGGTGGTGACCGCGATCAGTCTGGTGGTGGCGGCGGTGCCGGAGTCGTTGCCGGCGGTGGTGACGTTGAGCCTGGCGCTCGGGGCCCGCCGCATGGCGGCGCGGAACGCGCTCATCCGGCATCTGCCGGCGGTGGAGACGCTGGGCTCGGTGACGGTGCTCGCCACCGACAAGACGGGCACGCTCACCGAGGGCCGGATGGTGGCGCGGCACCTGTGGACCCCGTACGCCGAAGCCGCCGTCTCCGGCTCGGGCTACGCGCCCGGCGGCGCGATCGAGACCGAGGACCCGTCGCGGTTTTCGGCGCTGCTGGAGGCGGCGGCGCTGTGCAACGACGCCCGCCTCAGCCCGCCGCAGGCGGAGGGCGGCGAGTGGACGGCGCTGGGCGACCCGACCGAGGCGGCCCTGCTCGCCGCCGCGGCCCGGCTCGGCCTCGACCGCGCGGAGCTGCAGCGGCGGTTCCCCCGAGTGGCGGAGCTGCCGTTCGACAGCGGGCGCAAGCGGATGACCACCGTGCACCTGCTGCCGGACGGCGGTGCCCGGCTGATCTGCAAGGGCGCGCCCGAGGCGCTGCTCCGCCCCGGCGTGCTCACCGATGATCCCGCGCTGGTGGCGCGGGCCGCCGAAAGCGCCGACCGGTACGCCCGCGACGGCTACCGCGTGCTCGCCGTCGCCGCCGCGGACCTGGACGCCGTGCCGGCTTCCGTGCCGGAGACCGGGCTGAGCCTGCTCGGGCTCATCGCGATCCTGGACCCGCCGCGCGAGGCCGCCGCCGGCGCCGTGGCCGACTGCAAGCGGGCGGGCATCAAACCCGTGCTCATCACCGGCGACCACCCGGGCACCGCCCGCGCCATCGCCGCCGAGCTCGGCATCGTCGGCCCCGGGGAGGTGGCCGTGGACTGCCGCGAGCCCGGCGGTGCCCTCGTGGACGAGGGCGGGCCCGGCGGTGCCCTCGTGGACGAGGGCGGGCCCGCCGCCGTCTACGCGCGGGCCACGCCCGAGCAGAAGCTCGGCCTCATCGAGAGCCTGCGCGACCGCGGCGAGGTCCTCGCGATGACCGGCGACGGCGTGAACGACGGCCCCGCGCTGCGCCGCGCCGACATCGGCGTCGCCATGGGCAGGCGCGGCACCGAGGTGGCGCGGCAGGCGGCCGACCTGGTGCTCGCCGACGACAACCTGGACACCGTCGTGGCGGCCGTCGAGGAGGGCCGCCGGGTGTACGCCAACATCCGCCGCTTCCTCGTCTATGGCCTGTCGGGCGGCGCGGCGGAGATCGCGGTGATGCTGCTGGGGCCGTTCCTGGGGCTGCCGCTCCCCCTGCTGCCCGCGCAGATCCTGTGGATCAACCTGCTCACCCACGGCCTGCCCGGCGTGGCGCTGGGCGGGGAACCTGTCGTGCCCGCCACCATGGCGCGCCCGCCGCGCCCGCCCGGCCAGAGCATCATGGGGGCGGGCCTGTGGCAGCGGGTCGTCCGCATCGCCATCGTGCTCACCGGCGTCACCCTCGGGGTCGCGGTGTGGGCGGCGGCGACCGGACGGCCGTGGCAGAGCATGGCGTTCTTCGCGCTCGGGGCGACGCAGCTCGGGGTGGCGCTGGGGACGCGTACCCGGCCGCGTTCGCTCGCCAACCCGATGCTGCTCGCCGCCGTGGCGGGTGCGCTGGTGCTGCAGCTCGCCGGCCTGTACGTGCCGCTGCTGCAGGAGCTGCTCGGCACCCGGCCGCTCGCGCCCGGCGATTTGCTGATCGTGCTGGTGCTGTCGGCTGCGGGGTACGCCGCCGCCCGCCTCGACCGCATCCTGCACCCCTCCCGTTCGTGACCTACCTGAGCCAGGCGTTGCGCCGCACGACGGGCAGGCCGCCGAGGCCGAGAGTGGCGCCGGCGTCGGCCATGGCCAGGCCGATGAGGACGATCGCGTAGACGATGTGGTCGTCCATGAACGGGTTGGTGTCCAGGGGCAGCTCCGCCGCCCACATCAGGAGCAGCATCACCGTGCCCGCGGCGGCGGCGATCCGGGTGCCGGCGCCGAGCGTCAGCGCCAGGCCGACGCCGAGCAGCCCGGCCATGAACAGCCAGTCCACCCACGCCTGACCCGCCAGCGCGGAGAAGAAGCCGCCGAGCGCGTTGTCGCCGGTCCCCTTGAGGAACCCGGTCGTCGGGCTGCCGCCCGCGATCCAGGCCTTGTCCGGCGGGGTCGCGAAGCCCCAGCCGAACGTCTTGTCGAGGAACGCCCATAAGAAGATCCAGCCGATGGCGAGCCTGGCGGCGGCCCAGACGTACTCGACCGGGCGGCGGTGGCCCTTGCCGGTGGCGGCGGCGGTGTCGGGCCTGTCGATCGTGGCGGCCATGACGACTCCCCTTTCACGTCGTTCATCGTGTCCCCGTCCATGACACGGTGCGCGGTGTGCCGGGGGCAGTGCCGGACGGCCGCCGTACGACGGGACCTTGGTCCTTTCCCCCGGCTGTCGGAGCGCGTCGCCGAAGAGAAGAGCCGGGAGGGACCTTCGGCGGGACGTTGGGCCCTGCTGAAGCCCGGGGACGCACGGCAGCCTGAAGTGCGAGGAGGACATTTCATGCCCATCGCGCTCACCACAGTCGTCGCCAGCCGGTTGCTCGGAGCGGCCGGGGCCGCGCCCTCGGTGCTCAACACCGAGCCGTGGCGCTTCACCGTACGCCGTCCCGACGTCGTCGACGTACTCGCCGACCGGTACCGCTGGCTGCGGGTGAGGGACCCGCGGGGGCGTTCGCTGCACATGAGCTGCGGGGCGGCGCTGTTCAACCTGCGCATCGCCGCCCAGGCGATGGGGTTCGAGCCCGCCGTACGGCTGCTGCCGGACCCGGAGTGCGCTCCTGAGCTGCTGGCCCGTGTGACGCTCGGCACCCCCGCCTCGGCATCGGCTCCGGTTCCGGTCCCGGCTCCGGGCCCTGCTTCGGCGCCGGCCGCGACCGCGGCCCCGGCTCGTGCTTCGGCTGCGGCCCCGGCATCGGCATCGGAGGCTTCGGCATCGGAGGAGGCGCGGCGGCTTTACGACCTGATCCGGGTCCGCCGGACGACCAAGGGCCCGTTCGCCGACCGGATGATCCCCGAGGCGGTGCGGGCCGAGCTGTGCGCGGCGGCGGCGCTGGAGGGTGCCAGGCTCTCCTTCCCCGGCGAACGCGCGACCGCCGACCTGCTCGAGCACGTGGCCGCGGCGCAGGCCGAGCTGGATCGCGACGCGGAGTACCAGGCCGAGCTGGCGGCCTGGGATCCGTCCCCGTACGTGCCGGACACGGACCCGGTCCGCGACTTCGGCTGCCAGGCCGGATACGCGCGTTTCGAGCCCCGCCCGCAGCTCGCCGTGCTCACCACCGCGGCCGACACGCCGGTGGACTGGTTGCGGGCCGGCCAGGCGCTGCAGCACATGCTGCTGGTCGCCGCCGGGCACGCGATCTCGGCCTCGTACCTCAACCAGCCTCTCGACCTGCGTGACATGCGAGGCCGCCGTAACCCGCGCCACCGGAGCGGACACCTGCAGATGATCATGCGGCTGGGGTACGGCGGGATCGCGCCCCGCACTTCCCGCCGCCCCATGACCGAGCCGATCGCCGAAGAGGGCGTTTCAGGTCTGCTTCAGCGCCGCACGCACGCCCGGCAGGACGGCGGCGCGGAAGGCGGCGTCGAGTTCGGCGGGTGAGGCGGTGGTCTCGCCGTCGATCCAGGCGCGCAGCAGTCCCATGAACGCGCCGACCACGCAGGTCACCAGCAGGTCGAGCGCGGCCGACGCGCGGCCGCCCGCCGCGATGAGCTCGTCCTTGACCCGGGCGGCCAGCAGCTGCACGCCGCGCCGGTGCGCCAGGTCGCCGCCGCGCCCGCCCATGAGGGCGCGGACGAGCCGCTCCTGCTCGCGTACGTGCTCGAACGCCGGCCGGCTGAACGCGAACAGCTCCCCCTTCTCCTCCCCCGGCGCGGGGTGGAAGAAGGTGAGCCGGTCGAGGTTGCTGAGCAGCACGTCCTGCTTGCCGGTGAAGTGAGCGTAGAAGGTGGACCGGCCCACGTCGGCGCGCTCGATGATGTCGGTGACGGTGACCGCGTCGTAGCCCTTCTCCAGGGTCAGCGCCACCAGCGCCTCCTGGATGAGCCGCCGTGTCCGCCGCACCCTCCGGTCTCCGGACACTTTCCCGCCCCTTGTTCCGTACGGCACGCATCGGCCGAGCCGTTCGCTACCTCCTCCTAGTATGGACACCCGATTCGTTTCTGAACACACCGTTCGGAAAAGGGAGCTTGATCATGGGCTTGGGCGAACTCCTGCGCGGCCGCCACGAGCACTCGCACGCCGGCAGCACCATCGACCACCCCCGCGTGTACGACGCCTTCGGGGCGATCGCGTTCCTCGGCGGCCGCCGCGCCGCCTTCACCCGCCTGGCCGCCGTCGCGCGCCCGCGCATCGGCGACCGCGTGCTCGACGTGGGCTGCGGCACGGGCTACCTCACCCGCATCATCGCGCCGGTGGTCGTCCCGCGCGGCCACGTCACCGGCCTCGACGCCTCTCCCGCGATGATCGAGTACGCGACCCGGCGGGCGCCGTCGAACTGCACGTACGTGGTCGGCGCGGGCCAGAACCTGCCGTTCCCCGACGGCTCCTTCGACCTGGTCGTCTCCAGCCTGGCCGTCCACCACATGCCCGAGGAGGCGAGGCCCGAGGCGCTGCGCCAGATGTTCCGCGTCCTGCGTCCCGGCGGCCGCCTCCTCATCGCCGAGTTCCGCCCGCCGTCCCATCCCGCCGCCCGGCGCCTCATCGGCCTGGTCACCGGCCACGCCATGCGGCACGACCCCCGCGACCTGCTCGGCACGCTGATCCCGGACGCCGGTTTCCGGGTGGAGGACGAGGGGCCGCTGCCGCACCTGATGTACTACGTACGCGCGACCCGCCCTGCGTGACCTCGCCCGGAACGCCGGAGCCGGGCCGGGCGCGCCGCTCCCCCGCCTCGAATGCGAAAGGTGCCTGGGAGGGCATCATCGAGGCCTCCAGGCACCAGGTGTTCTCAGCGGCCGATGGCGTCCAGCTCGGCCACGTCCTCGGGGGTGAGGGTCAGGCCCGCGCCCGCGATGTTCTCACGCAGGTGGGCGACGGAGGACGTGCCGGGGATGAGCAGGATGTTGGGCGACCGCTGGAGCAGCCAGGCGAGCGCCACGGACATCGGCGTGGCGCCGCGGCGGGCGGCGACCGCCGACAGGGCCGAGGACTGCAGCGGGGTGAAGCCGCCGAGCGGGAAGAAGGGGACGTACGCGATGCCGTCCGCCGCGAGCCGGTCGACGAGCTCGTCGTCGTGGCGGTGGGCGAGGTTGTACATGTTCTGCACGCACACGATCGGCGCGATGCCGCGGGCCTCGGCGATCTGCTCCTCGGTGGCGTTGCTGACGCCGAGGTGGCGGATCAGGCCCTGCCGCTGCAGCTCGACGAGCGTCTCGAACGCCTCGGCGACCGGTTCTGGCTGCGGGCCTTCGGCGTTGCCGAGCCGGAGGTCGACCAGGTCGAGGACATCGAGCTTGAGGGACTTGAGGTTGTCGTAGACCTGGTGGCGCAGGTCTATGGGGCGCCGGGCCGGTGGCCAGCCGCCCTGGGCGTCGCGGGTGGCGCCGACCTTGGTCGCGATGAGCAGTCCCTCGGGGTACGGGTGCAGGGCCTCGCGGATCAGCTCGTTGGTGAAGCCCGGCCCGTACGCGTGGGCGGTGTCGATGTGGGTGATGCCGCTGTCGACCGCTTCGCGCAGCACGGCCAGGGCGCCCTCGCGGTCGGCGGGCGGCCCCATCACGTACGGGCTGGCCAGTTGCATGGCGCCGTAGCCGAACCGGGTGACGGTCAGGTCGCCCAGCGTCCAGGTGCCGCCGGGCAGGGAGGAAGTGCTCACGCCTTTTCTCCTTGTCGTACGTGGTGCTTTCAGCCTTCATGCATCAGGATGGGAGAGCAGCTTCCTGCAGGGAAGTAGGCACTTGAGAGTGCGTAACCCACCCGAAGGCGAGAGGGGAGTTCGGTGTCGACGACGAACGCGGCGCAGAGGCGGGAGCAGGCCAAGATGGAGTACAACGCGTTCCTGGCCGCGTGCCCGAGCCGGCAGCTGCTCGACCGGATCGCGGACAAGTGGGTCGTGCTGATCCTGTGCGCGTTGGGCGGCGACGCCGCCGGGCAGTCCGGTCCGCAGGCGATGCGGTACTCCGAACTCGCCCGGCTGCTGGCCGGGGTGAGCCAGAAGATGCTGACGCAGACGCTCCGGTCGCTGGAGCGCGACGGGCTGCTCACCCGCACGGTGACGCCGACCGTGCCGGTCACCGTCACGTACGAGCTGACCGACCTCGGCCTGTCGCTGCACGAGATGACGCGCGGGCTGCGGCACTGGGCGCAGGAGCACATGGGCCAGGTCCTCGCCAACCGCGAGGAGTACGACGCCCGCGCCTCATGACCCCTTCTTCGGCGCCTGCGTGGTCCACTTCTTGAAGGTGATGGCGACGGGCTTGTAGATCAGGCCGTTGCCGATGCGCCTGGCCCCCTTTCCGGCGCTGTACATGTCCACCCGGTACACGGCGAAGCAGGGATAGGCGCTGATGTGCCCCTGCTTGCCCTTGCCCACCTTGTAGCTCGTCTTCTTGGCGATCAGGTAGCTCCTGGCGACGTCGAATCCCACGGCCTTGGAGAGAGCCTTCTCCGGAGTCACCGGCATGGACAGATCCGTTTTCACGCCCAGGCTTTTGGAGAAGAGCCGAGTGCCGCTCTCAGGCCCATTGATGTGCACGCTCGCCACCGGATTCCCACCGGTCCGGCACTGTTTTCCCAGGTACTTTCCCTTGGTCAGTTTGCAGGAGCCGGGAGCGCACGTCGCGAGCGCGGAGTTTCCCGCCTGAGAAACGCCCTCGGGGCCGTGGCGGCTCCCGCCGGTGCCGCCGCGAGAACGGCGGAGCCCAGCGTTCCGAGCGACATGGCACCGGCGACGGCAACGGCCTTCGAACGATGACCCATGCGATTCTCCTTCGTCGAGTTCGAAGGCGAGGATGTCGCAGCCCGCCGCCGCATGTCATTGGCGCTCCGTCGCCGATCGCTTGAGGTTCCGTCTCCGCGGCCTCCCGCTCCCGCCGCCGCGCAGCAGCTTGACGGAACCGGCGGTTCTGACAATACTTGTCGGAACCGAGGGTTCCTATAAGTCGGGGGTGACATGGACATCCACCGTCGCGCGAGGCAGGGGAGCCTCGCGCTCGATCGGCGTCCCGGTCAGGCGCCGCGCTCTGGACGGCCCGCAGGCCCGGTGAGCAGGTAGGAGGCCATGCCGGACATCCTGCTCAAGCCTTTACCCACCGCACCCGTGCCCGCGGAGCACGTCAAGCTCGGCGACCTGCTGCTGATGCACCACCGGGCGAGCGCGCCGGAGGTGTGCCCGGCCGACGCGTACCATCTGCTCATCACCGCTCAGGGATCGAGCGAAAGCGGGTTATCCCTTCACGACCCGGCGGGCGGCACCGCGTGCGCGTCCCATGCGTATGCGAAGGAAACGCTCTCCGTCGTCTTGCCCAAAAGTCTCCTGCACTCGCGAGCCGAGCATGTACGCGTTCTGCTCTGCCGTTCCTTTCCGGCGGCGAACGGGATCGGGCGGCTCCTGACGGACTTCGCCGTCCGCGTATGGCTCAGCCGCCGGGCATTGCGGCCCGCGGACGGGCCGAGTGTGGGAATGGCGCTCTACGACCTGATATCCGCCTGGCTTCTGGGCGCCTCCGAAGACCACTGTCATCGAAGCGACCGGCGGCCCCCGCGGCAGGTTCTGTACGAGCGAATCTGCGTTTTCCTCGAACGGCGCCTTCGCCAGACCGACCTCACACCGCGCGCGATCGCCGCCGCACACCACATATCGGTCAGTTACCTGCACCGCATCTTCCAGGAGCAGGGCACCACGGTCAGCGCCTGGATCAAGGCGCGGCGATTGGAACGTGCCCGCCGCGACCTTGCCGACCCCGCGCTGCTGGAAACGCCGATCCACGTGATCTCCGAGACGTGGGGCTTCTCGCACCCGGCGGAGTTCAGCAGGGCGTTCCGCCGGGCTTTCGGCAGCCCGCCCAGCCGCTTCAGGCGGCAGGCTCCGGCGCAAGGCGCGGCCGGCTCGTAGTTCCCGGGAACTAGGCAGGTTGATGCCGCCGCCTGATGTGCCGCCCCCGGCCGCGTTCCTACGCTCCTGCTCATGGTCAAACGCCTGATGGCGGCCCTGATCGCGATCGCGGCCGCGCTGTGCTGGACGGCCCCCGCGTACGCGCACGGCCGCAGCGGTGCGGCGGATGCGCGTTTCGCCCAGACCATCGCCGGCATGGAGCTGACGGTGGTGGTGCGGGCGAGCCTGCAGGTTCCGTCGCCGCTGCAGGTGGACGTCGTCGTGCACGAGCCGGGGCCGGGCGGCAGGGTCGGGCTGACGCTGCGCTCGGTGGAGACCGGCGCCGTCTCCTCGGGTGAGGCGCTGGTGGAGCGGGGCAGGCGGGGCATGTACCCGGTGGTCCTGTCGGCGGACCGGGTGGGGCCGCACGAGCTGGTGGTGCGGGCCGGGGACGAGCGGTCGGTGCTGCCGTTCGACCTTCTGGTGGCGAGGGCGCCGCCGTGGGAGGTCGGCGTGTACGTCGCCTTCGCCTGCGCGGCCGTGGCCCTGATCGGGGCGCTCGTGGCGGCGGCGCTGTCGCGGCGGCTGGTGGCGGGCGGCTTCGGCGTCGTCTTCGTGACGGCGACGGCGGTGGCGCTCACCGTGGCCGGGGTGTCGCCGTTCTTCACGCCGCCGGTGCCGGACGGGGCGAGGCCGGTCTCCGAGCAGGAGCGGCTGCTCGGCAAGCCGAACGCGCAGCCGCTGATCGAGGTGGAGCCGGAGCGGCCCGCCGCGTACGGGGAGTTCCTGCTGCGGGTGACGCTGTTCGACGGCTCCACCGGCCGGCCCGCCGACGACCTCGCCGAGCACCACGCCGCGCTCGCGCACATGGTGGTCACGAGCCGGGACGGCGCGTACTTCCGTCACGTGCATCCGGTCCGCGTCGCGCCCGGCGTGTACGAGGTGCGGCTGCGGGCCGGCGGGCCGGGCCGTCACCTGGTGTACGCCGAGTTCGAGCGGCTGGACGCGGGCGGGCAGCTGGTGTCCGGCGCGTTCACGATCGCCCCCGGCAAGGAGCGGCGCGAGAGCCCGCCCGCCGCCGGCGACGGCGGGAAGGCGGTGGTGCTGCGGCCGGCGCGGCCGGTGGCCGGGCAGCCGGTGACGATCGAGCTGGACACCGGCGCCGGCGCGGTGCAGCCGTGGCTCGGCATGGCCGGGCATCTGATCCTGCGCAGCGAGGACGGCGGCTTCCTGGGCCACGTCCACGAGAACGCCTCGATGACCGCCGTCACGGAGCGGGTGCCGGACGAGTCGGTCGCCCGCTTCGGCGGGCGGCTGAGCTTCACCTTCAGCTTCCCCAGGCCGGGCCGCTACCTGGCGTGGATCCAGTACTGCAAGGACTACGCGATCGTCACCGTGCCGCGCGTCATCGAGGTCGCGGCCGAAGGGAGCACGTGATGAGGGTGCGCAGAGCCGCGTACGTGCTGCTGCCCGTCCTGCTGGTGGCCGCCGGCATCTGGTGGATCGCCCGCGGCGGCGGACCGGGCCCGCAGCAGCTCACGGGGCGCGGGGCTCATTACACGGTCCGGGTCGATCTGGAGCCGGTGACCGGCCCGCTGGAGGCGCGGATCGGCGTCGATCCGGAGCCTGACGAGGTGTCGGTGTTCGCGGTGATGCCGCACATGGGGCACACCACCCCGGAGCTTCCCGCGGGCCGCGACGCCACGGGCGGCTACGTGGTGCGGGGCGAGCTGTTCACGATGGCCGGCGCCTGGGAGATCTCCGTCCGCGTCCGCGGCGGCCCCGGCACCGAGGTGATCACGGTCAACACACTGGTCGGAGAGGGAGACAGATGACAGATGTACGTGAGGTGCCGCGCCGCGAGGTGACCGGCGCCTGGTTCCTGCTGCTCGGCTATGCCGTGCTGCTGACCGGCATGGTCTGGGACGGCCAATGGCATGGCGACGTCGGCCCCGACGATTTCTGGACCGCGCCGCACCTGCTGCTGTACACGGGCACCGGGATCATCGGGCTGACCTGCCTGACCGTGGTGCTGCTGACGACGTGGGCCCGCGGCCCGGCGACCGGCACGCCGTCGGTCCGCGTGTTCGGCAGGTTCACGGCGCCGTGGCCGTTCCTGGTGGGCGGGCTTGGCGCGTCGGGCAACCTGCTGTACGCCGGCTCCGACCTGTG
Organism: Nonomuraea sp. NPDC049309; assembly: GCF_043196965.1. Taxonomy (NCBI): domain Bacteria; kingdom Bacillati; phylum Actinomycetota; class Actinomycetes; order Streptosporangiales; family Streptosporangiaceae; genus Nonomuraea; species Nonomuraea sp. NPDC049309. The sequence continues at coordinate 151,810 of NZ_JBICSH010000001.1, read as the reverse complement.
GTGGCACGAGCTGTACGGCTTCGACATCGCGGCCGGGACGACGCCGTCGCACTTCGGGCTCGGCCTGTCCATCCAGGTGGAGATCTTCGCGATGGTGATGGCGTTCGCCGTGTTGCGGCGCACCCGCTCGGAACGGTGGGGGCTGGCGCTGGCGATCGGCCTGGCCACGATCGGCTCGACCTCGGCGTTCGGCATGGTGTCCGAGCTGCTGCTCGACTGGCTGCCGGGGGTGGCGCCGCGGGTGCTGGGCCTGACCGCCGCGGGCGCGCTCACGCTGACCCTCGTCGCCGGGCTCACCCGCCGCTGGCAGTGGCCGGCCGCGTCGGGGCTGGCGTTCCTGGGCGTGCAGGGCGGGCTGGCGCTGTTCGCGCCGGCCGCCACCCGCTGGTACGCCCAGGCGATCGGCCAGCCGATGCGCGACTACGCCACCGGCCTGCCGCAGGTCATCATCGGTTTCCCCGTCACGTTCCCGCTGATCGCGTTGCTGGCGGGCGGCGCGGTGGCGCTCGCGGCGCGGCGCGGCGTGGGACCGCTGGCGACGGTGATGGGCATCGGGGCGCTGGCCGGCGTCAACACCGCGATCTTCTACGGCGTCGTCGGCCTGGAGATGAACCTGCCGCTCACGCTGGTCGCGGCGGCCGCGCTCGGCGCGGGCACGGGATGGCTGGGCTGGCAGTGCGCGGTCCTGCTGCGCGGCCTGCGGGCGCCGTCCGCCGTCGTGGCGGTGGCCGCATGATGCGCGTCCTGCTCGCCCTCGTGGCGGCTCTGATGATCGGTGCGGGGCCGGCCGCCGCGGCGCCGCCCCTGCCCGGTGAGATCGTCCACACCGAGACCGTGCGGATGAGCGACGCGTCGGCGATCACCGTATCGTTCACGGAGTGGCCGATCCGCGCCCTGCAGTCGCTGGACTTCACCTTCGAGCCCACGGGCGGCGTCGAGGGACGCACGGGGCTGCTCACCGCCGTGTCGCCGTCCGGCGACCGGGCCGGCCTGAAGGGGATCGTCCTGCAGCGCCGCGGCGACACCATCGTCCTGCCGCGGCATCCGCGCGCCCGCCAGGTGTGGGGGCTGGACGTCGTCTCGCTGCCGGAGGAGGGCACGTGGCGCTTCGAGTTGGCCGTGGAGGGTCCCGGCGGGACCGCGACGGGCGTCCTGCCGATCCAGGTGATCGACCAGCCGGGCCCGCCGCTGGCGCTGAGCTGGACGATCGCCCTGGCGCCCTGGGCACCGGTGGCGGTGCTGCTGGCGGCCGGCTGGCGGCGGACCCGGCGGACGCGCCGGGCGGCCAGGCCCGCCTGGACTGGCTGAGCGATGCGCTGCTGGCGCTGCTGCCGCCGCTCGTCGGCTGGCTGATCGGCCCCGGCGACGAGCCGGGCCTCCGGCTCGCGCTGGCGTGCGCGCAGTCGGTGGCGCTGATGTGGTCGCGCCGGTTCCCGCTGACGGTGCTCGGCGTGGTCGTCGCCCTGGAGCTGGGGCTGGCGCTGCTGAAGGTGCCGATCCTGGTGGCTCCCCTGGTCGCCGCCTCCCGGCTGGGCTCGTGGGGCCGGGGCAGGCGGCGGTCGATCGGCGTGGTGGCGGTGCTGGCGCTGCTGCTCGCCGGGCTGCCGGTCACGCTGCTCGCGATCGGCGACGCGCTGCGGGTCGTGGCCGTGTACGCGGCGATCGCGCTGCTGTTCGTCGGCTTCTGGGCGGTGGGCCGGGCGGACGCCCGGCAGCGCGACCGCCTCCGCGAGCTGCACGCCCGGTCGCGGCGGCTGGAGGCCGAACGCGCCGAAGCCGAGCGGCGGGCCGCCGAGCGCGAGCGGGCGCTGCTGGCCAGGGAGCTGCACGACATCCTCAACCACTCGGTGACCACGATGGTGCTGGACGCGGAGGCGGGCGCCGACAGCGGCCACGACATGGAGGAGACGCTGCGGCGGGTGGCGCGCACCGGCAGGGAGTCGCTGGCGGAGCTGCGCCGGCTGCTCGGCGTTCTCCGGCATGCGCCGCCCGAGCACAACCCGCTGGCGCCGCCGCCCAGGCTGGACGAGCTCGACGCTCTGGTGTCCGCCGTCCCGCGCGGCGGTCCCCGGGTGACGCTGGAGCGGCGGGGGCCGGTACGCCAGGTGGACACCAGCATCGAGCAGGCCGCCTACCGCGTCGTGCAGGAGTCGCTGACGAACGTCGCCAAGCACGCAGGCCCGGTGGAGGCGCGGGTGCTGCTGGACTACGCGCCGGCGCGGCTGACGGTCCGCATCACCAACGCGGTGCCCGGCGCCGGGCAGGAGATCGGGAACGGGACGGGCGTGGGACTGATCGGCATGCGGGAACGGGTGGAGCTGCTGGGCGGCACGCTGCGGGCGGGCCGCGACGGCGACGTCTTCGAGGTGTGCGCCACGCTGCCGCTGCGGAGCGCGTCATGACCGGCATCCGGGTCCTGGTCTGCGACGACGAGCAGCTCATCAGGGAGGCGCTGGTGCGGCTCATCGAGGCGGCCGACGACCTGACCGTGGTGGGCGCGGCCGGCGACGGCGCCGCGGCCGTGGAGGCCGCCGCCGCTCACGAGCCCGACGTGGTGCTGATGGACATCCGGATGCCCGGCATGGACGGCATCGAGGCGACCCGCCGCATCGTGACGCGCGGCGGGCCGTCGCGGGTGCTGATCCTGACGACGTACGACCTGGACAGCTACGTGTACGCGGGCCTGCAGGCCGGGGCCAGCGGGTTCCTGCTGAAGGACGCGCCGGGCGAGCGGATCCGCGACGGCATCAGGATCGTCGCCGCCGGCCAGTCGGTGCTCGCGCCCGAGGCGACGACCCGGATGATCGAGGCGCTGCAGCCCATGCTGCCCACCGACGAGGACCGCGCGCTCCTGGCGGCCGCCGACCGGCTGACGCAGCGTGAGCGGGAGATCTGCGACCTGATCGCGCAGGGCCTGTCGAACGACGACATCGCGGCCCGCCTGGTGATCAGCCGGTACACGGTGAAGGTGCACGTCTCCAGCATCCTCGCCAAGCTCGGCCTGCCGGACCGGATCCACGTGCTGATCGCCTGGTCGCGCCTGCGCGTCCTGCGCCGCACCCCGCCACCGCCGTGACCGGCGCTCACGGCAGCGGGCCGCCCGCGGCGAGGGCCGCGCCTCCGCCGGCTGAGGCGGTCATGTGCGGGGGTCGAGGACGAGCTTGCCGGTGGTGCGGCGGGCGGACATGGCCTCGTGCGCCCGGCGTACTTCGGACATGGGGTGGTCGCCGCCGTGGATCACGCGCAGCCGTCCCCGGGCGACGAGCGCGGCCATCTCGGTGTAGGCGGCGCGGAGGACCTGCGGCCGTTGCAGGGCGTTCGCCAGCCAGAACCCGCTCACGGTGGCCGAGGTGCGCTGGAGCGCGCGCGGGGACACGGGGTCGGGTTCGACCTGGCCGGCCATGCCGTAGAAGGCGAGGCGGCCGAAGGGGGCGAGCGCGGCGATGCTGCGGCCGGTGACGGGCCCGCCGATCATCTCCAGGACCGCGTCCACCGGGCGGCCCTCGTTCGCCTCGATCAGCGCCTTCGTGAGGTCGCCCGCGCCGGGATCGACGGCGGCGTCCGCGCCGAGCGACAGCGCCAGGTCGCGTTTGGCCGGGGTGCTCGCGGTGGCGATGACCCGGCCGGCGCCGCTGATCTTGGCCAGTTGCACGGCCAGCGAGCCGACCCCGCCGGCGGCGGCGTGCACGACCACGCTCTCGCCCGGCTGCACGCTGGTGGTGCGGTTGATCAGCCACCACGCGGTCAGCCCCTGCGCGAGGAGGGCGAGCGCGGCGGTGTCATCGAGGTCGCCGGGTACGGGGAAGGCGCCGTCGCGCGAAATCGCGGCGCGCTCGGCGTACCCGCCGTGCTCGATGAGGGCGGCCACGCGCCGGCCGTCGCGGGTGCGGCCGACGACCTCGATGCCGGGGATGAGCGGCAGTGTCGCGCCCGCGAGGTAGGCGTTCTCGCGCAGCAGGGTGTCGGCGAAGTTCACCCCGCATCTGTCCACGTCGATGAGGATCTGCCCGGGGCCCGGCTCCGGATCCGGCACCTCTCGCACGGTCACGACTTCGGGTCCGCCGAACGCGGTGATCTGCACGGCTCGCATGGAGCACCTCCTGTGGTACGTCGTACCAAAATGGTACGGCGTACCAGCTTGGTACGCTGACTCCATGACCAGCCTTCGCCTCCGCAACCGGCAGCGCGTCCGCGACGAGATCATCGAGGCCGCCTACGCGGTCTTCGCCGAGCGCGGCTACGCCGAGGCGACCGTCGCCGACATCACCGAGCGGGCGGGCGTCGGCCGCACCACGTTTTTCCGGTACTTCGGTGACAAGCAGGAAGTGCTGTTCGCCGGTGAGCAGCTCTGGCTGGACGACATCCGGCGGCGCCTCGAGCAGTCCGTTCCCGAAGGCCCGCGCACGCTGCCCCAGGCCCTCGGGCTGCTGCGGGACATCACGGCCGGCCTGTGCACGGCGGCCACCCGCGACCCCGGCCGCTACGTGCTGCGCCGGCGGCTGATCGCGGAGAACCCCGAGCTCGGCGACCGGGAGGCGCGCAAGCACAGGCTCCTCGTCGAGCTGCTGTCCGAGGCCCTGCAGAGGCGGGGCGCCCCGGCCGAGACGGCCGCGCTCGCCCCGCGCCTCGCGCTGGCCTGCTACCAGGCAGGCGGCGAGCTCGCCGGTGACGACCCCGCCGCCCTGTGGCCCCACGTGGCCGCGGCCTTCGACCGGCTTGAAAGCATCGGCCGCGCCGCAGGATGACAACGGTCCGGCACAGGACGCCGGTCACCAGCGGGGCGGCATCCGCGAGGCCGGCCGTGGACTGGGGGTCAAGAAAGCGTGGATCCTGCGCCATCGACGTGCGCCGCAGCGTCCGTGAAGATCGATGGCCATGTTCACCACCCACGACCCGGTGCTCCCGCGGCGAGCAATGGCAGGCGTGCTGGGCCTGGCCGTCACCGTGATCTCCGGCTGCGGCGCCCTGCAGCCGCCGGCCGAGCCGCCGGCACCGCACGCATCAGCGCCCGCCCAGGCCCAGGCGAGCGCGCCGGCCGCCACGCCCCGGGCGAGCGAGCCGGCTTCCGCGAACATCGACGGCGAGCAGCCGGAGCAGGCCACCGGCGCGCGGACGACCCCGCAGGGCACGCGGCTCGAGCTCGGGCGGCGCGCGGTGGTCCCGTACCGGCAGGGAACGATCGGCGTCGCCGTCACCGCCGTGGAGAAGGGCGACCCCGCCGACCTCCTGCGCCGGTTCGGCCAGCAGGCCAAGGGCATCACGCCCTGGTACATCCGCTACACGGTCTGGAACGTGGACGGCGCCGACCTCTCGTACGCGTCGGGCCCGAGCCTGTCGCTGGTGACCGCGGACGGCAACGGCACCGGCGCCGTCGTGACCGGCACGCTGCCCGGCTGCGACCGGGTGAGCGCGCCGAAGGGCTTCTCCAAGGTCGGCGCGAGCTTCACCTCCTGCAGGCTCGCAGGGGCCAGGACGGGCCTTGAGATCGTCGGCGCGAAGTTCGCCGACGGCGACTATCGCCGAGCCCCCATCGTCTGGCGGCGCTGAGCCTTTCGACCCCCCGGAGAGCCCAAGCCATGAGCTTCAGGACATCCTGCATTATTCTCGCGATCGTCTTCCTCGTCGCGGGACTCCAGCACTCGGACGGCCATGCCGCCCCCTACCGGCCTGCGAGCGGGGTTCCCGCTCCGCCGGTCACCTCCTCGGCTGCCACGCCGAGCCCGCACACCTCCGTCTGATCCTTCACGACACGTCGTCGCCATACGCGCATCTTCACAGCGCCCACGCGAAAGAGTCCCCGACCCGGGTGGAGGTTCGCCGGGCCGGCGGCGGTGGCGCGGAGTGAAGGGAGGCGGTGTCAGCGCACGGGGTACACGCCGAGGATCTCGGGCTCACCGCGGGGCAGGAGGCGCAGGACGGGCAGGCGTTCGGTGCGGCGGTTGCCGGTCTCCGGGTCGATCTCGATGAACCCGGAGGCGCCCTGCACGCCGTTCGCCTCGGAGGACAGCAGGTAGAGGTGCGTGCGGATCTTGTCAGGCGGCGGGATCGGGGTCTCGAGCGCCGCGACCCGGATCGCACGGGCGGCGGTCAGCACGGCGTCATGAGCCATGATCGCCCACCCGGTTCCCAGGTGCCGGGTGTTGAAGCCCAGCTCCTCGAAGGTCTGCTCCAGTACGCCGTACTGCGCCACCGGGGGCTGGGACCCGCCGCCGCGCAGGATGGCGGGCTCGGCCAGCGGGGCGTAGATGAGGGTGATCGGCCGCTCTTCGGCGTAGAGGGCGTCGACGGCCGGCTTGTTCTCGGGGCTGTCGGTGAGCAGGCGGACCGCGTCGGAGCCGGTCACGATGGTGACCCGCTTGGGGTGGCAACTGCGCTGGCTGAGGTACTGGATGAACGCCGGCAGGTCCTTGCCGCGGCCGCCGTACAGAACGGTGTCCGGTGCTTGGGGGCTGCACAGGCTGGCGAGGATGATGTCGAACTCGATGCCGGGGTTCCTGCCGAACGGCCTGCTGGCCGAGCCGCTGCGCTGCCAGTAGTCGGCGAAGTGGGTTTTGAAGGCGCCGGACAGCGCCTTGGTGTAGCGGTCGTTCTCCTCGTTGTAGGTCACCATCATGGCGCTGCGCAGCTCGGTGGTCCGTACGTACTGCGCCACCGCCGCCAGTTCCTCGCCGACGGTCGGGTTGACCCGTGCGAAGCCGTTGGCCTCCTTCTTGGTGATGTCGTCGGCGGTCATGACGTCGGCGATCATGGGCAGCTCGGCCTCGCTCAGCCGTTTCATGCCGTTGACCGCCGCGTCGCTGCTCAGGCCGAGCCCGACCACGGCCCTCAGGTGATCGGGGCCGTCCACCATCTCGAGCAGGTCGTCGGCGACCTCCTTCCAGTGGGTCTGTTCGCTGTCCATGTTGGCCAGCACCATTTTGATCAGGGGTTTGCTGCCGACCAGGTTCTCGCGGTTGGCTCTGCGCAGCGCGGCGACGGCTCCCTCCAGCTCGGCGACCACCCGCCCGTCCGGGTCGGTCAGTCCCCCGGCGAACGCCACCGTGACGTACGTGCCCTCCCCGCCCGCCGTCGCGAACTCGTTCTCCTTGCTGAGGACGTTCACGACCTGCTGGAAGCGGGGCTCGAACGGGTAGGAGTCGCTGATCCCTACGCATTCCTCGCGTCCGGTTGCGGCGACCGTGACGCGTGCCACGCCCGGCGCGCAGTGCGAGAGGTGATCGACGACCCGGAGTCCGCCGACGACCAGCACCAGCACTCCCACGCACACCCCTGCGACGATCCGGCTCCGCCCGCGGCGGGGCGGCCTGGGCCACGGGTTCTCCTCCAGCGGCAACAGCGTCTGTGTCATCGACCCCACCTCGTGGCCAGGGCTCCGTACCGCGCGGCCTCGGCGGTCAGCGGCTCCGAGTCGTTACTGCACTTACCGGACAGCTCGGAGAACGCGTCGTGAATCTGCCGATACAGCGGAGCGCGCCGGCTGTCGATCAGCGGCTCGTTGGCCACCCACAGGCCCGCCACCAGCGTCGCCACGTTGTGGGTGATGGTCGGTTCGAAGCCCGCCCACCGTTTCAGCCTGTTGACGTGGTCGAGCGGCGGCCCCTCGATCCGTTCGCGGCAGGGCGCCGACACCACCGACGTCAGCTCGTCCAGCCAGGTCTTCGTCGCGACGCCGGGTTGCTGGAACCTTTTGATCATCTGCTTGGTGACGTACTCGACCTCGCCGAGAGCGAGCGCGTGGCGGAGCTCGCCGACGGTGTCGCCGTTGGCCGCGGCGTGACCGCGCAGCCAGGTGTGCACGGCCGCCCAGCCGTCGTCGGCGTCGGGGTCCCGTGCGGCGAGGCGCTCGAGCAGCAGCCGCCGCACGACGGGATGCATGGCAGGGCTGCCGGACGTCCCCGGCAGCCAGACCTCGGCGTCGGTGATCTGTTTGACGGATACGCCCGCCAGCGCGCCCTTGCCCGCCATCCGCACCGCTTCGGCCATGTCGCGCGCCGCGGCGCAGGTGGCCAGGAGGTCCGCTTCGGCGTCGGGGAGGTCGCCCAGAAGTTCAGCGGACAACTGCTCCCCGTAGGTGCGGGGCCCGCTCGCCTCCTGCCTTCCCGTCTCCAGGACGCGCCGGAGGTCGACGGGGTCGGCCGGATGCTTCTTGATGGCCTTGAGGAGTAAGGAGGTGGCTCCGGCGTTGCCGTGGGTGAAGCCGTGGACGGCCATCTCGACGTGCCTGGTGTTGCACTCCTGCAGGTTCAGGTCGCGGACGAGGTCGTGGACGTGGTCGAGGGAGAGGTCGGCGAGGCGTACCGGGAACCAGCGGCCGGCCTGCGGCGGCGGCTTGCCGGGGTCGGCGGTCTCGGTCGTCGGCAGGGCCCGGTGGGGTCCGATCACGTCCCTGGTCAGCGGGCCGCGGCTGGTGGCGACCACTACGATGGTGTCCTGGTCCGCGCCCGCGGCCATCAGGGCGTCCAGGAACCTGCGTCCGGCGTCGGCGTCGGCGTTGTCCAGCAGGATGACGCAGCGGTAACCGGCCCGGCGCAGCCGTCGCCTGCGCCGGAACGCCGCGCGCAGGTCGGCGAGGAAGGCCGCGAGCATGAGCTCGTCGGCCTTGGCGCCGTTGCCCGCGATGTCCCTGTCGTGGGCCCAGGCGTTCAGCTCGACGAGCGTATCGAGTGGGCGGCGGCCCAGCCCACGGTCCTGGTGGCCGTACCAGGCCGACGCTGGGCTGAGGAGCAGTGCGTCCGGTCCCTTCCAGCTTTGCAGGGCCGCCCGCATTCCGCCGACAACGGCGGTGATCACCTCCTTTGGGATGGTCATGCCTGCCAGAGCGGCGATCGCGGCCGTCGCCTCCTCCATGAACTTGCGCCGCTCCTCGACCTTCGTGAACTTGGCGATGCCTGCCTGGAGCTCCTGCTTGGCGACCTCGTGCACGTCGTTCAGCCGCTCGTGGGCCATGGCGATCTGGCCGAGCACCAGCCTGGGGAACGCCATGCGGCCGTACGGTGCGCCGTGCCGGTTGAAGTCGATGCTGATCATGTTGAGCACGTCGCAGACGGTGTCCTTGGCCAGCTTCTCCACGTCGACCTTCGCGTACGGCAGGCGGCCGTCGAGATACTCCCCGATCCCGTTGAGCAGGTCCGTCTTGCCGCTTCCTCGAGGGCCGGTCAGCAGCAGGACCGGTCTGCCGGGCCCTTGGGTGGTATCGCGCTTGGACAGCGCGTGCACCAGGGTCACCGCACCTCGCCGGCCTTTCAACCGCATGATCGACTCCCGCAGCGCCATTCCGTGGTGAGCATGCTACGCCGGAACTCGCCCATTTCGCGGCACTCAGCGTGATATTTCTCGACCTTTCGCAAATTGCAGCTATGCCTGGCGAGTAATGCCGCATGTCAGTTCGAGAAGGCCGCCCTGGCCGTGACTTCGGCTGCGCGAACTGCTGCTATGCGCCGCGCCCATCCCGGCCGCCGCATTCACGTGATCTTCTACCGCGTCAGAGGAAACGGCTTGTCAAGTCTGGTGATGTCGCTGATGAGATACTGACAATTGCCGGTGCATTTGCTCGCCGTGAATGACCACCGGTCCGGCGGCGCGGGCCGCCGGTGTGCAGAGGCGGCGACACCGCCGTGCGCCCGGTGCGCTCACTGGCCGGGCGGGCACTCCGGCGGGATCTTGAGCATGTGGAGCTCCAGCCGCAGCGAAGCGTCCGCGGGAAGCGCGATCGCCCGCGCCCACGGGCTCGTCGCGAAGCAGGCGGGCAGCAGGAAGTAGCGCTGGTTGGAGTGGATCAGCAGGCGCAGGCCGGTGCAGCGGTGGCGGTACATCGCGTTCGGGTCCGCGAGCACGGTCCCGGTGATGCCGGGGCCTTCCAGGAAGAGCCGCCGCACGGCGTAGACGACCGTGCTCGGGAGCCGTCCAGGATCGGCCCAGTACCGGTCGGCCGCCTCCCTGCCACGCTGCTGCGCGTACTCGGTGACCGACCACGGCACGTCGGACCTGCCCAGCCTCCACGCCGGCATTCCCAGCAGACCTGAGCCGTGACATCGGGAAGGTCACCGCGATTCCGGTCCGAGACGAGGTCGCGGCCGGTGGTGATGTGAAGTGATACGGCTGCGATGTCGGGCCCATGCCGGTGAATAGCACTCCACACCGTGCGCTGATGCACTTTTTGTCCTTATGTCGTACGCCCTTGCAGGCCAGAGGCGTATTCGCCGTGGCGGCGATCGACTTCGGGTGACTTTTCCCGAGATGTCACGACTTTTAGTGATCTTTGTGATATTCACGACGCGAGATCAGGAACATCCCAGAAGGGAAGCACTACGTGCGACTGTTCACCCTCGCGATCGCGCTTGCCACGTCCCTGACGGCGTTACCGGCGACCGCGGCCACCGCCACGGCCGCCGCCGAGCACGCCGCCCCCAAGCCGGCCGCCGCAACCGAGCTGATCGTCAACGGCACGTTCACCGACGGCACGGCCCCCTGGTGGAGCTCGGCCAGCACCACGATGACCACCGACGGCGGGCGGCTGCGGGTCGACGTGACCGGCGGCACCGCCGACCCGTGGGACGCGATGGTGGCCCAGAACGACATCCCGCTGGCGCAGGGCAAGACGTACACGCTCTCGTTCGACGCCTCCGCCAGCACGAACGTCTCCGCGGTCACCACCGTGCAGCTCGGCGACGCCCCCTACACCAACACCCTGACGCAGCCGATCACGCTCTCCCCCACCAGCGAGCACTTCAGCTTCCCCTTCACCTCGGCCCTGACCACCTCGGCCGGTCAGGTCACCTTCCAGCTCGGCGGCGGGGCCGCCCACACGTTCTACCTCGACAACGTCTCGCTGACCGAGGCCGGCGGGTCCTCGTCGAGCCCGATCGAGCTGACCGACGGCTTCTACGTGGATCCCGCGTCCAACCCGGCCACCTGGGTGAACGACAACCCGGGCGACTACCGGGCCGGCCGCATCGAGGCGGCCATCGCGTCCAAGCCGATGGCCCGCTGGTTCGGCAACTGGAACCCCGACATCAGCGCCGCCGTGTCCGCCTACGTCTCCGACGCCGCCGCGGCCGGCAAGCTGCCGGTGCTGGTGGCGTACAACATCCCCGGCCGCGACGCCTGTGGCGGCCACTCGGGGGGGCGGCGCCGGCAGCGTGGACGCGTACAAGGCGTGGATCTCCGCCTTCGCGTCCGCGATCGGTGACCGTCCCGCCGTCGTCATCATCGAGCCCGATTCGCTGGGCGACTTCGAGTGCATGGACGACGACCAGAAGCGGGACCGCGTCGGCATGCTGAGGTACGCCACCGAGCAGTTCCGCGACAAGGCGCCCGGCACGTGGGCCTACCTCGACGCGGCGAACGCCGGCTGGTTCGGTGACCGGCCGGGGGTGATGGCCGAGAGGCTGCTCGAGGTGGGTGTGACCAACGTGCGGGGTTTCGCGGTGAACGTCTCGAACTACTACACGACGTCCGAGTCGGCCGCGTACGCGTCCGCCGTGAACGCCGCGCTGGGCGGCACCGCGACGTGGGTGATCGACACCAGCCGTAACGGCAACGGCTCCAACGGCGAGTGGTGCAACCCCGCCGGTCGCCGCCTCGGCACGCCCGCCCAGGTCGGCGGCCCCAGCGGCACGGAGCTGCTGCTGTGGGTGAAGGTCCCCGGCGACTCCGACGGCGAGTGCGGCATCGCCCCGACCACCCCGGCCGGGCAGTTCAGCCCCGACATCGCCGTCCGCCTCATCGACGGCGTCTGACCCGCCTGGCGGTGCGGCGGCGTGGACGTCGTCCCGCCGCCGCACCGGTCTTCAGCGGCGTCGTGCGGGCCGCCGGTGCGCAACGAGGGCGCCGATGAGGAGCCCCGCGGCCGCGAGCACGGCGGCCAGAACGAAGGGATTCGCCGTGTGCAGGCCGGGCGCGAATCCGATCCCCACGTAGACGGTGACGCCGCAGGCGCCGCCGAGCTGATCGACCGCCCGCTGCATCCCCGAGGCGATCCCGGCGTCCTCGCCGGTGGTGCCGCTGACCGCGAGGTACTGCAGGCCGATCAGCCCGAAGCACATCCCGGCGGCGACCAGCACCATCGCCGGGATCAGCCACGCCGCTCCGGCTTCGAGCACGGCGACGAGCGCGATGGTGGCCATCGCGCCCGTGGTGAGCCCGAGTCCCGCCAGCACGCACGCCCGCGCTCCCCAGCGGCCGAGCACGCGCGGAACGAGCAGGGAGGCGGCGATCGTGGCGACCCCCATGGGCAGCATCATGAGCCCGGCCGCCAGCGGGCCGATCCTGAGGACGTCCTGCAGGTAGAACGTGAACAGCAGGAACGACGTGGACAGCGCCCCGCTGAGCAGCATGGTGGTGACGTTGGCGGCGATGCGGGCGCGGTGGGCGAAGAAGCCCCGCGGCACCAGCGGATGCGCGCAGCGGGCTTCGACGCGCAGGAACGCGCCGCCCGCCAGTGCCGCCCCGGCCAGCACGGCCGCGCTCAGCCAGGGGTTCATGCCGGGTTCGCCGGCTTCGACCACCCCGTACGCGAACAGCAGCGGGCACGCGGTGATCAGCAACGTCCCCGGTACGTCCAGCGGACCGGATGGGCGCGCCACGGACCGGTCGGCTTCGATGAGGAGCAGGGCGGCCGCGATGACGCCCAGGATGACCGGCACGGGGAGCAGGAACGTCCACCGCCAGCCCAGCCGCGCGGTGATGACGCCGGACAGGACGTACCCGAGGACGAGCCCGCCGCTGGCGACCGCGGTCCACACACCCAGCGCCCGTGACCTGCGCGGTCCTTCGGGGAACAGCACCACGACGGTGGCCATCGCGGCCGGCAGCGCGGTGGCCTCACCGGCGCCCTGCAGGAGACGCGCCAGTACGAGGACTTCGAACGTGGGCGCCAGCCCGGCCAGCAGCGACGCCGCGCCGAAGAGGAAGGCGCCGGCCAGCAGCATGCGGCGGCGGCCCAGCAGGTCGGCCAGCCGGCCGCCGAGCATCAGCAGCCCGCCACCGGCGATGGTGTAGCCGACCACGACCCAGGTCAGGGAGCGCCCTGCGGCACCGAGATCCCTGCCGATCGAGGGCAGGGCGATGTTGACCACGGTCACGTCGACCGCGAGAAGGAACTGCAGCATCGACATCGCACACAGCACCAGCCATGCGCGCGTGGGAGAGATCGGGCGTTGCCCGTGGGAGGAAGGCATCAAGCGCTCCGGTGCTCATGGGGGCGTCTGAGCAGCACGAAGGTGCCGCTCCGGACTGGTCACGAAGCGACCGGACGTTCCTCGGGCAAGAGGATGGTGTGTGCCGCGAACGTCCCGCCGCTAGCGGAGCGTCCTGGTCACCGCCGCGCACGCGGCCGAGCATGAAGCGCCTGACATGCCCGGCACCTTACCAGTCCGGCCCGCAACGGCCACCCGGCCCGACCATGGCCGGGCTGGAGCGACGATCATGGGAGAAGACTTGCCCCCGCCCTTCGGCGAGGGAGATCGGGCCACCGCACTGGCCCTGTCCCGGGCGGGGGCAAGCCGCCTGGCGGCGCGCGGCCGCGTGATCGTCCGCGGGCACGCGCGGGGAGCGGACGGGGTCCGGGGAGAGCCACGGGACGAGAGGGCGGCCGTCTGTGTCCGGCAAGGTCACGGGGGCTCTCCGAGTCGGTCGGACGTCGGCAACGGGGATCGGGGGTGTGTACCGCCAGTTCACACCTGGGCGCTTGATCCTTCCCGGACCGCGAGTGATTGTCAACTATCGGGTCACATCTGGACAATTTGTGTACTCTGTGGTTCCACTGCCGGTGTGCAGATCACGCCCAACAGGGGCGACCGGCGTGAAGGAGCGGACTGAACGTGGCTACTCTGGCCGAGCGGTTGACCCAAGCCCTGGCCGCCAAGGGTTACTCCGCCCGAGAGGCGTCGAAGCGGCTGCGCGAGCAGGGCGTTGAGATGTCGCACGCCTACATCAGCCGCATCGCGAAGGGCAAGCAGACGAACGTCGGCCGGGACCGGCTGGCCGCCCTGGCGCAGCTCCTCGGCGTCTCGTACGGCTGGCTCAACGGCGACGACGAACCGCCGCCGCTCAGCGCCGAGGACCAGCGGCTTGAGGCGCGGATCCGGCAGGGCGCCGAGCAGCTCGGCGTGGAGTACATCGCCGAGCGCACGGCCGGCCTGTCGGAGATCTCGCGCAGCGCGCTGCTCACGATGATCGAGGCGATGCGCCGCGCCGAAGGTCTGGACGATCCGGCACCGACCCCCGATGATGATCAACCGACGCGCTCGCAGTGACCATGGCATGAGCGGATAGCCGATAATCTGTCCGGGCTTCGGCGGAAAGGTTACGAATGCCGTCTCCCTCGCTGCTGGCTGCCCTGGAGGCGGCGCCCATCCCGCACCCGTTCACGCTGGATGCGTTCCTCGACCGCATCCGCGCCGAGCGGCGGCGTCCGCTCCACATGCACGACCTGCCCGCGGAGGCCGCGGGCGCGGTGACCGGGCTGTGGTTCGGCACGCGCAGGGCCGACCACATCTTCGTGGCGCCGGGCGCGTCCGGGCTGCTGCGGGTCAACATCGTGCTGCACGAGATCAGCCACATGCTGCTGACGCACGGCCGCATCGGGGGCGACGTCGAGGAGCTGCTGCGCCGCATGATCGGCCCCGTCATCGGGGTGAACGGGCGCGGACGGTACGAGACCCAGTGGGAGCGCGACGCCGAAGAGCTCGCCACCCTCATCCTGACGCGCGCGTACACCCCGCCCGAGAGGGGCGATGAGGGCCTGCGCCGCCTGTCCAGGACCTTCGGATATGAGACGTAGGAGGCATGCGTGGGCCTGGCCGAGTGGTCAGCCATGATCCTGCTGTGGGGCGCGTCCATCTCCCGCATCCGCCCGGCGATGCGCTCGCACGAGCAGCGGATGCTGTGGGCCGCGTTCACCGGCCTGGCTCTGTCGCGGGTGTTCACCGCACCCGCGGTGGTGACGTGGATGGACGCCGCCACCGGCACGGAGCTGGCGACGCTGCTGCGGCACCTGACCGGCCTGGCGTCGGCGACGAGCCTGCTGGCGTACGTCGAGGCGATCACCCGGCGGGGGCGGCCGTCGCGGGCCCGCTGGATCTGGCCGGCCGCCCTTGTCACGATGGGCGTCCTGGTCACCATGTTCGTGGTGCGCGGGGGCCGCATCTACTGGGTGGACGGCGCGCACTCCCCCGGCGCCACGGCCGTCGAGGGCCGCGTCTACCTGGCGATGTTCGACGCGTGGCTGATGACGTGCCTGGCGTCGGCGGGCTGGATGTTCGCCGGGTACGCGCGGGTGGCGCCGCCGCTGCTGCGGGCCGGCCTGATCCTGTCCACGATCGGCATGGCCGCCGGGGTGATCAACCGGGCGCACGTCATGACCGTCAACCTCGCCACCCTCCTCGACCCGGACACCACCTTGCGGGAGATCTCCGCGCTGGGGCGGGTGACGCTGCTGGCGTGCATCGTCGGCATCACGGCCGGCACGTCGATCCCGGCCTGGCGGCTCGGCGTGGCCAGGCTGCGCGACCTGGCCGCGCTGCGCGAGCTGCGCCCGCTGTGGGACGCGCTGACGGCGCAGTACCCCGACCTGTCGCTGCCGATGAAGGTGGACATGCGCGCCCGGGTGGTGCGGCGGGTGCTGGAGATCCGCGACGGGATGCTCAACCTCACGACGGTGGCCGAGCCGCCGGCGAGCGACGACCCCGCCCGGGTGGCGCGGTGGGTCGCCGACGCCCTGGACGCGGCCCGCGCAGGACACGAGCCGGGGGTGCCGTCCGGCCGCATCCCCGGCCCTGATTTCGCCGGTGACATGGAAAGAGAGACACAGTGGTTGCGACAGGTCGCGAAGGCGTTCAAGCGGCTCGGCAGCGGCCGCAGGCCCGTCTCGCTCGGCGCCTGACCGATGTGTTCGCCCCGATGTGGTTCGTGATGGGCCTGCCGCTGGCGGTGGGCGCGGTCACGTCGGGGTGGCCCGGGCTCGGCTGGGGCGCGCTCGCCTCCGGGCTGTGCGGCGGCGTGCCCGCGATCGTCATCTTCGGCGGCGTGCGCAAGGGGTGGTTCGGGGACTGGCACATCGGCGAGCGGTCCCAGCGGCCGAAGCTGATCGCGGTCATCGTCGCCCTCGTCGTCGTGGCGCTCGCCCTGCTGGTCGCGCTCGGGGCTCCCGTGGTGATGGTGGCGTGCGTGGTCATCATGCTCGCCACCCTGGCCGTGGTCGGGCCGGTCACGCTGGCCTGGAAGATCTCCTTCCACACGGCGGTGGCGGCCGGGTCGGTGGTGATGCTCGCCTGGGTGCTGCCGTGGCCCGGCGTCGTGCTCGCCGCCGGGGCCGTCGTGGTGGGGCTGATCGGGTGGGCGCGTACGGCGCTGCGCGACCACACGCCCGCCCAGGCGGTCGCGGGCGCCGCCGCGGGAGCGTGCGCCACGGCGGTCACCCTGGCCGTGATGCTGTGAGCCGCCGGTGGACTGTCGGTGCCGGGTGCTTGAGTGGGAGGCATGCGGTACGGGATCGACGTCGCGATCATCGGTGACCTCGCCGAGCCCGCGCACCTGGTGGCCCTCGCCCGGGAGGCCGAGGCGGCCGGGTGGGAGGCCGTGCTGGTGTGGGACCATCTCGGCTTCGCCTGGGGCGTGCCGTCGGTGGACCCGTGGGTGGCGCTGGGCGCGGCGGCGCAGGCGACGTCGCGCGTCCGGCTGGGCACGGCGGTGACGCCGGTGACCGGGCACCGCCCGGAGCGGCTGGCGCAGGCGGTGGCGACGCTCGACCGGCTGAGCGGCGGTCGCGCGATCCTGGGCGCGGGGCTGGGCGGCGTGGAGCGGGAGTTCACCGCCTTCGGATCGGCGCGTCCCGCCGGGGCCGTGCTCGACGAGGCCCTCGAGGTGCTGGCCGCGCTCTGGTCCGGCGAGCAGGTGCGCCACCGGGGCGCTCACTACACCGTCGACGGGGTGCGGCTCGCGCCGCCGCCCGTGCAGCGGCCCCGGGTTCCGGTGTGGGTCGGCGGCACGGCTGCGGGCGCGCTGCGGCGCGCCGCCCGCTGGGACGGCTGGATCGTCGCGGGCGACGACCAGGACGGCCGCATGACGCTCTCCCCCGAGGCCCTGGCCGCTCAGGTCGCTGAGGTGCGGCGGCACCGGACGTCCTGGGGCGACTTCGACGTGGTGGTGATCGGGGTGAGCGAGCCCGGCTCGCCGGTCCAGGACTACGCCGGTGCGGGCGCTACGTGGTGGCTTGAGCACCTTCACGGTTACCGGGGTTCGCTGGAGCACCTGGTGCGGCGGGTCAGGGCGGGCCCGCCCGGGTGATCTCCCTGCGATGCGGATGCCTCCGGGCCGTGGCGTGCCGCGCGGTGCCCGGCGTGGCACGGGCTATCGTGAGCGGTGGAACGCGTGATCGGCGGTCGCCCCGGCGTCGCGGCCACGGCCTGCGGGGACCTCTCCCGGATCAGCGGTGGCTCACCCCGTCGTTACAGGACCTTGTCGTTTGCGCATTTGTGCATTCGGGAAGCAACGAATTGCCGACGTGTCTCTGCGACCTGCCGTACCTCCTTCAAGCGATCATCAGAAAGGCGGCGCAGCATGGAAGTCACCGGTATCATCTCCGCGCTCATCATCGGGGTGATCATCGGCGTTCTCGGGCGCCTGGTCGTCCCCGGACGCCAGAACATCCCGTTCTGGCTCACCATCGTGATCGGCATCGTCGCCGCCCTCATCGGGACGGCCATCGCCGCCGCGCTGGGCGTCGCCGACACCCGGGGCATCGACTGGATCGAGCTGATCATCCAGGTCGTGGTGGCGGCGGTGGGCGTGACGGCCGCCGCCGCGCTGTACGGCAAACGCCGCACCTCGTAGCGGCCGCGCCGCGCGGCCTGCGTCACACGGCGTCCTGACGACCGCCGTGCGGCCGGCGTCACACGGCGTGGGCTCGCCGCCGCTCGGCCGGCGCCACACGATGTGGACGGCGGCCGTGCGGCGAACGCCGCACGTTGACGCGTCAGCCCTGCGTGGCGCGTCGCGATCGTCGTCCGGCGGGCTCCGGCGCGTGGACGCCGGCCCGCTCGCCGGGCGGAGGCGAGCCGCAGGCGGTCGCCGCGGCCCAGGCAGTAGAGCGTCTCGGCGCAGAAGACGAGGCCGAAGGATGCGGCGGGGCGGCAGGAGATCAGGTCGGCGCGGGTGAACGCCGGCTCTTCGCGTGCGGGGCGGGCGCGGTTGAACGCGCGTCCGGAATCGTGGGCTCGTGCCCAAGACGGGGGCGGTGGCGCCCCTCGGAGTATCAAATTACAAGATTTGATATCTGTAACCGCGGCGGCTAGCCTTGCGGCGTGGAGCCGAAGCAGTGATGGCCGCCCGCACTCCGCTGGACGCGGAGGCGATCCTGGCGGCCACCGAGGAGATCCTGCGCCGCCACGGGCCGGACAAGGCGACGGTCGTGGACGTCGCCCGGGCGCTCGGGGTCAGCCATGCCGCCGTCTACAAGCATTTCCCGTCGAAGCAGGCACTGCGCGAGGCGGTGACGCGGCGCTGGCTCGACCGCAACCGCGACACGCTCGCGGTCATCGCGGCCGACCGTACGGTCCCGCCTCCGCAGCGGCTGCGCAGATGGCTGCATGCGGTCCTGTCGCTGAAGCAGACCAAGATCTGTGATGATCCCGAGCTGTTCGCCGCGTACGGCCACCTCGCCGCCGGGCACAGCACCGTCGCCACCGGGCATGTCGCCGACCTGCTACGGCAGCTGACGGCCATCGTCGCCGACGGCGTCGACGACGGGAGCTTCCGCGCCGGTGACGCGGAGGTCATCGCTCGCGCGGTCTTCCACGCCACGGCCAAGTTCCACCACCTCGCCCATGCCGCCGAGTGGCAGGAACCGGGCATCGAGACCCAGCTCGACGAGGTGTGCAGCCTGATACTCCAAGGTCTGCAGGCACCTCGGCCGGGCGACAGCAACCGATAAGGAGCATCGTGGTCCACGCAATCGGAGTGACGGAACCCGGCGGGCCGGACGCGCTCGTCGAGCTCGACCTGGCGCCGGAGCCGCTCGGTCCCGGCCAGGTGCGGATCCGGGTCAGCGGTGCCGCGGTGAACCCGGCCGACGCCATGGTCAGGTCGATGCCGCGGCAGGGCGATGCGGACGGCGTACGGGTGCCGGGCATGGACGCCGCCGGCACGATCAGCGAGATCGGGCCCGGCGTCGGCCGCCCGTTCCAGGTCGGGGACGCCGTCATGGCCATCGTGGTGCCGTCGGGTGAGCACGGCGGTTACCGTTCCGACCTGGTCGTATCGGCGCGGTCGGTGGCGAAGGTCCCGGCCGGGCTGACGGACGCCGAGGCCGCCACCGTTCCGATGAACGGTCTCACCGCGCAGTTCGCACTGGACACCCTGGCGCTGCCCGCCGGTGCGACGGTGGCCGTCACGGGCGCCGCGGGGACGCTCGGCGGGTACTTCGTGCAGCTCGCCAAGCTGGCCGGGCTGGTCGTCGTGGCCGACGCCGCTCCGCGGGACGAGGAGTTCGTCCGCTCGTGCGGCGCCGGCGTGGTGGTGCCGCGGGGGGACGAGTTCGTCGCGGAGGTCCGCCGCCACTACCCCCACGGCGTGGACGGGCTGCTCGATGCCGCCGTGCTGAACGCCGCCGCGCTCCCGGCGGTCAAGGACGGCGGCACGCTCGTCTCCGTACGCGGCTGGCAGGGCGACGGGACCGACCGGGTGCGCGTCGCCCCGATCTTCGTCCACAAGTACGCCGAGGAGGCGGAGAAGCTGGACCGGCTCGCCGAGCTGGCCGGTGACGGCCGGCTCACCCTGCGCGTGGCCGGGGAGCTGCCCGCCGCCAAGGCCGCCGACGCGCACCGCTCGCTGGAGCAGCGCGGCGTCCGCGGGCGTTTCGTCCTGCGGTTCGCCTGACCGTTCCGCCGTCCTCGGCCTGCCCGGTCACGGTTCCAGGCCGCGGGCGGCCGGGCGGGCGGGGTCGGACAGGATGCCGATCTCGGCGATCCTCCCGTCGGGAATGGTGAAGCTCATCACCGACACCGGCCGGCCGGCGAGCCCGTTGACCAGCGCGGGCCGCGAGGTGGCGCCGGCGGCCATGCGCTGGAACGCGGCGAGCCGCCCGGCGCATCCGGTCACCTCTGCGCTCAGCCGTCCGTCATCACGGCGACCGACACATGACAGACACGAAGCGCGCCGACCGCCGTCCACTCCTCCACGGAGGGCGCCGCGTCCCTGGCGGTGGCGCTGCCGGCGCAGGAGGGAGCGCTGGACGTGGACGATCCGGCGGCGGGGATCGCCTTCGGCTACACGCGGCGCCGCTTCGGGTTCGCCTGGCACTACCCCGAGCACCGGCGGCCCGCCGGAGCCGTGGCCGCCGCGGTCACGTGAGGAGGGGGCGCGTGGTGAACGTTCGTCTCGCTCTGCCGGTGATCGCCGCCGCGCAGCTGCTGATGGTGGTGGACGGCACCATCGTGCCCGTCGGGCTGCCCCTGATCGGGGCCGGGCTCGGCATCGCCGAGGCCGACCTGGACTCCCCGTGACCGGTGGACGCACGAGAGATCCTGCACTCGGGCGCCCCGCGCTGATCGCGCACGCAAAGGGGAACGGGTCGTTGCGTGCGCGAGGCGGAGCGGGTAGATCTGATCGTCTTCGTCGTCTTCCCACGAGGAGCGTTGGATTCGCGATGGCCCCCTACTACCACGTGTGTTTCGCCGTTCCCGACCTGGCGGCGGCGATGCGGGATCTGTCGGCCGCGGCCGGGGTGACCTGGCGCGAGCCGCGCGACGGCCGCATCGGCGAGTGGGACTACCGCATCGTGTTCTCCGCCGAAGGGCCCGCGTTCATCGAGCTCATCGAGGCCGCGCCCGGAGGCCCGTGGGGCGACACGAGCACGCCGCGCTTCCACCACCTCGGGTTCTGGACGTCCGACGTGACGGCGGGCGCCGAGCGGCTGGCCGCCTCCGGTTTTCCCGAGACGTTCTCCGGCTGCCCGTACGGACGCCTGTTCGCCTACCACCGCCTCGGCTCCGTCGGGGCGGACGTGGAGCTGGTCGACCAGCGGCAGCAGGCGTCGTTCCTGGAGATGTGGCAGCCGGGCGGGCCGCCGATGCCGGTCATCGACGAGGAGCGGGCGTAACGCGCGCGTCGCCGAGCGCCGGCCAAGGCGGGGGCCGGTCACGGAACGGAGGCACGACGGCATGGGGATCTGTCCCGCCGCGCCGGTCACGGCCGGACGCGCCGGGAGCCCGGTGGCGGGCTTCCCATGCCGGTCACGCACCGGCGGGAGTCGTGGCCCGGCGGCGGTAGGCGCCCGGGGCGAGGCCGAAGTGGCGCTTGAAGGCGTTGGCGAAGGCGAACTCCGAGGAGTAGCCGACGCGGGCGGCCACGGAGTCCAGGGAGGCGCCGGGGTCGAGGACGAGGAGCCGGGCGGCGGTGGTCATGCGCCACCAGGTCAGGTACGTCAGCGGCGGCTGGCCGATGAGCGCGCCGAAGCGGCGGGACAGGGTGGCTCTGGACACTCTCGCCCGGTCGGCCAGTTCCTGGACGGTCCAAGGGTGGGCGGGGTCGTCGTGCATGGCGTTGAGCGCCGCCCTGACGTCGGGTGCGGCGAGGGCCGCGGCCCAGCCGGTGTCGGGCTCGCCGCCGGGGTGCTCTTCGAACCAGATGCGCAGGACGTACAGCAGAAGCATGTCGAGGGCCACGGGCAGGAGCGCGGCGGCGCCGAGGCGGCGGCCGCCGGTCTCCGCGCCGAGCACCTCCACGGCCGCGCGCAGGCCCGCGTGGTGTCCTGGGCGGGCCGGGATGTGGATGACGCCCGGCAGCTCGCGCAGGAGCGGGTGGGTCCATTCGGGGCTGAGCCGGTAGCCGCCGCACAGGGTGACGGTGGTGGATCCGGTGGCGGGTGCGGTCGTGGACGGGCTGTCGGCCAGGGTGTAGCCGTCGCCGTGCGGGGAGAAGACGACGTCGCCGGGTGCCAGGTGGGTGGGCTCGGCGGCCTTGTCGATCAGCCAGCAGGTGCCCTGGAGCACCACCAGGAAGCCCGCCGTGCCCGGCAGGTCGGGGAAGGTGCGCCGCCAGGGCGCCCGCCACTCGACCCGCTCGGTGGCGGGCGTGCCCACCCGTACGGCGGAGATCACGTCGCTGAGGATGTCCATCTCGTTCGCCCTGCGCTTTGATACGTTCGCGTATAAAAGTGCCACAGCTGAGCATTCATTGTCTCACCGTACGCTCGTAGCCTCGGTCGCATGGCACGTACGACAGAGACCGCCGCACGGCGGTGGGTGGCCGAGCACGCCCGCGCGCTGGCGACCACCGACCCGGCGGACGCGCTCACCGACCTCCACCCGCTTCGCGAGCTGCTGGCCGATGCGGAGATCGTGGGGATCGGCGAGCAGACCCGCGCGGCGCACGAGGTGATGACACAGGCGCACCGGGTGCTGCGGCTGCTCGTCGAGGACCTGGGGTTCCGCGTCCTCGCGATCCAGGACGACGAGGTGGCGGTCGAGCGGGTGAACGCCTATGTCCTCGGCGGCGACGAAGACGTCCGTACGGCGATGTCCGAGCTGTGGGTCCCGTGGCGGACCGAGGAGCTGCGCGCCGTCGTCGAGTGGGCGCGGGCGTTCAACCGGCGGCATCGGTCCGACCCGCTGCGGATCGTGGGGCTGGACGCTCCGTCCGCCCGGCCCGCGGACTACCAGGCCGTGATCGAGCATGTGGCCCGCGTACGTCCCGAGCTGGTCCCCGAGCTGCGCCGCCACTACGACACGATCATCACCGCCCACGAGGTGCCCGAGCACGTGCAGCACGCGCGGGGCGTCCATCCAGGACGTCCCTTCGTCGAGCACGCGCGCGACGCCCTCGACCTGGTGGCCGCGCTGCCCGACCCCGGGGCGGCGCTGGAGAAGGCGAAGCTGATCGTGGACGCGCACGCCGGCAGCTTCGCCGGCGGCGGCTTCGACTACGCGGTGACCCGGCGCCGCTCGGTCGCCGTACTGACCTCGCTGCTGCGCGACGACGGCGTGAAGATCGCCTACTGGGAGGGCATGTCGTTCACCGCGAACGCGCCCCGCGTCATCCCCGCCGCCCTGCTCGGCCCGTTCCAGAGCGTCGGCAACGAGCTGCGCGAACGGCTGGGCGAGCGCTATGTCTCCTTGCTGATCGCCTTCGCGCGCGGCGATGTGAGCGGCCTGCATCCGGGTCAGGTCGTGCCCGATCCGATGCCCGGGTCGGCCGACGCCGTGCTCGCCGCGGGGCCTGATCGCTATCTGCTCGACCTGCGTTCCCCTCGGCCCGGGCCGGTGGACGACTGGCTGGGCGGGCCGCACAGGCTCCGCATCATCAGCGGGATCTACCAGGCGGAAGCCGATCCCGAGCACTACCTGACGGCCGGGCGGCTCGACACATGGTTCGACGCCGTGCTGCAGGTAGGCACCGTCACCCCGACCACCCTGTTGTGAGGAGAGAACGATATGCGTACGACCGTGGCCGTCATCGGCGGCGGATACGGCGGCATCACCGTCGCCAAGGAGCTCGACGGCGTCACCGACGTGGTGCTCGTCGAGCCTCGGGACACCTTCGTCCACAACGTCGCCGCGCTGCGCGGCCTCACCGACCCGCGATGGACGGACCGGATGTTCCTCCCCTACGACCGGCTGCTCGAGCGCGGCACGATCATCAGGGACCGGGCCGTGCGGGTGGACGAGACGTCCGTCTGGCTGCGTTCGGGCGAGCGGATCGAGGCCGGCTGCATCGTGCTGGCGACGGGCTCGTCCTACCCGTTCCCCGCCAAGGTGGACGTCGAGGACAGCGCCGCCGCCAAGGAGAGGTACCACGCGACCCGCGAGGCTCTCGCGCGGGCCGGCCGCGTCCTGCTGCTGGGCGCGGGACCGGTCGGGCTCGAACTGGCCGGGGAGATCCTGGCGGCCTGGCCGGACACGTCGGTCACCCTCGTCGATCCGGGGTCCGAGATCGTCCCCGGCGGGTATTCCGCCGAGTTCAGGGCGGAGCTGCGCCGCCAGCTCGACGCGCTGGGCATCCGGGTCGTCCTCGGGGCGCGTCTGCGCGAGCAGCCCCCGACGGAGGCCGGTGAGTACGGGACGTTCACCGCCACCCTCGACTCCGGCGAACGGCTCACCGCCGACATCTGGTTCCGCTGCTTCGGCGGCGTCCCCGACACCGGCTACCTGGCCGGGAGCCTGGTTTCCGCGCGGCGGCCGGACGGGCGGCTCGCGGTCACCGACGAGCTGCGGCTGTCCGGCCAGTCGCGGGTGTTCGCGCTCGGCGACGTCACCGCGATCCCCGAGGCCAAGCAGGCGAGCGCGGCGACCCGCCACGCGTCGGTGATCGCGGCCAACATCCGCGCGCTGCTCCAGGGTGACGGCGAGCCGGCCGCCTACCGGCCTGGGACACCGGGGATCGTGCTCCCGCTCGGCCCGGACGGCGGCGCGACGTACGCACCGGACTGGGAGGACTACGTGGACGCCGCCACGCAGGAGCACATCAGGCGGCACGCGAAGGAGCGCGGCGACGGGCTGCTGGAGCTGGGCATCCTCGACGCGGAGCTCACGTCCCAGCTCAAGGGGCGGCACCTGAACGTCGAGGAGTACGCGCAACTCCTCAACGCCGACCCGGCGGGGGCCTGAGAACAGGCCCTTGCGCGGCGAGCCCCCGAGTTCGGCCAGGATTTCGGCGGTGTCGTCGGGGTGGGACGTGGTGAGGTGCCGGCAGGCGTGTTTGGTCCTCCACGCGCCGGCGCGCAGCTCGTCCACCGTGCCAGCCCGATTCACGAACCGGGTGGCGAGGCTGGGCGCTCGGCGCCCTCGTCGGCATGCTCACCACGCCGCCCCGCCTGCGGTCGCCGGAGATCCGACTCATGGGCGGTTCCCGCGCGGCCGAGCCGCGGTGCGCGTCCGACGTCAGCGCTCGTGTGCGGCGGCGGGCTCGGACGGTGCGGGGAGGAAGCGCCCGTAGGCGCCGTGGTGGTACAGCAAGGGGTCGTCGGTGCGGCCGAGCGCCTCTGCGTGGACGACCAGGCCGAGGATGAGGTGGTGGTCGCCGGCCTTGAGGATGCTGTGGGGGCGGCATGCGAGAAAGGCGGCGATGCCGTCCAGCACGGGGAGGCCGTACGGGCCGGGGCGCCATCGCGTGGGCGGCGCGAAGCGATCGGCCCGCCGACCGGCGAATCTCGCCGCCGTCTCCGGCTGGCCGCCGCTCAGGATGTTCACGGCGAACAGGCCGGCCGAGCGCAGCTTGGGCAGGGTCTCGGAGCGTTCGTCCACCCAGCAGGAGACGAGCGGCGGACGCAGGCTGGCCGAGGTGAACGAGGTGACCGTGAGCCCGGCGGGGCCGCCCCCGTCCGCGACGGTGATCACCACGACGCCCGCGGCATGCCGGGCCAGCACTCCGCGGAACCGCTCCGGGGAGACGCCGGCGGAGCCGCCCGCGGGAGGGCTTGGGGCGGTCGTCGTGGACGGCGAGCCCGTCATGAAGCGGGCGCCGAGCCGGCCGGGGTGACCGCGACGAACACCTGCCCGTCCTCGACCTTCACCGGGTACGTGGTGACCGGCAGCGTGTTCGGGGCCACCGGTTTGCCGGTGCGGACGTCGAAGCACGAGCCGTGCAGCCAGCATTCCAGGGTGCCGCCGTCGAGCTCGCCCTCGCTCAGGGTGGCGCCCGCGTGCGGACAGACGTCGTGCAGGGCGAAGACCTCGTCGCCTTGGCGCGCCAGGGCGATCGGGGTTCCCGACGCCTCGACGCCGAGCAGGCCGCCGTCGGGAATGTCGGACAGGTGACAGATGAGTTGATAGGTCATGGCGAACACGGCTCCTTGGTGCGGACTGGCGTGCAGGTCACTGAGGCAGGTTGTCGTGGCGGAAGCCGGGCCGCAGGGAGGGCAGCAGGGCCGCGAACGTCCGGACCAGCTCCTGCCGGGTGCCGGCCGGCGTGATCTCTCGGTCCACGGACATGCGTTCCAGGGCCCGCTCGCCGCCCACTCCGGCGGCACGGTAGCGGTCGATCAGCTGCGGCCGGGCCGCCGGGTCGGCGGCCAGCTCGCGGTGGAACACCACCTCAACGGCCGACTCCTCGCCCATGACGGCGATTTCGGCGCCGGGCCAGGCGAGCACCGCGTCGGCCCCGAGGTTGCGGGAGTTCATCACGATGTACGCCCCGCCATAGGCCTTTCTGAGAATCACGGTGACCCGCGGGACCGTGGCCTCGGAGAAGGCGAACAGCAGCTTCGCCCCGCGCCGGATGACGCCTTCGGCCTCCTGGCGGCGTCCGGGCAGGAAGCCCGGTGTGTCGACGAGGACGAGCAGCGGAACGCCGAAGGCATCGCACATGCGTACGAACCGGGCACCCTTCTCGGCCGCGCGAGCGTCGATGACGCCGGCCAGCCGCAGGGGCTGGTTGGCGACGACCCCGACCGGGTGGCCGGCCAGCCGCGCGAAGCCGGTCACGATGTTCGGAGCGTAGCGTGGCTGAAGCTCCAGGAAGTCAGCGCCGTCGGCCAGCCCGCGAATGACGCCGCGCACGTCGTACACCTTGCGGGCTTCGCGTGGCACGTCCGGCATGACGCCGGGAGGTTCGGGTGCGGCCGGCGGCGGCGGCTCCCAGCACGAGCCGGGCAGGAACGACAGCACCCTCCTGGCCTTGGCCATGGCGTCCGCCGCATCGTCGGCGACGAGGTGAACGACACCCGATCGGGTGGCGTGCACCTGAGAGCCGCCGAGTTCCGCTGGAGTGACCTGCTCTTTGGTGACGGCGTGCACGACGCGCGGGCCGGTGAGGAACATGGAGGAGCCGTCCCTGGTCATGATCACGACATCGGTGAGCGCGGGCGAGTAGACGGCGCCCCCGGCGCATGAGCCGAGCACCACGCTGATCTGCGGAACCCGGCCCGACAGCGCGGCGTTGAGCCGGAAGACCGCGGCGTAGGCGTCGAGCGCGCCCACGCCCTCCTGGATGCGGGCGCCGCCGGAGCTGATGGCGCCGACCACCGGCATGCGGCCGCGCAGCGCGTGTTCGAGGGCTCTGGCCATCTTCTGGCCGTGGACCTCGCCGAGGGTGCCGCCGAGCTGGCGCGGGTTCTGCGCGTACGCGGCGACCGGCCGCCCGTCCAGCCGCCCGAGACCGGCCACGATGCCGTCGCCGGCGGGGCGCCGGCGGGCCATGCCGAGTGCCGACTCCCGGTGCCGGCCGTGGGCGCCGAACTCGACGAACGACCCGGGGTCGAGCAGGCCGTCCAGCCAGGCGCGGGCCGGGTCGGACGTTCCGTTGCCCGCGTGCGCCGAGCCGGCGATGGCGAGGTCTGCGAGCCCGCTCATGTCCCGCCCTCGCTGCTCATGGAACGGGCCGCTGTCACCCCGCGGTTTTGGGCGGCGCCTCCGTCCAGCGCCTGAAGGCGGCCGCTGCCGGGAGGGCAGGGCTCGCGGTCGCCGGGAGCGTCGTCGAGGACCGTGCTCAGCCACGAGCGGAGCCGCGCCTCCCACTCGGGGAGGCGGTTGAAGCACATGTGATCGCCGTTCTTCAGGAAACAGACCGTGAGCCGCTCCCCCAGAGCCTCGCGGAGCCGGCTCGCGTGCGCCCAGGGCACGGTGCGGTCGGCATCGCCGTGGATCTGCAGCACCGGGCAGGTGACGGCGGGCAGCATGTCGTCCACGTGGAACGCGGCGAGCGCCGCCACGGCTCGGCGGCCGGACAGGCCGAGGTTGTACTCCATGGTCTGCGGGATGGGCGGAGGCGCTACGCGGTGCACCTCGAGCAGGTCCAGAGGGGCGGAGATGACCGCGCAGGCCGCGAGGCGCCGGTCGGCGGCCGCGGCGCGGAGCGCGAAGTAGCCTCCCGCGCTGCCGCCGACCACGGCGATCCGGTCCGCGTCCAGTTCTGGCAGCCGGGTGAGCGTGTCCAGCACGGCGGCGATCACCACCTCGGCGTCGGCCCGCCACGGCACGTCGTGGAAGCGGCGCAGCTCGCCCTGACCGGGCAGGTCGAGGGCGGCGGAGGCCCAGCCGCGGGCCGTGTACGCCTCGCTGATGCGGTGGAACTCCTCTTTCACTCCGTCCACTCCGCCGAGGGTGAGCACGCAGGGAGCGGGCCGCCGGCCGGCGGGGACGCGGAGGGTGACGGGGACGGCGACGCCGTCCACCGGGATCTCCAGCCGCCGGACGGGCGGGTTCAGCAGGTCGCCGCTTGCCGTCGCCGCCGCCACCAGCCGCCGCCACAGGCGGGCGCGTTCGGCCGGCCGGAACTCCATGTACTCGGCGGCGCGGTAGCAGGCGACCGCCCGCTGGAGGCACTCGGCCGCGGTGACGTGATCGCCGTCCGAGGCGAGCGTGCGGCCGGTCCGCTCGTGCCGCTCGGCGAGCCCCTCCCAGACGGAGCACCACGCGCCGGGTGAGCGGATGGCGCGCAGCGCGTCCAGCGCCTCTCCCGGATCGACGCCCATGAAGACCAGACGGGGCAGGAGCGGCTCGCCGCGGCGCAGGCCGAGCAGGGGAAGCGCGCCGCGGACCCGCATGGCGGCGCGGAACGGCAGCGGTGGTCGTCGGGCCCCCATCTCAGGCCGTCTCCTCCCCGGTGAGCTGAGGGATGACCTTGTCCGCGAACAGCCGCATCGACCGTGTCACGGCCTCCATCGGCTGGCCGAAGTCGAACGTGGCGGCGACCGTGGTGACGTGCAGGTTGTCGATGAGGTCCGCCAGCTTGACGACGCAGTCGTCGGGGGCGCCCACGACGATCGTGCCCTTGCCGGCCGCGTCCTCCGGGGTGAAACCGCCCCAGCGCATGCCGAGGGCCGGGTAGTGGGTGAAGTCGCGGGGCACGCCGTCGCGCTTGAACGCGGCGATGGTGGACGCACCGGCCGCGCGCGTCTCGGCGACGTAGCGCATCACGTGCGGAGCGGCTGTGTCGAAGGCGGCCTCGAAGGTGTCGTCGACGTGGACGTGCACGTTCATCAGCACCTTGCCGGCCGCGGGGTCGAGGCCGGCTCGTTCCCTGGCGGCGAAGTACAGGCCGACCTTCTCCGACAGCGAGGCCAGGTCAGGTGAGAGCAGCGGCGCGATCATCAGGTGATGCCCCTTCTCCCCCGCCCAGGTGAACGTCTCCGGGGTCGTGGCCGCCGCCACCCACACCGGCGGGTGCGGGCGTTGCAGGCATCGGGGCTCCACCCGTAGCTCGGGGAAGCGGAAGAAACGGCCTTCGTGGGCGAAGCTCTCCCCTCGCAGGGCCTGGAGGAGGATCTCGCTGTTCTCCGCGAAGCGGGCCCGGCTCTCCTCCATGGGGATGCCGAAGCCGTCGTACTCGCACTTGAGGAACGCTCTGCCGATGCCCAGGTCGAGCCGCCCGCCGCTCACCTGATCGAGGGTGGCGACCCGCTCGGCGACCGACAGCGGGTGGTGGTAGGGGATCTGCACGACGCCGAGGCCGAGCCGGATGCGCCGGGTCTTGGCCGCGAGTGCGGCCAGCAGCACGTCGGGGGCCGACAGGATCCCGCCGTGCGGCTGGAAGTGATGCTCGGCCAGCCAGACGCTGTCGAAGCCGAGGTCTTCGGCCAGGACGGCGAGCGTCTGGATGCGGGAGAGCATGCGGTCGGGCGGCCCGTCGGATTCGGGGTCGAAGGTGGGCAGGTTGAAGCTGCCGAAGGTGAGCGGCATTCGAATCACTCCCGCAGTTCGGCCAGGATTCTGGCGGTTTCGTCGGGGTGGGATGTCGTAAGGTGCCGGCAGGCGTGTTCGATCGTCCACGCGCCGGCCGATGTGGTGTCCGTCCAGCCGGAGGGCCTGGCCGGCACCGGCCCGGGATGCTTCTCGCTGATGTCGCCGATCGCGCCGGCGGCCGGCCTGCCCGCGTTGGGATGCATGCGAACCTCACGCTCGCCACCCGGCTCCCGCATCACCGCGAGCGCCTCCAGCGGCTCGTCCTCCGTGCCGGTCATCGCGCCGCCTCCTTCCCCGCCCAGGTTTCGGGGAGGAACGCGACCAGTACCGCGGTGGCGGCCAGCACCGCAGCGAGGATCCAGTAGCGCGCGCCCAGCCCGGCCCGCTCGGCGAGCAGGCCGCCGACCACCGGGCCGAGGATCGGGCCGATGCCCTGGACAAGGCGGTTGGCGCCCAGCGCCGCACCGATGCGGCGCGGGTCGGCCTTGAGCACGTCGTCGGTGACCATGGTCGTCGACAGCGAGATGACGGGCCCTTCGGCGAGACCGACGATGGCGTAGACCAAGGCCACGCTCCACACGGTGACTCCGGCGATCGGCAGGCCGGCCAGGGCCGCCGCGACGAGCAGCAGGGCGATCAGCAGCGGCAGCCGCCTGCCCACCTTGTCGGAGATGGCCCCGGCCAGCACGGTGCCCGCGGAGGCCACCAGCTCGTACGGGATGAACACGAGCGCGATCACGAACGGTGACGCGGCGAGCCCGGTCAGGCTGAACGGGACGAGGAAGGTGGCCGCGACGCCGACGGCGAACGACAGGCCGGCCACGATGCCCGACAGCAGCACCACGCGCCGCCGGTACCAGGCGAAGGTCTGGGCGACCGCGGTGCGCAGCGGTGCCACGTGCCGCTCCTGGGCCGTCTCGGGCAGTGCGAACCAGGTGAGCGCGCACGCCGCCAGCAGGAGCGCGGCGTCTGCGGCCAGCACGGCCTGCCAGGTCGCCGCGGTCAGCGCGAGGCCGCCCGCGACGTAGCCGAGCACGGAGCCGGTCCCGATGGCGCCGGCCAGGATGCCGATGGCCTTGCCCCGTTCATGCGGACCGTAGGTGTCGGCGGGGACGGTGAAGGCCGGCGAGGTGAACAGGCCGCGGCCGATGCCGAAGAGCACCCAGCCGGTCAGGAACGGCCAGGCGGCCGCCCACAGCGCGGACACCAGCACGCCGAGGGCGCTGACCGCGAGGCCGCCGACGATGACGGGCTTGCGCCCGTAGCGGTCGGCGGCGACGCCGGCCGGGACGTTGAGCACGGTCATGAGCAGCGACGACACCATCAGCACCAGGCCGAGCGCGTCCGGCCCGACCCCGAGCGAGCCGGAGATCGACGGCAGCGCGGGAAAGACCGACATCATGGCGGCCCACTGCACCAGGACGGCGCCGGACAAGACGGCCAGCCCCCGGCCGCGTTCGGTGGTCAGCAGGCCGCTCAGCCTGAGGTCGGTGGCGGGTGCGGGGCCGGGTCGTGGTTCGGATCGTGTCATCGGATCGTTTCCTTGGGGTATGGGCGACAAGGTTCAGGACGCGCAGCCGCATCCGGAGCCGCAGCCGCCGGAGCCGCCGAGCTGAACACCCAGGAATTCTGCGATGGCCGCCGCCACGGGGACGGGCTTTTCCATGAACATGAAGTGACCGGTGCCGGGCACCACGTGCAGGCGGGCGCCGGGGATGGTCTCGGCCAGGTAGCGTGCGCTCTCCACGGGGGTGCTGCGGTCCAGTTCGCCGGCCACGACGAGGGTCGGCGCGGCGATGTCGCGTACGCGCTCGCGCAGGTCGGGATGGGTGAGCCGGATGAGGTTGCGGTGCACGGACCAGGGCACCCAGGACCAGCTCGCGATGACCCGATTGGCCACCTCGGGGTAGCCGTCGAGGAAGAAGAAGGGGGCGGCGCGTTTGTTGGACTCCTCGATGACCTGGCGGTAGGTCTCCTCGGTCACCTCCGGACGCTTCCACTTCATCTCGTAGTGCGCGGCCGAGCCCATGAGGACGAGGCCGGCGACCCGTTCCGGGTGCTCCAGCGCCAGCATCATGGCGGTGACGGAGCCGAGGGAATGCCCGGCGAGGATGACCTGGTCCCATCCGAGGTGGTCGAGCACCTCGATCACGTCGGCGGCGCACTGGGCGGCCGACAGGGGGTGGTCCTCCTTGGACGACAGGCCGTGCCCGCGCAGGTCGAGCGCGAGGCAGCGCAGCGTCGGGTCGAGCAGCGAGATCAGCTCGGCGAAGTGGGTGTGGTTGTCGCGGTTGCCGTGCAGGAACACCACGGGCGGCGCGGCGGTCTCGGGTCCTGACATGCGGTAGAAGAGCCGGGCGCCGTCCGACAGTTCCACGGCATCGCAGGTGGTGGGCAGTTTCCAGGTGAGCGGCATCATGACCGTGCTCCTTCGCTGGCCACGGACAGGTCGAGGCTGCGCATCTCCCGGACGATCTCCTCGATCTCGGTGACGATCTCCCGGGTGGTGTTGGTGCCGGTGATCGCTCTGCGCAGCCGTCCTTGGGGGGTGACGATGACGACGTGCGGGTCGACGTTCGCCGCGAGCCCCAGCTCCTGGGCGAAAGCGCGGTCCCAGTCGATCAGTACGGGCACGGGGTGCTGCTGTTCGGCGATCCGTTCCTTGACGAAGTCGCGGGTGATGAAGTGCGGCAGCTGGTCGACGACGGCGACGAGCCGCACGTCGAGCCCCGGGAAGCGCTTGAGTATCGCCTGGATGCGCCGTACGGCCTCCTCGCTTTTGTCCTGGCCGGAGACGACGAAGACGAACGGGCTCAGCCCGCCGTTCTGCGGCAGCGCGAAGGACCGGTCGTGCAGGTCCTTCAGCAAGCGGAGCTGCTCGGTGCAGTCGCGGCCCTCCGAGCCGCCGAGCCGCGGCGAGGCGCCGTGCACGTTGAAGGTGGAGAACCCGATCGCGGAGGTCACGCGGCGGCCGACCTGGCGGGCGATCTCGATGGCGAACTCCGCGTTGTCGACGCCCACGCCCCACGGTTTGGTCCTGATGCCGGGCTGCTCGTCGAATTCGATGAGGCTGAGCCCGACGCTGATGACCACGGACAGCTTGACGTTCGTCCACAGCGGCATGAGCTGGGCCATGGCCCACTCCTGGCCGATGCCGCCGGAGGTGATGATCTGGCCGGCGACCTTGCCTTGGAACGCCTTGCCCTTGACGTCGGCGGCGACCTCGTAGTTGTAGTACTGGTACTCCAGGTCGTCCTCGTCGGCCGGCTCGCACCGGTCGAGCCACTGTTTCCAGGTGAAGGGCAGGCCGAGCGCGTAGACCGGGGAGGCGAAGATGAAGGCGTCCGCCCAGCGGACCTCCTTGTACAGGCGGGTGTAGCGGTCGTCGGGGTGCTTGAACAGGTGGCATTGGGTCCTGTTCATGCAGTCGCCGCAGCCGTCGCAGTCGACGATCGGATAGTCGACCAGGCGGACGAGCCGTGTCTGGGCGCCCAGCTCGGCGGCGCCCTTGAGGGCCTCGCGGCACAGGAACTCGCTGGCGCTCTTGGCGGTCGTCTTCGGCGAGCCGCAGATCCCGAGCACGTTCTTCGACTTCATCGCGGTTCTCCGATCAGTCGCGGATGCGCCGGGGCGCGGCCTGCCCGGCTTTCATGAGCCGTCCTCGGGCGAGCACCTCCCGAGGGATGGCCTCGATCTCGGTGTAGCGGGCGGAGAAGAACTCGCGGCAGACGTTGTTGCCCCAGAAGACGCCTTCCTCGGTCAGGCGGATCTCCTCGTCGGTGATCTCCAGCAGGCCGCGCGCGACCAGCTTGTCGATCTTCTCGCCGAACACGTCGATGGGGTCGCAGCCGAACAGGGAGCGGAACCTGGGGCGAGAGACGCTGAACAGCCGCAGGCCCTTGGCCATGGCGCCGCACATCTCCTCGTCGCGGTCGGCGCGGGAGCCGATCAGCACGGGGAGCTCGCCACGGTCGACCGCGCCCTGGTAGTCGGCCAGAGGGCCCTTGTTGACGTACATGTACCTGCCGAGATAGCCGAAGGCGGCCGCGCCGACGCCGAGCAGGTCCTGCTGCTCGGAGAAGTAGAGCACGGCATGCTTGTTGATCTTTCCGGGCAGCGCGAAGTCGTAGACGGAGTACTGCTCGTATCCGGCATCGCGCAGCATGCTCACGGCCATGCGGTACATCGCGACCTCGTGGTCGTGGTCGCCGGGCGGCTTGAGCCGCTTGGTGTCGATCTTCGAGAACAGCCGGGTGAAGGGCGGGATGATGAGGGAGAACAGCGTGACGTGCTCGTAGCGCCAGTCGATGGCCTCCTCGACGTCGGCCCGCCACTCGTCGAGGGTCTGCTCGGGCAGGTTGTAGATCAGGTCGATACCGACGTTGTCGTAGCCGGCGTCACGGGCGACCTGGGTGGCCACACGGGAGGTGGCCGGGTCCTGCGGGATCTCCAGCATGCCGGCGTAGCGGTCGTTGTAGGTCTGGACCCCGAAGCTGATCCGGTTGCAGCCGGCCTCCCGTGCCGCGACGAGCTTCTCGCGGGTGAAGTTGGACGGGTTGCCCTCGGCGCTGATCTCCGCCTCCGGGCTGAAGCGCAGCACCGTCCTGCAGTGGGTGATCAAGTCGTGCAGCTGTTCGGCCGACAGGCAGCTCGGCGTGCCGCCGCCGATGGCCAGGGAGCCGAAGGTGAACGACCTGACCAGCGGGCTCTCCGCGTACGTGGTGATCTCCCGCTTCAGCCGGACGAGGTAGCTCTCCAGCTTCGCCTCGTCCATGAGCTGCTTGTTGAAGGGACAGAAGTTACAGATCTTGTCGCAGAACGGGATATGGATGTACATGGCCTTCTCGCCGTCGCGGGTGGACGGCGAGTTCAGGTTCATCAGCATCGGCACCTCGCTGACGTCGGGCGGGTCAGCGGGCAGCGGGTAGTGCGAGACGCAGATGCGTTCGCGCTTGTCGTACGGTTTCGTTGCGGTGCTCACGCCGGGCTCCTTCGGGTGGCGGGCTACTTGGTGGTGGCGGGGCGGGCGGAGGCCGGCGCCGCCACGTCGCGCTTCCTGGCCAGCGATTCCGCGAGCTTCTGGCCGCGGGCTCTGATCTCGTCGGAGTAGAACTCCTTGGCCACGTCGTAGCCGAACAGCGCGCCCAGCTCGGTCAGGCGGATCTCGTCGGTGTCGCAGACCAGCAGGTCACGACGGGTGAGGTCGTCGAGCAGCGGGCCGAAGACGTCTTCGGGCTCCTGGCCGTGGCGATCGCGGAAGGTCTGCCGGGCGACAGAGAGCATCCGCAGGCCCATGGCCATCGTCGCGCGCGGCCGCTCCTCGTGCGGGGTGAGCTGACCGGCGTTGACCGGTGGCACGCCCTGCGCGGTCAGCTCGGTGTAGCGCTTGAGTTCGGCCACGTTGACGTAGGTGTACTCGTTGACCGTGCCCATCGCTCCGGCCCCGAGGCCGAGCAGGTCGCCGAAGTCGGTGAAGTGGATGCGAGCGTGCCGGTAGGTGACGTCGGGCAGCGAGTAGTCGGGCACCGAGGTCTGGCGCAGGCCGCGCGCGGCCAGGTGCTCGCCGGCCCGCCGGCACAGCTCGAGCTCATGGGCGAGGTCGCCCGGGCGGCCGGCCTTGCCCTCGTTGACGTCCCTGAAGAGCTTGGTGTGCGGCATGATCGACAGCGGGAACAGCGTGATCTGCTTGACCCCGGCGTCCAGCGCGATGTCCAGGTCGGTCAGCAGCGGAGCGACGCCCTGGCCCGGCAGGTTGTAGATCAGGTCGATGCTGATGTGGTCGATGCCCGCCTCCTGCGCCTGCCGGATCACCCGCAGCGAGGTCTCGCCGTCCTGGGCGACGTCCGACGCCTGGCCGATCTCCTTATCGAAGGTCTGCACGCCGAAGCTGACCCGGTTGACGCCCGCCTTGCGGACGGCGGCGAACTTCTCCGGGCCGACGGTGATCGGGCTGCACTCCAGGGTGATCTCAGCGTCGGGCGCGAAGGTGAACTGCTCGCGGGCGAAGGAGATGATCTCGGCGAGCTGCGTGGCCGACAGGCTGCTCGCGGTCCCGCCGCCCATGTAGAGGGAGCCGAAGACGGTGCTGCGGAAGTACGGCGTCCGCGCGTACATGGCCATCTCGGACTTGAGATCGTCCAGGTACTTGCGGACCCGGCCTTCGTCCTTGAGGTACTTCACGAACGGGCAGAAGCCGCACAGGTAATCGCAGAACGGGATGTGCATGTACATGGCGGCCGGTTGAGGGGCCCGGCTCGGCCGGTCCAGCTCCATCTGCTCGGCGATCCGCTCGTACTGCGGCGGGGCCCACGGCATCGGGTAGCACATGACCGGGTAGCGGTCCCGGGCGGCGTACGGGAGAGCGGCGGTCGCGCTCATCATGCCTTCCTTCCTGCGCCAGCCTGCGCGGAGATGCGGAGCGAGCTCGTGGAGACCTCCGCCTCCAGGTTCTTGGGGTCGAAGTTCATGCGGACCATGATCTTGGGGTGGCTCTCGACGAACTCTTCGATGAGCCGGAGGATCGTGCGGCACTCGGCGGGCCCGAGCGCCTCGTCGACGTAGAAAACGGCCTGCAGCATGTCGATGTCGGGCCGGCCGCTCCTGCCGGCGATGCCACGCCACAGCGGGGTCTGGGGGTACACCCGGATGCCGAAGGCGATGGTGAGGATGTCCGGGGCGCAGCGATCCATCGTCTCCAGCGTCCGCGCCACGGTGTCGGCCGTTTCGCCCGGACCGCCCAGGAGCAGCGAGTGGATGATGCGGACACCGGCCCTTCGGGCGCACGCCGTGGCGTTCTCGATGTCGGCGACGGTGAAGTCCTTCTGGAGGCTGGTCAGCATCTCGTCGCAGCCGGCGTCCAAGCCGAAGTTGAGCGTCTCGCAGCCGGCCCTTTTGAACAGCTGGGCCAGGTGGTCGTCGTACTGCAGCGGGTTGGTGTAGGCCATCCACGTGACGCCGAGGTCGGCGGCCACCATCTCCTCGCACACGGCGATCGCATGCCGCCTGGGGAGGTTGAAGATGCTGTCGGTGATGAAGAACCGCCTGACCCCGGCCAGATCGCGGACGTGCCGCATCTCGTCCACGATGTGCGCGGGCGAGCGGAGCCGGAACCGCTTGCCCTCGATCGAGGGCACCGGGCAGTAGGAGCAGCGGAAGGCGCAGCCGCGCTTGGTCTGGATGCCGTACGTGGGCTGCGGCCCGACCACCTGGGTGCTGAAATACCGGCTGTCGGGGACGAAGTAGCGCGGCGCGACGATCGAGCCGGGGTCGCTCACCCTGGCCGGCTCCGAGACCGCCACCTGCGTCCCCTCGCGCCGCAGCAGTCCCGGCGCGTCGGTGATGGGCCGGCCTTCCGCCAGTGCGTCGGCGATGGCCACCATGGCGGGCTCGCCCTCACCGACGACGCCGAGGTCCGCGTCCAGCACGTTCATGATCTCGACCGGCATCAGCGAGAAGGCCGACCCGCCGAGCACGACCGGCGCGGAGCAGGCCGCGCGGCATGCCTCCAGCACGATCCGCACGTCGCCAAGGTTGCCGCGATACTGCAGGTAGGTCTCGTTGTCGATGTTGCGGACGGAGATGCCGATCAGGTCGGGCCCGTACTCTTCGATCGTCTCGGTGACGTGGCTTGCCAGGCGGTCGTCGGGGTCGAAGCAGAGGTCGAGGATGCGGGCCTCGTGGCCGGCGTCGATGAGAGCCGTCTGAAGGTAGGCGACTCCCGCCGGCACGGCGAAGGAGGGCCGCCGTTCCCTGTTGGTGGCGATGAGCAGGACCTTCACGTGCCCTCCTCGGGGACGATGGCGACGGGGCGGGTCCAGGCCGCGCCCGCACCCCTGACGTGGATGGGCAGGAACATGACCGTGAAGCCGGTCGGGCGCGGCAGCCGGTCGAGCCCGCCGAGCCGCTCGATCTGCAGGAATGCGCGGCGCCGGCCGAGCAGATGGCACGGCCACAGGTGGGCCGCGTCCCCCGAACGGTAGTAGCGCTCGATCATCACCGGCGCGGGCAGGTCGAAGCCCGCGGTGTCCACTCCGATGACCGTGACGCCCTGCTCGAGGAGGTACTCGGTGGCCTCGACGGTCATGCCGGGATGAGCGGTGAAGTAGCGCGGCCCCGGCCACAGGCGATCGGCCCCGGTGTGGATCAGGACGACCTCACCGGGGGAAAGCGTGTGCTCGATCCTGGCCAGTGCCTGCCGGATGTCGGCGGCGGTGATGCTCTGCGCCGGTCCGTGATCGGTCAGCTTGTGGGTCAGCCGCAGCAGCACGCCCGGGCCGACGCAGCGGTCGAGGGGGATCTCGTCCACCCGCAGCGCCGGGCGATCCCCGGTACGCGGCCCGTAGTGGAAGGGTGCGTCCACATGGGAGCCCGCGTGCACGGACAGCGTGAACACCTCGTTGCCGAGGAACAGGCCGTCGGGAAAGCAGCCGGGACCGATGCGGCGGCCGCCGGCGACGTACCGGGCGGCCCTGGCCAGCCTGAGCCGGAGGGGCAGGCGGCGGTTGAAGACGGCCTTGCGGCCGATGCGGCGTCCCCCGTGCTCGTGGCGCCACAGCCGCCTGCGCATGACGGCGGGGTCGAAGGGGCTGGGTTCGATGGGCATGCTCAGGTCGATCAGCCGGCCGGTGGCGGGCAGGGCGACGCGGCCCGTCCGGTGCGGCTCGACGGTCGTCATGACGGGCCTCCAGCCGTTTTGAGCACGGCGGCGGCGTTGAAGCCGCCCACGCCGCGGGTGAACACCAGTGCCGTGTGCAGGTTCGCGTCCCGGCGAGGGGCGCGCGCGACGTCGAGGCCGGCGATGACCGGCCGTCCATCGAGGTCTTCGCAGGCGGGCGGGACGACGTCGTGGAAGAGTGCGAGCGCGGCCCAGGCGAGGTCGAGCACGCCGCAGGCGGAGTTCAGCCGGCCGGTGAGCGTCTTGGGCACGGCCACCGGGACGTCCGCGGCCCGCCGGCCGAGTGCCGAGATCAGGGCCTCGGCCTCGAGCGCGTCCCATCGCCTGTTGCCGTCGCCGTCGGCGAGGACCAGGTCCACCTCGCCGGGCGTCACGCCGGCTCGTTCGAGCGCGAGCGCGATGGCCGCGGCCATGTGCGCGGCCGTCGGCGGCGGGTCGGCGGGGTGGTGGGCGTCGTGGGTGCTCGCCACGGCGGCCAGCTCGGCGTAGATCTGCGCGCCGCGGGCGCGCGCCGTCTCCGCGCGCTCCAGGACCAGCATGGCGCCGCCCTCGCCGGGGACCCACCCGGCCGCCTGCTCGCTGAAGGGCAGGTAGGCCCCCGCGGCGGCACCGGCGGTGCTGTGCCGGCCGAGCGATGCTTGGCAGAGGAGCGCGTACGGCGAAAGCGGCGCTTCGGCCGCGCCGAGCAGCACATGGTCGGCCTGCCCGCGCAGGAGCAGGCGGCGTGCCTGGGCCGCGGCGTGCAGGCCGCCCGCCGCGTCGGCGACGGCCACGCCGCAGCGGCCCTTCGCGCCGTGGCGGATGGAGACCTGGCCGGCGAGCGCGGCGTAGAACCACGCGATCGACTGATAGGCGCTGACCGCCCGGGGACCGTCGCGCCACAGCGCCTGGATCTCGCGCTGGCCGTATTCGTTGCCCCCTTCGGATGCGGCGGTCAGGATCGCCAGCCGGTAGGGGTCGAAGTCGCTGATCGCCGCGTCGGCGAGTGCCATCTCGGCCGCGGCCAGGCCCATCCAGCACCACCGGTCGGTCTGCACCTGCAGCCGCCGGGGCACGAAATCCGCCGGGTCGAAGTCGCTGACCACGCCGGCCACGCGGATGCCGCTGTCGCCGGCCGTGGCCGGGTCGACGGGCCGGATGCCGGCACGCCGGTCGAGGGTGTTCTTCCAGTGCGCGGCGACGCCGATACCGGTGGGTGCGACGACGCCGATGCCACTGATGACGAGCGAGGCGGGTTCCGTCACGCGATGCCTTCCTTCCGTGACTTCGCCAGGGCGGAGACGACCATGGCCGACTGGAACCCGCCGAACCCGCTGCCGACCGACAGGGCGTGGCCGATACGGTGCTCGCGCGCGGTCACCGGCACGTAGTCCAGGTCGCACTCGGGATCGGGCGTGGTCAGGTTGGCCGTGGGCGGCACGACCTGGTGCCGGATGGCCAGCGCGCACGCGGCCATCTCGATCGCTCCGATGGCGCCGAGCGAGTGACCGACCACCGATTTGATCGAGCTGATCGGCACCTG
The DNA here is from genome assembly GCF_043196965.1 of Nonomuraea sp. NPDC049309. Taxonomy (NCBI): domain Bacteria; kingdom Bacillati; phylum Actinomycetota; class Actinomycetes; order Streptosporangiales; family Streptosporangiaceae; genus Nonomuraea; species Nonomuraea sp. NPDC049309. Next base: position 111,999 of record NZ_JBICSH010000001.1, on the reverse strand, counting down.
AGCGGCGGCCGGGCCGAGCGCCCGCTTGAAGGCGGCCGTCTCGTGCCGGTCGTTCTGCTTGGTGCCGGAGCCGTGTGCGCTGATGTAGCCGAGGTCGCCGGGCGCGAGCCTGGCCTGCCGCAGCACGTCGAGGATGGCCTCGCTCATCTCGATTCCGTCCGGGCGCAGGCCGGTCATGTGGTGGGCGTTGGCGCGGCCGGCGTAGCCGCTGATCTCGCAGTGGATCGGCGCGCCGCGCCGCCTGGCGTGCTCCAGTTCCTCCAGCACCAGAACGGCGCTGCCCTCTCCGAGCACGAACCCGTCGCGGGTCGCGTCGAACGGCCTGGAGGCGGTCTCCGGCGCGTCGTTCCTTGCCGTGGTGGCGCGGATGGCGTCGAAACAGGCCACGGTGATGGGCGAGATGGGCGCGTCGGAGGCGCCCGCGATCATCACGTCGGCCTCGCCGTCGGCGATCAGCTCGTACGCGGTGCCGATGGCGTCGATGCCCGACGTGCAGCCGGTCGAGACCATGAGGGCGGGGCCGTGGGCGCCGTAGCGGGCGGCCAGCTCGCTCACCGCGCTGGAGGGGACCAGTGCCTGGTAGAGGAAGGGGAGACTGTGGTCGGCGGCGACCGTCCAGTCCCGGCCGGCGTCGCTGGCGACGACGTACTCCTCCTCCAGGCGGATCGTCGCGCCGACCGCGCTGCCGAGGCAGACGCCGACCGCCGGGCCGGCGTCCGCGCCCTCGAGGTCGAGTCCGCTGCTGGTGACCGCTTCGCGGGCCGCGGCCAGGGCGAGTAACACGAACCGGTCGCAGCGCCGGATCTCGCGCGGCGTCAGGCCCCACTCCTCAGGGATGAAATCGCACTCCGCCGCGATCTGGGAGCGGAAGGGAGCCGGGTCGAAGGTGCTGATGCGGCGGATCGCCGAGCGTCCGGACACGAGCCTCGCCCAGAACGCGTCGGCCCCCGCCCCTCCGGGCGCCTGCACCCCGATGCCGGTGACCACTACCCGCCGGCTCATGTCGCCGCCGGCGAGGGCGCGTCCTCGGTGTCGACGTGGCCCAGCTCGGGGCTGGGCGCAAGGGGGCCGAGCGCGAAGACCACCAGTGCCGGGCCGGTCCCGACGTTGGTCACCCGATGGCGGACCTCGCGGGGCACGAACACCGCGTCCCGGGGCTTGAGGGTGTGGGGCTCGCCGTCGATGTCGACGCGTACGGTGCCCTCGGCGACGAACAGGTGCTCTTCGGAGTAGGGATGGTAGTGCTCGTTGACCTTTTCGCCCGGTGCCAGTTCGACAGCGCCGGATATGCCGTGCGCGCTGCCGGTCGAGGCGGGGTTGAGCAGGGTGCGCATGTCCCCGCCCCGTTGCCGCACCGAGCGGGTGGAAGCGAAGCTCTGCGGCCGGGAGCGTGAGGCCTTGATCCGCTGGGCGATGACGCGGAGCTGTTCGGCCGAGCCGCGGTTGAGCCGGGCCTCCATCGCCGCGTCGTCCACTGGCGCGTCGGGCCGCATGGTGAAGTCCTGGACCCAGCGCAGCCGCGTGGTGTCGGGGGTGAGCGCCTCATAGGTCCAGTAGAGGTTCATGAACTGGAACGGGCCCGGCTCCACGCGCCGGGCCCGCACCGTCCAGTGCTCGCGGTCCAGCCGGCGCTCCGACACCCACGACCACACCTTGCCCTCCTCGTCGGGATGGGTGGTGAGCCTGAAGGTGATGTGGCCGGGCTCTTCGGACAGCACCTCGACCTTGGCGTACTCGGTGAACAGGTCCGTCCACGAGCGGAGGTCGTTGGTCCTGGCCCAGACGTACGCGATCGGCGCCTCGATCACGATGCTGTTGTCGGTGTGGCCCATGACGCGTCCCCTCAGCCCTTCTCGGCGGGTGCGTGCTCACCGAGCAGTGCACCGAGCTGGGCCGGCGTGGTGTCGGCGGTCAACCGGTCCTCGATGACGACCCCGTACCGCTCTTCGGCCCTTGCGGAGATCTCCGCCCTGGCCAGCGAGTCGATGTTCAGCGACTCGAACGTCCGGTCGAACTGCTCCGGTGTCACGTCCGCTCCCACTGCGGCCATCAGTTGCGTGACGATCTCGACGTTCATGGCGACCACCTGGCCTTTCCCGCCTTTACCCGCGATGGTCCTTGTGCCGGTGACGGCGTGACCATCTCCATGGCGCGGTCAGCCTAGGAAAGGACGGCACGGCCCGTCTTCAACCGAGCCGCTGAAGTGGCCCTCGCCTTTCGGACACCCCGTACTCGTCCGCCGGACGATGCCCGCTTCGCCGGCGTGTCTCTTGGCTGAGGCGTTCGTCGCCCATCGGGCAACGGGAGAGGCCGCTTTTCCACCGGTGACGTGCCGGAGCAACTATGCGAATGACGAAAAGTAACTATCGCCGTCAATCTCCAGATATACGACTGTTTGACGCTTCTGGAGCAGATGTGGTCAATTGGACGCGATGATGCGCGAACGGGTGGGCTGCTATCACAGACCCTGTATCGATCATTCACTGGGGGAGCCGAAATGATCATGATCGACCCTACAGGCGCTACTTCACCCGCGGTGTGCTGATGAGCGTCATCAGACTGGTGGTGGCCGACGACCAACCGGTGATCCACATCGGGCTGCGCACCGCCTTCTGCGAACGCACCGGCATCAAGGTGGTCGCGGAAGCCGTCGACGGCCTCGATGCGGTCCGGCTGTGCCGGCAGCTGCGGCCCGACGTGGTGCTCATGGACACGCTGATGCCCAAGATGGACGGCTTTCAGGCCACAGCCGAGATCTGCGGCCCTGGCGGCGTCCCGGGCGTCAAGGTCCTGATGTTCGGCCCGACCGACCCGGATGAGGATCTCTTCCGCGCGCTCCGCCTCGGCGCCCGCGGCTTCCTCCTCAAGGACATCGGACCTGAACAGCTCATCTCGGCGATCCACCGTGTCCGGGCCGGCGAGGCGGTGCTGACCAGTCATGGCCTGACGCGGCTGGTCGCCGAGTTCAGCCGCACCCAGGCCCGGCCTCACCAGGCGCTACCGGAGGTCGAGAGCCTGACACCCCGGGAGCGTGAGGTCCTCGGGCTGGTGCTCCGGGGCTTACGGAACGACGAGATCGCCCGGATGCTGCGGGTCAGCGAGAGCACGGTGAAGTCGCACGTGCGAAGCCTGTGCACCAAGCTCAACGTGCGCGACCGGGTCCAGCTGGTCATCTTCGCGCACGAGCATGGCTTACATCACCGCATGATGTGCGGCCACATGGAGTATGACCGCTCCCCCACCGCACAGCGCAAACGCCTGGTGCTCAACGGCGTCCGGCAGAGCTGACGTCCGGGGTGGTGCGATGGCCTTGTCCGTGCACAACATCGTGATCGACTGCGAGAGCCCACCGCGCCTGGCCCGCTTCTGGAGCGCGGCCATGGGCTACGGCATCACCCACGCCGACGAGCGCTCGGCCCGGCTCACGCCGGGCCCCGGCGGACAGGGCCCGCACCTCATCCTCGTGAAGGTGCCCGAACGCAAGATCGCCAAGAACCGTCTCCACCTCGACCTGGCCGCTTCCGACCCCGAAGCCGAGATCCGGCGGCTGCGCGAGCTGGGAGCCACGGCAGTCGCGACGCGCCGCATGGACGAACTCACCTGGACGGTGATGCGCGACCCGGAGGGCAACGAGTTCTGCGTAGGCTGACCGTTATTACCGAAGAACCATCGAAAATCGGATGATTTTCCGGGATCTGCATGGCGGAAAGCGCTGTCTTTCTTCGCGCAATTCGACCTCAGGGGTGGATTCGCCCGGATCGCGGCTCTGAGTTGTCGAATACGCTCGGTCATAGTGCGGGGCCGTGCGTGCGCGGCAGTCGCGCGAGAAGCGCCGCGGGCCGGGCAGCGCGGGCGGGGCCGGTGTCGTGGCGCGGCGGCGGTGGGCGCCAGGCGCGAGGCCGGAGCGGCATTCGAAGGCGTTGGCCGAGGGCGACCTGCGAGGAGCAGCCGGCGCGGGTCCATCCCGGGCGTCCGTTCGCGCAGGCGAGCACGGCGGCCCGGCACGCCTCGGTGATCGCCGCCGCGCAGGAGCACATCCGGCGGCACGCGAAAGAGGTGCGGTGACGGTCGCTCGATTCGAGCGTTGACCGCGGGCCGGCCCGTGGTCCCGCCTCGCGGTCATCCTCCGAGTCCGGCCAGGATCTCGGCGGTTTCGCCGGGGTGGGACTTGGTGAGGTGCCGGCAGGCGTGCTTGATCGTCCACGCGCCGGCCGAGGTGGTGTCCGTCCAGCCGGAGAGCGTGGCCAGCACCAGCTCAGGATGCTTCTTGCTGATGTCGCTGATCGCATTGGCGGCCGACTTGCGCACGTACGCGCTGTCATCGGCGCGCACCAGACCGAGCAGCCGCAACGCCTCATCGGGACGGTCCTTGAAGTGAGGGCGGGCGGTCCACACCCGAGGTCCTTCGGCCGCCGCCCTGCGCACGTTCGGATGCCCGTGCGTCAGCCACGACTCCAGCAGCGGCACGCTCTCCGCCCAGCCCCGCAGCGCGCAGTGCCAGTCGAGCCCCTTGGCCAGTGCCTCCTGCACCCGCCAGTCGGCGTCATCGGCACAGGTCGTGGTCATGACCTCCAGGGCCGCCCGTTCCGCCACCGCCACCGCGCCCAGCAGCATGGCGGCGCCCATGCGCACCTCACGTTCGCTGTCCGGCTCCCACAGCGCCACGAGCGCCTCCAGCAGCTCGCCCGGCCGGTCCTGCCACTCCCGCCAGAGCCGTTCCGTCCTGCGCCGCAACTCGGGCACCGAAGCCCCTGCCAGCGCGGCGCGCAGCTCGTCCACCGTGCCAGTCGTCACGCCGCCTACCTTACGAGCCGGGGCTGGTCGAGCGCGGTCAAATGGCGCGGTCGGACGGCAGAGTGTCGAGAGACGATCACGGGGCGGTTCTCGCCGTCCGGACGGCCGCCTTCCATCCCATCCCGGTGATCGTCACGAAGAGCGTGAGGGCGGCGCTCCGCCTGCCGTCGAAGTCGTCGCGGCCGAGACCGTCAACATGGCGTGGACGCGTCGCTGATCCGGTCGCCGCGTTTTCGCCGAGGCGCGCTCTCAAGGTCTGAGAGGTTCAGCGGGCTGCGAACGGGATCAGGTGACCGTGTCAGCCTGAGGTGGAAACGGAACGTGCGAATCGGTGGGATGATCTTGGCCATGGAGCCGCGTGGTGAGCAAGCCGCCCGGTCTCCTCGCGGACGATGATCGGAGTGAGACGCGTGGTCAAGGGAACCGAGCCGGTCAGCCGGGCGGCTGCGCTGGAGGAGCGGCTGGCGGAGTGGTCGTCGCGGACCGGGGTCGCGGTGGAGGTGTGGGCCCTGCCCGGCCGGGCCCTTCCGAGCCGGGTGGACGGTCTCGTGCACGGCGTGATCGGCGATGTGTTGGACGAGGTGGAGCGGCAGGGGCGCGCCCGTGCGGTCTGCGTCGCGCTCACCGTGGGCTCCGGCGGGTTGCGGTTGACGGTGAGCGACGACGGGCAGGGAACGGCGGCCGAGACGTGCGAGGCGCGCCGGGCCGAGGCCGCGCGGCTGGGCGGCGGGCTGAGCGTGAACGCCGTACGCGGTGAGGGGACCACGGTGAGCCTCGTCCTCCCCGCCGGAGCGCTCGGATAGCCCGGCCCGCCGGCCCAGGGCGTTCAGCGCGCGGGATCGTGCTTCTCACGCCAGAGCTCGGCGCCGTCCTCGCCGTAGCCGACGATCGTGAAGCCCTCGGCGTACAGGTCGCCGGTGCGCTCCTGCGTCCCCGCGAACATCCGCAAGCCGCCGAGCTTCCACGGATCCGGTCTGGTGGCGGCGCTGACCGACGTGCCGTCCGCGAAGACCAGCGCGACGCGGGCGGTCTCCTCGCCGGTGATGCCGAACCAGCGCTTGCCGTGCTCGCGCAGCTCCGCGTTCCTGCGGTCGCCGCCCATGCCGAGCGGCGTCCTCGCGCCGTCCAGGTGGTGCAGGCCCACGGCCTGCCCGCCGAGCTTCCAGATCAGCGTCCTGCCGGGGGTCTCGTAGAGGCCGGCCTCGAGCTTGGCGGGCATCCTCACCGTGTCGCCGACCGGCTTGGCCGTCGCCTCGGGCACCGTCAGCGGCCGTGGCGCGATCCGCTTGATCGTCTTGCCGTCGCGGCCGGCGAACTCGATCGCCGTGACCGGCTCGTCCGCGGGGACGGTCACGGTCCAGACGGCCTGCGGGGCGCCCCGGGGTGTGGCGAGCGTGCCGGTGACGCGCTCTCCTTCCTTCAGTACGGCCGTGACCCGGGCGACCTCGGCTCCCGCGCTGCCGAAGTGCAGCACCTCGCCCGTGGCGGGGGGCGGGAACGTCCTGGTGTCGCCCTGCTCGGTGGCCTGCTCGCCGTCCACCGGCCGGTCACCGCAGGATTCCACGCTCGCTCCCGTCCGCGACAGCCGCTGGTGGCACAGGACGGTGTCGCCGTTCGCCGTCCTGGCGTACCAGAACGAGATGGGGCGCCGCTCTGAGGGGTTCTCGATCGTCAGGCGCTCGCCGATGGAAGCCGGCTCGCTGGGCGGGGCCGGGGTGGACGCGACGACGGCGGCGACGTAGCCGGGATCGCCGCCGCCCGCGATCAGCATCGTGACGGGCGCGGCGATGGCGGCGACGCAGACGCCGGCCAGCACCGCGTTCTTGCGCATCCTGCGCCGCCGGGACCTGGCCACCAGCTCGGCCGAGAACCTCGGCGGGGCCTGCGGCGCGCGGGTGGCGGCGCGGCCCAGCGCGGCGCGCAGGCGGGACTCCAGGGGGTCGGTCATGCGGGGCTCCCGTTGATCTCTGAGGTGCTGGGCAGCATGGAACGGAGCTTGGCCAGGCCGAGCGAGGCGTGGCTGCGTACGGTGCCGCGCGAGATGCCGAGCACGGCGGCGATGTCGGCGTCGGACAGGTCCTCGTAGTAGCGCAGCACCAGCACGGCCCGCTGTTTGCGGGGCAGTGTGGCGAGCGCCTCCCACAGGCCCTCGTCGCTGTCGGACGGCGGTGCGTCGAAGCCCGCGACCTCGGGCAGGGCCCAGCCGGGCCGTTCGCGCCTGCGCAACCGCCACGTGCTGATGTGCAGCCGCACCATGATCATCTTGGTGTAGCTCTCCGGGGCGTGTTTGCGGCGTACGCGGGGCCACGCCTGATGCAGCCGGATGAGCGCCTCCTGCGTCAGGTCGGCCGCGTCGTGCGGATCGCCGCTGATCAGGTAGCCGTAGCGCAGGAGCGCGTCGGCTCGTTCCGCCACGAAGTCCTCGAAGCGGGGCTCGTCGTCCAATGACTTCTGCCTTTCCTCGTACCGTCACGGGGTAGACGGCCGGGAGGTCCGAACTGTTGAAGCATGGCGTGCCCGGCGGATACTCGCGTGATGGACGATCTCACCGCACGGGCCACCGCGACGTACGACCGCATCGCCGCCGCCTACGCCTCCCGTTCCGAGCATCCGGACGCCGCGTTCCGCGCCTTCCGCGCCCGCTCCGGCGGGGGGCGTGGGTCACGGCGATCCGTGATCATGCCGCCCAGTTGACGGAACCGCTAGTTTCGTCAATGCTTGTCGAAACTGACGGTTCCCGAAAGGTGGACGACATGGACCTGCATCTGCGGGGCAAGCGTGCCCTCATCACGGGTGCGTCGCGCGGCATCGGCGCGGCCATCGCCGAGGTGCTCGCCGAGGAGGGCTGCGACCTCGACCTGGCCGCCCGCAGCGGCCCCGACCTGGAGAAGCTGGCCGCCCGACTGACGGACGAGCACGGGGTGGACGCCCGCGCCCACGTCGTGGACCTGCGGCGCGGCGACGACCTCGACCGGTTCGCGACGACGGTCGAGGTGCCGGACATCCTGGTCAACAACGCCGGCGACATCCCCGGCGGCCCGCTGCACGCGGTGGACGAGCAGGCGTGGCGGCACGGCTGGGAGCTGAAGGTGTACGGCTACATCAACCTGACCCGCCACCTGTACGCGCGGATGAAGGAGCGCGGCCACGGTGTGATCATCAACAACATCGGCGCGTCCGGCGAGGGCTACGACGCCAACTACATCGCCGGCAGTACCGGCAACGCCGCGCTGATGACGTTCACGAAGGCCTTGGGCGGGCGCAGCCTCGCCGACGGGATCCGCGTCGTCGGCGTCAACCCGGGTCCGGTCGCGACCGAACGCATCCAGACCCTGATGAAGGCCCAGGCCCGCGCCCGCTTCGGCGACGAGTCGCGGCACACCGAGCTGACCGCCATGTTCCCGCTGGGCCGTGCCGCGCTCCCCCGCGAGGTCGCCGACCTGGTCGCGTTCCTCGCCTCCGACCGCTCCGCCTACACCACCGGCGCGGTCTTCACCATCGACGGCGGCGTGTCCGCGGCCGGCTTGTGAACGCCTTCCTCTGGGCGGTCCAGGGCACGCTGGCGGCGATCTTCCTGGTCTCCGCGCTCCTGAAGGTCGTCCGGGCCCCCGACGCCCTGCCCGAGGCGCTGAGCGGCTACTCGGTGCGGTCGGTCCGGCTGATCGCGCTCGCGGAGGCGGCCGGCGCGGCGGGCGTGGTGCTGCCGGCCGCCACAGGCATCGCGTCGGCGCTCACCCCGCTGGCCGCCGCCGGCCTCGCGGTGATCATGGTGCTGGCGATGCGGCTGCATCTCCGGCGGCGCGAGTACCTGTCCGTGGCGGTCAACGTGCCGCTGTTCGCGGCCGCGGCGTGCGTGGCCGTGATCGGTTTCGGCGTCTACGCCGTGCAGACGTGACGGGGATACACCGCAGGGTGTAGAGGGCGCGCCCCGGAGCCGATGTCCCGGCCCTCGGTCCGGGAACACACTCGGGCCATGACCGCTGACATCCTCAACTCCACCGCCCGCCGCTTCCCCGCCACCGACATGCCGGTGGGGCTCATGCTGGCGCTGGTCGCGGCCGGGCTGCCCCGCACCGTACTCGCCGACCTGGGCATCGTCGCCCCGGAGAGCTCGCTGCTGTACTACGTGCTCGCGCTCGCGCCGTTCGCGGCGTGGGTGGTGGTCGCGCTGGTACGCGGCACGCGCCGGCCGTTCCTGGACTTCCTCGTGCTGGGAGCCCTGTACGGCCTGTCGCTGCTGATCGTCCACCAGGTTCTCTGGGACGTCGGGCCCTCGCTCGGCCACAACCCGCCGGAGAGCGCGGTCGCCTTCGCCGCCGGCTTCGACCCCGCCTGGCGGGAGCTCGCGCTCCGCGTGTACACCAGCGGGATCGCGATGATGATCGGTCTCGGCAGCGGCGCGGCCGTCGGCGTGGTCGCCTGGTGCGCCCAGGTGTGGCGCAGGCTCCGCGGCGGCCGGTCCGCCCGCTGAACCCGGCGCGCAGCGGCCGGCCCGCCGGGGCCGGACCCCGCGCGCGGCCTCGCTCAAGACTCCGTGCGACCTCCCGGTACGCCTCGCGCGTGCCGGGACGCGGTCGTGTCACCAGGTGACCGGGAGCCGCTCTTCCTGCAGGCGGAGGACCGCCTGGACCGGCTCGTCGCGGCGATCGCGGAGCGCGAGCCCGGCGAGCCTCTGGGCGCGCTGCTGCTCCGGCTCCACGACCTGCTCGTGCAGGGGTTCGCCGCCGACGACGAGCTGGACGTCGCCCTGTCCACCACGCGTTCGCGGCTGCTGCTGTCCGAGCCGGCGCTGCGCGCACGCGGGCTGTCGCTGATGTTCGACCAGCAGCCGCGCCTCGCCGAGGCGCTGCACCGGACCTACCCCGACCGGCTCGACCTCATCACGGCGGCCGCCGTGGTCGGCGGCTTCTGGGGCGCCATGGGCGTGGCCGGCCTCGTCGCGCAGCAGCACGGCGCCTCGCCCGGGGAGGTCCTGGCGGCGGGCCGGCGCGCCGTCGAGATCATCGCGGGCGGCGTGGAGTCCCCCTCGGAGTCGTCGGCGGCGTCCTCCGCGGCGTCCTCCGCGGCGTCCTCTGCGGCGTCCTCCGCGGGTCCTCTGCTGGGCCCTCCGCCTGACGCCTCGCCTACACCTCACGGCGTACCGGGAGCGCCATCCATGGGCGGACGCCGCGCGGATGCGAAGCCGCGACGATGACCGCACATGCCGATGACAGAGGTGAGGCGAGAGCAATGGCACCGCGCATCCGTAAGACCCTGCTGGTCGTTCACATCGTCGTCTCGGTCGCGCTGGCCGGGGAGGTGTGGGGGCTGGTGGTGCTCAACACGGTCGCCACGCTGACCGAGGACCTGGCGCTGGCGCACACGGCGTACCGGCTGATGCCCTTCATGATCTTCGCGGGCGGCGTGCCGCTGAGCATGACCGCGTTCATCACCGGCGTCGCACTGGGCCTGGGCAGCCACTGGGGACTGCTGCGCTACTACTGGGTGGCGATCAAGCTGGTGCTGCTCCTGGCCGTCATCGGGGTGGGCATCTTCGTGTTCGACCCCGAGGGGATGGCCGCGGCCACCGAGGGCGCGCGGCAGGTCGCGGCCTCCCGCCAGTGGGGGCAGGTCGCGGCGCTGAGCACGCAGATCGTCATGCTGCTGGCCGCGACGACGCTGTCGGTGTTCAAACCTCGGTGGCGGCTGCGGTGAATATCCTGGGTGGCTCTGTTGATCGTTCGATGTCATCCGGAGGATGAACGTCATGACGGAGCCCGTGTCGATCGAGCCCGTGTCGATCGAGAAGATCGCCGCCACGCTGCCCGGCCCCTTCCAGCCGCGCGACCTCGCCGCCGCCAACGACACCGTGGTGCGGATCGCCAGGTTCGAGGGCGAGTTCCCCTGGCACGAGCACGACGAGGACGAGCTGTTCCTGTGCTGGGACGGTTCCTTCCGCATCGAGATGGAGGGGCGCGACCCGGTGACGCTGTCCGGCGGCGAGCTGTTCGTGGTGCCGAAGGGCGTGCGGCACCGCCCGGTGGCCGAGCAGCCGGCGCACGCGTTGATGATCGAGCGTCCGGAGACCGAGCAGTACGGCAACCGCTAGCGGGAGGCGGGGCCGCCCGGCAGCGGCCGGGCGGCGCCCGCTTCAGCGCACGTCGAAGTTGGCCATCATCATCATGTCCTCGTGCTCCAGGTTGTGGCAGTGGAAGACGTACTTGCCCCGGTAGCCGTCGAACTTCACCAGCACCTCGGCCTGGTCGCCGCTGCGCAGGTCGACGGTGTCCTTCCAGCCGCCGGCGTACGGGCCGGGGTCGAGCACCTGGAACGGCGCGAGGTGGATGTGGATCGGGTGCGGCACGTTCTGGGCGCGCAGCTTCCACAGCTCCACCGTGCCGAGCCTGGGCGTGGCGGCGATGGTGTCGGGGCTGAACGGCGTGCCGTTCACCGTCCACAACGTCACCCCGTCGTGCTCGGCGCCGCCGCGCTCGAACGTGAACTCCCGCTCGGCCACGGCGTCCGACCGTGACAGCGGCCGGATGTCGGCGAGCCGGTCCGGGATGCGGCTGTCGTCGCTGCCCCTGCGCGCGACGATGAACCGCATGACGTCGCCGGTGCCGTCCTTGCCGAGCTTGTTGCGCAGCGTGACCTGCGTGCCGATCGGGTAGCGGGAGAAGTCGACGATCACGTCGAAGCGTTCGGCCTGGGCGATCTGCAGCTCGTCGTGGCCGACCGGGGCGGCGAGCAGGCCCTGGTCGCTGCCGATCTGCGTGAACGCGGCGCCGTCCGGCGGCGGCGGGTCGAGCGCGAGCAGGTAGCGCCGGGCGTTGGAGGCGTTGAGCACGCGGAAGCGGTAGCGGGCCGCGGTGACCTCCATGACCGGCCAGGGCACGCCGTTCACCAGCACGCAGTCGCCGAGCACGCCGCTCATGAAGTCGCCGGTCACGCCCGGCTTCCCCTGGAGCGAGGGGTCCACCGAGGGGTAGCTGAACGAGCCGTCCTCGTCGAACGCCCGGTCGGTGATCATCAGGGGGACGTCGCGGTCGCCGCGCGGGAGCGGCAGCGCCTCCTCCTCGTCGTCGTGGTGCAGGTGGAGCCCGGCCAGGCCGCGATAGACCTGCGGCCCGGTGAAGTCCATGCGGTGGTCGTGGTACCAGAGCGTGGCGGCGGGCTGGTCGAGCGGGTAGGCGTACTCCTTGGTCCCGCCGGAGGCTTTGACCAGGTCGGTGGGGTAGCCGTCGCTCTCCGGCGGTGTGCGGCCGCCGTGCAGGTGCACGACGACGGGGACGGGCAGCTCGTTGCGGTGCCGTACGACGGTGCGCCGCCCGCGCCGCGAGACGATCGTGGGCCCGGGGAAGATGCCGTTGTACCCCCACACCTCCGTGCGCAGCCCCGGCAGGATCTCCACCTGCGCCGCCCGCTGGGTGATCTCGTAATAGTCGGTGTCGCCGTCGCTGCGGGCCGGCCGCAGCACCGGCGGCACCCGGAACGGCAGCGTGAACGGCGCGGGCAGCTTCGCCTTGCTGCGCAGCAGGGCGCCCGCGCTGGACTCGGTCTCGACGTTGGCCCCGCCGCTGACCACGATGCCCGAGCAGGCGGCCGTTAACGGCGCGAGCACCAGCCCGCCCGCGGCCATCCGCAGCAGTTCCCGGCGCGAGAGCGTCATCGCGCCTCACCTCCGCCCCTGCGCCGATCGATGACGACGGCGACCACCGCGCCCGCCACCGCGAGGACCTGCGGGCCGAACCCGATCACGAAGGCCCAGGGCGGGTCCACCGTGCCGTCGTGCACGACGAGCCTGGCCACCAGCTCGCTGAACAGCAGGAATCCGGCCGCCAGTCCGACGAACAGGCCGAGGATGGCGACGCCGAGGGTGCGCATGTCGTGTGTCCCTTCTGCTTTCCGTAAGTCATGGACGGCGACGACCTTAGGCAGGCGGGGGTGCCGCGCACATCGGCGCACGGTCGTCGATCGGCGTCGACTTCTGGGGGATGACGTGCGGCGCCATGAGGTGATTTTCGACGACATCAAGTGTCAACTTCTGACGACTGTGGCCGTCAGCGCCGCTCGCCTATCCTGTGCCGGGTGGAGCTGGGAAGAAGCGGATGGCGCGCGGTGCTGACCGACGCGGCGATCGGCCTGGGCACGTCGCTGGTGGTCACCGTGGCGATCGCGATGGACCTGGGCGGCGCCCGGAGCCCCGACTTCCTGGCGTACCTGTTCGCCGTCTGCCTCGGCGCGCTGATGTTCGTCCGACGCCACTTCCCCGTGCTGGCGCTGGTGGCGACGGCGGCCGGGCTGCTCGCCTACTACGCGGCCGGCTATCCCGCGATCGGGCTGGCGCTGCCCGTGGCCGCCGCGCTCTACTCCGCGGCCGAGGCGGGCAAGCTGCTGATCTCGGCGGTGACCGGGGCCGCGCTGATCGCGGTCAGCACGTTCTTCCGGCTGCGCGAGGGCGAGAGCCTCGCCTACCTGCTCGGCTTCGAGCTGGCCTCGACCGCCGGGCTGATGTTCGCGGCCATCGCGCTCGGCGCCGCCGTACGGGCGACCCGGCTGCTGCGCGCCGAGCAGCTGCGCACGGCGCGGCAGGCGGCGGCCGAGCGCGAGGCGGAGGCGCGCAGGCGCGTGCAGGACGAGCGGCTGCGCATCGCCCGCGACCTGCACGACGTGATCGGACACACGATCGCGCTGGTCGCCGTCCAGGCCGACGTGGCCGAGGAGGCGCTGGACGACGACCCCGGGACGGTCCGGGCGGCGCTCAAGACCATCAGGTCCGCCGGCGAGGAGGCGATTCACGAGCTGCGCGGCACGCTCGGGCTGCTGCGCTCGCCCGGCGAGCCGGAGGACCGGGCGCCGACGGGGACGCTGCGCAACCTCGGCAGCCTGCTCGCCGCCACCCGCGAGAGCGGCCTTGCGGTGGAGCTGCGCGCCGAGGGCGAGCCGGTGCCGCTGCCCGCCGTCGTCGACACCACCGCCTACCGCATCGTTCAGGAGGCTCTGACCAACACCCTCCGCCACGCCGAGGCGAGCAGGGCCGAGGTCGAGCTGCGCTACGAGCGCGGCGGGCTGGGCATCCGGGTGACCGACGACGGGCGGGGCGCGGGCCGGCGCGATGATGATCCCGGCGGCGGCTCCGGCTTCGGCATCGAAGGCATGCGCGAGCGTGCCGCGCTGCTCGGTGGCAGGGTGGACGTGGCGGAGGCGCCGGAGAACGGCGGGTTCGTGGTGGAGGCCTGGCTGCCTGTGGAGGTCGGACGACAGTGATCCGGGTGGTGCTGGTCGACGATCAGGACCTCATGCGCGCGGGGCTCGCCGCGCTGCTCGAACGTGCCGACGACATCACGGTGGCCGGCGAGGCGGGCGACGGCGCGGCGGCGTACGAGCTGGTCCTCGCCGAGCGGCCCGACGTGGTGCTCATGGACATCCGCATGCCGGGCGTTGACGGCATCGAGGCGACCCGCAGGATCGCCGCCGACGAGCGGCTGCGCGACGTGCGGGTGATCATGCTGACCACGTTCGACACCGACGAGCACATCTTCGACGCGATCCGGGCCGGCGCGGCGGGCTTCGTCATCAAGACGACCCGGCCGGAGGAGCTGCGCGCCGCCGTCCGCACGGTCGCGGCCGGTGAGGCGCTGCTGTCGCCGTCGGTGACCAAGCGGGTGATGGCCGTGGTCGCCGGCACGTACCGGCCCGCCGACTCCGGGCTGATCGCCCAGCTCACCGAGCGGGAGCGGGAGCTGCTCGCCGAGATCGCGGCGGGCCGCCCGAACGACGAGATCGCCGGGCGGCTGTTCATCAGCCCGGCGACCGTGCGCACGTACGTCAGCCGGCTGCTCACCAAGCTGGGCGCCCGCGACCGCGCGCAGCTCGTGCACATCGCGTACGAGAGCGGGCTGGTGCCTCCCGGCCGCGCCGGTCAGGCGTGAGCGCCGGTCATGTGGACGGGTCGTCTCATGGGGACGGGCTGATCTACGGGTGCGGGCCGCCGCGCCAGGCCGGCATCGGGCGGCGGCCGACGGCGACGTCGAGGGCCGCCCTGGCGAGCAGCCTGGTCGAGTCGAGCGTGGGCAGCGGCGACGACTCGGGGGTGACGAGCAGCGGGATCTCGGTGCAGACGAGTGCCACCGCGTCGCAGCCGCGCCCGGCGAGCGTCTGGATGATCTTCCGGTACGTCTCGCGCGAGGCGTCGGTGAAGACGCCCTTGACCAGCTCGCTGAAGATGATCTCGTTGACCAGCTCGCGGTCGCCGGGATCGGGCACCACCGCCTCGATGCCGTGCGCCCCGAGCGCCGCCGGATAGACCGGGCCGTCCATGGTGTAGCGGGTGCCCAGCAGGGCCACCCGGCGATATCCGGCGCGTGCCGCGTGGCCGGCCACCACGTGGGCGATGTGCAGTCCGGGTATGGGGAAGTCGCGGCCCGGCCGTTCCAGCGCCTGGTGCACGGTGTTGTCCGGGCAGACGAAGAAGTCGGCGCCCGCTTCGGCGAGGCGGTCGAGGCTGACCTCCATGGTCGCCCTGATCTCGTCGAAGTCGCCCCGGTCGTAGGCGGGCATGCAGCGCGCGAACGAGATGCAGTCCAGCGTCACGTCCGGATGCTCGTGCTCGCCGAGCGCCTCCTCGCCCAGCCGGCAGAACGTACGGAAGCACAGCGCCGCGCCCTCCGCGCTGTGGCCGAGGATGCCGAGGTGCCTGGTCATGCGGCCTCCCTGTCGTGGTGCCCCTCCATCCTCCCGGAGCGCACGGCAGGGGCGACGCTCCGGGCATGGATTAGCATCGCGGTCATGCCCTGGAAGTATGACCTGCGGGTGCTGACGTACGTCACCGCGATCGCGGAGGAGGGCTCGATCGGCGCGGCGGCCCGCCGGCTGCACCTCACCCAGCCGACGCTCAGCAGGCAACTGCGCGAGCTGGAGAACCGGCTGGGCGTCGAGCTGTTCGTCCGGGGCAGGCGCGGCCTGACGCCGACGGCGGCCGGGCGGGCGCTGGTGGATCGCGCGGCGCGGGTGCTCGCCGAGGCGGAGGCGATCCTCGACGACGTCGCGGCGGCGGCGCGCGGGCTGAGCGGGCGGCTGACGGTGGCGTTCGCCGGGTCGGGGATCAACGGCAGGCTCGGCACGGCGCTCGGCCGGCTCCGCGACGAGCTGCCCGGCGTGCGGCTCGACCTGGTCGAGCTGTTCGACGACGTCGAGATGTCCAAGGGGGTGCTGGACGGCTCCTTCGACCTGGCGGTGCACCGGCTGCCGGTGCGCCACGCGGGGCTGGTCGCCGAGCCGTGGGCGAGCGAGCCGCTCGTGCTCTTCCTCCCGGCCGCGCATCCCCTCGCCAGGGACACCGGGCCGGTGGACGCCTCCGCGCTCGCGGACCTCCCGCTGCTGCTGTGGCCGCGGGAGTCCGCGCCCCGCTCGTACGACGAGGTGATCGCGCTGTGCCACCGGGCCGGGTTCGCGCCCCGGGTGGCGCAGCAGGGGCGTACCGTGCAGACCATCCTCGCGCTGGTGGCCGCCGGGTTCGGCGCCACCGTGATGGCCGGCTCCTACCGCACCCTGCGCCGGGAAGGCGTCGCGGCGCGGCCGATCCGCGGCACGGTCAGCAGGCTGCACCTGGTGTACCGGGCGGACGACGCGAGCCCTCTGCTCGCGCGGGCGCTGCCGCTCCTCAGGCGGCCGTGAGCCCGTCGGTGATGGTCTGGACGGGCAGCACGTTCACGCCGATGCCGGCCACCTCCGTACGGCCGACGTCATGGACGCGCGAGGTCGCGTCGTCGGCGAGCACCAGCCGGTAGTCCCGCTCGCTGGCCTCGACCAGCGTCGCGCGCGGGCAGTTGGGGAAGTTGCACCCGGCCACCACCAGCGTGTCGACGTCCCAGCCGCGCAGCAGCTCGTCGAGGCGCGTCCGGTAGAAGCCGCCCCAGCGCGGCTTGAACAACGCCACCTCGCGCTCGCCCAGGGTCTGCGGCTCGCCGGACAGCAGCAGGTCCGCCTTCAGCGGCGGCGCGCCCGGCGGCAGCAGCTCGCCGGCGATCTCGCTGCCCTCGCTGCCCGGCAGCACGATCTTCGCCCCCTGGGAGAGCGGTGTCCGCCGTACCAGGTCGGCGTCCTCGCCGCTCGGGTCGTACAGGCGGATGAGGTGCACGATCGGCCGCCCGGCGGCGCGGAACGCCTCGGCCAGCCTGGCCACCTGCGGCAGCACCTCGGTGGTGCCCGGGATGCCGTACGGCGACTCCGACAGGAAGTCGCGCTGCACGTCGATGGTCAGCAACGCGGAGGTGGCCCAGTGTGGTGTCAGATGGGGGTCGGTGAAGGGGTTCACGGGTGCCCTCCCTCCGAGAAGTCCGATGAGCTTCCGGGAGTCTACGCCCGTGATCACCTCACGGGTGGGGGCGGATGGCCGTCAGGTGGAACGGTGCCGGCTTCCCGGCGGCGTGCGCCACGGCCGCCCGCGCGTCGTCCAGCGGGAACTCGGTGACGTCGAAGTGCGTGAGGTCCAGCAGGCCCGCGCGGGCCAGGGCCACCAGCCGCGGCGGGGCCTCGCGCGGGTACATCCACTGCCCGCGGACCGTCACGTTGCCGCGCATGAGCCACCGGTACGGCAGCGCCAGCTCGGCGCCGTCCAGCATGCCGACGCCGCCCATGAGCACGACCCGGCCGCCCTCGCGCACCGCCATGGCGGCGGCCCGTACGGGAGCCGGGCCCGCCGCGGGCGGCAGGATGTCGAGCACCAGGTCGATCGGGCCTTGTGCGATCATGCGCGTGCGGTCGGCGTCCTCGTCGCCGGTCAGCCGTACGGTGGCGACCCGGTCGCCGAAGCGGCGGCGCAGCCCGGCCAGCGCCTGCTCGTTGCGTCCCGGCGCGACGACGCGGGCGGCGCCCATCGCCAGGGCCACCGCCACCGCCGCGCCGCCGAAGTTCCCGGTCGCCCCGCTGACCAGCACCGTCTCCCCCGGACGCAGCCCGCCCGCCAGGAACCCGCCGTACGGCACCAGGCACAGCGTCAGCCCCAGCCACCGCCCGGCGTCGGCGGGGTCGATGGGGCCGCCGAGCGGCACGGCGTTCTCGGTGGGGATCAGCAGGCGCTCGGCGAACGACCCGTGGCCGTAGTGGCGCTGCAGCAGCAGCCCGCCCTCGCCGCCGGCGCTCAATCCCTGCAACGTGACGTCGGGGGCCGGCGCGCCGTCCCTGGCGCGGATCATCGGGTCGCACAGCACCCAGTCGCCCGGGGCCAGCCGGGTGGCGTCGGGGCCGCACGCCCGTACGACGCCGATCGCCCCCGCGCCCGGCGTCACCGGCAGCGTCAGCGGATACCGCCGCTCCCCGCTGAACACCTCGGCCGCGTACGGCAGCACCGGCGCCGCCACGACGTCCACCACCACCTCGCCCGTCCCCATCACCGGGTCCGGCACCCGCTCCACCGACAACGGGGATCCGAATTCCTTCAGCACAGCCGCCTTCACGACACTCCTTCTCTGCGGGCCGGCCGGCCTGCCGACCGCCCGGCTCATTGGACGGCCTCAGACCCATCCGCCTGATACCTGGGACGGCACAGAAGGCCACCGGCCGCCGCTGTGGACGGCACTCATGCTGGCCGCCCGGCCGAGGCGTAACCAGGACCGGTATCGTCCTGGGATGGCCCGATACCACCCTGGGAACCGCCAGACGTCGGGAAGGGGACGATCATGCCCGAGTCCACCGGCCGCGCGCTCGGCGACTTCCTGCGCTCCAGGCGGGAACGCCTGACCCCCGAGGCGGTGGGCCTGCCGCCGCGCCCCCGCCGCCGCGCACCCGGCCTGCGCCGCGAGGAGGTGGCCGAACGCGCGGGCATCGGCATCGACTGGTACGTACGCCTCGAACAGGGCCGAGCCGTCACCCCCTCCCTCACCACGATCGACGCCCTGGCCGCCGCCCTCTGCCTCGACGAGACCGAGCACGCCCACCTGCGCACCCTCGCCCGCCACCCCACCCGCCCCGCGTTCACCAGGGAACAGGCTCCGGAGGGCACCGCCCGCCTGGTGCACAGCCTCGACCGGCCCGCGTACGTGACCGGCCGCCGCTGGGACATCCTGACCGCCAACACCGCCGCGACCGCCCTGTTCACGGGGCTCGACCGCCTGCCCGCCGACGACCGCAACGTCCTCGTCTACCTGCTGCTCACCCCGATGGCCCGCGAGGTCTTCGGCGAGACCTGGGCCGCCCAGGCGCGCCACACCACCGCCCAGTTCCGCGCCGCGTACGACCTGCAGGCACCGGACGCGGCCTTCACCACGCTGGCCGACCGTCTGCGGCACGGCTCCCCCGAGTTCCGCCGGTGGTGGAAGGAGCACGATGTGGCGAGCGGTGGGGCGGGCCGGAAGATGCTGCACGGCCACGCCTACGACTACGCCACCTTCCAGACCAACGAGGACCCGGCCCTGCGCCTGACCGTCTGCACACCCCGCTGACCGCGACCGGGGCCATGAGCGGGACCGCTCGGCCCTGCGGAACCGGCCGGTCACCACCGGCACCCCGTAGGCGAAGGCCGCCGCCGGCGCGCGGGCGGACAGGGCCAGGGCCACGAGCAGCGGCATGTGCGGCAGCCGCCGCAGCGCCACCAACCCATGACGCCCTGCGTGCCGGCATGGCCGCCACCCGCCTGCGGCCCGGCCGCGATCACAGTGATCGCGGGGAACACCACGGCCCTACGTCACCGTGAACGCCGCCGGTGCCACCACGCTCCAGAGAAGGGCGGCCCGGCTCGACCGGATACGACCTCATCCGCTGCGCCTCACGACCAGCTCCCCGAGCAGCGGCGAAGTGACCACGGCGGCAACCGGGTCCAAGAGCAGGCACACCTCGCAGCGGAAATGATCAGCGGCACCAGCCGCGCGGCGGCGCCGAGACACGCGCACACGACGACATCCGGCCGTAGCGGCCGCGCACCAGACATCCCGACCGCAGGGCCCACCGCACACGCACAGCAGACACCCCGATCACAGCACCGTCCCACACGCGCGACAGACACCCCGATCACAGGGCCACCGCACACGCACAGCAGACACCCCGACCGCAGCACCGTCCCACACGCGCGACAGACACCCCGATCACAGGGCCACCGCACACGCACAGCAGACACCCCGACCGCAGCACCGTCCCACACGCGGCGGCAGGCGTCCTGGTCTTCCCTGTTCTTCCACGGATCGCCGCTGTCGCAGCGCCGTTGACAGTCCGCCTTCTCTCACAGAAACGGTATTTCGGCCGTCATGGACACCGGTACTGACGTACGGTTCGCAATTAGCACCCCAACACCCCAACACCCCAACAAAAGGCATTTGTCGTAATTCGAAGAACATTTCGAGTCGTATCGCCGGCCCGAAAATTGTCAGTGCCGATGCCTATCGTCGAGCCGACGTATTTCTCCAGCAGGTGGGTGACTCATCACCGCCGGCCGACCCTCACGAAAGGCGGACGGGAACATTGGAACAGGACGATGACGTCGACGCGTCAGGCGAGCCGCGGGCGCGGCTCGACCTCTATCGTTACGCCACCGCCGACGTCGCGCACGACTACATCGCGCTGATGCGGCTGTTCACCGGCACGCTTCTCACGGACCTGTCAGCGTCGGAGGCAGCCGTTCTCCTCGCGAACGAGGGCATCACGCTCTCGGTCGACGAGGTGGAGGCCCGCTGCCGGCAGCTCATGGAGTGGGGAAATCTGACCCGGTCAGGCCGTGACGCGCGGGTGGCGACGGTCGCCGAATGGCTGCGCTCCCGTTCGCGTTATCAGGTGTCGAAACTCGGCGGACGCGTGCACCGCCAGATCGAGGAGGTGCTGTCGGCGACCGACGGCGCACGGGAAGTGGCCCGGGAGCTGCTCGGCGGCACCGTCGAGGTGCTCGACCGGATCCTGCGGCGGCTCTCCCGAGACCACGACATCGACGCCGAGGCGCTGGCCGCCGACGTCACGACGATCTTCAACAACCAGAGACTGTTCATGGAGAGCGTCCGGGACTTCTACGCCTACCTCCATCAGGTCCTGTCCCGGTACGACCTGTCGGGCGGAGAGTACTCGGCGTTCAAGTCCCTTCTCCTCGAGTACGTCGACCTCATCACGGCCGACGTCGCCCGGCACGCGCCGGCGGTCGCCGCCCGGCTCAAGAGGATCGTCGCCGATCTCGACCGGCTGCTCACGGCCTTGGCCGCCCTCCCCCGGCTCACCGGTCCCGACGGAAGCCCCGCCGAGCGCTCGCCGGGGCGGACGGCGGCCGAGTGGCAGGAGCTGATCTCGTGGTACGGCGGTGAGGGCGGACGGTCGGGTCCCGCCCAGCTCCGAGCCGCCGCCGAGCAGGCGCTCGGGCAGCTTCTCGCCAATGCCAAGCGCATGCTGGCCGCCTCGCGGACAGGCGTGTCCCGTCGTGACGACTTCCTGCGGCTCGCCGCGTGGTTCGCCGAAGCCGACACCGAGACGGCGCATCGCATCTTCGCCGCCGCTTTCGGCGCCTACCCGGCGCGGCACCTGCTGATGGGGCCCGATGAGGCGGGAGTGCGCGCCACGGCCGGCACCTCGTGGTGGAAGGCGGACCCGGTCGAGGTCCCGGTCTCGCTGCGTGAGCGCGGTGACAGGGCCGCGCGGGGCCGCACGGCGCGCGTTCCCGACCCGGGTCTCGATCGCGAACGGCTGATGGCCGAGGCCGAAGAGGAGGCGAAGCGCAAGAAGGGAGCGGCGGCCGAGTTACTGGCCGTGGGCGATCTCAGCGGTGCCACAGTGTCGCGCGCGGCCCGCGACCTGCTGCTGGAACGGCTCTCGGCGCTGCTCGCGGCGGCGCACGACCTGACCGTCCCGGTCGTCTCCCAGGACACCGACCTGGGCCTGATGCTGCTCGCCGCGCCGCTTCCCGGCGGTGGGACCACGGTCCTTTCCGACGACGGCCGGCTCACGGTTCACGACCTCGCCCTGCGCGTCCTGCCCCCTGCCATGCCCGACGCCGACGCCACACAGACGGGAACCGACGGATGACCACCGCAGCTCACGACGCCGACGAACGTCGCATGGCGGCCCGTGCCCTGCTCGCCACCCCCATACTCACCGCATCGCGCCACAGTGAAGAGCTCGCGCTCGTCCGCCGGCATGCGGCCGCGCTCAAGCCGATGTTCGGGCAGCTCCTCGGATACTCGCTGGTCGTCCAGTCCGGCTTCGCCCGGCTGACGAAAGGTCCGCTGCCGGCGGAGGCTCCGGTCCGTCCTGCCCGCCGGGCCTCCGGCAGCGAGTTCACGCCCCGTACCTACACCTATCTGGCGCTGGTCTGCGCCGGGCTGCTGGCCCGCGACGTCGGTGAGCAGGTGCTGCTGTCGCAGCTCGTCGCACAGATCCGGGCGGATGCGGTCATCGCGGGAGTGACGATCGACGACACCTTGGCCGAACGTCGCGACCTCGTCGCCGCCATCAACCTCCTGCTCGATTGGGGTGTCCTGGCCGAGACGGACGGCACGGTGACGGCGTGGGGCGAGCGCCGTGAGGAGGCGCTGCTGACGATCGACCGCGGGCTGCTTCCCCATCTCGTCTCCCGTCCCCTGCACACTCTGGAACGTTCCGAAGATCTGTGGGCAGCCGATCCCGACGAGCCCGAGCCGCCACGCCGCACGCTGCGCCGCAAGCTCGTGGAGAACCCTCTTGTGCATCGCGGCGACCTCAGTGACGCCGAGCACGACGTGCTGCGAAGGGAGCGCAGCGAGCTCACCCGTGTCCTGGAGGAGAGCTTCGGCTTGACGCTCGAGGTGCGCGGCGAAGGAGCATTGGCCTACGACGCCGACGGGCGGCTCACCGATGTCGCCTTCCCCGGCGGCGGCGCGACGCGGCAAGCCGCACTGCTCCTCATCGAGGCTTTGATCGGCGCCCTGGAACCACAGGGGGGCGAGCAGGTGACGGTCGGCGGCCGCACCGTGCCCGGCGTGCTCGCGCCGTGGCCCATGGTCGATGACGAGCTCGGCAGGCTCGCGCGGGCCCACGCCTCCGCCTGGCGCAAAGACATCCTCGACGACCCGCTCCCGTTCCGGGAGGAGGTGGCCGCCCTGCTGCAGGCCGTGGGCCTGGCCGCCATCACGACCGAGGGGCTGGTGCTGCACCCCGCCGCCGCGCGCTACCGGCCCTCCGTGCGCCTGGCCCCTCCGGTCACGCGCGCCAAGCGCCGCCTCGGTGACGACGCGCGGCAGCTCCCATCCCCCTTGTTCACCGTCGACGACGAAAGAGGAGAACCCGCATGACGCCGCTGTCTCAGGCCGCTGACGGGCTCGCCGCCGTGGCGCAGACGCCCGCCCGGCACCATCCGTTCCGGTGGCGGCTGCACCGCGCGGGGATCGTGAACGTCTGGTACTACTACGACACCGAGTTCGCCTTCTCCGGCGGGCGACTGGTGTTGCGCGGCACCAACGGCTCGGGCAAATCCCGGGCGCTGGAGATGCTGCTGCCCTTCCTCCTCGACGCCGACCGCCGCAAGATGGACGCGACGGGAGCAGGCCGCGTCCGCCTGGAAGACCTCATGCGGGCGGGCGGCGAGGAGCAGCCGAACAGGGTGGGCCATCTCTGGCTGGAGCTCATCCGGCACCCGGACGACGCGAACGGCCCCGGCCACGCGACCCCTCCCGAGTTCCTGACGCTGGGCGCGATGGTGCGCTTCGCCCGATCCACCGGAGAGGCGAAAGCGTGGTATTTCATCACTCCCCTGCGCGTGGGGCGGGATCTCGTCCTGCTCGGGGCGGACCGCACTCCCCTGTCGCGGGACGATCTGGCCGCGGCGATCGGCGCCGACCGCATCACCGACTCTCCGGAAACGCATCGCGAGCGCGTACGCGCCGCCGTGTTCGGGCTGACGGGTGAGTCGGGCCGCGAACGTTTCACCGGTCTCCTCCAGCTGCTGCGTACCCTGCGCTCGCCCGACGTCGGCAACCGGATCGAGGAGGGCAGGCTTCCGCAGATCCTGTCGGACGCGCTGCCGCCGCCGAGCGATGCCGCGCTGTCTCGCGCGGGCGAGCAGCTCGACGGCCTCTTGGAGACGCGTACCGCGCAGCAGCGGCTGGAGGCCGCGCACAAGGAGGTCTCGGGGTTCCTCGGCAGTTATCGCCGGTACGTCGCGGGCGTTTTGAGCGAGACGGCCGAGACCGTTCACGCCGCCGCGACCACCGCGGAAGCCGCCGAACGGAAGGCCACCGAAGTGTGTGACCAGCATCGGCGGCTGACCAGTGAGCACACCGACGCCGGCAGGCGGCTTGCGCAGCTGACCGACAGCGAGCGGGAGCTGCAGGCGACGGTCGAGGGCATCCGCGATTCGCAGGCCTACCGGGACGTGCGCGAGCTGGACGACCGGGAGAAGAGGGTGACCGCCCTGAGAAAGGCGGCGGCATCCGCCCTCGGCACGGCGAGCTCCGCCCGGGACGGCGAGGCCGACAAAGTACGCACGGCCGACGAGCGCGCCGCAGAGGTGACCGACGCGGCCCAGCAGGTCACCTCCAGCCTGGCAGAGGCCCGTGACCTGCTGGCGCAGGCCGGTGTGCACGCGGCCCTGCCGCAGGTCGCCTGCGTACGCGAAGACGGCGATCCCGGCAGCACCGAGGTGGTCCGGCTGTCCTTGGACGCCGACCCGGCACCGGTGACCCGCCCGGTGCCGGCACGGATCACCCTGACGCCCACCGACCTTTCCGACGCGATCGGCCAGGTGGCGCGTGCCGAGGAGGCGGCGAAGCGGCGCCTCGCACACGCGGACGCCCGCCGCGTGCAGGCGCGTGAGATCGACGAGCAGGCACGCGAGGTGGAGGCGGCCGACAAGCGGGCGTCGCAGGAGGAGCAGCGGCTGGCCGATGTCAGGCAGGAGGCCGAGGAGGAAGAGCAGGCGCTTGAGCGGGCCGCCGCCGATCTTCGTGAAGCGTGGCGCGCGTGGATCGCCCACGAGACGACGGAGAGCCTGCTGGGCGAGGTCGACTGGCGCTCGACCGCTCTCGGGCCGGTGCTCGACGACCCCGGCGTGCTCGTCGTCCCCGGCGTGCTCGACGACGCCGGCGTGCTCGTCCCCGGCGACACCGGCGAACCCGATGAGACAGGGGAGCTCCTGGCCGAGCTCGACCATGTCGCCTCACAAGCCGCCATCGGCGTACGCGACAAGCTGTCCCGTTCCCGCGCGCTCCTGGACGCCGCGCAGCAGGCGGACGACGAACGGCGCGATCAGCTGGAGGCCGAGCGCGAGGCGCTGCGCGCCGCACGCGATCCCGAGCCTCCACGGCCGCACTGGACACGTCCCCCGTCCGCTGACGAGGTGCCTCTGTGGCGCGTCCTCGACTTCGCCGCCCACCTCGACGAGGACCAGCGCGCCGGCCTCGAAGGTGCCTTGCTGGCGTCGGGTCTGCTGACCGCGACGATCACCAGGGCGGGAAGCGTCGTCGCCTCCGACGGCCGGCTTCTGGTGAGCCCCCACGGCCCGGTGGCCGCCCACCCGCTGACGGAGGCACTCGTCGTCGACGCCGACGCACCTGTGCCGGTGGAGCTGGTCCGGGACGTGCTCAGCCGGATCTCCTGGGGTGATCGTGACCATCCGACCTGGGTGGACGCCGACGGCGCCTGGGGCAACGGGCCGCTGACGGGACTCCACCGCACGGCGGCGGCCCGCCACATCGGCGCCGCGGCCCGCGCCGCGGCGCGGGCGGAACGGCTCGCCGAGATCGACCGCTCCCTGGCCGCTCTGGCGGACGCGGCCGCCGCGCGCGCCGCCAGGCGGCAGGAGCTGGACCTCGACCTGCGGGCACTGGAGACGCACATCCGATCGGCTCCGCGCAGCCGGCCGGTCCAGAGCAGGCGCGACGCGCTGCAGAGGGCGCTCAAGCGGGTGAAGAAGGCGGAGGAGGCGAGCCGCAAGGCCCGGGAAGAGGCGGCCAGACTGCGCCACGAATGGACGCAGGCGGTCTCCTCCCACCGCGAGGCGTGCGCGATTTTCGGCCTGCCCGTCACCGTGGACGCGCTCGACGCCGTACGCGAGCTGCTCCGGCGGGCCGAAGAGCGGTGCGGCGCCACCCGCCGGCTCATCGGGGAGCTGCGGCACCGTGCCGACCTGCACGCCAGAGCCGCGGCGCGGACGCGCGCCGCCCGCGATCAACGACGCGAAGCCGAGGCCGCGGCCGAGGATCAGTGGGCCGACTGGCACAAAGAGGCATCCGCGGTCGCCGCGATGCGAACCGGCATCGAAGCGGCGGCCCACGAGGTGCACGCCCAGCTGAACGCCGCCGAAGCCGAGCTCGCCACGTGCCGCCGCGAGCTGACCGAGGTGGGTAAGCGCATCGCCATGCTGGCCGAGCAGAAGGGCACCGCCGAGGCTGAAGCGCGTGCGGCGCACGAGCGCGCCGCACGCGAACGACGCTCGCTCGCCGGCGCCGTCCACCGGCTCGCCCGCCGGCTGGCGCTGCCCGGGGTGGCCGCCGCGGCGGATATGCCGCCGCACCCGGATCTTCCGCCGGCCGACGCCGAGCCCGCCGCTGTCAAGAGCGCCGTCCAGGCCCTGCTGACGGCGCTGAAGCGGCATGGCCCGGCCATCGACGAGAACGCGCTCATCCACGCGCAGCAGAAGGCCGAACGCGAGCTTTCCGGCGGCTTCGATGTGATCCCCACGGTGAACGACGGCGTCAGGCTGATCGCGATCGTCGACGGAAGCGGTGAGCGTTCACTGCCGGAAGCCGCGGCCGAGCTGAGCCGCCAGTGCGAGGAGGGCCGGCTCGCGCTGAGCGATCGGGAGCGGAGGGTCTTCACCGAGTTCGTCCTCGGAGGCGTCGCCGAGGAGCTCCGCCGGCGCCTGCTGCAGGCCGAGACCCTCATCAAGGCGATGAACGCGAGTCTGAGCGGCATCAGCACCAGCCACGGCATCGGCGTCCGGCTGCGCTGGAGCCTCGCCGGGCACGCCGGGCCCACCGTCGAGCGCATCCGCGCGCTCGTGGCCGTCGCCGACGACGTCCGCTCCCCCGAACAGACGAAAGAGCTGACCGACCTGCTCAAGGCCCGCGTCGATGAGGAGTTCGCCACGGACCCGACCGCCGGGTACGCGGCCCACCTGCGGTCCTCGCTGGACTACCGGGCGTGGCATGAGGTGGAGGTCATCATCACCGGTCCCGAGCCGGGCCGGGAACGGAAGATCAGCAGGCGGGCCAAGCTGAGCCAGGGCGAGACGCGGTTCGTGTCGTACGTGACGCTGCTCGCCGCCGTCGACGCGTATCTGTCCGGATTGCCGGACACCAAGAAGGCGCTGCGCCTCATCCTGCTCGACGACGCCTTCGCCAAAGTCGACGACCCCACCATCGGCGAACTGCTGGGGCTGCTCGTCCGGCTCGACCTGGACTTCGCCATGACGGGCCACGCGCTCTGGGGATTCTTCGCCCAGGTCCCGGCTCTGGACTGCTACGAGATCAGGCGAGGGGAAGGGACGGCCGCCGTGACCACGCACATCCACTGGGACGGCCGTAACCGGCATCTGCGAGCCGCCCGATGAACCCGTCCACCGCCGCTCCTGCCCTCCCTGAGCGCACGCGCCGCTATCTCTCGCACGCCGGCCTGGCTCCGCTGTGGACGGCCGTCCGGACGAAGCTGGAACGCGCAGGGCTCGCCGTCACCGGAACGGTCGCCGTGACGCTGGAGGACGATGGCGCGGCCCTGCTCTCCGGACTGCTGGGCCGGACGATCACCGCGGGCCGGGTCCGCGTCTCCCTGCCCGTGCTCGATCAGGTGCTGCGAGGCTCGGCCGCCGAAGCGGGCCTGGTCACCGTCGTGGCCCAGCTCACCGGCGGCGACCTGGTCGACCGCAGGGCCGCCCGCGAGCAGACCAGGGCCTCGTGGGCGGGCATCTGGCAGCGCCTGGACGCCGCCCTCGCGTCCGCCGGCCTCGCCGGCGCCGCTTGGGCTCCGGCGTTCGTCGAGGGGGTGCGCCGCTCGGGGATCCTGACCAGAGCCGGCATCGACGCCGCCTCGACGGCGATCCCCCGGTTCGCAGCGGTGCTGCGCGAATGCGCCGCGGCGGAGGTCTTCGACACCGCCGTCGTGCCCAGGCCCGGCTGGGAGCTGGCCGAGCTCGCTGGGCGCTGCCTCGGCGACGCGCACGGCCTGGACGACGGCGAACTCACCGCATCGCTCCTGCTCCGCGCGGCCGCGGCCGCGTTCGGCGTCGCCACCCCCGGCACCGCCGAGGAGCGGCGCGAGCTGTGGATCCGCTTGGGCGTCACCCCCGATCTCGTCTCGGGGACCGCCCTGGTCTTCCGTCTCCGTCCTCCCGGTACCGGTCCCTGGCCGGAGATGATGCGTGCCCGCGCCGGCATGGGCCTGGCGACCCACCTGACCCTGCACGAGCTGCGCGGCGCCGCGCTCGGGGAACGCCTGGCCGCGCCCGGCGCCGAGGTGTTCGCCTGCGAGAACCCGCAGGTGCTGCAGGCCGCGGCGCGAGCCGGCGTCACCACTCCCATGGTGTGCCTCGCGGGAAATCCGTCCCTCGCGGCCTGGGAGGTCGTGCGCCGGCTCGTGGACGACGGCGCACGTGTCCGCTACCACGGCGATTTCGACTGGCCGGGCGTGGCGATCGCGGCGCGTCTGTTCTCGATCGGCGTGGAGCCGTGGCGGATGCGGACCGGCGACTACGTCGAGGCCGCGGCCGCCCTGGCGGCGGACTCCGTGCTCACCCTCACCGGCACCCCGGTCCCCACTCCCTGGGAGCCGGAGCTCATGGAGGCCATGCGCCGGCACGACCTCGCCATCCACGAGGAGACGCTCCTGCCGGCCCTGCTGGAGGATCTGGGCGCTGATGACGCGTCGCCTTCATGACGTGGAGAATCCTCAAGCAGCCGAGAGGTGTTCGGCTCTGGCGCCGGGGCGTCTTTCATCCGCCCTATCCCCCGAGCTTTCGGGTCT
Organism: Nonomuraea sp. NPDC049309; assembly: GCF_043196965.1. Lineage (NCBI taxonomy): Bacteria > Bacillati > Actinomycetota > Actinomycetes > Streptosporangiales > Streptosporangiaceae > Nonomuraea > Nonomuraea sp. NPDC049309. The sequence goes on along the minus strand of NZ_JBICSH010000001.1, from coordinate 83,328 downwards.
CGCCGAAAGCAGCCGGCACCGGACGGCAGGGCTCGTCAGATCTGCTTGAGGAGGCCGCCATCGACGGCGAAGTCGGCGCCGGTCGTGCCGGCCGAGCGGGGTGAGGCGAGCAGGGCGATCACGTCGGCGACCTCCTGGGGGGCGATCAGACGGCCGGTGACCGGCTTCATCATCTCGGGTGCGGCCTTGTCGAGGACGCTGTCGCGGTCGGCGCCGATCGCGGCGGCGATGATGTCGGCCGCGCCGCTGAGCGCGTCCAGCTCGGGGGTGCTCTTCCGTGAAGCGGCCACGATACGTGTGCCCTCGGAGAGGAGGGTACGGGTGACGGCCAGGCCGATGCCCTTGGAGGCGCCGGTGACGACCGCGACCCTGCCGGAAAGCTGGAGATCCATATCTTTTCCCTCGTGGTGATTTCGTCCGTTCGAAACGGACCGTGAACTCGCGCGATAACGCTGAAAGCAGCGGTGTGACGAGGGCTGGCGCACATCAGGCGAGCATTTCTCGCTGAAATCTGACCTCGCTTTTCGGGTGTGCGCAAGGGCGGCTATCACGCTTTTCCCGGCTACCTATCGCGGGGGCTTTCGCCGGCCACCTATCGCGGGGGTTTTGGCGGTCGCCTATTGCGGGGGCAGGAGGGCGTTGATGAGGGCTTGGGCGGCGGCGTCGGTGCGGGTGGTGTCGTGGGTGGCGTAGCGGTCGAGGAGCAGGCCGCGGAGCCCTGACACCAGGGCGGTCGCGCGGGCCTCGGCTTCCGCCTCGTCAAGGCCGATGCGTACGAAGGCGGCGGCCAGTGGCGTCACCCATGCGGTCACCGCCTCCTGGACGAACGGCCGGTAGTGGTGGCCTGGTGCGGTCGCGAGGGCCATCGTCTGCAGCAGCAGCTTGACGTTGCGGCGTTGGGCGCCCTCCGCACTGTCCTGCCAGAGCGCGAAGGCCGCCTCGCGCAGGCCGGCGGCATCGCGGACGGTGCCGAACAGGGCGGGCACGTCGGGGCGGGAGGCGGCCAGCGCCTGGCTCAGGAGGTTCTCCTTGGTGCCGAAGTAGTGGACGAGCATGCGGGCGCTCGTGCCGATGGCCTCGGCGAGCCGCCGTAGCGAGAACTCGGCGACGCCGTGCCGGTCGAGGTGGTCGATGGCCGCCTCGATGAGCCGCCTGCGTTTCTCCTGGTCCGCCGCTCGCGCCACGCGTTGACTGTAGCAGGTGTTACATGTTTCAATGCCGACCCATGAGTGAAGCACCTGTTACAGGAAAGGGCGGCGCCGGCCGGACGTACACGATCTTTCTGCACTTCACGGCGCTGCCCGCCTGGCTGGCGCTGACCAGGAGCGAGCGCGGGGCCGTGATCGAGCGGCACGTACGGCCGCTGCTCGAGCGGTACGCCGGCACCACCCGGCTCGACTGGTTCGACGCCGAGGCGTGGAGCGCGAGCCCCACCGACGTCGCCGTGGTCACCACGACCGACATGGGCGACTGGTACGACCTGTGGGAGGGGCTGCGCGACACTCCCCTGTTCGGCGTTCCGTACTTCCGGCACGAGCAGACGATCACCACGGTCGGCGACGGCTTCGCGGACTACGAGCGGCGCAACGCCCCTTCGTGACCGGCCGTGCAGGAACCGCGCCGGGGCGGCGTTCGTTCCCAGAGCAGACGCACGTGTGGGACTCGGGAGGTAGACGCGTGGAGATCACCGGCATTTTCTCCGGCCTCATCGTCGGCATCGTCATCGGCGCGCTCGGGCGGCTCGTCATCCCCGGACGGCAGCGCATCCCGATCTGGCTCACGATCGTGATCGGCGTGGTGGCGGCCCTGATCGGCACCGCGATCGCCACCGTTCTCGGCGTCGCCGACACCTCGGGCGTCGACTGGATCGAGCTGGGCATCCAGGTGGCTCTGGCGGCGCTCGGCGTCTCGCTGACGGCCGGCACCTACGGCAAGCGCCGCACATGACCGGCCACGAGGGTCCGGCGGCCCCACGCCGACGCCTCGGTACGAGGCCGCCGTCGAGGAGGCGGCGCGCGTCGCGCGTTCCATGGGCCACGCGTACGTGGGCGCCGAGCACCTCTTCCGCGCCCTGCTGCGCGACCGTGACGCGGTGCCCCCAGCTGCTCGCCGGGATGGTCGAACCGGGCGAGCCGGAGGCGAAGCCGCTCGCGACGATGGAGGGTGACGGGTATCGCACCCCTGCCACTGAGGTCCTGGTCGACGGGCAGGTACGTCCGCGGGCCCGCGCGGTAGGTCCCGTCACGGGTCTTCCGGCGTGATCACTTCGCCTTTGCGGACGTACGGCCACGGCCCCTCGCCGGTCTTGATGTTGACCCAGTCGCAGTTGTCGCGGTCCCCGTCTTCGTCCTCGAACCAGCAGTCCAGCAGGGTGTGGGGGCGGCCGCCCCGCGCGAAGCACGCGTAGTACGCGCGGCCGCCGATCTCGGACGCCTTCCTGGTCTTCGCGGCTCCGACTTCCTGCTTCGCCATACGCGTGAGCCTACGAGCCGGATCACCGATGACGGGGCCTGCGTACCGCTACGGCTGAGCGGCCACCAGGTCGTTCGCGCTCCGGAGCACCGGCGGGGCGGCGAACGCGTCCGGGCGGGCGTCCACGGCGCCCCGGACGGCGATGGTGACGCTCTCCCCCGGCAGGAGCGTGACGAGGCCGTCCTCGGCGACCGCGTCCGGGTCGAGCGCGTCGGCGAGCAGCACGAGGTCGCGGACGAGGGTGGCGGCGCGGATCGTCACCGCCCACCCGTCCGGGGTGCGCTCGGCGGTGACCTCGGTCTCCGGCGCGTGCAGGGCGGAGTCCCGGTAGTCGGTGAAGAACCAGTGCGCGCGGGCCCCGCTGAAGGTGGCGACGAGCAGCTCGCCGGCGGCGTCTCCGGGCAGGGCGAGGCGCGGGCCGCAGGCGTGGCGGGCGGTGCCGCGCGCCGGGATGTCGAGCCGGGCGGTCTCGGTGGCCGGCACGGTCCCGTCGTAGCGGCGGCGTTCCAGCGTGAGCGTGCCGCGCCAGGGCTCGGCGGTGTCGTTCACGGCGGTCAGCACCAGCCCATCACCGTCCGGCTGGATGGTGAGCAGGCGGTCGGCGTGGGCCTGGCGGAGCGCGTACAGCAGCGGCTTGCGGCGGCCGTAGCCGTCCACCGCCGCCCAGGACGTGACGGGCCAGCAGTCGTTGAGCTGCCACACCACGGTGCCCGCGCACAGCGGGGTGAGCGAACGGAACCACTCGATGCCGGTGCGGACGGCGGCGGCCTGGTTGAGCGACATGGCCCAGTGCCAGTCGCGCATGTCACGGGGCAGCTTCACATGCGGGAGGAGGCCGTTGGTGAGTTTCGTGTTGCCGCGCGCGGCCTTCTGGTGGACGAGCATGCCCGGCGACTCGGGCGTCAGCGGGTCGTCGGAGATCGACTCGGTGAGCGTGGCCCAGGTGGGCGGGCCCTGCCAGCCGAACTCCGCCACGAAGCGGGGCCGGTAGTCACGGTAGTGCCGGTAGTCCTTCTCGTTCCAGACGTCCCAGATGTGGACGGTCCCGTGGACGGGATCGTTCTGCCGCTCCTCCCGCGCGGGGTTGAACGGGCTGCCCGGCGTGTACGCCACGTGCGGGGCGAGCTCGGCCACGATGGCCGGGAGCAGCTCGTAGTAGTAGCGCTCGCCCCAGGTCCGCCCGTCGAGCCCGGCGTCCCAGCCCCACTCCTGGCGTCCCCACAGGTTCTCGTTGTTGCCGTTGAACAGCACCAGGGAGGGGTGCGCGCCGAGCCGGGCCACGGCCTCACGTGCCTCGGCCTCGATCTCCGGCCACAGCGGCTCCTCCTCGGCGTAGGCGGCGCAGGCGAAGAGGAAGTCCTGCCAGGTCAGAATGCCGCGCGCGTCGCACTCGGCGTAGAAGTCCTCCTGCTCGTAGATGCCGCCGCCCCAGACCCGCAGCAGGTTGATGCGGGCGAACTCGGCCTGGTCGAGCCGGTGGGCGTAGCGCGCCCGGTCCACGCGGTGGGGGAAGGCGTCGTCGGGGATCCAGTTGGCGCCGCGGATCAGCACGACCTCGCCGTTGACGGCGATGCGGAACGGCGTGCCGTGCTCGTCCGGCTCGGTCTGCAGCTCGACCGTGCGGAAGCCGATGCGGCGCTCCTGCGCGTCGAGGATCTCGCCGTCGTGCAGCAGCTCCACGCGCAGGTCGTGCAGGGCGGGGTCGCCGTGCCCGCGCGGCCACCACAGCGCGGCGTCCGGGACGGCGAGCTCGATCGTGGCCTGCTCGCCGGTCAGGGGATGCACGGTCTCGCGGCCGGCGAGCGTGACGCGCAGCGCCAGGCCGGCGCCGCCGGCGGTGCGTTCGACGGCCGCGTTGACGACAGCGGTGGGGACGCCGTCGCGCACGATACCCGCCACCCGCAGCTCGGACAGCGCCGCGACGGACCAGGTCTCCAGCACGACCGGCCGCCACAGGCCGCAGGTGGAGGTGTCGATGCCCCAGTCCCATCCGAAGGCGCAGGCCATCTTCCTGATCGCGTTGTACGGGTGGTGGTTGGTGTGGGGGCGGTAGCCGATCTCGACGCTGGCGGCGTCGGCGGCCCTGATCGAGGAGGTGAACGCGACGGTCAGCTCGTTGGCGCCGGCGCGCAGCAGGCCGGTGACGTCGAAGCGGTGGCTTCGGTGCATGTTCCTGGTCGTGCCCAGGAGGTGCCCGTTGAGCGTGATGGCGGCGGCGGTGTCGATGCCCTGGAAGAGGAGTTCCTGGCGGTCGCTGCCGTCGGGCTCCCAGTGGAGGTCGTGGCGGTAGGTCCAGTCGGCGGCGCCGATCCAGCCCTGGGTGCGTTCGTTGTCGTCGAGGTAGGGGTCGTCGATGAGGCGGGCGGCGAGCAGGTCGGTGTGGACGGTGCCCGGGACGGTGGCGGGGATGGGGCCGTGGGCGCGTACGTGCTCGGGGAAGCGGCCGGCCGCGCCCGGCTCGAGCGTCCATCCTCCGGTCAGGGCGGTGCGGGTGACGCGTGCGGTACTCATCTGATCTCCGAGTATCGCACCGGGCCTTTCTCGGATCTCATTTGACGGCGCCCGCGATGAGGCCGGTGACGTAGTACCGCTGCAGCAGCAGGTACAGCACGATGCACGGGACGGCCGTGACGGCGACGCCGGCCTGGGTGAGCCCCCAGTTGAGGGTGCCGAGCTGGTTGGAGGCGAGCACGGTCAGCGTCACCGGCAGGGTGAACTTGGCCTCGTCGGTGACGAGGATGAGCGCCGCGAAGAACTCGTTCCACGAGGCGAAGAACGTGAACAGCGCGGTGCTGATCACGCCGGGGATCGCGACCGGCAGCAGCACCCGCGTCATGGCGCCGACGAGGCCGCAGCCGTCCATGAGCGCGGCCTCCTCGATGCTCGGCGGCAGGGCGGCGAAGCTGTTGCGCATCAGGAAGATGCCGAACGGCAGCTGGAACGTCGCGTACACGAGGATGAGCCCGAGCAGCGTGTTGCTCAGCCCCATGCCGTGCAGGATGGAGAACAGCGGCGTGATGATCGCCTGGAACGGGATCATGAACGTGATGAGGATGACGAAGAACAGCACCCCGCTGCCGCGGAAGCGCAGCTTGGCGAAGCCGTAGCCGGCGAGCGTGGCGAGCACCACGGTCAGCAGGGTCGCGCCGGCGGCGACCATGAGGCTGTTGCCGACGTGCTGCCAGAGGCCGACCTGGCCCGTCTGGCCGAGCGCGGCGTAGTTCTCCAGCGAGAGGCTGTGCGGGTAGAGGGTGGGCGGGTTCTCCGTCGCCTCGGCCGGTGTCTTCAGCGACTGCGACAGCATCGTGTACAGCGGGTAGAGCGTGACGACGGAGACGCACAGGCATGCGGCCCACCAGGCGGCGCGCGGAAGCGTTCTGCGGACGTCGGCGATGAGGTTCATGAGTGGTCCGAGTTGCGCAGCAGGAGCATCTGCACGGCGCTGACCGCGGCGAGCACGACCATGAGCATGGCCGACAGCGCGGCGCCGTAGCCGAGCTCGAAGTTGATGAACGAGGTCCGGTAGATCTGGTAGACGGCGGTGATCGTCCCGTTCGACGGGCCGCCGCTGGTCATGATGTAGAACTGGTCGAACGCGAGCAGCGAGCCGGCCACGGAGAAGACCAGCACCAGCGCCAGGGTCGGCCGCAGCAGCGGCAGCGTGACGTGCCTGAAGACCTTCCAGCGTCCGGCGCCGTCGATGCGCGCCGCCTCGGTCAGCTCGCCCGGGATCGACTGCAGGCCCGACAGCAGCAGGAGCATCTGCATGCCGGTGACCTTCCATACGACCATCGCGGTGACGATGAGCAGGCCGCTGGTGGCGGTGGCGAACCAGTTGGTGTCGCGGCTGCCGAGCCCGAACCGCACGGCGAGGTCCGACAGCGGGCCGAGTCCCGGCTGGGCGAGGTAGAGCCACAGGTACGCGGCCGCCGCGAAGCCGATCACCACGGGCAGGAAGAACACCGACTGGAAGATCCGCGCCGCCCGGCTCCGGCGGTGGACGAGCAGGGCGAGCGCCAGGCCGGTGACGAACAGGATCGGCGTGATCAGCGCCGTGTACTCGAGGGTGAAGCGGATGGCGTCCAGCCACTCGGCGTCGCCCAGCGCCTTGACGTAGTTGGCGAGCCCGACGAACTGGTGGTCGCCGAGCAGCGGCCATTCGTGCAGCGACATCCAGAACGTCATGACGAGCGGGATGAGGAAGAACACGGTGACGACGGCGAGTGCGGGCGCCACCACGGCCATCCCGAGCAGCCGGCGGCGCCGTCTGAGTGACAGCCGGGGCCCGCGCGGCCGCGTGGCCGCCGCGGTGTCCGGCGATCCCGGCGTCACGTTCGGAAGTGCGGTCTCGGTCATGCGGCCCTCCTCCGGCCGGCTCGGCCGATGTGGTGCGCCCCGCCGCGGCGGACCGGCGCCGCGGCGGGCATCGGTCCTCAGCCCTGGTCGATGATCTGCTGGGCGGCCTGCTTGGCCGCGTCCTGCGCCGCCTTGATGTCGCCGGTGCCGAACACCGCCTGGTTGATCAACTTGGCCCAGGGGCCGTTGTTGTCGTTGATGATCGCGTTCTCGACCACGCTGTACGGGGTCTGCCCGGCGGCCATCGCGTCACCGAGCACCTTGTAGCGCGGGTCGAGCGGGGCGTAGATCTTGTCGATGAGGTCGGTGCGGATCGGGACGATGCCGTTCTGGGCCAGGATGGTCTGCGCCTCCTCGCCGGTGGCCCATTTGACGAAGTCGTAGGCCACGGCCTTGTTCTTGGCGCTCTTGGCGACGCCGATGAGGTCGCCGCCGGCGAACGAGGCGGTGCCGCCGTCCTTGCCGACGATGGGCGTGGCGCCGAAGTCGAACTTCTTGTCCTTGACCAGCGTCTGCACGAAGAAGGCGCCCAGGTTCACCATGCCGACCTTGCCGCTCTGGAAGGACTGCGGCTGCACGGTGCCGCCGTCGGTCTTGGCCGAGGGGGGCATCAGCCCTTCGGTCCACATCTGGCGGTAGAAGGCCAGGGCGTCGGTCACCTCGGGGCTGTCGAACATCGCGGTCTTGCCGTCGTCGGACAGGATCTTCCCGCCGCTGGCCCACACGTGCGGGGCGAACTCGAAGACGTTGCAGCCGCCGCACTGCCCGGCCATGGTGAAGCCGTAGTAGTCGCTGCCGAGCTTGCGGATGGCGCGCGCCGCCTCCAGCATCTCGGCGTAGTTGGCGGGCGGCTTGTCGGGGTCGAGGCCGGCCTTCTTGAACAGGTCCTTGTTGTAGAAAGTGACCGACGCCTCGGCGGTGAACGGCAGCGCGTATGTCTTGCCGTCGTAGACGGCGAGCTTCTTGTGCGCCTCGCTGAGCCCGTCCTTCCAGCTCAGCGAGTCCAGCACCGGCGTGAGGTCCTCGAAGACGCCCTTGGAGGCGAAGTACGGGGCGAACACCAGGTCGATCGAGGTGATGTCCGGTCCCGCTCCGGAGGCGGCGGCGGTGCCGAACTTCTGCACGAAGTTGCCGGACGGCACGATCGTGACCGTCACCTTGCCTTCGTGCGTCTTGTTGTACTGGTCGGTGAGGAGCTTGATGAAGCCCTTGGCGCTGTCGCGTACCCAGAGGGTGGCGGTGCCGGTCGGCTTGTCGCCGGCCGCCGACGTCTGGCCCGCGTCGCCGCCCCCGCAGGCCGAGACGGCGATCGCGAGAGCGGCCGCCAGGGCCGCGAGCCTCGTGGTTCTCATGGTGACTTCGCTTTCTGCCCGCGCCGCGTGCGGGCGGTGAGCCGGGCCGCTTTCCCGCGCGGCCCGGCAGGGGGTGGAGGGGGGTGGGGTGAGGGTCAGACGGTCGGGATCCAGACGCGCATGGCTCCTGGGCCGCGGTTCGCCCAGGAGTGGTAGGGGATGGCGGTGAAGGCGATCGGTGTGCGGGCGGCGGTGGCCTGGCCGTACGGGCCGTACAGCTCGGTCTCCAGCGGCTGGATCGTGCCCGACAGGCGCAGCCGGACGGGTGTGAGGTCGCCGGGCGTGCGCTCCTCGGTGATCGGGGCGGCGGGGTCGAGGCGGAGCTGCTCGACCAGGACGTCATCGGGCAGGTCGGCCTGCTCGACGCAGTACACGATGGGGCCGCGCATGACGGCCACGCAGCCGCGTACGGCGTCGACGCGTTCGTCGGCGCGCACCAGGCGCGGCGTCATCGGCAGCGCGAGGCGCACGGTGGCGCCGTCGTCGCAGGCCACGCGCAGGTAGTCGCCGGGAGCGGGGTCGGCGGTGACGCGCCCTCCGGTGACGGTGGCGGTGGCGCCCTCGGCCCAGGCCGGCACGCGGACGGCCAGCTCGCCGGCGCCGCTGACCGTGACCTTCACCACGCCGTCCCAGGGGTAGCCGGTCTCGACGGCGGCGCTGATGGCCTGGCCGGTGAACGTGCCCGCGGTGAGCAGGTGCAGCTGCAGCCCGTCAGCGCTGGAGGTGGCCGTGTAGGCGCCGGCCGAGGCCAGCAGGCGGGCCAGGTTCGGCGGGCAGCAGGCGCAGTTGTACCAGGGCAGGCGTTCGCTGGGCGCGTCCTCGTGCGAGCCGTCGTGCCCGGTGCGCAGCTGGAGGGGGTTGGAGTAGAAGAACGCGGTGCCGGTGTGGTCCATGGAGGCGGCGATCGCGTTGAGCAGCGCGCGCTCCATCTCCTCGGCGTAGCGGGCCTTGCCGGTGGCCAGCAGCATCCGCCAGCACCACTGCAGGGCCGCGATGGAGGCGCAGGTCTCGGCATAGGCGCGGTCGGGGGGCAGCTCGTACGGGTCGCCGTACGATTCGTCGCGGTGCCGGGAGCCGTGCCCGCCGGTGATGTACATCTTGGTGCCGAAGGCGCTGTCCCACAGGCGTTCCATCGCCTCGAGCAGCGTCTCGTCGCCGTTCTCCAGGTAGACGTCGGTGACGCCGGCGGCCAGGTAGAGCTGCCTGACCGAGTGGCCGATCGCCTCGGCCGCCTCCCGTACCGGCAGGTGGTCCTGGAAGTACTGCGAGCCGAAGCGGCCGGCGCCGAGCGAGCGGTGGCCGCGGCGTTCGATCTGCAGCTCGGCCGCGCGCAGGTAGGACTCCTCCCCCGTCTCGCGGTACAGCTCGACGAGAGCGGTCTCGATCTCGGGGTGGCCGTCGATGAGCGGGCGGCCGTCCTCGCCGAGCTCGCGCACGATGAGGTCGGCGACGCGGCGGGCGATCGTGAGGAAGCGTTCGTCGCCGCCGCCGCGGTGCAGCGCCACGGCCGCCTGGATGAGGTGGCCCGCGCAGTAGAGCTCGTGGGTCCACTCCAGGTCGGTGAACGGCTCTCTGCCGGTGCCCTGGACGTACGTGTTGAGGTAGCCGTCGGGGGCCTGGGCGCGTTCGAAGAGGCCGGCCAGCTCGGTGAGCAGATCGGCCCAGCGGGTGGTGCCGCTGCGCCCGGCCTCCCAGCCGATGGCCTCCAGCGTCTTGTACAGGTCGGAGTCGGCGAACCACGGGCCCTTGAAGCTGCCCTGCGGGCCGTCCTCGCCCGCCGTGGCCAGGCGGCGGAAGTTCTCGACGGCGGAGGTCCGCTCCACGTTCTCGACGCAGTGCGGGATGGTGGCCGTGGCGTTGAGCTCCTGCCAGCCGCCGAGCAGGGACGCGGGGTCCGGCTTGGCCGCGTCCAGCGGTATCGGTGCAAGTCGCGCTGGCCTGCGCGGTGCGGCAGGGCCCGGGATCCGGGTTCGGGGCGGCGCGTCTTGGGTGTGCACGTTCTGCTGTTGCCTCTCGTGGAGATCGTGGAGCGGTCGACCGGGTCGCTGAAGACGCCGAACCACCGCGGCACGGTGACGTCGGGATCAATCGCGGGTGGACGGGAACGTGAGGGCGGCCTCATCGATGGGAAACATGAATGAAACCTTTTCCCGTTCGTCAACATAGGACCGCGCCGAAGAACCGGTCAAGACCCGGACGTCATGACAGTGCGAAAACCCAGATCATCGCGGTCAACTGGAGCTCCGGCGGCATCTGAGCGTCCGCCGTGACCTATCGCCGGACGTCACACGCGTGTACCGTTGAGGAAAAATTTTCCTAGACGAGATCACGTGTTTCCGGCTTACGCTTGTGATCACGCAGCCCCGCCACCGACGACGAAGAACAGCACATGACCGAGGATCTTTCCCCCCAGGCCGCGGGCCGCCGCGTCGGCATCGCGGACGTCGCCGCCAGGGCCGGCGTGTCCCTGGGCACCGCGTCCAAGGCGCTCAACGGCCGCGGCAACCTCCGCGAGGAGACCCGTGCCCGGGTGCGGGCCGCGGCCGAGGAGCTGGGCTTCGCCCCCAACACCATCGCGCGCAGCCTGCTGTCCGGGCGCACGTTCACCGTCGGCGTCATCACCACCGACAGCTACGGCCGCTTCGGCATCCCCGTGATGCGCGGCGCCGAGGACTCGCTCGCCGCCGGCGAGATGATCGCCTTCCTGTGCGACAGCCGCGACGACCCCATCCGCGAGCAGCACCACCTGCGCAAGCTGCTCGAACGCCGGGTCGACGGCATCATCGTGGCCGGGCGCCGCACCGACCCGCGCCGCCCGCTCGGCCGCGACCTGCCCGTCCCCGTCGTGTACGCGCTCGCGCCGAGCAGCGACCCCGACGACTGCAACGTCGTGAGCGACGAGCGCGGCGCCGCGCGCCTCGCCGTCGACCACCTCGTCAAGACCGGCCGCCGCCGCATCGCCCACATCACCGGCCCGCACTCCCACGCCTCGGCCCGCGAACGCGCCGACGGCACGATCGAGGCGCTGGCCCGGCACGGCCTCCAGCTCGTCGGCGAGCCGTACTTCGGCGGCTGGAGCGAGGCGTGGGGGCGGTTCGCCGCCGCCCAGCTGCTGCGCGCCCACCCCGACGTGGACGGCGTCTTCTGCGGCAGCGACGTGGTGGCCCGCGGCGTCACCGACGGGCTGCGCGAGGCCGGGGTCTCCCTGCCCATGCAGATCGGCGTCGTCGGCGTGGACAACTGGGCGCTGGTGGCCGAGGCCGCCCGGCCGCCGCTGACGACGGTGGACCTGGGGCTGGAGGAGATCGGCCGCCGGGCCGCCGAGCTGCTGATCGCCGCGATCGACGGGCATCCGCAGCCGGGCCACCACGTGGTGGCGGGGCACCTCGTCGTACGCGAGTCCTGACGCCGGGACGGAGCCTCAGCGGCGCGGATTCAGGCGAGTGGGCGCTTCCCGACCTCCGCGCGGGTCCTGCCGGGCGTGCGGTTCTTCGCGAGAGCGCGGTTCTTCGCGGGCGTGCGGTCCGGGGCGGCCCCGGTAGGCGCGGCGGTAGGCGGTCGGCGTGGTGGCGGCGTCGCGGGCCAGGTGCAGACGGCGGCCATCCCGGTGCCGCTCTCCGGCAGCGGACGCCGCGGGAACTGCGCCTGCCCGCCTTCCCGGTGCGGCGCCATGACCAGGCGGCGCGGACCTGGCTTCGGAGCTATGGCAGGTGCTCCTGCCGCTCACCTGATTCGCGCTCGTCGTAGGCGGCGCGGGCGGCGGTGACCTCGTCGATGTGCGTCTCGGCCCAGTCCTTGATGGCCTGCATCACGGGCAGCAGGCTTCTGCCCAGCGGGGTGAGGGCGTAGTCGACCCGTACCGGGACGGAGAGCGTGACCGACCGGGAGACCAGGCCATCGCGTTCGAGGGTGCGCAGGGTCTGGGTGAGCATCTTCTCGCTGACGCCGGCGATGGTCCGCGACAGGCCGCTGTAGCGCTGGGGACCATCGGCGAGGGCGGTGAGCACGAGACCCACCCACTTGTCGCCGATCCTGTCGAGAAGCTGACGTGTCGGGCAGGTCGCGAGGTAGGCGTCGTAGGCGATGCGCGCCTGCTCGCGCTGCTGGGCGGCGGTGCGGGTGGTCATCGCTCTCCATTCCGTACGGTACGCACCTTCAGGTACGTACTTCCCAACAGAGAGTAGGTCTCCATACGGTCTTCCTCAAGTTCCGACTTTTCGTGATGAGGAGATCTTCATGCGTGCAGTCGTCGTCCGTTCGTTCGGCGGGCCCGAGGTCCTGGAAGTCGCGGAGGTTCCGGTGCCGGTCGCGGGAGAAGGACAGGTGCGGATCCGGGTCGAGGCCGCGACCGTCAATCCTGTCGATCTGGCCACCCGGTCGGGTGCGCTCGCCGAGGCGGGCCTGATGCCGGCGCGGGACGTGGTGGGCCTCGGGTGGGACGTCGCGGGAACCGTCGAGGAGGTCGGCCCGGGAGTCACCGGCATCGAGCCCGGAGACCGGGTGATCGGCCTGTCCGACCGGCTGGACGTCCCGCTCGGCGCCCAGGCCGACCAGGTCGTGCTCGATGCGGACGCGGTCACGGCCACACCCGCGGGCGTCTCGCCCGTACAGGCCGCCACACTTCCCCTGAACGGGCTCACCGCCGCGCAGGCGCTCGACGGCCTCGGCCTGAGCCCCGGGCAGACGCTGCTGGTGACCGGGGCGGCCGGCGCCGTCGGCGGCTTCGCGACCCAGCTCGCCGCCGCGCGCGGCATCCGCGTGGTCGCGGTCGCCGGAGCCGGCGACGAGCCGCTCGTCCGCGAGCTCGGAGCCGATCTCTTCGTGCCGCGTACGGCACGGCTGGGCGAGGCCGTTCGCGCCCTCGTTCCCGGCGGCGTGCACGCTGCGCTGGACGCCGCCCTGACCGGCGCGGCCGCCCTCGACGCGGTCCGGTCGCATGGGGCCTTCGCCGCGCTCGTGGCCGGAGCGGCGCCGCCTCCGCTGCGCGGCGTCCGCGTCTTCACCCACTGGATCTACGCTGACGGCGCCCGCCTCGCCGAGCTCGCCGCCCTGGTCGAGGCGGGGTCACTCACCCTTCGCGTGGCCGGGACCCTGCCTTTGGAGCAGGTCGCCGCCGCGCACAAGCGCCTCGCAGAAGGCGGCCTCCGCGGCCGTCTCGTCCTCACCCCTTGAGGCCGCTGCCGCCCCGCGCCTTGCGGGCGATCGGGTGACGGGCCTTCGATGGCCGTCGGCCGGGGATCCGGCTCCCTGGCGCCGACGTACGCGTTCGGTTGCGCTGCCGCGCCGATCACGCTCGTGTTGTCGCTGCGCGCCGACACCAGAGCGTGGTACGCGCTGAAGGACCGGTCCCGACGGGGACCGGCCGTTACGCTGGCCGGTGCATGCCCGCCTGCCTGCAAGGACGCATCATGGACTGCTACGACCCGATCATCCGGCTGCTGGAGCGGGGCGTGCGCGAGCAGGTCTTTCCGGGGGCGGTGTGGGCTGTCGGCGATGCGAGCGGCGTACTCGGCTGGGGAGCCCGCGGGCTGGCCGACCCCGCCGATCCCGGGTCCGCGAGACGATCTTCGATGTCGCAAGCCTGACCAAGATCGTCGCGGTGTGGTCCGTGATCGGCGCCCTGTGGGAGGAGGGGCGGCTGCCGCTGGACCAGCCCCTGGGCACTTTCTGGCCCGAGGTCGCGGGCCGGCCGCTCGGTCAGGTCACCGCGCATCACCTGCTCACCCATACCGCCGGCGTGCCGCTGCGGGCCAACCTCAAGGCGTCGTACGGCACCGACCCCCGCGCCGTCCGGGAGGGAGTGCTGCGTGAGGCCCTGCACCGGCCGCCCGGCGAGGCCGTCGAGTACACCGACCGGGCCGCCCTCATCCTGGGCTTCCTCGCCGAGCACCTCACCGGCGCCCCGCTCGACCGGCTCGCCGCGAGCCTGATCTGGCGGCCGCTGGGCATGACCGGCACGAGGTTCGGGCCGCTGCCGGACGCCGAGCGGGCGCGGTGCGCTCCGACCGAGTTCGGCCCGGGGTCCGGCGCCCACCTCAAGGGTGTCGCCCATGACTTCTCCGCCCGTCTGCTCGGCGGCGTGTGCGGCATCGCCGGCGTCTTCTCCACCCTGGACGACCTGGCCCGCTTCCAGCGGCACCTCCTCAACCCCGCCCCCAGGGCCGGGTTCGGGGAGGCGTGGGTGACGCAGTCGCTGCGGATCCGGACCGGCGGCCTCGCTCCCCGGCGCGGCCTGTTCTGGCACCCCGGCCCCGGCGGCGACGAGGACGTGTACGTGCACTACGGCTTCACCGGCACGGCCCTGTGGGTCTCCGCCAAGCAGTCACGGTGGGCCGTCCTGCTGACGAACAACCTCTACTTCGGCCGGGACCGCGAGCCGATCGCGGCCGTCCACAGCGCCTTCCACGCACTCGTCTTCACCGGAAGCAGATCACTCCCCCGTGCGGCGCCAGGAGATCAGCCGGAGAGCAGGTCGCGCTGAACCGGCGAAAGGCCCGGATCCCGCCGCCTGGGGTTCGGGCCCTGCGCATATGCCGGCGCCCACCCCGCCCGCACAACCCGCACGTGACGCTCCGCGCTCGAGGCCGTGACGTCCGAGTAACCGCCGCGCCGCCGGTGACGCCAAGCTGCCCTGCCCTTGAACATCTGCTGCTGGCGCGTCGCCGACGCGCCTCTGGCCGACTGTGGGGACGTGTGGTACCCCTACTACAGCGGTGCCGCCCGGAGCGCGCCCGCGTCACCCGGCCGCACCTCCTGACAGCCGCCACCCGTCCCTCCTCGTGTGGCGCCCCGCCTGCGGCGTACGGTGACGAGCCCGCCGCCGCACCGGTGACGGCGAGCTCACCCGCCCCCTACGAACCTGTGGGCGCCGCCGCTGGTCCGGCGCCTTCCCCTGACGCCCGTCGAACACACCGGCGTCTCGCTGGAGGGCAAGCAGCAAGGGCGTGTTTCAGAGGGCGATGAGCCAGTCGGTGATGGCGGAGACGTGGATGCGCAGCTGCGACACGCCGCCGATCAACGCTCCGAGGCAGCCCCTAAGGTCGCCTGGTCACCTCGGCCGGCCGTTCGGTGATTTCGCGAAGGGATGCGGCCTCGGCGGCCAACGCCGTAGGCACGTCCGTCGTGCGGTGCCGGATCGCGCAATACGGCGGCCGGCGCGGTCCAAGGCGGCCGTGGACGCGGCCGGAGCCGAGGGTCAAGTGCTGAGAGTCCGGGCCATGCGGATCGGCGAGCCGGCGCGGCCGTCAGAACGCGCCGGGAAGCCCATGAGAAGCCGGCACGATTGACGAATCTCGTCAATCGACAATGTCATGCCCGCGTTCTTGCATAGAGGGCGAGATCGCGGGCCAGATGGGCGCGGCGCAGGCCGCGCGTTCGCAGGTATCGGAGATCCTCGGCGGTGTCGTACATGAGCTGAACGTGGAAGTAGTTCACGTGCTCCAAAAACGCGAACAAGCCGAACACCAGACCCGGCCAGCTTCCCACTCCCGGATCGGTGACCACGCCCCGAAGGATGACGAGCAGGCCCGCGGTCAGAACGGCGACATTGCCCCAGCGGGCGACCGTGAAAGCGCCGGCTCCGGGCAGGGTTTTGCGGCCCGTGTCCAGCCTGCGGCGCTTGGCCCGCCAATAAGCGGCTCCCTCCAGCAGGAGAAGCGCGGTCAGACCGAAGCCCACGATGTTCACGGTCGTCAGCGGAAACCCGACCGCGACGAACCAGATCATCGCCTGCAGCGGGATGTTGAGCAACTCGAGCCACGCCAGCGAACGCAGCCGTCGCCGAATCCACGTATGAGAGCGATGATCCATTCGCCGCATTATCGCAGGCTCATTCAGCTCCGCATCATGGGGGTCCGGCGGCGCCGGGAAAGCGGTGCGCGAGGACGGAGTCGAACCGCCACAGCCGAAGCGTCCGGTTTACAGCCGGGTGGGCTCGCCACATGCCCAGCTCGCGCGTGAGTGACCCCAGCAGGACTCGAACCTGCACCAGACCCGGCTTCGTAGGCCGGCGCTCTCGTCCATTGAGCTATGGGGCCGTACCCCGTACCGGATTCGAACCGGCGATCTCCCGGGTGAAAGCCGGGTGTCCTGGCCACTGGACGAACGGGGCGCAGTACGTCCGGCGGGATTCGAACCCGCACTGACCGGTTCCTAAGACCGGCGCCTCTCCCATTGGGCTACGGACGCGTGGAGAGCCGCAGCGGGGACTCGAACCCCGTCCTGCTGGTTGGAAGCCAGCCGCCTTACCCGTTCGGCTTCTGCGGCTTGGTGGACCGACGGGATCTCGAAACCCGAACTCCTGCTTGCAAGGCAGGTGTGATGCCTTTTCACCATCAGCCCATGGCGCTTCGCTGTGCAATTGTCAATCAGCAAAAGGAAAGGCCGCCGGGTGGTCACCTGGCGGCCTCTGGAATGGTCCTCTCCGAGGATCATCCAGGAGCCACCTCACGCAGGGCGCGGCCCAGCTCGGCAGGGCGGCGATAGCCTCGCCCTTCCTGTCCGAGTGCGGCGGCCGCGAGAAGCATGACGTGGTTCCTTTGCTGTGGTCCGGAGGGGGCGGATCGGGCACCGCCCCGCGTTTCGTTGTCATCGACGGTAATGGCGGACTCGGCGGTCGTGCCACTTATTTTTTCGGACGCATGAGCGCCACCGGGAATTCCCGCCGAGTTCTCAGGCCGTCGCGATGAGGCGGCGCAGGGCCGCCTGAGCGGGCGGGCCCCAGGAGGCCTTGCCGCCCGGCCGTCCGTGGACGCCGGCGTCGCCGACGTGCAGGCCGAGGAGGGCGCGGATCACGGCCCACCCGCGGGCGCGGCGCAGGGTTGCGGTGTCCGGGGACGGCTCGTAGGCCGCGTGGCAGCGCTCGACGGCGGCGGCGTCGGGCAGCAGGGTCCAGGCGGCGGACAGGTCGCAGGCCGGGTCGCCGGCGAACAGGTCGCCGAAGTCGATCACGCCCGAGATGACGCCGTCCGCGGTGACGACGTTCGCCGCGTGCAGGTCGCCGTGCAGCCATACCGGCGGGCCGTCCCAGGCGGGCGCGGTGGCGGCGGCCTCCCAGATCGTCCGGGCGACGCCGGCGTCCTCGCCGGAGACGAGCCCGGCCTCGACGGCCGAGGCGAGCTGATCGGCCACGTACGCGGACGCGGCGGCCAGGGGTCCTCCGCGCCCCCGGCCCCCGGTGTCCGCCTCTGCGGGGGCGGGCTGGTGGAGGGCGGTCAGGAAGGCGGCCAGGACGTCGGCCGACTCGGCGCCGCGCGTGACGGGTGCGCGGTCGGCGGGCTCGCCCGGCACCCAGGTGGTGACGATCCACGGCCGCGGGAACGCCGATGACGGCCGTCCGAGCCGCTGCGGCACGGGCACCGGCAGCGGAAGCCGCGGGGCGAGCCTCGGCACCCAGGTGTGCTCCTTGATCACCAGTTCATCCGCGTCCTGCGTCGCCCACGGCAGCCGGACGGCGAGGTCGTCGCCGAGCCGCCACAGCTGGTTGTCCCAGCCGCGCGCACCGAGCCGCACGGGGCGATCGGCCAGGTCGGGGTGCTGCTCGCGGAGCAGCTCCCGTACGAGGTCCGCGCTGATGTCGATCTCGGTGTGCGTCATGCGGTGCAACCTAGCCGTTCCCCGGGTCCGGCGATTCCGGGCGTACGGCGAAATTTCTTGATCGAAACTCGCAACCTTTGCCCGGAACCCGTCATCGAACCAGACATGATGAAGACGATGATGGGGGCATCGCTCCTCGCCTGTTCGCTGCTCGTCGCCGGTGCCACCGCGGCGGTCGCCGAGGCGAAGCCGACGACGCTGGGTCCCCACGGCTACGGTGCCGTCAAGCTCGGGATGACCACCAAGCAGGCTCAGGCGACCGGGCAGATCGTCAAGAAGCTGGACGGGGGCGGCCTCTCCTGCTCGGGCTGGGACCTGAAGAAGTTCAGGACGCCGAAAGACTCTGTGGGGCTCTACATCTCGCCGCGCGTGGGGCTGGCCGCCATCTGGGCTCCGAAGGGTGTGCGGACGCCGCAGGGCATCAAGATCGGCTCTACGTTGAAGCAGCTCAAGGCGGCGTACCCGGGCGTCAAGAAGGACTTCCACGGCTACTACGTGGTCACGGTGCCGGGCAACAAGAAGGCGTACTACAACTTCACCGTCACTCGCGGCAAGGTCACCGAGTACGGCATCGCGCTGCGCAGCCAGGACTGCTTCAACTAGTCCGGAGAGGCGGGGTCATCTGCGCGATAGGGGCGCGCGCCGCGAACGGGGGCGTGTCGCGAACGGAGGGGCGCGCTGCCAACGGGGACGCCGGACGAATCCGAGGGCGTGTCGCGCGCGTCGCAAAGGGCTGAAAGCGGGGGCCGCATGGGGGTTCGTCGGCCCCCGCTTTCACATACGGTTCACCACCGGGATCGCCGCGTTCAGGGTCGCGACTGTGGCTCCGTACGTCACCGGCCGGGGGGCGGTCCTCACCGGGCCGCGCAGCGCGGCGACGCCCGCGGGCGAGGTCCCTGGCGGCATGGCGTGACGATCGGGCTCACCCAGGCGGTCGGGCTCACCCCGGCGGGATGCGGGCGCTGACGGGGACGCCCATGCGCGAGGTCGCCGGCCGCCGCTCCCCTGTTCGTCGTGGGCCTTGGGCAGGGACTGGGCATGAGCCCGCTGCTCGGCGCGGCGCTGCAGAACGGCTGTCGCTGCTGCTGGTGCCCGTGCTCCGGAGAGGCAGGCCCTAGCCCGCCGGGACAGCGGCGGGGGCGGGCTAGGTGCGGGATCGTGGGGCGATGCCCGTTTCTGCCGGTGGGACGAGGTCCTTGACGGCGGCGATCGGGACGTCCTCGGTGCAGGTGCGGACCAGCAGGGTCTCGACGGCGCGCAGCATGGCCGTCGCCGTCTGCCTGGTCAGGTACGCGGTGTCGATGATGAGGCTGAGCTGGCCGGTGTCGGGGGCGGTGCCCAGGGTGAAGAACGCCTTGAACCGGACGCCGGGCCAGGCGTTGGTGACGTACGTGCGGGTCTTCGCCGTGAGCGGGGTCAGGTCCTCGCCGAGGCGGGGCAGGTTCGGCCAGGTGCCCTCGCCGCGCCGGTCGTTGAAGAAGGCGTCGAGGTCGGGCTCTCCGCCCCTGATGCGGCCGATCTCCTCGCGCATGGCCGTCATCTCGAACGGGTCGTAAACGGCGTTGCGGTAGGCCATGAGGGCGCTGTGGTGGGCGGCCAGGCAGGTGTCGGTGAAGCCGGTCTCGGGCAGGTCGAGCACGAGCAGGGCGTCCTGGCCCACGGTGGCGACCAGCGGACGGGTGCGCGGGTCGCGCCGGTTGCTGTGGACGAGCTGCATGACCGCCCGCGGCCGGCCGCTCGCGACGGCCAGGACGGTGGCGCAGCCGGCGATGAGCACGCTCGTCGTGCTGATCGACAGCCGCTCGGCCAGCCGCACGGCCGCCGCCGCGAGCGCCACCGACTCCATGCCGACCTCGATGAACCGGGGGTCCTCCGGCTCCCCCGGCGGATGGTCGAACACCTCGAGCGGGACGGTCTCGAGCACCTTGCGCCAGTAGCGGATCGACCGCCGCGAGCGGGCCTGGAACGGCTCCTCGCGTTCCAGCGCCGCCTGCTCCATCGGCTGCCACGGGGGCGCAGGCAGGTCGTCGCCGCGCAGCAGCGCCCGCCACTCGGCCGACAGCAGGCTCAGCGCCTGGTAGTCCACCGCCAGGTGCGAGAAGACGAGCGCCAGGGCGCGCGGCCGGCCGTCGGCCATCACGACGGCGCAGCGCAGCGGCAGGTCCGCGCCGTGATCGAAGATCGTGGTGCCGAGCTCGGCGGCGATCCGCCCCGCGGTCGCCAGCGGCCCGTCCGGGTCCGTCCGGACCAGCTCGACGGTCAGCTCGCCGCTGCGCGCCACCCGCTGCACCGGGCCGTCCGGGGTGTCGATGAACGTGGTGCGCAGGCTCTCGTGGCGTTCGAGCATCCGGCGCAGCGCGCCCAGCACGGTCGCGAGGTCGCGCCTGCCGTGCACCGGCAGCACCCAGGGGCAGTTGAGGAACGACTGGCTGGGCCCCATCAGGTGCACGGCCCGCCACATCAGCCGCTGCCCCCAGGTCAGCGGCGCCTGGCCGTCCCGCGGCCCGCTGAACCGGACCGAGGCGGTCGCCATGGCCGGGGTGGTCATCGGGCGTCCAGCAGGTCCGACACGTGGGCGGCGAGCGCGTCCACGCGGTCGAAGGCGGACAGGTCGCCGCCGAGATCGACGTCCACGCCGAAGACGTCCTCGATGGCGTCGATGAGCCTGATCCACGCCAGCGAGGTCAGGCCCAGCGCGGACAGCGAGTGCTCGCCGGCGAGCGCCTGCTCGGCGCTGATCTCGCCGTCGGACACGGCGGCCACCAGGTCCGCGAGCCTGCGTTCCAGGTCGCTGCTCACCGCGCGCCCCCCTTCGACTCCTGGCGCAGCCGTACGCTGCGGGGACGCATGTCCGTCCAGATCTCGTCGATGTGGTCCAGGCACTCCTGCCGGTCGCCGGTGAAGCCCGTCGCCCGCCAGCCGTCCGGGATCGGGCGGTCGAGGGGCAGCAGCGAGTACTGCTCCTCGTCGTTGACGACCACCTGGTGTCGTCCCGTCACGTCATTCCTCCTTCTGTCGCAGGGCTTGTACGCCGACCAGGTCGTCGGCGACGGCGTCCGGAACCTCGTCGTCGAAGCGGGCCAGGGCCGGAACCCGCATCGCGGCCAGCGTGAGCGCGAGGATGGCGAGGCCGAAGAGCACGTACATGAGGCCGATGCCGCGGCCGGGGCCGACGCCGATGACCGCTCCGACCGTCGAGGCGAGCGGGCCGCCGTCCAGCAGCAGCGGGTCGAGCAGGCCGGCGGCGTACGGCGCGACGAGCCCGTACCCGATGGGCAGCGTGGACCAGGCGATGAGCGTGTTCATCGCGAACACCCGGCCGTGGAACCGCTGCGGCACCTTGACCTGCACGATCGTGGTGTAGATGCCGTTCAGCAGGGTGATCCAGAGTGTGATGCCGCACACGCCGGCGGCGATCACGACCAGGTCGGCGCGCAGGCCGGTGAGCAGGCAGAAGCAGCCGAGCACGAGGCTGCACAGCAGCACGCCGCGCAGGCGCCGCCGGCGCGGGCCGCCCCAGACGACCATGATGAGCGCGCCGATGAACGTCCCGAGTCCGGCGAGGAACGAGATCCTGCCGACGTCGGCGAGCTCGGCGAAGGAGAGCACCAGCGGCGAGAACATCAGCAGCAGCGGTGCGAGGAACACGTTCAGCACGACGAAGAACAGCAGCATGGCGACGAATCCGCGGTGGCCGAGGGAGTAGCGCAGGCCGCCGAGGATCTCGTCCTTGATCGACTCGCGGCGCCGCCAGGGCATGCTGTCGGGGAAGCGCACCGCCAGCACGACGGCGATGGCGACCGCGTAGCCGGCGATGTCGAGCAGGAGGATGCCGCCGAGCCCGATCGCCGACATGAGCCCGACGGCGAAGATGGGCACCAGGAGCTGGGCGGTGCCGTTGCCGAGCTGCGTGATGCCGACGGCGTGCCCGAGGTAGTGCTTGGGGACGAGCTGCGGGACGGCGGAGAAGTACGCCAGGCGCTGGAACGTGAGTGCGACGGACAGGCAGCCGAGGAGCGGGTAGATCATGTCGACGGAGAGATTTCCCGTCCAGAGCAGCACGCCGAAGGCGAGCTGGATGGTGAACGCGGCGGCGTCTCCGGCCAGCATCACCCGGCGGCGGCTCGTCCTGTCGATGATCGCGCCGGCGACCGGTGCCACCAGCATGCCCGGCACCAGGCCGACGACCGCCATGAGCGCGAACTTCGCCACCGACCCGGTCGTGGTGTAGATCCACAGGGGGACGGCGAACTCCGTCAGCGCCGATCCCGTCATGGAGACGAGCTGGCTGAGCGCGATGGCGAGGAAGCGCGGAATGCCGGGCCTGACGCCGGTCGGGGCGGGCATCGTGTCGGCGTGCGACACGTCGTGCAGCCACCAGGTACGGCCATCGCGTCGCGGCGGCCCGGCCGGGCGGGGACCGGCCGGTTCCTTCAGGTTCCGGTGGACGGTGGTGACGATCTCGGCGAGCTCTTGCGCCCGATATTTCAGAAAAAAGTGGCCCGCCTCTGCGAGCACGACCACCGCCGACACCGAGGTGAGGAAGTGCCATTCGCGGAAGCGTTCCTGGTAGTAGTCCGTCGCCGGATCCTCGGTCCCCACGACGCTGATCACGGGAGCGCGCAGCCGCTGCGTGCCGGACTCGAACAGGCGGGTGTAGTAGTCCTCGGCCTCCCGCGAGTCGCGGCGCATGTTCCGTACGATGCGGCGGGCCTGCGCGGGGTCGAGGTCGCTCATGTCCACGCCCTGCGAGATCAGCCAGTTGACGTAGCGCTGATCGCTGCGCAGCCGCTCGGCCTCGGCGATCTTGGCGATGCGCGACATGATCCGGCCGCGCGGGCGGGCGAACGGGAAGATGCCGCCGATGTAGATGCCGTCCAGCTCGCGGCCGGCGGCTTCGAGCCGGCGGGCGATCTCCACGGTCAGCGCCGAGCCCACGCCGCAGTGCCCGTACAGGACGATCGGACCCTCGACCTTCTCCAAAATCTCGCGCACGCACCCGGCGGCCAGCTCGTCGAACGGCAGCCTCTCCTCGTCCATGCCCACGTCGTGACCGGGGATCGCCACCGACCACAGCGCGTGCCCGTCCGGCAGGGCGTCGGCGAGCGGCTGGTAGACGACGGCGCTGCCGCCGCCGTACGGGACGCACACGTAGCTGAGGACCGGGCTGGTGCTGCCGG
Organism: Nonomuraea sp. NPDC049309; assembly: GCF_043196965.1. Lineage (NCBI taxonomy): Bacteria > Bacillati > Actinomycetota > Actinomycetes > Streptosporangiales > Streptosporangiaceae > Nonomuraea > Nonomuraea sp. NPDC049309. The sequence continues at coordinate 60,374 of NZ_JBICSH010000001.1, read as the reverse complement.
CGGCGGTCAGCCGGTGCAGCAGCGCGCGGGGGCCGCGCCGGTCCTGCGGGGTGTCGGCGAGCGCGGCCAGCTCGCGGACGGTGCGGTGCTTGAAGACGTCCATGACGCTGACCACGGCGCCGGTCTCCTGGCGCAGCCGGGCCACCACCTGGGTCGCGAGCAGGGAGTGGCCGCCGAGGTCGAAGAAGTCGTCGTCCACGCCGACCACCTCGACGCCCAGCAGCTCGCTCCAGATGGCGGCGAGCGCGTGTTCCGTGGGGGTGCCGGGCGCGATGAACTCGACCGTGGCGTCCCTGGTCGCCACGGGTGCGGGCAGGCGGCGGCGGTCCAGCTTGCCGTTAGGGCTCAGCGGCAGGGCGGCGAGGGTGACGTAGCTCGCGGGGACCATGTAGTCGGGCAGCGTCTTCTTCAGCTCGGCCCGCAGCGCGCCATGATCGAGAGCCTGGTCGAGAGCCTGGTCGAGCGCCTGGTCCAGGGCTTCGCCGGTGCCGGGGGTGACGTACGCGACCAGGCGGTCGTCGCGGACGATCACGGCGGCGTCCCCGACGGCGGGCAGCGCGCGCAGCGCGGCCTCGATCTCGCCCGGCTCGATGCGCAGGCCGCGCAGCTTGACCTGGGCGTCCAGCCGGCCGAGGAACTCCAGCACCCCGTCGGGGCGGCGCCTGACCAGGTCGCCGGTGCGGTAGAGGCGCGAGCCCGGCGGGCCGTACGGGTTCGGCACGAACCGCTCGGCGGTGAGCGCGGGACGGTCGAGGTAGCCCCTGGCCAGGCCGGCGCCGCCGATGAACAGCTCGCCGGGCACCCCGATCGGCACCGGGGACATGGCGGCGTCCAGGACGTACAGGGCGGTGTTGGCGATGGGGGTGCCGATCGGGACGCGGGCCGCCGAGGTGAGGGTCTCCGGCCGGCAGTGCCAGGCGGAGACGTCCACGGCGGCCTCGGTGGGCCCGTACAGGTTGTGCAGCTCGGTGGCGGGAAGCGCGGCGACGCAGCGGCGGGCCAGGTCGGCGGGCAGTTCCTCGCCGGAGCAGATCACCCGCCGCAGCGAGCCGCACCCCGCGCCGCCGTTCTCGGCGAGGAAGACGGCCAGCATCGACGGGACGAAATGGGCGGTGGTCACGCCCTCGGTGGTGATGAGCTTGCGCAGGTACGCGGCGTCCTTGTGGCCGCCCGGCGTCGCGAGCACCAGCCTGGCCCCGCAGCGCAGCGGCCAGAACAGCTCCCACACCGACACGTCGAAGCTGAGCGGCGTCTTCTGCGCCACGACGTCGGCCTCGCCGATGCGGAAGCGGTCCTGCATCCAGTCGAGCCGGTTGGCGATGGCGCCGTGGCTGTTCGGCACGCCTTTGGGGCGGCCGGTGGAGCCGGAGGTGTAGATGACGTAGGCGACGTCGTCGGGCCGTACCTCGGGCAGCGGTCCTTCCGCGCCGGTCCACACGCCGGGGTCGTCCAGGTCGAGGACGGTCGCGCCGGTGTCCGGCAGGTCCGGGCGGATGCTCCGCTGGGTGAGCAGCACGGCCGGTGCGGCGTCGGCCAGCATGAACGCCACCCGGTCCGGCGGGTATTCGGGGTCGATCGGCAGGTACGCGGCGCCCGCCTTGAGCACGCCGAGCAGGCCGGGCAGCAGCTCCAGCGAGCGTTCGGCGCACACGGCGACCACCGTGCCGGGGCCCGCGCCGAGGTCGCGCAGCGTGCGGGCGACCCGGTCCGCCCGGGCGTTCAGCTCGCCGTACGTCAGTGACCGCCCTTCGAAGCGCACCGCGACCGCGTCGGGAGTGCGGGCCGCCTGGGCCTCGATGGGGCCGTGCAGGGTGGCGGGGCCGGGGTATTCGGTGGCGGTGTCGTTGAAGGTGTGCAGGACCTGGCGGCGTTCGTCCTCGGTGAGCAGGTCGATGCGGGACAGCGGGGTGCCGGGGTCGGCCGCGACCCGCTCCAGCAGCGTGCACAGATGGCCGGCCAGGCGTTCGATGGTGTCCGGCTCGAACAGGTCGGTGTTGTAGACGAACATGCCGCCCGAGTCGTCGCCGGCGTACAGCTCCAGGTCGTAGCGGGTGGCCCAGGAGTCCACGGGGAAGTCGGTGACGGTCAGCCCGGCGGGCGGGTCGATGGCCTCGTGGCGGTAGTTCTGCATCGCGAACATGACGCCGAACAGCGGTGACCTGGACACGTCGCGCGGCACGTCCAGCTCGGAGACGAGCTGCTCGAACGGCAGGTCCTGGTGGGCGAAGGCGTCCAGGACGAGGTCGCGCACCCGGTCGATGAGCTCGGCGAACGTGGGGTCGCCGGTCAGGTCCACCCGCATGGTGAGCATGTTCACGAAGCAGCCGATGACGCCGTCCAGCTCGGGGACCTGGCGGCCGGCCACGGGCGATCCCACGGCGACGTCCTCGGTGCCCGCGTACCGGCCGAGCAGCGCGGCGAGCGCGGCCAGCATGACCATGTACGGCGTGGCCCGGTGCGCGCGGCCGAGCCCGGCCAGCGCGGCGGCCACCTCGGGGTCGAGGGTGAACGAGTGAGCGGCGCCCGAGTAGGTGCGTTCGGGCGGGCGTGGCCGGTCCGCCGGCAGGTCCAGCGGTTCCAGGCCGGCCAGCCGGTCGCGCCAGTAGTCCAGGTCGCGCTGGGACGGGGGCAGGCCGCGCTGCCAGGCGGCGTAGTCGGCGTACCCGACCTGCGGGGCGGGCGGTGTGCGGCCGTCGTAGCGGGCGAAGACCTCGCGCAGCAGCACGTCGGCGGACCAGCCGTCGGCGGCGATGTGGTGGATCGCGATCACCAGCACGTGGTCGTCGTCGCCCAGCCTGATCAGCAGCGCCCGTGCGATGGGACCCGCCGCCAGGTCGAACGGGGCCGCCAGGAACCGCTCGGCCTGCTCCTTGGCGGCGGCCTCGTCGGGCGCGTCGCGGACGGTGAGGGGGAGCGTGGCGTCCGCGGCGAGCACGACGCGCGGGCGGCCGTCCTCGGTGGCGGGGAAGCGCATGCGCAGCGCGTCGTGCCCGGCCACGACGGCGTCGAGCGCGGCGGCCAGGGCTTCGGTGTCGAGCGGGCCGCGCAGCCGCAGCCGGATCGGGATCGTGAGCTGGGCGGTGCCCGGCGCGAACTGCTCCAGGAACCACAGCCGCTCTTGCGCGTGCGACAGCGGCGGCGGCTCGCCGCCGGGGCGTGCGGGGATCGTGCGGCGCGGGGCCGCCCCGCGCCGCAGCCGCTGTGCCAGCAGCGCCTGCTTGGCCGCAGACAGCTCGTTCGATCCCGTCACCGCGCCACCTTCCTCAGCACCATCGCCTCCGAGCACCTCACTCCCCCACCTCCAGCAGTTCCGCGGCCTCGGCGTCGGTGAGCGCCGAGAGCTGCTCGATCACCAGCCGCTCGACCGCGGCCGCGAGCCCGGCGACGGTCGGGTGGTCGAACACCGTACGGATCGGCACCTCCGTCTCGACCGCGTTGCGCAGCAGGGCCGCGAGCCGGGTGGCGAGCAGGGAGTGCCCGCCCAGGGCGAAGAAGTCGTCGTGGACCCCGACCGTCTCCAGGCCGAGCAGCTCGCGCCAGACCTCGGCCACGAGCACCTCGGCGTCGGTGCGCGGGGCCACGTACTCCGCGGCGGGGCCGGGCTCGGGCGCGGGCAGGGCCGCCACGTCGACCTTGCCGGTGATCGTGAGCGGCAGCTCGGGCAGGCTCACCCAGGCCGTGGGCACGAGATGGGCGGGCAGGATTGCGGCCAGGCGCTCGCGCAGCTCGCCCGGTTCGGCCGGCCCGGCCACGTACGCGGCCAGCCGTTCACCGTCGGCCGTCACCACCGCCTGCCGGACGCCGGGCTGGGCCAGCAGGACGGCCTCCACCTCGCCCGGCTCCACCCGGAAGCCGCGCACCTTCACCTGGGCGTCGAACCGGCCCAGGAACTCCAGCGTCCCGTCCCGCCGCCACCGCACCCGGTCGCCGGTCCGGTAGAGCCGGGAGCCGGGCGGGCCGAAGGGGTCGGGGACGAACCGGTCGGCCGTCAGCGCCGGGCGGCCCAGGTAGCCCCTCGCCAGTCCCGCCCCGCCCAGGCACAGCTCGCCGGGGCAGCCGGGCGGTACGGGCTCGCCGTGCGGGCCGAGGACGTGCGCCGTCGTGCCGGCGATCGGCCGCCCGATGGGCGGGCGCCCCGTGGTGTCGTCCGCGCCGAGGTCGTGGGCCGTGGCGATGATGGTGGCCTCGGTCGGCCCGTAGGTGTTGATCAGGCGTACCCGGTCGCCGAACCGCTCCCGCCACCTGGCCACCGCCGCCGCGTGCACCTGCTCGCCACCGAGGATCACCAGCCGCAGCGGCTCCGGCCAGGTGACGTCGCCGAGCGCCTCGGTGAGCCGGTGCCAGTAGGCGGTCGGCAGGTCCAGCACGGTCACCCGCCGGCCGGCCGGGGTGCGCAGTACGTCGGGCAGCGACGCGGCGCCGTCGGGCAGGAGCAGCACGCTCGCACCCGCCGCCAGCGCCGGGTACAGCTCCTCGGCGTGAGCGTCGAAGCTCAGCGAGGCGAACTGCGCGATCCGGTCGTCCGGCCCGATCCCGTACGCCTCCCGCATCCAGTGCACGCGCGCCGCCAGGCCGCCGTGCTCGACCAGCACTCCCTTCGGCCGGCCCGTCGAGCCCGAGGTGTAGATCACGTACGCCGGGTCGTCCGGCTCGACCGGGTCCCAGTCGCCGTACCAGTGGGGCTCGCCCGGCCCCGCCTCGTCGCCGGTGACGAGCACGACCGTCTGCTCCGGCAGCCGCGAGGCGAGCCCGGCGTCGGTCACCACGAGCCGGGCGTCGCTGTCGGCGATCAGGAACGCGAGTCGTTCGTCGGGGTAGGCGGGATCGAGCGGCAGGTAGGCGCCGCCGGCCCGCCACACGGCCAGCAGGGCCACGATGGCCTCGGCCGACCGTTCCAGGCAGACGCCGACCACGCATCCGTCCGCGACGCCGCGACGCCGCAGGGCCGCCGCGAGCCGCGCCACCTTGGCGTCGAGCTGCGCGTAGCTCATCGCCTCGCCGCCCTGCACCAGCGCCGTGGCGTCGGGGTGGGCGGCCATGGCCCGCCTGATGAGCGCGGGCACGCTCTCCCCGTCGCCGGGGACGGCCGGTCCGGACGCCTTCAGCACGGCCCTGTCGGCCTCCGTCAGCAGGGGCAGCCGGGAGATCGGGGTCTCGGGGGCGTCGGCGATGCCCTGGAGCAGGGTCTCGAACCGGGCGGCCAGCCCCTCCACGGTGTCCGCCCGATACCGCGTGACGTCGTAGCCGAGCACCGCGAGCAGCCCTCGCTCGTTGCGCCAGAACTCCAGCGACAGCTCGAACTTGGCCTGCCGGTACCCGCCGTCGAACAGCTCCACCCCGAGGTCGCCGACCCGTTCGGGCGGAGCCCCCTCTCCCGCCTCGCTGTGCAGAATGAGCATGGTGCTGAGCAGCGGGTTGCGGTTCAGGTCGCGGGGCACGCCCAGCTCGCCGATGAGCCGTTCGAAGGGGACGGTCCTGTGGGCGTGCGCGTCGAGCACGGTACGCCGGGTCGCCTCCAGCAGCTCGGCGAAGCGCGGGTCCCCGGACAGGTCGCCGCGCAGGACCAGCGTGTCGGTGAGGTAGCCGATGACCGGCTCCAGCTCCATCCGGTCCCTGGTCGCCCACGGGGTGCCGACCAGGATGTCGTCCTGCCCGGTGTGCCGGGCCAGCAGCACCTGGTAGGCGGCGACCAGCACCATGAACAGCGACGCGTTGTGCTCCTGCGCGATCCGTTCCAGCCGGGACACCAGCTCCGGGGGCACCGTGAAGGTGTGGAACGCGCCCTCGGGCCGCTCGCCGCCCGGCAGGTCGGCGGGCAGGTCGAGCACGGGCGGGTCGGCGAGCTGGTCGCGCCAGTAGGCCAGCGACTCCTCGGACTCCTGCTCCCGCTGCCACAGGGCGACGTCGCCGTACTGGATCTTCAGCGGCGGGAGCTCGGCGTCCCGGTCCTGGTAGAGGGCGAAGAGGTCGTCGAAGAGGATCCCGATCGAGGTCCCGTCCGCGATGATGTGGTGCAGCACGAAGCAGAGCACGTGATCGCCGGGCCCGAGCCGGAGCAGGCTGACCCGCAGAGGCGGCGCCTCTTCCAGGTCGAACGGCGCGTTCGTGCGCTCGGCGACGAGCCGCAGCGCCTCGGTTTCCGCGCTCGGCGATCCCGCGAGGTCGATGCGCTCGACGGTCACGGGGCCCGGCGGGTGGATGACCGTGATCGGTGCGCCGTCCACGTCGGCGAACGACGTGCGCAGGCTCTCGTGCCTGGCCACCACCGCGTCCAGCGCCTCCTGCAGCGCACCGGTGTCCAGCTCGCCCCGCAGCCGCAGCACCAGGTACATGTTGTAGGAGGCGTCGTCCGGGTCGAATTTCTGCAGGAACCACAGCCGTTCCTGGACGAACGACAGCGGCGGGACGACCCCCTCGGGACGCGGCGGGATCTCCGCCGCCGGGCGGTCACCCTGCAGCCGGACGATCTCCTCGACGACCCCCTGGATGGTCGGGTCGTCGAAGAAGGCGTCCAGCGACACGTCCACGCCCAGGCTCTCCCTGATCCTGGCCGAGATCTGGGTGATGGTGAGCGAGTGCCCGCCGAGGTCGAACAGGTCGTCGTCGATGCCGACGTCGTCCAGCTCCAGCACCTCGCACCAGATCCGCCGCACCTCCTCGACCAGCGCCCCGGCGTCGTCGCCCGGCGGCGCGGCTTGCTGTGCCGATCCGGTTTCCTGTGCCGATCCGGTTTCCTGTGCCGATTCGGCTTTCTGCGCCGATTCGGTCTCCTGTGCCGGCTCGGTCTTGCGCGGCGGCTCGGGGAGCGCGGCGCGGTCCAGCTTGCCGATCGGGTTGAGCGGGAGGGCGTCCAGCAGGACGTACGCGCTCGGCAACGTGGCGGCGGGCAGGGTCCTGGCCAGGTGGGCGGCCAGATCGCCGGCGCCGGGTTCGCCCTGGGCGGGCACGACGTACGCGATCAGGCGGTGGTCGTCCGTTCCCTCGCCACGGACGACCACCGCGGCCTCTCCCACCTGGGGATGCTCGCGCAGCCTGGCCTCGATCTCCCCGAGCTCGATCCGGTGGCCGAGCAGCTTGACCTGCCCGTCCCTGCGGCCGAGGAATTCGATCTCGCCGTCGTCCCGGTAACGGGCCAGGTCGCCGGTGCGGTAGAGCCGAGCTCCTGGAGGGCCGAAGGGGTCGGGGACGAAGCGTTCCGCCGTCAGCGCCGGCCTGCCCCGGTAGCCGCGCGCCACCCCGGCCCCGCCGATGCACAGCTCGCCCGCGACGCCCTGGGGAACCGGCCGCAGTGCCTCGTCGAGCAGGTAGATCCGGGTGTTGGCGAGGGGCCGGCCGATGGTGACGACGTCGCCGTCGCCCGGCTCGCCGTACGTGCTCCAGATCGTGGTCTCCGTCGGGCCGTAGACGTTGACGACGCGGGGGAAGCGCTCGCGCAGCTCCTGCGCGAGCCGGGGCGGCAGCGCCTCTCCCCCGGTCAGCGCCGTCACTCCGGCCAGGCCGCCGGGCAGCAGCAGCCGCCACACCGACGGCGTGGCCTGGACGTGCGTGACGCCCTGTTCGGCGACCAGCCGGGCCAGCGCCTCCGGCTGCCGTACGGCGCCGTGCGGCGCGACGACGACCCGGCCGCCGGTGATCAGCGGCAGGTACATCTCCAGTGCGCTGATGTCGAAGGCGGGCGAGGTGAGCGCGAGCCAGGCGTCGGCGGGTCCCGACCCGAGCCGGTCGCGCATGGCGAGCAGCAGGTTGGCCAGGTTGCCGTGGTCGACCTCGACGCCCTTGGGCCGGCCCGTCGAGCCCGAGGTGTAGATCACGTACGCCGAGTCGCCGGGCCGTACCGGCTCCGCGAGCGCCTCCCCTGTCTCCAGGGACGCCCGGTCCACCAGGAGCACCGGCCAGGCAGGCGCCTCCGTTTCGGACAGCACCAGCACGGGACGGGCGTCGTCCACGATCATGGCGAGCCGTTCCGCCGGGTGATCGGGGTCGAGCGGCAGGTACGCGGCTCCCGCCTTGTGCACGGCGAGCAGGCTCACCAGGAGCAGGTCGGAGCGGCGCAGGTGCACGGCGACCAGCTCGCCGCGCCCGACCCCGGCCTGCCTGATCCTGGCGGCCAGCCGCCCGGCCTGCGCGTCCAGCTCCGCATACGTGAGCGTCCTGCCGTCGAAGGTGACGGCGCACGCGCCGGGACGGGCCCGCACCTGCTCGGCGAACAGGCTCGGCAGCGTCGCATCGGCGGGGTAGGCGACCTCGGTGTCGTTCCAGTCGACGAGCATCCGCCGCGCCTGCTCCGCCGGCATGACGTCCAGCTCGCCCAGGCGGGTGCCGGGATCGTCGGCGGCGTGCCGCAGCAGGGCGCGCAGGCCGTCGGCGAAGCGGGCGGCGACGTCGCGGTCCACGGCCGCCGGGTCGTAGCGCACGCACAGGGCCAGGCCTTCGGGGCCGTCCACGATCTGCAGGTGCAGCGGGTTCCGCGCGCCGCCCGCGAACATCATGCGGTCCACGGTGACCGTCAGGCCGGGGAAGACGGGGTCGGGCTCCTGCCGGCGATAGCTGATCGAGACGGGGAGTGCCACCCGCCTCGGCGGCGCCTCGCGGAAGCGGTACACCGCGCGCAGCTCGTCTCGCAGCTCGCCGACGAACGCGCGGAAGCTCTGCCCGCGTTCCGGCCGGGAGAGCACGGGCAGCTCGTTGACGAACGCGCCGATGTGGTCGCGGGTCTCGGGGCCGCGGGTGGTGACGTCGATGGCGACCGCCACGTGCTCCGTGCCGTACCGGAACAGCAGCGCGTGCACGCCGGCCAGCAGCACCTCGAAGGTCGAGGCGCCGGTCGCCGCCGCGGCCTTGCGCGCCGAGCGGGTCAGCTCGTGGTCGAGCCCCGCGTCGATCTGCTCGCCGGGCCCGTACCGCCGCCCGGTGCGCCGCTGCCCCGGCAGCATGATCTCGCCCGGCTCGCGTGCGGCCCAGAACTCGCCGGCCTCCGCCGTCACGTCCGCCGCGGGCTCCTGCCGGGTGAGCGGCAGCGGTGTCAGGGACTCGGATCTGTAGGCCGCGGCGAGGTCGCGTACCAGGATGTCCTTGGAGATGCCGTCGAAGACCAGATGGTGGGCGACGAACAGCAGCAGATGCCGCCGCTCGCCCGCCTGCGCGAGCGTGAACCTGGCGAGCGGCCCCTTCTCCAGGTCGAACGGCCGCGCGCTCTCCTCCCGGATCAGCCGGTCGGGATCGGTCCGGCCGGCGACCGTCACGGACGGTCGCGCGGCGGGGACCAGCCGGAGCCCGTCGCCGCTCTCGGCGACGGCGGTGGCGAGCACCGGATGCCGGGCGGCCATCGCTTCGCACGCGCCGAGCAGCGCGGGCACGTCGAGGTCGCCGTCGAACCACAGGGCGAGCGGCATGTGGTACGCCGTTCCCGCTCCCATGTGCTCGCCGACCCACATGTCCTGCTGGACGTACGAGGCCGGCACGCTCTCCTGGCAGTGCGTCATGTGCGTTCTTCCTGTGATCGTGGTCAGGTGGCGTCCGGCCGGAGCAGGTCGAGCAGCCGCGACTTCACCACCTTGCCGAGGTGGTTCTTCGGCAGTTCGGGGACGAACAGCAGCCGGCTCGGCAGCTCGTGCCTGGCCAGCCGGTCCATCAGGAACGTGCGCAGGTCGGCGGCGCTGACCGGCGACCTGGTCACGACGGCGGCCGCGGTGACCCGGCCGAGCACCGGATGCGGCACCCCGACCACGGCGGCCTCGGCGACCGACGGATGCTCGTACAGCGCGGCCTCCACCTGCAGCGTGGACACCTTGTGCGCGCCGGACTTGATGACGTCGCTCTCCCGGTCGACGAGGTAGAGGTAGCCGTCGGCGTCGAGGTAGCCGACGTCGCCCATGCGCACCCAACCGTCCTTGAAGACGGTCTCGCTCAGCCCGCGGTCGCGGTAGTAGGAGCGGGTGCCCACCGGCGAGCGCAGCCAGACCTCGCCGGTCTCCCCGGTCTTCGCGGGCCGCCCGTCCGGACCGACGATCTTGAGATCGCCGCCCGAGTGCGGGCGTCCCACCGAGGCCGGCCGCGTGGGGTCCACGATCATCACGGTCTGCGCAGGAGCGGCCTCGGTCGAGGTGTAGTAGTTGACGATCGTCGCTTTCGGGAACGCCTTCGCCATGCCGGCCGCGACGGCGGGCGGCAGGCTCGCCGCGGTGGATCCCAGCAGCCGCACGCTCGACAGGTCGTGCCGCTCATGGACGCGGGCGTTGAGCAGTTCGATGGCCATGGCTGGCACCACGAAGACCGTCCCCACCTTGTACGACTCGATCAGCCGGGCGAAGCGGGCGGGCGTGAAGCGCGGCATGGTCAGCGCGGCGGGGCGGGCGCCCAGGGAGTTGACGAGCATGGTCTGGCCGGCGTTGCTGCCGATGGGGAAGGCGTGCAGGAAGTGCCGGGAGTGCAGGAGGCTGCGGCGCTTGGGGTCGGCGGACAGGCCGTAGGCGAGGTTGGCGTGGGTGGCGCCGACGCCCTTGGCCTTGCCGGTGGTGCCGGAGGTGTAGATGATCTGCGCCAGCCCGCCGGGTTCCAGGTCCCTGCGCACCGGGCCGTCGTCCGCCTGCTCGAGGTCCGCCGGCGTTCCCCGCCAGTCGCCCACGTGCGGTGGATCGATCCCGGGGCCGTGCAGGACGGCGCTCACGGAGCAGTCGGTCAGCGCGTGGCGTAACTCGGCGGGGGCCAGCCGCGCGGACAGCGGCACGGCGACTCCGCCCGCTCGCATCACGCCGCACCAGGCGACGGCGAGGTCGATCCAGTCCCGTTCGTCGAAGACCAGCCCGACCCGCCGGCCGCTCGCCAGGCCACGGTCGATCAGCGTGCGGGCGACGGCGTTGCTGCGCCGGTCCCAGGCGCCGAACGTGAGCGTCCCGACCTCGGCCACCACGAGCGCCGGGCTCTCGGGTTGCTCTTGGGCGCGGCGCGCGAGCAGATCCGGCACCAGCAGCCCAGCGTTACCCTTCACCACGATACGTGACCGAAACTTTTCGTAACCATGGAACGCTTCCTTGACTCGAAGACCACCCAGAACACGCCTAATACGGCCGCACCGAAAACCGTATGGACCGAAGAATAGGCAATTCGCACCGGCAACAACAGAGGGAAATTTTAAGAAGTTAGCCGAAAGTTTCAGACTGCGGCGGCTCCGGCCGGAGACCGGCTGAACCGCAGCGCCTCGGCCCGCGCGGCCGGGCGGTTCGCCGCCGTGCCGCCGCACAGCGATGAGTTCGCCCGCCGCGGCGAGTCTCCTCCATCGATGGATTCGCACCGACCCGTGAGAACGGAAAACCTGTCGATGGACAACGAAGAGGACACGACGATGAGGCGCGGCGCGCAGCCCGTGCGCGAAAGCACATCCTTGGCCGCAGGAGCCGCGGCGTGAGCGTCATCCCGGGCGATCGCAGGACCTTCTACCAGGTGCTGGCCAACACCGTGCTGGTGTCGGTGGTCAACAGCACCGCCTGGTTCGCCATCACGTTCTACGTCTACCTGCGGACGCGCTCGGTCTTCGCGACCGGCGTGATCTCCGGCATCTTCCTGGTGCTGACGGCGCTGTCCGGCATCTGGTTCGGCAGCCTGGTCGATCAGTACTCCAAGAAGACGATGATGCAGGTGTCGGCGCTGGCGTCACTCGTGCTCTACATCGGGGCGCTGACGGTCTACCTGTCGGTGCCGGAGGAGTCGTTCACCGATCCGGCGAGCGTGCCGCTCTGGGTGATGGTCGTGCTGCTGATGTTCGGCGTCATCGCGGGCAACATCCGCACGATCGCGCTGCCGACGCTGGTGACGCTGCTGATCCCCGAGAAGGGCAGGGACCGCGCCAACGGGCTGGTCGGCGGCTCGACGGGGGTGAGCTTCCTGGTGACGTCGGTGTTCAGCGGCGCGCTCGTCGCGCTCGGCGGCATGTTCTGGGTGCTCGTGCTCAGCCTCGGGACGCTGGTGCTCGCGCTGCTGCACCTGGCCGCCGTCCGCGTACCGGGCAATCCTGAGGCTCCCTCGCGGGAGACGCCGGAACGGTCCGTGGACCTGCGCGGCACGATGCGGCTGGTCGGCGAGGTGCCGGGGCTGACGGCGCTGATCCTGTTCACCACGTTCAACAACTTCCTCGGCGGCGTCTTCATGGCGCTCATGGACCCGTACGGGCTGACGCTGGTCCCGGTGGAGGTGTGGGGGCTGCTCTGGGGCGTCTTGAGCACCGGGTTCATCGCGGGCGGGCTGCTCGTCTCGCGTACCGGCCTGAGCCGCAACCCGCTGCGGGTGCTGCTGCTCACCAACCTCGTGCTGTGGGGCGTGACCGTGCTGTTCCCGCTGCGCTCCTCGATCGTGCTGCTCTGCCTGGGGATGTACGTCTACATGCTGCTCATGCCGTACGCGGAGGCTGCGGAGCAGACGATCCTGCAGAAGGTGGTGCCGTACGAGCGGCAGGGGCGGGTCTTCGGCTTCGCGCAGAGCGTGGAGCAGGCCGCCTCGCCGCTGACCGCGTTTCTGATCTCGCCGATCGCGCAGTTCGTGGTCATCCCGTTCATGACGGACGGCGCGGGCGCCCGGGCGATCGGCGGCTGGTTCGGCACCGGCACCGACCGTGGGCTCGCCGTCATCTTCATGGCGGCCGGCCTCGTCGGCCTGCTCGCCACCGTCGCCGCCTTGCGCAGCCGCCCGTACCGGCGGCTCAGCGAGCGCGTCACCTCCGCGGCCCCCGAGGAGGCGGCCGAGCCGGAGGACCTTCAGCAGGCCAGGCCCTGACCCGCCGGTCGGCCTCAACCCTGGTCGGGTTTCTCGCGTGATCCGGAGAAACGAGAGGACCACCCATGCGGATCAGCACCGGCCTGCCCATGACGCCGGACGGCGTACCCGGCCTCGCCGTGGCGCGGCGCCTGGAGGACCTCGGCCACGACGCGATCAAGCGCGGCCGACGTCGTCATAGGGCCGCAAGGCCAGGCTTGGGGCGCCGGACCGACGAGGCGTTGCGCTTGCCGCCCGGCCTCATCCGCGGTGAGGCGACGACGGTGGGCGACGCGGAGGTCACGCTCGGCCCCGCCGCCCCGGTCCCGCCCATCGTCGTGGTGGAGGTGTCTCGCATGTCACCGGAGGGAGGCCGGGGACGTGCCGGTCACCGGGGGTGTGGAGCAGGTGGCCGAGCGCCTGCACGCGTACGCGGAGGCCGGCGCCTCCGGTGTCACGCTCACCCTCGACGGCGACGACCGGCTCCACCAGGCGGAGGCGCTGGCCGAGGCCAGGGCGCGGATGGACGGCACATCGGCGGCGACGGCAAGGCGGGAGTGCGGGTTCGTCGGCCGCCGAGTCGGCATGAACCCGCACGGGGAGGGACATCATGGAAGCGACGCGGATATCCTCCCTTCGACCAGGGGTCTGTGTTGTCACCCATCGACGAGTTGCTCGGCCGGGTTACATCGGGCGGCCGATGCCACGCGGGGACCGACATCGTGGCGGCCCTCGTCTCGCGCGTTCATGCGCTGCGCTTGGCCGACGACGTCATCGCCGGGGGAGATCTGATCGGTTCCGCCTTGCGGGAACTCGATGTCGCCGTGACCATCTACCGTCAGACGAGCCACAGCGACGAGGTAGGGCGTCGTCTGCTCGGCCTCGTGGGAGAGTTCGCGCAGATCACCGGGTGGATCGCCGGTGACGCCGGGAGGCATCGGCGCGCGGCCGAACTTTACCGGCTCGGCATCGGCGCGGCCCGTGAAGCCGGCGACGGTATCGTGGAATCCAACCTCGTGGGCTCCCTGGCCTATCAGATCAGCAATGTCGGCGATCCGGTCGCAGCCGTGGGACTCGCCGAGGCATCGCTCGCCGCTGCGGCGCCGATCCCCTCGGCCCGTGCGCGTGCTCTGGCCTGGGATCGCCTAGCGTGGGCGCACGCTCGCGCAGGTGACGTGCAGGCGACCGTACGAGCGTTGGGCAGCGCCGCCGAGGCGCTGGCCGCGGGCACCGGTGAGGCCGAGCCGTCTTACCTGTACTGGGTCGATGAAAGCGAGCTGCAGATCATGGAGGCCCGCGCGTACACGGAGCTGCGCCGGCCGCTGCGGGCGATCCCGCTGCTGACCGAGGTGCTCGCCCGTTACGACACCGCACGCACCCGCGAACTCGCGATCTATTCGTCATGGCTCGCCGTCGCCTTGGTCGACGCGAACGAGCCCGAGGAGGCGGCAGCAGTCGCCGGCAGGATGCTCGACCTGTCGGCTGGGATGTCCAGTGACCGCGCCCGCCGGCGGGCGGCCACAGTGCTGCGGCGGCTCGCCGAGCACCGCGACATTCCCGCCGTGGCCGACGTGCTCGACCGCTGCCGGGCGGGCGCCTGACGCATCTCGCGGCCGGGGACGAAGGGCTCATCGTGCGCTGTGCCCGGAAGCGGACTCTTCGTACGGCTCCATGAGTTTCCGCTCGACGTGGTCGAGGGCCAGGCGGACGGCGCCGTAGGCGATGCTCTCCTCGCCGAACGTGGACGGCGCGACCTCCGGCGGGTTGAGGCACATCTCGGCCAGGTGCGCACGGATGCGTTCGAGCAGCACCTCTCCCCCGCCCCCGCGCACGAGGCCGCCGCCCACGACGACCAGCTCGGGGTCCACCGCGGCCACGAGCACGGAGGCGCCCCGCGCGAGCCCGTGGGCGAGCCGGTCCACCAGCGCCAGCGCCTGCCGCTCGCCCGCCCGCGCGGCCTGGAAGAGCTCCCCGGCCTCGCGGCCCGCCTCGGCGAGCACCACCGAGGCGTCCTCCCAGCCGGTGAACGGGACCCTGCCCAGCTCGCCGGCGCTGCCCGTGCGGCCGGTGCGCAGGCGGCCGTCGAGCAGCAGCCCGTGGCCCGCCCGGTAGCCGGTGAGCACGTAGACCAGGTCGTCGACGTGGCGTGCGCTGCCGCGCCAGTGCTCGGCGACGGCGGCGAGGTTGGCGTCGTTCGCGGCGAAGCCGGGGCAGCCGAACCAGCGGCCCACCTGCCCGGCGAGGTCGAGGCCCGTCCAGCCGGGGATGAGGGTCGAGAGCGTCACCCTTCCGGACCGGTCGACGATGCCGGAGGTGCCCGCCGTGGCCGCCCACACGCCGCCGCGCGCCACCCCGGCCGTCTCGGCGCAGGCGGTGGCGGCCCGCTCGGCCAGCGCGAGGCGCTCGGCGGCGGGCAGGCGCTCGTCCACGTCGATCCGGTGCTCGGCGACCACGTCGCCGTTGAGGTCGGCCAGCACCGCGAGGATGCGCCGCGGCCCCACGTCGAGGCCGGCGACGTGACCGGCGTCGGCGCGGAACGCGAAGCGCCGGGCCGGCCGGCCCGCGCCGCCCCCGGCCGGCGGGACCTCGCGGGCGAGCCCGCGCGCGGTCAGGTCGGCGAGCGCCGCCTCGGCGGTCTGCCGCGACAGGCCGGCGGCGCGGGCGAGCTGCGTCAGCGTCTGCGGCCCGCCCCGGCGCAGCGCCTGCAGGGTGGCGCGGGTGTTGAGCCGGCGCAGCAGCGCCGTGTCATGAGTTACGCCATGAGTCGTCATAAATCCTCTTGACCGTGGGACTGCGGCAACTCTAGCTTTATGACGCATCTTCTCATAATTGGAGTGACACTATGCCGCGCATCGGGCTGGCCCTGGTCGGAGCGGGTGACCGGGGGACGAAATACACGAGGTACGCGACCATGGACGGCCGCGCCAGGCTCGCCGCCGTGGCCGAGCCCGATCCGCGGCGCAGGGACGCGCTGCTCGCCGAGCACCCGGACGCCCTGGCCTTCGATGACTGGCGGGCGCTCGCCGAGCGGCCCAGGCTCGCGGACGCGGTGGTGATCGCGACGCTGGACGCCGACCACGTGGAACCGGCGGTGCGCTTCGCCGAGCTGGGCTACCACGTGCTGCTGGAGAAGCCGATGGCCACCGATCTTGAGGACTGCCGCAGGATCGTCGCGGCGGCCGAGCGTTCCGGCGTGCTGTTCGCGGTCTGTCACGTGCTGCGCTACACCACCTATACGCGGCAGGTGAAGGACGTGCTGGGCAGCGGGCGGCTCGGGGAGATCGTGACGATCGAGCACCTGGAGCCCGTCGGCTGGTGGCACCACGCCCACTCGTACGTGCGGGGCAACTGGCGCCGTGCGGACCAGGCCACGTTCATGCTGCTCGCCAAGTCGTGCCACGACCTCGACTGGCTGACGTACGTGATGGGCCGCCGCGTCACCCGGGTGTCGTCGTTCGGCGGCCTGAAGCACTTCAGGGCGGAGAACCGGCCGCCGGGCGCCGCCGACCGCTGCCTCGACTGCGCCGTCGCGGCCGAGTGCCCTTATGACGCCAGGCGCATCTACGCGCCCTACGTCGGCGAGGAGAAGCGCTGGCCCCTGTCGGTGCTGACCGACGACCCGACGGAGGCGGGCCTGCTGCGGGCGCTGCGCGAGGGCCCGTACGGCAGGTGCGTGTACGCCTGCGACAACGACGTGGTGGACCACCAGGTGGTGAGCCTGGACTTCGACGGCGGGGCGACGGCCTCGTTCACGATGACCGCGTTCTCCCCGATGTCGCACCGCAAGACCCGCATCTTCGGCACCCGCGGCTACCTGGAGGGCGACGGCGCCACGATCAGCGTGACCGACTTCGTGACGGGCGCGGTCGAGGTCATCGAGACGAACCCGCCCGCCGACGGCCACGGCGGCGGCGACCAGGGCCTGATCGCCGCCTTCCTGGACGCGCTCACCGGTGACGACCCCGCCGCGATCCTGTCGGCTCCCCAGGAGAGCCTGCACAGCCACGAGATCGCCTGGGCGGCGGAGGAGTCCCGCCTCACCGGAACGGTCGTCACCCTCGTCACCCTCTGACACGCGCCCCTCGGAGGGGCCTGGTGACCAGGCCCCTCCGAGGCGCCGCGCCAGGGCGTCACCGCTGCGCTTCCCGGCGGAAGGTGACGTTCGCGCTGTAGCCGGACCCGCCGCCGTGGACGGTGTTGGCGCAGACGGCGACGTCGCTGACCGGGAGCTGGGCGTTGGTGGCGTTCACGCCGACCGCCGAGCGGGAGCGCGTCGACTCGTCGCTGCTCGGCCCCGGCCCGCGCCCCCGGGGTCGAGCCGGCGCCGATCGGACCGACCGCCTTCAGCGTCACACCCGCCCTGGTCGAGCGCCCCCATCCGTACCGGATCTTCGATATCGCGCTCGACGGCGACCGGGCCGGGGCCGTCCGCCACACGCAGGTCGGGCTCGCCGGTGACGCGCCCGCGCGCAAGGCGGTCCTCGACCGGGACGGCTGCGTCAACACCCTGCCCACCTACCGGCACGGCCCGGAGGCGATGCACCTGCTGCCGGCGGCGCAACTGCTGCGCGACCACGGGTACGCGCTGGTCGTGGTGACCGACCAGGCCTGCGTCGGCCTCGGCCACGCCGAGCAGCACACCCTCGGCGAGGTGCACGATCGCATGTGCGCGCTGCTGGGCGACGAGGGCGTCACCGTCGATGCGATCTACAGCACTCCGGTGGCCGGGCAGGCCGTGGTCGCCGATCGCTGCAACGTGGGCGATCCGCCGAAGCCGATCCCCGCCATGATCGAAAGGGCGGCCGCCGAGCTGAACCTCGACCTGTCCAGGAGCCATCTGATCGGCGACCGGCCGTCGGACATCGCCGCCGCCCAGGCCGCCGGCGTCCGCCCGATCCTGGTCCGCACCGGCGACGGGCGGGCCACCGAGCGGGCCTGGGGCGACGCTCCGCCCTGCCCCGTCGTGGACGACCTCACCGCGGCGGCGCTCAAGGTGGTCGGCGCTCCGGAGTGAGAGCGCGAGCGGGCGGCTGCGCGAGTGCTCGCTGAAGGAACTGAGGTCGAAGCCGTGCCCGGCCCTCGGCGGGCGCGACCGCGCGGCTCTCGGCATCCGCTGAACGCATCGGCCCCGCCGGCGCCGTCACGACACGGCCGCCGGTGCCGGGGCTCGGTGGGCGCGGCGGTAGGCCAGCGGGGACAGGCCGAGGCTCGCGTAGAAGTGCTTGCGCAGCGCGACGGGATCGCCGAAGCCGCAGGCGGTGGCGATGCGCCCGATCGGCAGGTCGGTGGTCTCCAGCAGCAGGCGCGCGTGCGCGAGCCGCCGCTGCGCCAGCCACTTCTGCGGGCTGCTGCCGACCTCGCCGCGGAAGCGGCGGGTGAACGTGCGCACGCTCATGTTCGCGTGCCTGGCCATGTCCTCCAGCGTGATCGGCTCGGCCAGGTTGTCCAGCACCCACTGCCGGGTGGCCGACGTCGAGCGGCCGGTGTCCCGCGGCACCGGGTGCTCGATGAACTGCGCCTGCCCGCCCTCGCGCCAGGGCGCGACCACGCAGCGCCGCGCGGCGGCCGAGGCGACCGCCGCCCCGTGATCCATGCGGACCAGGTGCAGGCACAGGTCGATGCCGGCCGCGCCGCCGGCGGAGGTCAGGATGCGGCCGTTGTCGACGAACAAGACGTTGGGATCGACCTCGACCTTGGGGAACAGCCGGGCCAGCCGGTCGCACAGCGCCCAGTGCGTGGTGGCCCGGCGGCCGTCCAGCAGGCCGGCGGCGGCGAGCAGGAAGGCGGAGGTGCACAGGCTGACGATGCGGGTGTCCGGCCCGATGCGCCGCAGCGCGGCGGCGACGTCGTCGGGCGGTTCGCCGGTCGTGAGCAGCCGCTCGCCGGGCTCCTGCGTGGCGATCACGACGGTGTCGGCGCTCTCCAGCAGCGACTCGTCGTGGTCCACGACGATCGTGTAGTCCTCGTGGGTGCGTACGGGCCCGCCGCCGATGGAGCAGGTGGCGACCGAGTACAGCCGGGTTCCGTCGGGCTCGCAGGCCTCGTTGAACACGCGCGCCGGGATGCCCAGATCCAGCGGCAGCACGCCGTCGAGCGCGAGAACGGCCACGCGATGCGTCATGGCCGGAATAGTACGGTAGATGACCCTCCGGCCACTCACACGGCTCCCCCGCGCTCGGCCACTCTTGGTTACCGCCGGGGGGCGACGCTCCCGGCACGGATCCTGAGGGAGGACATGATGCGAGCTGTCACGATCAAGGAGTTCGGCGGGCCCGAGGTGCTGACCGTGGAGGACGTGGAGCGCCCCGAGCCGCTGCCGACCGAGGTCCTGGTACGCGTGCACGCCGCCGGGGTCAACCCGGTGGACTGGAAGACCCGGGCGGGCCAGGGCATGGCGGGCCTGCAGACGTTCCCGCTGATCCTGGGCTGGGACGTCTCGGGCGTCGTCGAGAAGGTCGGCTTCGGCGTGCACACGCTCAAGCCCGGCGACGAGGTCTACGGCATGCCGTGGTTCCCGCGCGCGGCCGGCGCGTACGCCGAGTACGTGACCGCGCCGAGCCGCCAGTGGGCCCGCAAGCCCGCCACGCTCGACCACGCGCACGCGGCCGCCGTGCCGCTGGCCGCGCTGACCGCCTGGCAGATCCTGACCGCCACCGCCCACGTGCGGGAGGGCCAGCGCGTGCTGATCCACGCCGCCGCCGGCGGGGTCGGGCACTTCGCGGTGCAGTTCGCCCGCCACCTGGGCGCCCACGTGATCGGCACGGCCCGCGCCGCCCGCCACTCGTGGCTGAAGGAGCTGGGCGCCGAGGAGACCGTCGACTACACGACCACCCGTTTCGAGGAGGTCGTCAAGGACGTGGACGTCGTCGTCGACCTGATCGGCGACGGGCACGACGACACGAGCACCCGTTCGCTGCGGACCCTGCGCCGCGGCGGCCTGCTGGTGGCCGTGCCCGGCGGCGTCTCCCCCGAGCTGGCCGAGGCGGCCGAGAAGGCCGGGGTGCGCACCAGCGCGTACCTGGTCGAGCCGGACGGTCCCGCGCTCGCCACGATCGCGGGCCTGATCGACGCCGGCCACGTCCGGGTCGAGGTGGAGGAGACGTTCCCGCTGGAGCAGGCCGCCAAGGCGCACGAGCGCGGCGAGACCGGCCGCACCCGCGGCAAGCTCGTCCTCACCGTGGGCTGACGCTGCCGGGCCCGTCCGTGAGCGCCCTGGTCAGCACGTCGAGGACGGTGAAGCGCTCCAGCTCGGCGGCGACCGCGTCGGCCACCATCTGGTCGAGGCAGGTCAGCGACTCCTGGATGTTGCGGCCGATCGGGCACGACGGATCGGGCCCGTGCAGCCCGAGCACCGGGTCGTCGCCCTGGAGCAGCCGCCAGACCTGGGCGAGCGTGATGTCGCGCGGGTCGGCGGCCAGCTCCCAGCCTCCGTGGACGCCGGGGCGCGAGCGCACCAGCGCGGCCTCGCGCAATGGCCCGAGCACGCGGCGCACGTAGACGGGGTTGACGTTGGTGCTCTCCGACAGCTCGTCGGAGCTGACCTGGCGGCCGTCGGTCTGGCCCGCGAGGTAGGTCAGGACGTGCACGGCCACGGCGAATTGCGTGTTCTTCGACCGTGCCATGCCACCATCTTGTCATATCGCAACCGTTACGGCTACAGTCACGAGTGATTCGTAACTTTGACAATTGCGAATAGGAGCATCGGAAGATGACGATCGCCATCACGGGCGCCTCGGGCCCCCTGGGCCGCGCCACCGCCGAGTACGTGCTGCAGACCACCGACCCGCGAGAGGTCGTGCTGACCACGCGCCGCCCCGAGGCGCTCGCCGATCTCGCCGCCCGCGGCGTCCAGGTGCGGCGGGCCGACTTCGCCGAGCCCGCCTCGCTCGACACCGCGTTCGCGGGCGTCGAGCGGCTGGTGCTCATCTCCACCGACGTGGTGGGCGCCCGCCTCGACGGGCACCGCGCCGCGGTCAAGGCCGCCGCCGCTGCCGGGGTGCGGCACGTGATCTACACCTCGGTCCCCGAGCCGGTGCCGGAGAACCCGGCGCTGGTGGTCGCCGATCACGCCGGCACGGAGCAGGCGCTGCGCGACAGCGGCATGAGCTGGACGTTCCTGCGTAACAACCTGTACGCGCACATGCAGACGGCCCGCATCCAGCAGGCGATCGCGTCGGGCCGGCTGGTGAGCAACGGCGGCGACGGCGCCGTCGCCTACGTGACCCGCGAGGACTGCGCGGCGGCGGCCGCGGCGGTGCTCACCAAGGGCGGTCACGAGGGGCAGGCGTACGACATCACGGGGCCCGAGGCGCTGACCGCGGCCGACCTGGTGGCGCTGGCGCGCGAGATCGGCGGCAAGGACGTGGAGCTGGTGGAGGTCGACGACGCCGCGTACGCCGCCGGGCTGCGGGCGGCCGGCGTGCCCGAGGAGGCGGCGCGGGTGGTGGCGTCGTTCGGCGCGGCGACGCGGGGCGGCTTCCTCGCCACCGTGACCTCGGCGGTCTTCGACATCACCGGGCGGAAGCCGACGGCGCTGGCGGACGTCGTACGCACCGCACTGAAGGGCTCCTGAAGCCTGCGGGCCGGCGCGCGCCGGAGAGCCGCCCGGCCCCGCGGAATCCCGCTGCTCACGCCGTTGTTTAGACTGTACTGTAAAGTCTAATCAGTGAGCGGCAGGCGAGTGAGGAGCGCGGCGGCATGATCGACCGGCCGGCACAGGCGCGGCGGCGCAGATCTTCATCGGACGGGAAGATCCTCGCGGCGGCGAAGGAGCTGTTCCTGGCCGACAGCTACGCCGGCGTCACCGTGGAGCGGGTCGCCGAGCGGGCCGGCGTCTCGCGGCAGACCGTCTACAACCGCTTCGGCGCGAAGGAGACGGTCTTCCGCGAGATGCTCCGCTACCACTGGGAGTCCTTCGACGGCAAGAGCATCACGTGTGATGCGGGTGCGAGTGCCGAGGACGTCCTGCGGGAGTTCGCCCGGTCGTTGCGGCGCTTTGCCACCGAGACCGACCAGATCCGCTTCGCCCGGCTCGTGGTCACCGAGTCCGCCCGGCTTCCGTGGATCGCGGACGAGTTCTACCGGCTGGGTAAGGGACCGGTGGCGGCGGCGTTCACCGCCTGTCTGGACGACCTGGTCGCGCGCGGCCTCCTGCGCTGCGAGGACACCTACCTCGCGGCCCGCCAGTTCATGGGGCTGGTGCAGGAGTTCCTCGTGTGGCCCGGGGTGATGGCCTTCGAGGAGGAGATCGCCGCCCAGCCGTCCGCCGAGGTGGTGATCGAGGAGGCCGTGCGCACGTTCCTGGCCCGCTACGGCCCCGCCTCGCCTGGCCCGCAGCTTTAGGAGATCCGGTTTCATGCCCGCATACAAGATCGTTCTCGGCGACGTCGAGATCACCCGCGTCATCGAGTGGTCCGGCCCCGTCCGCACCGCCCGCTTCATCGTCCCGGACAGCGACGAGGAGACCTGGCGGCGCAACGAGGACTGGCTCGCGCCCGACTTCTGGAACCCCGCCGACGACGCCTACCTCTGCCACATCCAGACCTGGGTGCTGCGCAGCGAGGGCAAGACGATCCTGGTGGACACCGGGATCGGCAACGGCAGGGAGCGCCCGCAGATCCCGCTCTTCGCCCACCTCCAGACGGACTTCCTCGACCGCCTGCGCGCGGCCGGGGTCGAGCCGGAGGACGTCGACGTCGTCGTCAACACGCACATCCACTACGACCACGTCGGCTGGAACACCGAGTGGCGCGACGGCGCGTGGCGGCCGACGTTCCCGAACGCCACGTACCTCATCCCGCGCGTCGACGACACCTACTTCGACCCGGCGAACGCCCACCTGCGCCGGGCGCCGCGCGACGAGCACGAACGCATCCGCTGGGAGGGCGGCAAGCTCGTCTACAACGACAGCATCGCGCCCATCCGCGAGGCCGGGCAGGCGGTGCTGTGGGAGGGCGGCCACCGCATCGACGGCAACCTGACGCTCGAGCCCGCGCCCGGGCACACGCCGGGCTCGTCCGTGCTCACCCTGCGCTCGGGCCCCGACCGTGCGGTCTTCGTCGGCGACATGCTGCACAGCCCCGTCCAGGTCCTCGATCCGCGCTGGAACAGCTGCTTCTGCGACGACCCGCAGCTCGCCGCCAAGACCCGCCGCGCCTACCTCGAACGCGCCGCCGACCAGCGCGAGCTGATCTTCCCCGCCCACTGGCCCGGACACGGCGCCGCCGAGGCGCGCAGGGACGGCGACGGCTTCGCCATCAACAAGTGGGCCGCCTTCCCCACCAGGTGACGGGCGCCCCTACAGTGGGTGCCCGTGCTCTACGGAAGGTCTGCGGAGATGGGCGCGCTCGACGAGGTGATCGCCCGGGCACGTGACGGCTCCGGCGGCGCGATCGTCGTGCGCGGCGAGGCGGGGACCGGCAAGACGGCCCTGCTGGACGCGGCGGCCGCGCGCGGCGGCGGGATGCGGGTGCTGCGGACCACGGGTGTCGAGCCGGAGTCCGACCTCGCGTTCGCGGCGCTGCACCAGGTGCTGTGGCCGGTGATCGGGGCGCTCGGCGCGCTGCCCGAACCGCAGCGGCTCGCCGTGGGCGCGGCCCTGGGGCTGGAGCCGGGCGGCGCGGGCGACCGGTTCCTGGTGGGCGCCGGGGTGCTGTCGCTGCTCGCCGAGGCGGCCGCGCCGGACGGGCTGATCTGCGTGATCGACGACTTCCAGTGGATCGACCGGGCCTCGGCCGACGCGCTGCTGTTCGCCGCCAGGCGGCTCGGGACCGAGCGCATCGCGATGCTGTTCGCCGTCCGTGGTGACGCCCCCGTCAAGGGGGTGCCGCGGACGGTGGACGTACGGGGACTGCCCGAGCCCGCCGCCGACGAGCTGCTGCGGGAGCGCCACGGTGGGCTGCCCGACCGGGTGCGCCGGGAACTCGTCGCGCTGACCGGCGGGAACCCGCTCGCGCTCCACGAGATCGCCGCCCGCCTGACGCCGGCGCAGCTCGCCGGGGACGAGCCGCTGCCCGACCCGCTGCCCGGCGGCGCGCGCCTCTTCGGCGACCAGGTCGCCGCCCTGTCCCCCGAAGCCGGTCTCGTCGCGCTGATCGCCGCCGTCGAAGCCGATCTCCCGCTCGTGCTCGGGGCCGCCGAGCGGCTGGCCGGCGGGCAGGCCGCGCTGGCCGAGCTGGAGAAGTCCGGGCTGGCCGAGGTGCGGGGCGCGGCCGTGCGGTTCCGGCATCCGCTCGTCCGCTCCGCGGTCCTCGAGGCGGCCGCACCCGCCGACGTGCGCCGGGTGCATGCCGTGCTGGCGGAGCTCGCCTCGGACGACCGCCGCGCCTGGCATCTGGCGGGGGCCGCGCTCGGCCAGGACGAGCAGGTCGCCGCCGCGCTGGCGGCCGCCGCCGGGCGGGCGCGCGAGCGCGGCGGGTACGGTGCCGCCGCCACCGCCCTGGCCAGGGCCGCCGAGCTGACCCCCGAGCCGCGCGTGCGCGCCGAACGGCTGAAGGACGCCGCCGTCGCCGCCTGGCTCGGCGGGCGTCCTGGCCAGGCGCAGTCGCTGCTGGCCGAGGCCCGCGAGCGCGCCGGGGACGACGCGCGCCTCGCCATGGAGATCGCCCGGCTGCGCGGCCGGTTCGAGCTGAACTCCGGCGACGCCTCCGAGGCCGTGCGGATCCTGTCGGCGGGCGACACCCTGGACATGCTGGCCGACGCCGTGGAGGCGGCCTCGTACGTCGGCGACACGAAGGCGATCGCCGAGCTGGGCCGGCGGGCGGCGGCGCACCCCGAGGGGTTCCTGCGCGACACGGTGGCCGGGATCGGCCTGACCCTGGCCGGCGACCCCGAGGGGCCGGGCCTGCTGCGGCGGGCCCTGTCGCGGGCCCTGCCAGGGGCACTGTCGCGGACCGGCGGGCCGGAGGACGCCGCCGGGCATCTGTGGGCGGCGGCCGCGGCCAGCTACCTGGGCGAGAACGACCTGGCCAATGAGCTGGCCGAGCGGGCCGGGCGGGTGGCCAGGGTGTCGGGGATGAGCGGGCAGCTGCCGGTCGTGCTGGAGTTCACGGCGACGGCGGAGCGCCTGGCCGGGCGGCTGGCGCGCAGCCAGGCCCTCTCCGAGGAGGGGCTGGAGCTGGCACGCGAGGCCGGGTACACGAACACCGTCGCCGCGCACCTGGCCAACCTGGCGGCGGTGGCGGCGCTGCGGGGCGAGGAGGAGCTGTGCGCGCGGCAGGCCCGCGAGGCACTGGCCATCGCGATCCCGCACCGGGTGGGGATGCGCGCGGGGGTGGCGTCGTACGCGCTGGCGCTGCTCGACCTGTGCCTCGGCCGGTACGCGGCGGCGCACGACCGGTTCACGGCCCTCGTCGCGGCGGGACCGGGGGCCGGGCATCCGACCGTGGTGTGGCGGACGACCCCGGATCGGATCGAGGCCGCCGTGGGCGCGGGCGACGAGGAGGGCGCGCGGGCGGCGCTGGCCGCGTACGAGCGGTGGTCGGCGAACGCCGTCACCGCCGAGTCCCGCGCGCTGCTGGCCCGCTGCCGCGGCCTGGCCGAGTCCTCCGATGAGGCCTTCGCCGAGGCGCTGCGGCTGCACACCAACCCGTTCGAGGCGGCCAGGACGGCGCTGCTGCTGGGCGAGCGGCTGCGCAGGACGCAGCGGCCCGGCGAGGCGCGGGCGCATCTGCGGGCGGCGCTGGAGACGTTCGAGCAGGCGGGCGCCCGGCCGTGGGCGCGGCGGGCGCAGGACGAGCTGCGGGCGGCGGGCGAGGCCGGGCAGACGCCGCCTGCCGGCGTGCTGGACGTGCTGACGCCGCAGGAGCTGCGCATCGCCGAGCTGGTCGCGGACGGGCTGTCCAGCAAGGAGATCGCGGCCCGGCTCTTCCTGAGCCCGCGCACCGTCGAATACCACCTGTACAAGATGTATCCGAAGCTGGGGATCGGCTCCCGTACTGATCTGGCGCGGCTGGTAGTTCTACGGAAGGCACCCGTGAGCGGCGGCGGCAAGCTGTGAGGCATGCAGAACGTGAACATCTGGAGTGAAGAGTTCGGCGCCGCCACGGACGAGCCGATCCTGTTGATCATGGGTTCGATGTCGCAGGGTGTGCTGTGGCCTGACGAGTTCGTCGGCCGGCTCACCGCCGGGGGCCGCCGGGTCATCCGGTACGACCACCGCGACACCGGCATGTCGGACACCGTGGACTTCGAGACGACCCCGTACACGTGGGAGGACATCAAGGACGACGTCTACCGCGTGATGGACAGGCACGGGCTGGACAGCGCGCACCTGGTGGGTCACTCGGCGGGCGGCCTGCTCGGGCAGCTCATCGCGGTGGAACGTCCTGAGCGGGTGCGCACGCTGACCGTGATCTCCTCCTCCCCGCTCGGCGGCGGCGAGGGCGAGGTGCTCGTGCGGGCGCTGACGGGACAGCCGCAGCCCGAGGGCAGCCTGCCGGAGCCGACGCCCGAGTTCGTGTCCTTCTTCCGCCGGCTGATGGCCGCCCCACCTCCTGTGGACCGGCGGGCGCAGATCGACGCCATGATCGCCGAGCAGCGCGTGCTGCACGGCACGGGGCTGCCGTTCGACGAGGACGCGGCCCGCCGCCTGCAGGAGCGCGTCTACGACCGGGCCCGCGACCTGTCCAAGGCCGCCAACCACCGGATGGCCGCGGCGGCCAAGCCCGACTTCGAGCCCGTGGGCGTGCTCCACCAGGTCAAGGCGCCCACCCTGGTCATCGAGGGCAGCCACGAACCCGTCAAGCCCGGCCACGGCGCGATCATCGCCGAGCAGATCCCGGGGGCGCGGCTGAGGATCGTGCAGGGCATGGGGCACACGCTGCCGCCGGAAGTGCACGAGGAGCTGGCCGACGCCATCCTCGCGCACACGGCCGGGTAGACCACGTACGGGCCGCACGGCCGGCCGTCTACGCCGGTCTCACGGCGAGGGTGGACCGCCTACGCCGGAGTGCGCGACCAGGCGCCCACACCGGGATGCGCGGCCCCAGGAGAGCCCGCCGCTGACGTCGCTGACCTGGCCGGTGACCCACCGGGCGGCGTCGGAGGCGAGGAACGCCACACGTCCGCCACGTCACCCGCGTCGCCGAGCCGATCCCGAGCCGGCGCTCCAGGCGCAGGCGGCGGCCGGCGCCTGCCTGGCCGCCCCCGCACACGGCGCTGGCGCATCGGCCACACAGCCGCCGCGCGGACCGGGGTGGTGACCGCCCGTCCCTCGGCGTGACGCCGCCGCCACCTGCCGCCTGCGACCAAGGCCGCGCCCGCTCCTCCGCGTGACTCCCCCGACATCCGCAAGCCCGACTAGTAGTATTTTTTCGATCAGTCGTCGTACCGTACGGCGGCGGTCGTCCGGCCATGAGGAAAGGTGCAGCATTGCGACGACTCGGCGTCCCGCGCCGGATCCCCCCGCCGATGGAGGGTCATCTGCGGCTGGGCGACCCGCCCGGCGCCCCGGACGCGATCACCGTCAACTCCCGCCACCTGAGCCGGGGCGGCAGGCCGTGGTTCCCGATCATGGGCGAGTTCCACTACGCCCGCTACCCGGCGGCCGAGTGGCGGGAGGAGCTGCTGAAGGTGCGGGCGGGCGGGGTGACGGTCGTCGCCACGTACGTCTTCTGGAACCTGCACGAGGAGCGGCGCGGCGTCTTCGACTGGAGCGGCGACCGCGACCTGCGACGGTTCGTCCGTACCTGCGCCGACCTCGGCCTTGACGTGGTGGTGCGGATCGGGCCGTGGGCGCACGGTGAGTCGCGCAACGGCGGCTTCCCCGACTGGGTGCTGCAGGCGGATTGCGAGCCGCGTACCGACGACCCGCGCTACCTGGACCTGGTCCGCCCGCTGCTCGAGCAGATCGGCGCGCAGCTGAGCGGCCTGACCCGCGCACACGGCGGCCCGGTGATGGCGGTGCAGGTGGAGAACGAGCTGCACGACCGGCCGGGCCACCTCGTCACGCTCAAGCGCATGGCCAAGGCGGCGGGCATCGACGCGCCGCTGTGGACGGCGACCGGCTGGGGGCACGCGCAGCTGCCGCCGGACGAGGTGATCCCGCTGTTCGGCGGCTACCCGGAGGCGGCGTGGGACACCGCGCACGACGGCTGGCCGCAGCAGAGCAGGGCGCACTACTTCTTCGGCCCCGGCCGCGACGACGACTCCATCGGGGCCGACCTGCGGACGACGGCGGTGACCGGGCCGGACGAGAGCGACCTCGCGCGCTACCCGTTCGCCACCTGCGAGCTGGGCGGCGGGATGTACACCTCCTACCACCGCAGGCCGATCGTCCAGGCCGCCGACATCGCCGCGCTGGCGCTGGTGAAGCTGGGCAGCGGGTCGGTGTGGCAGGGCTACTACATGTACCACGGGGCGTCGCAGAAGATCGGCCAGCTGTCCACGCTGCAGGAGTCGCACGCCACCGGCTACCCCAACGACTGCCCGGTCATCACCTACGACTTCCAGGCGCCGCTCGGCGAGTACGGCCAGGTCCGCGACTCCTATCGGCACCTGCGCCTGCAGCACCTGTGGCTGGCGAGCGACGGCCCCGATCTGGCCGGCATGACGCTGGTGATGCCGCCCGGCGCCCCCGCCGACACGGCCGACCGGCGGACGCTGCGCTGGTGCGTACGCTCCGACGGCCGCTCCGGCTTCCTGTTCGTCAACAACCACCAGCCGGTCGAGACGCTGCCCGCGCACGAGGGCGTGCGGTTCGCGGTCGAGCTGGACGGGCGCGAGCTGGTCGTGCCGCGCGAGCCGGTGACGGTGCCCTCGGGGGCGTACTTCGCCTGGCCGCTGGCCCGCCCGGTCGGCGGCGCCACGCTGCTCACCGCCACCGCGCAGCCCATGGGCGTGCTGGCGGGCGACGAGCCGGTGCACGTCTTCTGTCAGACGGCGGGCATCCCGGTTGAGCTGATCTTCGACGCCGCCACCGTGAGCGAGGTCGAGGGCCCCGCGACGGTGGAGCGCGACGGCGACCGCCTCGTGGTCACCGATCTCGCGCCCGGCACCGGATGCCTGCTGCGGATCCGCGACGCCTCCGGGGGCCGTGCGGCCGTCCTCGTCCTGGACGCCGATCGTGCGCTGAACGCGGCGGCGGGCCGGCTGTGGGGCGCGTACCGGCTGGTGCTGAGCGAGCGGCCGGTCGTGATCGAGGACGACCGGCTGACGGTCTACGGGCGTGGCTCGTCCGAGGTGCGGATCTACCCCGCGCCCGCCTCGGCGCCGCGGACGGACGGCGTGTTCGGCCTGCTGGCCGCGCCGGCTCCGGCCGGTCAGCCGCCCGAGCCCAAGGTGGAGGAGATCAGGCAGGCGGGCCCGGCCCGGGCACCGGTCATCGACCCCAGGTCAGGGCGGGCGTCCGCGCCGGCCGACGCCGACTTCGAGCAGGCCGCCGTCTACCGCGTCACCGTCCCGCGTGAGGCTTTGACCGGAGATGACGAGGTGCTGCTGCGGCTCGACTGGGTCGGCGACGCCGGCCGCGCCTACATCGGCGGCCGCCTGGTGGCCGACCAGTTCTGGTACGGCCCCGCCTGGGAGATCGGGCTGCGCCGCTTCCGCGACGAGGTGCTGGAGCACGGCGTCGAGATCCGGCTGCTGCCGCTGCGCGAGGACGCTCCCGTGTACGTCTCGCCGCAGGTGCGGCCCGGCGCCTACCCCGGCGGCTCCGTGCTGGAGCTGCGCTCGGCCTGCCTCGTCCCCATGCCCAGGCTCACCTTGGAGGAATCGTGACGACGCTTGATGAGGCGCTGGCGGAGCTGCCCGTCATCGCCATCATCAGGGCCGCCGAGGCCCGCCACCTCGACGCGGCGCTGGAGACCCTGGCCGGGTCCGGCGTGCGGGCGATGGAGGTCACCATGCCGACCCCCGGCGCGACCGAGGCGATCCGCCGGGCCACCGGGCTTGCGGGCGTGGCGGTCGGGGCGGGCACCGTGCTCGACGCCGCCTCTGCGCGCAAGGCCGTGGACGCGGGGGCGGGCTTCCTCATCACCCCGGCCGTGCTGCCCGAGGTGATCGCGGAAGGGCGGCGGCTCGGCGTGCCCATCCTGCCGGGGGCGTTCACGCCGACGGAGATCGTGCAGGCGTGGTCGCAGGGCGCCGCCATGGTGAAGGTCTTCCCCGCCGGTGCGGCCGGCGGGCCCGGTTACATCAAGGACGTGCGGGCGCCGCTGCCGCAGATCCCGCTGGTGCCGACGGGCGGCATCGGCATCGAGGACGTGCCCGCCTACCTGAAGGCCGGGGCGCGCGCGGTGGGGATGGGCTCGCCGCTGCTGGGCGACGCGTGCGCGGACGGCGACATGACGGCACTGGCCGCCCGCGCCCGGCGCCTGGTGGACCTGGTCGGTGAGCGGGAGGGGTGAGCCGGTCAGCGGGCGGTCTGCTCGCCGTGGATCTTCTTGGCCAGCTCGACGTCCGCGATCGAGCGCTCCATGAGCATCCGCATCGCGGTCTCGGCCGCCTTCGGCCGCTGCCTGCGGACGGCGAGCAGCACCTCGGCGTGCTTGTCGGTGGACTCGCTGGTGAGCGCGGTGTGCACGAACTGGTCGCGCAGCCGCAGCCCGGCCTCGATGGCGCTGGCCATCTGCGTCATCAGCTCGTTGTGCGCGGCGCGCAGCAGGGCGTGGTGGAAGGCCAGGTCGGCCTCGACGTGGTCGCCGGCGGCCCCGCCCGCGGCCGCGCGCATGGCGGCCAGGGCGTCCTCGAGGTCGGCGAGGTCGCGGTCGGTGCGGCGCTGGGCGGCCATGCGCGCCACGGCGGGCTCGACGGTCAGCCGCACCTCCCCCAGCTCGTCGAGGAACCGCTCGTCCACGCGGTCGGCGAAGCGCCAGCGCAGCACGTCGGCGTCGAGCAGCGCCCACTGCTCGCGGGGCGCGACGAAGGTGCCGCGCCGGGGCCGGGCGCCGACCAGGCCCTTGGCGGCCAGCACGCGCAGGGCCTCGCGTACGGCGGTCCTGCTCACCGCGAAGCGCTCCTGCAGCTCCGCCACGTCGAGGTCGTCGTCGGGGAGCAGGTCGCCGTTGACGATGGCCGTGCCGAGGCTGCTGACCACCCGGTCGTGCGCGCCGGATCTCCCGATCTCCGTCATGGCGGAATCATGCCACGCCCGCACTCCCTGCCACCGCCCTCACGATCACTCAGGCCCGAGGCGACTGAGCATACTAGTGCGAATATTAATCGTACTTTTTCTTGACGCCCTGCGAGGCGGGGCGGCATCCTGCTCGTCGAGTCCCGTCTCCGGGCATCTCGACATGCCGACCCTGAGGGAGCCGACCTGTTGTCCGCTTTGACCATCACGCTGTGGGACTTCTCCTGGTACGCAAGAACCGGGCCCGGCGAGCCGTTCGAGGATCTTGACCGCGCCTTCGGCGAGGCGGTGGCGCGCGGCTACAACACGGTCCGGATCTGCGCCATGCCGTACCTGCTGTTCGGGTCGGGGCTGGACACCTCCGCGCTGACCTTCGCCCCCTTCGGCCGCGGCTACGGCCTCGGCACCCGCTGGTACGACCTGCGCGCGAGCGCGACGCTGGACGGCCGGGCGCACCTGCTGGCGCTGTTCGAGGCCGCCAGGCGGCACGGCTGCCAGGTGATCGTCTCCTCCTGGGAGTACCAGCAGAGCTCGAGTTTCCTGGCCGACCCCGCCTGGTACGAGGCGCTGCGCGCGGTGCCGCCCGAGCGGCGGGCGGGCGCGCTGGCCGAGGCCCTCGCCGACCTGGTGGACTTCGTGACCGGGCACGGGCTGGGCGAGCAGATCGCGTTCGTCGAGCTGCACAACGAGGTCCAGGCGACCTGGCTGACCGAGGCGCTGCCGCCGGGCGAGCCGCCCGTGCTGGGGCTGCGGCCGTACCTGGAGAAGGCGCTGGAGGCGTTCAAGTCCCGCCACCCGGACGTGCCCGCCACCGTCAACTACGCGGGCGTGCCGCACGGCGAGCTGCGCGGCGTCCCCGCCAACATCGACGTCGCCGTCTTCCACCCCTACGTCTACGGGGTGCTGGACGAGCTGGTCGGCGCGTTCGCGCTGCGCGATCCTTCCCGGCCGTTCCCGCAGGAGCGCGCCCGCCGCGAGCTGCTGCGCCCGGACGCGCCCGACCTGGCCGCGTGGGGGCCCGAGCAGGAGTGGCGGACGGCGGCCACGGTGGTCTCGCCACGCGAGGTCTACCTGCACGACTGGTGCGACCCGGCCCGCTTCGACCGCTGGCTGTACGACCGGTACGCCGCCTACCGCCACGCCATGGACGAGAAGCTGCGCCTCTGGATCGAGGTGGCCGCCGACTGGGCCGCCGCCCGCGATCTCCCGCTGGTGTTCGGCGAGGGCTGGGTCGGCTACACCCCGCTGCGCGGCACGTTCGAGGAGGGGCCGGTGGGGGCCGGGATCTGCCTGGACGCCGTACGCCACGCCAGGGACGCCGGCGCGTGGGGCACGGTCGTCTGCTCGAACGCCGCCCCGCACCACCCGATGTGGGACGACGTCGAGCTGCAGGTCACCGCCAACCGGATCTTCACGGAGGGACGATGAGCGACCGCTTCACCGGCAAGGCCGCCCTGGTCACCGGCGCCGCGTCGGGCATCGGCGCGGCCACCGCCCGCCGCCTGGCCGCCGAGGGCGCGCGGGTGCTGCTCGCCGACATCGCCGACGAGCCCGGCCGCGAGGTGGCCGCGGCGATCGGCGAGCGGGCCGCGTACCTGCACCTGGACGTCGCCTCCCCCGGCGACTGGGCCGCCGCCCTGGACGAGGTGCGCGACCGGTTCGGCCGCCTGGACGTGCTGCATGCCAACGGCCCCGGCCGGGTGGTGCCCCCGCGCCCCGCGCACGAGATGCCGGAGGCGGACTGGGACCTGCAGATCGACGTCTCGCTCAAGGCCGCCTACCTGGCCGCGCGCACGTTCTGCCCGCTGCTCGCCGAGACCTCCGGGGCCATGGTCATCACCTCGTCGGTGCACGCCCAGACCGGCATCCCGGGCTGCGCGCCGTACGCCGCCGCCAAGGGCGGACTGCAGTCGCTGGCCAGGCAGCTCGCCGTCGAGTACGCGCCGCGCGTCCGCGTCAACGCCGTCGTCCCCGGCCCGATCATGACCCCCAGCTGGGACGGCATCGATCAGGCGGGCCGCGAGGCCACCCTCGCCGAGACCCCGGCGGGCCGCTTCGGCACACCCGACGAGGTGGCCGCGGCGGTCGCGTTCCTCGCCTCGCCGGACGCCTCGTTCATCACCGGGGCCTGCCTCAACGTCGACGGCGGCTGGAGCATCTCCACCACCTCCTCTTAGGAACGGAACCCCATGAAGATCGTTTCTCTGGACACCTTCCTCGTCCCGCCGCGCTGGCTGTTCCTGCGGATCCGCACCGACGAGGGCATCACCGGCTGGGGCGAGCCGATCGTCGAAGGCCGTGCCGAGACCGTCCGCGCCGCCGTCGCCGAGCTCGCCGACTACCTCGTCGGCCGGGACCCGCTGCGCATCGAGGACCACTGGCAGGTGCTCACCAAGGGCGGCTTCTACCGGGGCGGGCCAGTGCTGTCCAGCGCGGTCGCCGGCATCGACCAGGCGCTGTGGGACATCGCCGGCAAGTCCGCCGACCTGCCCGTGCACCAGCTCCTCGGCGGGCCGGTGCGGGACAAGGCCCGCATGTACGCCTGGATCGGCGGCGACCGCCCGTCCGAGGTCGCCGAGCAGGCCAAGGCGCAGATCGAGGCCGGGTTCACCGCGGTGAAGATGAACGGCTCGGCCGAGCTGACCGCCATCGACACCCCGGCCCGCACCATGGAGGTCGTCCAGCGGGTCGCCGCCGTACGCGAGGCCATCGGCGACCACAACGACCTGGTCGTGGACCTGCACGGGCGGGCCACCACCGCCATGTCCAGGCGGCTGCTGCCGCTGCTGGAGCCGTACATGCCGCTGTTCGTGGAGGAGGCGGTGCTGCCCGAGCACTCGCGCAACCTCTCCGCGCTCGCCGCGAGCACCTCGATCCCCCTCGCCACCGGCGAGCGGCTGTTCTCGCGGTGGGACTTCCGCGACGTCATCGGGCACGGCATCGCGGTCGCCCAGCCCGACGTCAGCCACGCGGGCGGCATCTCGGAGGTGCGCAGGATCGCGGCGATGGCCGAGACGTACGACGTCAGCATGGCGCCGCACTGCCCGCTCGGCCCGATCTCGCTGGCCTCCAGCCTGCAGCTCGCCTTCGCCGTCCCGAACTTCCTCATCCAGGAGCAGAGCGTCGGCATCCACTACAACCGGGGCAACGACGTCCTCGACTACCTCGTGGACCGCGAGCCGCTGACCTTCCCCGGCGGGTACGCCACCCGCACCACCCGGCCCGGGCTCGGCATCGAGATCGACGAGGCCGAGGTGGAGCGGGCGGCCGAGCGCGGCCACCGCTGGCGCAACCCGACGTGGCGGCACGCCGACGGCTCCTTCGCCGAGTGGTGACCCCGCCGTCCGGCTCATCGCCTGCCGAGGAGCCGCCTCCGGCAGCATGACGCGAGCGGGGCCGGCGGGACCGCGGCGTCCTTTGCATGCGCCATTCACCGGCGAGATAGTAAGGCGCTACTTAACAAATCGCTCCCCTAGCCACCGCGCGCTGGGCGTCGGCCACCGACCTCGCCGAAGCGCAAATTCGGCTGGCCATACCCAGGCCCGGCGGCTCGTATCGCCGGCAGTGGTGGTGCAGCAGGCCCGACGTCGCGCACGAAAAGGTAAGTGATAGCGTATTTCCGTGGAGAGACTGGAGGTGGTGGCGGAGACCCGCCGAGCAGTGATGAGCCTGGCCCGGCGGTTGCGCGCCGAGCGCCCGGCCGGCGCGCTCAGCAGCACCAAGGTGAGCGTCCTCGGCCGGCTGTACCGTCACGGCCCCAGCACGCCGACGCAGATCGCCGCCGCCGAGCACCAGCAGCCGCAATCGCTCACCCGCGTGTTCGCCGAGCTCGAGTCCGAGGGTCTCATCGCGCGCCGCCCGAGCGAGCGCGACCGGCGCGCGTCGGTGCTGGAGCTCACCGGCGCGGGCCGGGAGCTGCTGATGCGCGACATGGCCGCCAGGGACCGCTGGCTCGCGGCCGCCATGGAGCGGCTCAACGAGACCGAGATCCAGGTCATCGGCCTGGCCGCGAGGCTGCTTGCGGCCCTGGCCGACGACCGGAGGCCGGCCACGGGCCCGCGACCTGGCGGACCGTCGGACGGCCGGCTCGCGGAGAAGGAGCGGCTCGCATGACCTCATGGCCGGACCACGCGATCTGGTGGCACGTCTACCCGCTCGGCTTCACCGGCGCCGAGGCCGCGGCCCTGGCTCCCGGCACACCGCCGCGCCATCGCCTGCGGCGGCTGGAGGCGTGGCTCGACTACGCCGTCGGACTGGGCGTCTCAGGACTGCAACTGGGCCCGATCTTCGCCTCCGAGACGCACGGTTACGACACCGTCGACCACTTCGCCATCGATCCACGGCTCGGCGACGAGCACGACTTCGACCGGCTCGTCCGGGCCGCGGCCGACCGTGGGCTGCGCATCGTGCTCGACGGGGTCTTCAACCACGTGGGCCGGGGCTTCCCGCAGCTCGCCGATCCCGGCTGCGCGCACTGGTTCCGGCCCGCAGGCGACGGCGGCCACGAGGTCTTCGAGGGCCACCACTCCCTGGTGTGCCTCGACCACGACTCCCCCGACGTGCTCGACCACGTCGTACGGGTGATGAACCACTGGCTCGACCGGGGCGCCGCCGGCTGGCGGCTCGACGCCGCCTACGCGGTGCCGCCCGCCTTCTGGCGCCGGGCGCTCGACCGCGTACGCCCGGCCCATCCCGATGCCTGCTTCGTCGGCGAGGTGATTCACGGAGACTACGCCGCGTACGTGGCGGCGAGCGGCCTCGACTCGGTCACCCAGTACGAGCTGTGGAAGGCGATCTGGAGCTCGCTCAACGACCGCAACCTGTTCGAGCTGGCGTGGGCGCTCGACCGGCACAACCGCTTCCTGGAGTCGTTCCTGCCGCTCACCTTCGTCGGCAACCACGACGTGACCAGGCTGGCGAGCAGGCTCGACGACGAGCGCCACGTGGGCCACGCGCTGGCCGTGCTGCTCACCGTGGGCGGGCTGCCGAGCCTCTACTACGGCGACGAGCAGGCGTTCCGCGGTGTGAAGGAGGAACGCGCGGGCGGCGACGACGCGATCCGCCCGGCCTTTCCCGGGCATCCGGGCGAGCTGGCGGCCGCGGGATGGCCGACGTACCGGCTGCACCAGCGGCTGGTGGGCCTGCGCCGCAGGCACCCGTGGCTGGTCCGCGCCCGCAGCACCGTGCATCACCTGACGAACACGGCGGCGGCGATCGAGGCGTCCGCGGGCGCGGGTCGCCGACTGGTGACGCTGCTCAACCTCGGCGACCGGCCTCACCGCTTCCCCCTCGGCACCTTTCCCCTCGACATCGCCGGTCTCGCGGTGGCCGAGTCCTCGGCGCCGATGACGGACCCGTCCCTGGTCCCGGCGCACGGATGGGCCGTCCTGCGGCAGGAGGCGGGGTAGCGGCGAGCGCGGCACAGGCCGCGCCTCACCCGCCGGCGCCCGGCGGCGCGTGATCGCCGTCAGCGCAGGCGGGACTCCAGGCCGTCGAGCACCACGCCGAGCTGGCGTTCGAAGCGCCGGTCACCGTCGTCGCGCTCGCGGAAGGCGGCCTTGACCAGCTCGACGCCCTCCCCCAGCCACTTGTCGCGCTCCTCGGCCGAGTAGCGCTCGCCGTCCTCGTCGTCCGTCCGCAGCCGCTCCTGCTCCTCGATCACGAAGCCCACCACGAACGCCGTGATCACATCGAGCGCGTCGTCCGCGTCGGCCAGCGAGAAGCCGGACCCGGTCAGCAGCTCGAGCCAGGACTCCTTCTGCCGCACCACCTCGGGGTCGACGTAGCGGGTGCCGCTGAAGATGCGCGCGCCGTCGCGGTGGCGCAGGTATTCGGCGCGCAGGACGCGGGCGTAGGCGGCCAGGCCCTCGCGCCAGCCGGCGCCGTGATCGATCTTCCCGAGCGCCTCGATCACCCGGCGGATGACGAACGTGGCCATCTCGTCGAGCAGTTCCTGCTTGTTGCGTACGTGCCAGTACAGCGCGGGAGCCCCCACGCCGAGCCGGGACGCGAGCGCCCTGACCGTGAGCGCGTCCATTCCCTTGTCATTGAGCAGGTCGAGGGCCGCCGCCACGATCCGCTCCCGAGTGATGCCCTTCGCCACGCTTGACACCTTAACAAAGTTCAGGGCATCGTTGTGCCCGTCGGAATTGAACTTAGTTCAGGAGGCGCCGTCATGCGTGCTGCCGTCATCAACTCCCCCGAGTCCGCCCCCGTCTGCGCGGACTTCCCCGACCCCGAGCCGCACCCGGGCCGCGCGCCGGTCACCCTCGTGGGCGCGGGCCTGCACCACGTCGTCCGCGGCATGGCCACCGGCCGCCACTACGGCAGCGGCACGGGGTTCCCGCTCGTCCCCGGCATCGACGCCGTCGCGAGGACGCAGGACGGGCGGCTGGTCTACACCGGGCTCCCCCGCGCGCCCTGGGGCACGTTCGCCGAGTCGATGGTCACCCCGTTCGAGGTGGAGGTCCCCGAAGGGGCCGACCCGCTCGCCGTCGCCGCCGGCATGAACCCCGCGTCGGCGGGCTGGATGCCGCTGACCGCCCACCGCAGGGAGACCGGCTCGCTCGGCACGGTGCTGGTGCTCGGGGCCACCGGCATGTCGGGCGGCCTGGCCGCGCGGGCGGCGCTGGCGCTCGGCGCGAAGCAGGTCATCGCGGCCGGGCGCGACCGCGAGTCGCTGGACCGGCTGGGCGCGCTCGGCGCCGTCACCGTCCCGATCACCCAGGACGACGCGCGCGCCGTGCTCGCCCCCGTGCTCGCCGACGCGCAGCCTGCGCTGATCCTCGACTTCGTGTGGGGCTGGGTCGCCGAGGCCGCCTTCGCCGCGCTGTCGGCCTTCCGCCCCGACAACGAGGAGGAGACGGTCGCGTACGTGCAGATCGGCTCGCTCGCCGGGAACGAGGCCGCGCTGCCCGCGGAGCTGCTGCGCAGCCGGCGCTTCCGCGTCACCGGCAGCGGGCTCGGCTCGGTCTCCAAGGCCGACCTGATCACCGAGTTCCCCGAGATGATCGCCCGGTTCGCCGACGGCACGTTCGAGGTGCCGTACACCGCCTATCCGCTGAGCCGCGTCGGCGAGGCGTGGGCGCACCAGGGCCGCACCCGCGCGGTCGTCGTCCCCGGCTGAGGTCTTGAGAGAACCGGCTTCCGACAGGAGCTTCGAGAGGGGCTTCCGAGAGAGGAGAGACACGATGGACAAGCGCGCTCTGGTCGTCGGGCTCGGGATCGCCGGCATGTCCGCGGCGATCGGGCTCCGGCAGGCGGGATGGCAGCCGGTCATCGCCGAACGCGCCCCGGAACGCCGCAGGGGCGGCTACTTCATCGGCCTCATGCCCGAAGGCAGGCAGGCGGCCGCGGATCTGGGCATCTCCGGCCACCTGCACACCCGCAACCCGCCCGGCGGCGGGAAGGCGTGGGCGCTCAACCGGCGCGGCGACGTCGAACCCGGGCTGGGGTTCCTGCACCAGCCCGGCGACCCCGCCGCGGTGGTGCGCGGCGACATCGAGGCCGCGCTCTGGGAGGGGGTGCGCGGGAACGGGACGGACGAGCCCATCCCCGTGTGGTTCGCCACCAGGCCGGTCGGGATCGACGAGCTCGGCGACGGTGTCCGGGTGCTGCTCGAGGACACCCGTACGGGGGCGCTGCGCAGCGAGACCTTCGACCTGGTGGTGGGCGCCGACGGGCTGCGCTCGAACGTGCGCCGCATGGTCTTCGGGCCGCACGAGGAGTTCATGACCGACTGGCACGCCATGATCTGCGCGTTCCAGCTCAAGGAGCAGGTCCCGTCGTTCAAGGAGTCCGACAGCATCACGGTCGCGCGGGCGGGACGTGCGGTGTGGGTGTTCGGCTTCGGCGACCGGCCTCCGACCGTCCTGCTGACGTACCGGACCGACGACGTCCAGGCGGAGTTCGCCGCCGACCGGATCGCGCGGCTGCGCGAGGTGTTCTCCGACATGGACGACCCCGTCGTGCGGCACGCCCTGAACGCCCTGGAGGAGGCGCCCGACTACCTGTTCGACTCGGTGCATCAGGTGAAGATGCCCAGGTGGAGCAGGGGAAGGGTGATGCTCGCCGGCGACGCGGCCTGGTGCCTGAACCTTTACTCGGGCATGGGCGCCACCTTCGGCCTGCTGGGCGGCGCCGAGCTCGGCCGGGCGCTGCGGGGGCATCCCGGCGACCTCGACGCCGCGCTGGCCGAATGGGAGTCGCGGCTGCGCCCGTCCATCGTCAAGCACCAGCACATCGCCCGGCTGAAGAGCCAGATGTTCGTCCCGTCGAACCTGCCCATCGAGGCCGTCCGCTCGGTGGCCGTGCGCCTGGCCTGCACCCTGCGGGAACGCAGGCTCGCCAGGGCCCAGGCGGCGTGACCGCCGCGCGGCGGGACGGCTGATCACGCGGCTGATCACGAGGCTGATCACGCGGCTGATCACAGGGGCTCATCACGGAGGCTCATCACGGAGGCTCGCCGGTGCCGCCGGAGGATCCGCAGGTCCTCCGGCGGCACCGGCCGGCTCGTGTCCGGACACCGCACGCCGTCCCGGCCCGGCTGATCGCCGTTTCCTGCTGGACGCGGCCCCGTCTTGAGCGCGGCGGAAGCGCGCGCATAGTATCAGGGCAGTCGTACAGGACGATCGCCCTGATTGGAGGGAGCCATGATCTCCCCTGCGGCCGAGCGCGGACGCGCGGTCCGGGAACGGCTGCTCAACGCCGCCGCCGAGCTCATCCCCGAACGCGGATGGACGGCGGTGAGCACGCGGATCCTGGCCGAGCGGGCCGGAGTGACGCCGAGCGTGGTGCACTACCACTTCCCCTCGCTGGCGAGCCTGCTGAACGAGGCCGCGGTCGGCCGGATGCGCGCCCTGCTCGCCGAGATGAACGAGCTGATGGCGAGCGCACCGCCCGCCGCCGCGATCGAGGCGCTGTTCGGCTCGGCCGCGGAGTACACCGGCACCGACCCGACCTCGCTGCTGTTCGTCGAGGCGTATCTGGCGAGCACCCGCGACCCCGGGCTGCGCGAGCGGATCGCCGAGCTGGTCGCCGAGTTCCGGCAGCGGTTCGGGGAGTCGCTGGAGCGGCACGGCGTGCCCGACCCGTACGGCACCGCCGCCGTGCTCGCGGCCTGCGTGGACGGCCTGCTGCTGCACCGGGGCCTGGGCCTTGCGGCCGGCGACCCCGTGGCGGTGCTGCGCCGGCTGCTGTCCACGGCACCCGGCCCCGCCTCCCCTGCTGGCGCAACGCCCGAGGGCGCCGCCCCCGAGGAGGAGCGCTCATGAGGACCGTGATCTGCGGGGCGGGGATCAGCGGGCTGGCGCTGGCCCACCGGCTGGCCGCCCTGGGCGGTGAGGTCGTGGTGGTGGAACGGGCGCCGGGCCCTCGCCCCCAGGGATACATGATCGACTTCTTCGGTCCGGGGCTGGAGGCGGTCGAGGCCATGGGCCTGCTGCCGGCCTTCGAGCGGGCGGCCTACGACTACCCCGAAGGGCACCTGGTCGACGAGGACGGCCGCCGCCGGGCCACGGTCCGTACGAAAGGGCTCGCGCGCGGCCGGCTGCTGAGCCTCATGCGCCCCGACATCGAGGCCGTGCTGGCCGAGCACCTTCCCTCCGAGGCCGAGGTGCGTTACGGCGTGGCGCTGACCGGGGTGGAGGAGCGGGCGGACGGGGTGGCGGTGACGCTCTCCGACGGGGCCGCGCTGGAGGCCGATCTGCTGGTGGGCGCGGACGGGATCCACTCGACGGTGCGCCGGCTGGTCTTCGGCCCCGAGGAGCGCTACCTGCGCTATCTGGGCCTGCACACGGCGGCGTTCACCTTCGACGCGCCGGACGTGCACGCCGCCACCCGGCGCGCGTTCTGCCTCACCGACTCGATCGACCGGCAGATGGGCTGCTACGCGCTGCGCGACGGCCGGGTGGCCGCGTTCCTGGTGCACCGCAGCGCCGATCCCGCGCTGCCGGACGATCCGCGCGAGGCGATCCTGCGCGCCTACGCCGGGCTCGGCTGGGTGACGCCGCGCGCCCTCGAGCAGTGCCCGCCGCCCGAGGAGATCTACTACGACCAGGTCGCGCAGATCGAGACGCCGCGCTGGAGCTCGGGCCGCACCGTGCTGCTCGGCGACGCCGCCTGCGCCGTGTCGCTGCTCGCCGGTCAGGGCGCCTCGCTCGGGATCGCGGGCGCGTACGTGCTGGCCGACCGGCTCGCGCACGCGCCGTCGATCGAGGAGGCCACGGCCGGGTACGAGCGGATGTGGCGGCCCGTGGCCGAGGAGCGGCAGCGCAACGCCCGCTCGATGGCGCGCTGGTTCCTGCCCTCGTCGCGGACGGATCTGCGCGTCCGCCGCGCGGTGCTCGCGCTCAGCCGCATCCCCTTCGTCGCCGGGTTCGTCACGTCGGTGCTCACCGGCGAGGACGTCCGCCTCGCGGAGATCGTTTCAGGTACGGCGATCACCGCTCGAACCCGGCCGTAGTGGGGTAGCGTGCCCTCGACCCCAGCCCGTACGCCCGGAGGAGCCGATGCAGCGACAGACACCCGCCCAGGACGACGTGCTCGGCTACTTCGACACGCTGTCGAACTGGGGGCGCTGGGGCGACGACGACCAGCTCGGCACGCTCAACCACATCACCGACGGCGTCCGCCTGGCCGCCGCACGGGCGGTGCGGCACGGCAGGAGCGTGTCGTGCGCCTGGGAGGTCGCCGTACCGGACGAGATGGAGCGGGCGACCACGGCCTGCCCGTGCGCCGCCGACATGCCGGGCGCCGAGCACATGCCGTCGCCCACCTTCCGCAACGACCGGCGCTGGGGGTTCTCCACCGAGCGGATCGGCCTCACCTTCCACGGCAACACGATCACCCACCTCGACGCGCCGTGCCACATCTTCTGGGACGGCGCGATGTACAACGGCCGGCCGCACGACCTGGTCGAGGCCGGCAAGGGGTCGGCGTGGGCGGCGGTCACGGCGGCGGCGAACGGCATCGTCACCCGCGGCGTCCTGCTCGATGTGGCCGCCGTGCGCGGGGTGCGGTGGCTGGAGCCGGGTGAGGGCGTCTTCCCCGAGGACCTCGACGAGGCCGAGCGCCGCCAGGGCGTGCGGGTGCGGCCGGGCGACGCGGTGCTGCTGCGCACCGGGCGCGGCCGGCTCCGGCACGAGGCGGGCCCGCAGGGCGGATACGAGCAGGCGGGCTGGCACGCGGCCTGCCTGCCGTGGCTGCACGAGCGGGACGTCGCGCTGATCGGCGCCGACACCCCGCAGGACGTCCAGCCGTCCGGTTACGACGACGTGCTGATGCCGGTCCACGCCGTCGCCCTCGTCGCCATGGGCCTGTGGCTGCTCGACAACTGCGACCTGGAGGCGTGTGCGGCCACGGCGGCCGAGCTGGGCCAGTGGGACTTCC
Source organism: Nonomuraea sp. NPDC049309 (assembly GCF_043196965.1). Lineage (NCBI taxonomy): Bacteria > Bacillati > Actinomycetota > Actinomycetes > Streptosporangiales > Streptosporangiaceae > Nonomuraea > Nonomuraea sp. NPDC049309. The sequence continues at coordinate 18,172 of NZ_JBICSH010000001.1, read as the reverse complement.
AGCTCGCGGTCGCGCCGGTCCGCCTCGCCGGCGTCTCCGGCAGCCCGGTCAACCCGATCGCCACCTTCTGATCTTTTTGTTCGGCACGTTCCGAACAAACCGATTAGCATCGATGTGTGAGCGTCGATGAGTTCGTCGAGAGCGCCGGCCTGTTCTACGAGCGGCTCGGGCTGAGCCGCACGTCGGGCCGCGTCATGGGGTGGCTGCTCGCCGCCGAGGCCGACAGCGCCGACGCGCCGGAGCTGGCCGAGGCGCTGGGCGTGGCCAAGAGCAGCATGAGCGTCGCCCTGCGGCAGCTCGAACAGGCGGGCCTGGTCGAGCGGTTCCGGGTGCGCGGCGCGCGCCGCGACCGCTACCGCCTGGCCGAGGACGTCTTCCTGCGCGCCTTCCGCGCGAAGCTGGCCGAGTTCGAGGGCTTTCGCGCCCTGGCCGAGCAGGGCCTGCGCGCCGTGGGCGACGACCCGGCCCGCAGGCGGCGGCTGGAGCTCATGCGCGACATGTACGCGTTCATGATGGACCGCTTCCCGCGCCTGCTCGACGAATGGGACGCCATCAAGGACCGCCGATGAGGCCCTTACTGATCACCGTGGGCAGCCGGGGTGACGTGCAGCCCTTCCTCGCGCTGGCCGCCGGGCTGCGGGCAGCCGGGCACCGGCCGCTGCTGGCGGCGCCCCGCCGCTTCGCCCCGCTCGCCGCCGCCCGCGGCGTGGAGTTCGCCGGGCTCGACGACGAGATGCTCGCGCTGCGCGACGCCGTGCGCGGGCAGGGCGTGCGGGCCGCCATCACCGCCGCGCGCTCGGTCAAGCCGCTGCTGCGCCGCCTGCTCGACGACGAGGCGGCGCTCGCCGCGCACCCGGCCGACGCCGTCGTCCACCATCCCAAGGCGCTCGGCGGCCCCTCGGTCGCCGAGAAGCTGGGCGTCCCCGCCCTCGCCGGCCTGCTGCTGCCGCTCTATCTCCCCACCGCCGCCTTCCCCTCCCCCATACTCCCCTTCCGCCTGCCCCGCGGGCTCAACCGGGCGAGCTGGGGCGTCTCGTCCGCCGTCGAAGCGCCCTACCGGGGCACCGTCCGGCGCTGGCGGGCCGAGACGCTCGGCCTGCCCGGCCGGTTCCGTACGGTGTCCGCTCTCGTCGAGGCGGGCGGCGTGCTGCACGCGTGGAGCCAGCACCTGCTCCCCGTCCCCGCCGACTGGCCCGCCTTCGCCCGGCCGACCGGCTTCTGGACGCTGCCCGAGGAGGAGTGGACGCCGCCCGCGCCGCTCGCCCGCTTCCTCGACGGCGGCGAGCCGCCCGTCTACGTCGGGTTCGGCAGCTCCTTCAGCGGCGATCCCGAGGCGCTGACGCGCACGGTGCTGGAGGGGGTGCGGCTGGCCGGGCGGCGCGCGGTGCTGGCCACCGGCTGGGGCGCGCTGCGGCGCGACGCCGCAGGGGACGACGTCCTGGTGATCGAGGAGGCCCCGCACGAGTGGCTGTTCCCGCGCGTGGCCGTCGCCGTGCACCACGGCGGCATGGGGACGGTGGCCGCCGCGCTGCGCGCCGGCGTCCCCCAGGTGATCCGCCCCTTCCTGGGCGACCAGCCGTTCTGGGCCGGACGCCTGCACCGGCTCGGCGTCGCCCCGGCGCCGCTCACCGGCCGCCTCTCCCCCGCCCGCCTGGCCGCCGCCATCGAGGCGGCATCCGCGCTCGCGCCCGCCGCCCGCGCGCTGGGCGAGCGGGTCACCGCCGAGGACGGCGTCGCCGCCGCCGTCGCCCGCATCACCGCGTAGCGGCCCGTCACGCCTTCGCCTTCTGCCCCCTGATCTTTCTGGCGACGCCGTACCAGGCGGGCAGCCCGCGCTCGTCGTCGAACCAGCGGGCGACCACGATGTCGGTGGAGGAGTGCAGCAGGATCGAGGTCACGATCGTCACCGCCACGATCTGGAACACCTGCGGCGCCGCGGTGATGCCGGAGGCCAGCACGAGCAGGCCGTAGACCACGGAGGCGAAGCCCTTGGGGCCGAACCAGGCCACCGCGGCCTGCTCGCGCAGCGACAGCCCGGCGCGCAGGAAGGACCCCCAGATCGCGACGGGACGGGCCAGCGCCAGCGCGCCGAGGGCGAACAGCCAGCCCTGCCAGCCCACCGCGAGCAGGGACGGCGTGATGAGAGCGCCGAAGACCAGCAGCGCCGCCAGCTTGAACACCTCGGCGATCAGCTCGCCGAAGTGCTCGAACGACTCGCGCTGCCGCGGCCCGAAGGTCGCCACGGTGATGCCGGCGGAGAAGGCGGCCAGGAACAGGTTGCCGTGCGTGGCCTTGCCGATGGCGAGCACGAGCAGGCCGATGGCCAGGGCGTTGAGCGGCTCGTACTGCGTGGAGGCGGCGAACCAGCGGGTCTGCTCCAGCTTGATGGCCAGCCACGGCACGGCCACGCCGATCAGCACGCCGAGGCCCAGCTCCAGCGCCAGCTCGCCCAGGTGCAGGTCGTGCGAGCCGGCGGCGATGGCCAGGAACACCAGCACGAACGGCAGCGCGAGCCCGTCGTTGACGCCGGACTCGACGTTGAGCAGCTGCCGCAGCCGGGGCGGCACCTTCTCGTTGCCGACCAGCGCGGCGGCGAAGACCGGGTCGGTGGGCGCCAGGATCGCCCCGACCAGCAGCGACTCGATCCAGCCGAGCCCGAGCAGGTAGTGCGCGCCGACCGCGGTGATGACCAGCGTGAGCGGCAGCCCCCAGCCCAGGGCACGGCCCGGCAGCCGCCACGCGCTGCGCAGGTCCTGCCAGCCCACCCGCATGCCGTCGGTGAACAGCACCGCGAACAGCGCCAGCTCCGACAGCGTGGCCACCAGCGGGTCGGCCGCCGTCAGCGAGATCACGCCGAGCACGCCGTCGCCGAGCACGAATCCGGCGACCAGGAACAGCGCGGCCGTGGACAGGATCGTGCGGTGGGCGAGGCTGGACAGCAGCACGGCCAGCAGGAGCAGGGCGGCGAACGCGGTCAGGAGCATGGGGGGAACGGACCTCCGGTCGGTCACGCGGACGGGAACTTCGCCGACCAGACTTCCCGGCACACCACCACATACCGTAACAGCACCGTGCTCGCCGTCGTCCTCCATCCTCGGCCGGCGTCCGGCGAACACGTCCCGGGGCCGCGGCCCGGCCATGCCCACGGCCACGAGGGCGGCGGCGACGCCGCTCGGCTCGGGCGGGGCGGGCGGCCCGGCGATGACATCTCGCGAGCGTTCCCGGTATCAAGTTGCTGTTTCGATGGTGACAACCTCTTCACATTCGGCGGCGCGGGCGCGTGCGTCTTGGTACGTTCATGGGCGGTGTGCCGGGAAGTCTGGTCGGCGATACCGTTGAACGTCGAAGCTGAGAGGCCCCCATGCGCGCCCGCGATCTGACCGCGCCCTTCCCCACCGTCACACTCGACACCTCGGTGCACGAGGCCGCCAGGCTGCTGTCCGAGCAGCGGCTGCCGGGCCTGATCGTGCTCGACGGCCGGGGGTGCCCGCTGAGCATCCTGCCGGGCACCCAGGTGCTGCGGCTTGCGGTGCCGGCGTACTGCATGGAAGACCCGATGCTGACGCGCGTCGTCGACGAGGCGCACGCCGACCGGTTCCTGCGCTCCCTGGCCGACCGCACCGTGCGCGACGCCCTGCCCGAGCAGCCGCGCGAGCTGCCGATCACCGATCCCGACGCGACCATGCTGGAGGTCGCGGCGCTCATGGCCCGCACGCACAGCCCGGTGGTGGCGGTGGTGGAGGACAGGCGGCTCTTGGGCGCAGTGACGTTGCAGGCGCTCATGGACTGGGCGATCACGACCTGACGCCGCGATAGCCGGCCATCGCGGCTCCGGAAAACCCGTCGTGGACAGCGCGGCGCCTCGCGTCTATTTTGTTTACGAGACCGTTCCGTTTATTAATGAGGTGGCCATGGACGCCGACGTCCTCGTGGTGGGAGCCGGGCCGGTCGGCCTGGCCCTGGCGATCGCCCTGCGCCAGCACGGCGTCTCGGTACGCGTGATCGACCGGGCGCCCGGCCCCGCCACCACGTCGCGGGCCAACTTCGTGCACGCGCGCGGCTCGGAGGTGCTCGACCGGCTGGACGCGCTGAGCGGCCTGCCGGAGGAGTCGGTCAGGGCGATGACGATCACGACGTACGCCGGCGAGCGCCCCGTGATGCGCATCCGGTTCGGCGATCCCGGGCTGGACACCGCCGCTCCCCCGATGGTGATCTCCCAGGCCCGCGTCGAGGCGCGCCTGCGCGACCGCCTGGCCGAGCTGGGCGTGCGGCCGGAGTGGGGCTGCGGGCTGGTCGCGGCCGAGCAGGACGCGGGCGGCGTCACCGCCGTACTCAGCGACGGCCGCAGCCTGCGGGCGGGCTGGCTGGCCGGCTGTGACGGCTCCGGCAGCACCGTGCGCAAGCTCGCCGGCATCGGCTTCCCCGGCGTCAAGCTGAGCGAGCGCTTCCTGCTCGTCGACGCGACACTCGACACCACCCTCGACAGGTCGGGCACCAGCGGCTGGGTGCACCCGCAGGGCATGCTGGGCGCCATGCCCATGCCCGGCGGGCAGTGGCGGCTGCTCGCCTACGACCCCGCGTTCACCGAGGACAAGCCGGGCGAGGAGCGGATCGTCGAGCGCATGGCCCGCATCCTTCCCGAGCGGACGGGGCTGAGCGGCATCCGGCTGCTCGACGCGTCGTGGGCGTCGTTGTTCCGGGTGCACCGCCGCCTCGCCGACGCCTACCGCCGCGGGCGCGTCCTGCTGGCCGGGGACGCGGCGCACGTGCACGCCCCGTTCGGCGGCCAGGGCATGCTCACCGGCATCGGTGACGCCGAGAACCTCGCGTGGAAGCTGGCGCTCGTCGTGCAGGGCAGGGCCGGGGAGCGCCTGCTGGACACCTACGAGGCCGAGCGGCGCCCGCTGGCCACTCAGGTGCTGCGCGGCAGCACCGCCACCACCAAGGTCAACATCGCCTCTGGGCCCGTCGGCCGCTTCCTGCGCGACCGGGTGATCGTGCGGGTGATGAACGTCGCGTGGGTGCAGCGGCGGGTCACGTACACGACGTCCCAGCTGTGGGTCAGCTACCGGCGCGGCCCGCTCGGCGGCGGCGGGCGCAGGCCGCGCCCCGGCGACCGCGTTCCCGACCTGGCCTGCGAGCGGCCCGACGGCACCTCTACCCGGCTGCACGCCGAGCTGCGCGGCCGCTGGGCGGTGCTCGGCGACCACGACGCGTTCCAAGCCGCGCATCGGCGGCTCGGCGGCCACGTCGTGCACCTGCGGCCGGTGCGCGCGCTGCCCGCTATGCTCGTACGCCCGGACGCCCATCTGGCCTGCAAGGGCGGTCCCGCCGAGATCACCGGTTGGCTGGACGGAGCACTCGCGTGACCGCTGCCCGAGGACGCGGACGCCCCCGCGACCCCGAGACCGACTCCGCCATCCTGCGCGCCGCGCTCGAGCTGTTCATCGAACGCGGTGTGGAGGGCACCAGCATCGAGCAGATCGCCAAGCGCGCAGGGGTGGGCAAACTCACCGTCTACCGCCGCTGGAGCACCAAGGAGGACCTGATCGCGCAGGCCGTCGAGCAGACGGTCAGCACCGACATGGTGCCCACGCCCGGCGAGGTGCGGGATCTCGCGCCGCAGGACATCGTCGAGCGGGCGCTGAAGACGGCGGCGGAGACGACCGCGAGCCCCGCCTTCCGCGCGCTGGTCGCCCGCATGATGGGCGCGGCCGTCAGCCACCCGCGGCTCATGGCCGTCTACTGGAAGCACCACGTGCTGCCCCGCCGCGAGCTGGCCGCGGCCATGCTGCGCCGCGCCCAGCAGGAGGGCACGGTGGCCGCGGACGCCGACCTCGATGTGCTCATCGACATGATGGCCGGGGCGGTCACCTGGCGGGTGCTCCAGCCCGACCCGCCCGACGCCGCCGCCATGCTCGGCTATCTCAAGAGCGTCTATCGCCAGGTCGGCCTGTATCGGAACGCCGATTAGTTATTCGGTGAACGCCGCGCGGCCATTGTTCGGCGTTGAATGCGGCTAACCGCGGTTCATCTCCCGTTATGAGAGCCGAGAGGGAGACCGTCACCGCCGGGACACCCCTAATGCTTAGGGGTTGGTTCGCCGCACCACTCCCCGTAATGTCCGGCTCGCATGGACAGTTGATATGCATTTCACTGGCTCTCTACGGGGGAGTTGTATGAGTAGAACCGCGCCGGGCCCGGTGAGTCAGCTGCCGCAGGAGACCATGCGCGACCGGATCGCCGAGCTCGAGCTGTTGCGGGACGGCGTCATCCAGGGACCCGATCCGAGGGCCACCGACAAGCAGCACGCCGCCGGGAAGCTGACCGTGCGGGAGCGGCTGGACGCGCTGCTCGATCCTGGCTCGTTCATCGAGGTGGAGCCGTTCCGCAGGCACACCGCCACCGGGTTCGGGCTGGAGGACCGCCGCCCCTACACCGACGGGGTGGTGGCCGGCTGGGGGCGGGTGCACGGGCAGGACGTGATGGTCTACGCCCACGACTTCCGCATCTTCGGCGGCGCACTGGGCGCCGCGCACGCCGAGAAGATCCACAAGGTGATGGATCTGGCCGCCTCGGCGAAGGTGCCGCTGATCGGCCTGAACGACGGCGCGGGGGCGCGCATCCAGGAGGGGGTCACGGCGCTGGCCGGCTACGGCGGGATCTTCCGCCGGCACGTGCGCATGTCGGGGGTGGTGCCGCAGATCAGCGTGATGCTCGGCCCGTGCGCGGGCGGGGCCGCCTACTCCCCCGCTCTCACGGATTTCGTGTTCATGGTGCAGGGCACCGCGCAGATGTTCGTCACCGGCCCCGACGTGGTGCGCGCGGTGACGGGCGAGGACATCACCCGCGAGGCGCTGGGCGGGGCGGAGGCGCACTTCACCCGCTCGGGCGTGGCCGGCTTCGTCTACGACGACGAGCGGGCGTGCCTGGAGGACGTGCGGTTCCTGCTGTCGATGCTGCCGCCGAACAACCAGGAGCTGCCCCCTTCCGTGGCCTGCACCGATCCGGTGGACCGGCGTAACGACGCGCTCATCGATCTGGTGCCGAGCGATCCGGCGCAGAGCTACGACATGACGGCCGTCATCGAGGAGGTCGTCGACGACGGGCAGTTCTTCGAGTTTCACCAGGGGTGGGCGCAGAACCTGATCTGCGGGCTGGCCCGGCTGGGCGGGCACGTGGTCGGCATCGTCGCCAACCAGCCCGCGCACCTGGCGGGCGTGCTGGACATCGGGTCGTCGGAGAAGGGCGCGCGTTTCATCCAGATGTGCGATGCGTTCAACATCCCCCTGGTCAGCCTGGTGGACGTGCCGGGGTTCCTGCCGGGGGTGAACCAGGAGCACGGCGGGGTGATCCGGCACGGCGCGAAGCTGCTGTACGCCTACTGCGCGGCGAGCGTGCCGCGGGTTCAGGTGATCGTGCGCAAGGCGTACGGGGGTGCGTACATCGTGATGGACTCCCGCTCGATCGGCGCGGACCTGTCGTTCGCCTGGCCGACGAACGAGATCGCGGTGATGGGCGCCGAGGGCGCGGCGAACGTGATCTTCCGGCGGGAGATCGCCGCCGCCCCCGACCCCGAGCAGCAGCGCGTCAGGCGCGTGGAGGAGTACCGGCGCACGCTCATGCACCCCTACCACGCCGCCGAGCGCGGCCTGGTGGACGACGTCATCGACCCGCGCGACACCCGGGCGCGGCTGATCAGGGCGCTGGAGCTGCTGCGCGCCAAGCACGTCCCCCCGCCGTACCGCAAGCACGGAAACCCGCCGATGTGAACGAGATCAAAGTCATCGCCGGAGCCCCCACGGCCGAGGAGATCTGCGCCCTGGTCTGCGCGCTCCGCCTGCGCACCGCCACCGCGCCCGCGCCCCCACCCCGCCGTACGGCCCCCTGGGTACGGCAGGGGGACCACCCGGCCGCCGAACACCTGGTGCCCGGCCCGGCGGGCGAGCGGTGGATCGAGTCCGGGTCCCCCTTGTGAGCGAACCCCTGCCGGGGACCCAAAGAGCACGACGAACCGCCGCCTACCGGGGCGACCTCCGGCGGAAAAGGCGGCTCGAATGGCCACTGCCGACCCCTTGACCGGCATCGCCGATTCCGGCGAATTCCCTGCGTAAACCCGAGCAAATTAGCGGGCTTATCGCGGAACGGCCGGTTCCCACGTTAGGGGCGGCTAGGGGTACTTCTGGGGCGGAACCCCGCCTTAGCCTGAACTCTGCTGCCTGAGGGAGATCGTCAACTATGCGCAATTTCGGGCCGAGATACTCCGGGAAATTCATCCACGACTTTCTCGACCAAAGCGCCGCGGGTCATCCCGAGTCGCCGGCGGTGAGGGACTCGAGCGGGATGTTGACCTATCACGAGCTGGACACGTTCAGCCATGCGGTGGACCACTGGCTGGAGCGACAGGGCGTCGGCCCGGGTGCGCGCGTGGTGGTGCAGGCCCCCACCGACCGCCGGCTGGCCGCGCTGTTCTTCGGCGTCTCCCGCCGCGGCGCCGTCTTCGTGCCGCTCAACCCGGCGATGAAGGACTTCCATCTGCGTTCCGTGCTGGAGAACGCCGGCCCCGCGCTGGTGCTCGCGGAATCGGCCGGCGGGCGGCCCGATGCCGTACGCGCCCTCACTGACGCGCCGGTCCACGACTTCGACGCGGTCTGGGCCGAGATCACCGGCCTGGCGGCCGATGGGGCGCGTGCCGCCGTGACCAAGGAGATCGCCCCCACCGACCCGGCCGCCCTGGTGTACACCTCGGGCAGCACGGCGGCGCCGAAGGCGGTGATCTGCCCCCACGCCCAGGTCTGCTTCGCCACCGTCGCGCTCGTCGAGGCGCTCGGCTACCGGCAGGACGACGTGGTCTTCTGCCGCTTCCCCATGTCGTGGGACTACGGCCTGTACAAGCTGCTGATGACCTGCGCCGTCGGCGCGGAGATCGTCTTCGCCGACGCGAGCGCGGACCTGCGGCTGGTCGACCACCTCAGGAGGACCGGCGCGACCGTGGTGCCGATCGTGCCCTCCCTGGCCAACATGATCATCACCTCGGCGCAGCGGCGGGGCGAGCCGGCCGCCGGGGTGCGGCTGTTCACCAACACCGGCGCGGCGCTGCCCGCCGCCACCATCGAGGCGCTGCGCACGCACTTCCCCGGCGCCCGCGTGGTCCGCCAGTTCGGCCAGACCGAGTGCAAGCGCATCTCCGTCATGCCTCCGGAGGAGGACAGGGAACGCCCGGACTCGGTCGGCCTGCCGCTGGCCGGGACCACCGTGCACATCCTCGGCCCCGACGGCGAGCCGGTGCCCGCCGGCACCACCGGGGAGATCGTGGTGACCGGCCCGCACGTGATGCCGGGGTACTGGCGCAACCCCGAGATGACGGAGAAGACGTTCCGCCGTGACCCGCGTACCGGGGAGGTGCGCCTGCACACCGGCGACTACGGCCACCTCGACGAGGACGGATACCTCTACTTCGACGGCCGCCGCGACGACATGTTCAAGCGCAAGGGCATCCGCATGAGCACGGTGGAGATCGAGGCGGCCGCGCTCGACATCCCCGGTGTGCGCGCCGCCGCCGCGCTCCCGCCGGACGGCGACCACGACCTCGCGATCTACGTCGAGCCCGCCGACGGTGTCGAGCTGGAGCCGCTCGCCGTGCTGCGCGGGCTGGCCGCCCGGCTGGAGCCGGCCAAGGTGCCCGCCACCTGCGAGGTGGTCGCGGAGCTTCCGAAGTCGGCGCACGGCAAGTACGCCCGCGACCAGCTCCGCCGCCCGCAGGCCACGAAGACCCCGCACGCCGAGGAGACCCCGCAGGCCAAGGAGGCCCCGCAGGCCACGAAGACCTCGCACGCCAAGAGGACGGGGCCCGCACGGCCGGGCCTGTCGCGCGAGGAGCTGGTGCGCCGGTTCGGCTCCCCGCTGTACGTCTACGACCTCGACAAGGTGACGGCGGCCTACCGGGACCTGGCCGACTTCATGCCGGAGGGCACCGCGATCTACTACGCGCTCAAGGCCAACCCGCACCCCGACGTGGCCCGCGCGCTACGCGAGGCGGGCGAGGGCGGCTGCCGGGCGGAGATCAGCTCCACCGGCGAGCTGGCCGCCGCGCTGGCCGCCGGCTTCACCGGCGCCGACTGCATGTACACCGGGCCGGGCAAGACGGCGGGGGAACTGGCCGAGGCGCTGGCCGCCGGGGTGCGGCTGTTCTCGGTGGAGTCGCTCACCGACCTGGAGCACATCGGCGCCGCGGCCACCGCGCAGGGCACCGTCGCCAGGTGCCTGCTGCGCATCAACAGCGCCACCGCGGCCGCCGCCACCAGCATCCGGATGACCGGCGCGCCCTCCCAGTTCGGCAACGACATGGAGGAGCTGCCCGCGCAGGTGGAGGCGATGCGCGCGGTCCCCGGCACCCGGATCGCCGGCGCCCACTTCTTCCCGCTCAGCAACGCCGCGGACGAGGAGAGCCTGCTCGGCGAGTTCCAGCACACGGTGACGGTGGCCGCCGAGGTGCAGCGCATCCTGGGCGAACCGTTCGAGCTCGTCGATCTCGGCGGCGGGTTCTCCGCCCCATACGGGGTGCCCGGCACCCGCCCCGCCTACCCGAACCTGCGCAAGGGCCTGGAGGAGGCGCTCGACCAGCACCTGCCGCAGTGGCGTGCGGGACGGCCCGGCATCGCCTGCGAATCCGGCCGCTATCTGGTGTCCGACTGCGGCGAGCTGCACTGCACGGTCGTCAACGTCAAGGAGAGCAGGGGCCGCACGTTCGCCATCCTGGACGCCGGGATCAACGCGTTCGGCGGCATGTCCGGCCTCGGCAGGCTCCTGCCCGCCCAGGTCGAACCCCTGCGACCCGGCGGCGACGACCGGCCGGGCCGCAAGGCCGCGCTCGCCGGCCCGCTGTGCACGCCGGGCGACCTGCTCGCCCGCGAGGTGGAGCTGCCCGGCCCGGCGCCCGGCGACCTGGTGACGATCCCGCACGCGGGCGCGTACGGGCTCACCGCCAGCCTCTCGCTCTTCCTCGGCCGCCCCGCGCCCACCGAAGTGGTGATCCGCGGAGGCGAGATCGTCTCCGTCTCCCAGCTGCGCCGCGAGCGCGTCTACGAACCGTCGCCGAACCCCGACCTCCGGAGCGCATGATGGCATTTCCTGGTGACCACGGCGGCCCTTCCGAGGCCGGGCTCGACGGCCTCGCCGCGTTGCCCGTCGCCGAGCAGCGCAGGGCGCTGCTGGAACTCGTGCTCAGGGAGACCGGCGAGGCGCTGCTCGGCGTGGAGGGCGGCGATCCTGCCGCGGTGACGGCCGGACGGCCGTTCCGTGAGCTGGGCCTCGACTCGCTGGCCGCCGTCGACCTGCACGACCGGCTGGTCGCCGCCACCGGCGTGGACCTGCCGATGACCCTGGCCTTCGACTACCCCACGCCCGAGCTGGTCGCCGAGTACGTGCGCGCCGCCGTGCTCGGCGAGCCCGTGCCGCAGCCGGCGTCGGGCCGGGCGCACGACCTCGGCACGGGCGCGGGCGACGACCCGATCGTCATCGTCGGCATCGGTTGCCGCTTCCCCGGCGGCGCCGACTCCGCCGAGACGCTGTGGCGGATCTTCGCCGAGGAGCGCGAGGTGCTCGGCGCCTTCCCCGCCGACCGCGGCTGGGACCTGGACAATCTCTTCGACCCCGACCCGGACGCCCCCGGCAAGAGCTATGTGGACCGGGGCGGCTTCCTGCCCGACGCGACCGGCTTCGACGCCGACTTCTTCGGCATCAACCCGCGCGAGGCCCTGGCCATGGACCCGCAGCAGCGCGTGGTCCTGGAGACCTGCTGGGCCGCGCTGGAGCACGCGGGCATCGATCCGACGTCGCTGCGCGACCGGCCCGTCGGCGCATTCTTCGGCGCCGAGGTGCACGAGTACGGCGTGCGGGTGCACGACGCTCCCGAGGGCCTGGACGGCTATCTGATGACCGGCAACGCGCCGAGCGTGGTCTCCGGCCGGCTGGCCTACCTGCTCGGCCTGTCCGGCCCCGCGATCACCCTGGACACCGCGTGCTCGGGCGCCATCGTCTCGCTGCACCTGGCCTGCAACTCGCTGCGCTCCGGCGAATCGGACCTGGCCCTGGTGGGCGGCGTCGCGGTGATGGGCAGCCCCGGCATGTTCACCGCGTTCAGCAGGCAGCGCGGTCTCGCGCCCGACGGGCGGGTGAAGGCGTTCGCCGACGCCGCGGACGGCACCGCGTTCTCCGAAGGCGTCGGCGTGCTGGTGGTGGAGCGGCTGTCGGACGCGCGCCGCAACGGCCACCGCGTGCTCGCCGTCGTCCGCGGCACCGCGATCAACCAGGACGGCAGGTCCAACGGGCTCACCGCGCCGAGCGGCCCCGCGCAGCGGCGGCTCGTGCTGGACGCGCTGGCGGCGGCCGGGCTGCGGTCCGCGGACGTGGACGCGGTCGACGCGCACGGCACCGGCACCGCGCTGGGCGACCCGATCGAGGCGCACGCCCTGCTCGCCACCTACGGCCAGGACCGCGGCACGCCGCTGTGGCTGGGGTCGGCCAAGACCAACCTGGGGCACACGCAGGCGGCCGGCGGCATGGCCAGCGTGATCAAGATGGTCATGGCGATGCGGCACGAGCTGCTGCCCAAGACCCTGCACGTGGACGCGCCGTCGTCCAAGATCAACTGGTCGAGCGGGGCGGTGGAGCTGCTCACCGAGGCCCGGCCGTGGCCGCGCGTCGAGGGGCGGCCGCGCAGGGCGGGCGTGTCGTCGTTCGGGATCTCCGGGACCAACGCGCACGTGATCCTGGAAGAACCGCCGCTGGAGACGCCGTCTTCCGCCGTTGACGGTCCTGTGGTGTTGACCCCGGTCAGCGCCACGGTGCCGGTGGTGGTGTCGGGCAAGAACGAGGCGGCGCTGCGGGCGCAGGCCGAGCGGCTGGCGGGCTTCGTGGAGTCCCACCCCTCGGCCGGGGTGCCGGAGGTGGCGGCCGGGCTGGCGCGGCGGGCCGCTTTGGAGCATCGGGCCGTGCTGCCGGTCTCCGATCGGGACGGGCTGCTCGCCGGGCTGCGTTCGCTGGCGGCCGGTGAGCCTTCGGGCGTCGTGGGCCGGGTGCGGTCTGGTCGTCTCGGTGTGGTGTTCTCCGGTCAGGGTGCGCAGCGCCTCGGCATGGGGCGGGAGCTTTATGCGACGTTCCCCGTCTTCGCCCAAGCCTTTGACGAGGCTGTGGAGCTGCTCGAAGCCGAGTTCCGCGCGTCGGACTTCGTGCGCGATCTGGCGCATGGGCTGAGTCTGCGGGAGATCATCCAGGGCTCCGAGCTGCTGCATCAGACGGTGTTCGCGCAGGCCGGGCTGTTCGCGTTCGAGACGGCGCTGTACCGGCTGCTGGAGTCGTTCGGGGTGCGTCCGGACGTTGTGGCGGGGCACTCGCTGGGTGAGATCACCGCCGCACACGTCGCCGGTGTGCTGGATCTGGCGGATGCCTGCCGCTTGGTGGCCGCCCGTGGGCGGTTGATGCAGACGTTGCCTGCTGGTGGGGCGATGGCGGCGATCGGCTGCGGCGAGGGCGAGATCGCCTCTGTGCTGGCCGGTCACGATCAGGTGGCCATCGCCGCGGTGAACGCGCCGGGCGCCATCGTGGTCTCCGGCGCCGGCGCCCAGGTCGATGAGGTCGTGGCGTGGGCGCGGGAGCAGGGCTTCCGTACGCGGCCGTTGCGGGTGTCGCATGCGTTTCATTCGCCGTTGATGGAGCCGATGCTGGCCGAGTTCGAGCAGGTCGTCGCCGGGCTGACGTTGCGCCGCCCGCAACTGGCGCTGATCTCGAACGTCTCCGGTGACCTGGCGGGCGAGGAGGTCACCGAGCCCGGTTACTGGGTGGAGCACGTGCGCCGCCCGGTGCGCTTCGCCGACGGCGTCGAGGTGATGCGGCGGCGCGGGGTCACCCACTTCCTGGAGGCCGGCCCCGACTCCCAGCTCGCCCCCATGATCGAGCAGACCCTGGCCGAGGGCGTCTCCGTGGTGGCCCTGCAGCGCCGCGACCACGACGAGGAGGCCCGCTTCGCCGAAGCGCTCGGTGCGGCCTGGGCCGGTGGCGTGAGCGTGGACTGGACCGCCTGGCCGACAGGTGCCCGCGCGGGCGACCTCGACCTGCCCACGTACCCGTTCCAGCACCGCCGCTACTGGCTGGAGCCCGCAGCGTCCGGCGACCCGGCCGCGCTGGGCCTGCGCGCCGCCGGCCATCCGATCCTGAGCGCGGTGGTGGAGCAGCCCGCAGGCGGCGCCATCCTGACCGGGCGCCTGTCGGCCGCCGCCCAGCCGTGGCTGGCCGACCACGCCATCAACGGCACGACGATCCTGCCCGGCACCGCGTTCGTCGAGCTGGCGTTGCGTGCGGGCGACCAGGTCGGCTGCCCGGTCCTCGACGAGCTCACCCTGCACGCCCCACTGGACCTGTCAAGCCGGAGCCAGATCGCGATCCAGGTGACCGCCGGTCCCTCCACGGCGGACGGGCGGCGTCCCGTGGAGATCCACTCCATCGCCGAGGACGGCATCTGGCTCCAGCACGCCACCGGCTTCCTCTCCCCCGCCCCCACCTCCGCCACGGCGGACGACCTCGCCGCCTGGCCGCCGCCCGGCGCGGAACCGATCGACGTCACCGGCCTCTACCCGGCGATGGCCGAGCGCGGCTACGGCTACGGTCCCGCCTTCCGCGCCCTCACCCGGGCCTGGCGGCGCGGCGACGAGGTGTTCGCCGAGGTGGCGCTGGCCGACGGCGTGGACACCTCGGGCTTCGGCGTGCACCCGGCGCTGCTCGACGCCGCCCTGCACGCCACCGACCTGCTGCCCGGACACGACCAGGACACATCGTTGCCGTTCGCCTGGCACGGGGTGTCCCTGCACGCCGGCGGGGCGCGTGCCGCGCGGGTCAAGCTGCGGCTCGACGGTTCGGACGGGGTGCGGCTCGACATCGCCGACGCCGCCGGTCACCCGCTGGCCACGGTGTCGTCCCTGGCGTACCGCCCGGTGCCCGCCCTCTGGTCGGGTGCGCGGACCGCGGCTCATCGGTGGCTGCACGAGCTCGTGTGGCGGCCGGTGGACGTGACGGGCTCCGCGCCCGGTGCCGGCACGGTGATCGACGCCACCGAGTGGACCATGCCGGCCGGTGGCGAGCTGCTTGACCGCCTGCGCGTTGGCGTGGGCTCGGTGCTGGCTCGCATCCAGGAGCGGCCGGCCCGCGAGCCCGAGGGTGACGGCCGGCTGGTCGTGATCACCCGGGGCGCGGTGTCCGTGGGCGATGACGGCCCGGCGGACCCGGTCCAGGCGGCGATCTTGGGTCTGGTTCGGGCGGCGCAGGCCGAGGAGCCGGGCCGGATCACGCTCGTCGATGTCGAGGCGGCCGGTGATGATGTGGCCGCGGCGCTGGCCTCCGGCGAGCCGGAGGTGGCGCTGCGCGGCGGCCGGGTGTGGGTGCCGCGTCTGAAGCGGGTGGAGCCGTCCTCGCCGCCGGTGCCCGATGGTGCGGTGTGGCCGGTCGATGGGACGACGCTGATCACGGGTGGTACGGGTGGTCTGGGTGCCGTGGTGGCGCGGCATCTGGTCGCCGAGCATGGCGTGCGCGATCTGCTGCTGGTCTCTCGCCGGGGGCTGGAGGCTCCTGGCGCCGCCGAACTCCGTGATGAGCTGGCCGGGCTCGGCGCCGAGGTGGCGGTCGCGGCCTGTGACGTGGCCGATCGCGATGCTCTTTCCGCTGTGCTGGCGGGGATTTCTGCGGAGCGGCCGTTGCGTGCGGTGGTGCATGCGGCGGGTGTCGTGGACGATGGCGTGATCTCGTCGTTGTCGGCGGAGCGTGTGGATGCGGTGCTGCGGCCGAAGGCGGATGCGTTGTGGCATCTGCACGAGCTGACGCAGGACAGTCGTGTTGCGCGCTTCGTGGTGTTCTCGTCGGTGGCCGGGGTGGTGGACGGCGCGGGTCAGGGCAATTACGCCGCCGCGAACGCGTTCGCCGATGCCGTTGCCGCGGTGCGGGCTGCTCGCGGGCTGCCGGGCGTGTCGCTGGCGTGGGGGCCATGGGCCGAAGAGCGGGGCATGGTCGGCCGGATCAGCGCCCGCGACGAAGCCCGCATGCGTGCCACCGGTTCGATCTCTCTGACCACCGAGGAAGGGCTCGCGCTGCTGGACGCCGCCGTGCAGTCCGGACAGCCGTTCCTCGTTCCCGCCCGCTTCGACGCGGTGGCGCTGGGACGGCGCGGGGCCGAGCTGCCGCCCATCCTGCGCGAGCTGGCCACCGGTACCGCAGCACGCCGTACCGCTGCCGCCGCTCCCTCCGCGACCGCCCAGGAGGACCCGGACACGCCGCCGGTGGTGGCGGAGCTGGCCGGGATGCCGGGAGCGCAGCGGCAGCGGCGGTTGCTGGAGGTGGTGTCCGCTCAGGCGGCGGCCACGTTGGGGCACGACAGCGCGCAGGCGATCGATGCGGATCGGCCGTTCCAGGACCTGGGCTTCGACTCGCTGACCGCGGTGGAGCTGCGTAACCGGCTGCACCAGGTGACCGGGCTGCGGCTGACGCCCACGCTGGTCTTCGACCATCCCACGCCGCGCGCCCTGGCGGCGCATCTGGAGCGGACGCTGTCCGGTACACGCCGTGCCGCCCCCGCCGTCACCGTGAGGCCGAGGGGCGATCGCGATGATGATCTGATCGCGGTGGTCGGCATGGCCTGCCGCTTCCCCGGCCAGGTCACCAACCCCGAAGAGCTGTGGCGGCTCCTGGTCGAGGACCGCGACGGCATCACCGGCTTCCCCACCGACCGAGGCTGGGACATCTCCCGCCTGTACGATCCGGAGCCCGGCAAGCTGGGGCGCACCTACACCAAGCAGGGCGGTTTCCTGCACGACGCGGCGTACTTCGACCCCGCCCCCTTCGATATCGGCCCGCGCGAGGCCGCCGCCATGGACCCGCAGCAGCGGCTCCTTCTGGAGACGACCTGGGAGGCTCTCGAGCGCGCCGGCATCGACCCGTCGGGGCTGCGCGGCAGCCGGACCGGGGTGTTCGCCGGCGTGATGTACCACGACTGGGGCACGCGGCCCGGCCGGGTGCCGGAGGAGTACGCCGGTTACCTGGGCAACGGCAGCCTGGCCAGCGTGGTCTCCGGGCGGGTGGCGTACGCGTTCGGCCTGGAGGGTCCAGCGGTGTCGGTGGACACCGCGTGCTCCTCGTCGCTGGTGGCGCTGCACCTCGCCGCGCAGGCCCTGCGCAACGGCGAGTGCGACCTGGCGCTCGCCGGTGGCGTGACCGTGATGTCCACGCCGGATACGTTCACCGACTTCGGCCTTCAGCGGGGTCTTGCCGCCGATGGGCGCTGCAAGTCCTTCGCCGATGCCGCCGACGGCGTCGGCTGGGGCGAAGGCGTCGGCGTCTTGATCGTCGAGCGCTTGTCGGACGCCCGCCGTCGCGGGCACCGGGTGCTGGCCGTCGTGCGCGGCAGCGCGGTCAACCAGGACGGCGCCTCCAACGGCATCACCGCCCCCAACGGCCCCTCCCAGGAGCGGGTGATCGCCCAGGCGCTGGCGTCGGCCGGCATCGGCCCTGACCAGGTGGACGTGGTCGAAGGCCACGGCACCGGCACCTCCCTCGGCGACCCGATCGAGGCCCAAGCCCTGCTGGCCACCTACGGCCAGGACCGCAAGGAGCCGTTGTGGCTGGGGTCGGTGAAGTCGAACCTGGGCCACACCCAGGCCGCAGCGGGCGTGGCGGGTGTGATCAAGATGATCCTCGCGATGCGGCACGAGCTGCTGCCCAGGACGCTGCACGTGGACGCGCCGTCCTCGAAGGTGGACTGGTCGGCCGGTGCGGTGGAGCTGCTGACCGAGCCCAAGCCCTGGCCCAAGCACCCGGACCGGCCGCGCAGGGCGGGCGTGTCGTCGTTCGGCATCTCCGGCACGAACGCCCACGTCATCCTCGAAGAACCGCCCGCCGAGGAAGCCCCGGCCGGTGAAGGCGAGCCGGCTGCAACGAACGGCGCCGCCGACTCCGTGCTTCCAGTGGTGGTGTCGGCCAAGACCGAGTCTGCACTCCGCGCCCAGGCCGACCGGCTCGCCGCCTTCGTGGCCGAGCACGAGGAGGCGCGGCCGGTGGAGGTGGCGGCCGGGCTGTCGCGCCGCGCCGCGCTGGAGCACCGGGCGGTGCTCGCGGCTTCGGATCGGGATGGTCT